>DUBC01000032.1:0-77943 GCA_012960505.1 Verrucomicrobiales bacterium
ACGGCTTAGGAATTGCTCCCTAAGCCGTTGAGAATTATGGCTCCTGCGGTTGGATTCGAACCAACGACCTAGTGGTTAACAGCCACCCGCTCTACCGCTGAGCTACGCAGGATTTGCCGAGCCGAGAATATGCTTAGTTGTTTGGACTGGTGCAAGTGGATATTTTATTTAGAGAAACAAATTTCAATATTGTGTAACATCCATATTCAGGACACTATAAATAGGTAATGATACGCTATTTTTACCAATTAATTGTCGTTTTAGTTATCTCTTCAGTTTCAAAAGCTGAGCACAAAGTCGTTCCATTAGAGCTTTTCTCTGCATATGGAAACCTAGAAGTCACCCTCTGGGCACAGTCACCCATGCTCTACAACCCCACTAACATGGACGTAGACAAGGACGGAAGAATATGGGTAGCAGAAGGAGTTAATTATCGCGGACACGGAGGCAGAAAGCCAGAAGGTGACCGTATAGTTGTACTTCAGGATACTAACGGTGATGGCAAGGCAGACAGCTCTCACACATTTGTTCAGGAAAAATTTCTTACAGCACCACTCGGCATTGCTGTCATAGACAACAAGATCATTGTCTCTATGACTCCGGACCTAGTCATATACACCGACGTCAACAGGGACTTAAAATTTGATCCAGAAGTAGACAAGCGAGAAGTACTTCTGACTGGATTCAACAGCAAGCAACATGACCATTCTCTACATTCAGTAACTGCAGGTCCAGACGGAAAATGGTACTGGAATCACGGTAACTGCGGATCTCAATTCACCGATAAGTCAGGTAAAACATTTCGCATTGGTAGCGCTTATCAAATGCGCCAAATAGCAGGTAAAGAAAGTGATGATGGTAATGTATGGATCGGCGGAACGGCTTATCGCATGAACCCGGACGGAACAAATGTAGAAGTCATTGGTCACAATTTCCGTAACAGTTATGAACAAACTATAACATCATTCGGTGACGTCTTTCAAAATGACAATGATGATCCTCCGGCCTCAAGAACCTCTTTCCTACTAGAATATGGTAATGCAGGATTTTGCTCTGCTGACGGCAAAAGAAGCTGGCAATCAGATCGGCGCCCAGGCCAATCCACTCCAATCGCAGAATGGAGACAGGAAGATCCAGGAACGATGCCATCAGGTGACGTCTATGGTGGCGGATCACCTACGGGGATTTGTTTCTATGAGGGAGGAGCCCTCGGCGAACCTTACTCAAAGGGCCTGCTTCTCAGCTGTGAACCTGCCAGAAACGTGGTCTTTGGGTACTTACCTGTTCAGGACGGGGCAGGCTTTAAACTTGAAAGATTCGACTTTTTAACAACTAATGCGGCTCAGGAATTCGCGGGTACTGATTTTAAAGGAGGTAGAACCAATGATGATGAAAAAACACTGTTCCGCCCATCGGACGTTGTCGTTGGAACGGACGGAGCCATTTATGTTGCTGACTGGTATGATCCAAGAGTCGGTGGCCATGCTGATCACGACAATACACTCTCAGGAGCAATTTACCGCGTCGCACCTAAAGGATTCAAATCCACAACACCGAAGATCGACCTCAATTCAACTGAAGGACAAATTCTTGCGATCAGAAGTAATGCGTTAAATGTCCGGAACCTTGGGTTCACAGCTCTGAAGAAGCAAAAGGACAAGGCCATTACTGCCGTTAAAGAATTATTGAAAGACCCGAATCCTTACATCAAAGCCCGTGCAACTTTCTTACTCCCTCATCTAGGTGATGCCGGAGTCGCATTGACAAAGGAAATTCTAAATGGAGACAACCCTCGTTTACGTCTGGCTGCCGTCCGTTCATTACGGCGTTCAGAAAATAACATCCTACCTTTAGCCAAGAAAATATCACAGGATCCTGATCCCGCAGTACGGAGAGAACTGGCAACGTCACTCCGTAACGTTTCATTCGATAAGGCAGGAGAGCACATAGTCTCACTAGCAAAGGGTTACGACGGCAAGGATAGAACTTACCTAGACGCACTAGGCATAGCATCTACCGGAAAGGAAACTGAAAGTTATAATGCAATTGGAAGAGCAATAGGAAGTAATGAACCAGGAGAGTGGAGCAAAGCGTTTGCTGATATCGCATGGAGATTGCACCCCGAAAAATCAGCTTTAATGTTGGCAGGAAGAGCCATGGCAACAGGAGTTCCAGAAGCTCAGAAGAAAGCCGCTGTCGTTGCCCTAGCGTTTATTAGATCCAAGTTAGGGGCTGATTCAATGCTTGCAGTCGCAGAGAGAGCCACAGGCTTAGCCAAAGCAGAAGCAATCTGGTGGCTCTTAAACAATCGAAATCATCGATGGAAAGAACATGACATAGTAGAATCACTCAAGTCACGTGGGATATACAACCCATCAAGCATAAAACTCGTCAGCGTTGTATTACCACCACCAGTGAAACGAGAATATGCGCCGACAGCCAAAATTCTTGCAATGAAAGGAGATCCTGCGCGTGGTAAGACCGTTGCTGCTAGATGCTACATGTGCCACCACATTGATGGAACAGGGGTGGAGTATGGACCCACTTTGACTGATTACGGCAAAACACAAACTACCGAAGTAATGATCCAGTCCCTCATTAATCCTTCAGCTGACATTGCCAGTGGATACGATAGTTACCAAATCGAAACCAAGGACGGAATTAAAATTCAGGGAAGATTATTATCTGCAGGAGACCCTCTAATTATTCAGTCAATGGGAGGAATAACACAAACCATTCCTAAGGGAAGGGTCAAAAATCAAGGCAAGGTTGGAACCTCATTAATGATGTCCGCTGCTCAACAAGGACTCTCTGAACAAGACATTGCAGATATTGTTGCTTACCTCAAATCACTCTAATTCCAAAAGCTATACTGACATGAAATCACTGATCCAATTTACCTTATTCTCATCAACTTTTCTTACTTATGCTCTTTCAGCACCAGACAAGAAAGGAGCTTACGCTACACCTGAAGACGCCGCCAAAGATCCTCATTTTTCCATTCAAGGTGAATATGAAGGCTCCTATACTAAAGGCAACGGAACCAAGTCAAAAGTCGGCATTCAAGTCGTTGCGCTCGGCAACGGAATCTTTAATGCGGTAGGATTCGAAGGAGGGCTACCAGGCAATGGATGGGACCTCAATGAGAGAGCTCAGTCGGAAGCAAAGCAAGTCAATGACGGATCAGTGACCTTCAAAAAAGAAGAAGGTGGATCATCGGCTGTCCTTAAAGAAGGAAAGCTCACCATTTACAGTGCCGAAGAGAAGGCTCTCGGGACACTTAATCGAGTTGAGAGAAAAAGCTCAACAATAGGACTGAAGGCTCCAAAAGGTGCAACCAAGCTCTTCGATGGATCTTCTTTGGATCACTGGAAGCCCGGTGCTCGCAAGACAGATGACGGCCTCCTAATGGAAGGAGTAAATTCTACGCGTAATGACTTTAAGAACTTCACCCTACACATTGAGTTCAGGCTCCCTTATATGCCAAAGGCACGAGGTCAGGGGCGTGGAAACAGTGGCATGTATCTGCTAGGCACGGAAATACAGATGCTTGATTCTTTCGGACTTTCCGGCGCGTCAAACGAATGCGGAGGCCTCTACAAATGGAAGCGCCCGGACGAGAATATGTGCTATCCTCCACTCCGCTGGCAGACTTATGACGTCGAATTTCAGGCAGCGACCACAGAAAAACCTCCCATGATAACTGTGAAGCATAACGGCATTGTTATTCACGACAAAGTTCAGCTCAGAAACAAAAATAGTCAGGGAAATATCCACCTTCAAAACCACGGTAACCCAGTCCGTTACCGTAACATCTGGATCGTAGAGAATTAAAGAGATACTCCTCTTCCCTTACGCAAGCGACGAAACGATTTCTTAAGCACTGTTTCTGTGGCTCGGTTACGCGTTGACCCGGCGTATCGGACAGCGTAATGATAATCAGCTAAAAGATCAAACGCTTCTGACCCAGACCCCTTCATATTCCGAACCTCTTGGATAGCTTCTCGGATCGTATCCCCCTTAGCCTTGGGTCGACCAAGCTCTAGACACATTTTCAGAAACTCCAACAAATAAGGTGGAGCATCCCGGTCCAGATAAAGCTCTTTTTCAGATGGCCCCGCCGGTTCACTTTCTTTTGTTTTTCTGATGAAACTCTGAATAAATACTTTCAAGTAGAAGAGAGCAAATAAGCCCAACAAACCAGCAAGCCATATCAGCTGTGTTCTCTTATCTTCTTCAGGATCTTTAGCAATTTCAACATTGTTCTCATTTTCATGAGCATCCTTGTATGATGAAAGTTCCGGACCTTTTACATCTTCAATGCTCGACCGAGTAGGCAGATCCGCTGCCCCAGCACCAACCGGAGTTGCATCAAAAACGACCCAGCCATGTCCCTCTACCAATACTTCCGCCCATGAATGAGCATCTGAAGCATCATAAGAAATAATCCCTTCCTTGGGGAAGGCTCGCCCACCAGAAAATCCATAAGCTGTTCGTGCAGGATATCCAGCCTCACGAGCAAGAAGAGCCGCAGCAGAAGCAAAATAGTCACACCATCCAGCACGCTCTTGAAATAGAAAATTCTCCATCGCTGACAAGCTTTTCAGATTCTTAACCTCTGTACTGTATTCAAACTCCGATCTTAAATATCTCTGAATTGAATCCAGCTTCTCGGGTCCAGAAATTAAACCCTCAGTAATTTCAGAAAATAGAGATTTAACCTTACGACCCAAATTACCTTTGGCTGGAGAAAGAAGATCAGGACTAATTCCTTGAGAAATTCTTTGAGGGTCTCCCCTGAATTCTGACCAGACAAGTGGCTGAGACTCGACCTGATAACGAACTGCTCCCCTAAGTTCAGCTTGATACGAGTTAAAACCTGAACCAATTATAAATTTCAATCTATAGGCCAATGGGTTCTGAATGGCAGGCAATCCAGCGCCTCCAGATACAGGTAAAAAAATCTCATGCAAAATCCCGTTCCCTTCTGCAAGCCTGACCCAATCATCCTTAATCCCATCCATTTCATCGGAACGCCATTCCTTCTCCATTCTTACGGACTCCCAAGCATCATCAGCATACTTGTCTAGCACCGCATTCCTAACATAATTCTGCCGAGCAATAAATTTATTAAATTCCCCGTCATCAGGAATCTTCAGATACATCACTTCTTGATTGCCCAAATTAATACTTCCCTTTTTTGGCAATTCTCTGCGGTTATCAAAACCAGCACCTAAAACTTTGGCTTGTTGTGGTTCGCCGTTAGCAACTTGAGTCGTATTTTTTATCCTATCCGTAATTTCACTAAGGGAAGGCAAGGTATTTTTAACTGACTGCCCCAGATTAACAAATTGAGTTCCAACCAGAGGTAACGGCCTTACAAAAAGGAACGCTATCAGCACAGACAATAGCGCAGAAAAACCAATCAACATGAACCAGGAAGAATCATTCCTTTTATGAGCCAGAACAGATCTCAACCGATCGACTTGCCATTCAAAGGCCCAGACCATAATACCAATGCACAAAGCCATTGCCCCAAGCATCACCCAAAAACTCATCAATCCTTCCCCTTCGTTAGCGGCAAAGAAAAATAAAGAAATAGAAACCGCAATGTAAAAACTCAGTGAAGTAATGACGTTACGATTCGAGTTCCCCTTAATTGAAAATAACCAAGTTATTAACAATATGAAACCAAACAAAACAACGAAACTACCAATCTGAAATACATTATCCATTAATCGCATTAAGCTACACTACGGAAATCTTTGAGTTTAGGTTTCTTTGACTTTAAGACATCATTATCAACGCAATTAATAACTCTGGGCAGTTGAGGCAATTTATCAGCCCATGTGTCAACTGAAGCCTCACTAATCACAAAGACAGGATGAGTGCCAGACAAAGTCATTAACACTTTGGAAACAACTTCTAGGTCAGACTCGGGATAATGCTGAGCTTCAGCCAAACATTTAAGCACTTTAGAAATAAAACGAGGATTTTTTATTTCCATCATTTTCCATCCAGTGAAAGGACCGCAAATTTCAAAAGGAATATTCTGGTCTCGGCACATTAATATTAAACCAGTGATCAAACTAATTGCATGCTCAAAGACTTCCGGCCAAATAAGTTTCCCGGAAGGAGAATAGGAATGGAAAACCAAAGAATATTTCTGAGGCGTTGAATAATCATAATCACGCACGTAAAGCTTTCCTATCCGTGCATAAGCAGGCCAAATAATCTGATTAACTTTATCCCCTTTCTGAAATTCTCTGGATCCACATATCTCACCATCATTATTATTCATAAATGACATTAACGAATTCCCTTCACCTCCACCAGCCACCGTTGATTTAATAGCGGCCGTAAGCATTGGCCTTGGATAAACCTGCATCACTTCCATCCCACGTCGGCGCTTCACAACATGAAATAGACCGAGAGGAAAATCTGAAACAATTCGGTACCCCTTCCCTTTGACGGTTCCCCTCTCCACCACCCGAGTCCTAAAGTCTTCCGCCAGACTCTGCCTAGGCCGAATCAAATCACAGGCAAAACCCTTTTCAGAAAACGGCAAATAATGATCATACATCATTATATTACGAGAGCTCATCCAACGCTTTTTATTTGTTATTTCCAATTCAAAATTAAAATCATGCCCCGAAAAAACAGTTCTAGGAATTCTCCTTACTATTCTTAAGTTTTTAGCGTTTTGCTTTGCAACATAATAAGCAAAAAATAAAACAATTACTGCAAAAACACCCAACTGAACAATTAAAGACTCTCCAATCATTGAGCCAATAACAATCATTGCAAAAGACATTCCAACTAGACCTTTGCCGCGAGGCGTCATCTTTGGACTTTCTTTACTTTTCTTGATCACGACTAAAGACATAAAAAGATCCAATGATTTCTGCTGCTGCATTCAGATCCAAGCTAAGGTAAATTTCGTTCATTTAGTTAGTCGTGTCGAATCACTTGTAATAAAAATTTCATGGGAAAATCTCAACAGCTATAAATTACCTAATAAACTTACCTTGAAAGCTAAAAACATATTAATCAGTGGATCCACAGGAATGATAGGCAAACACTTGATTTCTTCTCTAGAAAAAAAAGGACATAATATTCTACGTCTGACTAGAAACCTCATTAATGCTCATGACATTAAATGGAATCCACAATCGGACTCAATCGATCTATCTAAAGCGCAGCAACTCGATGCTGTGATTCATTTGGCCGGAGAAAGCATAACGAGTCGCAGATGGAGTAAATCACAAAAAGAAAAAATTTCGAAGAGTCGAGAACAAGGCACCAGACTACTGTCTGAATCAATCGCAAAATTACCCATTCCTCCAAAAGTCCTCATCAGCGCTTCCGGAATAAATTATTATGATCAAGATTCTAATGAATCTCATACTGAAGATTCGCTTCCTGGAAAACGGTTCTTGTCCGCTGTATGCCAACGTTGGGAAGAGGCGACAAATCCTGCACTTGAAGCGAATATTAGAGTGTGCATTATGCGTATTGGTGTCGTGTTAACACCTACTGGTGGAGCCCTAAAGAAAATGCTTCCATCCATAAAACTGGGACTAGGCGGACGGATAGGATCTGGACTTCAAAGAATGAGTTGGATTTCCATTGATGATCTTGTTGGCATGATCAACGAGGCCTTATTGGATAATAGATGGAAAGGCCCTATTAATGCTGTGGCAGATGAACCAGTAACTAATAAAGAATTCACTAATGTCTTAGCAAAACTATTAAAGCGCTCTGCCTTTTTACCTGTACCGGAAATCTTGATTAAATTGCTATTCGGACAAATGGCAGAAGAAACTCTACTAGCTGACTTGCCTGTATATTCCAAACGTATGCCTGAACTAGGTTATAAATTAACCTATCCCTCTCTGTACAAGGCACTTACTCACTTAATTAAGTGAACAGAAAAAAGTATTAATGGGTGCGGATTGGTTTTGACCACTCAGTTCCGTACAATTAATATCAAATCAAAATAAAAAGCGGGAGAGCTGGCTCGCCAGCTGAGAGTCGCCACCATTGGCGACACCCTTTGAACCTGAAACGGATAATGCCGACGTAGGAAGTCTTTTATAAGTTCATATACTTATGGGAACGACCGCCTATTTGCCAAGGCCTAAATTATTAAATACCTCTAACAGCCCTAAGCAAAAATAAATGATTGCCTCTTCTGAATCCATTGATAGCGAGCCCATATTTCCCAACAGTGAACGGATTTACTGTCGTGGAAAGAACCATGAAAACATTGCAGTGTCGATGAGAGAAATATCGCTTTCATCTAGCGAAAAACCAAACGGCCTCATCGAGCCCAATGCTCCTATAAAAGTTTATGACACATCCGGACCATGGGGCGATCCAAATTTTAATGGCAATGTCACTAAGGGCCTTCCCGCCCTGAGAAGAGAATGGATTCTCAATCGAGGTGATGTCACGGAATACGATGGACGAACTCCGGTACCGGAAGATAATGGATACCTCTCTGACAAACACGCTGAAGATTATAATAAAAAGAAAAAGGCAAAGAACAGACTATTAGAATACTCTGGCCTAAAACGTAAGCCTCTTAAATCAGACGGTTCTGGCCCAGTAACACAATTACATTATGCGCGTGAAGGAATCATCACCGCAGAAATGGAATACATCGCCATCCGCGAAAACCTTGGCAGAGAAGCCGCCTATCAAGCTATCCAAGATAACCAAAAAGACCCTCGGAATGCGATGAACTTTGCTCATAAGGGAGATTCATTAGGTGCATCAACCCCAGAATACATCACACCAGAATTCGTTCGAGACGAGATTGCAAGGGGCAGAGCAATTATTCCTTCAAATATTAATCACCCCGAATCTGAACCTATGATCATAGGCAGGAACTTCCTTGTTAAGATCAATGCAAATATTGGAAACTCTGCAGTCACCTCGTCAATTGAAGAAGAAGTGGAGAAGATGCAATGGGCGACTAAGTGGGGAGCAGACACGGTAATGGACCTGTCCACAGGAAAGAACATACATGCTACCCGCGAATGGATCATTCGTAATTCCCCGGTACCTATAGGAACAGTGCCCATTTATCAGGCATTAGAAAAAGTAAATGGAAGAGTAGAAGATCTTTGCTGGGAAGTGTTCCGTGACACACTAATAGAACAGGCCGAACAGGGTGTCGATTACTTCACAATTCATGCAGGCGTATTACTTCGTTTCATTCCCCAGACTGCGACAAGAATGACCGGCATCGTCAGTAGAGGTGGATCAATAATGGCTAAATGGTGCTTAACTCATCACAAGGAAAACTTTCTTTATACTCACTGGGATGACATTTGCGACATCATGGCAGCATATGATGTATCATTTTCAATTGGTGATGGTTTAAGGCCGGGATCAATTGCAGATGCAAATGATGAAGCTCAATTCGCCGAACTTAAAACTCAAGGCGGACTCACTGAACGTGCATGGGCAAAAGGCGTTCAGGTTATGAATGAGGGACCTGGCCACGTCCCTATGCATATGATTAAAGAGAACATGGAAAAACAAATCGAATGGTGCCATGAAGCCCCTTTCTATACACTCGGACCACTCACAACAGATATTGCTCCAGCCTATGATCATATCACCAGCGGCATAGGAGCCGCCATGATAGGATGGTATGGCTGTGCTATGCTGTGCTATGTGACTCCAAAAGAGCATCTAGGTTTACCAAACAAGGAAGACGTTAGGGAGGGAGTTATTACATATAAGATTGCTGCCCACGCAGCAGACCTCGCAAAGGGACACCCTGCCGCACAGGAAAGAGACAATGCCATTTCAAAGGCTCGATTTGAATTTCGTTGGGAAGATCAATTCAATTTGAGTCTAGACCCTGATAAGGCACGCGAATTTCATGATGAAACACTCCCGCAGGACGGAGCAAAAACCGCTCATTTCTGCAGCATGTGCGGACCCACTTTTTGCTCGATGAAAATAAGTGATGAAATACGTCAGTATGCTGACGAGCACGGAATGAATACTGAGGAGGCCATTCAATCAGGTATGGAAAAAAAGTCTCAGGAATTCAAAGAATCCGGATCAAAAATTTATTCCTAAGAATATTCCGACGTAATAAAAAAAATCAAACCCTCCTCAGAAATCTTAAGGTTGTTTTGATGAATTTAACTCAATATTCTTACTGAGCGAATTATCACTGACATCACGATCCTGACCGTTCAAATTCTGATTAACAATCACTGTCACTGATACAGGAAGCCCCTCTTCTGTAACGCCCGAAGAAAATCCTGCCGGAGTTTCGATTACAGCAATTTCTCCAACAGGAATAAATGATACATTATAGGTACGTTCAGCTGATCCTGATTTCACCTGTACTGTTAGATTATGGAGCGCTGTGGTCCCTCTATTCTCAATGACAACTTGAGCCGTATTTGGTTGCCCACCGAGTTCAGTACTTGCCGGATCATAATAATAACTAGCAATCCCTGCATCCGTTATATTTGGAACATTACGCTCTAATACGCGCCCCAGATTTAGATTCCCGGTGCCGTAAACAATGTCATTACCAGGGGCTCCAGCCTCGTTCGAATGATTTTGTAGTAATTCATAGGCGGAAAGAGCTGACATTCCTTGATTCTCAGACATCACTGCAGCAACTGCCCCAGAAACAAAAGGCGCACTTGCAGAGGTGCCGCTAAAACTCACAGCCTCACCCTCAGGCCAAGCAGCCCATACCGCATAACCCGGTGCTGTTATTCCTCCATCTTGAAGATTGTTTCCAGAATTTGCAAAATCAACATGTTGCCCGAGCGCATCATTAGCAGCAACCGCAACAACACCGTCAATTGCAGCAGGAAAACTAATTGAATTCGCACCTTCATTACCGGTAGCCGCGACAATCAAAACGCCCGCATCGTTAGCATAATCAACTGCTCGACGAACTATACCGCTATCACCTTTGGAGCCTAAACTAATATTAATGATGTCAGCCCCTGAATCGGCAGCTTGGATAATAGCCTCTGCGAGAGTATAGCTATCACTATACCCATCATTATCCAGCACCCGATAACTTAAAATTTCTGCAGCTGGAGCCACACCTAAATAGCGAGGGTCACTCCCTGCAATAATAGAAGCCACTGCAGTCCCATGACCATTATTAGAATCAATAGGAATGAGGTTTCCATTAGCATCCCTTACGAGATCATATTCTAAAATATTTTTCTCTGAAAAAGTTTCATGCTCCTGAATACCACTGTCTATGACCGCAACTTTAATGCCTTTACCAAATTCCAGATTCCCTTTTCCAATACCTATAAATTTTAAAGCATCACGACCAAACGGAATCGCACCTTCTCCCGCTCCAGGAGAATCACCAGTACCAGGCTGACTAGGCAAACTTACCAAAAAATTTGTTTCAACCTCATATGCAGATGGATCCAAATTGGCCAATTCACCAAATAGATCACCATACCTTTCAAAACCAATTCTCATCGTCATGAATCGATCCGAACTGCCGAGAAGGCTCAAATTACGATCAGCAAGAGTCTTGAGAAAAACATTATATTCAGTCTCATCAGTGAAACGAAGTATGACCTCATTACGGAGCGCAAAAGAATCTGCAGCTAGGGCAGCTAACAATTTTCTTAGTGCATCTAGTGCAGATGAAGCAAAAGGTGATCGACTTGCAGAATCATCGATCAGAGAGATATCAGTGTCTGGTAATTCACTGAAATTAAGATCTAGACCTTCAGTAATTTCAGTAAATTTGTTATTATCGACATTACGTCGCGCATAATTAAAAAAAAGAATAAATACCATCGTCAAAATTCCAAGAGCAGTAACGCTAATAGTAAAAATGGTAGATTTTTGATTCATTTGATAAATTCAAGACGATGTGATCTCATCTTCCATTCAAAGAAGCATCGATAAGATGACAGAATAATTACCAAAGTTTATTTTATTGATCGAATCAAGATCGTTATTAATAAATATCAGCATTATGTCAGTGTAATACTAAATCTGAATCTATAATTTAGTAATTAAAGAATTGTTAAAAACAGAAATAAAAAATGGATTTTAGTGATATCGAATTTACCGCAATTGACTTTGAATCGACGGGTTTTCGTGACGATGGAACCGATGAACCCATACAGATAGGAATGGCATCAATGGGAGGAATGGAAATCCAAAAAGAAAGTTTCTTTAGAAGTTTTATATCTACTAAAAGAGAAAGGTCCATCGAAAATTCATCACATCGCATACACAGAATAACGGATTTAGACCTAGAAAATGCACCAAAACTTGATGAGCTATGGCCTATAATTAATAATTATCTATCAGGGAAAGTGGTCGTTGCTCATGGTGCCGGCACCGAAAAAAGATTCCTAAGAGCCTTTCCAATGCATGGCTTTAAACTATGGATAGATACTTTACAATTGGCGCGGAAAATTATGCCCAAAGCGGAAAACCACTCTTTGGGTGCATTAATCGAGGAAATTGGTGCAGATGAAGAAATTGCGAAATATTGCCCAAATTTAAACTGGCATGATGCTTTATTCGACTCAGTTGCCAGCCTTGTGTTACTCAAAGAATTATTAAAACACGTAGAAGAAAAGGCAATATATCAGGAAATTATGCAATTTTAGTTTATTTTCATTATATTTTGTCATTTTATCTCATTTTTTAATCTATAATTTACGATTTATCTAATACTTCTATTGTTATGGTAATTACGGTAAAGGTGATTATTTTATTGATTATTATTTATTTTGGCTAATATTGCGAGTTATTCGTCCTGAGTGATTATTCAACAATACGATCGAATGACAAACACCCACAAGAGAGCATCCCGGTTAAAAAATAGATCTAAACTTGTATTATTAACTAATATTTGTGCATTTCTCGCTGGCCTTACTTTGACCAATCGAGGCATCAGTCAATCACAATTGGAAACGTCGCCAGTATATGAAAAAGCGGCGAATTCACTCCGGAATGCTCCTGTAAAAGAATATGACTTTAACCGAGCATCAGTCCGTGATGTATTACGTTTCCTAGCCGATGACGCCGGAATTGACTTTGTCGCATTGCCAGAAGATGGAAATGACAGTGCCAAGTTAATCACTTTTTCTCTCAATAAGAGCCCTTTCGCTGCTCTTGAAACCATTACCAAGATGAATGGCGTTTCTCTGATCTATGAAGACGAAGTCTGGCACATGAGACTCCTAAGTGACAAAAGTCTTATTGCCCGCACTTACCGTATACGATTTAATACCGGTGAAATAAGTAAAGGCTCCAACAATAATACAGGAAATGTTCGCTCTAACGGCTTCGGTTCCAGTAGCAGTAGCTCAACTGGAGGAAACTATGGACGAGGTTCCAATTCCAATTCGTCCATAGCAGGAAATGGAGGCACTGGACAGCTCGGCCTCAATGGAACTTCAAGCCCATTTACAACTAATGCGGATGAACTGGTAACAGCAATAAAAGGAATAGTAGGCATTAACACTGCTGGCATGAACGCTATAATTGCTCCTGGAGATAATAGTGTCGGGAATTTTGGTAATCTCAATTATCAGTCCACACCCACTAAGATTAATCCCGCGCAAAACATTATTAGAGGTTCTGCTCAGAGTTCAAGAAATAATAACAGCCAAGTCATATGGAACTCAGATAATAATTCCTTATTCATAATAGCTAACAGACAACAACATCAACTCGTAGAAAAATATCTCGAGACAGTTGATAGGCCTCAACCATTAATAGCTGTCGAGGTAAAGTTCTTTGAAACGACAAAAGACCCAAGAAAACAAATGGGAGTCGATTGGTCAGGAACCATGGATGGCGGTTATGGACTTAGCCTTTCAGACCTTTCTACTAATATTAATCTTAATAAGATTAATAGCACTGGCATGCCAATGACTGCAATTCTAAGCGGCCCCGACCTGCAGGCCAAGGTACTGGCTTTGGTCAAAGACCGTGAAACTACAACTGTCAGCTACCCAAGAGTTCTGACAAAAAATAATCGCGAAGTTGCAATTCAAAGCGTTGTCAATCAGCCCGTTCTCTCGGCACAATCAAGCACTACGCCAGGAGTAGGAGGGACAACAACCTCTTCGGTCTCTTATTTGCCAATTGGAACAAGCATTAATGTCCTTCCAAAGCGACTAGAGGGTGGAAGAATATCCCTTCAAGTCCTAATTACTGTATCAAGTATTATAGGTTCAGAGATAATAGATGGGAATTCTTACCCAGTGGCCAGTTCACGAGTATTCACTGCCCCGCTCGAAGTAGAGAGCGGGTACACTCTTGCTATAGGAGGCTTAGACGAAGCCAGTGATTCACGCGAAGGAGTCGGACTACCTCTATTAAGTAAGCTACCCTTGCTTAAACATGCATTTAAAAGTGACAACAAAAGGCACAGCCGAAAGAACATGTTAATTTTCATAACCCCAACATTATTGGATCCTAAGAGCGGAGGGATCTCTGAAACTCCAATCTCTGAGGTACCTCAAAGAGGAGGAAGTAGAGGCCCTCAACCACCACGCATCAGACCTGATGGATCACTTGCGGGAGGAATAAGTTCAGTCAATAAAGCAATACCTTGGATCCAAAAAGAGCATATTTTGATTAGACAAGTAGTAAGTGAAAAAAGAGCCTCTAAAAAACATAGCGAACAATTACAAACTTTAAAAAATACAGTTCAAGCCCTTCAACAACAGATCAAAAAGCACATTGAGAAGAATCCCAAAAATGCAAAAGAATTACATCCTAATCAATGGGCTCTAATTGATTTGGAAGAAGGCATAACGAGAACTCAAAAAGAATTACATAAAAAGCACTTCCAGCTATTCAGCAGACCTCTCGGCAAGGCCTTCTAGTGCAAAAAATAAAAAATTAATACACTCTCCTTGTGTGGTAGGGGGTCTCGAAACCTCGGTGACGGGGCCTCCTTTCCGCCTAAATCTAGGCAATTAAGCAACTTTTTGTATTCAGTTTTTCTGAAACTTGCGGTTAAGGCCGATTTCCGCTAACACATTAGCATGGAAATAAATAAAAAACTCTCCAATATCATCTGGGTTTCTCTATCAACAATTTTACTATCAAACTGCAGCACAGTGAAAGTTAGCAAGACTCCATTCGGATCAACAAGTAATGGAACGGCTGTGGATTTATTCACACTGGAAAACTCAAGTGGAATGCAGGCAAAGATCACCAATTACGGTGGCATCATCACACAGTTACATGTACCTGATCAAAATGGGGAATTAGGAGATGTGGTACTCGGCTATGACAAATTATCCAGTTACATTAAAGCAAGTCCATACTTTGGCTGTATCGCCGGTCGATATGCTAATAGGATTGCTAAAGGACAATTTAAAATTGGAGAAACGACATACAATCTCGCAACTAATAATGGAGACAATCACCTGCATGGTGGCAATGTGGGCTTTGACAAACAAGTATGGGCAGCCAAAGAAGTTACCGGACTAGGAAAGGCTGGAATAGAGCTCACTTATCTCAGTAAAGACGGTGAAGAAGGCTATCCAGGAAGCCTTGCTTCCAAAGTAACTTACTGGCTCACAAATCAAAACGAACTCGAAATAGAATATGAAGCTAAAACAGATAAGGCCACGCCAATCAATCTGACTCATCACTCCTATTTTAATCTTGCCGGAGAAGGAAGTGGCAACATCCTCGGACATGAAGTGGAAATTTTTGCTAACACTTTTGTACCTACTGATGCCGGAAACATTCCACTCGGCGAACTAAAGAAAGTCACCGGGACCCCTTTCGATTTTCTCACGCCACATAAAATCGGCGAGCGAATTGAGGAAAAGAATCAGCAACTTGAGTTTGGAAAAGGTTATGACCATAACTGGGTAATAAATGATAGCGGAAACTCTCTTAATTTAGCAGCCAGAGTCACTGAACCTAGAACCGGCAGAGTAATGGAAGTCCTGACTGATCAGCCTGGAATTCAATTCTACACTGGAAATTTCCTAGACGGTTCAAATATTGGAAAAGGAAATAAGATATACAATCATCGGAATGCCTTTTGCTTGGAAACTCAAGTCCACCCAGACAGTCCGAACCAACCCGACTTTCCAAATAGCATTCTCAAGCCAGGAGAGACTTATAGGCATGTTTGTATTTACCGATTCAAAACGAAGTAATACATACAATAAGGCAATCAATCACTTCACAAACCGACGAAAGATTCAGATTCAATCCTATTGGTAATTCCATGCTACAAGGAGAGCTCTCGGTTGCCCGATTTCCTTGCGAAACTATGCGAGTGTTCTGAAACCACCGAATTACCAATCAAAATACAAACTGTCGACGACGGGTCCGGCCCAGAAGAGGCAGAATTTATGGTTTTCTTGGTCCAAAGATTGCAAAGCAAATTTAAGGTCCTTTTGGATGCTCTCATAATAGAGCCCAACCAAGGCAAGGGCGGCGCCATTTATTCAGGTTGGGATCAAGCTGACACTAGCAAATATAAATGGGTAGCATTCGTCGATGCTGATGGAGCCATTTCTCCCAAAGAAACTCTTAATTTCCTATCTAAAACACAAAGCAGTAAAAATGATCACAAGACCTGTCTATGGTCAGTACGAATAACAGGAGAAGGCAAGGAAGTTAATCGAACCAAAATGCGCCAAGCCCTTGGTAATATTTTCCGCAGCATCGTTAAATTCACCTTTAACTTACCCCTAAGAGATACTCAATGCGGCTTGAAGTGCTTGCCCACTGAAGCTTATCAACAAATCCGCCATCGCCTCAAAGAAAAGCGTTTCGTCTTTGACATTGAACTTGCTGCACACCTAACGCGACAAAAATATAAACTAAAAGAAATTCCCATTAATTGGCATGAGAGTCCTGGATCGACTATGAATATTATGTCCGCCTTTAAAATGTTGGTTTCCTTATTTGTTATTCGTTGGCGATTATTAACAAGAAAATCATAAGATACATGAAAATGTTAGCTCCTAAATCATGGAGCCAACCACCCTTCTCCAAGATCATCAACATTTTCAATCAATACCTGCATCGGCCTTCTTCGTTCACTTAATTTAGGAGCTTTAAGATTTAGAATGCATGGAGCCCATCGCTTATCATTAGCTCCAAAATCAAGTCCCTTCATAAGCTCGGCTGATTTATCTCCAGAATTAACATAACCATACATTAGTATTTTTCCTCTCAAGTCAGTGAGGGCATAGCAATTCATGGACCTATCTTTATACTCATAGGCATAGAATTGTGCGGGTCTGGCTAAAACCCTTACCTTAACCGGTCGGTCTGATGGCCACTTTGAAAATGCACGAACATCAACTTCCCCGTATCCCACAGCACTCTCCCAATCCAACAACACTTCCCCTTCTTCCTTGATCTGAAAATATAAATAATGAGGGACAGTAGTGACTGAACTTTGAATTTTACAGAACTTTAGTCCATTAATTGAAACCTCCGACAAAGAACTTAAATCGATTGAAGGTAAAACAAGGTGATCTCTTAAATCGGCATATGCCTCTAACATCTTAGGATTTATCACCTCAGGAATCCTCACATACTTAAGTCTTTCTTGGATAGTCTTTGCAGACGAGAACTCCTTCAGGGTAACAAAATACTTATCATCAACATTAGCAATTACTAGCCCCTGAGATGAGATGTGATGCTTTTCGCTCCTCAATTTACTTTGCTGAACGATTGTCACTACTGTAACAGCGAGAATAAGAAGAATCATAAAAGTCGCCCCAAATCGTTTAAGATAAAAATATATCCCTCTACTATACTCAGGATAACTTTTCCATGCAGCGCTCATATCAAAACCCGCTTCAGCCTCTTCCTTCGAAATTAATTTTGGAACCTGATTCTTTTTTAATCGACGGTCAACCTCATGAACTAATATTGATTTATTAAAACTATCCTCACTAGATGAAATTATAGATGAGACCTTATTATCTACTCTTTTAGGTTCCGGCAACTCAATGCTCTGTGCACCTGCCATGCCACCAGATCCAGACAATGGAACAGCAGCATTGCCGCTACTGAGTTCAGGCGCTATCAACTTACCGCTACAATGTACGCAAACAGTTTCCTTACCTTCGAGACGCCGCTTAAGCTCAATCGGTCTTGAACAAAAAGGACATCCAAATACAATCTTCCCTCCTGCAATTTTCCTAGCAGGAAAAATTTCAAGATCTCCCCTGCAAATTGCAGCGAAAACTTCCTCATCACTCTGCGGACTTTCAACTCCAGCGTCTATCTTCCTTGCCAAATCCTGATCAGAATCATCGGTAACTCTTTTGGGATCATGGCCCTCTTCTCTTCGCGAAGGTATCACTTTCTGTTCCTTAAATTGTATTGTTTATAACTGAGTTAGATGAATTCATCCAATCAATTATAATTTGGATAACAAAATACTATAAATAAACTAAATTAAGCAACCCTTTCATTATTTTTCTAAGGCCTTCTCTATAAGTAATACAGCCAAAGGCTCAGTTGATTTATCAAGTGCTTCATTGGCATCTTTCAGCTCCTTAGAAGAGTTGCCACGCATAGCTTGTTCTACATTTTTCAAGTTATTCTCAATTGCCTGTTTAACTTGCTCCTCTAATTCATGACCCAGTAAGGTAAGCCCCTCAGTCACAGCAGGAATCAGTTCATTACTCTTAATTCTTGCTTCTGATAAAATTCGCTCATTCATATCTTCAAATGCATTTTCTATTGATTCATTGACCATCTTCTCAACACTTGAATCATCAACATCCACTGCGGAATCTCGTATTTCTAGAACCCTGTCTTTTTCTGTCACTGTGTCCCTAGCCAAGACCGTAAGTATACCATCTACATCAAGGCAAAATTCAATTCCTACCCGAGCCTTACCTTTTGGAACCGGCTCAAATTCTATTTCAAATTCTCCTAACTTCCAATTATCTCTTGCCATTTCTCTTTCGCCTTGAAGTATTTTTATCGTCATACTTTCCTGACTCGTAACCGCATTGGTAAACATTTCTCCTCGCCGAATCGGAATCGTTGTATTACGTGGAATAATAACATTCATGAGGCCTCCAAAAGTCTCAATACCCAGGGAAAGAGGGGTAACATCCAACAAAATAACCTCTTTCATGATCCCTGACATTATGCCTGCCTGAATGACTGCCCCCAAAGCAACCGCCTCATCAGGGTGTTGAGAAAGGTCAGGAACTTTACCAAACAGCTCTTCAACTATTTGTTGAACCAACGGGATACGAGTACTCCCTCCAACCAAAACAATCGAATCCACATCTTCCGCCCCCAGGCCTGAATCCAGTAGAGCCGTCTTACAGTGTCTAACGGTTCTCTCAATGATTGGTTTTATAATCTGATTGAACTCATTACGACAAATTTTAAATTCGAAACTTTTTGTCCCTTGATAGAAAGCAATTCTTACCGTGTATTCTTGATGAAAAGAGAGTGTCTCTTTTGTTAATCTAGCCGACTCAAGAAAACGTTGCCTAACATCAATAGAAGCCCCTGAAAGTCTTGAGGACTCAGCTTTCCTGTAAAAATATTCAGCAATTGCATAATCCAAATCATCGCCTCCCAATCTAGTGTCTCCGGAAGTTGCGAGCACCTGAAACACTCCATCGTTGAGTTCAAGAACGGAAACGTCAAAAGTTCCTCCTCCAAAGTCATACACAACGATTTTTGACTTCTCCTTCAATTTATCGAGTCCGTATGATATTGCAGCAGCTGTTGGCTCACTTAATATTCTAACCACTTCGAGACCCGCCAGACTCCCTGCCTTCTTTGTCGCCATTCTTTGTGCATCGTTAAAATAAGCAGGCACTGTGATGACTGCTTTATGAAATGCTTCTCCACTGGCCTTCTCAGCAATACCCTTTAAATGAATCAAAATATGAGCAGATATTTCCTCAGGACTCATCTTTTCATTGCCAAGGATCAACTCAGCACCATCCCCCATTTTTCTTTTAACCGAAGAAACGGCAAGCTCAGGATTCCGAGCCATCATCCTCTTAGCCTCTGCTCCAACTAAAATGCCTACCCCTTCATCACAATAAACTACTGAAGGAGTAAGACGAGCCCCCTCCGGATCAGCAAACAAAATAGGAAACCCTGAATCAACTATTCCTACTAGAGAATTCGTAGTTCCAAGATCGATGCCTAATATTTTATCTCCCATGACTTTATATCATAAAAAAATAAATCATATCAAAGACCTCATTCTCATCGTAACTTCATGTTCCCATTTACCTAAAAACGCCAAATCTCTTGCAGAAATTTGCATTCGCTGCCTACAGGAATCCTTGTCCATTTCAATACTTGCATCTATTGCACCAAAAGAATCAACAATCTCCTGAATTCTTGATCTAATGATCTCATTAGCTTCAATTAAATTCTTTTGAACTTCTATCGATTCTCTAGCAATAAGAGCCTGCTGAATCCCTGTAGTTGCAAGCCCCCTCTTTTTAATAATCGTATCTGCTCTGGAAACTATAGGTTCTAAAGTTCCGAATAGATCCATTGCCAGAGAAGAAAGGCTGCCTGAAGAATCAATAGTACTAGCAAATAACAATTCGTATAAATGCTCTATTCTTCTGAAGGGATCACTCAATACAGAATGAGCGTGATTCAAACTATCAAAATCCGATTCATCACCCCCTCCATCAGGATGAACTTTTTTAGCTGTCATCTGAAATGATTCACGCAAAGAATCTAAATCAATAGACAAAATGCGTTCCTGCCCAAGTTCAGTAAAATAATCAACGCTCATACTTATTATGATTACGCTGAAAAACTCTCACCACAAGAACACGTCACTTCGGCATTGGGATTTGAAACTTTAAAGCCCCCGCTTTGCAAGTCATCGCTCCAGTCCAACTGAGACCCAGCAACAAAAAGTGCGCTTTTAGGATCAATTACTACACGAACATCATTTGAAGTAACCATGATGTCACGATCTAAAGGTCCATCCACAAGATCCATTTTATATTGAAGTCCTGAACAACCTCCACCCACTACAGCAACTCGGAGGGCCCCATATTCAATTTTTCCCTGTTTTTTCAACAGCCCCAATAAACACTCAGAAGCATTAGGCAAGACTTCAATGAGACTTTCATTGCCTATCTTATAGTTAGTTTCTGTCACAGACATTATTAGAATTAAAGCACCTATATACCAATAATCTAACTAGTTGAATAAAGAAATAATCACCACCGCCAATCATGATTGCGGAGATCTTATCAAATCACATAGAAAATGCATCTACTCAGTTAATATCAGGAACCCTTGAGACTAATTCCTTAAAATCTTCTTATTAACTACCCTTCGAGACTTACCAACTAATGCAATTAATTCTGAGTTACTCATTAAAATTTCCAATGATTCTGACAACTCCTTATGGTTCTCTATTAATTTATTTAATTCGGATAAAGACTCTTCCTGCAGCAATACGTCACCGTATATCTCAATGACCTTACGAAAACCAAGAATGGAGGATTTTAGTTTCGCTTGATCACTAGATAACGATTGAATTTTGGCCATGCCAAATATTGCTTCTGAGTCATATCTAGAAATACCCCTATCGAGAACCTCACGATAAAGATCACTCGCTAAATTGAGATCTTTACTTCTATAGTGTGAAGCCAATTTCAAGAGTGCGGGAACTGAAAGTGATTCAAAATTAAATTCATAAATTATCTCTCTATAATAAACCTCAATTTCTTGATCATTTGCTGGGATATGTTTTTCTAAGATATCCAGTTGAGCCAAAATCAAGGCCTCCCGAACAAATGACGACTCTTCGCATCGACCAAGCAAATTACCCAATTGCACCAAAATAGTGGAAGTTCCGTATTTCTTTTGAACAAACGTTGAATATTTCAAAAGGGCATCACTTAAATTCTTAACATTGGTATTCGGAGAAATACTTGAAACAATTTCCTCAAATCGCTCCATTATTTCATCTTCATTGTCCATCTGTTGCATCATTCTTATACCTGCCACTACAGCATTAATTGCATAAATTGAATCTTTAAAATCATTCATGAAAATATAATAATAAGAGGATGAATCTCTCCAACGACCCTGGTCGGCAGAAACAACAATTAAATTAAACAATGATTTTGCTATAGATTGTGAAGACTTGATGAGTCTGGCTTTGTTCTTAGCTATTAAAAACGCACCTTCGGACTCAGCTAACCTAGCGAGTTTCTTCAAAGCATAACCTTTTAGAAGTTTAGTTCTAAGATCCAAATGAGGATCATCATTAATCTTTTCAAGTTTGATAATGTAATTTAAACAAGAATTATAATCTTTGAAGAAATAGTCAGCTGAAGCACGGTCATAAAATGCATCAGCTAAATGTTTAGAATCAGGGAAGCGCTGAATAAAATCATTCAAAGCCGAACTGCCTGCTCGCCACCAATGCATTTTTATTAGATTACTTGCCGAATAAAATTGAGCACTTTCTAGATAGTTACTGTTTGGATATTTGGTACTAAAAGAATTTAATAAGTTGTGAGCTGCTCGGTGATTCCCGGCATGGTAATGGGATACTGCAGCAAAAAAAGTAACAACATCAAAATCACAATCCTCTGACTCGTAACCTAATAAATACTCTTGGGTTTTATTTAAAAGTTGTTGGAAGTCACCTTGCTCAAATAGCAACTTGAAATCTTCGATAGATTTGAGCTGTTTAATCTCCAAATGACCATTGGGATGAACAATTCTGTCAGATGCAGAGTCCGTATCAGCATGAATGCATATCTGGCATACCAGATGCAAAACCACAGTTAAAACACCATAGTAATATCGGCGATTCACTCTCATTAATGGTTATAATTACCATACTTTGCATATTTATCAAGTTTTGAATGGTGCTAATATACTAAAAATCGCGATGGAATATCGTATTTCATGGCGATTTTAGATGGTGTTACTTTTTTCTTAAAAATCAGTCAAGCTTCCGGATTCGCAATTTTCTAAAGTAAATAAGACTCTTTGGATCATGCCCCTGAATGGCAATGGTTCCTTCTCCTAATCTCTTAGTTTTGTCTTTATGATTGTCGGGTTCTGTATATTCGTTAGCCACCTTACCATTAATAGTAATTGTAACCTTTTTCCCTTTCACTTTGATATTATAGGTAAACCATTCGTCATCGATATGAGGGGCTTTCTTAACATCCTTAAAACTATAGACACTCGCCGTTTTCCGCCAATCACTATGAGTAGCGTTTACCTGTGCTTCGTAACCTACGTTAGGCCATCCATTAGCCTGATATGCAGTATGAAAAAATATACCTGCATTCGCACCTTTAGCGGTTTTAACTTCACATTCAAATTCAAAGTCTTTGAACTTTGCATTGCCATCTTCACCATAAAACATATGGGTACG
Source organism: Verrucomicrobiales bacterium (assembly GCA_012960505.1). Taxonomy (GTDB): domain Bacteria; phylum Verrucomicrobiota; class Verrucomicrobiia; order Verrucomicrobiales; family DEV007; genus EC70. Next base: position 23,402 of record DUBC01000032.1, read on the forward strand.
TGGACCGAAGACCTTAATGGTTCCATCAACGACTGAAATTGTTTTAGGATTCTCCGTATTGACTTTCCAACCTTTTAGGGTCTTTCCATCAAACATATTAGTCCAATCACCGGCCTGAACGACAATACTAAAAAATGAAAGAGCCAGTAAAGAGATGAGAGTTTTTATTATAATTTTCATTAAATATTTATTAGTTTATTTTGTTTTTGATTATCCAGATTTATCCAGACCTTTCAAGTCAGCATCTGTGTCCACTTGAAAAAATAATAAATGCTGCCACGGCAACTTATCGTAAGAGCGAGAAAGCTTGAACCCATTCTTTCTCATTTCCTTAATCACCTGTTCTTTTGACATTTTATGCTCAGGTTTAATCGGAACCTTGGGATCTTCTTCTCTAAATTCGAGTAAAGTAACAATGCCTTGCGGCTTCAATGCCCTTCGAATACTGGAAAGCATTTGTTCAGGATGAGAAAATTCATGATACACATCTGCCATAAATGCAAAATCAATGCTCGAATCGGGAAGATCCGTGTCCCAGTACCTATTTTCAATGGATTTTATGTTTTTCATGCCAGATTTATCGGCTCTTTCCTCTAGCATTCGCAACATTTCAGGCTGAATATCAACAGCATAAGCGGTTCCTTTATTACCGATAATCTGGGCCATCATAAGCGTATGATACCCATTACCAGAACCAATGTCTGCGACCGACATTCCTGGCTTCAATTTGAGCTCCTTGACCATTTCTGAGGTCCTTTCTTCTTCTTCCCTGACCTTTCTCATTAGCCATGGAGCACCCTGCCAATGCATGGTCCTAGCGATCTGTCGTTCACAATACTCAAAGAGGGGCGGAGGCCCTACCTTGTCATATTGCTCCTTTTGAGTCTTCTTATCCATGAGCGCCCATTCAATTGCGGCAATCAACTCGTCAGAAGTCGGACGAACTCTTGTCCTGAAACGGTTCACAACTTTACCGTCCCTATCTATTAAGAATTTTTCGAAGTTCCACTTCAAATGACCGAAGAAGGCAGGATTGCTTCTTTCCTCTGTTAGCAATTTGTAGAGAGAATGGATTTTATCGCCTTTGACTTTAATTTTTGATGCCATTGGAAACGTCACGTTAAATTTCTTTTTGCAAAATTCTTTTATTTCATCTTCGGATCCTGGCTCTTGTCCCCCAAAATCATTGCAAGGAAACGCAACTATAGTTAAACCACGTTTAGCGTATCGCTCATGCAATATTTGCAATCCTGCATACTGGCCAGTGTATCCACATTCGCTAGCAACATTAACAATCAAGACAGGTCCCTCTTTAAGTTCAGAAAGAGAAGTTAACTTGCCATCAATCGTTCGGAAAGGAACTTCATGGATTGGCGAAACAGAAATTGCTGCGCAAGATACTAATAACTGAAAAACTAAAATTAATCGAACCATTCGTCTTTAGGGTCAAATGCCGGTATTGGCATGTTAATAATTTTCATCTCGCCCACTGCTCTATGACGACATCCTGGTTTAATTAAGATTGCCGTCATAGGCTTCACTGGTATTTTCTCATCATCTAATTCAATGAATCCTTCTCCTTCTAAAATAACATAAATCTCATGCATTACCTTATGATAGTGCGAGACCGCATCTCTAGAAATGTTCACTAAGTGCACCGAGGCCACTTTATCAGAATCTCCAAATGCTCGGCGCGCGGTTCCGCAAGGGCATTTAGTTGCATCAATCTCATCTAGCTGAGCGACACTAAATCTTTTAGTAGCAGTCTTCATTAATAAAAATTATCAGTACGAACAGTAATCCAATAGCGATATAAATCCAAGGATCTAAATTTGATGTTTTTTATAGATAATTCAATAAATCGATAGGAAAATGAGTCGCTAAAAGTAAGTGTTATCCCATAGGAATGAGGCTAAACTACTAATAGATTCATTCCTGTTAAAATTGTTTAAACCATTTGGCTTTTGACGAATCCTCAGATGAGTAACCAAAATTTAAATGCCCGACCAAGACGTAATCGGAAATCATCCGCTATACGCAACCTTTGCCGCGAGACCCGCCTAGTCACCGAATCTTTGATTTATCCCGTCTTTATACACGACAAGAATAAGGACGAAAGCATTGAATCAATGCCAGGATGTACACGTTGGAGCCTCAATGGTTTATTGCATGAAATCTCAGAAGCCTATGAGCTTGGGATCGGAGCAATCGCATTGTTTCCGGCCATTGATAGCAACTTAAAAAGTTCAGACGCTGAAGAATCATTCAATGATAGTGGGTTAATACCCAAAACCATTCGAGCAATCAAAGATTCGTTCCCTCAGTTAGCTGTTATCACTGATGTGGCACTCGATCCTTATAATAGCGATGGGCATGATGGACTCGTCGATCCGTCAGGCAAAGTATTGAATGACGAAACAATCGCGATTCTAATCCAACAAGCCCTGTGCCATGCAAGGGCAGGAGCTGACATAGTTGCCCCGAGTGACATGATGGACGGTCGCGTAGGAGCTATTCGCCAAGAATTAGATAGCAATAGTTTTACAGATGTTTCCATACTTTCCTATTCCGCTAAGTATGCATCTGGTTATTACGGTCCATTCAGAGGGGCTCTTAACTCAGAGCCTAAATCAGGAGACAAGAAAACCTATCAAATGGATCCGGCCAATGCCAAGGAAGCGCTTCGTGAAGTAATACTCGATATAGAGGAAGGTGCCGACATGGTCATGGTCAAGCCTGCAGGGCCATACCTAGATGTATTAGCAAATATTTCTAATAATGTGAAAATACCTGTCGCCGCTTACCAAGTCAGCGGTGAATATCTCATGATCGAAAGTGCTTCAGCTGCTGGATGGATTGATCGACAAACAGTCGTAATGGAGAGCCTAACGGGAATTCACAGAGCAGGAGCTTCCGCTATTTTGACATATTACGCTAAATCAGTAGCTGAATGGTTAAAATAAAATGAAATCTCTTTTGAGTTTCTTTTCTAAAAGATTTCAGTATTAAGTCAGGAATCATTATATTTTGACTCGACTCTTTAGAAGATTTGAAGATACTTCTAAATCTTAAATGCCTGACTTCCCTCAATCAGACGCACTGAAAGACCTGTTCTTACTCTTACGTGAGAAATCATTTTTTACTGGAGAATTCACTCTAGCATCAGGCCAAAAAAGTACCTACTATATAGATTGTAGATTAACTACCCTTGACCCACAAGGAGCGTGCCTTGTAGGTGCAGCAATAAGAAATAAGGTCATTGAAAAAAGCGAGGAATTGGATGTGACGATTGGAGGTATTGGAGGTCTAACTCTTGGAGCTGATCCAATTGCACTCGCAAGTGCCATGGCCTCTTACCAAGCAGGTGATCCTTCACCTCTAAAACCTTTTGTTGTAAGAAAAGAACCAAAAGAACACGGCAAAGGAAAACAAATAGAAGGCGGTTTCAAAGAAGGAGATACTGTTGTCGCGATTGACGACGTCATTACTACTGGAGGTTCAACACTCAATGCTATTGAGGTAATTGAGCGGTCAGGCGGCAAAGTTGCCTTTGTGGTAGTTCTAGTGGACCGTCAAGAAGGAGGTAAAGAAATAATAGAAAACGCAGGCTATAAGGTTTTCTCGCTATTTAATCGGGATGAACTCCTCTCTAAAAAATAAAAAGAAACTTTCCCTGCCATTAAATTTTGTGGCAGAATTAATTCCCTAATAAATAAAAGATAAATAACACTCATAATAAATACGATGGACAGTCCAACAAAAGAAAAGACACGAAGAAGCTTCATTAAAACATCAACTGCTGCTGCTGCTGTTACAGCTACTTCCATACCAATAAAATCCAAGGCATTCGAGGGTGGGAGCGAAGAAATTAAGGTTGGCCTAGTCGGTTGCGGAGGCAAGGGAACAAGTGATATCAGGCAAGTGCTTGGCGTAGGAGGCAAGGTTAAGTTGTGGGCAATGGGTGACGCATTTGAGAAAAATGCGCAAAATAAATTCAACCAATTATCTAATGATCGTAACAAAGAAAAATTGGACTGTAAGGACAGAGTATTTTCTGGAATTGATGCCTACCGTAAAGTAATAGATTCAGGAGTTGATGTTGTCTTCTTGGTAACTTCTCCTGGATTCAGACCCGTTCACTTTGACTACGCAGTGAATCAAGGAAAGCACGTCTTCATGCAGAAGCCATGCGCCGTTGATGGTCGCGGCTGTAGAATGCTTCTTGAAACAAATAAGAAAGCAAAAGCAAAGGGTCTCAAAGTTGGTGTGGGATTTCAGCGCAGGCATGATGCACGATACATTGATACGATTAAAAGAATACAGGATGGGGCTATCGGTGACGTTGTTTCCTTGAGATCTTACTGGGACGGAAGCACTCCTTGGACACGTCCACGCAAAGAAGGTCAAACTGAAATGGAATATCAGATTCAGAATTGGTATTATTTTAATTGGCTTTGTGGTGATCACATTGTAGAACAACACATCCATAATCTTGATGTATGCAACTGGGTCATGGGATCATATCCCGAAGTAGCACAAGGAAAAGGTGGCTGTGAAGTCCGTAAAGGGCCAGACACAGGAGAAACCTTTGATCACCATCAAATCGAATATGTTTATGGCCCCAAGTGGGACGGTCCTTCTGTACGCATGCACAGTTCATGCCGACACATTCGCGGAGTATTCAATAGCGTGTCAGAGCACGCTCACGGTTCGAAAGGCTACGCAATTATAAGTGCTGGAAAGATCTATGATAATGACGGCAAGGAAATTCACCGAGCACAAGGAAAAGGAAGTTCTGAGATAGCTCACAAAACCGCATTCATTGACGCAATTAGAAACAACAAAGAATTCAATGAATGTGATAACGGTGCAATGAGCACCATGACAGCTATTTACGGCCGCATGGCCACTTATTCTGGCCAACTTCTTAAAATGGACTCATGCCTTAACACTAAAATAGATGTGTTCCCTTACGATCGTGACCTGGATTGGGATGCGGCTCCACCCGTATTACCTGACAAAAATGGAAAGTACAAGAGACCGGTACCCGGACAAACTAAGGTAATATAGGTATAAATTAATAAAATCACAGAGGGCGCAAACCTAACCGTTTGCGCCCTTTTCTATTGTCATTGCTTTCATTGATAGGAACCCACAAAAGTGATAAGCTTATTCTTATCCTCTATGACTTTGACTAACAGAATTGCGATCATCATGATTGCATTGCTAGCATCCATCGCCGCCGGCCAAGGGCAATCAGTCAATGAACTCGATCAATTATTCAATCAGCTCGGAAGTGATCGCTATGAAATAAGACAAAAAGCTCATGACCAAATTCTAGAAGAAGGCAAAAAGAATAAAGAATCTATATTGAATCGCTCCCTCGACATTTACTTGAAAGCAACTGACCCTGAAATCCGTTACAGACTACGCTCAGCAATGTTTGGAATCGTATCAGGGAACCTAAGACCTGAAGGATTCATCGGAATCCGCATGATGGATTCTCCTATGCGAATCATAAATGGAGGTGCCGTACAAAATATTCGGGCAGTTCAAATACTTAGTGTAGTCCCCAACAGCGCAGCATCAAAGGCCGGACTGAAACCTGGAGATCGCATAACTCACCTTGATGGGAAAGCATTTAAATTTCAGAGCCCAGCATATGTTGAGCTATCAAAATACATCCGCTCAAAAGACTCCGGAGAAAGCGTAAAACTTAATATAAGCCGCGTAAAACCTGGCCTAAATAATAGACAGGAAATGGAAATCGCAATTAAATTAGGATCACGCCCTGAAGGTTTAGATAATGATCGGAAAACTCGAGCTTTTACAGAATGGTTTGAAAAAAGTATAACAACTCGCAAAAAAGATGATAGCCAAGACAAGGATCCAAATTAGTTCTAATATACTCAGACTAAAAATATTCGGATCGCTCTATTTAATTTTTTCTATAAACATCCTTACCCATGCCGGTCAAAGGGATTTTAACTATGATGAATCAAAAGTCCCTAAATATAAACTTATAGATCCAGGAGCAGGCATTGTCGAATCAAGCGAATGGCCTAAAAAAAGAGCAGAATTCTTAAAGCTTATTGAAGAGGAAATGTTTGGAAAATCTCCAGAATTTGATAAAAAAAAGCTGAAAGTTACTGGCCAAGAAAAAGAAAAGTTAATACTCGGGGGCCAAGCAATCCTCACTCAACCCTCACTGCATTTCGCCGGCAGTAAATTGACGCTGCTAATTGTTCGGCCAGCCAAAACCACGTCTCCAGTGCCAGCATTCGTAGGTTATAATTTTAACGGTAACCATACTGTTCATTCCGATCCATCAATTCAACTGCCTAACGGTTGGGTTCCCAGAACAAAAGACAAAAGAGCAACAGAAAAAGATAGGGGCATTTCCAGTAGTCGTTGGGACATTAAATCCATTGTGAGCCAAGGCTATGCACTGATCACTGCCTATTGTGGAGATGTTGATCCTGATTTCCACGATAATTTCAAAAACGGAGTCCATTCATCATTCGGAAAACCCGCACCAAACGAATGGGGCACGATTGCTGCTTGGGCGTGGGGACTTAGCAGGATACTAGATTACTCTGAAAATGAACCAACGATCGATGCAAAACGAATATCTGTCATTGGGCACTCAAGACTTGGGAAAACTTCTCTTTGGGCAGGAGCATCCGATAGCCGTTTTGCATTAGTAATATCGAACAATTCAGGATGTGGTGGAGCCGCCCTATCCAAAAGAAGATTTGGTGAAACCGTAAATCGAATCAACACTTCATTCCCTCATTGGTTCTGTGGAAATTTTAAGGCCTATAATAATAAGGAAGAATCCTTGCCATTTGATCAGCACATTCTCCTATCATTAATCGCTCCTCGTCCTCTTTATGTAGCCAGCGCCGAAGGTGACAAGTGGGCTGATCCAAGAGGCGAATTTCTATCAGCAAAGGGAGCTCATAGCATTTACAAATTACTGGGCACTGAAGGCCTCCCATGCAAAGAAATGCCAGAAGCAAATCAACCAGTCCATGGGAAAATAGGCTATCATATCCGCAGCGGAAAACATGACATCACATCTTATGACTGGAAAAACTATATTAAATTTGCCAATAAACATTTAAAGAAAGAATCCCAATAAATCCAATAAGCCTTTTTCAGAATCAATCCATCGATTCGAATCCAACCATAAAATCAAATCACAATGCTCCGAACAAAGTGTAACATTCCTATCGTCTTAATCATCGTCAGCATTATTACCTTTTATGCTACTGCAAAGGATAATGAAGCAAAGAAAGGCGTTCGCTTCGATCCCGTCATCAAAAATATTGAAGGATGGAAAATACATGTGGATCCGGCCTTATTAGAAGGCAACCATGCTAAAGCTGGTGCCAAAGCACTTAAAATGCTTTCAAATCACCTGCAAAGAATTGCTATACTTGTTCAGGGAAAAGCTCTTGAAAAACTCAAAACTTGCGAAATCTGGATTGAGCATAGCCACCCAACCTTACACGCCATGCAATATCATCCTGGAATCGACTGGCTCAAATCTAATGGGCACGATATTAGACTGCATAAGAAAGTTCATATCCCACAAGCAAAGGCTCTCATTTCTAGAGGGCAAATGCTAAAGCATCCAGCTGTTGTTCTTCATGAACTTGCCCATGCATATCATGACCAGTTTCTCACGTTCCAACATCCTGGGATCATCAAGGCATTTAATAAGGCAAAGAAATCAGGTAGCTATGACCGCGTAATGCTTTTTACTGGGCAACAAGTCAAACATTACGCCATGACCAACCACAAAGAATACTTTGCGGAAGGAACCGAAGCCTACTTTTACCGCAACGACTTTTATCCATTTGTCCGTGCTGAACTTAAAAAACATGACCCTGATCTCCATGATGTTATGGATGTAGTTTGGGGAGAGACAAATAAATAGATATTTTTCTTTAAATGGGAGTTTAGTCTCAATTAAAAAGAATATTTTTAATTGCCTATTTACCTCAATTTTTAGAGATTAAATTTTCCTCGAAGTAAGTATTTTCTTCGGAATAGATTAAAAATAAAAAGGGTCTAACCCCTATAATATCTTAATTAATGGCTATTTTTAGTATTTTTTGGTGCAATTTCCCAGATAAGTTGCAATTTAAAAAAAACTTGCCAATATAAACTGATATTTGGTATTTCTTAAATATTAAGTTAAACTTGATAGTTTTAGTGTTGACAGTAATAACAATTTCCTATTGAAGAATAATTCCATTTTTTTCGTCAGAAATTAAGATTAACCGACATAATATTTCATCTAATTAAACACAGAATAAAAACGTTCTTAATAAAGAATAAGACGCATTTCGTAATCAGATCACTATTTACAGAAAACAGAGATAAATAAAGATTCAGTTCATTTACTTTAGAATAAAATCTATATCAGAGAAAATAATATAATAAATATATGGCAAACCTAGAATTAGACGGAGGCATCAAAATTTATCTTAGAGAAATAGGCAAGACTGCCCTACTTACACCTCAGGAAGAAATTGAGTTAGCTGACCGAATCAAAAAAGGAGACAAAGAAGCTAGAGCTCACATGATCAAAGCGAATTTGCGACTCGTAGTCAAAATAGCTCAAGACTATGCCAATTATGGGCTCCCATTACTTGATCTGATTTCAGAAGGAAATATCGGCCTCATGAAAGCAGTCGAGCGATTTGATCCTAATAAGGGAGGTAAACTTTCAACTTATGCAGCATGGTGGATCAAGCAATCCATTAAACGTGCACTAGCAAATCAATCCAAAACCATAAGACTACCTGTCCATATGGTCGACAAAATTTCAAAAATGCGACGCGTAGCTATGGTTCTTAGCGAAGAACTCGGCAGAGACCCTAGCGATGATGAGCTTTCTGATGAAATTGGCATTGACCGCGGTAAACTTGCACAACTCAAAGCGGCTTCACTGCGGCCTGCGTCTCTAGACGCACCAATCAGTGAAGATGACAATACTGAGTTTGGTGAAATTGTGGGTGATGCGGGTGCTCAGACTCCGTTTGAGTTACTCAGTCACAAGAACATGCATGGTCAGCTTGATACGCTCTTAGAAGTTCTTGATCACAGAGAACGTAAGATCATCGACGCAAGATTTGGTCTAGATGGACAAAAACCTAAAACCCTTGAAGAAGTCGGACAGGAATTTGGCGTAACACGTGAAAGAATAAGACAGCTCCAAAATATTGCGCTAAAAAAACTTCGACGTGCACTGCAGAAAAAAGAAGATCCTGGCCCACGTCCTGCTCAAGGATTAGTTCCGAAAATCAAAAGGGAAAGGCTCATGCTAAGCTAAATTTTCCTTCCTGCTTCGGTTAAACATTAACCTGATATTAATTTAAAAAGATGCCCTCTTACAAAGGGCATCTTTTTTTATTTATATTCCCTACATATATAATTTTGTTTGCATAAGTCACTCCATTTCAAAACATTAACCTTTACCTTTGTGAACTTAAGAAGGATCGTGAAATAAGACTCTGCTATATAAGTAAACTATCAATTGGTTCAAGGAACCTTAATTGATCTGAAACGTGCGCCACATAATAATAATAATAACGCTCCTCTTTCAAACCTTCAGTTTTCATCTCATTGCTGAACTCACCTTGTCGGAATTCCTTGCAAATAACAAAAGGGGTTTCACTGACGAAGATAACGATTATTCGGATTGGATCGAGATAACTAACACAACAAATACGAGTGTGGATCTTGAAGGGTGGCACTTAACTGATAACGCCTCAAACTTAACCAAGTGGACCTTCCCTCCCATTGAAATTGCTGCAAACAATCAACTTATCGTTTTTGCCAGCGGAAAAGATCGTACATCACCAAATTCTGAACTGCACACAAATTTCCTGCTCGATTCCGATGGTGAATTTCTAGCGCTTACCAAACCGGACGGAATCAGCATTGCTAAAAGCTTCACTTATCCCGAACAGAAAGAGGATATATCATACGGTAACTCGACTAAAGTTTTTGATACCCCAGTAATTTCGTCATCATCTCCAGCCAAATGGCTTATACCAGAAGATTCACTCCAAGAGTGGAACGAGACTAATTATGACGACAGTTCATGGAACACAGGCAATTTGGGTGTCGGATATGACATATCATCAGATTATGATCCGTTCTTTGAAACGGACGTGCGTGCACAAATGCGTGATTCGCAAACGTCTCTATACATTAGAGCCCCCTTTCAGATTAAAAATCCGGAACTAGTTTCAAACATCCAGTTGAAAATGAACTATGATGACGGTTTCATTGCCTGGATTAATGGCAAGCAAATTGCTTCAAGTAATGCACCAATTATCCCAAAATGGAATGCAAGGGCCACCAGCAGTCATCGTGATTCAGAGGCCATTCAAAAATTAATTATTCCAATAGATTTTCAACCTAATGAACTGGTCAAAGGGATCAACGTTTTAGCCATACAGGGACTGAACCGCAGCCGATCTAATTCAGATTTCCTTATTCTACCCGAACTTATCATTTCACGTCCCAGAGAGGAGGGGTCTGAAAGTGAAGGCTATTTCGTAAAACCAACTCCAGGACAAGCAAACACTGACCTTGTCTATGGATTTGTTTCAGATACCAAGTTCTCCATTAATAGAGGATTTTTTATTGAACCAATCAATGTTGAGATAACAACTAAGACACCAGAATCTATCATTAAATATACTATAGACGGGTCAGACCCCAGAGAAAGTGATGCAAAGACATATCTGAACAAAATTGAAATAAAAGATACAACCACGTTACGAGCCGTTGCCTTGAAGGAAGGATTCCAGCCAAGCAACATTGACACTCAAACTTATTTCTTTGCATCTGACATTATCAATCAGTCCAAAATGGATAGTGATGTTACAAATGATCCTGATTACTCAAAAACCATTAAAGATAATTTATCAAACAATATCCCAGTAATCTCATTGACTCTAGAAAGTGATGCTTTCTTTGGAAATTTTGGAATTCATTCAAACCCAGAACTATCCGGACGAGAATCTGAAATACCAGTTTCCGTTGAATTTCATAATCCGTTAGATTCAGAAAATAGCTTTCAAATTGATGCGGGCATTCGCATTCACGGTGGCAATGCAAGAGATCACCCCAAAAAACCTATGCGACTTTATTTCAGGGAAGAGTATGGGAACCGCCGTCTCAATTATCCTATTTTCCCTGAAAGCCCAGTCCAGTCATTTGATCAACTTATCCTTCGGTCTGGCGGCCATGACTCTTGGTCATTAGCAGATTCCTTTGGCCGCGATAAATCACTTGATTTGCCCCCTCATGGGACTCTGATGCGTGATCAATTTTTAAGAAAAACCGAGCTCGAAATGGGATTACTATCACCTAGAGGACGCTACATCCATCTATACATCAATACTGAATACTGGGGGCTATATGATCTACATGAACGTGCTAACGCTGCTTTTTTTGAATCTTATCTTGGTGGCAATGAAGAAGATTACGACGTACTTCATCATCCAACATTCTTTGATGAAAGTTATACTGTTATTGATGGAAACTCGATAGCTTGGGAAAATGCACGAGACATTGCATCCTCGGGAATTAATTCTGCAGAACAGTACGAAGCTCTAGACCGTCTCATCGATATAGACAACTTAATCGATCATTTCATTGTACGCATTTGGTCCAGTGATTACGATTGGCTCGCTCCAATTACAAGAAACGACGCGGTAGTTTCTGTCTTTGACAATAAGAACTGGTATTCGGGACGCAGAAGCCGCGGTGAAGCCGGGAAATTTAAATTCTTTACCTGGGACGCTGAAATGTCGATGGGCAATCACCTGATGGTTAATCTCCTGCAGTTCGCCATACCTCCTCAAGGAGTTACAAATTTTGATCTGACAGGAGTAACTGACTCCGGATCTCCTGCGGAATTTTATGCAAAGCTAAGAGCATACAAGCCTTTCAGAATACGTTTCGGAGATCGGCTACAACAACTTTTTTTCAATAATGGTATTATGACAGTTGATAATAATACTAAGCGTTGGGATCAAATGTCAGAAATCATAGAAGACGCAATAATTGCAGAGTCTGCCCGATGGGGTGATGAAGGTTCTTCTTTTTCAGCACCCTTCACAAAAAATGATGATTGGGTCCCAGAAGTATCATGGGTTAGGAATGAATTCATCGCCAACCGCAATCAGATTCTTCTGGATCAATTTCGTAATCGAAATTTATTCCCTGACATTGATGCTCCAATTTTTAATCAACTTGGTGGTGTGATCCCTTCACAATTCGATCTGACTATGTTCACCCAACAATCAGATATTTATTATACGACTGACGGAACTGATCCTTACTCACCCGTTGAAGACGAATTTTACACACTCGTAGATGATTTTACTGATGCAGAAGCTCTAATACCTTCAGTTGATAATGGGGGAGCTGATATAGGCATAGAATGGCGTATAAACGTTCAACCAGACAATATACTAGAATGGTTAAAAGGAGAATCAGGGATCGGATACGAAAGGAGCGGCACTAATTATCGAGCTCTAATAAATCTGGACGTGGAAGAGATGGCAAACGTTGTATCTAGCGCCTACGTGAGGATACCATTTAATATCGGAAACGATATTGATCCCAAATCAATTAATGAGCTTAAACTCTTAATGAAATATGATGACGGATTCGTAGCATATCTGAACGGAACTCAAGTTGCTTCCTCTAATGCCCCACAGCCAATCTCCTGGAATTCCGCATCCACCAGAAACCGATCCGACAACCTTGCCGTTATATCAGAAGAATTTGATATTTCAAACTCAACGGATCTCTTGATGCCGGGAAATAATATGTTAGCCATTCAAGCCCTTAATGATACTCCTCAGAGCAGCGATCTCCTCTGCATACCTAAATTAATCGCATCATCTTCACCCACCGAGGATAATCTAAGCCCTAATGCTATCCGCTACCAAGGGGCAATCACTCTGAACAATAACACAATAATTAAATCCAGAAGCTTTGATGCAAACAAAGCAGAATGGTCAGCACTAACGGAAGGAAATTTTATTGTAGGAACACCGGCCTCAAATGCCAATTTAGTTATAAGTGAATTTAATTATCATCCTCTTGATCCCTCAACCACAGAAGAGATGAATGCTTCAGAAAGTGATACTGACTTTGAATATATTGAGATCACAAATATAGGAAAAACTGAAATCAATCTGGTCGGAATCCAATTCGATCAGGGCATTGATTTCAAATTCACAATTAATACAAAAATTAATTCTCTCGCAGCTGGAGAACAAATATTAATAGTAAAAAATATTTCAGCAATGGAGTCTAGGTACGGTAATGAGATATCAAATTTCATCGCGGGTGAATTTGGAGCCACCACTAAATTAAGCAATAACGGAGAATCCTTAACTCTCATAGCGGCAGATGGATCCACTATTCAAAGCCTTACTTACTCAGACCAGCAACCTTGGTCTACAGGTGCAGACGGTAACGGTTTTAGCCTTTCAATTATTAATCCTTCTACTAATCCCAATCCAAAGTCTGCCGAAAATTGGACCATGTCCAAAACCCCTAACGGATCTCCCGCCGGAATCATCCTATATGATTCAAGTTACGGAAAATGGCAACCCATTCATTTCGATATAAATTCCCCATCCTTTAATCAAAACTCAGCCAGCGAATCCGATCCGGACAATGATGGCTTCAGCAACACATTAGAATATGCTTTTGGAACGAACCCAAATAATAACTCTGAAAAACCAGAAATTGATTATTACATACAGAATCAAGATGGTAATGAATATCTAGCTATACAATTTACTGCCGCAATTACTGGAAATGACGTAACAATTATTGGTGAAACATCAGGTGATCTAGGATCCTGGAACAATTCAACTATCCTTTCTGAAATATCTCTTTCCAAAGACCTATTAACAAAACAAATTATTCTTAGATCTGATACACCAATAACAATCGGATCAACTGAGCAGATCAGGCTTCGTGTTGAACTAGATAAAGCAAATCAGTAGCGCATTACGCGACTCAAAAATTTTTCTAGTCTCGAATTTTTCTCTCCCTTTGAAAATAATAGCTTTGGCTCTCCGGTTTCTAATATCTTTCCTTCATCTAAAAAGATAAGTTCATCAGCAATTTCTCGAGCAAATCCCATTTCATGAGTTGTTAGAATTATATCCTGCCCGCCTTCTTTCAATTCAGCTATTAAGTCTAAAACTTCTCCGGTCATTTCTGGATCAAGTGCCGACGTTGGCTCATCCAAAAAAAGCAAGCTGGGGCCTGGAGCAATCGCCCGCGCTATTGCCACTCTTTGCTGCTGACCTCCAGAAAGCTCGAATGGTAATTTATGAGCATGTTCGATTAGCTCAAACCTATCAAGGCAATGATTAGCAGTTTCAATAGCAACTGATGAAGAAAGTCCATGCACCAATTCTAAGGGTAAAGTCACATTCTCAAGTGCCGTTTTATGTGGAAACAAATTGAAACTCTGAAAAAGGTATCCATTCCGACGGCGGTGATCTAATAAGGATTCTTCTGATTTATAGTTCACCTCCTTATTGTTGATGCAAACAACCCCATGATCAGGTATTTCCAACCCTCCTAAAATTCTCAAAAGAGTCGATTTTCCTCCTCCTGATGGGCCTATCAGAGAGAGGGCAGAAATATCTTTATCCAAATCAATATCAACCCCATTCAATGCACGAGTGATCCCATACATCTTGAAAACATCGCTAATTTTAACTCTCATAAGAAAATTTCCTTTCCAGTCGCTTGGAGCAATAGGCTAATGGAATAGTGATCAGCAAATATCCTACAGTCAGAGGCAAATATCCTTCAATTCCAGTAAAAGTAGCTGCCCGTGCAATATCGCTACGCTTAGTGAATTCCTCTGCACCAATAACTGATAGGAGCGATGAATCTTTTACTAGCATAATAAAAAGCCCAGCAACAGCTGGAAGAACTCGCCTCACTGCCTGTGGAATTATGACATATCTATAAGTTTGTAATCGAGAAAAACCTACGGCTCTCGCAGAATCGAATTGAGTCTTACCCACACTGTCAATACCACCTCTAAGTATTTCTCCAAGATATGCTCCAGCAAACAATGCCAACAACAAAATACCTACCATTATTCTACCATTAATATTGAACGCTTCTGCAATTACATAATAACCAAAAAGCAAAACAACAAGGAGTGGACTGCCTCTAACTATTTCAGTATATGCACGACAAAAGAATCTGAGAGGTTTAAAAGAACACCTAGAACCAATGACAAGCCCTATTCCCACTCCAATGCAGAGCACAAGCGCACTAAAGGATATCCAAAGAGTTCTTATCCAACCACCAAAGATCTGCCATCGCCGATTCCATATACCTTCCCAGTTCCAATGATAAGAACGATTGATAGAAGAAAAAATAAAGAAACAAACACCTATCAGCACAATCCATAGAACGACAAAACCTAAACTGTTCCTCAAAATATTATCGTGAGCCTGCATCGAATTATCCCCTTCTCTAGTCAGGTACCAGAACGCAGCGATGGTTAACAGAACAAGTATTGATATTATTATAATAAAAAGTGGATCTGACCCAGTATAGCTGTCCTCATTCCCTCTAACCAAGTCAACTTTTTGATCAGGATTAACATCAAAAATAAAAGGAATACCCATGCTCCTAACGAGCTCTTTTTCTTCCTGTAAATAAGTGTTGGATAGATCTTCAAATTGACCACTTTCTCTGAATTTTTTCAGAAAATCATTAACTTGAATTCGCAAAGAATCATCTTCACCAGATTTAGGTTTTCTTATACCAATAGCCCACTGCTCTTCTCTAATTGGTTTAAGTAAGGCCTTAGTTGTTTCCTTATGCTGCTTGTGATGATGGAAAATAGAAATCTGATCGTAAATCCAAACATCAGCCTTCTTCTGAGCCACTTCGAGAGCACAAGCCGGATCCTGATTCATAGTCAAAATCTTAGCGTTTTTTAATTTGCTCCGCGCAAAAGATTCTCCTGTGGTGCCAAGTTTGACTACAACCTTTCGCTTTCCAGACATCAAATCTTCAATTCCTTTAATGGGAGAATCTATTGGAACCAACATAGCCAACCCGGTCGTTACGTATGGATCAGAAAAATTAATAGATTTTCTCCTCTCCTCCGTCGCTGTCATTGAAGAAATAATTAAATCAATACTGTCACTCTTGAGGGCGGTAATTAGAGCATCAAATTTAATATTTTGAATCTCTAGAGTCCTGCCAAGATAATTTGCTAGGGCCTCAGCCATTTTTACACTGACTCCATCATTCGTTCCGTCATCAGCAACGAACTCGAATGGTGGGTATTCCAACTCCATGCCAACTACCAAAGGATCTGGACCGGCTTGGGACGGAAGCGCCTGAAAAAGAAATAAAATAAATGAACTAATGAGTCTCTTCATTATTCTTTAAATTTCCTTTACCTTTTATATCAACTAAAAACACCAAAGAAGCACCTAACAATGCAAATAAAATTGCTAATATAGATGAAAATTCCTGCAATGAAGGGAAATACCAATCAGAATATCCAATAACTACAAATTCCTCTCCTTCACTTAACTCTTCTCTAATTTTTTCCAAGCTACCAGAACGATAATCAAAAATTCCTTCTTCTATCTTCACAGAATAATTACCAACACCATCTGTGAGTAACGCTTCTTCCTTCCATGGCCATACAAGAAGAAGTGAACCAATAATAAAACCGGTTATTACTGATAAAGTTACGTTCCTGTAGCGACGAAAAATCCATGAAATTAAATGTGATAAAGAAATCAATCCAATGATACAGCCAATCATGAAAGGAGCTATGATAGAAAAATTCCATTCATTAATGGCTTTGAGAACCAATTCATAATTCCCCATTATCAAGAGCACAAAAGAACCAGAGACACCGGGTACAATCATACTGGAAATCGCCGCTATCCCACAAAGAATTAGATAAAGATAATCAGTACTACTAGAACAGTGGGGAATAAACAGTATGCTAATTGCAATTAGAGAACCGGCCATCATTGAAATAATTACAGATAGATTCCAACTACCAATCATCTTACCAACTCCGAAAATAGAAGCCACAATTAAACCAAAAAAGAAGGCCCATGTCATGGTCGGGTAATACACAAAAAGGAAATCAAGAAGCTTAGCTAAACTTAACACACTGATAAGTAATCCTACGGCAATAGCAAAAAGGAAACGTAAATCAACTCTCAAAGCAAAATCATTGAATCTAAATTTTAAGAGCAGTCTAATTGCATTGAGATCAAAAGACTTAATTGCATTGATCAAGCGTTCATAGATGCCAGTAATAAAAGCAACAGTGCCTCCGGAAACTCCAGGAATCACGTTAGCTGCCCCCATAGCTCCACCCTTAAGGCCAATCAATATATCATTATAAAAACGAGGCACTAAAAAAACATCGATGCCAAGAGAGGCCTCGGCAACCTAGAATTATCTGCTTTCGATCAAATCATAAATTACATTCATCTCACTTTGAAAACTCAAAAATATTAGGATTCCTAGCATTATGATCTCGCAAAACACTCCACCCCATGCGAAATCATTGTGTATATGGGAAATATACTAGTCTTATACCATAGCAATACTGGTAACACAAAAAAGATGGCATCATTGGTCTCAGAAGGTGCATCTTCTGTTTCAGAAATGGAAGTTAGAACAAAGAACTGCGAGGAAGCAACTGCAGTTGATCTTACTTGGTGCCACGGAATCGCAATGGGATCTCCTACTAATCTAGGTTCGATGGCATGGAAAATGAAAAAGTGGTGGGATACTGTTGCTGTTGAAAAATGGCTTGAAGTGGACGGAAAATTCGCCTGCAGCTTCTCCTCTTCTGCAGGATGGGGAGGAGGGAATGAAACTACGTGCAATGCAATGGCAGCCGTGCTTCTGAATTTCGGATTTCTCTATTTTGGCGTAACCGACTATGTCGGAAAAGGACTCACTCCACACTATGGAACTGTACTCGCTGGAGAACCTAGAGAAGAGAAAGAAAAAGAAGCCTGCAGGAGATTGGGAAGAAGATTAGCCGAATGGGTTGCTTTATATAAGGAAGGAAGATCAGAGCTTAATCCATTAATGGCAGAATATCCTCGAGATCCAAAGCATTTCTCTTAACGCGATTTGATTACAAATCCACCGTCTTACCACTGCGAAACGCTTCATCAGCTGCAATCACAATACGTAAACTGTTAACAGCATCATCCATGTGATCGCTTAGATCCACGTCATTAATAATTGCATTCAGAAAAATCTCCTGTTCACGATAACAGAGACCATCGTGATCAGGTTCATCAGCACAATCAATGACTTCATCTTCCTTAACAAACTCACCAGCCTCATTCAGTTCGGAATGATGGAGTTTAATCGATTCAGCCTTTGAGTGAGCATCAACATCATCTGTTTTCTCACCCTCACCCATTCCTGAAATACTAACTGATCCTTTTGGCCCCACAACATCCTTCACAAAAAAAGCGACTCCACTCATCATTGGACCCCATCCAGCCTCATACCAACCCACGGAACCATCTTCAAAAGTTACCTGTAGCTGTCCATAATTATACATCCCCTCATTAAGCTCTTCACTTAAGCGTGCTCCTATTGCACTAACCCTGATAGGCTTAGACCTGGTCATCTGACACATGACGTCCACATAATGGACTCCACAATCAACGATCGGAGACATTGAATTCATCAAACACTTATGCGTTTCCCAATTTTTCCCAGATGACTGTTGATTGAGATTCATACGCATTACCAAAGGCTTCCCCAGAGTCTGTGCCACCTCAATAAACTTCATCCATGATGGATGTACTCTAAGAATGTATCCAATGACCAGCTTCCGGTTAGCCGATTTTGCCATTTCAACAATTTCCTGAGCCTCATCTACACTCTCTGCAATAGGTTTTTCTAAAAATACATGAGCTCCTGCCGCAAATGCTTTTTCCGTATAATCGGCATGAGTGTCAGGATAAGTATTTATTGATACAGCATCAGGCCGAGACGCAGCTAACGCTTCTTCATAATTAGAGAACTGCGGATAGTCGGCTCCAAGTATTTCAACCAAATCTTTTCGCGATTTTTCACCGCGTGAAACTAGCCCTACTATTTCATAACCTTCCATCAAATGGTAAGCCTTAGCGTGCGACTTCCCCATATTACCGCAACCAACAACTAGAATTTTAACAGGATCAGGCATGGGCTTTATGTGAAAAATTAATCTTATACTGATTCGGTTGGAGGCTCCTGAATTGGGGTCTCTGTCGAATCAGTAGATTCGGACTCATTAAACAAAAAGTAAAAAGCTACAAGAACGGCAGCAGCCATTGCTGCAGGGAAATACCAGACGGCACCCCAATTGATTTCTTTGGTTTTCTCGTGAGTTTGCAGCGTAGTCCACCACCCATTCACATTACCACCAATAAACATTCCAACTCCTAGCGTCACAAATGTAATAAATCCTTGGGCCTGAGATCTAATGTCAACTGGTGCCCTCTTATCAACATAGAGTTGTCCAGTAAAGAAAAAGAAGTCATAGCAAATACCGTGAGCGATAACACCGAGGAAAAGCAAATATTGAGCATCCGCACTACCTGCAGCAAAGAAAAGGTAACGCAAGACCCAAAAAACCATTCCAATTAAAAGCATCCTCTTGACTCCTAATTTTATTAACAGGAATGGGACAAGTAAGAGAAAGAAAATTTCTGAAACCTGACCCAATGCCAAGACTCCCTCAGAATTACTAATATCCATTGCTTTGAGATATCCATTGGCGCTCTGATAATAGAATGATAAAGGGATACAAATAAGGAGCGAACAGATAATAAAGACAGCAAAGGACCTATCCCTCATTAAGGAAATCGATTTAACCCCAAGAACATCACCAATGCCTATAGTTTGTCCTTTCATTTTAGGAGGAGTATTAGGAAGAAATATAGAAAAAACACCCAAGAGAACAGACGCTCCAGCGCCAATTAATAACGGCAAATTAGTAAGTCCCAAACCTTTGGAATCCGCTGGCGCTTCAGGCCCTCCTAAGAATCCAGGCATTTGAAACTTAAGCGTTTCCTCAGCTCCCACTAAGAAACTACTACCTACAACAACCCCAGAAACGATCCAACCAATGGTCCCAAATGTCCTGATTGCCGGAGCATCCTTTTGAGGATCATCTACTGATTGGAACAAAACCGAATTGACCAAAGCCAAAGTCGGCATATAGCAAAATAAGTGCGCCAACAAATATGGGAAAAAAGACGCCCAGTCAGTGGCCCTAGATGCCATAAACAAAAAGAATCCTCCCAATAAATGCAAAACAGCTAGGACTATCTGAGAAGGAAAAAATTTATCAGCAACCATCCCAATGAAGATTGGAGAAATCATAGCCGCGAGCCCAGTCGCGCTATACGCAAACCCTATCTTAGTTGCATCCACTTCTAATCCATTTAAAAACGGGAACATAGGTACATACCAAACTCCCCAGATAAAAAATTGAAGAAACATCATTATTGATAGACGAGTCTTTAAGGCGGTTACTTCGTTTGATTGTGTCATTATAGATAATTGAGTAAGTAATTGCTTCAGAATAACCAATTTATTAATAAGAAAAAGAAAATACCGCCAATGAATTGTCGGTTTTTATTTGATCTCAGTCTTTCTTCGAAGCTTTTCTCTACTTCTTCTTTTTCCGCAAGAAACTAGGCACGTCAAGATCCTCTCCCTCGTCAGTTACTGTCGGTTCAGCTTTATCGAAACGGCCTCTGCCACTTTTCTTCTCTGGAATCAAGTCCTGCTGGTGAGGTTGCGCGTCCTCATCGCTATCCTCCTCATCGCTATCCTCCTCATCGCTATCCTCCTCATCGCTATCCTCCTCATCGCTATCCTCCTCATCGCTATCCTCCTCATCGCTATCCTCCTCATCGCTATCAGAAATAAATGGTTCAGGAACTTCTCCAGAGAAAACAGAATCTTCCGCATCAGAATCATCATTTAAGCCGAATCCGGGCTTAGTATCTTTTCCGCCTTGCACTGATTCTTCCATTTTTGATGAATCTTCAACTTCTAAAACTGGTTCATTTATATGAGATGAACCTGCCTTACCAATGGAGCTAATAATTGTTAAGCTCAAGCTTTCTCCCTGTTTCTTGTCGGAAGATACTCCAAAAAGTATATGAGCATCATCATTTACATATTTGGATAACTCATTCATTAGAATCTCGACCTCAAACAATGTTATCGTTTCACCACCACTAATGTGTGCAATTAAGCTACTGGATTGATTAAGCATCTGCCCTCTATCCAAAAGCGGATTCTTAAGAGCAGATTTCAATGCTTCTTGTGCACGGTTATCACCTGAGGCTTCGCCAAACCCAAACAGGCATCTAGAACTATCATTCTTAAGCGCAGTTAATAAGTCATCCATTCCAATTCTAACTAAACCTGGCTGAGCAACTAATTTAGTAATTGCTCCAACACTCTGACCAATTATATGATCAGCTGCAGCAAATGCTTGTTGTATCCCTTCCTTTTGGTTTATCAATCCTCCCATACGGTCATTATCAAAAGTCATTAAGGCATTCGTACATTTCTCCATCTGAGCCAAAGCCGATTCGGCTTGCTCCAAACGTCTACGTCCCTCAAAAGAAAAAGGCATCGTAACAAAACCCACGACAAAAGCACCAACTTCTCTTGCAATCTTAGCAACGACTGGTGCGGCACCTGATCCAGTTCCACCTCCAAGACCAGCACAAATAAAAACTAAAGATTTACCTTCCAAAGCTGCACGGATCTCATCTGCAGTTTTTTGAGCAGCTTCTTTACCAAGATCAGGATCACCTCCAGCCCCTAGCCCCTGGGTTAACTCCTTACCAAGCTGTATCTTATCTTCCGCCACCGATGACACTAAATCCCTTACATCAGTATTAAGTACTAATAATTCCCCATCATCCATTCTCTCATGAAGAGCTATACGGTCCAAGACATTGGACCCAGCACCACCGATGCCGATTACTTTTACTTTTTCAGGGTCGAGAGCCAATTCTCCATCAGCCGGTTTACGTTCATATTCAAGCATTGATTACTTCAGATAATTTAATTGTTATTTTCTATCAAACTAGAGCCCCCAAATAATCCGCCAAGCTTTTTCCGAAAAAGCTTAAATGGATTAGTCTTTTCCGTTTTATTTGCCTCAATCATTTGCGCATATCTAATCAATCCCATCGGGGTTGCTAATTGCGGATTTTCGAAAGGCGCTGTAGCACCACTCATACTACTGATACTGGCTAAAGAAACGGGTAAAGAAAAGATTTCTTCTGCGAGTTTATCAATTTCCTTCAATTTACTGCTACCCCCAGTTAAAAAAATTCCTGCCCCTAATGCCGCAATATCATCATCCTTCATAATTCTATTCCTGAGTTGCTCCAAAGTCTCTGATACTCGTGCGTTAATAATCTTATTAAGCATTATTTTATCAATTTCTAAACCAGAAAAATGAGGGTCGTCTTCAAGCACAATAAACTCATTCTGATCTACATTTTGAACCATTACACTTCCATGTTCAATTTTGAGACGCTCTGCACGGGTAAGAGGCACCTTCATTACCATTGAAATATCATTAGTAATATGATCACCCCCAACAGCTATGCATCCTGACTGCGCAACAGATCCTCCCAAATACATTACATAATCTGTAGTTCCTCCTCCAATATCTATCAGTAGTGCGCCTCTATCCTTTTGTTCCTTAGACAACATTACTTGAGCCGCCGCAATCGGACTAAAAACCACCTCGTCAACTGAAATAGGAATTTCACGCACACACCTTATAGTGTTTTGCATACGTGTTTTGATTCCATGTATAATATGATAATCAGCCTCAACCACTTTGCCGAACATCCCTACAGGCTGCTGAACCTTTTCTTGACCATCGACATAATAGTCCCTGATAATGCTATGAAGAAAAACATTCTGTTGAGGTAAAGATACATCCCTAGCCAAATTCCGTACTTCATCAAGGTCTTCCTCAGTGATTTCATTAGCACCCGGCCCATCAGGTATACGAATGGAGCCTCTATTACAAAGACTCTCTATATGAGAACCCGTAATAGCTAAATAAACGTTACCTATCATAACATCCGTTTTTT
Source organism: Verrucomicrobiales bacterium (assembly GCA_012960505.1). Classification (GTDB taxonomy): domain Bacteria; phylum Verrucomicrobiota; class Verrucomicrobiia; order Verrucomicrobiales; family DEV007; genus EC70. Next base: position 46,630 of record DUBC01000032.1, read on the forward strand.
CTTCAGCCTGAACAAGAGCATCATGCAGACACGTCTGTGCTGTCTCAAAGTCCACTATCTCCCCTTTTCTGATCCCACGAGATGGAGCCTGGCCAATTCCAAGAATTTTAATTGACCCATCAGTATCCACTTCGCCAACGACCACACAAATCTTGGACGTCCCAATCTCTAAACCAGCATAGATTTTAGCTTTAGCCATCTATACATAGCGAATACGCTAGATATGACCGCTAAGTCAACCCCTAGAATCAATGTAGGGTGAAAAAATAGATGATTTATGGATTTTTCATTCCAGAATCTATTGGCAAGGCCTTAAGTACGAGATTTGATGAATTGACAGGATTTTCAATCTGATCGGATTTTTCTTTGGATGGCAGCGCACGTGGTACACTTCGCGAAATAATAGGCAATGCACGAGGAATTGATAATTCACGCTTAACTGAATTAGCAAATTTTACAGGCGTGTTCTTTTTTACCATTACATTAGCCGCAGCAAGCACTTTACCTCGGCGGGTTGCTTCATTTAATAGCAATTTCAAATCTCCAATCTGCCTATCAATTTCATCCAATCCAAAAATAATTTCAGCATTGGTATTTAAATAACCAATCAGCGAATAATCCGTTTCTGATCGAAGCGACCTCAACCTGACTGATGAGGCTTGAAAAGCGGTTGAAAAGTTTGTAACTAAATAGAGCCCTCGAAGAACGGTAAGAGCATGAATCCTTTGACCCGCCTCTATATGTAAGGCTTCTTCAGAAAAAATCACAGGAAGAAAATCATATCTTGAAGCTGACCCTTCACATAGGAAAGCGTGCCCATTCACATCCAAAAGAATTCCGCCTTTATTCTTCTTCACTGCACCGATATCATCAATTCCATTTAACCACGCAACCGGAACCCGTTCGTTAATTTTTATCGAAAGGTCTCCAGGTAAATCACGAACTACGTTGACCTCATCCACCTGTGGCAATTCATCTAAAATTTGTTGACGCACATCCTGCAAATCAATTCGCAAAATATTGCCTCCAATTTCAACTCCTGAATGCTTTACTATTCTTTCTTTCGGCAAATCACCATCAGTCTCATAAGATATATGTCTTAATGAAAATTTTGGACTTTCAAACAAAAAGGAATCTATCCCCCTATAAACACCAACAAAAACTAGACCCACTAGCATCAAAACCGCAGACCATTTAAGGGCCTTTAAAAAGAAAATTCTTCTTCTAACACTTATAGACTTCTTGGAGTTAACCCGAACATTCAAATTATGATTAAATTTCTTTCGGGATCTCAAAATGAAACGAGATCTTGAATCTTTTCTTTTGTTTTTTCTATTCCTCATTTTCTCTGCAATGTTATTTATTTCTTTCTCAACCGCATCGAAAGCTCCGCAATTTGTTGACAAAGATCCCCAAATTCAATTCCATTTGCCTTTGCTGCTTTAGGCAAAAGACTAGTTTCAGTCATCCCCGGGATAGTATTCACCTCCAAAACGTATGGGTTGCCATCTTCAGAAAGAATAATATCTACCCTTGAATATATCTCTACCCCAAGAGCCTTATGCGCTTCAAGTGCAACCCCTTGCACCTGATTGGTTGTTTCATCATCAAGTTCAGCAGGACAAAAGTACTCGCTCCCTTTACCCCCTCCTAACCAAGGATATTTATTCTTCATATCATAAAATCCTGAGTGAGGCTGAATGTGAACTATGGGCAATGCCTCTCCATTCAAAACACCAACTGTTAACTCCTTCCCATTAATGAATTCCTCAACAAGGATTATATCGTCATATTTTGCAGCATCCTCAATCGCTTCAGATATAGATTCCTCATTCTTTATTATATGAACGCCGACACTAGATCCTTCCTTTGGCGGTTTTATAACGAAAGGCTTATTTAAAGAAGGTAATACTCCATCATCTTTAGAAACAAATTCAAAGAGTGGAGTGCTAACACCATTTTCCACAAAACATTTTTTGCTCAGCCCCTTATCAAATGCAAGTTCACTACTAGTTGCCCCTGCCCCTGTATATGGCACTCGTCGTTCATTAAGAATCTTTTGCAATGAACCATCTTCACCAAACGTTCCGTGTATTACATTAAAAACAAGATCAACTTCTTCATTCAACTCAAAGTTCCGATCTTCAATGCAAATCTCTATCACCGTTGCCCCTTTCTCGGACAAAGACTGGGACACGCCTTTACCTGATGCCATTGAAACTTCCCGCTCATTGCCAGGACCTCCCATGATCACAGCTATTGTCTTATCACTAAATGACATATTTTGTGTTTTTTATTTTATACTTAAAAATTTAATTTCTCCTGCCCAATAATCTGCACTTCAGTTTCAAGCTCTATTGACCTTTCCGTCTTAGCCTTGAGCTTAATCTTATCAATAAGAGATATTACATCCTTAGCTTTTGCTCCTCCATCATTTACAATGAAATTTCCATGGACATCAGAAACTCTTGCTGCACCAACATTAGAATTTTTCAATCCCAGCTCTTCTATGAGTTGACCAGCAGAAACATCAATAGGATTTTTAAAAATACATCCAGCGCTTGCAGCAATTGGTTGAGTTCTTTTTCGCCTTTCTACTGATTCACTGATCCGGTTATCTATCATTTCAGCATCATCCTTAGTTCCTTTGAGGACTGCAGAAACTGCATAATTTTTATTAAGCTTAGGAACATTCCTATATTTACTCTCAAAATCTTCAGCCATCTTCTCGTGAAGCTCTCCCTCTGAATCTAGATATTTTATGCTAAGAACTTGATCGAATGTTTCAAAACCCATCGCCCCCGCATTCATCCTCAACCCACCTCCTACATTACCAGGAATGCCTTCCATCCACTCGAATCCACTAATCCCATTAGCTTTGGCTATGTTACTAACTTTTTTATATCGCGCACCTACTCCAGTCGTAACAATATTTTCGGAAACTCTAACTTCTTCAAATTCACCACCTGAAGGACGTATGACTGCACCTGGAATACCTCCATCACATATAAGCAAATTCGAACCTCTTCCCACCACTCTAACTTGAATACCTTTATTAAAAAAAAACTTTAAAGATTTAGCAAAAGCCTCAATACTTATCGGCTCGACCCAATACTGTGCAGGGCCTCCAACCTTAATTGTAGTGTGACGACTCATTGGTTCATATAGTCTGCACTTAGTCTGCGGATCATCTAATTCACGTCGCAGCTTATCTAACACCTCTAAATCACGAGCAAGCGCAGCTCCTACTTCATGAATATTACCTGCCCCCAATGTTAAAATGGTATCGCCACATAAAAGAGCAGCACCAACGTGGAGATGAGCAGTTCTCAAATTAGGAACAGAACAAACATTTTGGTGCCCATCTTCATGGACTGCCTTAACAACCGCTTCACAGTTAATATTTTCAATCGGCCTCTCTCCAGCAGGATATATATCTGTGACAAAGAGCGCATCAACTTCTCGGAACGCCTTTGCAAATTGATCTATCATGAGCTGCGTTCGAGTATACCGATGAGGTTGGAATACGCAGACCAATCTTTCTGGGTTTAGCTGTTTTGCCGTCGCAATAGTTGCTTTAATTTCTGTTGGGTGGTGACCATAATCATCGACGACAGAATAGTTAGCTGAACGATACAAAACATCAAACCTCCTCTTTGCACCTCTAAATTCTCTCATCGCATCAGATATATCTGAAAAATTCACTCCAAGCTCTGTTGCAAGAGCTATAACTGCTAGCCCATTTAAAACATTGTGCTTTCCAGGAACTCCTAAAGTAACTCTCCCCAATAATTTTCCATAAACAAAAACATCAAAGTCAGTACTACCCTCGCGCATTTCACAAACTTTAGCACAAAAGTCATCACTGCGTTCCCAACCATACGAAATTACATTATCGCGGGAGTCGCAAAGATTCGATGATTCTGAATCGCTTGAACAATATATAATCTTTTTTTCCGCTGAATCTAAAAATTGATTGAACACGTTACGGATACCTTCAATCCCTTCAGTGTAATGATCGAGATGATCTTCCTCTACATTTAATAAAACAGCATAATCAGGATTAAACTGAATTAAAGATCCATCACTCTCGTCTCCTTCCGCAATAAAGTGTTTACCATCTTCGTTCCAATAAGCATTATTACCAAGAACAGGAACTTCTGCGCCAACATAATGCGAGGGATTTAATTTTCCTGTCTGCAACACTTTAGCCGCTAATGCAGAAGTCGTTGTTTTACCATGCGTGCCTGCTATCACTATACTTTCCTTTTGTGACATTATTGAAACCAAAGCTTCAGCTCGCCTTAACATTGGAACATCCGCTTCAACTGAAGCATCATAGACAACATTACCCGGTTTAATTGCCGAGGAAAAAATAACCAAATCAGCATCTTGTATCAACTCAGGAACATGCGGACAATGAAAGCTCAACCCAACCCTCTCAAGGCGATCTGTTTCTTTTGTTGACACCTTATCAGAACCACTGACCCGATGACCAAGGCTTAATAACAATGAAGCCAAACCACTCATGCCAGAACCAGCAACTCCAATGAGGTGTATCCTCATTGGAAATTTAGCACCTGAGTGCAATTTATCTGACCATTTGTCTTTCACTTAGAATTTAGCTGTATTTGTTCACATATTTTTTCCGCTGCGTCAATGACTGCCATCTTTCTCATTGCTGAACTCATTTTCCCATGGATCTCATGACCACTATCAAATAATTGACACAAAACATTGGTCAACTCACTTTGATTCATCTCTCTCTCTTGCTTCAAAAATGCAGCGCCCGATTCACTATAAACTAGCGCATTGAGAGTTTGATGATCATCCGTCGCATAAGGGTATGGTACTAATATTGAAGGAATTCCAAAGGTGGAAAGTTCAGCAAGACTAGATGCCCCCGATCTAGCAATGGCAACATCACAAACGGCATACGCCAATTGCATATGATCACAAAAGGGGACTATATAAGATTTAATTTTTACACCTTCATATAATGAACAGACTCTATCATAATCCGCTGGGCCTGTTATATGAATCACCTGCACCCCTAAGTCCTTCAAATTGATCAGCGATTCTATTATAACAGAATTTATACCATAAGCTCCTTGGCTACCCCCTATCACTAGTAATGTCTTTTTATCACCACTAAGATTAAAATGTTCAATAGCCTGATTCCGATCGTAAGATTCTCTCATCACTCCTCGTAATGGAGTACCCACAACTTCAACGTTCTTAGTCGGAAAGTGTTGACGGCATGATTCCAAACCCAACAAAACAATGTCAGCCCATCGGGAAGCGACGCGATTTGCTTTTCCTGGATAAGCATTTGATTCATGAATAAACGTCCTAACTCTCATTTTTTGACCAGCCATTAGAGCCGGAAGAGATGTAAATCCTCCCATTCCAAGAACAGCATCAGCTCCGAAGTCCTTTATAAGTTTCTTACAAAAGAAATAACTTTTAATATACCTAAAAACAAAACTTATCATTTTTGGTGAATATATTTTTGGCATGCCAATTGATGGCAATGATACATATTCAAGATGTTTGTGATTTCGAATTGCTATCGCATCAATTTCCTTTTCAGAAATAATAAGTAACGGATCCCCACCTGCATCCAATAAACACTCAGCTACCGCAATACCAGGGAACAAATGTCCTCCTGTCCCACCACAAGCAATAACAACACGGGCACTCATTATTTATCTTATAATCTCGGCGTTACTCTTGAACCGTTGAAAAGATCTGAATCCGGATCTTTTATGGGCGCATGGCCCTGCCGATAAATGTTTAAAAGAATTCCAATAGCAGCTAAACTAAACAATAAATTAGATCCTCCATAACTAACAAATGGAAGTGGCAATCCCTTATTAGGCATTAATCCAGTAGTAACACCTATATTTATTATTGCTTGCAAAGATATTAATGTCACAAGACCAAATCCAAGAATCTTACCAAAACGATCAGGAGCGGAACTCGCTATAGATGCACCAAATATTAACACCATAACAAAAGCTAAAACTACTGATAAAGTTGCGACAGCTCCGAGCTCTTCTCCTATCATAGGAAATATAAAATCTGTGTGAGCATACGGCATATACATGAGCTTCTCTCTACCCTCACCAAGTCCAAGCCCAGTAACACCTCCTTCACCCAAAGCCAATTGGGCACGCCATTGTTGCAATCCAAATCCAGTCTTATGGGCTTCTAAATCAAGAAACGCAACAAACCTCTGTAGCCGGTTGGAATTCATAAAAACTGCAGATCCAAGAACGACTAAAGAGCAAATTCCACTACCCATAAAAAAACGAATATTCCCACCTCCCACGAGAAGTATTATCAATGATGCACATGCAAGTAATGCGGCAGTTCCCATATCAGTTTCGAACCCAATCAGAGATATAGGGATAAGAACAATTAACGCTGGATACATGAAACCGAACCGCAATTCTCTTATTCTATTTTTGTATTTTGAGCACCAACCAGCCAACACAAAAACGACTGCAATTTTTGCTAATTCTGAGGGCTGTATTCGAGCGATATCAAAACCGAATTTACTTAGACCTATCCATCTAGATGACCCGTTTGCAGGCTGAGCAAAGGGAGGAACAAAGCACAGTATCAACAAAAACAAAGAAACTGAAAACCATACCCACTTAGAACGGTTCCAGAAATGGTAATCAATTGAAGATGTGACAGCACAAACAATTATCCCCAATCCCAACCAAACGATTTGCCTGTGAACATCATGGTAAATATCTACTCTGTCAGCAATAAAAACACTTGTGCTAAGCAACATCACTACGCCTAAGACGAGCAATGCTACGATTGAAAAGACAAATATCTGTAAGCTCTTTTCTCCCATAAAAAATAAAGAATTACAATCCCTTAAGGTAACAACAAAGTCTTTCCTATACCCAAAGTTCTAGGATCAACTTCTGGGTTTAATTTTAATATGGAATCAACACTAACATTATACTTTCTCGCGATTTCATAAAGTGTATCGCCTGAGGATATAGTATAAGTCGAAGCAATCATTTGTTGCTCCAATCGATTACCTGAGGCAATAAAATCGTTCGTTGATATCTCTTTAACAATCTTAGGCTGTCTAACTGAATTGGTTTTAGAAACAGGAATGGCTCGAGGCGCTGATTCGCTTGTGCTTACTGGAGGAACTGATGATAACAATTGAAATCCATCATCAATATCTTCCAATATTTTATCTGTTGTTATTTTCTCAGCATTTCCTACCGGAGCTGTTTTAGCTGCTGGTAAAGTATTCAAAGAAATATAATCCTCATTTGCCTCTTGAGGAGATATGGGTATGGGCAAATCCCCACCCTTATTAACAGCCAAACTCAGCTTAGGAATCCGCAATACTCTTCCGCTTACTAAAGGATGCTCTTCATCAATTAAATTCGCTGCTAACAATTCAGTTCTAGAAATCTTATAAGATTCAGCAATCGCTCGGATACTATCTCCACTCCGCACAGTGTAACGCTCAAACCCGCTGTTCTTTTCTACATCCGGTTGCTTCTCAGCTAAATTTTCCTTAGTGATTTCCTTGGAAAGAACTTCATCATTTCCCTGCTCGGGATTCACTACTGATACGGTCACGGCCTTCGGCTTAAACATTTCAAAGGCTAATATTCCGCCAACAGCAACCACATGAAGAATCAAAACAACAACAAATGCTCTCGAAAGCTTTATATTAGGAACCTCAGAACGCCATTGCTCATCAGAATTTGAATCCGAACTCGATCTACGAGTTCTCGCAAAAACATCCAGCCAATTATGCCCCTTGCCATTACTATCTGTTTGTCTGTTTTTATTACTCATAATTTATCTTTGTTTTATTTGTTTTTCTACAGCTGCTTTAAATAAATTTCCTCTTTCCTCATATCCGGAAAACATATCGAATGACGAAGTTCCTGGTGAAAACAAAATTGTGCTTGCACCCTTAGCTAATGATCTCCCCAAGCTCACTGCTTCATCGATATCCTCACTTAGCCTACAATCAACTTTCCCCGCCCAATTTTCCGCCATCTGGAAACGCGTTTCGCCTATTAAAACCGCATGCTTAACATACCTTGATACTGAATCAGCAACATCCGCAAATGACAGTCCCTTATCCTTCCCACCTGCAATCAGAACGATACCATCCTCCGAGTCTACCAACGACTTTAATGCACTTTCCATCGCATGAAGATTAGTCGCCTTAGAATCATTAATATAATCAACTCCATCAATTGTCGCGACCAACTCACATCTATGCTGAGGAGCAGTATAATCTGAAAGAGAATCTATAATTGAATCAATAGAATACCCCTTAATTTGAGCAACAGCGGTTGCTGCCATTAAATTCTCAGCATTATGTGCCCCTCTGAGCTTAGTTTGTTGTAGGTTAAATAATACATCGTCCCCACAAACAATATTACCCTGATTAAAGCTATAGTTTCCTGATTCTTGATAAGCAGAAAAAGTTATTGTCTGAGCCTTAATCCCTTGCAGTTCATCTTTACCATTTATTACAGCCCAGTCCCTCTCATTTTGGTTAACAAATAACTTCATTTTTGCGGACTTATATTCATCAATTTCTGAATATCTATCCAGATGGTCTGAAGCAAAATTAGTCCACACTGCCACATTTGGATGAAATTCGCTGATAGCTTCTAATTGAAATGAACTTATTTCCAAAATTACGGATGAATAACTTGTCGACCCGCAAACGATATCTGCTAAAGGCCGCCCATAGTTACCGCCTGCAACCGCCGTCTCTCCGCAATCGTTTAATATTTTTTCTATTAGTTCTACAGTTGTAGTTTTACCGTTTGTCCCGGTGACCCCAATTATTCCAGACGAACAAAATGGGTAAGAAAATTCCATTTCACCAATGACTCTAACTCCTGAATCCGTGAATTGAGTCGCTATCATCCAATCAAGACTTATTCCTGGACTAATGACAGCAAATTCATATTTTTTAGGGTCAGCACATACCGCGTCATCTCCCATTGCAATTTCACATCCCTCAGAACCAAGTTCTTCTGCTCTGTCTTGAAGTTCCGATGAATTGCCCGTATCAAAAACACAAACATTAGCACCTTCGCGTAATGCTAACCTTGCTGCAGCCATCCCACTCTGGCCGCATCCTAACACTGCAATATCTATTCCTTTGTATTTCAGATTACTATCTTAGTTTTAATGTTGCTAATCCAATAAGCGCACAGAGAAGCGAAAGGATCCAGAACCGAACAATTACCTGGCTTTCATGCCATCCCTTAAGTTCAAAATGGTGATGTATCGGAGACATTCTAAAGAGTCTCTTTCCTCGAACCTTAAAACTAAACACCTGAAGAATAACAGATGTTGCCTCCATTACAAAAACGCCACCAATTACTACGAGTAAAATTTCATGTTTTGAGCATATCGCTAAAGAAGCAAAAGCTCCCCCCAAAGCTAATGAGCCAGTATCCCCCATAAACACTTTTGCAGGATGACAATTAAACCATAAAAATCCTAACCCAGCCCCCACCAACGCTAGACACACAATTGTAAGTTCTCCTGCAAATCTGCTATGAGGAATTAGTAAGTATTTTTCACCCAATTGTTGATTGCCAACCAAATAACAGATCGCAGCATAGGCTAAAGCCACGGATATAGAGCATCCAATTGCCAGTCCATCCAAACCATCAGTCAAATTTACCGCATTAGAGCAGCTCACAATAATCAATACAAAGAAAGGCAAACAAAAGATGCCCATGTCCTGAATTAGGGAATCTTTATTGAAAGGCACATATAACTCGCGGATGTATTCTGAAGTTTCAGGATTTACATATAAATACAACCCCGCGCTCAGTGACACCAGAACTTGAAGCATCAGTTTAGTCTTAGCGCTAATACCTTTAGAATTCTTCTTTTTCACTTTCTGGTAATCATCCCAAAACCCAACGAGGCCTAAACCTATAAAAACAACCACCACGGCCAATACGAGCGGATTAGACAATCGCACGAACAATAAGACGCTGATCATAACAGCCACTACAATAATCACACCTCCCATCGTAGGAGTGCCAGCTTTAGAGTCATGAAGTTCGGCCAATTTATGAATCTCATCAGCACTCCTTATCGGTTGCCCCATCTTCATTGCAATAAGGCGTCGAATTAAATAGGGGCCTATTAGTAACGTTATACCAAATGAACAAATGCATGCGACTCCAGCCCTAGAAGTGATGTATCGTAACAGCTGCACATCAACGCCTGCAGTCTCTTTCAAATAATCGTATAACCAAGGAATCATGAAATATCTAAATTATTTATTACATTCTCCATTGCAGAGGATCGGCTCCCCTTAATCAGAATTAAATCACCCGGACAAGCCTCGTTATTAATAAACTCTGCGCATTCTTTGTGTTTACCGAAAAACTGAGAATAACTTTTATTACCTTCCCTAGCGCCCTCATCTACTTGGACCGCCATTTCTCCAACACTAAGAACAAAATCAATGCCCAAATCAACCGCTTCGGCCCCGATCTTCCGATGTTCCGATTCTGACATCTCACCAAGCTCAGCCATTCCTCCAATGACAGCAAACCGACGGCCATTACAGTTCATCTCGGCAAGGCATTGAATAGCCGCCAGAGTTGAGTCTGGATTGGCATTATATGTATCATCAATAATAACAACACCTCCAAACTCGCGTTTCTGTAGCCTTCCTCCACTCAACTTGGCTTCACTTAGGCCTTGAGCAATAACGTCAAGAGGCAAGCCTTCATTCACACCAATAGCAACCGCCATCAGCGCATTAAGAACCATGTGCCTTCCAGGAACTGGTAAAAATACTTCTTTCCGCTCCCCCTTTGCATCTATTACAAAACTTACTGATGTACTTTCAATAGCTATTTCATCGGCCCTGATATCTGCATCTCCAAACCCAACGCTCACAGTTCTTACCTGAGTCCTTTCCGCTATTGATTTCGAATAGGAATCCTCAGCATTAAGAACAACAAACCCTTCTCCAGTTACACTCTCAGCAAGAGATCCTTTTTCTATAGCTATAGATTCGCGAGAACCCATGGTTTCAATATGCGCAACTCCAACATTGGTAATCACTCCAATGTTTGGCCTCGCTATATCAGCCAATAGAGCAATTTCGCCAGGATTGCTCATTCCCATTTCCCAAACACCAAAATCATGCTGATCCTCTGCCTCTAATACTGTAAGAGGAAGGCCTATATGGTTATTATAATTTCCGGCAGTAGCGCTTACAGAAAATCTTTCACTTAAGACAGAATATATAAAATCCTTTGTCGAGGTCTTGCCGTTACTTCCTGTTATTCCAACGCCAGTTAAATTTAATGATTTTCTGTAATTTTTGGCAAATTCTTGTAACCCACTTAGGGTATCTCTCACCACTATCACTGGAGTGCTCGAATTTACATTCAAATCAACACCCTCTTCAACCATCACTGCGACTGCTCCATCAGTAAAAGCCTCCTGAACAAAATCATGACCATTAAAAGAATCCCCTTTCAATGCAATGAATAGGTCTCCTTCCTTTATGCTTCTACTATCAGTAGATACAGAACGAACGAGCAATTGCTCGAAAGATGAATCAACAACTCCTTTAGAATAAGTAGCAACATCAGATAAACTTAATTCTCTCATCTCCTCCGAAACTCCTCCTCTCCTTCAGTCTGACCTCTGTTCTCTCGCTCTAATTCATCTTTTTCATATTGCTCTCTTTTTTCACGAACCATATCCGCAAAAACATGGTCACGATCATTTAGCATCTGCCCAGCAATTATACGATCGTCAAATGCTGTTCTTTTCCCAGAAACTTCTTGATACGTTTCATGGCCTTTACCTGCAATTAAAAGTATGTCTCCCGGGAGTAGATATGATACAGCTAAAGCAATGGCTTCCCGCCTATCCTCAACAATTTCATAATGTGATCCTTCGAATCCTGATTTAATTTCGCTTATGATCTGGGATGGAGATTCACTCCGAGGATTGTCTGATGTGATAATTGCATAATTAGCAATACTTGCCGCAACCTTACCCATCTGTGCCCTCTTTGTAGCATCACGGTCACCTCCACAGCCAAAAACAACAATGAGCCGTCTAGGATTAAGTTCTTCTAATGTTAATAACGCATTACTTAATGCGTCAGGTGTATGCGCATAATCAATATAAACATCGAAGGGTCTCCTCTCTGAAACGATCTCTAACCTGCCTGGTATTTGAGGTAAATCTGCAAGATTAGAAACAGTCTCACGAACATTCAGCCCCATTCCAACTCCAGCAACAAAAGCTGCCAAAGCATTATATACATTAAACTTTCCAATGAATGGAATGCTTGTCCTAATTTGCCGATGCCCGACTTCAAGTGTAAAGTCTGTACCTTTGCGAGTCTGCCGTAAATCAACGGCTCGATAATCAGCTCCGGCACCAAGCCCATAAGTCAGTGTCTTTAATTTCTTGTTCTTATTATATCCAATTATCTTTTTTCCCCACTCGTCATCATAATTAATAACAGCAACTTTCTTTGATTTGGCATCACACGATGCAACCTGTTCAAACAATTCACGCTTTGCCAGATAATACTGCTCCATGCTTTCATGGAAATCCAAATGATCCCTACTGAGATTAGTGAAAATCCCAACATCAAACTGAACATGAGCCGTTCGCTTTTGAACTATCCCATGAGAAGAAACCTCCATGACTGCCGCAACGCATCCATTAGACAACATTTCAGATAAGTAGGACTGCAATTCAGGCGCTTCAGGAGTTGTATGAGTCACTACTGGTTCTTCTTCGGATCCAGTCTTGTAACTAATTGTACCGAGTAAACCGCATCTCCTCTGGCCTTTCTCTAAGAGATGGTATAATAAAAATGCAGTGGTCGTTTTACCGTTAGTTCCAGTGATTCCGGCAATTTTCATTGCACTAGATGGGCTCGCATTAATCATGTCTGACATCGCAGACATTGCATATCTCCCATCCGGAACTTTAACCCAAGGCACGCCTAATCCACAATCATCCGCCTCCGCAACGATGCCTGATGCTCCCGACTTCACGGCAGACTCAATGAAATCCATGCCATTTGCATTTTGACCTTTTAGCGCAAAAAATAGTGACCCTTCTAATGATCTCCTTGAGTCATAACACAACGTTTGAATTTCAGGATCATCAGAGCCCGTAAGAACTGCCTGGTAAATACTTTCTGTAAGCTTACTTAATTTCATTAATTTCCTAATCAATTAAGTCGCTTTGTAATACCTGCCCCGTGGACGGACCCAATGATCGCGTTGCTTTCCTTGGATCAATTCCCATATATGGCATCGCCGCAGCAGCAATTTTCGAAAAAATTGGCGCTGCTACTGCCCCCCCATATCGGGAACCCTTATTTTGCGGGTCATCCACAACAATAATTCCCGCTAAACGTGGGTTCTCTGCAGGAAGAAATCCCATAAAAGAAACAACATACCGTCCCTTGTGATAGCCTTGATTGCGTGGATTCTTAAGCTTATACGCTGTACCAGTTTTTCCGGCAACATGAAAACCATCAACCTGGGCCTTTGTCCCCGTGCCCCCTTTTGATACGACTGCCATCAAGGCATCCCTCACTTTATTTGCGGCGCCTTCATGTATGACTCTACGGATTTTTTTTGATTGGAACCTGTACATAGTTAACCCATCTTGAGAGGTGATTCTCTGAATGATCTGGGGCTGATATAGGGTCCCTCCATTTGCAATAACACAAAGAGCATTAACCATTTGAAGTGCCGTGACATCGACCTCATATCCCATTGCTATTCGTGACAATGAAGTCTTACTCCACCCCTTTGAATCTGGCCGAGTGACCGTTCCAGAAGACTCAGCAGTAAGTTCCACGCCGGTCCTTCTAGTAAATCCAAAATCTTTAATATAACTATGGAATGTGTGCCGCCCGATTTTCTTTGCCAGCATATAAACTCCTATGTTACTGGACTTAGCAAGGATCTCTTCTGCGCTCAAATAACCGTATGCCCGGTGATCTCTCAGTGTAACGCCTGGCTCTTGATAGCGTCCATTATGACAGAAAAAATTTGAATTCGGTGTTATAAGACCCCTGTCGAAAGCTGCAGAAAGAGCAACGATTTTGAATGTTGATCCTGGTTCATAACGATCAGCTACTGGATGAATCTTTCTCACTCCTTCCCGAGTAAACTGATTAAATTGCGGTCTACTAGCCATCGACAATATTTCTCCAGTTCCAGGATCCATGAAAACGGCCATAATTTTCTCTGGAGAATACTCGCGAACAGCAAGTTCTAGCTGTTGCTCAACTATATTCTGAAGCCCCATATCTATCGTTAATTCCACATTAGATCCATTAATTGGCTGCACTTCTTTACTGTATTCCGAAAGCACTTCACGTGAGCGACGTGTCCGCTCAACCAGCCTATATCCTGGCACCCCTGCTAATTGTGGATTCAGGGTACTCTCAATCCCTTCCCTACCAACATTTGCTGCATCGGTATATCCAAGGACTTGGACTAACCTTCCATATTTTGGATAATATCTACGCATCGAATCCTCGAAGCGAAAACCTCCGATCTTCCGTTTTCGCATCAACTCTTTGACCTTTTCTGCATGAATGAAATCTAGTGATCGAAAAATAACAAAGCGGTCCCTCCCGTCATTATTATTAACTATTTCCTGAAGGATGCCCTGCTTAATGCCTAGCGTTTGATTCAACAGGCTTTCAGCAAGAATAATGAAGCGGTCCCTCACTTCCTTTGAATTGTAGCGTTGAGATATTTCCCTCACACTCACTTCCTCAGAAGCTGCAACCGCTCGTCGACACACGTGAATATCTTCGAGATGATACCTATCAGCAATAACATCTCGAACGTGCTGATTTTGCACTAACGATTCACCGTTCCTATCATAAATCTGACCACGAGATGCCGGCAAAACTGTTTTGGCCATTCTCTCGGCCTTAGCAATTTCTGAAAATCGCTCATGCCCAACAATCTGGATGTATACAATCCTTATCGACAGCACACTAAATGCGATGACGAGAATTAAAGTAACACAAAAACTGCGCTTATGGAGTGAATTACTATCCACCTGGTCTGTCTATATTAATAAATGTAATTTCTGTATCAGCTTTAATTTTCATCGCTATTGAAGTTGATGATTGTGCTTTTTTAGCCCTTATAATATGACTGTTAGTTATGGGAATAAGTTTACTGTTATAATCCTTAAGAGCATTTGATAAGGCTCTCCTATCTCGAAGCGTTTCGACCCTCAGACCTACTGTCTGAACTTTCTTTTCCTGAATTTTTATTTCGCTCAAAAGAGCACGCCGCACATCACTGCGTTCGACGTGAGCATTCTTTATCATCACGAACGCACAAGCTGTTCCGGCCACTATGAATCCTATAATGATCAGAGAACACAACGATCCAACCTTAAGTCTCCGTTGATACTTTTTGCGTCTCTCGTTCATTTCACTAATTAGGGCTGAACTTCTATCGGCAATCTCTCTGCCACTCGAAGACGAGCACTTCGAGCTCTTGGGTTAATTTTTACCTCATTCTTTGAAGGGATAAGTCCTTTCTGCATGATTAATTTAAAGCAGTAATTCGGATTGGATCTTGGCTCTGGCCACTCGGGGCGATCAATCTTAGATTTACTACATCGTTTTAGATATGACTTCACAATCCGATCTTCTAACGAATGAAAAGAAATCACTACTAGTCGTCCGCCAGGACGAAGCCATTGAGGGATCTCAGCCAACGCTTCTTCGAGCACTCTAAGTTCATTATTTACTGCTATCCGTAAAGCCTGAAATACTCTTGTCGCTGGATGTTTTTTTCCTCTTCTCGGCAAAATGGATTCAACAAGACCCGCAAGATCGGTAGTGCATTCAAAAAACTTGTCTTTGCGACGCTCAATAATTGCAGATGCGATCCGACGAGAGGCCCTTTCCTCTCCATACTCATAAAAAACACGAGCAAGTTCTTCTTCGGGGCAATTATTTATCAACTCTGCTGCAGTCACTTCTGCGTCAGGATCCATTCTCATGTCTAGCGGACCCGGTTTATTAAAAGAAAAGCCCCGATCAGCATTATCGACCTGATGAGAAGAAATACCTAAATCAAGAAGAAGTCCATCTAATCCACTAATACCTATGGTTGAAAGAATTTCACCAAAGTCACGAAAATTACCCTGAATCGCTCCAAACTTATCATCATAATGACTCAGGCGAGCACGGGCAAAAGAAAGGGCAGCAGGATCCTGATCCAATCCAATCACTTTTGCCCCCTTACTTAACAGTTGCTCTGAGTGACCTCCTCCTCCTAAAGTAGCATCTAAGAATAGCTTGCCAGGTTCGGGCGCCAAGTAATGAGTCGCTTCGTCTAGGAGAACAGATTCGTGATAATCCATCCCTTCTGATCTGCTACGTTTAAAACGCAAGCTTTCATCCGGAGGCAATGCTCCCGGCGAAAAACCCTGCCTTAAACCCGCCACATTAGGCTTGGTAGGACAGTCATCTGAAGGCCAATCGTTCAAGTGGTAGAAAGCATTTTGACCTCCTGGATCGGCCGGACAATGTCTGCTGTTGGATAGAAACCTCGGTATGAGTTTCCTCATTTTCTTGATTATGTAGTTTGTGATTTAACAATGGCTTATATTCAATTTAGAGGTTCCTAATTATTATTTTTGGGGGGTAATGATTGAAATTAGAGGCCAACGCGATCCGCAGTGTTGGCAAATGAATTTTCTTCTTTGGTTTGATTCTCATACCAATTCTCCGGCCTCCAGACCTCAATGCGAGAGCCGCCTCCGGCGAGCATGACCTCACCTCGCAGCCCTAGACCTGAGCATATCTCATACGGAAGCACGAGCCGTCCTTGTCTATCGAGGGGACACGGGGTGGCTCTTGAAAATAGCTGTCTGACAAATTGGCGTCGGATCAAAGGCTCAACATCTTCTGCTGTTTCTAAATCATTAACGATTTTCTTTAATTCACTGCCTGGTAAAAGAATCAAAAATGGCTGCCTCGGATCAGGGACGGCAAACAATTCCGAGAGTTCTTCAAAACGCCACCGAGCCGGAACGGTCACGCGATGATTGTCGTCCAGCGTATGCTGCACGGTTCCGGCAAATAGCCGAACATCATTGCTTTCTTTAGAATTAACCAAAACGTATTGCATTAAGGCTCCTTTTTGCCCCAATGCACCCCAATCTGCCCCTAAGCACTTATTTGGTCAACGTCAATTTTATGGTAAATTGAATAAAAATAATAATTTTAGCAAATTTTAAAATTTTCCGAGTGATGTCTTGCATTAATCACTTCAAAATAGGGTTATTGGACGATATTTTAAAAAAATATCCCTATAGCCAAAAAGAACGGCTATTTTTCATTTCTATACTAAGCCAATTTGAAGCGATTAACTCCCTTAAATCAAAATATCAAATTTGGAAATTTATGGCTGAAGCCGACGGATGCGGCCATTGAATGGATTTAGTACCAACGTTATGAATTCTGTTGATCCGTCAAGAGTCAATCCTAGGTCCGTTTCTCTCATAATCGTAAGCGTCCAATGTTTTTCATCCACTGTGGCCAGATTAGTGGAGCCGTCCGGCCTGAATTCAAAAGCAACATACTCTGCTGATTTACTTCGCGGTATTTCCATTTCATCTCTCCTAAGAAACTCACTCTCCACCAAGCTACTGTATGTTTTTTCAGCAATCACAAATGCTGAAGGAAGCATCTTAACTTCTCCTAAATCATAAGTGTTCTGTTTGTGATCTTGAGGATTAGTTATGACCTGCGCTGACTGATAGCTCCGAAACATCTTAGTGCTTCCTGGAGACTCAGGGTCCTCGTACTTGAAGAACCTAATTTCGACTGGAGTATTTTCAGTGATCGATAATTGATGTGATCCGGCCAAGAGTGCCTCCAACTCATCAGCTGCTTGCCTTAGCTTAGATCCTTTCAGAGCGGGCCCTATTGCTGGTATAGTGAAAGACACAATCACGGCAATGATCATGAGGACTACCAGTACTTCAATGAGAGTAAATCCTTGGTTCTTTTTTTGAACACTTTTCATGAGCACTTATAAATAAACAATTACTTTTGCAAATCCGGATCACTAAACTTAGAAGCCCTTATGCCTACGGTTTCGTGAAACACTCGATAAGTAATAGGCGGTCTGAAAGTATCTAATTTTTCCTTAAGCTCTTTCAAATCTTCGTCATAATCACTGACTTCCTGGAAAAGCTTAGGTGGAACCAAGTCACTTGGTAATGTTCCATAAATTTGCTCGAGACGAAGCGCAGAACGCTCATCCATCGCAACCATGGTCACCTCGATCAGGGGAGGTAACTGATGCTTGGTAGGGTCCTTTGCATTTTTTTTCTTCTGATATCTCCGGCTATCATACTCATATTCAGGAGCCAATAAATTCGCTCTTTCAATGGCATTTGAGTTCTTCGGCTCAATGATCAGAGCAATTATATTTTCAGCAATTGCTATAGAGAAAGGCCTGCCACCTTCCGTCGCCTCATCATTAGTAACATCCGGCTTAAACCAATCAGTGTTGTATCGGGTTTTCAGATCACTGGCATAGACTTTCAGATTTTCAGTAGGAGGCCTGAACTCCATTAAACGATAACGCTCTCTATCTTGTAAGGTCCCTGAAGGAAAGAACTCAGGGATTTGATCCCTATCTGTATTACGCTCAATATAATAGCCCCAACTATTAAGTAAGCTACCAAAGGACTTATTATTCGGATCCACGGAAAAACTAAGAGGGGCCTGAAAAAAGACGCAATGAGTTGGGTAACGACCTGCCGCCAACAAATCTTCTCCTTTCCCACTGATAAAGTGAAGGTCAGACTTTCTCTCGTATCCTCTAGGCCTTTGGTTTTGATTGTTCCCAGGATACTGGTAATCGAAGTAAGTATTCAACATCGACTGACTGATCCGTCGAGTCATCCCCTCAAAAGCAACCCGAGCTTCCTTAAAAGTGGAAATCCTAGCCTGAGCGTTTGACCATGTTCTCGTTGTAGAATCAAGCATTCTAAAAACGAGTAACATTATAAGAGATAAAACAACCATCGAAACCATTAACTCGAGCAGAGTGAACGCTCGGTTCGACGTTAGGGTTCTCTTCTTTGAAATATTCATGGCTTGAATTTAATGAGCTTCTTATTTCTTTAGCTGTTAACTTAATGATTTTTTATATATCGTTAGGTTCAATCATCCTTTTCAGTATCAATGATGAAAGTCCAATACGATCTATAGTCTTTTTTTACCCGTTTCTCATTGGCTCCAGAGTCCGGGTTTGGATCTTTAAAGTCTGGCTCATCACCCAAAACATTTGAAACCTTTACTACGACTCTCTTCAGGAACTTATTCGCCTGAGCTCCCGGAATCTGAGGGTTCTCTTCATCCACCTCAATCTTTGCAGTATAAATTTTATTTACTTTTGATTCCTCTTCACCTCTCTTCAGTTTTGTTCCCATATCATCGAACCAATAAATCTTTCCGTTATATTGCTGAATGTCATCAAACTCAGCTAACTGAACCTCACCTAACAATTTATTCGCAATCCCTGCCCCTACAGTGTTCACTCCGGCCTCTTTCATCATTTTCATACCTACAGGAATCAAACCCATGAGCGCTACCATCACCGTCGAGACAATACCTATAGCTATGACCGTCTCGATCAAAGTAAATGCACCCCTCTTGGATCTGGAATTCTGCAAAGATTTATGCACTGATAAATTCATGGCACTTTTTGATGCTAATTATTGAAATTCTTCGGGGTTTAGATGTTTTTTGACATAAGAAACGTCAATTTAACAATTTGTTCACCCAACGTAGGATTTACAATGCATATACGCAAGGAAATTAATCAAAGAGCATAATAAGTAACGAACACTTCTATTCATTTTTACTGTTTAAAGGTATTTTAATTCTCAATTAACGTATAATAACCTTGTAGCCCTCAATCTTCACACGACCAAAGGCTACCTCCCTCGTATCAATGGGATTAATATAGCGAGCGGTAATAGTGACTGTTCCATCATCATTAATTTCTGGATCCCCTATCTGCTTGAAAGTGTCCGCACCGGTAGCATCACCCCAAGTCTCACAATTAAAGGAAATCTGGGGAATGTATTTAATGCCCCTAACTACAAAACCACCTATAGGACTGTTTAGGGTTCCTGACGTAGCATCATTTGCCTGCCGCCAACTCAACTCGAACCATCTCAACCCGCTTTCTTCAACGAGTCTTGCCTGAGGCATTAGAGGCGTTCCAAGTTCACTCTGGATGGTAGGAATTTCCGGATTCCCTCCAAAAGCATACTCCAAATAATTAGAAATACCGTCACCGTCAGGATCTTCAAATGGAAGCCCCTTCTCATCAAGCTGGTAAGAAGTCTCTAACTTGATCCAGGAAGGATAAGAATCAACAGTGAGCGGTGTTCCATCAATCTCAAAATTATCAAAGAAAATAGATTCCGTATTTTCATTGCACTTTGCCTCATAAGAGAAAGTATAGCTATTTGCCTCATCAGGGACTGGAAAAAAGTAACGATAAAATGAACCGTTTATTCCACGGTTGAGATCATTTAAAGTTACTGGAGGATCGTTCCGGGGTGCTAATTGATCGGTGACTCCCTCAAGTTGACAAGAAAATAAAAAATCGGATCCGCTTATACCTTTATTCAGAGCCTGTATTGCCAGAATGTTCTGCCCGATAATGAGCTTTTCCAGATACTCATTCAATGAGTAATCCTTCATGGTTTGAGCAATTGAATCACTGTTACTTGCTGTTGCCTCTGAGTTCCACAGCGGTTCTTCAGGGCCTTTAAATACTATGACCTTTTCCCCATTCAGCCAGGCAACAAATCCATCATCGGTCCGGGCCCCTAACACTAGAGACTTGAATTGACTCTTGTCTTCGACCGTGAAGGGAATCCTCAAGTAAACAGTTGCACTCGTACGATACATCTGCTCTTCAAGATCAAGTGCAATAAAAGGGTCAAACGGATCCACTCGGGTTCCAGAACGGGCAAAACCAACTCCTCCCCGAATCACGTTCCCGTCCTCGTTCGTCTTTTCGACATCCAGCCAAGCTGAATCATCATAGTTGAGCTGTACCCAGTCATTTCCTATATCCTCTGTCGGGACCAGGGCCTTCTTGACCTGATCCTCTGCCACAAGCATTTCTGTTACTTTTTCAGCTGCTCCTCCTCCTCCAGTGATATTAAGCTCTTCTTTTTTAGTATATTTATCACCATCCACACTGGTGTGGCTATTGAACTTAATATAGTCTTGGTTTGCTTCAAACCCATTACCCTCCCTGAGGCCCGCTTCTGGCCAGCCTCCATCATATGTACGAACATCAAAAGAGACAACAACGTCCACATAATTACGAAGATCGACCCGATACTTTAATGTTTCATCGCCTGGTACCTGAGAATACACCTCATGATGATCATTTGAAATAGCAAAGCAACGACCTTCAGCAAATCCAAGTCCAGTATCCGCTAGCGGTAAGCCCGTGAGCCAATCGAAGTCAGCAATTCCTCCAATGACTCCACCACCGACTCCGTTCCTGTCACGGCTCGCCCAGCCAAGGTCATCGTTATCAATGAAATTCGGAGTAAAAAAGGTTGAACCTTCACCTGCATTTTCAAATTTAATGGACTGAGGAGGATGAAACATACCGTATCCGGGAGCAACGTTAAAGGCACTCATCCACATGTTAAATCCCGCATCTGAACTGCCAGGGGAGGACTGATGAAGTTCAACTGCAACTATATTACGGCCCGAGACAAGCTTGCCGGTCCCTTCCGGTGAAGAATCATAGAATCTAGTCTCGGAAGTTCCCCCAGCGGAACTGGAAGCAAGAGTGCTCCACTTAATATTACCCGCAGGCATATTCTCGCGGTAGAGTTCATCTCCGTTAATATAAATGACAGCACCATCATCTCGCACAATACCCACGAGTATCTGGTAAAAAGGATCATCACCTTCCAGAGAATTTAATTGAGCAGTCGTCACGTTAAATTCTTTACGGAAATAAAAGGTAATATTCCTTGAACTGCTCGGCCCTCTGTCCAAGGTGGTCACAATTCCTTTGTTTCCAAAACCCAGACCCGAAGCACCGCTCTCCCATGACGAATCATCATAGTCACTTTCTCGCCATGCCGTTCCAAGATCATTCCCATCATCAAGATACTTCCATACCGCGCCTTCAAGAACTAACGGGATCTCCTCTTCCGCAAAAGTGTAGATTGTCGCGCTAAGCAAAAAAACAATTGAGAGAAAATTCTTGAGGAGGAATTTCATGATGTCATGTGTGGTGGGGTTCATTGAGCCGATCATTTATTATCGACACAAACTACTTAAATAATGACACTAACAGGCGCAGACGCAAGATTTTCAGAATCGATTCCGCTTCACTGAAGCAAAAAAGTAGCATAATAATAAACAAAGAAGACTTTTATTAATAAATTCTAATTAAAATCTGCTAAATCTAATCATATAAACCACGTGACCCTTATGAGATTTTCTATCATTCTATCTGCTGCGGTTTTTTTCTGCATCGCGATGAGCTCTGCTCAACGGCCTGAGAGATTAAGTTATAAAGGAAAGTCATATCAAATAGTTGAGATAGTAGACGTCAAAGATGATAAAGCCAGTCTAAGAACCACCGATAATAAAACTATTACAATTCCAGTACGTTTCCTTAGTTCAAGACTCCGAGCAAAAGCTGAAAACTTGCAAAAAAGATTAAATAAGATCAGAAATTCCAATGCCTCAACTAGCCTCTCTGTCGTCAAAGCGAATGCATCAGAAACTGAAATAGCAATCCAACAGTCGATCATCCAAGGAACACCACTAAAACGCTGGGTAAACGGAACCGTTGCCAATGACCAGTCTGATGACGGCCTTATAGTAATATCATCAGTGACAGCACTGGATATTAAACTTGATCGGGACGGTGTCCCATTACCTCCAAAAAAAGTTAAAGGAAGCGCCATATTCATAACCGGACCCGTCATGATCGAAGGGGCAGGCAAAAAACCATTCAATCAGCATGTGGAATACATAGCCTGGGACACTGGTCAACGGATCAAACATAACGGACAACAAATTCCTAAATTAAGCTTAAAAAAAGTTGATGCTCAGCTACTTGTAAAAGAAAGGACCTGGACTAATGCAGGAGGCAATAAGTTAGTTGCCTCTTTGGCATCAGTGATTGATGGGGTAGGCAATTTTCAACGCTCAGACGACACTCAGTTCAAATATTCTATCGAAAAATTATCTGAGGAGGATCAAAAAGTAATTAATGATACCGTAAAAGAGCGTTATAATGATTTACGTTCGACTCTTTAGAATTATCATAATTTTAATAAATTATTCTTAATTTGCAGTAACTTGCATAAAACAGCGTTGACGCTCTTGTATATCAATTGTAAAGTCAAAGCAATGAAACGAACCACCCCTATCCCTTTGCATTAAAACCTAATTTCATAACGATCAAATCCGTATAATATGAGCAACTAACAACTCCAAGTGAACTCTCTTTATACTGACAATTCATTTAATCTAAAATATTTTTACATCAAACTAAGACAAAGCATTTTCGTTCTGTCTAACTTATTAAAGTCATGAAAACGTCGACCCGGCAATCCAATCATTCCAAAAAAAGCAAAACCCATCCCGACAAAGGACCTGCGCTGAAAAAGCCCAGAGAAAAAGAAAGTGGAATTGCAATTGTCACTACCCTTTCAGTGCTCATGCTGATGACTCTTTTGATCTGGGGATTCTTTTCAGCAGCTGAAAAAGAATTAGACTCTTCTAACTATTACGGATCCAGTCTCAGGACAAGGCAACTGACCGATGTCGTGACCAATATGGTCATGGCCCAAGTAAGGAAAGCTACCGGGGAACAGACTCAGGAAGGGAAACGATACACTTGGGCCTCTCAACCAGGCGCCATAACTACCTTCTCAAATAAAGGAACGGACTATGACTCCCTTGCCGCCAAAAAATTCAAGCTTTACTCCTCGGCAAGAATGGAAGAACAGAGCGAATACAACCTAGTCGATGATGTTGTCGAGGACTGGGACAAAAAGCCGGCCCATTACGTTGATTTAAATTCTCCACTGTACTCAGAGAGAGAAGATGAGCTGTATTTTCCTATCGTTGATCCAAGGGCACGTCGAAGCTCTAACAACACGAACCGTGATAATGTAGAAGGATTTAACTACACACAAAATACTTCAACAGGGACTCAAATTGCTGGGGTTCAGTTGCCTGGAAGTGATCCAAAATCGCAGAGGCTTCCCATGCCAGTACAATGGTTATATATCCTAGAAGACGGAACGATGGGATACTTGGATAAGTCGAACAAATTCATCCCTAACTCAGGAATTAATCAGCCCACCACTAATAATCCAATCGTTTCCAGAATCGCTTTCTGGACCGATGATGAATCTAATAAAATAAACGTTAACACAGCAGCTGAAGGAGTCCCTTGGGACATCCCGAGGTACGATTCAAGGCACGAGCGTGAAATGGCATTAAAACAGCCGGTCGAAAGAGAAACGACTCGTTTCCCAGGCCACCCTTCGATGGTCTCACTCTCTTCAGTACTTTATCCGCATGAGGATGTTTCAGAAGATAAGGCCAAACTAAGAAACATTTATGATCTGGTTCCAAAGATAGAGTATAAGAACTCTTCAGCGTCCGGATCCACTAACGCTACTAAGGGGGTCACTTGGGACGATGACCGTCTTTACGCAACTTACGATGAACTTTTATATAAGCATGAAAAAAATAGAAGCATCGACGAAAGACAAGAGGCGCAGACTTTCAGAAGTTCTCAAATCAGTAGAAAAAAGTTAGAACAGTCACGTTTCTTTTTGACCGCTAACAGCATCGCTCCTGAACTGACTATGTTCGGAACACCCAAGATGACGATGTGGCCAACTTATACAAACACTGGTAGAAATACCTATTTTGATAATCTTATCGTTTTCGTCTCCACACTCGGTAAAACCAGAAAAAAATATTACTGGCAGAGAAACAGCAGTGGAAGTCGTCACAATGAAATTTACGGAAACGCTAGCGGACAAAACCTTCAACTCCTCGATCAGTACCTAGTAAACTTAATTTCTCCCAGCAATGAGATCCCCGGATACGGCGGAAGTCTAGGAAGAAAGTACGGTGCAGGCCCTTATCAGGATGGTAAACAAATCCTCACTCAGCTTTGGGACTATGTAAGAACAACAAATCTAAACGATCCCTACAACGCAGATCAGTACACGTCCCGAGGCAATGCCTCCGGGCACGGTCAGGTCGCTGGTTGCTGCCTTTGTGGAGGAACCTCACCTCACCAGATCAGGTGGGACAAACCCTATCTTAAATTCCCTAGAGGATACGGCCGATTACCCACACTCACAGAAGTCTCATTAATTTTCAAGTGCACCGGCCAACGATCTGAAGACGGAACGACCCAAGGTAACGGAAGCCAACTCCCACCGGGTGGTGTCCGCATTGAGGTTGGTCTGCTACTGGAAACTTTTTGTCCGAGTCATGGATTCACTAAGATGGTTCCCAATACTTCTTTGCAAATCATCGGAAAACGGTTCGGCAATCAGGATCAGGAACCCGCCTCAATCACTATTAACGGAGCCAACATCGGCAAACTAGTTCCCAACAACAAGGCAAGATGCGAAACGTCTATGAGTCTCAAAGGATTCAGAGGTTGGGGCGCTCACGGAGGCCCTCGTCAACATGGAACGACTCAGCCAGTTTATTGGACCCCCTCAGGAGGCAATGCGGCTGGCGGAATACCGGTACCTGGAGGCGGTGGACTCTTAAAAGTTAAAATTGAAGGTGCCGCTGACAGGGTCCCGGCTTCAGAGCCAGACATGCGCGTCGTACTATACGATACGCGAGGCGGTGCTGACGGCCGTGATGTTAACAACCTCATTCAAGTATTCGAGCTGGACTTTCCAAATGAATTCACCATTCCCGTTCCTCGATATGATAATCGTGATACTTGGAAACAAACATGCTCCAAGGCCAGAAATAATCCACAGAATCTCATCAGTCCCGGTACCGTGGTCCGATCACTCGTCGTGAGTCACAGTGACTTCAGGCTCTTAGGTGCAAAACGAGTCATCGAAAATCACGTCTTTCAGCCTCATCCAAAATTCAATAGCACTGATAGGCAGGCTCACAGCTTAGTAGATCCTGACGGCTATAAGTACACTGGCTACTCAAACGAACGCGAGTTCATTGTCGGTGCAGGATACTCAAAAGCCTCAACGCCTGACTTCCCTATCTCACCTGATAATCCAAACTTCTTTGTCGATGTTAAAGGCAATCCAAGGACTGACTATAAGTTTTCAGTGGATCCAATGATCACAGGAGACTGGGACAACGGTATCGCAATGCAAATGGATGGTCCTTACGTGAACCGTGGTGACGATGGCAACCGTCCAAGTGGAAACCGTAACCCCTATTTTGACGAGAAAGCATTAACTGCTGCTGACGTGACATCAAAAGCAAACTTCTCACCGAACCGTGTCATATGCGGACCAGGAATGTGGGGCTCGATGTCTTCCGGAGTCCAGGAAGGCATACCATGGAGAACACTTCTATTCAGGCCAGATCCAGAACATTTCGGTGCACCGGACCAGCCTAATAAAGGGGATCCACCAGATCACCTATGGATGGATCTTTTCTGGATGCCAGTAGTAGAACCATATGCAATTTCCATGCCTGCAGCCACGAGAGGTAAGATAAGCTTAAATACTCAAATCGTACCGTTCGATTACATTAAACGACACACTGCCATACACGCCTTAAT
The DNA here is from genome assembly GCA_012960505.1 of Verrucomicrobiales bacterium. Taxonomy (GTDB): domain Bacteria; phylum Verrucomicrobiota; class Verrucomicrobiia; order Verrucomicrobiales; family DEV007; genus EC70. The sequence continues at coordinate 73,536 of DUBC01000032.1, forward strand.
GAAAGCAGAACGGGTAGTTGCCATTCCAACCGAACAAGGAAACAAGTACAAGGAAAAGAACGGAGGCTCTGACTCATGGAGAAAGAAGATTGACGCTTACGAAACATTACAACAGTGGGAAGATAAGTTCGAAGAGAACAGAATCTTCCGTTCTCCTACTGAAATCTGTGAAATGTATCTCGTCCCTCAAGGCACGACATTAGGAAATAAGAGTGGAACAAAAAATCCAGATTATCCAAAGATGAGGAAGTTCTGGGACTCTCACAAATTGACCGGTGATAACGTCAAGGAAAGGCCATACGCAAACATGCAGCCTCGACTAACGACTAAATCCAATGTCTTCAAGGTTCACATGATCGTTCAAACCCTAAAGAAAGCTAGGAGCGTATCTGTCGATATAATTGACGCTGAAAAAGACAAGCCAACAGGAACTTGGCGCGGATCAGCTATCATAGAGCGATTCATTGACCCAAGTGATAATAAGATACCGGATTACTTCAATGACCCGAACATGCAGCAACCTTCACTCGAAAAGTTTTACAATTACCGTGTCCTGCATATCAAACAATTCGCTTTGTAATAAATAAATTATCAGCCCATAGATTAAATTAAATGAGCCGTCAATGTACGGCTCATTTTTTTGCTCTGCCACAGTTCCATTGAAATCAGGAACTTAATTCAACGGTCGAGGAGTTGGGATCCAAGAACAGTCGCCAACTCTGGTGATAATGGCTTTCTAATTCTTTTCTAAATCCAACCAAAGGTCTCCACCTAGGAACGACCGGTTTCTTTAAAGGAAACATACCGGCTTCTTTTGGTAACTTATTTCCTTTCTTCGTATTGCACCTAATGCATGATGTAACAACATTCTCCCAACTCGTCGCACCTCCCTTATCTCTCGGAATGACGTGGTCCAAATTCAATTTACGAGTATCAAATTTTTTACGGCAGTATTGACACAGGTAATCGTCCCTCTGAAAAATATTTTCTCTGGAAAACTTAACTTCTTTCCTGGGAAGCCTATCAAAGGCTGCAAGCACAATAATTGAAGGCAAGCAGAAGCAGGAAGAAACGGTATTAACAACAGGCCAATCCTCGGGCCGTTCTTCAAGCCGCAACCAAGATTCAAAATCATGAGTCGAAAACTGCTTTTCGCCGAACGTGCCAACGGCTTGAGCATGACCCAGAAAAAGAAGGCCTATCGCTCTTCGAGCAGAGCATAAATTAATGGGCTGCCACAGGCGATTAAGCACCAGTACCTGCCTATCAATGGAATTATTCACAGCGAAATAATGCCAAATTATTCAATTCCGCTCAATACATACAATCAATATATTGTTAACAAGTCTTTATTTTTAATAAAAGGTTTCATTTTTATTAGTTTTTTATATTTTTTTTAACACATATCCAGTCAGTAGCTTATATTGAGTACCCCTTCAGAAAATGCTAAGCCTATCAGCCCTCAAAGTTTCAGTTCTCAGGATACCTGTAATCATTGCAGCCATATGCTTAAACAGTATCGTCACGGCCTATTCTCAGGATCCGGGAACGATATATCTTGAAGCTTATCTACAAGTTGAAGATGCAGAAAAACTTGAACAAAGTGGGAACCTCTCTGAAGCGCTTCGTAAATTCAATGACGCTAAAAGCATACTAGATAACATTGCACGTGATCATAGAGGCTGGAGACCTGAAGTTCTTAATTATCGTAGAAGAAAAGTTAACGAAGCCATTGATCGTTGCCGAAAAAATCTACCCGACAAAAGAATAGATAATGAAATCCCCGGAATACCAAATAAACCTTCAACTAATAGTGACAACAATCAGGCATCTCTATTAGAACGACGAGACGCCGCGATTAAACAATTAGAATTATCTCGGAAAAAACTTCAGGGAAACCTACAAAGAACACAGCTCGATTACAAAAAAGCCGTAAAGGATTTACAAACATCACAAGGGGCTCAGGCGAGCCTAATGAATGAGCTCAAAGATGCCAGGGAAAAACTAAATTCAGAAAAACTAGATTCAGAAGATGCCAAAAAGCTAAAGGTCGAAATCGCCCACCTTCAAAATGACCTTGCCTTAGTAAATGAGTCATTTTTAAAAGCAAAGAAACGTAACGCTGAGCTTGAGCTAGAAATTACCAAAGTTAAATCATCCACTGATTCAATTGAAGCTCAACGTGCAGAACTGAAAATTGAAAGAGCCCGTATCCAGGAACTTCTCAATGGGGTCAGCGATAATGATGTTAAAAAATTACTGGCTGAAAATCTCACATTAAAAAACCAACTCTCAGAGGCAAGAACCGAAGTCCAGCGCTTATCAAGCGAGAAAGAAAGAGACGCTGAACAAATTGCCTCTCTGCGAAACAAAATCAAAGGAGTAGAAGAACGACTCGCTACCATTCAGCAAGAAAATAGCGAATACCAAGAAAGAATTACTGACCTCTCATCAAAACTCAAAATCACTGAAAATAACTTAGCTGAGGCATTAAAATCACCCAAAGGCAAAGATTCTATCGCACATGCCGCTCTTATCGAAAACAAAACACTCAGGAGTATCGTAAAGCGACAGATCATGCAACAAGCATGGCGTAAGCAAGCGAAGGAACTAGTATTAGAAGAACTGACTCGACAAGGAGTCGCTTCGCGTGAACTCATCAATCAGATTGAAAAACTTGCCGGCAAAGGAACGGTTCTCACAGCCCAAGAGCAGGAACTCTTAAAGGAAAGTTTACTCGGTGACCTAGGTAAGAAATCAGGACTAATCCTTGTTCAAGGAGACCCTCAAAAACCAATCACTTATCCTGAGCTTAGCCAAAATAATGAAGGTGAACTTTCAAAGGTAGGTCTCAATGAAAATCTAACACAATACGCAGCAGCAATCGCTTTTGACTTTGCCAAAGAGAACTACGAAAAATGCATCAAGCATTATGAAGAAATTCTACAAATAGTACCTGACAACGTCTACACCCTAAGAAATCTAGGGATCGTAAAAATGAGATCGGGACAAAATCAAGAAGCAGAGCAATTGTTTAAAAAATCCATTCAGCTAGAACCAGACAACGGATACTCGCATTTCATCTCAGGCGTCTATTATTACCGAATAGGACTCGATGACCTAGCAATTAAAAGTATCGATGAGGGATTAAAAAAAGCTCCAGAAAATGCCAAGGCACATCATTACCTAGGAGCAATTTGCATTAAGCAGGGACTCAGAGAAAGAGCAATAAAGGAATTTGAAAGTGTCATAACACTTGATCCAAACTTCGGAGACGCCTACTACAACCTGGCTTACCTCTACGCTACTGAAGACCCTAAGCGCCTTGACCTAGCACGAGAATGCTACTTGAGAGCCCAACAAAACGGCACGTCCGCTGACGAAGCAATGGACCAAGCACTGGGCAGTTAAATATAAATTTTGCTTATTTCTTACATCAAAATGTTAACCCCTGTACATAAAGCTGACAAAATTCACTTGATCGCGCAGTGATTTGGTAATTAATGTCCACCCCACAACCGGTTATTAAAGGCTTAAAGAATTTATAAAATGCTAGTATACTTTCGTAAACATCAGAAAACAGTCATGCTCTTCGTGGCAGCAATTATCATTGTTGCCTTTACCTTCTTTTACGACGCTGGTCGCGGACCTGACAAGGAAAAGAACACGGAGCTCTTTAGCATAGACGGCAAATCGTACAGCCAGAAGGACTACGAAAAAATTCTGGAAAAACTTTCCATAGTCTATCAGCTCCGGTCCATGGATTACTTTAATTTTGCCAATCAGATCACAAGCGTAAGAAACAACCAAAATCAGAATGGGATGGCTCAAGCATTTGCCTACAATTTGACCATTCTAAGGAACCGAGCCAAGAGCCTCGGTATATATGTATCTAATACGGAAGTGGAGAACGAAATACAAAGAATGGACATTTTCCAAGTAAGAGACACTATGGGCCAACCTCTAGATAGATTTAATCTAAATGCATGGGAATATTTTAAATCAACAGCGCTCGCAGGAGACTTCACTGAAAAGGATTTTGCTCAACTTATTAAGGATAAAATTAGTTACGTAAAATTAACCGAACTTGTAGGAAGTGGCGTTATCCCATCCAAGCATGAAGTGGACATGGTTTATAAAAAAGAAAACCAAAATGTCATAGCCTATATCATCAAAGAACCGATCGAAAAATCCAAAAACGGGATCGAAGTAACTAAAGAAGAAATAGCGACGCATTACAATAAACTCAAAGACGAAAATGACTCTTTATTAAACAAACCAGAACAAAGATCTTTCGAATACGCATTCTTTCCAAATCCAACTTACGTTAAACCTGAGCCAGCACCTGAGCCAGCACCTGAGCCAGCACCTGAGCCAGCACCTGAGCCAGCACCTGAGCCAGCACCTG
>DUBC01000032.1:78054-95048 GCA_012960505.1 Verrucomicrobiales bacterium
CAGCACCTGAACCAGCACCTGAACCAGCACCTGAACCAGCACCTGAACCAGCACCTGAACCAGCACCTGAACCAGCACCTGAACCAGCACCTGAACCAGCACCTGAGCCAGCACCTGAGCCAGCACCTGAGCCAGCACCTGATAATACTGGCTGCCAAGAAGAGCCTTTGGAACCTAAAGAAGAAGAGAAAACACAACCGGAAAGCACAAAAGAGCCCTTAGAACCTAAAGAAGAAGGGAAAACACAACCGGAAAGCACAGAAGAGCCCTTAGAACCTAAAGAAGAAGGGAAAACACAACCGGAAAGCACAGAAGAGATCCTTCCTGAACCCGAAACCACGGTAGTTAGTGATCCTGAAGAGGTCAAAGATCCGGCACAAGTGAGTACTGGAGAAGAAACCAAAGTGCTTAGCGCAGAAGAAAAACAAAAATTACTTAAAGAGTTTTCAAATACTCTGACAAATTTTAAAAGAGAAATAGATGCGAAAGGCGCTGATTTTGCAACCACAGCAATCCGCTATGTACAATCTTCAGTAGGTCAGAACTCTGGAGTCGTATACGAAAAGTTTGAAACTCCCTTCTCTCAAGAAAACCCTCCAGAAGAAATTAAAGATAACTCTAAAATCATTAGGGAAGCATTTGGGATAAACAAATCAACACAACAAGCAATAGCAGTTAATACTCAAGAAGGGCTTTGGTTCATTAATCTAATCGAGACCATCGACTCTAAGCAAATGACAGCAGAAGAAGCCAATCAAATTATCAAAGATAATTTGATTGAAAAGAAAGCCTTGGAAAACATAAAAACTAAACTCGAGAAATCTAAAAAAGAACTGACCAAGTCAACTAAAGATGGCCCCACATTCAAAGCTGCCGCTGAAAAGCTTGGTTATTTAGTTAATAGATACAGTTACAACATGAAGTCACCTCCTCCAAGTTCAGAAATCAATAACAGGCTTCTTAGAGAAACTGTTTTAGGAACTTTTGGAACGGCTGCGTCTGAAGAAGAACATGCCACCCCTGCCGGACAACTCAGCAATGTTCTAACAGATGATGAAAATGGAATATTAATTTACCTTGCCGAAAAACGCCTTAAGCCTAATCCTGCGGAACTAGAAATTAAAAGGACCATCAAATCAAGACTCAGAAGAGAAACTATTGATCTACTTTTTCAGTCTTGGTTAACTAAGGCACGGAAAGAAGCTGCCCCTAGTCCTGAAAATATTTTTACTGCTCAACAGTAGGCTCAGCAATAATAATCACCCTTGATATATTGATACCAGTTGATGTCAGAATCGGCTCATGATTTATATGATGAAGGGAGCGGCATGATCGCTATAGGCAATATAAGTTCTGCAGCGGAAAAATATAAACAATCCATAGAAGTTGATCCGGAATTCTTCGACGGTTGGCACGCATTAGGAATGGCCCTTATGAAATCGGGAAAGCTAAAAGAAGCAATTGGTGCTGGTCTAATGGCAACTGATCTAAGGCCAAATGACCAACTAGCATGGACCTCCCTATCGCAAATGTATATGAAAAATGGGCAAATCAAAGAAGCTGAAGCAGCAAAATCAAACGCAACAGTCATTGGGATTGGAGGCAAGTTGAAATAGAAGAAGATATTTGCAGTTATCCTAGTTAGGGTTTCAGTTCGATATTAACTAAACTGTATCAGGTTAACCTTATAAATAATCATACTTACAATGCGCAGGATCCTCGTAACATCTGCCCTACCCTACGCAAATGGCCATATTCATCTCGGCCACTTGGTCGAATATATTCAAACTGATATTTGGGTAAGGTTTCAGAAGTTACAAGGGAACAGAACAATTTACGTGTGTGCAGATGACACACACGGAACTGCTATCATGATACGGGCAGCTAGTGAGGGTCGGACCGAGGACGATCTAATTGCAGAAATGTCCAAATCACACCAAGAAGATTTCTCTGGTTTTGATATAAAGTTTGATCATTACGGAAGCACTAACAGCGAAGCGAACAAAGAAACCTGCAACGAAATATGGGAATCCTTGAACGAGGCAGGAATGGTCATAGAGAAAGAGATAGAACAACTCTATGACACGGAGAAAGGGATGTTTCTAGCCGACAGAATGGTTCGTGGGACGTGCCCATCCTGCAAAACATTAGACCAACCAGGTGACAACTGTTCAAAGTGCGGAGAAACTTATTCCCCAAAAGATCTGATTGATCCTATAAGCAAACTTTCAGAAACAGTCCCTGAAACTCGCACTGCAAAACACTTATTTGTTCATATAGAGAAATTGCATGACTTCTTGGACGAGTGGACGCAAAGCGGAACCTTGCCTACTGAAAGTTCTAATTATCTTAAGAACTATTTCCTAAATGAAAAACTCAAAGACTGGGACATATCTCGTCCCTCGCCCTACTTTGGATTTGAGATTCCTGACAGCCCTGGAAACTACTGGTACGTTTGGTTTGATGCTCCTATCGGCTACATTGCTAGCACAAAAGAATGGTGCAATCGTGAAAAAGAGAACATTGATGATTGGTGGAAGAATAATCAAACTGAAATACATCATTTCATAGGCAAAGACATACAATACTTTCACACTTTATTCTGGCCAGCAATGCTCAAAACCTCTTCCTATTCATTACCAACCAAAATTCATATACATGGATTTCTTACAGTGGATGGTGAAAAAATGGCAAAAAGTAAAGGGACTTTTATTCGAGCATCAACTTACTTAAAACACCTCAATCCTTCTGCTCTTCGTTACTATTATGCTAGCCGACTCTCCAGCAAAGTTGAAGACATTGACCTGAACCTTGAGGATTTTGCCACCAAGGTGAACGCGGACTTAGTTGGTAAAGTTATTAACCTTGCTAGTAGAACTGCTAAGTTTATCTCTGATTCAGGACTCTCTGAAAAATATCCTAATGATGGAGGTCTGTTCGAAGAAGCTGCTAAAGAAGGAAGTGCAATTGCCAAAGATTATGAAAATGGCAATTACTCGCATGCGATGCGCCGAATCCTCGACATTGCTGACAAAGCAAATCCTTTCGTGGAGCAGAATGCTCCTTGGAAATTACGCAAAGATCCTGAAAAGTCGAAAGAGCTACAAGACGTTTGCACAATTGCACTGAACGTATTTAGACAACTAGCGATTTATCTGAGCCCCGTATTACCATCACTCGCACAAAAAACAGAAGAACTGTTCGGTGAACCTATCCAATCATGGGATCAAAGCCTCTCTCCTCTGACAGGTATAAAAATAAATAAATTTAAACACATGATGAACCGTGTTGACCCCAAGAATATTGAATCCATGACAGAAGAAAACAAAGAAGAAGCCGCTAAAGAACTAGAAGCCAATCACTCAGGAACAGAAAGCACTACTTGGAACGATAGTGAATCACCTCTAAAAGAAGAACCCTTAGCTGAAGAAATTAGTTTCGATGATTTCATGAAGCCTGACCTTCGAGTCGCACGCATCGTGGAGGCTAAAGAGGTTCCAGAAGCAAGGAAATTAATACGGTTAACGCTCAGTCTTGGGGGAGATGAAAGAAGAAATGTTTTTGCAGGGATCAAGTCCGCTTATGAACCTGAAGAATTAGTGGGCCGGTTAGTTGTTATGGTAGCTAACCTTGCACCACGTAAAATGAAATTCGGAGTCAGCGAAGGAATGGTGATAGCTTCTGGACCAGGAGGAAAAGAAGTCTATCTGGTTTCACCGGACGAAGGTGCGTTACCGGGTCAAAGAATTCACTAACCGGTTAGTTAATTTAAATCACTAGAGACTTATCCGCCAGTAAATCCACGGATAGGTTTATTCACATCATCGAACCGATCATCCGATCCTTCATCCGTAAATCCACGAACTGGACCACTACTCTCAGCCCATATATAATCTTTTGTAGATTGATCTCTATACTCGTAAACCATTTCACCGCCTGGCTCAAAAACTCTAACAATAACCCCTATCAGCTCATCTCTCCATTTGCCTGAAGAATATCTCATCTTACCCGAATCGAGTCGCATTGCCTTAGACTCTATAGTCACTGACTGATTATATTTTAAAGGCTCCTCGATGTCCTTAGATTCCTCAATATGAGTTATCTTAGGCTTCACGGAAGATCCTCGGGAACTTCCTCTATTTCCTCTACCTCTGCCAAACCTGCTACGTAAATATTCGTCTATCTGCTTTTCAGTAAATCCACCTCGTCCACTCTCTTCATTATCTTTATCATCTTTACTTCCTTCATCAGAAGAACCCCCACCACCATAATCTTTCATATAAGCTCGATACTCAACCCGCAACCCGCTGACAGGTTGCCTAGTTAAATTTGTCACTCTCATAAGAAAAGCCGTCTTCTCTGCGGATGACTTCTCAAAAGGATTTGCAGAAGGCTTTGCTTGAATCTCTTTTTTTGCAACTTCTACTCGGAAATTATAATCTAGGCTCGGAGGAGTTTCTTTCATCCATCCTCTTATAAAATTCTGATCCTTCTCACTAAATAGAGCGACCTTCACGACTATCTTCTTGTCGCTCTTTTTGATGGTTACATTTTCTCCCTCTGCCCCGGTATGAGAAATCAGTTCCGCGTTTATTATACGGCCGAACTGATCTTCAAAAACCTTTGCAGAAACAATACCACCTAACGATACCAAGATCGTAAAGATTAAGACTAAGTTGTTTATTTTCATTTTTTAGATTCCCCCGTAATTAATGATATGACTGATCTTTTAAGCTTCAAGCCAGAACTAACTATAGAAATAAATAATATTAATCATCAAAATAATTCACTTTTATGCATAAAAACCTATAAAATAGAAATTTCGGCTAAAGTTCACGATTATTAAGATGAACATCAGATTATGTGACAATTACGCCTCAATAATGAAATATCACTTAAAATGAGTTAATTTTCATCAATCCATTTCTCAGTTTCAATAATATCAACACCCTGCCCATCCTCTTCAATGTCCTTATCAGGGCTGAAAAGATATTCAAGATCCTTCATTTCTAAACTACGAGAGAAGGCTTCTTCTCCAAGAACATCATCCAACATTTTCTGTTTTTGTTCCTGCAAAACACGAACCTTTTCTTCTATGGTATTTCGCATTAATAAACGATACGCCATGACTCGGTTCTTTTGCCCTATCCGGTGAGTTCTATCGATTGCCTGATTTTCAACTGCTGGGTTCCACCAAGGATCATACAGAATAACATAAGAAGCGGCAGTAAGATTCAAACCACTTCCACCTGCCTTGAGTGAGAGTAAAAAGACTGAAGGGTCCTCCGTTGTCTGGAATTCTTCAATGACCCTTCCACGGTCCTGAGTCTGTCCGGTCAAATAACTGTAAGGCCGATTCTCATTTTCTAGCCTATTCTTAATAATATCCAGCATCTTAACAAATTGTGAGAATACAAGGACCTTATGTCCTTCTTCTCGGAGCTGATCTAGTAAATAAAATAACGCATTAAGTTTTGCACTTTCAGCTCCTGAGTGCGCGGAATCAAGAAGGGCTGGGTGACAGCATATCTGCCGCAACCTCATTAATGTTTGTAAAACCATTAGGCTGTTTTTACGTAATTCTTTTTCGGAACCCATCCCAAGAATTGTCTCTTGGGCTTTCTTCATCTCGTTTTGATAAATTTCAGCCTGAGACTCATCCATTGAGCAGTATACCTGCTCTTCAATTCGAGGAGGAAGATCCATTGCCACTTGCCCCTTGGTCCTACGCAAAAGGAAAGGTCTAAGCCTCGCCGATAAACGAGATTGTGCAGTAGCGTCCTTTCTCCTATCAAAACGTTTACGGAAATATTTTTTGTCACCTAGAACCCCTGGCATAGCAAAAGCCATCAACGACCAGACATCCATTAAACGGTTCTCAATGGGCGTTCCTGTAAGAACAATTCGATTCTCTGACTGGAGCTTCCTTGAAGCCTTTGCAGCCATTGAATCTGGATTCTTTATTTGCTGCCCTTCATCTAATATTACAGCTAACCACTCTTGCTTAGTTAGTATTTCTTCACACACACGCAATTGCGCATAATTAAGAACAAGAAGATCCACATCTTCTCTCAAAGAATCCATATCCAATTCATCTTTTGTCCGTAAGATCTGAACACGGATATCTGGAGCGAATTTCTTCACTTCTCCAGACCATACATCCAGAACCGATTTAGGGCATACTACCAAGCTGGGTAACGGTTTACCTTCTGCCCTACCACGTAACCAAAGGATCCAGCAAAGACTCTGCACTGTCTTTCCAAGGCCCATATCATCAGCAAGAATTCCTCCAAAGCTATTAGTTGCTAAATAAGAAAGGAAATGAAAGCCCTCAACCTGATAGGGTCTTAGTTCAGCTTTTAGATTCGATGGTATAGCGGGACTTACACGAAGCTTGACCTCTTCTGCTCTCTTGCAGATTTTATCCCAAGCTTTGACATCAAAAACTTCTTTAACCGAAGGATCATTTAACTGCAAAGCATGCATCCTGTGGCTATCACCGGAAAGATCATAAGGATCAATTCCAAGACGCTCAACAGCCTCTCGCTGACCTTCACCTAAATCAAAAGCGACTCGGACCCAACTCCCATCCTTGGTCCTGACAAAATCACCGCGGGCTTCTACTAAGTCTCGAATCTCATCCTCAGAAAGGTCCTCCCCGTCCACATTAACAACGACCTTAAGATCAAACCAATCAATCTCTTCGCCCACTACCTCAAAGCGCAAAGATGCCTTGACCGGGTCCTTAAGTAGACTCCCTACCAATTCATCCGCCTCAAGATTAATACCTTTCGGCATAGACTCTACCCATTCAGTAAATTTCTTCGGGAATGTTTTTGAAAGCTTTGCTTTGAAAGCATCATGCACAACATCATAAGAGCTTGCAATGCTACCGATGAAGGGCTCTACCCGATGAAGGGAAGTGCGGTCATAATGCATGATCCTCCCATTATCAGGCTCTTCCATTTCAACCACAGACCATCCGTCACTACTTAGGGCCTCTAACCGGGTTTCATTCTGATCACGAGCATTACACTTCAGTATTAAATGTTCACTCTCAGCAGAACTTAAACCATTAATGATACTTGCCGAAACAGTGACCTCCATCAGTGCATCATCGACCCTCTCCTCTAGAGACGCTGGTATCCGTGCACCTGCTCGTTTCAAGAATGCAACCCCAGTTGCGCTTTCTACCACTTCCCTAGGTAATTGGTATGTGGGGTTAACCTCAGTATTATTAGACCAATTAGGAGGACCGTGAAAAACAGCATCATCAGAAAGGTACAAATTCTCAGGACCAGGTAATAACCTCAAGGAATGAGGCACTACTTCCTCATCTTCCATTATTAGATAAAGTCTCCAATCCCCAGTAACCGAAGAAGAATCAATATCACATAACCAATTTAATCTAATATTAGATATTCTGATAGGTTCACCATCCAGATCGACTAGCTTAGAGCTCAGTGAAGGCCTTCTGAAAAGTTCATTTAGAAATCGTCCAGCAAGTTCCGATTCCAGTCGGATCTCCTCATTTCCAGCTTTCCCCCTAAAATTAAGATAAGAAGCCCATAACAACTCCGAGTCACTATCCATTTGGAGAAGGCCCGAATCGTATTTTTCAACTAATCTAAGTATTTCCTGTGTCGACAAAGTCGAAAATTCCTCTGAGTCTACTTGTCTCCACTTAAGATTGGCCCGGTTCGTTGTAATCTCCAGACAGAATTCCCCATCCCTAGAATCAACTTCCTTGCCTGGACCATCTATAAATTGGCCTATCCTTTCACTCCACTCTGAGACCTCCCTTTCATGTTCCCAGCTCATTAACTTTGACTGGGTATGACTTAAGTCCGTCACCCCTTTCATGAAAGGGGGGAAGCTGAAACCCTTTTTCTCAAATGCGTAAGCGATGTAGTTCCAGAACTCAGCGATATTCTTTGGAGGGCTCGGCCACAACTCCAATGAATCATATCCGGTCACTTCCCACCCAGGTTCAAGACGAATTAAATCATGATCAAAAATTTCTTTTCCAATAGCAAAACGACGGTAACGCTTTTCAAGCTTGGACAAGTAAGCTTCTTCCTCATCATCAAGTTCACGACCAAGATTTTCTTCAAGTAGGATAGGTAATGGAGTGTCACCAATTTCATTAGGAGATTCAGGAAGGTTCCTTCCCCTCTCAAGTCGTTCAAGCATGGTGGCATAAAGGCCCGGACAGTCTCGCCCTTGCTCACTGTCAGAATCCCCTTCCCAGCCATTACCACGCATCGTTAAGCTAGTCTCAATGTTAAGTCCTTCAGGAGTTTCCAACGTTCCTCTAATCAAAAGATAATTACCAAAGATTTGAGTCACGCACCCTTCACGGTGCCAATGCTCACCGGTCTTTTGGGATTCTTCAGAAAAACTGTTTAGAAAATCGAGCGTGGCTCGATCTGGATTAATCATGGTTCGTTTATTATGCTAACAGCAGTTTTTTTAAGTAACAAAGCGAACCGGGAAAGAACACCAAGCATAAGCATACCGCAACCTATTGTATAAAAAATAAGAGATTCTTTTCATTTAATTAATTAATATTTCTTAGCAATAAAGAGCTCGGAAATTAATTTATAAATTTACTTATTATTCTCGACTTTGTAACAAATTTTTGCGAAAAATCCTAAATTACTGGTTTGGACTATTTCAGATCAGGTTCTGAAATTATACTCCACAATATAAAAACTAATATCTAAACCTCCATGAAAAACGAAATTCTTAAGGGCTTCTATGCCCTACTCGCAACCGTTGTTACATTGTTAGTGTTTTCTACTAATAACGTTTCAGCCTTTGAAGTTATAACCGGATCAGTGACTGAGTTCGCTGGACCTGATGATCTTGGCCTAAACCCAGACTCAACAGTCATCGCTGTTGATGTTTTTGGTAATGCCGATTCAACCGTGAACGGTGTCACGTTCCTTACTGACCGAGCAGGTCTTGGAAATGGCGGCGGTGTTGAAGGAAGCGTTACCGTTGGTGGCGTAACAGTCAAAACCACAACGACACATACTATTGACAACTGGTCCAACGGAGGAGGCGGTCCCGCTTTCACTGGTGGCACAGAAGGTTCTGCCGCAGCACTCAGTGAAATAATGAGAGACATCCGATGGTCCGCAGCACCATCCCCGATCGATATCGCTGTTTCGGGACTCGCAGGAGGAACCACTTATAAGATTCAATTACTATTTAATGAGGGCGCTGACCGAAACAGAGGATGGGACATCGCTGTTAATGACGAGCTCGCTGTCGATAATTTCAATTCCGAAGGTGGAGACGGAACCTGGACTAATTCGAACAGTTTTGCTTATAGCGGTGAATTCATCTCAACTGCAGACGGAACCATAGCGGTTAAGTTACAGGGCCATATCGGTGGAGAAGCCCAGGTAGCTGCTGACGGAAACCCAATTCTGCAAGGAATTGTCATTACAACAACAGGACCTGCAGTCTATTCCCAGAACTTTGATGGATTTGATGATGGGACTACGGACCTCGGTGACGGATCAGTGATTGCCGGACAGGCAGCCACAGTGCAGGGCGATCGCCTTCAATTAACAATCGACGGACAGGGACTCGGCTTCTCAAGCTTCTCTGTTCCTGGCTTACCAGGCACTCAGCTAGGTTTCACAGCCACATTTGATTACGAGCTCTATGATTCGGCAGGTGCAAATGACCCGGCCGACGGATTCTCCTTCAACTTCGGTAGCGCAGCTCTCGGTGAGCTCGGAGCCGCTGAGGAAGGAATGGCTGGTAAAACTGATGAAAACCTCTCCTTTGGTGATCCTGAGCAGGGAGTTAACATCTCTGGAGTATTAAACGGAGCAGACGTTGGTCAGCTCGCCTTCGCTAACGGAGTGATTCTTGAGGATGACTCAAGGAAGACCGGAAGCATTGAGATCCGCTGGGATCCATCAAAGGGAGCGACCTACTTAACGACCGGACTCACTACGAACGCTGATTTCACAGACGTTGATACCGGAGCCTTCGTTGGTGATGATGAATACACATTTAACTTCTCAGCCCGTGTGGGTGGAGCAAACCAGGACCTGTTCATTGACAACCTTATCATCACAGCTGGCAGACCTACACTTCCTCCACTACCGGCAGTGGCCATTTACTATGACTTCGAGGACCAGGAAGGTGACTCTGTTGCCGACAAGGGTGCCAACGGTCTTAACGGCGCAATCCAGCGTCCTGACCAGTTAACCATTGGCGGATCAGGAGCACCTAAAGGATCGACTCCGGGAACCGGAATTGACTTCCAGGGCGGCTTCCTCAGCATCGCAGGCACTGGTGATGCCATAGCCAACATCGTTAACGGCGAAGGCAGCTACACGGCAACTGCATGGATTAAGCCTTCTGACCTCGGTGGAGACAAGTTCCTCTTCGGTCAAACCAACCAGGGTATCCACAACGGTATCCGCAGTGGTGGATTCCTCCATCAGGCACACTGGGGAGCAGACACCAACGGTGCGACTAACCTCAACACTCTTGAAGGTGAGTGGATACACGCCGCATTCGTATACGACGGAGCCGCTGACATTGGAACCATTTACCTGAACGGTGAAGTTGACTGGACAGGTGGCAAACGTGCACCGAACGGCGGCGGCGACCTGATTGTCGGTGCCCGCAACAACGGTGAATCAGGTTACCGCGGCATGGCTGACGAGATTGCAGTGTGGCTTGAGCCACTCACTACGCGTCAGATTCAGGCACTCGCAGGAGGCCAGAGCCCAATTAATCTCGCACCAGTAGATAATGATGGAGACGGGATCCCCGACACGGCAGAGATTGCCCTTGTCGGTAACCTCACAGACCTCGGACCTGGAACAGGATCCAGAGGAGTAAGCTTTAACAGTGACCGCGACAATGTTGTCGCTGCCATGGACGCAGCCACAGTTGCCGGTGTTGTCCCATCAACTGGTTGGGTAAGTACTGACGGTGGAGTAGGCGCTGCAGGTGGAGCCAACGGCTCAATCAGCAATGGTTACTCAGTTAACTGGAGCTCTAACGGCACATGGAACACCAACAACGGTACTGCTGACGGAGACGACAAGCTGATGAACGGTTACGCTGACGCGATCGGTGGCGACGGAGCTGCCCAGGTTGCGATCAGTGGAATTAATTCCGCGTTTGCTGACGGATACGATCTTTACGTTTACTTCGGTAGTGATGGTAACAACCGTACTGGTAAAATTGCATTGACTGACGGAGCCACTTACTCCTTCAACACGTTCTCCCAGCATGCAGGTGACTTCCCTGCTCAGTACACCAGAACGACTGACGAGGCAGACGGTAATCCACAATCCAACTACGCTCTCTATGAGGGCCTTAGCGGAGACGCACAGACTGTGGATCTAATCCGCGGCAGCTCTAACTCAGGATTCCACGGAATTCAGATCGTTGGAACAACGACTGGAGACTACGACGGTGACGGACTCACTGACCTTGCAGAGTATGAGGGAGTAACCTCCCCTCTCGACCCTGACGGTGATGATGACGGACTCAACGACGGAGCTGAGATTGCAGCTGGCACAAATCCAAATAACTCTGACTCTGACGGTGACGGTATTGCTGACGGAGCTGAGGTTACAGCCGGAACCGATCCTCTCAAGTCCGACACGGATGATGACGGATACTCTGACGGAGTTGAGATTGCTAAGGGATCAGATCCAACTGATTCTGACAGCGTTCCACCACTCCCAACACCGATCGCTTATTACGATTTCGAAGGCAAGTCATCCACTGCGCTTGACCGCAGCTTCAATGACAACACTGCCACAGCAAGTGGAGCAGTCACTCTCGTTGACGGAGGTGCACCTACTGGAACTTCTCCAGGCGCTGCAGCTCAACTCGACGGAGGACACTTCCGCGTTCCTGGCATCGACATGAATTCACAAATTCGTGACGCCGGAGACGGTAGCTACACCATGGTTGCATGGATCAAGCCTTCCGCACTGGACGGTGAGCGTTTTGTATTCGGTCAGACTAACCAGGGTATCCACCACGGTATCCGTAACGGTGGATTCCTCCACAGTGCGCACTGGGGTGCGGACTGGAACGGTGCCACTAAGCTCCAGGATCACACTCCTGCTGAAGCTCAGGACGGCTGGATACACGCAGCATGGGTCTACGACGGAGCTGCTGACAAAGGTCAGATTTACCTCGACGGTGTTCTTGACAAAGAACAATCACAGCGCGCACCAAATGGTGGCGGCCACCTCATCTTTGGTGGACGTAACAACGGTGAAGCTCAGTACCGCGGACTCATTGATGAGGTCGCAGTCTGGAGCGAAGCACTTGCCTCTGCAGAAGTTGCAGGACTCGCTGCAGGAGGAAGCCCAATCGCTTCACTCGGCGACGAAGACGGTGACGGATTCGTTGACGCATGGGAGCAGAAGTACGCAGGTAACCTGACTACTCTCGGTGGCGGAGACAGAGATGCAAATCTTCTCGCCTATTTAGACTTTAATAACCAGCTCGACGACCAGTCAGGTAACGGACTAAACGGTACACTCAATGGACCCGCTGCCCTCTCTGCTGATCAAGAAGGATTTTCTGGTGCTGAAGGAGATCACTCAATCAACCTTGGTGGAATTAACGATAAATCAGCAGTTCTGATTGAAGGCGCAACTCTCGCTTCTGCCGTAGCAAATAACACTATGGCTGTCAGTTTCTGGCAGAACATCACACAGGTTGGAAACACCAGTTCATTCTGGATCCATTCACCAAGTGCCGGTGCTAACGACCGCGGATTCCAGGCTCACGTACCATGGGGTAACGGAACAATCTACTTCGACCAGTCAGGTTGCTGTGGAGGTCCTCAACGTCTGACAGTCGGTGGAAAAGCGGTTATCAATGAGTGGCAGCACTTCGTTTTCCAGCGTGACGCAGCGGGCACTATGCAAATCTGGGTTAACGGTGAAAAAGCTGCAGAGCAAGGCGGAGCTGAAGCTCTCGAAGCATTCACCAAAATCACGATCGGTGCAGAAGGTAATAACCTTAATAGCAGTATAGCAGGACGCCTTGACGAATTCTCAGTCTGGGACAGAATGCTCACTTCTGAGGAGATCGCAACACTTTCCGGTGGTGCAGCAACAACTGAAATACTCAATATTGCTCCAGCTGACGCTGACGGTGACGGACTCACTGACGCTCAAGAGTACGCCTCTCAGGCAAGTGATCCTACGAAAGCTGACTCTGATGATGATGGACTCACTGACTCCGAGGAAATCGCTGCAGGAACTCAGCCTCTCATCGCTGATACTGACGGTGACGGACTCCTCGACGGTGAAGAAGGCCAGACAGATTCAACCGCATCCTACTCACAAAACTTTGACGGCATTGCTGACGGAACCAAGGACATTGGTGACGGTTCAGTGATCTTTGGAGAGGCCGCTTCAGTTGAAAGTGAAGCTCTTCGCTTGACCATTGACGGACAGGGACTTGGATTCTCAAGTTTCTCTGTTCCTGGACTTACAGGAAGTTCAGCAGGCTTCACAGCAACATTTGATTACTCACTCTTTGATTCAGCAGGTGCAAATGACCCTGCTGACGGATTCTCAGTTAACTATGGTAATGCACCATTAGGTGATCAGGGACAAGCTGAAGAAGGAATGGCCGGACGCCCAGGCGTAACCGAAAACCTTTCCTTCGAGGTTGATACTTGGCGTAACGGTGACGCTGAACAAGGCGTTAACATCTCCGGTCTTGCCGGAGGCGCAGACGTTGGACAACTGGCATTCACTAACGGTGTTATCCTTGAAGATGATTCAACAAAGACTGGTAGCATGACTATTAGCTGGGACCCAACTGACGGGGCTTCCTTCTCCACGACCGGACTGGCCACAAATGCTGACTTTGCAGACGTGGGAACCGGAGATTTCGCAGCAAGCGATGACCACACGTTCAATATCTCAGCCCGTGTTGGCGGAGCTAACCAGACGCTGATTATTGACAATCTGGTAATCACGGCAAGCACTGTAACCACAGGAACTAACGCTCTCGTAGCTGACACTGACGGTGACGGTTACAATGATGGGGTTGAGGTTAGAGTTGGAAGTGATCCAACGGACGCGAACAGCATTCCACCTTCACTGCAAGCCTATTACAACTTTGAGCGCAGCTCTGGTGACAGCGTTGCTGACCAGGGAGCATGGGGTAACGACGCTACAGTCGTACGCCCGGATCAGACCACTGTCGGAGTATCCGGCGGAGCGCCTGCAGGACCAAGTCCTGCGACTGCGGCTGACTTCCAAGGTGGATTCCTTAACGTACCTGGAGTTGACATGAGCAAAGTGATTAGCGGCGAAGGCAGCTACACACTTTCAGCATGGATCAATCCTAGTGACCTCGGTGGTAACAAGTTCCTCTTCGGTCAGACTAGCCAGGGTATCCACAACGGTATCCGTAATAACGGATTCCTGCATCAGGCTCACTGGGGAGCGGACACCAACGGTGCCACGAACCTCAATGATTACCTTGCTGCAGACGAAGACGGTTGGGTACACGCAGCATGGGTTTACGACGGAGCAACTGACACTGGTCAGATTTACCTCGACGGTGTTATTGACTACGAAGGTGCCAAGAATTCACCGAACGGAAGCGGAAACCTGATTGTTGGTGGAAGCAATGGTGGAGGTGACAACTTCCGAGGACTCGTTGACGAGATCGCAGTCTGGAGCGAAGTGAAAGACGCTGACTACATTGCAGCTCTTGCCGCTGGTCAAAGCCCACTCGACGATGACGGTGACGGACTCCCTGACACATGGGCCGCTGGTCACGGTGTCACTGACCCGGACGCAGACGATGACGGAGACGGAATCTCTAACGCGGATGAGTTCTTAGCTGGAACCAACCCAACTGCATCTGACACGGACGGAGACGGAACATCTGACAGCGATGAGATCGCTGCAGGATTTGATCCTACTGACGCGAACAGTCTCCCAATGCCAGCAGCAATCGCTTACTATGACTTTGAAGGTACTTCTTCATCAGTTGTAACTGACCTCACCTTCAACGGCAATGACGCCACAGTTGCTAAAGCAGCTCAGACAACTCTCGGAGTTGACGGTGGTGCACCTGCAGGAGGAAGTCCTGCGACTGCAGCTGACTTACAGGACGGACTGCTTACTACCCCGATCGATGCCACACCTATTATCGGCGGCGAAGGCAGCTACACATTTACTGCATGGCTCAAGCCATCTGACCTTGGCGGGGACAAGTTCCTCTTCGGTCAGACAAGTCAGGGTATCCACAACGGTATCCGTAGTGGTGGATTCCTGCATCAGGCTCACTGGGGAGCGGACACCAATGGTGCCACAAACCTCAATAACTACACTCCTGCAGAAGCGCAGGGCGGCTGGATTCACGCTGCTTGGGTATACGACGGAGCAACTGATACAGGTACAATCTACCTTGACGGCAAACAAGACTGGACAGGCGCCAAGCGTGCACCACAAGGAAGCGGAACACTGATCATCGGTGGACGTAACGGTGGTGAAGCAGGTTATCGCGGACTCGTTGATGAGATCGGAATCTGGGACGTCGCTCTTAAGCCAGGAAATATCGCTAATCTTGCCGCGGGACAATCCCCTGGTTCAAGTGCTGACGAAGACGGTGACGGACTCGCTGACGCATGGGAGAATCTCTATGCCGGTAACCTCACCGACCTCGGTGTAGGAGGCTCAAGTGAAGCCATTATCTATGACATCGAAGCCGGAACCGAGGGTAGCCAAGACTTTGGTGGATCCCTTGGAATGGACTTCGACACAAGCGAAGAGCTTACGGTCAGCGCACTCGGCGCTTTCGACAGTGGATCGGACGGACTGAGCAGGCCAATCAACGTTCAACTCTGGTCACGTAATGGTGGAGCCGGCGTTGAAGTTCTTGCAAGCGCAGACTTCACAGCTGCAGATACTGCAGATTCTAATACTGTCACTGAATTCGGAGGACCTGACGATCTAAGACTTGACCCGGAAACCGCGGTCATTGCTGTTGATGTTTATGGTAATGCCGATTCAACCGTGAACGGTGTCACGTTCCTTACTGACCGAGCAGGTCTTGGAGATGGCGTTGGTGATGAAGGAAGCGTTACCGCTGGTGATGTAACAGTCAAAACCACAACGACTCATTTCATAGACAACTGGTCAAATGGAGGCGGAGGACCCGTTTTCACTGGAGGCACAGAAGGTTCTGCCGCAGCACTCAGTGAAATAATGAGAGACATCCGATGGTCCGCAGCACCATCCCCGATCGATATCGCTGTTTCGGGATTAGATGCTGGAGGAGTTTACAATATCCAGCTACTTTTCAACGAAGGAGCTGATCGAAATAGAGGATGGGACATTGCCGTGAACGATGAGCTTATCGTAGACAATACCACTTCTGAAGGAGATGGAACCTGGACTAACGAAAACAGTTTCGCCTTTTCGGGCGATATTATCGCGACAGCGGACGGTACAATTGCAATTAAGATGCAAGGTAATATCGGTGGAGAAGCCCAGGTAGCTGCTGACGGAAATCCAATCCTGCAAGGAATCGTCATTCATTCCGGCGGATCATCCACGGCTGCACAAGAAGGTGGACACTGGTTCAAGTCATTAGCTGATCCTCTCACCTTGCCAGCCGGAAGCTACACAATCGTTGGAACCGGTTACGGAGCAGGTGAGCCAAACATCAATTTAGGTGTAGCCGCAACAGAAGGTCTTTCCACTAACGATGCTGGCGGAGCAATTACCTTCGTGGGCGGATCTAGATGGGGTGATGCAGGCACATTCCCGGCAAACGCGGACGCCGGACCGGCTCAACGTTACGGAGCAGGCACGCTCAAGGTTTCTACTTCCACATCAGCTGACTTTGACGGTGACGGATTAACAGACGCAGCCGAGTTTGCATCACTTGCGAGTGATCCTACGAAAGCTGACTCTGATGATGACGGATTAACAGACGGTGAAGAGCTTGACCTT
>DUBC01000033.1 GCA_012960505.1 Verrucomicrobiales bacterium
AAGCAGACTTTGATAAGGACGGGCTCACTGACACTGAAGAATACAACATCAGAATAATTGATCCGACCAAATCAGATTCTGATAATGATGGTTTAGATGATTTCACTGAGATCGATGATGGAACAAATCCATCGAATCCAGATACAGACAATGATGGTTTAAATGATGGAGCCGAAATTACGGCAAAAACGGATCCGACGGATCCGGACACAGACGGGGACGGTTACATGGACGGAATTGAAGTAGCTAATGGCAGTGACCCCAATGATGACAACAGCACACCTTCTCCTCTGATGGCCTATTACGACTTCGAGGGAGATCAAGGAAATACAGTCAAAGATAAAGGATCTTGGGGAAATGATGCTGAAGTGACCCGTCCAGATCAGACTACTCTAGGGATCGAGGGAGGCGCGCCAGGAGGATCTAGTCCCATCACTGCAGCCCAATTAAATGATGGCCTTCTCAATGTTCCAGGCATTGATCTAACTAAAATCATAAGTGGAGAAGGCAGTTACACTTTTAGCGCATGGCTCAAACCAACTGATCTAGGAGGTGATAAATTCCTCTTCGGCCAAACGGTCCAAGGAATTCATAACGGTATCCGTAACAACGGATACCTGCATCAGGCTCACTGGGGAGCAGACACGAACGGAGCCACGAACTTGAATGATTATTTAGCTGATGATTTGGACGGATGGATCCATGCCGCCTGGACATATGACGGTGAAACAGACACTGGTCAGATCTACCTCGATGGTGTTATTGACTACGAAGGTGCTAAAAATGCACCGAACGGAAGCGGAAACCTAATCGTTGGTGGAAGCAATGGTGGAGGTGACAACTTCCGAGGACTCGTTGACGAGGTCGCTATCTGGGAAGATGTCCAGAGTGAAGAATTTATCGCTAGCCTAGCTGAAGGAGCTAGCCCGTTCCCTGAGAACAATACTGATGATGATAATGACGGATTGCCAGATTTTTGGGAAACAAAGAACGATGTGGATGATCCTGAAGCAGACCCTGATCAGGACGGGCTCACGAATGCAGACGAATACGATAATAAAACAAACCCGAACAAAGCCGACACCGATGAAGATGGCTTGGATGATGGCACTGAAGTCGCCGGAAAATCATCTCCCCTAAGTAAAGACACGGACAATGACGGACTCAGCGATAGCGAGGAAAAAGCTGCCGGCACTGATCCGACCAAGGATGATACGGACGAGGACGGATACTCGGATTTGAAAGAGATAGAAGTCGGCAGCAATCCACTCAATGCGAACAGCGTGCCTCCAGCACCATCCATCGACGAACCTCTTTTCTTTTATGATTTCGAAGGCGATGAGGGAAACCTGGTCACTGACAAGGGACAGCGAGGAAACAATGCAGATGTGACGCGGGCAGAGAAGACTGAGTTAGGAGTTATAGGAGGAGCGCCACAAGGATCTAGCCCTGGAACTGCTATTGAATTCTCTGATGGACTTCTCAATGTTCCTGACGTTGATATGGCTGAAATCATCAGTGGCGAAGGCAGTTACACATTCAGCGCATGGCTCAAACCTAGTGACCTCAGTGGTAACAAGTTCCTATTTGGTCAGACAAATCAGGGAATTCATAACGGCATTCGTAACGGAGGATTCCTGCACCAAGCTCACTGGGGAGCAGACACGAACGGAGCCACAAATCTCAATGGTTATCTTGAGGCAGACGAAGATGGTTGGATCCATGCCGCCTGGACATATGACGGTGAAACAGACACTGGCAAGATTTATTTAGATGGTAGCCTTGATTGGGAAGGCAATAAACGTGCCCCCAACGGCAGTGGCAATTTGATCATTGGTGGACGCAGTGGCGGAGGGGATGGTTATTATGGATTAGCCGACGACATCGCCATGTGGGACATGGTACTTGAGCCGGAAGCAATTGAAGAACTCGCATTAGGGGGCAGTCCGATCGGAGCGAATTTGCCATTTCAAATCACATCAATCACCTACGACTTGCAATCCGGTGAGATAGAGCTGACATGGGATTCCAAGCCAGGAAGAACCTATTTACTCTTATACAATACCTCATTCGAGAACTGGGACGCAGACATCGATGACGGTATCGAGTCGGGCGGAGAATCGACAACTTACCGTTTCGAAAATCCGGAAGGACCCGAAGCTAAGGCTCTGTTCTTTAAAGTGATTGAAAACTAAAAGAAATTACTGCTACCGCTCGTCATTTTTAACGCCCATGTGAGTACAGCCATTTATAAAATTCTGGGTTACTGTAAGTCCGAGTCCATGAGTCATGACCGACTCCCTTGTATGAAGTGAATTTGATACTCTCATTGCCGGCTTCTTTTAAAGCCTCTACCAAGACCTCGCTTTCCTTTTGCGGCACTGCCTTATCATTCGACCCATGATTCATGGTCAGTTGTTCGGGGATTGAAAGCCATGAGCCACTGTTCCCGTTATAATTTTAATGCCCTTCGTAATGCCCTATAAGTTCGGACTGTGTTGGTCAGGAGAGATCACTGGAAACCGAAACCTTGTCATTGCAGACTGGGGGCGACAGCAAGAGTCTCGAAGAGACATCCCAACTGATTTCGAATCAAGCTCCTTAAACCAGACTTAGCCACCCTTCCTAGGCTATAAAAACAGAGTTTTTGATCTTACGCTCCCTGACTAATAATTCAAGGAATCTGATTTTCTCTATTTTAAACTGTTTCGATAATAGATAATGCATCTATAAATGTTCAGATAATGAAGGCGTACATAAGTTATTTGATTTTTTCTTGTTCACTAATTGTTATTCCCGGTCTATTTGCTAATGAGGCCGCAGATGACAGTAAAAAATCTAATGAAGTATCTGGTCCATCAGTTACATCTCAGCCCAGATTAGAAGAGTGGTGGTTTGCTAGGCATGCAGAGAATATTGGCAAGATGAGTAAGGGAGAGTTTGATTTGCTGATGCTGGGTGATTCAATTACTCATAATTTTGAGAGTGTTGGTTTAGAGGTATGGAAAAAATACTTTGAGCCAAGAAAAGCAATTAATCTTGGCTTTGGTGGAGATAGGACAAATCATCTTCTTTGGAGGATTCAACATTTGCCTGTACTTAAAAAAGCTCCTAAGGGAGCTGTTGTTCTTATTGGAACTAATAACATATGCTGGGGTAGTGATAAGCCTAGACAGGCGGCTGAGGGGGTTAAAGTAATTGCTAAAAAGTTACATTCAATTTATCCACAAACAGAGGTCCTTGTCCTCGGGCTACTACCTAGGAGGCGTGAATTAACACATCCTCACCGCAAACAAATCATTGAGTTAAATTCTTATCTTCCTGAGATTTTGAAGGATATACCAAAGGTTAAATTTCTCGAGATTGGCCCTCATTTTCTGGACGATAAAGGTCACTTGTCTAAGGAAATGATGCCGGATACAACTCACCCTAGTGAGAAAGGACATGAGGTTTGGGCCAAAGCAATCGAATCAGAATTGATCAGAATGGTAGGTCGTTAATTGTGTTAGAAAGATACAATATGTTGATATGAAGGGAGCTTTAGTAGTTTGTCTAGTTCTGGTTAATATTATTTCCCAGGGTTTTGCCGAAGAAAAATCTTCATATCCGATTGCTAGCCCTTTAGCTAATTTCAAGTGGCGTATTTATAATCCACAATCAGTTAGTACACGTTATGCCATAATCACTCAGTTCATTGCAAACAATTCCCTTGTAGTTATACCGGAAAAAATTCATAAAATTTCTGTTAAGAAAATAGACCGAAGTGCTTTTTTTCGATGCAGTGAAATGAGCTACATTATTTTTCCAGACACGGTCAATCACATTGGATCGTCCGCATTCAATCGATGCTCTCAGCTTTCCAAGATAATCATTCCTAAAGAGGTTTCAATTATCAGGGCCAGTACATTTTTCCGTTGTTTCAATCTAAACTCAGTTCAAATGTCTGAAAATGTTTATAGCATTAGAGAATATGCTTTTTCGCATTGCCGTAGTCTCAAAGAAATAACAATTCCAAGTAAAGTTTCTGTAATCGAGAATAATGCATTTTCTGAATGCCTTAGTCTCGAGAGAGTGGTGTTCCTTGGCAATGCACCTAAAGAAAACCCGGAAGTATTCCAAAGATCTGAACCTATCATTTATCGTAGTGAAAAATCGAAAGGATGGAAGGAAACCTGGTGCGGTCGTCCTGTAAAAATTATTACTGATTCTTCTTCCTGATTCATTTCATTTTTTGAATTCATGAATGAAGTTTATCAACAGATTGGTGTGGAAGGGTTGAATGCTCTTGTTTGTGCATTTTATAAAAAGGTGAAGGGGGATGATTTGTTATCTCCAATGTATCCAAGTGATGACTGGGAGAGTGCCCAAGGGAGATTAGCCGATTTTCTTATCTATCGATGTGGTGGATCTCAAAAATACATAGAAAAACGGGGGCATCCCCGTTTGCGGATGCGTCATATGCCGTTTCATATAGGCACTGCCGAAAGGGATCGGTGGTTGAAGCTTATGGGTGAGGCGATGAAGGAAACAAAAGTTGAACCTCCAGCTTCAAAATTATTGGCAGAATTTTTTGCTCAGACAGCAGATTTCATGCGTAACGCACCGGAGTAAAAATTTTTTCGTGGCTTCAATTGATAAATTTCGGCAATATATAGGGGTGAGAATTTTTCAGTTAATTATTATATGGACTACATTTTTAGGTTCTATCGCGGTTGCTGCGGATGATCTCCTGAAATGGGAAAAGTTGCCTGAACTGCCGCCAGGTAATGGGCAAGAAGAGAACCCTGGAGTTGCTGGTCCATTTGTAGGAATTCACAACAATGCACTAATTATTGCAGGAGGTGCCAACTTTCCAGGGAAGCCATTATGGGAGACGGACAAGGTATGGCAGGACGAAATTTATGTACTTGTCAGGGAGGAAGACTCTGAAGGGGACTCGTATACTTGGAAAGATGGCGGTAAACTTCTAAGGCCTCTGGCATATGGAGCTTCAGTTTCTACTGATAAAGGAGTCCTTTGTATTGGTGGAGATGATGCTACAAAAGTTTATCAGGAAGTGTTTCTTCTTTCTTGGGATAACGAGAAGAATGAATTAACGCGTCAGGAATTACCCGGACTTTCTGAGCCCGTCGCCTATGGCGCTGCCACATTTGTTAATGGGATTGTTTATCTTGTCGGGGGGCAGACCGGGAAGTCGCTCAATACTGCGACTAATAAGGTCTATTCTTTCGACTTAAATAATTTTGAGAAGCAAAAGAGTACTAGTTGGAATGAGCTTCCAGAGATCCCATGGTCATCCCGTGCCTTTGTCCAAGTGGCTTCCCAACATAACGGTTATGATGATTGTGTTTATGTGATTGGAGGAAGGCGTGAGAAAGGTGACGGTGAGGATCTTTTGTCTGACGTATGGGAATACAATACACGCAGTAAAGAATGGCGACAAAGAGCAAGCTTTAAGGGGCCTCTGATGGCTGGCACTGCAATCGGATATAAGCAAAGCCATATCGTGGTGCTTGGAGGATCGCATGGCACTTATTGGGGGAAAGCTGATGATCTTAAGGATGAGCATCCTGGTTTTCTTAAGAAAACATATCTTTATCATACCATCACAGATACCTGGATAGAATCAGGAGACAGTCCTGTAAATCATGTAACAACGGTTCCTGTCCTATGGGATGATTCGATTATTATTGCCAGTGGTGAGGTTCGTCCACGGGTCCGTTCTCCGAAATTATGGAAGGTGACGCCACAAACGAAGAGTAAAGATTTCGGAACAGTAAATTATTTGGTTCTGACTGTTTACCTGCTCCTTATGGTTTTGGTTGGTTTGTTTTTTGCCAAAAGGAACAAAGGCACTGATGATTTTTTCCGAGGAGGAAAGCGTGTGGTATGGTGGGCAGCGGGTTGCAGTATTTTTGCGACCATGCTCAGTTCACTGACATTCACCGGATTGCCCAGCAAGGCGTATGCTACTGATTGGGTTTATTTTTTGGCGAACATGATGATTCCTGTCGTTGCTTTTGTTGCTGTTTATGTGGCTCTTCCATTTTACCGAAAAATTGATGCGACAAGTGCTTACGAATATCTTGAGAAGCGATTCAATCGTCGAGTAAGGATGCTGGGCAGTGGTTTTTTTACTTTGTTCCACATTTTCCGTATGGCAGTCGTAATGTCATTGACTGGTTTGGCTTTGGCTTCAGCAACGCCATTAACTCCTTGGCAGTCTGTGGTTCTCATGGGATTTTTGAGTATTCTTTATTGTACAATGGGAGGTATTGAAGCTGTGATTTGGACTGATACGATACAAACCATTGTTCTGCTTGGTGGGGCCGTGATTGCTTTCTTTATGCTTATCAGCGGCGTTAATGGAGGATTCGAGGGATTTCTTTCTATTGCCGGAGAAGCCGACAAATTTCGTATTGCGAACTTCAATTGGGATATTACAAACGCTCAGGTAGCTGTTTGGGTCATTATTTTGGGTGCTTTAGCACAAAACGTTTCCGGATACACAGCAGACCAATCAGTGGTCCAGCGCTATATGACAACCCCGGATCAAAAAATGGCAGCACGTTCGATTTGGACTAATGCGGTGCTCAGTGTCATTGCCAGTGTCCTGTTCTTTGGCCTTGGATCAGCACTCTTTGCTTTCTATGCGTCCAATCCTGTTAAGCTTGACCCGACCATAAAGACTGATCAAATTTTTCCATTGTTCATTGCAAATGAAATGCCTGTTGGTCTTGCGGGTCTGATCGTCGCTGGAATTTTTGCTGCTGCCCAATCGACCGTGTCCACAAGCATGAATTCAACCGCGACCACGCTTGTTACTGATTTTATGAAACCTATGAACATGTGCCGAGATGACCGTCAGTATCTCAAGTCCGCAAGATGGTTAACGATTATTATGGGAATTCTTGGGACAGTCTTTGGGCTTTGGTTTCTTAATCCTGAAATTAAGTCGTTGTTTGATGAGTTCATCAAAATTGTGGGATTGATTCTCGGAATGCTAGGAGGAATTTTTCTTCTGGGCGTCCTGACAAGAACTGCAAATGCTACCGGAGCAATTATAGGATGCTTTGGTGGAGTTGCAGTTGTTTTATGGGTTTGGAAGATGACTGATGCCCATGCTTACTTTTATCCGTTCGCTTCGGTAGGAAGTTGTTTTTTGATTGGTCTGATTAGCAGTTACTTTTTTAAAGGTAAAAGTGAAACTAGGGGGCTCACTATTCACACGATCAAAGAGAAGTAGTATGGGGAGAGCAATTAAAATGATTATCAGGTACTTAGTAGCTGTGGTCTTTTTTAAAGTGACTTCTTTGTGTCTCTTTTCGAGTGAGCACTGGGCATATAAAGCTCCCAAGAAGGCACTGGTTTCTGCTAAGGACTCACAAATAATTGATGTTTTTGTTCAGGATGCAATAAAAAGACAAGGAGGTAGATTGAAACCTAAGGCACCTAGGCAAACATTAATCCGCAGATTAAGCTGGGACCTCAGGGGGCTGCCTCCATCACCGGAAGAAGTCATTGAATTTACCAATGATAATTCTACGAATTCTTGGATAAAGATCGTTAATAAGTTCTTAGAATCGCCACACTTTGGTGAGCGGATGGCACAGAACTGGTTCGATCTTGCCAGATTTGCTGATACTTCAGGCTATGCCGCTGACCGGACCAGGAACGTTTGGCCTTACCGGGACTGGGTCATAGACAGTTTCAATAATAATATGCCTTTTGATCAATTCACAGTTGAACAACTGGCAGGGGACATGTTACCAGGATCAACTTCTGAACAGAAACTTGCAACGGGGTTTCATAGGCAGGCCATGCAGGCCAAGGGAAATAATCCTCGCAAGGAGGAGTTTCGTATTAAGGGAATCGTTGATAGGCTCAAGACAACCGGAAGGACTTGGTTAGGGTTGAGCCTTGAATGTGCAGAGTGCCATGATCACAAATACGATCCAATTAGTCAGCGTGATTATTATAGAATTTTTGCAATCTTCAACAATGTGCCGCATCTGGGTAGTGGGTATAATACGCACGGGCCTCTCATGAAATATATTCCTAAGGGAACACAAAAAAAGATTAACGCCATTCGTCAGAGCCTCGAGGGTCGAGTCAAAGGAAAAGAAATTCAGAAGTTTTCTCTTAAAGATGAGTCTCTTATAGGCAATTGGGAAAAGCCTCAAATAATGAAAAACTCAGAGCCTTTTTCTGAGACTGGAGACTTGACCATTGTTGCTTCTATTAAGACATCCAACTCGATAGGGAACATTGCTTCAAAGTATGACTGGAAGTCAGGTCAACGCAGTTATGTTTTTGGAATAGGAGGTGAGGGGGAGAAGAATGCTATTCCAGGGCATCTATTTGCATGGATTTCCGAAAAATCTAAAACCTGGGCCGGGGCTGAAATTCATGGAAGCTTTCCTGTTAATGATGGTAAAGAACATAAAGTTGCTGTTGTTTTTGATGCAGGTAATCACTTAAAGCTTGTTGTGGATGGGGTCATTGACCACGCGGCCAGAGTCACTGGCAATATTCCAAAGTCCATTGCAATCAGTAGCCGCCCTTTGGTCATAGGAGCAGGATACGATAATTCTCCGGAACCGACGTCCTTTTCATTCGTTGGTACCCTTAAGAATATCAGGATGTATCGAAAGGCCTTTGCATTGCCAGCTTCAAAGGGAATGGAGAAACTTCAGTCAGAATTAAAATCTTTGATTTCAAAGACCATTGAGGTTCCGATCATGGAAGAGTCTTCAGATCCTAGGGAAACTCATGTTTTAATTCGTGGTGATTATAAGCAGAAAGGCAATCGCGTATCTCCTGGGATTCCAGAATTTTTACCTCAACCTTCTGCTAAGGACCATATGGATCGGTTGGATTTTGCTAGATGGCTCGTTAGTGATGAGCATCCTTTAACGGCACGTGTCACTGTGAACTATCTGTGGCAGCATTTCTTTGGTACAGGGATTGTGGCTACTCCAGCTGATTTTGGAGTTAAAGGCGCATCTCCGGGCGCTCCTAAACTTCTGGATTGGCTCGCTGTTGAATTCGTGCAGAGGGGCTGGGACTATAAGCATATCGTCCGTTTGATCGTGGGATCTGACGCGTATCAGCAAAAGTCTGTAGGCCTTTCTGATTTTCGTTCTGTTTTCGGATTGATGCCGAGAATGAGATTGCCCGCCGAGCAGATAAGAGATCAATTTCTTTCAGCTTCTGATTTATTGGATGCACGGATCGGAGGTCCTTCGATCTTTCCGTTGCAGCCTGATGGTTTTTATGAGGAAAGGGGTCAGAACACGGGCCAGAATTCAAACTTCACATGGAAAGTTTCAGGGCCTGAAAATAGGTACAGAAAATCGATGTATGTTTACTGGAAGAGGATGGCGCTTCATCCTTCATTTGCGGCCTTTGATGCACCGACTAGGCAGGTATGCGTTGCTAAACGATCCATTTCCAACACTCCTCAACAGGCCCTGATTACTCTTAATGATCCGATGTTTGACGAATGTTCGAAGGCCCTTTCGGAAAGGCTAAGTGGTTTTGGTAAAGGCAAGACTGATGAGGGTCTTGACTATGCCTTTATGAAGTGCCTTGGGCGAATTCCCAACAATGAAGAGAGGACCAAGTTTCAAGACTTATTAAAAAGTGATGGTTGGTACTCAGTTTGTGTAGTGCTTCTTAATCTTGATGAAGCGCTGACCCGAGAATGATGCAATTACCGATTGAAATAACGAGAAGAAAATTTCTTGGGCGTTCTCCCATAGGAATCGGATCACTTGCGTTGGGATCTCTCATCGGCAAAGGGGCGACGGAAAGTAACTTTCAGCATGTAGCTCCCCGTGCAAAGAGGGTCATTTATCTATTTATGTCAGGTGGTCCATCTCACGTTGATACTTTTGATCCAAAGCCCACTCTCACTGAGAGGGATGGTCAGAAAGTACCTCAAGAGATAATTAAAAATCATGAGTTTGCTATGATTAAGGAGGCTCAACCCTTGCTCAAAGGATCTGATTGGAAATTTCATAAGAGGGGTCAGAGCGGAATTGAAGTTTCTGATCTTTTTCCCAAAGTCGGTGAAATAATTGATAATGTATCAGTCATTCGATCCGTTTATTCGGATACTTTTAATCACGATCCGGCTGTAATGTTTATGAACACCGGAAGTGTAAGATTTGGGAGGCCCTCATTGGGATCGTGGCTTTCTTATGGTCTTGGAAGTGAAAATAATGATTTGCCAGCCTTTGTCGTTCTTGCGTCCGGTAAAAATAGGCAACCACTTCTCGATAGTTATTGGGGATCTGGGTTTTTGCCAGCAGAGCATCAAGGAATCCAGTTTAGGACCAACGGAGATCCCGTTCTCTTCGTCAACAATCCTGAAGAAGTCAGCCGTGAAAAACGGCGCCGCCAGATGGATTTGATTAAATGGATGAATAATAGACGTTTTGAGAGTGTAGGTGATCCGGAAATCGTAGCCAGAATAGCGCAGTATGAATTAGCATACAGGATGCAGATGTCAGTCCCTGAACTAACGGACATTTCTACTGAACCTGAAAGTATTCGAAAATCATATGGCTCAAAGCCTGGAAAAGTTTCTTTTGCCAATAATTGTGTTTTAGCCCGTAGGCTCGCGGAGAGGGGAGTCCGTTTCATACAGCTGTATGACAAGGGCTGGGACTCACATGGACAAATTGTTAGTGACCACACTGAACGTTGTAAGCAGGTGGACCAGCCCATCGCCGCCCTCATTAAAGACCTCAAACAACGTGGAATGCTTGATGATACATTGGTTGTCTGGGGAGGTGAGTTTGGTAGGACCCCAATGTCACAAGGTTCTGGGAACGGTTATGGTAGGGATCACCATCCTCATGGCTTCAGTATGTGGATGGCGGGAGGGGGAATTAGGCCGGGCCATGTTCATGGTGCCACTGATGAGTTCGGTTATTTTGCTGCAGAGGATCGTGTCCATGTGCATGATTTAAATGCCACTATTCTTCATTGCCTAGGTATTGACCATGAGTCTTTAACTTTTAAGCATCAGGGAAGGAATTTCAAGCTCACTGATGAATTTGGAAAAGTTGTAGATAACATAATCTCTTAACGTAATGTTAGTCAAAGAGTATGAGTGATGAGGAAATAGAAAAAAAAGAAAAACACTTAAATTTTATCTTTTATTGTAAAATATTCGGATTTGTTTTTGGACTCACTGGTCTAGGGACGTCCTTGCGCGTCTTGATCTTCCTGCTTGGGGTCGGGACTGGCTGGGCCCAAGTGCAACCGATCATCCGCATCGTAGAGATCGAGCATGACGGCTCCCAACTCATGGTCACCGTAGAGAGCCTTGCAGGGAAAACCCTATCCTACACTTTGCAACGGTCACCGAACCTGTCGCTTGGGTCTTGGCTCGACCAAGATCATGCCATCCTGTCTGTCCTGAATCCCTCCCGGTTCATCCTGACCTTGCCCCTCGATGACGAGCGCGCCGGTTATATCCGCGTGGTGGCCAGCTCTGCGTCATCGCCCGTGGCGGTGGTGATCAATGAGATCATGAGCAACAACGAAACAACCGTGGCAGACGGTGATGGAGATTTTCCAGATTGGATTGAACTCTACAATGCAAGCGACACCGCTGCCGAATTGACCGGGTATCATCTCAGCGACAACGACGCCAACTTGAGTAAGTGGAGGTTTCCTGCTGGAACAATCCTCGATGCAGGCAAATACTTGGTGGTCTTCGCATCAGGCAAGGCAGGGGCCGAAATCCCCGAAGGAGAAACGCATGCGAACTTCAAATTGAGCAACGGCAATGAACCGGTGATCCTCAGCGATCCTCTCTTGAAGATCGTGGATCGTCTCGATCCCGGCCCTCTCGTTTCCGACAACTCGGTGGGACATGCTCTCGATGATTTGGAGACCTACTACGTCTTCCATTCCGGTGAACCCTCTCCCGGAGCTCCGAATCATGATTTCATCGCCGACCCTCCCGAACCATTCGTCCAAGGCCCGATCTTCAGTGTCCGCGGCGGAGTATTCGACGAATTGGTCACCTTGGAATTGATCCCGCCCCGCGAGGAAGATTTGATCCGCTACACCATAGACGGAGCAGAACCGTTCAGAGGATCGACGCCCTATAGCGGACCCATCGAACTCACGGAGACCACCGTGATTCGAGCAGTGGTATTGGGAGCCCCCAATAGTCATCCCGTCACGCATACCTATGTCATTGGCGCTCATCACAGCCTGCCGGTGATGGCATTGGCGGCCGACCCCGAGCACTTCGAGTTCACCGATGGTTACCTGTATGGCTTCGGCGACCACATGTTCACCTCCCGAGGTAACATCATTGGCAGTTTTCCCTATAGCTCATCCAATGCCTGGAAACGCGATCGGGAGATCGAGGCCAGTTTCGAATTCCATGAGCCCAATGAGGGTGGAACTTCACGAATGAACGTCGGAGTCAAAATCTTTGGAGGATGGGGATCTCGAGGCTATCCACAAAAGTCGATGGCGCTGTTTGCCCGCCGCGAATATGGCTATGGAAAGATCCGTCACCCCTTCTTCCCGGACCGGGCGGTGGATTCCTTTGAGTCGATCGTGCTGCGCAATTCGGGCAATGACAATCAGAGCACCTGGTTGACGTATCCTCGCCCGCCCATCCATGAATTCAGCGCTCCAGTCGGTCATGGCAGTTACTTTGTGAATGGCAATTTCACCATGTTTCGCGATGCGATGATGCAGAGCTTGGTGGCAGAGACTGGTCTGGACACCCAAGGCTACCGGCCGACCGTGCTCTACTTGAATGGCGATTACTGGGGCATTTACAATATCCGCGAAAAATTCACCGAGCACTACCTCGAATCAACTCACAACGTGTCCGCAAATGAGATCGACCTCATTGAGGGATATGGCAGGGCCAACACGGGTTCTGCGTCGACTTACAGCCAGATGCGTAGCTTTATTGGAGGAAACTCGATGGCAAATCCGAGTAATTACCGGACCGTCCAGAATCGCTACCTGAATATTGACAACTTCATCGACTACCATCTCGCGGTCATCTACGGGCAAAACTTCGACATCGGGAACATCAAATGCTGGCGTCGGCGATCCAGCAAAGAGGGCCAATTCCGCTGGATGCTTTACGATCAGGACTACAGCTTCAGTCTGTGGAAACCCGACGTCTACCTGCCCGCCATGAGGCGCGACTACTCGGACTACGACAACATGTTCGACTTCTACACGAACCCCAGAGGCAGTGGGACCGGCTGGCCCAACAATGGCGGCCGCACCCTGCTCTTTCGCAAGATGCTGGAGAACGATCAATTCAAGGAGAGCCTGATCCAACGTTGCGCCGATTTGTTGAACACCTTGCTGGCAAGCGATCGTGTGGTGGCCCGCATCGACCTCATGGCAGACGCGATTCGTCCCGAAATGGAGCGACACCTGACCCGATGGAGCTGGGCCGGCATTCGAGCGCGCGGCTTTGGCATTCCCCACAAGCAGGAAGATGAGCCTCTCACCGTCGCCCACTGGGAGCGGAATGTGGAATCCATGCGCGAATTTTCCAGAACCCGACCCGACGAATTGCGACGGGATCTGATTGACCATTTTGGGCTCCCCGGGGGCACCGCCACTGTCACCATCACCACCAGTGATTCCAGCAAGGGCACGGTTCAAATCAATACCATCGAGGTGACAGAGACTCCCTGGAGGGGTCAGTACTTTCAGGACTTTCCGCCGACCCTCACGGCCCTCCCGAAGGCCGGGGCCATCTTTGTCGGTTGGTCCGGAGCGAGCACCAGCACGGAGACCACAATTCAACTGCCCATCCCGGCCCGGACAGCCTCGGTGACCGCAATGTTTGAGTGAAGTGACTCGTCTCTCGGAATGCTCAGGAATTGCGCCTCCTGGAGCTCTGCGTCTCCAACTCTTCGAAGAATTCCAGGCGCGCTTGTGGGTGTCATTTCCAATTCTGACGAAGAATTTCCTCTAGATGGTTTTATGAAATTTTCCATTGTACTAATTTTTATAGGTATGATTTTATTGACGCTTAATTATTTTGGCAAAGATAAGAAATTTTGATCCGATATGAATTACCAATTGATAAAAATGAAAATATTTAAATTTAATCTTCTGATAGCGATAATTGCTTTTTTAAATGTGAATGCGGACTCTTCTGAGCGGCCGAACATCATGATTATCCTGACAGATGACATGGGGTTTTCTGACCTGGGTTGTTTTGGTGGTGAGATTAATACACCTAACCTCGACTCGCTTGCTTCTACTGGATTGAGATTTACTGAGTTCTACAATACTGCCCGGTGCTGGCCCACTAGAGCAACTATGTTAAGTGGGAGGTACAGTAACAGGTTGACTCCTTCACAGGTTATTATTCCTCAGATCCTAAAGGAATCAGGTTACCAGACCGGTATGGTGGGGAAGTGGCACCTTGGAATGAATCCCAAGAAGGACGGACCCATTCAGAGAGGATTTGATGATTTCTATGGAACCATGACCGGGGCAGGATCTTTCTGGGACCCTTACACATTGACCCGAAACACTGAGCCGACCGAACCTGATGGTAAGGACTATTATTACACTGATAAAATTGGGACTGAGGCGGTTCGACAAATTGAGTCTTTTGCCAAATCAGAAAAACCTTTTTTCCAGTACGTGGCCTTCACTGCAGCTCATTGGCCAATGCACGCTCCTGAGAAATCGATTCAAAAGTATATGAAAATGTATGAAAGGGGCTGGGAAAAATTACGTAACGACCGGTATCAGAGGATGCTGAAAATGGGTATCATTGATAAGGAAAAGTGGCCGTTACCTGAGAGAGAGAGTGTGGTCAAAGATTGGGAAACTATTGATCATAAGCCTTGGAGAATTCGCAATCAAGCTATCTATGCTGCTATGGTTGACCATATGGATCAGGCCGTTGGCAATATTGTCGATGCGCTCAAAAAAACCGATCAGTTTAAAAATACGTTAATTATTTATTTCCATGACAATGGAGCATGTCCCGAGCACTTAGGTGGCAACGGTTGGAATACTGCTAATAATATTCTTGCCAAGGCCAAAAGAGAAGGCAAGGAAGTGGCAGTAGGGGACAAGTACGATGTGATGATGGGAGGACCGCTCACTTATGGCAGCGTTGGACATAACTGGGCCAGTGCGCAGAACACTCCAATGCGTCGCTATAAAATGAATGTGCACAATGGAGGTGCATGTACCCCAGCGATTATGCATTGGCCGGATGGTCTCAAGACAAAGCCAGGTTCAATTACTGAACAAAGAGGCCACGTGATAGACATGTTGGCCACTTGCATGGAACTTGCAGAGGCCAAATATCCTGAAGAATTTTCAGGAAAGAAAATTGAATCTCATGAAAGTAAGTCGCTACTCCCTGTCATTAAAGGTAAATCAGTTAGCCGGGACCACGCCTACATTTTTAATCATGCCGGTACCCATGCAGTGGTGAAGGGTGACTTTAAAATTGTCAGGGAGGGAAAGCGACCATGGGCACTCTATAATCTGGCCAAGAATAGGACAGAGACAATTAATCTTGCGTCTAAGGACCCAGAGATTGTTAGCAACTTGGAAAAGATATGGGACGGAAGATGGGGAAAAAAGAAATAAAGATAAGAGTTTCTTATTCTGCTTAGGACTTGGCTCTTAGAACTTTATCTAAGAACTTAAGGACTCGTTGTCTGTTCTCGCCCTGATAAAAAACAGTGCCCCCATGCTTTTTATCAGGAAGAACATTCATTTGAACTGAGAGCCCCTTGCTTTTGTAAACCTTAGTTATTGTTTCAGACTGATCAATAAGGACAGTTTTATCCTTGTCACCATGAAATATTAATAGGGGAGGATCATCTTTTGTTACGTGGTGTGCTGCTGATGCAAGCTTGGCAAGTTCTACTTTTTTATCAGCTCCTCCACCAAGAAGATTGTAGACTACGGACCCGACCTCGTTTGCTCTTGAGGGTTGAGTTTTGCTTCTGAGGATAAAATCAGTTGGTCCGTAATAATCAATGATGGCGGATACGGAGGATGCTTGATCCAAGTTGCCACCAACGTCCCCTTCGAGTCGCTCATTGCCTGAAGTAGTTCCTATAAGAGCAGCCAAGTGTCCACCGGCACTCGATCCGGCGACGACAATATGTTGGGTCTCATAACCGTACTTACTGGCATTGGCACGTAACCAGCGGATTGCACCCTTGCAGTCATGCAATTGTGCTGGGAATTTAGCGACTTGGCTAAGTCGATAGGAAATACTGGCTACACTATAGCCGTGCTCGGTTAACCATTTGATCTTACAGTCATTTTTTGAGCCTTTCTGCCACCCGCCTCCGTGTATCCATACGACAAGTGTTGATCTTTCATTTTTTGCTGGAAGATACAGATCCAATTTTAGGCTATGATCTTTAATTTTTGCAAACTCAATATCTTTGATATTTTTTGCTGTTTCTGCCGAGCACAGATTTAACAGAAAAAAATTAATGACTGTCGTGACTGTAATGAGATAGGGATTCATTTTAGATATTATTAATCAATTGATATCATTGAATTGATATTCCCTCCAATATGGAAAATTTGCGAGCTGGATCTGATCTAGAGCAGTGGTAAAGGTTCCCCATCACAAATATTAAAGGGTCTGCCCTGCTTATCGTGAAGTACGGCCTTGTGATCGATGCCGAGAGCAGCGTATACAGTAGCATGGAAGTCAGCGGGTGAGCAGACATCTGAATCCGGTTCAGCGCCTCTGGAATCACTGGCTCCGTAAACTTGTCCTCCACGGATGCCACCTCCCGCAAGTGCAACTGAGTAGACTCCGGGATGATGGTCTCGACCACCGTTACCATTAATCTTTGGGGTGCGGCCAAAATCAGTAAGGAAAACTACCAGCGT
Organism: Verrucomicrobiales bacterium; assembly: GCA_012960505.1. Taxonomy (GTDB): domain Bacteria; phylum Verrucomicrobiota; class Verrucomicrobiia; order Verrucomicrobiales; family DEV007; genus EC70. The sequence continues at coordinate 16,906 of DUBC01000033.1, forward strand.
TTCATCTAGCATTCCGGTTCAGGAAAAGAATACCACATTTAACTAAATAACCCGCTAAATATCATACTTTCGGATTAGGTTAAATTCTATATTCGTCAGACCAATGATTGCTAGAAAATTGCTTTTCGTCCCGCCGCTGGGTTGGAGGGGAGGAAAAATCAGGCATTAAATTCTGATCGCAGTAGCATCAATGAGGTGCTATGATTAATTAAGTTCGGATTTAATTCATAATGGACAGCGAAGAATTCCAGCGCCTCAAGGCGGCCCTGCCAAAGCTCCCCAAGTTAAACTGGGGCATCTTTAAAATCATCTTCCTGGTCCTGGTGGCGCTCGTTGGTATCCTTACCTCCGTCTACACCATCTCCGCCGAGTCCGTCGGCGTCGTGATGCGCTTCGGGAAATTCTCATCCACGAGTGACCCCGGGCTGAGGATGAAGTTGCCGTTCTTTATTGACCAGATCGAGGAGGTTCCGGTCAGGCGACAGCTCAAGCAGGAGTTCGGCTTCGGCACCCGTGACGCGACAAACAATTATCAATACGCAAGTGTAAACGTTCAGGAATCAGAAAAATCAATGGTCACCGGCGACAGCAACGTGGCCCTTGTCGAATGGGTGGTGCAATACCACATCAAGGACGCATATTCTTTCCTCTTCAAGGTACGTAACCCCGACGAGACTCTGCGTGACGCCTCCGAGTCCATCATGCGTGAGGTGGTCGGGGACCGGACCGTCGATGAGGTCATTACCTTTGGACGACAGGAAATCGAGATCGATGCCAAGACAAAACTGCAGGTGCTTGTCGACAAGTATGAAATGGGGCTGGGTATTGACTTAATCCAGCTCAAGAGCGTCAATGCGCCTCGCGAAGTGCAGGCCTCGTTCAATGAAGTGGAATCGGCGAAGCAGGAACTCGAGCAGGCCAAGAACGTGGCCACGGGACAAAAACTCAGTGCCCTTAAGGCAGCCCAGGGAAAAGCGGACAAACTGGTCCTGGAAGCGGAAGGCTACGCCACACAAAGAATCAACGAGGCAGAAGGCGACGTGGCCCGCTTCAATGCTGTGTTTGAGGAGTATCTCAAGGCACCGGAAGTCACCAGACAGCGCCTCTACCTTGAAGCGCTGGGGGAAACAATTCCTAATCTAGGACGCAAAATCATCCTTGATGATGAAGCGCAGCAGCTCCTGCCGTTCCTGCAGATTGACCCCGGTTCAAAGAACTTCAACACACAAAGGGCACCCAAGAACTTCAACACGCAAAGGGCAACCGAGAACTTCAACACGGGAAGGACAACCAGGCAATGACAATAGCCTTCCGCATTATTATCGCCGGCCTTGTCATCATCATGGGCGCGTTTATCACCGGCGGTGCCTACACCGTGAAGGAATACAACCAGGTGGTCATCACGCAGTTCGGCAAGCCGATTGGCGACCCCGTCACGAAAGCCGGGCTGCACTTCAAGATCCCCCTCATCCAGAAGGCAAGACGCTTTGACAAACGCGCACTGGAGTGGGACGGCAAACCAAATGAAATGCCCACCAGGGAAAAAACCTACATCGTTGTCGACACTTTTGGCAGATGGAAAATTAAAGATGCTAAACTCTACCTCGAGAGACTGCAGGAAGAGCGTCGCGCCCAGTCACGCATTAACGACATCCTTGGCAGTAAAACCCGTGGCGCAGTCGCCAACCACAACCTGATTGAGATCGTGCGCACCACCAAGGATCGTATACCCGAAGTAGAAAACCCTGACCTCGACAACAAGGATGAAACGGAAAATGAAAAGCCGCGCATCGAGAATAAAAAGCAAGTGGTCTGGAAACCAATCTCCAAGGGAAGATCACTGATCGAACAGGAAATCTACCAGAAGGCAAAGGAGGAATTGGCACCCCTAGGGATCGATTTGCTCGATATCCGGTTTAAAAGGTTCAATTACCGCCCCGAGGTCAGCAAGCAGATCTACACCAGGATGACCACTGAGCGCCAGGCAATCGCCATGGAGTATCGTGCGGAGGGAAAAGGGGAAGCTGACCGCATCCTCGGTGAAATGGGAAAGGAGCTCCTGCGCATTGAATCGGAAGCCTACAAGCAGGTGGAGACCATCAAGGGGGATGCCGACGCCGTGGCAACGGCCACCTACGCCGCCGCCTACAACAAGAGCAAGGAGGCAATTGAATTCTATGAGTTCACCAAGACCATGGAACTCTACCGCACTACCCTTTCCTCAGACACCTCCGTGATCTTCTCGACAAAGAGCGACCTGTTCCGCTTCATGAAGGGACACGGCGGAACATCGGACAACCAGTAAAGGAGAACATCCGGCCATGGTTCCGTCTTTAAGGTTGCAGGATTGCCAATCCTCCACATTAAAGCCGCGCGCGGATTATCTGCAATACGCTGAATAAAGCATAAAAGAATGGAAAGAAGCGCAATTTCGGAAGGCGTAACCAAAGAGGATGAAGCCCGCGCAAAGTTCCAGAGACAAGGGAGATTTGTTGAGGTGAGGCATTCTATATTTGGATTTCATATTGAGCTCAGCATAAAGAGTAGTGAAATCATCATTAGAATCCTCATCCTAAAACCCTAACACCCCACCACGAACCGACCAATTACAAAATCCACCTAAGATTATAACGGGAACACAAGCTCACGCCTCACGATCCATGAACTATGAGTCAAGGTTGGGGGTTTAGCGGGATATTACCCAGAGAATCCGGGTGGAAAGTTTCATTTCTGTTTGTGCTGGACCCAGATTGACAGGGATTAACGGCTGGTCACCTTCAGGCGAATAAATTGGCGCGTGATGTCTGCAACCGGAACGGAACTCCGGCAGGTGACGTTTTCTGTGCCGTCGGCGTTGGGGATTGAGGCAACAAATGTGATTCCGTCATGACTCCAATTGGTGGCGTCAGTGGAAAGCTCTACCTCGTAGAGCACATCATCAGCTGCGAGGTTACGACGGTAAGTGATGGTCAAATACTCGCGTAGCGCACCAATGCTATCGTCGAACAGGCCGCTGCCGACGACCGGGTAGGATTCCGGACTGGTCTGGGCGTCGCTTGAGCCGAGGGCGTGCTCAAGGAAGCCGGTCAGGCCGTCGTTGTCATTGTCAATCCCGGGATCACCTGTAAAAGGTTCCGTGGCATCGCTGCTGCCCGGGTTTCCGCCGGGCTCTGTGCTTGATCTCCAATTGCTTGCCAAGGAGTGGTCGGGTGAGATCTTCGGGCCGATTAGCACCAGCGAATAGCCATTGCCGTCAGGCGCACCTGGCCAGGGGGCTTTGTCGTCATAGCTAAAGCGCCTGATGTTGGCGCCAGATGCCTCTAGGAGGGCGATCTCCTCACCACTGTTGCTGAGGTTGGTGGCCGAGAAGTCACCCGGGGCGATGTTGATCCCGGCAGTATCGTGGGTAGCTGCGAATGCATCCTGATCCTTGACGATAACCACTCGGTCGAGCGGGTCGAGGACATAGCCAACAGGGAAAGTGTAGGTAATGCCGGTCAGCGAGATATCAGTGAGGTCAATTGAGTTGTCCGGGTCTATATTCATCAGTTCAATAAACTCAGTGTCCTCGGAAGTACCTGGAGGGTTATACATCAACTCGGACACGACGAGGTTGGTGGAGTTGCCCGGGATGCCGACAATAAATTCAGCAGTGGTGAGTGCAGACCACTCGCCATTGCTGAATGTTCTTGCATTGACGATTCCGCTTTGGGTCAGGGTGACCCCTGAAGCATCGACGTTGGGACGCGTACCTTTGATTTCCACATCAATACCCAGGTCACTGCTATTTGCGCTCTGCTGGTGGACTTCCACGGCAAGCACATTGGCACCTTCAACAAGCTCACCATTATCCAGGGTGTAGTCGCCAAGATCAATGAGTTCCCCTTCCGGGTTTGCTGAACCTTGAGCGAAGTCACCATATTGCTGGTTGCCGAGATTGATGTTACTGCGCTTGATTTCATGGCCGTTGAGATAGAGGATTGCGCCATCATCGCGGATGACCCTGAGAGTGATCTTGGTGAACAGGTTGGCGTCGGTCACCTGGAATTCCTTACGGAAGTAGGTGGTGGGATGACGGGGGTTTCCTGATGGACCGACAATCCTGTTAATTTTCCTGCCGTTGATAGTGCCGTAACCGAGGAGTGCCTGCCCGGTTGCCCAGTTGCTGTCGTCGAAACCCGGATGCTTCCAGTCTGCTGCCCCCCAGCCCGGGTGACCGGCCGTGATCTCGCTGTCGCTCCGGGCGATGCCCGTGTCGAGGTAACGCCACCCGATTTCCTCGAGCCCGACTAGGGTGGTGACCTTGGTGTCTGCCGAAAGCATACCGGCAGCAGGGTTGATTGCGCCTCCGGTTAGGCGCGGGTCGGAGCCGTTAAGGGTGTAGTGGATGGTCCCGGCGGGTGCGCCCATGCCAAGGTTGTAGCCTGAAGCAACATTACCGCCATGCCGTGAGAAGGATGGTGGGTCAATGGAGGGGTAGAGGTTGTTGTCGCGAAGCTCGCGAATAATGGAACGCGAGTCTGATGGATCGTGCAATACCGGGATGTAGTGGTTGACCACATTGTCACGCTCGACTGCCCAGTGTTGCTCGCGGGTGAAGTAGATGGGATTGTTGAGCAGTGGCGGGTAGTAGTCGGCGTCGATGTTCGTCGATGAACCCGGTGTATTGGCGTAGGAGACGGTTTCCTGAACATCTCCCCAGCGGGCGGACTCGGCGACAATGGCCTTGTCGATCCGGGCGGCGAGCTCCATGTAGCGCCCGCTTGATCCCTGTTCGCTGATTGCCCCACCGTTAAACATGTGCTTGTGCACACGGTCGGCAAAGAGCATGCGGAATTCCCCGTTTTTTCGCAGTCGCTGGAAGGGTTCTCCCCCCCCTGATCCCGAGTTGTAGCGGTTCCAGCTGAATTTATCGAGGGCGATTTCCTGATCCCATACAAAGAAGCGGAACTTACCGTCACCGCTGTTGGAATTTGCCGCAGCATAGCCGTTGTGATGCGGCCAGTCCTCCGAGTCCGCATAGTAGTGCAGCAGCATGTAGTCGGCATAATTCTCGACATCGATGTAGGCTCTGGCGGAGTTGTAGACTGAGTTGTTGGCGATGTTGCCGTTGAGAATACCCATCATGGTATTCCAGCGGGAAGGGGCACTGCTGAGGTCCTTGTTGATGAGCCAATCATCCCTGTCACCGCCGAGGTGATCGGCAAAGAAGTCATCCTCAAGGCGCTCGGTGAGGTTGTGCAGGCCGAAATAGAGGCCGTTGACGTAGAGATGAACGAAGTTGCCGTGGCTTGAGGGTTGGCCCATGTCGCGCAGGCTGTCTTTCATCCAGACATCGCGCAGATACTGCGAGTCGTTCGGCCGGTAGCGTCCGGAGGACCATGAAACAAGGGCCCAGGAGTCGGTGAAGCAGGCGCGCAGGACGAGCTTATTGAATTCCTCGACAGTGGAGTCGGGGAACAGGGGATATCGAAGTTTTGGCCTGCCGACGGCGGAGGAGAAGGTCAGACGCAGGGAATGCTTGTGCATGCGCGCGGGGCGGCGGCTGGCATTGCCGTGCACCTCGATCTTACAGTTTTCCTGGAACCCGGCCGCCCCGTCGGGAAGGATGTATTCCACCGAGCAGATCTTCTCGGTGCGGTTCTGGGAGTTGGCATAGATGCCGGTGGAATCAGACATGAAGTCATCGATATCCATGGCAACGGAAACGGTGGGAATATCGAGCAGTGCCTGACGGATGGTGTGGACACCGAGGCCATTGGTATTATTGACCACTCGCGGGTCCATCTGGTAGTCGGCTGGGATATTTCTGAAGTTGTCGTGACTGCCCCAGGTGGTCGGCCATCCCGGTGGATTTGCTGGCTGTTGGGCGACATCATCCACGAAGATGTAGGTGTGGGAATCAGCATTGGTGGGTAACCAGTTCGCCATGTAGGCGATCGCACGAAGGTTGTTGGTGGTGGTGATGTCGACTGGTGAATTGTAGATAGTTCCCGAGCTTGGCGATGGCTCGGAGCCGTCCAGGGTGTAGCGGATGGTGGCACCAGCGGTGGCGGAACTGATGGAGACCTGGAAAGGCGCATCGTAGAAACCGCGATCAACGCTGAAGCTGGTGTCCCTGACAACGCCTGGATAGGCCGTCGAGCTGTTGGCGCTACCCGGCGTGCTTACCTGGTAGAAGATGGCGATATCGCCGGCTCCACCACAAGAGATATCAGTGAATTGTCCGGGAAAGGCTGGCGAGAAGGCATGGTCGATTGTTACCCCATCGGGCCTGACAATGGCGAGGTATTCGCCATCGGCGGAAAGCTGAAAATTGGTGTGCGGGTTGCCAGCGGGATCAATGAGGTCTTTTCCCGAGGCAAAAATCAGAAGATAGCCCTGAGCGGGAATCGTAATGGGCGGGAAATCCCACTTGGCGGGCTTGGTGGCATTGTCGGTAAGGTGGTAACCGTCAAGGTTTACCGTCTGGCTGTTGGGATTGAATATCTCGATCCAGTCCTGGTTATCGCCGAAACCATCCTCGATATCAGTGTCATTGCGCGCGAGGAATTCATTGAGACGCAGCGGCAACAGGGTGTTAGGGAAGTCAGCCTGGTTGTTCGGGTCACTTCCCTCAGCGATCTCGAGGGCATCGTTGAAACCATCATCGTCACTGTCCGCCTTGGTGGGATCAGTGACATGACCGTTGGCGGCGGAGACTTCCTCGCCATCGGACAAGCCGTCGGCATCGCTGTCGGTAATGGTTGGGTCGGAACCATGGACGTTGATCTCCTCGGCATCGCCCAGATTGTCACCATCGGTGTCGGTATCAACAGGATTGGTGCCGGCTGCCTGCTCCTCAAGGTTATTGAGCCCGTCACTGTCATTGTCGCCGGAGCCGGTGGCGGCAGTGAGATTATGGAAATAGCCCAGTTCCCAGGTATCATCGAGCCCGTCATTGTCGGTATCGTTGACCAGCTCGACTTGGAACACCTCTTCCAGCCACTCACCGCCGGCGTCAGTGGTGCGGATGCGGACTGATAGGATGCTCTCACCGGGAAAGCCGGAGAGGTCACGGTCGGTTTCCAGGGTTTCTCCGTTAATGGTGAACTGTGCGTTGTCACTATCGCCATTGCCGCTTGCCAGCGTGTAGGTGAAGTTGTCACCCGGCGTCGGGTCGATGGTGATCAGGTTGCCGACAGTAGTTCCGATCGGTGCGCTCCGGGCAAGGATCAGGCTGGAGAGTGTGAGCCCGGAGGGACCGGTTGGCGGTACGCTGGAGGTGATCTCGAAGCCGTTCAGGGCAAAGAATTGCCGGTGCACACCTTGACCGGCGTTATCGAGCGCGGCGAAGCGCACTACAACGTCATTGGTTCCATTGGCAGTAAAGGAGAAGTTCTGCGTCGAGTCCAGGTCAACCGGGTTGCCTCCGGCGATGTTCGGGGCAATACCCGGGAGGACCTCATTTTCAGAGGGAGATCCACCGTTGAGGCTGTTGGTGATTTGGCCGTTGATTGGTGTGGCAAAGTTGACACCGCCATCGGTGGAGACCTCGATGGTGAAGAAGGAGTTCATGTTTTCCACATCATGGTGGAAGGTGGTCATGTCGTAAGTTGCACCACTGAGGCCTCCCAGGGTGAGTGTCATGTAGGTGGGCGTCCCGGCGTTACCGTCCCACGAGCCGTTACCGCCGTTGCCGTTGCGGGTGTCAATGCCGATCCAGTCGCGCAGCAGGCTCTGGTTGTCGCCTGTCCAGGTGGCTGTCTGGTCGTCGTTACGTTGGATCATTTGCTGAACGCGGTTGTCGGTGCTGTTGGTCCACTCGGGCAGCACGGTGACTGTTGCCGCACCTGTGCTTGCGAAGGAAGTATTATAGCTGGCGGCGACAAAGGAAGCGATGTTCTCGTGTGAGGCATTGTAGGCCTGGTAGCCGTCCTCATTGCTGGCTGCGTTCGAGTTGAAATCGATCAAGAGTTGGCCGGACGCAGTGGCGCAGAAGAAGATGGCACACAGTGCACTAGTAAAAACGGGTTTAACAGAATACTGGGGCATGAAGCAAGGGGGCAGGGGGGGGAGGTTCGTAGGCGTGGGGGTGACAACGTCCTTGAAAAAGTTTACACTCAAACCTTCCTGATGCCAAGTATTGAGCCGGGAGGATGCACCGTAACAAAAAGAAAAGGCCGGCATACCCGATGGGGCAACCGGCCTTTTGTGATAAAAATGCGTGGGGTCCAGAAAATACAGTTAACGGCGGCGGCGCAGGAAAAGCCCGGCACCGAGCAGGCTGAGTAGAGAGGTAGAGGGCTCTGGGATCTGCTGGCCGAGCTGGAAACCGTTCAGGGCGAAGAATTGTCGGTGCACACCTTGACCGGCGTTATCGAGCGTGGCGAAGCGCACTACAACGTCATTGGTTCCATTGGCAGTAAAGGAGAAGTTCTGCGTCGATGCCAGATCAGCCGGGTTGCCTCCGGCGATGTTCGAGGCAACACCCGGGAGGACCTCATTTTCAGAGGGAAATCCACCATTGAAGCTGTTGGTGATCTGACCGTATGGCTTCTCGCTAATCAACTTTACTGGCCTAAATCTCATGCTTGTAAACGGGATCATTTTCTATGTGGGCGCACTCCATTTTTTAGCATTTATTTTAGAATAGTGTGAGCATAGTCCTCTTGCCCTGAGGCGGTAATATTTTTCTTTGGTGCGAAAAAGAAGAGTCCTTTTCCATATTTGAGCTGAATAAATTGATGATTATCCTGAGGCCTTCTATGCGCAGGTTGAAGCCTACTCATTTTCTTAAACGCTTCATTGCTAGGGTTCCCAACAAGTTCAGGAAGAACTGAAAGAACCACTTCACCTTTCAGGTGGCTTAATAAATACAATTTATAAACTTGTTCCACGTTCTTGGTTAGAAGCGCAAGGGACTGATTGAACGTGCTGATATTAATATAACCATAAGATATGAGACTTTCATCTGACGGAACTCTTTTAAGCAGTCGGCCCTTTTTCTATTTCCAAAGGAAATATAAAAAAATCGCTAGGGCAGCACTTAATGATAATGCTAATACTAAAAAAAAGTTCTGATGCTTTTCGTCGAATAGATCAACGTCCATACGGATACAATAATCTTTGGATTTTACCCGTGTGCTGTTTTAGCTAATTTAAAGTATTGAGCTATTTTACAAAGGTCAGGATTATTCCGTGTCTGTTCGAAAAGGTCCGGCAGGTAAGCCCTCTTTGTTATACAAATTGGCCTTGGCAGGATTCATTGTAAAACCGTAACGCACAGCCACAGGTTCAGAAATTTCCGTGGACTCGACAACGACAGTCTGTCCGTCAATTTTGGCATCTGCCCAGACCCATTTGTTATCCTTTCCGGATATAGAAAAGTGTTCAAGTTTCCCATCTTTCACTTCTGCAGTAGGTTCTAGACCGTTTTTCTTACCAACTATGAGCCCTGATCCGACATGATCGAATGACAGGCGTATTTTATTTCCTTCTACTTTATGACTCTTGTAAAGGGGTCCTGATGGCACCAAATTCTTTTGTCCATAAGTCTGGTGCAGTGCCCACTGAGCGAGGCGCCAGCCAACATCCTGTTTGTTCTTTGGGTGAATATCATTGGCTGCGCCGATATCAGTAATGACTGCCATTCCTGTTCCCGGTATGTCCAGTGCTTGAGTTTGAGCTTCGCGGAGTTTTGCCCATCCATCACCTCCTTCGGGCTTGTCACTTTCTTTCTGAAAGTTTGCTAATTGGACCCAATAGAATGCCAGATCTTTATTTTGAAAAGCTTTTCTCCATCCATTCACAAGAGCGTGTTTCTTTTGATAGTAGGTGACTCCTTCGCTTCCATTTGATTCGCCCTGATACCAAATTCCTCCACGCATTGCGAAAGGGATGAGAGGATGAACCATTGAATTATAAATCGCAGAAGGGTGTCCTCCGCCTACACGCGTGTCTTGCTTGTAACTTTTAACCTGCTCGGCGATTTTAGATAACTCGGGGACTGATTCAAAGCCTGCAAGAGTTGTCCAAGGTTCAATTCTAGTACCACCCCAGTTCGAGCCTATCAGACCAACAGGAACCTTCAGATCCTTATGTAAGCGACGTCCGAAAAAATAACCGACTGCACTGAAATTATTGACTGAATTTGGATCGCATACTTGCCACTGTCCGGCACCTTCATTCTTTGGTAATGGGCTGACTGTATGCCCAGGAACGTCGAAGAGTCTGATCAAAGGTTGATTTGCGGCGGCGACTTCTTCTTTAGGGTTTATGGATTGCTTGACTGACCATTCCATATTTGATTGTCCGGAACATATCCAGACCTCGCCGACTAAAACATTATCAAGGTTAATTTTGTTTTTTCCTGATATTGTTAGAGTTGCTCCATTCGCATTGGCCTTGAGTGAATCAAGTTTAACCATCCATTTCCCATCATCACTTGCTTTTGCTTTTTTAGTTTGCCCCGCAAATGAAACGGTAACCTCTTCGCCTGCCTCGGCCCAACCCCAAATTGGAACTGCCATGTCACGTTGTAGGATCATTCCGCTACCGATTACAGGGGGTAATTTTACATCTGCTAGGACAAGCTGACTAAGACAAAGTGCTAATACAGTTAAGAGAGAAGCGAAAGACAGTTTTTTCATTTTAGTTATTATTAGAGTTTTATGAATCGATTATATTTAGATGAATGAAAACAGGATACTAGTCCAGTTCATATTTTAGGAATTAACGCTTCACCTACTTTTGTAGATGTTCTGAAGTAACCCAGATAGGCATCTTCCATATCAGTGACAAGCCAACTAGCTTTTGAAAAGGTGTTTTGTTCTCTGGTTCCTCCTGGGGCTATTTCTCCATAAAGCTTAAGTCTGCCATTATATTCCACCCAATAGATCTTCACCTTTTGCTTCATTTGGTTGTGAAATATGATGGTTGTATTATCACCTGATATAGACTTTGGAGGTATTTCTCCAGTTGATGCAATCCACTTCAAATCTTCAGAAGGTCTTGGCGGTGGTTTTTTTTGAGCAACGATCTTATTTAAATCAACTCCTCGGATGATATTTAATTTGGATAATTCTTTTTCTAGTTTCTGAATGCCATCGTCAGTGACTCCGGTTTGCCAGACGAATAACTGTTTGAGATTCTTGAGATCTTTTAGTTTTTCTAGGCCCTTATCAGTTATCTTTGTTGAGTAAAGGTTCAGGTACTCAAGTTGTTGAAGGCCTGTCAGGTAATCGATGCATGCATCATCTACTTGGGTCCTTTCCAAATGCAGTCGTCTCAAGTTTTTCATCCCCTCGATGTGCTTAATTCCGGCACTTGTTATTTTCGTATCCCTCAAATTCAATAATCTGACATCTTGTAAGTCTTGAGCCGGTTCGAGTCCGTCGTCTTGTAGATCTCTTCCTCTCAGATGAAACTCAATTCTCCAGCCACCACTATCTGCAGAGGAAATAATCCCACCACTTTCCTTGAGTTTATTGATCGCAGTAGACTCCTTGCCCTGAGCCCAAATAATGGATGAAAAAATAAATAAAAAAAGCACCCCAAATGGATTAATATTTGGACAACGGCACATTTTTTTATTTCACTGCTCCTAAACAACGGATCCTATTAGGGCATCCAAATTTTATTCCATGCATTTATGGATCGCTTCAGGTTTTCCCTTGAATCTCCCTTAATGGCATAGCATTGCAGACCGACCGGACCATTAAATCCAACACCTTTTAAAAGATTCATTAGTTTGGACTGATCGAAGTTACCCCGGTCAAGAGTCTGTATTAGTTGCTGCCATGAATGGCTACCCTCTTCAGCGCCACTGATACTTACCTGCCATAAATATGGCGCGGCATTCTCAATGGCTTCTTTCATATTGCTCTTTGGTTCGACCTGCAGGAAATGACAAAGATTGAACATGACGCCGACATTTTCCTGGTTTGCCTTTTTGGCAATCCTGACGGCATCACCGATCCGGTCAATATAGAAACCGGCATGAGGATAAAGCACTACTTTGAGACCAGATTCCTTTGCTTGACCTGCAATTTCTCTGACAAAATTAACAGCCTCTTCGTCGGTGTTGTTGTTTTTATCTCCTTGAACGTAAAGTTCAATGACTGTGTCAGTTCCCTTCAATTCCCGGATCAGTTCTGAGATTGCAGGGTCGTAGTTGTGACCATCCTTTTTTAATTTCCCCCCAACATAAAAACTGAAGACTTTCAGTCCGTTTTTTTTGAAAGTCGACAACCGTTCTTTGATAGGTTCTTTGGATTTTAAATATGCGGAACCAATACCATCGTAACCTAATTCTTTGAGTGTCTTGGCCTTTTTATTTGCCGTATTAAAATGGACTCCATTATGAAAAGCGAAGAGGAGAGGCCTTGTTTTTACCTTTTCCATTATGGTCAGTTTTATGTTCTTAAAGTAAACGCTATCTCCATGATTTTGCATTCCAATCCTTCCAATTGTCCGGTGAAGGCCGGGAATTCTTTTCCCATGAACTTTGGCGAGATCATCTAGCTTAGTGTCTATGATCTGTTGGCCATTAACCCAGACCATGCACTTTGGACCGACGCAGGTTATTCGAATACTTTGCCACTCACCAGCTGCCTTGGTAGCGCGGTGGCTGGGTGCTAGTGCCGCATATATTGCACCTGTGAATTGATTTGGTTTAAGATTTTTCCATTTTTCACCCGCATCATCTAGCAATTGAATCTCGATCCCATCGACATAAGGAATTCCTTCTTTTGGAGCTCTGATAAAAATTCCGCTATTACCGTTCTCTGGAAGATTAAAATCCATACTAAGATCAAAGTCAGAGAATTCCTGTTTAGTCGCAATCCACTGAGCTCCTTTACCGCCCGTGCACGAAAGTGTTCCGTCTTTCACTTCCCAGTTCTTTGATGCGTCTCCACCTATCCCTTCCCAGCCATCTAGGTCCTTCCCGTTGAAAAGATCGATAATTCCGGCTTCATTTTTTGCACTAGATAGGGTCAGTGATAGCAGGGTTAAAAGAAGAACAGTTAAGATGTTAGACATTGTATTATAATTAGAATTTTATCTCTTAATGCCTGAAAATAGCAATGACTATCATAAGTACGCATCATTAATCTTTGAACCCGGGAATTCTTAACTGGCCAGATTGTGAGCATCTCACTATAAAATGTTCTTAATGATAAAGGTGATTATTAATGTATGCCCTCTGTTCATTTTTTCTTTTTGGATAGGTTCTTTGTTAGGGGCACAATCTCTTGGTCCTGAAGAGAATCACCCTCGCCCTTCATACTCCCAGTACTCTGAGAAAGAGATTGCAGCTCAAGTTGCCGCGGTCCGTAAGAGTAGCCCTCAGATGCATCGTGGAGGTTGGCAATGGGACCGGCTCCTTGAAAGGTACATAGACAGCGCAAGGAAAGACCCTAATGAATTAAAGATTCTTCGTGCTTATCTGTTGAGTATTCTTGATCGTTATCAGGAAGCAAAGGATAAGGGAGAGGGGATAACATTTACCCTATTTTATAATCATAGATCATGGGGAAGTGGTGGAAGGATGAGGATCTACGAGGAACTGATGAAGCAAAATGTGCTTACTGAAGATGAGAAGCGGAATTTCAGAGCGCTGGTCCTTCACAGTCTCCGAGCTGATTTTAAGGACTATGCTGCGCTGGAAAGAGGAGTCAATAATAGGCCTTATGGGATCAATGGTGGGCCCGCTATTGCTGTTAGAATGTTTCCTCAGCATCCAAACTCTGTCCGTCATAAGGCATGGCTTGATGCTTTGTGGAGAGAATTAATCGAGTATGGAGACATGACCGAGACCAATTATTATCCTTATGGTCCGCTTTACCTTCAAGGTCTCATTGACATGGCTTATGGCATGAACAAATTTCAGACTGATAGAAAATTTCTATACTTTCATTTTCGAAGGTATCTCTATTATGTGCATGGTGGTGGGGTAAGGGGTAACCCGAATTCTAGTGCGAATATTATTCAGGGACAACGTGCAAAAATTTATACTGATCCCTGGAATGCTGAATATTATGGCGGCGCTGAGCAGATCAATGATGGGCACGTCTGGTATCGTATGGCAAAAGAATTCAAAGATCCCGAGTTTCTCTGGGCATCAGAGCAGGTTTGCCTTGGTGGTCGTCCTCCGCAAGGTCATCAGGCTCCTAAAGAGTACCTCGAGGCATATAAGAAAAGATACTTTTGGTTCATTGAGAGAGGAATCGAACCGAAGGTCCCTCAAGGAGGGTCAGGGATAAGTTATTACAGCCCTCTAAAACATAAGATCCCTGAACGTCTGTATTTGTGCTCTGGCAGGGAGAGTGGGAACCCCTTCGTGTCCTTTTTCATCTATGACAGGAATAATAATTACATGCACTACTGCGATGATTCTGACGGTAAGCTTTATGAATATTGTGTGGACGGTGCAAAATTTCTTCATACGTCCGGCAAGTACACGAGCGGTCGAGCCGGTACCGGTGAAACTGCTTATGATGTGCTGTCTGTATTACCGCCTGATATGAAATTTCCCTTGAAGGAGGGATTTGGTATGGATGAACCGACTGGAGAAGCTTGGAAGATGGCTTCGATGTCCATAAAACTGACCCTAAATTCGAGAGAAGGACCTGACTCAAAGAATTGGAAGTTTGATAATAAAGTAGGATTGTTTCGTCGGACCGATCAGCCCGAACTTGGATACTCTCATGGAAACATGGATGGTTACTGGCAATTGAATAACGACTATAATCTTAATTCTTTGCGTATTGGTCCGTTCCCATCAGGTACCAAAATTCAAAATTTGAGAATTGCGGGGCCGAAGGGTGAAAAAATTATAGAGTCCTTCAATTCTATTTCTGATGATCTAGTCATTGAGTTAGTTCAGGGTGAGGGCCGTGTTCAACTCACTGGAAAGATGCGGGATATCGCCTGCAAGATAGTGAAAGATGGGAGAAGGCCTGGAAAATGTATTGAGGTGGGAAATGTTGGGAAGGATAATGGTATCGCTTTTGTTTTCAATGACCTTAACGAAAATTTTGACGGGCAGAACGAATTCACCAGAATGTCATATGATTTCAAAGGTAAATCCGAAGGAGGCATCACCCCCAACGTGAGAACGAATCCTCGCTATTTTACTCCCTTATGGCACCGAGGAGCTATTCTCGTACGCGAAGATCTTCGAGCCGAGAATGAGGGTGAAGACTCTTTCGGTAAATTCACTATGCGCAATTATTATGGAGCCAACAGCAAATGGTCACGGCAGACTGTTTTGACTGCGGAGGGGTATTTGATCGTTCGTGATCATTATGTGCCTTGCTCTGACGTGGATGGATACGTTGCATCGCCCTGCTGGTCCATTGCTGTGACGGATCAGAAATCAAAGGATGGAACTCATTGGTTTGATGCTCCTGCGCGGGACCACGCGTGGTGGCAGAAAAAGAAAAAGAGAGTCATTTTGTATCTTCATCCCCAGAAGGGGCAAGAAATTGGACAGGTCAAGACTCGAACATCTCAAGACATTGGAGGTGCCAATGTGATGAATACTTTTTCCAAGGCAACTCTCAGATCAGGTGAACCCTTGGTTTGGCTTAGTGTTTTCCGCCCTTACGATGAGGGTGAAGACAAAAATAAATTGGCCAGTCAGATTAAGACTCTCGTTGATAATGAAGGGAACGTTTCAGCAAAGATAGGTAATTTGAGAGTTTCCATAGCCCATGACGGGTCATGGCAGGTCAAAAGATGAGGTTCTTTTTATTTAAAAGTTGCCTCGCTGAAATCTAATTTGTAGATGGTTCCTTTGTCGTATCCTATTGCGTAGAGGTTGCCATTACGGTCTTTACCAAAGGCAACGATCCGGTCCGGGCATTGGCCGATTTCTCTTATAGTTTCTAGTTTCCGGTTATTTTGAGTTAATCCCCATATCTTTTTTGATTGATAATCTGCACAGATATAAACCCCTTCAAAGGAACTCTTTTCATTGGTCTTGGATCGGATCACATATCCCCCAGTGATGGAAACGCCATGCGATCGACGGAAAGAGATTATTGGGGCAATGAAATTACTATTCTCTTTCCTGTATTGAGTTGAAAACAGTTCAAAACCCTCATAAACGTTCCACCCGTGATTTTCTCCTGAACGAACAATCGTGACTTCCTCGAAACGGTTCTGTCCAACATCACCTACCCACAAATCTCCATTAGTTGAGTCAAAACTGAACCTCCATGGTTGACGCAGTCCGTATGCATATATCTCACGAAGGACTTTTTTATTGGGGTGATTATTAAAGGGATTCTCTTTCGGAATTGAATAGGATTTTCCAACTCCTTTGTTGTTCACATCGATCCGCAGTATCTTTCCTGAAAATGATTCCAGATCCTGAGCATGGCCTAGCGGATCTTCTTGTGGACCTCCATCACCCATTCCAATATATAAATAACCGTCCGGGCCAAACTCTATACCACCTCCATGGTGGAACTGAGTGGCAACTTCAAACTCGAGGATTTTTCTGGTAGGATTTTCTGAGTCTCTTAGAAAATCTTCAGAGGCAATCCTTTCACCGATGGCCATGCCTCTATAGTTTTCTGCCTTTGTCTCATACATTAAATAATATTTTCGGTTTTCAGAAAATTCAGGGTGAAAAGCAAAGCCAAGGAGCCCTTCATCATTTGTCACATAGACTTCATTCGGTATGGCAACGAATGGAATTTTCTTTTCGATACCGTCTTTATTCTTTTTTAATAGGGAAACAGAGGCTCTGCTCTTTTCAACGATGACAAATGCATCGTCAATTGTGGGGTGCTGACCGAACCAGATCGGTTTCTCAAGATTAATATTTTTCCCAAAGAAAGGCAGAAGTTTAATTTGTTTGGAAAGTGCTTTTATCTTTTCAGGTGTGCCGTTTTTATTTAGCCCCTCTGACTGGGGTTGCTTTAGGCTTTCTAAATAAGCGATCAGGTCTGTAAATTCCTGTAATTCAAGTTTAGCGTGTAGCCCGACAGGCATTAAAGAAACAGGATTTGTGTACTGTTTCTTAATGTTGGATTTGAGGATAGTAGTAATTTTGTTCCCAAGGTTGGAAAGGGTAATTTCCTTTTTGGTCGTTGATTTCAGGATTCCAGTGAACGCTTTCCGATCTTTCGTTTCAATGACAGTAGTATCATAACCTGTCATAATTGAGGCAGAAGGTTCAATGACGGACTTAATAAGGTCAGCACGCGAGAATTTATCACCCGCTGCAAACAGGTCAGGGCCTACACTCTTCGAACTACCGTCGACAGTATGACACTGAGAACATAAGGCCCTATCACCTTGAAAGATCTTACGTCCAAGTTCCAGATTACCTTCTTTTCTGGACGCGCTTTCTTGATACTTTTCTATTTTTGTTTTTTCAGCACTGATGGTGAAACTACTGGGAATCAAAAAGATTCCCAGCAGAATGAGACGGGGAAAGTGCATTCAATTTGAGTAGATCAAGCCACTTAGAGTTGTAGTGGTTTATGGTTTCTTTTCTTCAGATTTTTTTAGTCCTCGTTTTCCATTACCTTGAAGAATATTTTATCCACTCCTCCCAAAGGATTTTCCAGTCCCGGTTCACCTTCGGCCGGATAAACTGTAAAATCTCCTCCAGATTCGATTGAATCATCAAGGTCAGCATCGAACTCTGTCATGTCCTCGGAGTAATATAGAGAATAGGTTTTTCCGCCTCTAGAGTTCCATTTGAAGCGGAACGTGTCCTCTTCGGCGTCATATATTATTTCAGTGAATTCGAGAGGAGCGATTCCACCTGCTATGCCCAGTGCCCAATCAATGGACTGGCCAATGAGGGTCTTTCCGTCTTCAGTGAAGTTATTGAAAGTACTATCAGTGATACCAAGCATGATCCGCTTAGCTGGTGCCGTACTTCCATCATTAAGTTCTTCGCCTTCATCCACAATAGTGAGAAATAACCTGCTCGGATCCTCTTTCTCTGCAGCGAGTGATAATGAACCTGGTGCCTGTTGGTCTGTTGACCACCAGACTTCGGTCTGACCAGTCGATATGGTCACATCATCACCGACATTAAAACCGGCGACTATTGGATGATCTTCAACTATCGTGATTACATGATCCTCAGCGACATTGTCTTTGGTCCTTCCTGCAGTGACTTGAAATTCTCCTGCACCATTATCTGCAACAGCTTCTTCCCAGTTAACGATCGGCGTTGTGGAATTATGGAATTTATTCCGCATGTCACCTGATCCAGGAGTGGAGGAAATGATAAGTAGGGCATAGTCTGCCTCTTCTCCTGCAATAGTCTGATTGGCCTGTTTGTAAGTAATATTTTGAGAGCCATATCTTTCTTCAAGGAAGCTCATCACGGTCCCGTCAGCTCCTTGAGTCGCATCGGCTTGGCCACCGATAAATAGTATCGTCTGCCCTAACTGGGGAAAATCATTTTTATTTGTAGGGTCAGTTCCCTGACTAATTTCTGTGTTGTCATTAAAACCATCCCCGTCCGTGTCTGCCTTGTTAGGATCAGTTCCACCAATCACTTCAGCACCGTCGAGGATTTCATCTCTGTCGGAGTCCGAATTCAATGGATTCGTATTGGTAACAGTCAGTTCATGTTTGTCATTTAATCCGTCCTCATCACTATCAGCCTTGTTCGGCTTTGTTCTTGCTTCAAACTCATCGGCATTAGTTAGTCCGTCATTGTCATCGTCTCCTTCAGGATCATCGACTCCGTACTTCTCCTCCCATGAATCTGGCAAACCGTCTCCGTCCGCATCTTCCTGCGTCGCACCTATGGGGCTCGCTCCGTCCGCCAGTGCCTGAATCGTTCCCTCCGGAAGCACTTCTCTCCAGATTGCCACATCATCCAAATATCCATCATATTGCTCACTTCCATTATTCCGTGCACCGAGCAAGAATGAACCTCCCCCGTTAGGGGCTTGCTGAGCCTGTGGGCCTCCATCAAGTTCGCCGTTCAGATAAATTGCAGCCGTGTCATTGGCACCGTCATAGGTCCATACCGCGTGAACCCATTTTTCAGCTTCCAAGGGGGTGATCGCGTTCCAGTCGGCTCCCCAATGAGCGCTATGCAATACGCCCCCGTTGCGGATACCATTATGTATTCCCTGTTGAGTCTGGCCCCAGATAAATCCTTGACCTCCGGCCGAGCCGATTGGTTTTAACCAACAGGCAAAGGTGTAGCTGCCATCCTCAAAGTCACGAATCATCGAATTCATATCGATATCAAAGAAATCGATATGACCGCCCGTGAAGTTACCCCCAGTCGTTGGGGTGGAACCTGAGGGTGCGCCTTCAACATCAAAGCTCACTAAACCATCGACTTCACCATTATTATCATTTCCACTCATGTCTTCCGCATTTACTTCGAAGTCCACGTAGAGAAATGGAGGAGAGAGTGCCCCTTTGCTGTTTTCATCATTAGGATCTGTTCCTCCAACGATTTCACCACCGTCCGCGTAACCGTCACCGTCCGTGTCTGCATTATTAGGATCCGTGCCGGTATCATCGTTATCAACTAATATCCCGGTATTTGTTTCGACTCCATCGGTGAGACCATCACCGTCCGTATCTGCGTCCCTCGGGTCAGTGCCCGTGTTCGTGGCACTCACATAAGTCCCTGTATCAGTCTCGACTCCGTCTTCAAGTTCGTCACCGTCCGTGTCCGCCTTAGTCGGGTCGGTCTTAGTCTCCTCGTACTCATCTAGGTCCGTTAGACCGTCCCCATCAAAGTCACCAGTACCTGATCCGGGGCCGGGGCCGGCACCCAAACCATTAAGATCTTCAAGGTTATCAACGAGTTTCTCTTCCCAAGCATCAGGTAACCCGTCTTCATCATCATCTTCGGAAGGGCCTCCAGGAGACATGGCCCCACTGGCAAGAGCAGCGATGTCATTCTCGGATAATGCCTCATCCCAAATCGCCAAATCATCAATGTTTCCAGTAAAATTACAGCAGTCAGTGCCCCGAAGAATTCCACCGATCGTGGTCGTGTCCGGAGTGAATACTTCGATCACACTGTGATCGAACTGCTTATCAAAAACACCATCAATATAAAGATCAAGAATTCCATCATTATCGACCCAGGCCACGTGATGCCAGGTATCGTCGAACGCTTCACCATTAGAGAATAGGTGTCCTGTCTGGGCTCCGTTCCTCACATACAGGTCAACAGTTCCATCAGAACCATTGTTTTTTGTTCCCATATTAAAGAGAGGATTATTATTAGTCGACATCGCTTCGGAAAAGATCCGGTCATCAACATTATCTATCGTTCCATCGGCCTGTACCCACATTGACACCGTGTAGGAAGGAAGGGTCGTAATCGCAATTCCTCCTTCACCATGGTTAATGCTTCCGTAAGTCCCCACAGTCCCATCAAAGGCAACTGACTGTCCATTGCCTAAAGTGTCGGGTACGGAGTCAGAATAGGTCGCCCCACCAAAGAGTTCTCCATTATTGTCGTTCTCCGATGAATCATTAAAGTCTCCGTCAAGTTTCCAATGACCGATCAGTTCAGCTTGAGCGGGGATCTGAGTTAAAATGAATATGAGGAGGCTGTGGAATAAAAATAATTTCATTTAATGGAGTGGTTTTTTTTAAATAATTTTAGTCGCGAAGTCCGACCTGTTGCATGAGGTCATTCGTTGCGTTGTAGGCTTCTTCGACCCATTCTACGATTTTTGATGGATCAGGTGAGTATTCGAGCTCTATTGAAACAGTGCCTTCAAATTCTAGTTCTTTGATGGCTTGGAGATAAGGAGCGAATTTAACGACTCCTCTTCCAGGTGGTAAGTCCCCATGAACTTTTCCATCACAGTCGCTGATATGGACGTGAGTGGCTTTATTTTTCAGTTTTTCTAGTTCCGCGGGGGACGTGTCTGCAAGGACCAAATGACTCACATCAATGTTGGCTTGGACGTTTGGCATTGCGCAATCATCAATGAACCGAACCATTTCCGGTATACTGTTAAGCAGGCTCAATCTGAAAGGTTCGAGTTCCAGAGCAATGTCCAGACCAAGTTCGCCGGCATACTGACCCAGTTCTTTGACTCCCTCGACTCCCCATTCCCACTGAGCTTCTGGTGGAATGACTTCGCGTTGCCAAATATATTCTCCAAGAACGAGGAGAAGGTTCTTTGAATCAAATTTCTTTGCTAAATCGAGAGATTTCTTTGCCCTACTGATATGATAGTCCCTGACAGGATCATTAAAATCAATCAGGCCCGCTGAGACGACCACGGTCGATGTGATAGGGAGGCTGTTTTCTTCGCAGGTGCTTTTAATAAGATTAACTTCATCTTCAGTAATAGTCATTGCTTCAGTGAAGATATCGACCGCATCAAAGCCTATCCTTGAAATGTGTTCGAGGCCTGTTTTTGTGTCGACTCCTGCCTGCCCAAAAGCGCTGTTTATGATTCCAAGTTTCATTTTTTAGTTAATTTAGTTTTAGTTAATTTTCATTGAGGCTTTTTGCGCTCTGGTCGTCTTCGACTAGGTTTGCAAATTCAGCATTTGATCGTATCGCTTCGTCACGGCCCACAATGAGCACCTGATCATCAGTCACTTTATCTAGCTTTGTGTATGATGGGTGATGGGACTCTTTGTATGGGTTGTTTGATTTTGCGTTATAGCAGCATATCAGAGCCCATCTCGCTTTGTCAGAAAGATTAGCAGCAGAGCAATGAAGTGTATTTGGGTGAAAGAACAGCGCATCGCCTGCACTCATTGTGCATTGTACTAACTCTAGCCTATTCTTTGCTTCCTCAACTTGTTCCATATCGGCTCCTGCTTGGTCTCCTGCAAGAATGTGATTGATGCGACCTATCTTATGCGAACTTTTGAGGACCTGGAGGCATCCATTTTCTTCAGTGGCCTCATCAACGGCTATCATCACACTGCAGAGGTTAGGAAAGAGGAGTCCATTCTGATACCAATAACCATAATCCTGATGCCATGCCCATGCGCCACCGATCTTGGCATCCTTGAGTATCATTTTGGAGTGGTAATGGTAGGCTTCGTCTTCCAGTAACTGTTCGACTTTGTCCACGATCCTCTCGGAGCGTGCAATCATTCCATAAATACCATTACCTGGATGATTCCATAAAGATAAACGCACGTCATTACCTTCGCCATCATCCATTGTGGATGCTGCCTTGTCCATTGCATGATCATTACGAGCCGTCTCACCGAGTAAACTTATTTCTTCTGAACTAAAAAGACATCTTTGAAACACGAAGCCGTCCTCATGATATGCTTCGATATCATGGCTTTGTAAGGTAGGCATTTAATTAACGATCTATGGATAAAGGTTTCTCCCCAAGTTAACTAATGGGGAATTATCATATTGAGCAATCTGAGACCAATACTCAAGCCCGATTCGTTAGAGAAAAAGGATTCCTTTCGGTTTTGTTAGTAATTATCCCTAGTTATATAAATGACACGGTGAAGCTAATCATAGGGTTCAAAGTCTTTGATCCGTTCATGCCAAGCCCTGTATAGGCTCTATAAATTGTAGCTATATACTACTTTCTGGAAAATGGATTTTCATACCAAAACACCCCCAGCTGATCCCGTTCTTCGCAGCAAATTGCATCAAGATCACCGTCACCATCAATGTCATGCATGACAACACGGTCATATTTTATTCCTGGCTCTCCTGCAATTTCATGGTCTTTCCATATTTTGTCGGTAGGTGAATTCGTCCACGAGAGCCACCTCATCCCGGACAGTTCCCCTTTGGCTCCCTCACAACTGAAAACGATATCTTTTTTCCCATCGCTATTAATGTCGCAAACTGCTGTGCTCTTACCGCCGCCGACTCCCTTTGGTAACGGTATAATATATTCTTTCCATCCTTTCTTTGTTCTTTGGAACCAGATCACTGATTTTGAATCAATGGCGATGACGTCGATTGATCCGTCCTCATCAAGGTCACCCGTAGAGATGAATTTAATTTCTCTATCGGCTCCGCCGATGTTATGCCTTGACCATTGATTGATGGTTTTAGCTTCTTTGGTTCCTGGATATTCTAACCAGTACACGCCCCGATCTGGTCCTCTGCGGTCACTGACTAGGACATCCTGATCCCCGTCATGATCCATATCTATTGAGATCAATGACATTATCCATCCGGCATCTTGTAACTTATGAAGTTTCCATGCATTCATATTATGAGGATCCTTGGGAGCTTGAAGCCAGCTCACTGATGCTCCCTTGCCCTTGGAACTCACAATGAGATCATCAGCATTTTCTCCGTCTATTTGCATGGGGAGGGCATACATCCATGATTGTTTTCCTTTTGTAATCGGTATGGCAGCGGTCTGCCATTTTGTTGCATCTAGATAATCTTTTCCGGATTGAGGTGCCCAGTGTATGAACATAGAACGGGTAGATCCCTCACAGGAACTGACTAGGTCCACGGCTCCATCCTTATTGATATCAATAAAGACAGCATCTTCTGGTGACTTGACCTCACCGACAGTGACTGCGGGCCATAACTTTTTTTCTTGTCCTCTTTGCGGATGAAGGTAGGCCCTGATAATTCCACCCTCTTCCCAACCCGTGGCAATATCCATTAGGCCGTCACTATTTACGTCGAGGAGCCTGACACCATCAGCACCTTGAGAGCTTTTATCAATGGTATGGATTTTCCATGGATTTCCCCCAATGTCCGCAAAAAGATTGGTGTTCAAAGAGCATGCAATAATGGCTATGGCTACTTTTAGGTAGTGTCGCATTTAAGTATATTAGCATAATTGTATAGACCTAGTCTCAAGTAATGTTGGGAAAACGAAGGAGGTTTTGGATGTTGTGGAAGAGTAGGTGTCACGCTACGATCCGAATACGAGACAGGGATTTTGATCTTTTCAAATATCAAGCGGAGCAGTAGATTCTTTTTTATGAGAAAATATATTATCACATTCTTTTTCTTTCCTTTTTTAGTTATTTCTTCATTTGCGGAAAATAAAATAGAGGGATCAATTGATGCATTCATGGGTGATCCTTCTCTGGATATTCAACCGATTTTTATAGGTGAAAGATTTGGTAATATTGTAGTGACAATGGAAGGAACTGTCCTTGCTACTTGGGGGACCAGTCATGTGAGGGCCAAGCGGAGTGAGGACGGTGGCAAGACATGGGGCCCTGAAATTGTTATTGCTAAGCCAGGCTTTCAGACTGGTGGTCTAACTGTAAATGAATCGAACGGGGATATTTTCGCATTCATTGAGGATCATCATCCACCTGCTCCTATTTCGATATACAAGAGCAGTGATGATGGTAAGTCATGGAAGAAGATTCCTACTAACATTAAAACTGATTCAAAAGAAAATGCCCCTTCCATGCACATGAATGAACATGGAATTACTTTGCGTCATGGTGAGCACAAGGGCCGACTGATCCGACCATCTCGGTGGTATGCCGGCAAAAATGATCGTAGTCTTTGGCCTAAGCACTATACAAACGCAATCTATAGTGATGATGGTGGAAAGACTTGGAACACTAGTGATCCTTTCCCAGCGAATGGAACCGGTGAAGCCACGTTGGCAGAATTAAGTGATGGTACCATTTATTACAATTCAAGGCGTCATTGGGCCGAGGAAGGTGCAAATCCTCGGAGGCGTTGGACAGCTACGAGTAAGGACGGCGGTAAGACTTGGAATGATCTCAAGTTTTGTGAAGTTCTTCCTGATGGTCCACAGAATACAAATTATGGTTGCATGGGTGGTCTGACTCGTCTTGCTGTTAAGGGTCGTGATATTTTGATCTATAGTAACTGTGACAGTGAAGGTGGTCGTAAACAGGGAACGGTCTGGGCAAGCTTTGATGGTGGAAAGACCTGGCCTATAAAACGGCTAGTATTCGCTGGTAGCCATGGATATTCATCAATTACATCCGGACGACCCGGCACCAAAACTGAAGGCATGATTTATCACCATTTTGAAGGCGGCCCTAAGCGTGGATCGGCCGTTGCAAGATTCAATCTTTCCTGGGTGCTTAAAGGAAAGTCGACAGGAGATGGGACAGTTCCATCTTGGGTAAATCCTTAATTATTAGGTAATTTTTAGGGGAGTGGAGTGTTCGGAGGAACCGCATTTTCTGGGTATTTCCCATTAAAGACCATCATCTCTTCTTGTGTTTGAACTTTAACAAAGGATTCGTCAATTTTGCCTTCCCTGCTCTTCACGAGCTTAAGGTCAAGGTTCAGATGCTTTGCAAGGAAAGGGTAAGCCGCCATCCTTTTTGATAAGCCATAGTCATGTCCTTCACTTTTGAAATGTGCATTTTCTACTTTGCTGGTTGCTCCGTAAAGATCATAAACATGTTTAATGAAGGGGAATTCGGTTCTGGGTGTCATTTGTGTCCAGTCCTTTCCGTTCGATACAATGAGTTGAGGTTTGGGTGCGGCTAGAGCAGCGATTTCTGCGTTATTTGTTTTATGTGTTTCGCTCCAGTGAATGGGCATTCCACTCTCACAGACGCAACCCCCAAAGAAGTGAGCAGAGACCTGACAGACTGGCACGGACACTTTGACCCTATCATCTAGGGCCGAAAGAATAAATGTCTGCGTTCCTCCGCCAGAGCATCCGGTCATTCCTATTCTATCTGGATCTACATTTGGAAGGCTTAAGACAAAATCAAGAACACGCATACTGTTCCATGTTTGCATTCTAAGAATTTCAGGTGTTCTTCCATGATTCCAACCAACCTCTTTTGAATCACCGTATCCCATCATGTCATACTGGAAGACCGCAGACCCCATCTTAGCTAGAACCGCGCACCGTGTTTGCCTTGCTGCATTAAACCTTCCTCCGTGTCCGTGTGGACAAAGGATGCCGGCCAATGATCCCTTGAATAGTGTCGGGCGGTACAGGGTCCCAGTCACGAAATATCCTGGCGAGCTTTCTATGGCCACATTTTCAGTGCTATACCCTTTGTGGATTTGTTTTTTAACATAGCGTGGGTTCAGTGGCTTGCGATCAGGCAGTTCAGTGAGTTTCGCTCCTTTCAAAATTCCTTTTATGACAGTAGCTTTCCTTTTTTTCCAACTCTCGAGGTCTTTAGTGCTCTTACGGATAGACTCCAGTTCTGCTGAGGCCTGATTCGGTTTTTGAGCGTGTCCTACCCGTAGCTTTGGTTTTGAAAGTAAAATGACAGGGTTGATGAATATCAATAAAGTTAGAATTAATGGAAACGTCTTCATGTGCTCGTAATAATTATAGAGAATAGATGACCTTAGAATGAAATATTCATCAACGTCAATTGACTTCGTGTATCATGCTCACTGTAGTATTAGGGAGCAGCTGTATTAAACGGTGATCAAATATGAGTGAATCCGGTCCATAAAAAACATACTACTTTGCTTAGGTTATTGTAGCATGAGATGCCTATTTCTAATAATTGTAATCTGATCCTTGAAGAAGACTCAGTATTCATATTTAAATGACTACTAAGCTTTCCTTTCTTAAAACGAATGACTACTGAATTTGCCCGATGATTAAGAAGATACTTTTGTTTGGTTTTATAATTCCACTGTGTTCATGTCTTAATGTATGTGCCAAGCCGAACATACTTTGGATTTCTGCAGAGGACATTGGACCTCATTTTGGTTGTTATGGTGATCCGCATGCGATTACTCCCAACATTGATAAATTGTCATCCGAGGGAACCCGTTTTACTAACGCTTATACGACTGCGGGTGTTTGTGCTCCTTGTCGCAGTGGAATCATAACTGGCATGTATCAGAACAGTATTGGCACCCATCATATGAGGTGCAATGCCGTCCTCCCGTCCTGGCTCAAACCTTTTCCAATTCTTCTTAGGGGGTCTGGATATTACTGCACAAATAACTCAAAGACGGATTATCAGTTTTCAAGACCATCGACTAGAGAAATCTGGGACCAGAGCGGTTCAAAAGCTCATTGGAAGAATCGAAAGGAAGGGCAACCTTTTTTTGCAGTATTTAATTATACTGGATGTCACGAGAGTGGAATCGCTTCCGAAGGTAAGTACAAGGCTGTTACGAGAAACCTAAAACCTGAACAGAGGCAGGATCCGTCCAAGTTAGAGACATTGCCTCCGTATTATCCGGACACTTCCGTGGTCCGTGAGGACTGGAAAAGAAACTATGAACTGATTACAGCAATGGATTCTTGGGCAGGATCTCTTATCAAAGAAATTAAAGATGCTGGGCTTTACGAGGAAACAATCATATTTTTTTGGGCTGACCATGGTGTGGGATTGCCTCGTGCAAAGCGTTGGCTTTATGGTTCTGGAACACATATTCCTTTGATCGTTCGTGTTCCGGGTAAGGAGGGAGGACGAGTCGATACGCAATTGGTAAGCTCAGTTGATCTGGGACCTACGGTATTAAACCTAGCTGGGATTGAAGTTCCTAACAAATTGCAAGGCAGAGCATTTCTTGGTCAGAAATTATCAGCTCCTCGCCGTTTTGTTTTTGGTGCCAGAGATAGAATGGATGAAAGATACGATATTATTCGTTCTATTTTTGATGGGCGTTATCGATACATTCGGAACTTTGAACCTTTGAAGCCCTACTATCAGTACATGAATACGCCAGAAAAAGGAGCCACGATGCGTGAGATAAGGAGAGCCGAGGAGGAGGGATCCCTGACTGAAACAGGCAAGATTTTTTCAACTAGCAAAAAACCTGTCGAAGAACTTTATGATTTTAAGAATGATCCACATGAAATCCGCAATTTATCGGGTGATCCTGAGCACTTAGCGATCTTAAAGAAAATGCGTGTTCATTTGGCACAATGGCAATCTGAAATAGGTGACATTGGGCTCATTCCTGAGGCGGAAATCGAAATTAGAGAGAAGAAGTCCGGTTCTAGATTTGAAATTATGAATGGAGAATTATCTAATAAGGATCAAGTCCAGCGGTTGGTATCAGTTGCTACAAAAGCATCAGAAGGGCCCTCGGCTCTTGGAGAACTGATAAATGCCATTAATGATGATGATCCAGTCATACGTTATTGGTCAGTGACTGGTATCGGTAATATCGGAGAGGCGGCTAGGGGAGAAGCGTTAAAATTATCGATGAAGGCGATGAAGGATAAATCGCCTAGTGTACGAATCGCTGCTGCTCGTGCAGTGGCCCGCCTGGGTGATGCGGATGCAGCACTTGAAGTTTTAAGAGAAGAGCTAAAATCTGAGCATCAGTGGGGAAGACTTGCGTCGGTGATCGTCATTGACGAGATGGAGGAATCGGGCCGAAAAATGGTCAAGGATTTGAAGGAGGTGATAAGTACTAGGCAACCTAATAAATATATTCTTAGAGTTGCTAACCGAGCACTCAATGATTTGCTCGGGACCGACAACAAGGTCCCTTAACCTCTGATTTTATTTTCAACAAACCGAAACTAATACTGACGTTATGATTTATTTAAGATTCTTATGTGTGTTCACCTTCTTTCTGATGATGGTGTTCAGGGCCGATGCAGAGTGGATTGAGCTTTTTGATGGTAAGACTACGGAGGGTTGGAAACCGCGATCTGAGGTCATTTCTTTTGATGCTAAGGGAGGTGAGCTTCATTTACTCTCGAAGACAAACTGTTGGGTCACTACTGAACGTCAGATGAGTGATTTTGAGGCAGAGATTGAAGTTCTTATGCCTAAAGAAGAGGGTTTTAATTCCGGATTAGCCTTCCGCTGCATTGGCAATCAGGGTCGTCCGAAAGGTTACCAGTGCGAGATTGATCAGCAAAAGCCAGCCGGAGTTTATGGGATCGGTAATGGTGGTTGGATTTATCCTGGAAAGGGTCAGGGCAAAGAGTTCGCTGATAAGATTCGTGGTAATCTTAAGAAAGATGATTGGAACCATTTTAGAGTGAGGGCTGTCGGAGATAGGATCCAAACATGGTTGAATGGAAAGCCCGTATCAGACATTAAGCATGGGAAAATATTAAAAGGCTATTTTGGTATTCAGCATCATGGGAAGGGAGGAACCGTTCGTTTCAGAAATATTAGGGCACGTGAAATCTCTAATAAAAAAGTGACGCAAGAAATTCAGAAGAGACCCAATATCTTGTGGATCACGGCTGAGGATATGAGTCCGACACTTGGTTGTTATGGAGATAAATATGCAATCACTCCGAACATTGATAAGTTGGCCAGTTCCTCAACAAAATACTCCAATGCTTTCGCGGCTTCTCCTGTCTGCTCTCCTTCAAGGTCGGTCCTGATTACTGGAATGCATAACGTCTCTACAGGCACTCATCAGATGAGGTCCGGATTTCCTTTGCCGACAGGAGTCAAGGGCTTTCCAGCCCATATGAGGGAATCAGGCTATTTTACAACTAATAACGTCAAAACAGATTATAACAGCAGTGATGCTCCACGCCTGGTCAAAGAATCATGGGATGAGTCAAGTCCTAAGGCTCACTGGCGCAATTCCAAGCGCGGGCAAGGGCAACCGTTCTTCTCTGTTTTTAATATTATGACCAGTCACCAGTCCCGTTCAATGGTCTGGCCTTATCCTGTTTTCAAAAAACATGTTCAATCCAAATTGTCGGCTACTGAAATTCATGATCCTAAGAAGGCTCCGGTCCCTGACTATTATCCTGACACGCCTCTCATAAGAAAAACGATTAGCCGGTATTATGATTGTGTCACGGTCATGGATCAGCGGGTCGGTGAAATTATGAGTCAATTGCGCGAAGACGGATTAGCAGATAATACTATTGTTTTTTTCTTTTCTGACCATGGTTCAGGAATGCCTCGTCATAAGAGGTTATTGCATGATAGTGGGATGAAAGTTGCCATGCTGATACATGTTCCTGAGAAATGGAAGCATCTGCGTCCAACTGCTCCCGGTTCCGCGACGGATCGATTGGTGAGTTTTGTTGATTTTCCACCATCAGTTCTCGGATTAGTTGGTCTCAAATCACCAAAATATATGCAAGGGATTCCTTTTATAGGCGTTGGCTCTACCCAGAAAAGAAAATTTGTTTTTGGTAATAGAGACAGGGTCGATGAAGTATTTGATTGTTCCAGATCAGTACGAAACAAGAGATGGTTATACATACGTAATTTTCATCCCCATCTTTCTTGGAACCAGCCGTCAGTATTCTCCGATCTTGGTGAGATACGTCATGAAATTTCCCGAGTTTTCCGGGAGGATCCTGATTCTTCTAGTGTTGCCCAGAGGCACTATGCCGGCCCCACAAGGGCAACCGAAGAGTTTTATGATTGTGATGCTGATCCGGATAATACACGTAACTTGATTTCTGGAAAGTTGTCAGATGAGGCTAGCAAAGCATTACAGAGATTACGGTTAAGCTTAGTTGAACACCGCAATGCAGTAGGAGACCTGGGCGCTTTGCCTGAAAGTGAGATGCGCCGTTGGGTAAAGAATGAAGGCAGCCCAATGAGAGACATTGTTATGGGCAAGACGGACCATTCGCCCGACCTCGAGAGGGCATGGTCAGCTGCTGATAAGGTAGGCAAGTCTGATTCCAAGGAACTTTTGAAGCTTCTTAAAAAAGGAAATGTTAATGAGAGGTATTGGGCTGCAGTTTCTCTTAGAAATGGGCACTTTGATGAAAAGAGCATCCAGCAAAGCGCATTTGAATGGATTCAGGACGTTGCACCTTCTGTTCGAATTGAGATTGCCGGCTGGTTGGCATTTTTTCCTGAAAAAAGAGAAGCTTCTCTTAATCGATTAGTGAAAGATCTTGAGCACCCTGACTGGGCAGTCGCTTTGCAAGCGTGTCGTGCAATTGAATTATTAGGCCCAAAGGCAAGGCCGGTCCTAGGAATAATGAAGAAACTTTACGCGAAGACCCGTCATGAACCTGGAGATAATAATTTTTTCATAGCTTTCTCAAGTGGTGCATTTCTTGATGAGCTTGGGGAAAAAACAGAACCTTGGGATTTTTCACCAGGGGCCGGGAGTTTCATGCCTGCAAAGAAGAAATCTAATTGAAAGTTTTCTGGCACTGATCAATTTTCATTATTGGCTTTTCCAAGTTCAAAGGCTTTGGTAAATTTAAGCCATGAATGTTGGTATAGTTGGATACGGTTGGGTCGCTGGAGCTCATATTGATGCACTTAATTCGATTGATGGGATCGAGGTGACTGCAGTTTATTCTTCTCGTTCTCAGGATGAGAATGAGCTGTCAAAGAAACATGGTTCATCTATCAAGGCATTCCAGGACCTTGGGGGAATGCTGTCATCTGATGATATTGAAGTAATTTCGATTTGTAGTTATCCGGACCAACACAAGGAACATGCAATTGCTGCTGCGAGAGCGGGAAAGCATCTTATTCTGGAAAAACCACTAGCATTGTCCATTGAAGATTGTTCCGAAATTCGTTCAGCTGTTCTGGAAGCGAATGTTCGAACTTGTGTATGTTTTGAGTGTCGATATTCAAGTCAGTTCCTTGTAACTAAGTCAGTCATTGATGATGGGTTACTTGGGAAAATTCACTATGGGGAAGTGGATTATTATCATGGTATTGGACCATGGTATGGACAGTTTCGTTGGAACACCGGAAAAGAGCACGGAGGAAGTAGTTTACTTTCGGCTGGATGTCATGCACTTGATGCGTTGCTCCTTTGTATGGGAGGTGATGTTGAGGAGGTTAGTTCATATGCTTCGGTTTCAGGAAGCTCTACTTTTTCTGATTACGAATATCCCACGACCACGACCACTATAATGAAGTTCACTGACGGGCGAGTGGGCAAAGCAACCTCATGCATCGATTGCCTTCAACCTTATTACTTTCATACTCATCTTGTCGGTTCTGAGGGGAGCCTACTGGACAATAAGTTTCATTCTGAAAAGCTCTCTACTGACAAAGGTTCTTGGAGTTCCTTATCAATGAAAATGTTGGATTCCGGTGATGTGAGTGACCATCCCTACACGACCCAGTTCCAGGCGTTCTTTGATTCGATGGCTAAGGGAGAAGAAATGCCACTAACCTCAATCAATGAAGCTTATAAGAGCTTTGAAGTTGTTTTTGCCGCTGACAAATCAGTTGAGCTTGGCAGGCCTGTGAAAATTTCAGAAATTAGTGGTGACTAAAAATGCAATCGCAATAGTCGCCCATCCGGACGACATTGAATTTCTCTTTGCGGGCACGATGCTTCAATTGGCTGCTCGCGGATGGAACCTCCATTATATTACCATTGCCAGTGGCAATTGTGGTTCCTTAGATATGGATGCTGAAGAGACTCGGCAAGTTCGTCAGGATGAGGCCCAACGCGCGGCAGCATACTTGGGTGCTAAGTATTATCCTCCTCTATGTGATGATCTAGAGATTGTCTACTCCGTGGATCTACTCCGGCGCTTGTCTTCAGTGATTCGGTCAGCGGCTCCACATATTGTTCTGACACATTCTCCAGAAGATTACATGGTAGATCATATGGAAACGTCTCGGTTAGCCGTCACTGCAGCTTTCACTCATGGTATGCCTAACTTTGTTACCGATCCTTCGACTAGTCATCTGGATGAACATCAGACCAGCGTATATCATGCCATGCCTCATGGATTGAGGGATGGGCTGAGAAAGAAAGTAATCCCTGAATCGTACGTTGATATTTCGTCAGTCATGGATAGCAAAAGAGTTACTCTCGCAGAGCATAAGAGCCAGCATTCCTGGCTCGAATCTAGTCAGGGTATGAATTCTTATCTCATGTCTATGGAGGATATGTCCCGTGAACTCGGAGAAATGTCAGGTAAATTTGATTATGCTGAGGGATGGAGGAGAAGATCTCATCTTGGTTTTAGCCGAACTGAAGAGGATCCGCTTTCAGAAGCTCTCGGAGAATTGTACTATTTAAACCCGGAATATAATTTGGATAATTAGACCTGAAATGGCCAGAAAACTAAGCACAATAGCACCTGAATGGTGGGATTACACTACCCTCGATGATGATTTAATTCGTGATGTTGCTTCACTAAGTATGGAGGACTTGGAGCAACTTTCCTGTCCAGGTTTCAAGGTAGTCATGTATGATACTTTGGAAGATTTTTATTTGGCCGAGGCTCTTGAATACATTAGTGCCTGGCAATCCTCTACCTCTGATAATCCTGTGGGGATATGTGGTCCTATAGGCCCTACAGAACAATTGCCACTCGTTGCAAGACTCGTGAATGAGCTCAGAGTGGATCTTTCTTCAGCACATTTTTGGGGGATGGATGAATGGTTAGGTGAGGATGGGAGGGAAGTACCAATTTCACATCCTCTTTCCTTTGAGAGAACTGATAGGGAGCTGTGCTTTGATCGCATTTCCGAGGATTTGCAAATGCCTGAGTCAAATATGCATTTTCCTGCTGCGGATACTGAGGAGTACATCAATTCATGGGAAGGGGTCCGATGCGCAGTGATGCAGGGGGGGCAGGGTGATATTAAGCATTGGGCTTTTAACGATCCTCCGCGCCGTGAAGGAGAATATAAGGAATCTCCTCCATCACCCGATCGATACAGGAAACTCTCAACACGAGTCGTGGAACTGCATCCCATTACCTTGGCGCAGAACGCTAGGACCTCAGGCGGCGGCAATATTACTTTGGTTCCTGAAAAAGCGATCACGGTCGGTCCTGTCCAAACATGGAAATCAGATAAGGTTTCAATCTGGCAGGCAGGCACTCATGATAATCCATTTGGTCAGCGGTTGACGGCTTTAATGATTTCTAAAGGCATTGCTGACGCTGCTGTGCCGATGTCATTGTTGGCGGATCATCCAAATGTGCAGTTCAATTATTATCGGGGCGGCCTAGGAAGTTGTGATGTTGAAATGCATTAATCACTAGAGCGTTCGAATTAACAAGACACGTTACACTAGTTCGTGATACTGTAAGGAATGGCTAAAAATATTCTGACCCGACGTGCATTACTGGCTGCTTCAGGAGCAGGCACCTCACTCAATATTCTTCGTTCTGGTACCTTGTACGGTGAAGAGCCTAAGACTTTGGATAAACTGTCAGTGGCTTTTATCGGGATGGGTGGGCAGATTCAGGGGCACGTTGCGAATATACTTAATCAGGGGCAGAACGTTGCCGCTTTTTGTGATGTGGATAAGAGACAGATTGATAATTCCAAGAAACGGCACGGGAATAAGGTTAACAAGGTCAAAGAATATGAAGATTACAGAGAATTGATTGAGAAGGAGAAATCAGTCGATGCAGTTGTAATAGCAACGCCCGACCATTGGCATGCTCCGATCTGCAGGGCAGCCATGAAGGCGGGGAAACATGTCTATTGCGAGAAGCCACTGACTCATACAATTAAGGAAGCTAGAGAACTTAGAGAACTTACTAAGGCTTCTAAGGTCGTAACTCAGACCGGCAATCAGGGCAGCGCATCTTCTAATTTACGCCGTAGTATGGAATTAATTGCTGCTGATGTTTTTGGTCCGATCCGCGAGATTCATGTTTGGCATCCAAAGCACAATTGGCCAAGTGGTGGTGTCCGACCTGCCGGTTCAGATCCAGTGCCAAAAGGATTGAACTGGGATTTCTGGTGTGGAACTGCACCTGTGCGACCTTTCAAAGAAAGCATCTACCATCCGGCCAAGTGGCGTGGATGGTATGATTTTGGTAACGGCTTCATAGGCGATTTCTGCTGCCACTCATTTAACTTAGCCCTCAGATCGCTCAGTTTGGATTATCCTTCTAAGATTTCTTTCACTGGTGAGGGATTGGGTACTGAAACCTTCGCGAAGTCATGCTCAGTTAAATATCACTTTTCCAAAAACAAGGAGCGATCCCATGATGTCGCATTAAATATTTATACGGGTGGAGGAAAAGATGTTCCACCGGACCATGCTGTAGAGGCAGCTGTCAAAACTTTCGGTAGCTTGCCTAGGGTAGGTTGTATTTTTATTGGCGATAAAGGAATGCTTTCTTCAGGACTATGGAACTCTCAGTGCTATATAAAGATGAACGGAGAAGAGAAGTACATCGGTGAAGGGAATCACGATGCTGCAAAGATCGTTCCCAAAACTATTCCTAGATCAAGGGGGCATATGCATGAGTGGGTCGATGCTTGCAAAGGAAAAGGAAAGACCTTTGCTGATTTTGAGCATGGAGGACATCTCACGGAAATCGGCCTTTCCGGAATCGTGGCCTTGAAGATGCAGAAAGAAATTGAGTGGGACGGGCAAGCGATGAAAGTAAAAGGTCATCCGGAAGCGGATGCTTACATTGGTAAAGAAAATAGAAAAGAATGGCTTTAGGTCATACTCATTGAATCCGCTTGAGCATCATTAGGCGAAACTCGAGTGCCGTGTTCCCTGGGATCTTCACGGCACGCAGAGTAAGTTCTCCTTTTCCTTTATTTAATTTTATTTCCCCTATTTTTACTTCTTTGAAATCCTTCACGTAAGATTCCCGACGCATGACGCGGTCATTCTCTTGGCCTCGATTTTGTACTTCGTGAGGCTCGGTAATTGTGTAGCGGAGCTGGGATTGATTGTGACTCAGTTCTAGGACAGTGCCTTCATCTCCTTTTGGAAGTGCATAATGTATTGAAACTTCATAAGTGCCCGTTGATCCTACCTCACAGTCCCAGGTAATTTTATCTTCGGTACGTTTCCAATTCATAAAATAAGAGCAATTAGGAGCGCGTCCTGAGCGCTTTATTCCACCATGGGCCACCCCATCCCGTGCAGGGATCTGAGTCCAGGGATAACCCGGGTACCCGATAATGAAGGATCGATTATCTTTACCTAATTCGGATAGTACATTTTCCTCCCATTCGGTAACTTTCTTAAGTAGCTGTTTGGTTACTTCGGATTGGGTCTTGCTCACATCGATCTGTTGCCCTGGGTCCTTGATAAGATCAAACAGTTTTCCTTGGTGATCGAGTCGGAAACGCTGAGTCCGTGCACTGACCTTACCTTTCCAGTGATTAATTAAGGTCCTCTGTTTCCAGACACTATCTTTCTGTAGTAACAGAGGTTTCAAGCTTCTCCCGTCCAGAGTTTTTTTGCTGGTCACTGGAATGCTTGCGCAATCTGCTAGAGTAGGAAGTAAATCCATTGCCGAGGCAATCGGTTTAATGAATTTTCCTTTCGGGATATGGCCTGGCCAGCGGATCAGTAAAGGTGAGCGTACTCCGCCTTCATCCGTCGAACCTTTACGACCTTTCATTCCACCGTTCCAGCGCACGCCATTTGGACCATTATCATGGAAAAAGACCACGATAGTGTCATTTGCAATTCCTCGATCCTCAATTCTTTTAAGGATCCTTCCAACGTTCCAATCAATGTTTTCACACATCGCTAAAGCACAACGTAAGTGAGGCATATTTTCTCTCCTAGGATCTCGATTATGCAGTTTTATTTCTTTGTCCTTGAACTTATCCCACCACTTGTCGGGGACCTGCATTGGAGAGTGGGGAGTGTTGTATGGAACATAGGCAAAGAACGGTTTTCCTTCCTTGATAGAATTATCTATGAAGGCGATGGCCTTGTTGGTGAAATCGTTGATGCAAAATCCTTCACCTTTTACAACCTGGCCATTGTGTTCTAGGGGAGGGCTGAAATAATCTCCCCAGTGCCCGGAGCAGAATCCATAAAATTCATCAAATCCACGACCGTTAGGATGGTAAGGATATTGCATTCCATTATGCCATTTCCCAAATGCGCCCGTGGCATAACCTGCTGATTTGAATGTATCTGCAATTGTGAGTTCATCCAGATCTAAGCGTTCGCCTCCGGTCGAGGTGCTATACACGCCTCCCCTCACATGGTACCTCCCTGTTAAGAATTCTGCACGAGTGGGTGAACATACGGGGCAAACAAAGAAACGATCGAACCGTGCTCCGTCATGAGCTAAAGAATCAATGTTGGGAGTGGAAAGATCTTTGTTTCCGTTAAGACTCAGATCGCCCCAACCCTGATCATCAGTTAGGATAACAACGATATTTGGTTGCTTGGCCTGAATAGTGCAAATTAGTAATAAAAAAAAGAGCCAACGGAACCGTTGTAGAATTTTTATCGTGTGTGTCATGTAGGGATCAATTGTTGATGTTACGGATTCAGTTTCCAGCAAACAATTTTCTTATCTGTTCGAGCAAATATGTGTCCTTTATTGTAGGCAGGATGGGCCCATGTCTTTCCGGTAATTTGTGATCTTGAATGAATCTCAAAACTTTCCTTATTCAGTGTTACGGACAAAAGTTCACCATTTGCGTTGAGTATTAATGCGCGGTCCTGACGCTTTCCATCATGGGCCCAGACCAGTGTTGCTTGAGGGTTTTTTCCTGAAGGCGTTACAGTGTGATTCTTAGAATCATCCCAGTACTTTTCCCCAGTTTTTATTTCGAAGCAGCTCAGACCGTTCGTCCGATCTAGTAAATAGACTAACCCATCTTTCTGAAGAGGTTGTGCCATGAGTCCACGGATATTTTCCTGATCTTCCCATAACAGCTTAACACTTTTGCCGTCCTTACCTAAGAGGAGGGCCCTTGACCCGTGCCAGTAACCACAGACAAGAACTACGTTGTCATGATAAATCGGCATGGCTATTGAGACCCCGTATTTTATTTTGTACGGGAAGGACCAGAGAATCTCACCATTTTCTGGAGAAATTCCCCGGACATTTTCAGGTGTCCATGCAAGCATGATTTCATTTCCTGCATGCTTTATGAATGCGGGTGTTGCGTAACCTGCAGGATCATTAGAACCTGACCAGATCTTGGATCCGGTGTCAGGATCCAAGGCAATATAGCCTCCGCTACTGCTACCTATTTGGTAAATAATAGATTTATTCCATGGTGCGGGAGAAGAAGAGAATCCCCAAATCGGACGCTTTGCACCAAAGGCCTCTCTACTATCCTTGGCCCATATAACTTTTCCGTTATTCATGTCCAGGCAGTGCATGTGACCGACTGCACCAAAAGTGAAGGCTTTACCATTGTAAATTGTGACGGATGCCCTTGGTCCGACATCATAGCTTAGACCTTTATAGTTGGCCTCATATTGATGTTCCCAAATCAGTTCGCCGCTCTTCTCTTCAAAACAGAGTATCCTTTCCAGATTTTTATTTTCTGGACGGTCCATTGTATAGACTTTTCCATCCTTAATGGTGATGCCACTGTATCCACCATTTATTTGATGTTCCCATACTTTCTTGGGATTATCTATTTTAAGAGGTAGTCCAGGGCAATTCCATATTCCTTGTCCAGTTGAACCACGGAACTTGGGCCAGTCTGCTTCCGCTGTGATTAGCAGAACCCAACAAAGTATTACGCTAAATTGTGTCTTAATTATTCGCACCGAGCTATTAGAGTCATTTTGATTTCAAGTGATGATCAGCAAAATCCATGAACCTTTTCCAGTCAAAACTTTCGATCGAATGCCCACCTTCTCTTATATGATATCCTACATGGCTATCAATGATGGCTTCCCCTACAGTGGGTGAGTCTTTAGATTTGAGCGCTTTTTTGCCGAACAGTTCATAGACTTTGCTTGCATGGTAAGCTGATAGATATTCTCCTCGGCCATCGGCCCAAGTATCTTTGACTCCGCTATGGATGTATACGGGTCTGGGCGCAATGCATGCTATGAGCATGTGTTGATCGACGGGAAGATCATCCTCTTGATCTACAAATTTCCATGCATTTCTGCAGAGCCAGTAAGGAAAACGAGTGACCATTTTCTTTAGAGTTTCACCTGATTTTCTTCGCCACAGGGCAGCTCCTGCACAACCTGACTGTGCTGATATTGCCAAAGCAAACCGCTCGTCCTGAGCCGCAGTCCAGAGGGTCGTCTTACCCATCTTTGAATGTCCCATTATGGCGACTCTAGTATGGTCAATGTCATCATCTTTCTCTAGGTAATCCATTGCGCGCATTGCTCCCCAAGCGCATGCCGAGATGACTCCCCATTCACTGGCCTTAGGGAAACTTTGTCCCTTAGGGTAAAATAATTTGTGGATACCATTACCAAAACCAACTTCGTTATGTTTGACAAGGTCTTCATGGTAAACTGCGCAGAATCCATAACCCCGATCAAAAAATTCACCTAAAGGCCAACCGTTTTTTAGTTTTCCTTTGCGGAAAGGAGACGCATCAAAATCATTTGATCTGGTATTATTAAAACTGTGCTTAAGGAAGGCAGGCGCAGGGCCCTTAACATCGTTGGGTGAAAAAACAATGAAACGCATTGTTACGTTTCCAATGTCGTTACTAATTTTAATATCAATGTCTTTTCTGGTCGCTTTTCCCTTCATGAACTTCTCATCCTCCTTGATTACTTTGAAATCAACTTTGATAGGGCTGGAAGGTTCAGGAACGCGTCCGTAAATCAAGTTACTGAAGAGTGAAAGAATTTGCGGTCTACGGATTTCATTCCATTCCTTAGTCGAGGTTATTTTTTTCCCTTCTGGCGTTACTAGCAATTTTGGGAGATCATAGTGAGGGATCTTGGCTTCATCGTAATTGACGTCGTTGTCATATTCTTTTGATTCTCTGGACTGAAGGTCAAGGAGAGGCAAAACACATAAGGGGATTGCGAATTTTATTATCTTCATTTGAGTGATTAAGTAGTCCCAATTCTAATGCTTTTGAGGAATCGGGCAAGCATGACGGGATATCTTTTGATTCATTGCGTCAAAAATAAATCCAAAATTTTAATCAATACGTTTCGATAAAAGTGCTAATCAGTGACTTTCGGGTCGATTATTTGCCTCATTCATAATTATATCGACTAACCCTAACAGTAAACTATAATTTTTGAATTACATATTAAAAGTATTATGCGTAAAAATTTTCAATATTTAGTCATTCTACTTTTTTGTAATGTGCTTCTCATTCAGCGAGCGGCATCAGAGATTCGTTACTCTTTCATCGTCTCGGCTGATCCACAGTACGTAGCCGAGAAGTCGCCACAGCCAAAGAAGTTGGATCCATTCTCAGAGCAGGCGAATTCCCGTTTTGTGAATCTTATGAAATCCTTGGCCGGCACAAAGATTCCCGATTCGTGTGGGGGTGGATTAGTAGATGATAACATACTTGGCATTCTAGTTGCCGGTGATCTCATTGATAGTGCGGACAAGAATGGTGGCGATTACCCCGCCATGCAACGTTTTGAGTGGGCCCGTTACAAATCTGATTATGGACTGAACGGTAAGGGTGGAAAGATTCCTTTTTCCGTTTACGAGCTGCATGGGAACCATGATGGCCCACAAGGCGACACATTCATTATCAAAGAAATTATTGAGAGGACCCGTGCCCGTGCAGGTGTCGTTAACAGATCCAAGAACGGACTCCATTACAGTTGGGACTGGGGTCCTTTGCATCTGGTAAATCTAGGTATGTTTGTCGGAGGCGGAGAAGCTCGTCGGGAAGGGCACCACTATGCTCCGCGTGGCAGTTTAGAATTTCTGCAGGAGGACCTTGCCAAGCACGTGGCTGATTCAGGAAGGCCCGTGATTATTTCTTTTCACTTACACCCCAATGGATCGGAATATGATTGGCCAAAAGAGGATCTGGCCGCTTTCA
The DNA here is from genome assembly GCA_012960505.1 of Verrucomicrobiales bacterium. Lineage (GTDB taxonomy): Bacteria > Verrucomicrobiota > Verrucomicrobiia > Verrucomicrobiales > DEV007 > EC70. Next base: position 57,376 of record DUBC01000033.1, read on the forward strand.
TGAATACGATTCGAAAACATAACGTGGTTGCTCTTTTTCATGGTCATACGCATGGATCACCTTCGAGGAAGTTACAGTGGAACGGTACACAGTTTGGTAAAAAATTACCGCGGGGAATAGATGTGTTTAATTGTGATGATTCGGGAGCAGCAAAGACGGACCGGAAAAACCCCGGCAAGGCCGTCGGGATAAAGCACGGATTCCTGTACGTTGAATTAATTGATCGTGACGGTGACGCGAAGGATGAATTTACGATCCGCTCAGTTGCGACTGATGATAACTGGGCAACGCACCGTTGGGACCGTATCTGGACAAAACCGGCTAAGATCCCTAGCGCTACTGCGAAACCGAAAGGTTCCTAATGGATCGGGGCTATTCGAATGAGATTAAAGTCTTACGCTCCTTAATGGGGTACCAGGAATCAATTTCTTTAACCAGTTCTGCCACTTTCTTTGGGTTATTCTTAGCGAGGTTCTTTTTCTCGTGAGGATCAGAACTAAGATCAAATAGTTGTGGCCTTTTTTCGATCCTTGGATGTGTTGATTTGTATCTGTTCACTTCTCCATCATAGGTTAGAAGAAGTTTCCATTTATCCTTAATTGCCCACCTAAAGAGTAGGGTCGATTCTGGTTTATTTAGATCAGCAATGTCATGAGCGAAGCTTTCACCAAAGATTGTATCTCTTGATATGGGGTTCTCTTTTACAAGGTGAGGCAGTAGGTTGATCCCGGGTAATTTTTCCGGGATCTTTGATCCTGCCGCAGACAGGATAGTTGGTACGAGATCGATACTGCTGACTAATTCATTCCTCTCTGCGGGTTTGATTTTGCTTGGCCATCTGAACATGATTGGGGTCCTTACACCTCCTTCGTAAGGGGTCTGTTTGGACCTTGAGTCGTAACCGCCACGCTTTGGGTTTTGGATCCAGCCGTTATCAGTAACATAGACAATGAGGGTATTGTCACGATCACCACTCTCATCAACAATATTGAGTAATTGGCCACACGTTTCATCGAACCAGTCACACATTGCATAGTATTTAGCGATGTGTATTGATCTGCCTTCCTTAGTGTATTTTTTGAGGAGCCGTTGCGGAGGATTGTGTGGAGTGTGTGGGAGGAAAGGAGCGTACCAAAGAAAGTAAGGTCTTTTTTCCTCTTTGGCCATTTTAACGAAATCCTCAATGGGCTTCATTCCGGTGCGTCCGATCCTTAGCCCATCGTCACCGTGCCGGCCGCCGGGTTCCGGAAACCCTCTGGTCATGCCATGAGTAAAACCTGCTCTTTTAAAATTCCCTTCCCAGTACTTACCGCTCTGATGGCTTAAGTAATTTTTGGAGGAAAGTAATTCTGGTAATGTATCAAACTTATCAATGAAGGAAATGAGTTGTGTTCGCCTTTCTTTATAGAGTTTTGAATTATGGTTTGCGTATTTGGGTGAAGGATCATTGCCAGTGATTCCATGAGTCGATGCGTAATGGCCAGTGAGGAGAGTTGCTAGGGATGGTCGGCAAAGTGCGGTTGGTACATATCCTCTTTTAAAAAGAACGCTCTCTTTTGCAAGTTTATCAATGTGTGGCGTCTTGATATCCGGATGACCCATGAATCCGTAGTCAGTCCATGCCTGATCATCCGAAATGATCAGAACAATGTTCGGACTAGAGGCCGTGACGGCCGAAAGCATGGCCAAATAGATAAAGAGTAAAATGCGCATCATCATAGTTCTACATATGTAAGAAGAGAAATCGAGTCTTTTCCTGATTGGGTTTCAATCAAGAATTAGGAATAGGACGATTTCTATTTTCGTGAAAAGAGAAAGTTTCCAATCCATGCGCCGGTCAACGCTCCTCCGCAAGGTGCAAGGACATAAACTGTGAGCCAGCCGATACCGTTATGGGAGAATGGTACAGTTTCCCATCCGGCAATGGCTGAGAAGAATCGAGGAGCAAGGTCTCTGGCAGGATTGAATCCTGCTTGTGTTAGTGGGGCAAAAACACAGATCAAAGTCGTCAGCGCCATTCCGATAGCGATCGGAGTCATTGGTCCGGGACCTGATTTATTTTCGTTAGCCGTGAACCCGAAAATCACAAGAGCCAATAAGAGCGTCCCTAAAAATTCTGCACAAATGGCATTTATATGAGAAACGGATTCGGGATAATATTCTCCGAATATTCTGGCTGTGGCAACACTCGCCGCATCTCCTCTTGTGATGTGTCTTGATTCTTCGAAAGAGCTGATCTGGCTTTCAAAGAGAAAGAAAACTGCCGATGCTGCAATGAATGCTCCAAGCAATTGGGCTGCAAAGTAACCTGGGATCCGGCGCTTAGGAAAGTCTGTCTGGAATGCGAACGCGAGTGTGATGGCTGGATTAAAGTGAGCTCCACTGTGATGGGTCGTTAAATAGATCGCGCAGGCAAGGCCCAGTCCCCACACCGCTGCTATTTGAAAAATTCCTTCCGTTGCATCAGTGGTCACGGAACCGGCAACGATTCCTAGTCCTAAGAAGACCATGATAAAGGTTCCAATGACTTCGCTGGCAAACCACTTCGGCATAATTATTTATGATTTCTGTTAATAATTATTCTGTATGTGTTGATCGTATTCCTGCGGCGTACGCTTCGAATACCAGTTTAATTTCGTCTCTCACTTTCCTGAAAACTTCCATAATTTCATCTTCACTGCCCTCAGCATGAGCCGGATCTTCAAATCCCCAGTGATGTCGATGGATCTGACCAGGGTAGGTCGGGCAGGCCTGATCTGCATTACCGCAGATCGTGATGACCGTGTGGATTTGCTGTTCTAGAAAATCATTCATATGTTTCGAAGTATGATCGGATATATCAATTCTGATCTCTTCGAGTGATGCTATTGCCTTCGAATGCACGTATCCTGAAGGATCTGATCCTGCGCTTGCTACTTCAAGGAGATCTGATGCGACATTGCGCAAGATACCTTCAGCCATATGGCTACGGCACGAGTTTCCGGTACATAAGATAAGCACTGTAGGTTTTTGCATAGATTGTAAATTAGTTAGTGGAAGGACAGCAGGCAGCCGATATGTCCATCTCATGAAGATGCTTTAGATCAGTTCTGAAAGTGGGATCTTCACTGGTCAGATCCTGTAAACATTTAAGATTGTTATCGAGGATAGGATTTACCTTCTTTGTGATACGATAAATCATCCAGTTTGCTCGCCTCTCAGATTCGACCAGTCCATGAGACTTTAGGTAGGCAAGGTGCTTGGATACCTTGACCTGGGTCTCTCCCAATATTTCCTGTAGATGGCAGACGCAAAGAGCTCCATCACTTAAAAGGTTGAGGATTCTTAAGCGAGTCTTATCGCAAAGGCAGCGATAAACTTGGCACAACTCATCAGAGTTCATTCAGTAATATTCTTATATAAGTATATACCTGTAAAGGAATATTGTTACTAATTTGATATGATCTTTCTGTTATTATTCCTGAAAGCCGGATAATAGCCTTAAGGGCTCCTGCCGCATCACAGCCTCAGTCTTTGCCTCGATGTTTTTCAACCCAGGCAGGGTACTCGACTTTCAGAAGATTCTCTGGCCAGCGGCCTCCAATCCATAAGTGGCCGATGCGCTTGGTATGGCTCAGTTCCGAGAGTTTGTATTTTACGACTCCCTTCTCGATGAACATGGGCCGATCAGTTCCAATCTCGTAGTAGCGTGCCCAGATCGGCGAGGCCTCCGGATCCACAACGACTTTCCGGTCCACGCCTCCGGGGAGCGATCTGTCCTCGAAGTTAAGGACGCGGACCCCAGTGATCTTAACTTCTTTGAACCATGTTAACGCGCCTACGATCGCGGCAATGGTTTCGGGCGAAGGGCTATCGATCGACATCAGGTAGCGGACTACGCCGACGCTCTCGGCTCCGGACAGGGACGGATTCTCGGAGATGCGGCCCTGAGCCGGCTCTAGAGTCCGCTGGTCATGCTGCTGGCACCAGGCCATCTTCTTTCCGTTCACAACGATCTGGCATTTGAGAATACATTCTCGGCCCCTCGTCACCGCGGCCTGGATTTTCTTCTGCAGTTTGTCGTCGGCGAGGTCATAAGGCGGTCGGTGGTGCACGACATCGTCGAGGATCGCAATGGCTCCGATCATGGCACCATCGTTGAAGGTGATCCGGCTCGAGTATCCTGGCCTGAGCGGATAGAACTGCGGCCAACCACCGCTGGGATACTGTGCTTTCAGCAAGTAGTGAACACCCTTCAGGAACCCGTCCTTGTACTTCCGCTGACCCGTCGCAGCGTGGACTTTGGCGAGAAAACGTATTTCAGACCAAGTCGCGTCATTGTCCAAGGTACACGGATACTTGCGCTGCTTCAGTGACTCCTTGTGTTTCTCCCGGTCCTCTTCGCTACGGACATTGATCGCAGCATTTCCGGAGGGATGGATACTTCCGTCGTTTTTGTACCAACCGCCTAAATCCGACTGAAAGTAGAGGACGTTGTCCCCGATGCGCTTTGCTTCGGAAGTCTTGTACCAGTCTCCTTTCTGGTTCGCGCAATCACGCCATGAGATGGCACTAGCTGACATGGTAAGGAGCCAGAGGCACGTGACGAGCCCAAGAAAGAGCATTTGTTGTGATGGGCTGAGCCTCTCTATTGAGATATTTGGTCTCATACGTGCATTGTAAAGGTTTGTGTATTGCCTTAGAAGCGATTTCAGCTCACTTTTGCCAAGTACAAATGAAAAGATCTTACCGTCTATTGATCCTATCGCATTTAATATTTCTGACTACAGTCGCATTTCTTATTGCTTCATTTTCATCGCTCACATTATCTGCTGAGAAAGGCTCGCCAAATATTCTTTTTATTCTTGCTGATGATTTGGGGTATGGCGATGTGGGTTGTTATAATCCGAAATCCAAAGTGCCGACTCCTCACCTCGATCAGTTAGCACTTGATGGAATCCGCTTCACTGATGCACACAGTCCTTCCACGGTATGCACTCCTACACGGTATTCTGTTTTGACTGGTCGGATGGCTTTTCGTACGGGAATGAGAGGTGTTTTTACAGGAGCAGGGGGTCCCTGCATGATTGAGGAGGGTAGGATGACTATCGGGGGAATGCTTCAGGAGCGTGGATATAAAACGGCCCTTTTTGGGAAGTGGCACGTTGGCATGACTTTCTATGACAAGGGAGGGAAGCCAATTAATAAAAATGGTCTCGAGGCAGTTAAGAGAATCGACTATTCAAGAGTAATTCCAGACGCGCCGGTTCACCGAGGTTTTGATTTTTTCTATGGTAGTATTTGCTGTCCTACAACTGACTGGCTCTATGCTTTTATAGAAGGTGACCGTATTCCAGTTCCTCCAACGAAAATAATTGATCGTGGTCCACTTCCCAAGCATCCATACTCGCAAGATAATCGACCAGGAATGATTGCCCCAGGGTATAAGATGGAGGAGATCGATTTGCAGTTTCTTGATAAAAGTTTGACATTTCTTGATCAACATGCCAAGGCCAAGGAGAAGGCTCCTTTCTTTTTATTCCACTCGACTCAGGCCGTGCACTTACCTTCTTTCCCTGCTGATCAATTCAAAGGAAAAACCAAGGCCGGTCCGCATGGTGATTTCATTTTTGAGCTGGACCATATTGTTGGTGAACTTCTCGGGGCTCTTGATAAGCACGGATTTACTGATAATACGCTGGTGATTTTTTCGAGTGATAATGGTCCAGAGGTCCCGACCGTCCTATCGATGCGTAATGATCACAAGCATGACGGTGCCAGGCCTTGGAGGGGAGTTAAAAGGGATAACTGGGAAGGAGGCCATAGGGTTCCCTTCATTGCTCGCTGGCCCGGTAAGATTAAGCCCGGTTCGACAAGCGCTCAGACCCTTTGCCTCACGGATCTAATGGCAACTTGTGCGGCTATTACCGGTGCAAAGATTCCCGAAAAGGCCGGTGAGGACAGTGTAAACATGCTGCCTGCCCTATTCTCAGAGGATCAGGGTAAACCGATTCGTAAATACACATTGCATCAGACAATCAGTCTAGCATTGGCCATTCGACGTGGCCCATGGAAGTACCTTGATCACAAAGGATCCGGAGGAAATAACTATACTCGGGCTGGTCGTTGGGGGATGAAACAGTACATCGTTCCAGAGAAAGCGCCTCAGGCTCCTGGGCAACTATATAATCTTAACAGTGATCCCGGGGAGACTGAAAATCTGTATTATAAAAATCCAGAAATTGTTAAGGAATTAAAAGAAAATCTCGAGCAGTTCAAAAAGAGTGGCCGGAGCGCCCCCCTTTCTTGATAGAGAGATTATAGGGGGCGATGAAAGTGTCATGATGCTTTTCCAGAAGAACCTAGTGTAGTCAGAATGTCTACCGGCAGATGGACCCGTATTAGTTATTTTTCAGATTCATTCCAATGAATCAACAGGTTCGTTTCTTTCCGGTCACCGGTCACCGGATTGACGCATGGCACCGGTTGCTCCATGACGGGGTCCGGTAGCATGCCCCGCCTTGTTAGCTCCACCTCCCTGGCGAGTCGCCGTTGCTCCGTCCGACTCAACATCACCGGCCTCGATAAGCTTTACCAACGGAGGATGCTGCAGGGCCTTCGCGGTTACCTGCCCAGTTTTCCCGGGTCCCAAAAACAGCTTTTTCCCGCCGGGCAGTGGAATTCTCAGCGGCTTTTTGGTTTTGTTTATAATATCCATGAGCGAACGCAGGATAACATGAACTGGGCCATCGTCCAGTCTTCGCACTCCTTTCTCTCCTGAAGGGGAGGAAAGTGGTATTTGTGATTAAGCGGAAGATCCTTATATCCCTAAATAAAGATCCCGGCCCTTGGTAAGTGCGGCAATTTTTCTATCTGCGACACTCCTCTTTAGCATCCAAAAACCGCAGTCAGGATGAATGTATTTTACCCGCCCCTGACCGAGGGTATTTTCGGCCTTTTTGATTGATTGGGCAATTTCGTCCGCAGTCTCTACGTGATTTACCTTAATATCGACGACGCCGATACCAATACCGATTTCAGGTTTAATCTCCTTCAAAGCTTCAAGATCATCGTCGGGCCGGTGAGCAAGTTCGAGGACCAGATGATCGCAGTTAAGAGAATTAAGAAAATCGATTAAGGGTTTCCACTTACCCGACTGTATTGTCTGTCCACCGTAATTTCCGAAGCAGAAATGCACAGCGGTCTTACCATTGAATGCATCGAGGACCCTGTTAATTGCTTCAGCCGCGAGTGGTCCATGTTCAGGGCTTCCGGGTATATTAGCTTCGTCGATCTGAAGACATTCACAGGGACAGTCTTTAACCTGCTCGGCTAATACGTCTGCGATAGCCAATGTCAGGGCATCAAAGTCCTTGTAGTGATTGTCTAAAAGAGTTCTCGAAAGCATGTAAGGACTGGTCACTGTAAATTTAAAATCTCCACCAGATACAGATCCTGCTCGGGCACAATCCTCAATCAGATTAAGGGAACCGCTGGTCAGAGCCGATCGAACCACTGCTGCCGGCTTGGCTCGGAATTCCATTTCCTGTTTTTCTCGAAACTCCTCAGTGTCGGTACGGCCGATGGCGCTATCGCATCCTCCCATTGGCTTTAAAAAATATTCAATCATTCCGTTAGTGTCAGGATGATTTACATCGAAACGGTAAAGCTCACCATCAGTTGGTAAATCGATGCCTGAGGACCGTTGTGTATCAAAAATGACCCGGGTCGCATCAATGACGGCCTGCTCTGAGGGTAGGGCCGATAGCCATTGTGGCACGGGATATGATCCGACAGTTGTGGTTAGGATACTTGGTTCACTCATGGGATAAATTATTCAGGAAAGGTCACGTTCAAAACTTTCGATATGTGAGGGGTCGACTCTTCGGGTCAATTTACTGACAATGACAAAGACTATCACGTTAAACGTTACTGCCAAGCAACCAAGGTCGATGAGGCGTTTAATGTATTGAATGCCTTCCTCAGAAGAGAAAATAAAAGTCGCTAGCACAACTGTTCCGCCAGTACACATGCCGGCGATGGCTCCGTTGCGAGTCCCTTTACGTATGTAAAGGATGTCAATTGCTGTAGGAACTAACTGACAGGAGAAGGCCATGGCCAGGAAAAAGAATTGGAGAATGGTATCCATCCAACCCTTTCCAAAGTCAGTATTTTCTCCAAGTGAAACAATGCCAAGAGCTATTGCAGTCGTGATTATAATTACAATCCGTCCAACCCAGGCACGTTGTTTTTCGGTGGCATTTGGATTAATTCGATCGTAAAAATCTCTCGTAATAACTCCTCCGAGGGCATGGAGGTTACTATCAGCAGTGCTCATTGAGGCGGCCATGATCGCGACCATGATGATTGATACCAATATCACTCCAAGGCCTCCAAGCATTACTGGTAATTGTTCGCTCAACATAAATACCGCAATCTGATCTGGGTCATTAAGTCCTTCAGGCAGGTTCTCCGCGGTCAGGTCTTGATTCGGATCAATGGGTGGATGCACGGCTCTGCCTACCAAACCAACAAGCATCACTCCGAAAAGGAAGCACGCCGGTAAAACGACCGCAAAAATCACAGCGCTTTGACGAAGGGTTTTAGAGGATTTTGCAGCGTAAAAACGCATCCATTGTGCTGGCTGAACGATGCTCGCCAGTGAGGCAAATAAGCAGAAAGTGAGGATCCACCATGGGTTCCACTTAGATTCTTTTGGGTCGTGCATTGTGAGTTGCTTAGGGTCAAGTTCAGCGACCTTACTAAAGAAAGGTTCAACTCCTCCTAAACTCATTATTACTGCAAAACCGGCCAGTAAAGCGCCGGACAGAAGTAGAAGACCTTGCAGTACATCAGTCCATGCAACGGAGCGCATTCCACCGACTAGTACGTAAATGAGGGTGACTAGAGAGAGAGCAGCTGCTCCAAAGTCGAACATGTTTTCACCAAACAGTTGTTGAGCGAGCATCCCGCCGGCCTTGATCTGAATGATGATGTATGGAAGGACATAGAGTATACCCAGTACTGCCACCACGAAACGGATTCCAGTTCCACCGTAATATCCTGCTATCATGTCTCCAGGAGTCACATAACCCCTAGCTTGGCCCAGTTTTCTTATTCCGTTCCCGAGCAGATAGACGGCTGCTCCAGCAACTGGTAGATTCAGTGCGAGGAACATCGAGGAAACGCCATGCTTGTAGACTAGGCCTGGAAAACCAAGTAGGGCAACGCCCGAGAAGAAAGTGGCCATGATTGTCAGTGAGGTGACCAGCAGTCCCTGACCCCGTCCTGCAAGATAATAATCCTCCTCAGTTCCTTTACTTTTCAGGTATCCGAAAATGCCCAGCCCGAGTAGTATTAATAAATAGATGACTAGGACAATTTTCGGGGTATTCCCAAGGTCAGTGTTAGAGAGCAAAATGATCAGATCACTCATTGTCTTGCCCCTTTCCCCATAGGACCCGTGCAGCGACGAGAATTACTGCCGCTTCGACAAAGAACCAGAGAACGGCCCATACGTACAGGGCCGGCATACCGAACCAGAATTTAGGCTCTGATCCGGGCGGATTGATCATCAATGAGCCAGGTCCTGGGCCCATGATTAATGCGATTAAAAATATTGCAACCAAGGTAAAAGCCATGGTTCTGTGTTTTTGCTGTTTGTCGCCCGGCATACTGTCTGATAATCTTTTATTTCAAACGAACATGAGTAACTTGTCGATTCTCTATTTGAGTCGCATGCTTATTTGAAAGATGTCAATTACTATAGAGAATTTCGAGTTTCGTACACGCCCGATGAGAACGCGGTTCCCATTCCGTTATGGAATTGCTGCCATGACTGAGCTTCCACATGTTTTTCTTCGTATTACTGTGGACTTGAACGGGGAAAAGATTGATGGAATTGCCTCAGAGGGATTACCTCCTAAGTGGTTCACTAAGAATCCGTCAACACGATTTGAAGAGGATTTACCCCAGATGTATCAGGTACTTGAGCAGGCTGTTTCGTTTGGGTTAAATCAAGAATCGGAATCTGTTTTTGCCTTATGGAAAAATATTTACGATTGCCAGGAGAGTTGGGCTAATGCCGAGAAAGTTCCTCCTCTCCTTGCTCACTTAGGAACTTCGCTAGTAGAGAGAGCAGTCATTGACGCTTTTTGCCGAGGAACAGGAGATAGTTTTGCTGAAGCTCTTAGGAGTAATCAATTCGGCATTGCATTAGAGTCTATTCATTCAGAGCTGAGAGGATCTGATCCTGTGAAATGGTTGCCAAAAGAACCCAAAAAATCTCTCATTGCGCGTCACACCATTGGTCTTGGAGATGCTCTTACTGCAGATGATATTGAGAAGGAAGAGTTGTGCGATGATGGATTGCCTCAGGCATTGGATGACGCTATCCGGTATTACGGTCTCACGCACTTCAAAGTAAAATTGTCCGGTAATTTGGAATCTGACATGCCGAGATTAAAAAACATTGCTGAAATGCTCGGACAATTGGTTCCGGAATTTAAGTTCACTCTGGACGGTAATGAACAGTATCCAAATGTCATGGATTTCCGGGAGCATTGGGAACAATTTCTCGAAGATCCGATCTTAGAACGTTTTCTTAGTGATTCGCATCTACTTTTTGTAGAGCAACCCATTCATAGAGACTCTGCTTTGCATGATTCAGTCAGACAGGAGATAGAATCTTGGGAATCTGGACTCCCGATGATTATAGATGAATCGGACGGCAAATTGGACTCATTACGTAGGGCACTTGAGTTGGGGTATCGCGGAACGAGTCACAAGAATTGTAAAGGGGTGTTCAAGGGAGTTGCCAATGCCTGCCTCCTTGAATATTTGCGAAGAGAGGGAACGGGTCCATGGATTCTGAGTGGTGAGGACTTGGCAAATGTTGGTCCTGTCGCTCTACTCAATGATCTTGCCGTAATGTCTTCGCTGGGCGTTCAGCATGTTGAACGTAACGGGCACCATTATTTTTCCGGACTCTCTGTGTTTCCCCGATCCTTACAAGAAGATATTTGTGCAGCACATCCGGATCTCTATGAGTGGATTGATTCAGGTTTCGCTTCGCTTGTCATAAAGGAGGGCTCGATTCTGGCCAAATCGATCATTTCTGGCCCTTTTGGTTGTGCAGTGGAATTGTCAGAGGAAATGCTGTGTAATTTAGGTGATCCGGGTCTAAATTTAGGTCAATTCAGTAATTAAATCCTTTAAGATAAAGCTATTTTGTTTAGTTTTTTATGGTGGTCAGCTTTTTTTGGCCAAGCATTTCAATAATAAATAAAATCTATTTAAAAAATGACCCGTACAGCAACTCTCCTTCTTTTCCCTATAGTGGCTTTTGTATCAGCTGCAATGTTTTCATTTGCCGAAGAAAAAAAAGCGGCACCGCCAATTAAGGCTCTGCTCGTTACTGGGGGAGGATACCATGATTACAAGGGCCAGGAAAAAATATTAACTGAAGGAGTCAGTAAAAGATTTCCAGTCAAATGGGGAGTCATTCACAAAGATGCTAAAGGTACTAAGGAAGCTCTCAGTAAAAAAGGATGGGCCGACGATTATGATATTGTAGTCTATAATCTTTGCCACGCGCATGAGACGGATGCTTCGTTCGTGGAATCTCTAGCAAAAATTCATGATTCAGGAAAGCCGGCGGTATCTATCCATTGTTCAATGCATTCATATCATTGGAAAATCCCGGGTGAAACAAAGCACTGGCCTGCAATGCTTGGAGTCACTTCGCCTCGTCATGGAAAGCATGCTCCGATTACGATAACCAATGTTAAGCCAGATCATCCGGTCATGAAAGGATTCCCTAAAAAGTGGGTCACTCCAAAGGGAGAGCTTTACCATATTAAGAAAACCTGGCCAAGTGCCACGATCCTAGCCAAGGGCTCAATTGATAATGGCAAGTCCACGCATGACTGTGTTTGGGTTAACAAGTATGGGAAGGGGAGAGTATTTGGAACGACGATAGGTCACCACAATGAAACTATGCAGTCTAAAGAATACCTTGACCTTGTTAGTAACGGTATTTTGTGGGCAACTGGGCGTGTGAAATAATCTTAATTTGATTATTATTCTGTAGTCGCTTCCATAGCACCCTTAAGTGCAGATTCAAGGGCGTGCCAGGCTAGCGTTGCGCATTTGACTCTTGCCGGAAATTTCCGAACTCCTACTAGTGCGGCCATCTCTCCATGCTGTACTAGGTCGATTTCTGGCTCCTCATCTCCTGTCAGTAAGGCCTTGGTCTCTTCAATTAGTTTTCCTATTTCGTTAACCGTTTTCCCCTGAATCATTGTTGTCATTATTGATCCAGAGGCACGCGAAATCGCACATCCTTCAGTTTTACATGCGATTTCATTCACCTGCTCGTCTGGTTTTCTGAGATAAACTGTTAGCTTATCGCCACACAATGGATTGAAACCTTCGGCCTGATGAGTGCATGGTATGAGTGGTTCTCCATTCCTAGGGCGTTTGTTGTGAGCAAGAATAATTTCTTGGTAAAGGTCACTCAGGTCTTCCATTCGGCTACAGTTGCTCAGGATTCAAATAATGCGCAGATTTCTTTTAGCGTTTCTGTTAATTGATTGATTTCATCAACCGTATTATAAAAAGTCAAAGACGCACGTGTTGTTGCACTGAGCCCCAATCTTTTCATAAGGGGTTGCGCACAGTGATGGCCTGCGCGAACAGCAATGCCCTTTGTATCTAGTATTGTAGCGATATCATGAGGATGAACCGAATCAATAGTGAAAGACAGGACGGGCACCTTATTCTCTGCTGTTCCAACCAGTTTTATTGAGGGAATTTCTCCCAATAATTTATTGGCATGATTCATGAGGAGAGATTCTTTTTTATGGATCGTTTCCCAGCCGATGTTGGTAACATAATCAATTGCTGCTTTGAGCCCAATCGCTCCACTAATGTTAGGGGTCCCAGCTTCGAATCTCTCTGGAGAAGGACGGAAAGTGGTTCCATCAAAGCTAACAATTTCTATCATGTCACCCCCTCCCTGATAAGGCGTCATTTTATTGAGAAGATCCTTGCGTCCGTATAAAACTCCCAGACCATCAGGCCCAAATATTTTGTGGGATGAAAAAACATAAAAATCACATCCCAGATCCTGAACGTCCACTTCCTGATGAGCTACGGCCTGAGCTCCATCGATGAGAACAGGTATTCCTTTTCGATGTGCGATCTCTACCATTTCCTTGGCCGGGTTAATTGTTCCTAGTGCATTCGATACATGTACAAATGCCACTAATTTTGTACGTTCATTCAGTAATGATTCAAATTGATCCAGATCCGTTTCGCCCTCGTCTGTGATTGGTGCTGGAACGACCCGCGATCCATTTTCACCAGCTATTAACTGCCAAGGTACGATGTTAGCATGGTGTTCCATTTCTGTTATCAAGATTTCATCACCTGGCTCAAGTCTTTCATTACAGAAGCTTCTCGCGACTAGATTAATTGCCTCGGTTGCTCCCCGAACAAAAATAATTTCATCGTTATGATCGGCATTAATGAAATTTGCTACGCATGTCCTTGCCTCATCGTATAATGTTGTAGCATTCATGCTCAGATAGTGAACACCGCGATGGATGTTGGCGTTCTCCTTAGAGAGGAAATCAGATAAGCGGTCTATGACGGCCTGTGGCTTCTGAGTCGTGGCGGCATTATCGAGATAAATTAACGGCTTCCCGTTAATCTCTTGGTTAAGGATTGGGAAGTCTTTTCTGAGATCTGTATCTTCTTTCATCTGTCCGACTCTCTTTAAATGAACCTTACGATGGAAACATTCAAACGGATTTCTTAGTTTTAAGGTTTAGTATTGTTTGTTTCTCAGGTCTATGGGAGCTTTAAATATAGTATATGTCTGAGTCAAAAGTATTAATTATTGTGGGTGATGCCAGTGAGACGCTGGACACAATGTATCCTTTTTATCGCCTTCAGGAGGATGATTTTATTCCTGTAGTGGCCGGTCCAGAGAAAAAGTTATACCAGATGGTGATGCATGAAGTGAAGCCTGGATGGACCATTACGAAGGAATGGGAAGGGTATACGATTAAGGCAGATACAGCATTTGATGAAATTAATCCTGAAGAATATCTTGGTATTTTCTTTAGTGGGGGCCGGGCCCCTGAATACATAAGAGATAATCCCGACCTGATAAGGATAACGCAGTGGTTCTTCGATAATAATAAACCTATTGCCAGTGTCTGTCATGGTGTTGAGATACCGGCGCGTGCTGATAGAGTCCGCGGTAGGAGAATGGCCACGGTTCCAAAGTGCCAGTTCGATCTTGAAGTGTGTGGTGGGATTTTTGTGGATGAGCCATGTGTAGTGGATGGCAACCTTGTTTCTGGAAGAACATTTCATGATAACGGGCATTATCTTGGCCACTGGATAAAAATGCTCATTGATGAGAGAGAGAAGATTGCATAAGTAGACAGTTGTTTTAATGATGGATCGTAGAAATGCCTGTCTTTGGATTAAAGGATTTTCCCCTTATGGTCAGGAAGTCGGGCGGGCGAAATGATCATTGCAGGCGTCCAAGCCCGAATTCGTTCCCGATACGCTCAACCTTGTTGCCCCGCATCTGCACTTCTATGAATTTGGAACTGGCGAAGGGTTTGCCGTCGGCACTCTTCAGCGAAGCCACTCTTTTTTTTGTGGCAACGTCAAAGATGTCCGGTGTGTGGCAATAGGCATATTTACCGTCAAGGCTGAAGGTGATCCATCCGTGTCCTCCCATGCTGAGATTAACATGACCCTTTGGCTTGGGCGGATTGCTGGTGATGTCAAAGATAAAGAGTTTCTTACCGGCTTGGTCACTGATCCATACCTCCTTTTCATCGGGAGTCATGCCGGCTCCATGGGTGCGGTGTTTGATTCTTTCCCCGGTCTCGGGGTGAGTTGCATAAACTCTGTTCGTGATGGTTCCCTTCAGTAGGTCAACTACATCCATCCCAATATGCTTACCTAGGCACACAAAGACCCGCTGGTTCTTACTGTCGATGCAGTATGGGAATACCCCTGATTCTCCTACCGGTGAGATAGTTTGCACCGGATGGCCGTCTACAGCACGGAATTTTGTGAGTGTGGTCTGGGTTCCAAGGAAGACGAACTCGCCGTCAAGGCTTGCAATGCTGTTATGGGCGTTGGGTCCAACTTTGATATGGTCAATTTTCCTCCCGTTGGCGGCATCAACGACAATGAATCCACTCTCCGGTGTTCTCCACCACCATCCGGTTGGTACGTAAATTCGTTTGCCGTCAGGAGTAATGCATGAACGGTCACATCCCATCTCGAATTTTGATTCCCATACCTTTTTGTCGGTTTCCGGATCAAAACATCCTAGCCGGCCTTTACTGGTGGAGTAGTAGAGCTTGCCGGTTACTGTGCAGCCCGTAAAGCCGCGTAAGCCATCGGCAAAGACCGGTATGTCAATGCGCCTGACAAATTTGTGTCCGTCATCAATGTCAAAGACCATGATGCCGGGCTCTGCAGTTCCTTGTTTCTGTGCTCCGTCGGGGGTGCTCATGTAAAGGTATCGTTTTACGGGAAGTAGCCCGGCACTGGACTTCTCTTTGCGCGGAAGCACAACTACTTCAGCTCCGGTTTCAGGTCGCCAAATTTCCATACCTTCTGGCAGGGCAAAAGGATCGGATTCCTTAATTGATGCGGCTTTTTCCACGCTGTCGACAATGATGGAGCGGGCAAACATTTTCTCCGGAGTGACGCAGATCCAGTTGACCTGATTGAAGCTTGCTGATGCCCGTGTCCATTTCTTGTCATCATCATTGCGTCGTAGTGGAGCTCCCCAGCACCCTTCTCCTATAAAAGTAATCCCGTTCTTATCATCACGAACAAATCCGTGATCATTACCAGGGTCCTTGGACGGGCGGACAGGCCATGTTCTCTTCACGACATGACTGTCACATTCGATGACCAAGTTCATGCCATATTTATAGAAGTCATTTGCCCATGCATCATACTGCGCATCTTGCTCTCTTTTGCCTTTGTGATGTGGTCTGAAAGGGTGGTGATATTGGGCCACTTTCCACTTAACGTCCTTGTTTTCAGAAAGATCTTTAGTGATCCATTTTCCCTGAGCTCCTGCGCGAACAATGTTACTGTTCAATGTATAGACCCGCATGAATTTTTTTCCGAATTCTAAAGCGTAATAATCTTCCGGTCTTGGAGTATCAAATAACCGGTGCACGTCCAAAGCTCCTTCGTGGTTTCCTCGTGCAGCTATAATGGGGACCATCCGTCCATCTTTTCCCGTGGTTAACTGCCAGTCGTCGAGCCATTCGGACCAATTTTTTGTTGATGGAGTTGATATCATATCACCCCCAAAACATACAAACATGGGGCGAAGCTTAGAAACTGCTCTATTAGCATTTTGTCTTGCTCCTCTATTATTACGACTGTCTCCTCCTGCCACGAAGGAGAAATTCCCTGGATCTCCTATAGCTGTTTTAAATGTAAAACGTTTACTTTCTGAATTACTATCCCTTATAACGAATGCGTATACAGTGTCAGGCTTGAGTCCTTCTAACCGAACGAACCGATTCTTCAGTTCCAGATGAAATGTTTTACGGCCCACTTCTTTTTGAAGTGGGTAATTATTTTCTTTATCAACAACGTCCGCTTCGCCGTAGTGGATCTTTGCTCCTAACCCGTCAACTTTGCACCAACCTATTGTGGCACAAGATTCAGGAGACGAATTCCAAATGACTCTGTATTTGTCTGTCTTGGCAAAGACGTTAACTGTTAAAATAATAAATAGAATGAAGAGATGGGGTATTTTCATGTGCTTATCTAGGCAACAGGTCAGCATCATTGTCGCATTTTATCTTAAGTGCAAGTAATAGGCACAGGGGAATAATAAAATGAGGTGTTCTGAAAAGCATTTCAGGGATCCAGTTGTTTAGGCTTTCTATTATGGAGGATTTATTAAAGTGAGTCCATGGGCGCGCTATTGAAGTCACAAGGCCCCACAAAATCATATAAAGTAGACTCATTTTAATGAGCTTTCTTTGTGTGAAAATTAATATTGCGGCAAGGAAATCCAAGATCCCTGCAATAAATAAAATTAGATTAGCGGATTCTTCTTCATGAATTCCAAGGCAAATCATGACCATTTCTGTGAAGTTTCCAGGCCTTGAATGATTTAGCCAAATCCAATCGTGTCTGAAATTAATTGCGAACAGTCCATGAAATATAAAAGTCAATGCGACGCTGACTTTGGCTAACAGTTCGGTAGATCTATTGAGATCTTTTTTGGCTGTGAAAAGAAAAAGCACCAGAGGACAAGTGAATTGAGTTGTATGTTCCAGTAGATTTCCGATTCCGATCCGGTTGTCCAAGTACTTAAGAAAAGCGAGAAAGACTAAATTAATGCAACTGATTAAATAAATGCATCTGTATGATCTTTTGCGGATTGGTATCAAGGATACAGCAGCGAAAAACAGAAAAATAAAACCCTGAACAATTACGCAATATCTGATTTTCTTATCAATCTCGAGAGAAGTGACCCACCAGTTCCAATCCTGTCCGCTCAGTCTTGTAATGATGCCGGACATCATGTTTTCGTCCCACAAAAGAGCCCTCAATGGCATTTGCCCGTTAAAGCACAGCCATGAATGGCCGATGAACATAATTGCACAAGTTGATTTCAGGAACCACTCGAAGACCTTTAATTGTGTATTCTCCGAATTTTTCATCGCGAAGGTTCTTTGATTTTTGACCTGAGCGGGAATAGGATATAGAGATTCCTAGTGTCGAATTTTAGACACATTTTATTTTACGATAGCGATTGTCCTTTCTGTCAATTTCAAGTCAGGGCCTTGGCCAGAATGGATTGGTTCAATAAGGTAGATTTTGTTCCATCGAAAAATTTTCATCAGCTTCGTTTAGGGGTTCATATAGATGATGACGATTTAAATCAAGCAATTCACTGCGTTACTCCTAACAAAGCTGTTTACAGAGGTGCTAGAGCGATCAGGTTCCTTGGATTCAGAATGCCGCTATTGGTTCCCCTTGCTTTATTTATGTGGTTTCCTGGAATGATCTTTGTTTCAGATAAAATATACAAATTAATCAGTAGGAATCGCTATTTTTTGAGTCGTTTTGTAGGATGTAAAGATGACTGTTCCTTAGATTTTTCAGAAAAGAAAAACCCAGACGATTAAAAACCAAAAGGTCCAGTTGACGAGGACTGATGACTTATTCATTGTGTAAATTGATCATGAAATTTATTTGGATTTTTTATATTATTTGTTTGGGTTTTTTAAATCTTTGCTATGGCATCGAAAATATCGGAGGCAAGAAACTTTCTCCTAAACAATCCTCTGCACTAGTTGAGCCTTTGAAGAGGGCAGGTGCAAACTCCGTAGAATTGCGCAATGCTATTGCACGTATACGTAGTGAAAGGGCTGAAGGTCTGGCTTTTTTGATTCAGCATATGCCCGAAAGAGATCTCAAGACTCTCAGTTCAGATTACCTTATTGAGAATGTAAACTATGCTTATAAAGCACGATCCGAATCAGATTGGGCAAAGTCAGTCCCTAAGGAGATATTCTTTAATGACGTACTTCCTTATGCGAGCATCAATGAAAGGCGGGACCGTTGGAGAAAAGATTTCCATGCTCGTTTTTCTCCGCTTGTGAAGGGAGCAAAAACACTCGAAGAAGCGGCCCAAGTGCTCAATAAAGAGATTTGGAAAATAATTAATGTTAGATATCATGCTCGGAAAAGACCAAAACCTGATCAGAGTCCTTATGAATCGATAGATGCCGGATTTGCTTCTTGCACTGGGCTTTCAGTGCTTCTGATAGATGCTTGCCGATCCGTTGGAGTGCCTTCCCGTTTTGTTGGAACTCCAATGTGGGCAAATAAAAGAGGCAATCACAGTTGGGTGGAAGTGTGGGATGGTAATTCCTGGCAGTTTACGGGTGCTTGTGAGTATAGCGCTGCCGGGTTAAGTAATGCTTGGTTCAAAGGTAGTGCTTTGAAAGCAGTCAAAGAAAATCCCAAGCATGCAATTTATGCGGCGAGTTGGAAACGAACTAAAACGAATTTCCCTCTAATTTGGGATCTGGGAATAGATTATGTATTTGCAGAAAATGTGACTGATAATTATACCGGAAATATAGGGAGTAGAGTCTTTATCCAAATTTTTGATAAGCCTGGCGGTGAACGCGTGGCCGCTGACGTGGAGGTGTGGATGGCTGGAAGTAAAGTTGCCTCAGGGCGGACTCGCGATTCTACCAACGATACTAATGATATACTTGGACTGTCTCTGAAAAAAGGAATGGATTATGAACTGAAGGCTGCAATAAAAAAAGACAAGGATTGGAGTAAATCATTTAATGTTAAAGGAAAGCGAGACGAAGAAATACAATTTTTCCTATCAGAGTGAGTAGGAAATTAGAAGTCTGTTGTACGTCTTTCAAGGATGCGAGGGTCGCGTATGAATGTGGTGCTGACAGAATAGAACTTTGTGAAAATCTTTCAGTTGGTGGAGTGACTCCTGATACTGATCTTGTAAGATCGGTTATTTTAAATGTGGAGATCCCCGTTTTCGTACTTATCAGAGCTCGTGGAGGTGATTTTAATTTTAACGATCATGAGGTGGAGGAAATGATTAGCTCTATCAAAGAAGTTAAGGATTTGGGGGTTCATGGCATAGTGTCTGGGGCATTAAAGGAATGTGGTGAAATTAATATAGAAGTTACAAAGCATATGCTTGAAATGGCGAGGCCGCTTCCTTTCACATTTCATCGTGCATTTGATGAATGTGCTGACCATTCAATTGCAATCAGTCAGTTACGTGAGATCGGAGTCAATCGGATACTAAGTTCCGGGGGCTTAGTCACGGCGAGTGAGAATCCTGAAAGAATTTCGAAATTAGTTAGGGATTCTATGAATAATCCAAGAATTATCTGTTGCGGGGGAGTGAGATCTTCCAATATATCAAAGCTCTTGGAAATTGAAGATACTATAGAATTTCATTCCGCCGCTTCATTATCTGATCCAGGTGTTGATGCTGGGGAGGTTAAGGAATTAAGTAAGCTCATTCATGGAGATTTGAGGTCGGACCGATGAGGTGGGTAATCTTTTAAATTTTCAATTGCTTCTATTTCCAAATAATATTATTTCAGAAGATTATATTTTAGTAATATGAAACGTCGTAGACTTGGTAGTAGTGGCATAACTGTTTCTGATATATGCCTAGGAACAATGACCTTTGGATTGCAAAGTGATGAGAAAGAGTCTTTTGCAATCATGGATCGTGCCTATGATTCCGGGGTTAATTTTTTTGACACGGCTGAAATATATCCGGTCCCTCCATCGAAGGAGAACTTTGGCATAACAGAGGAGATCGTTGGTCGATGGCTGAAAGATAAGCCAAGAGAATCGTTGATCATTGCGACCAAAGTGACTGGTCCTGGGCATGGTTGGTTTACCCCTCCTGTCCGTCATGGAATGACTGCTCTTGATCGAACTCATATTGTTGCTGCCGTTGAGGGTAGCCTTCGGAGATTAGGTACAGATTATATTGACCTCTATCAAACTCATTGGCCCGATCATGGCATGAAAGCGGATGAAACATTGAATGTTTTTACGGATTTAGTGGATCAAGGTAAGGTCAGAGCCATTGGCTGTTCCAATGAAACTTGCTGGGGTTTGATGAAAAGTCTCTGGTCCTCTGATGAGAATGGTTTGGCTCGGTACGAGACGGTACAGAATAATTTTTCAATTTTGAATCGTCGCTGCGAGAGTGAATTGGCTCAAGTTTGCCGTAAAGAAGGAGTCAGTTTGATACCATATTCACCCCTTGCTGGTGGAGTTCTAACTGGGAAATATCAGGAAGGAAAATTACCTGAAGGAGCAAGGTTCAGTGAGTATTTTTCAAGCGGAGGTGAAAGACAAAAAAAGATGGCATCTAGGTTTATTAATTCTAGGACCTTGGAAGTGACAAGCAGGTTAAAAGAAATAGCTGATGATCTAGGAATAGGTGTTACCACTTTAGCTACGGCATGGAGTAAGCAGCATGATTTTGTAGCATCTACAATTATAGGTGCTTCTATGTTGGCTCAACTTGATGAGACTCTCGCAGCATCAGAAATCGATCTCGATGATGAGGTTATGAAAAAAATAGACCTCATTGAGGAGGAGATTCCAAGGAGTTTTGGCGAAGACGGATTGCGTAACCTTTAGTCGGTTTTGTTTTAGGGATTATTGTCGCATTAAGCTATGCGGCATCCTTATTCGCCTTTTTTCTAAGAACGGGGCTTTTTTTTCCGTCAACTACAGACCGATTAATTGATATTTTTTTGATATCTTTATTACTTGGTAGTTCGTACATGATATCAAGCATGAGCTTTTCAAATATTGAGCGAAGTGCTCTGGCTCCCGTGCCTCGCTTAACGGCTTCCTGAGCCAGCCCTTGGAGGGCATCCTTGGTTAGGTTTAGTTCAGCTCCTTCTAATGCAATTAGTTTTTGATATTGCTTAAGCATTGCATTTTTAGGCTCTGTTAGTATCCTAATTAATTGTTCTTCGCTCAGTTCATCTAGAGTGGAGATGATGGGTAGTCGTCCGATAAATTCAGGTATGAGGCCGAAACCTAATAGGTCTTCTGGTTCAGTAAGCCTCAGTGTTTCACTTTTGTTCTTTTCAAGTTTATCAGAGGATTGGTCATCGGATTTAAAACCCATGATTCCTTTGCCTAATCGTCTTTTTATTACGTCTTCGAGACCCACGAAAGCCCCACCACATATGAACAAGATCTTTTCGGTATTTACCTGTATGTAGTCCTGTTGTGGGTGCTTTCGACCACCTTGTGGAGGAACATTGCATATCGTACCTTCCAGAATTTTCAGTAAGGCTTGCTGTACTCCTTCTCCGGAAACATCCCGCGTAATACTTACATTTTCTGTCTTGCGTCCGATTTTATCAATTTCATCAATATAGATAATTCCTAACTCGGCCTTACTCACATCATTCTCAGCTGTTTGGAGGAGCCTCAATATAATATTCTCCACGTCTTCACCCACGTAACCTGCTTCGGTCAGCGTAGTAGCATCAGTGATACAGAAAGGAACATTAAGGACCTTTGCCAGTGTCCTTGCCAGTAATGTCTTTCCTGATCCTGTTGGTCCGAGGAGCAGAACGTTACTTTTTTCCAATTCGACTTTTGAAAGTTTTGAGAATTGATCGCTTTTTATTGCTTTGGCCCGTGAGCTGTCGAGTTCGCCCCGATCATGAAGTATCCGCTTATAATGATTATGCACTGCTACTGACAGGACTTTTTTGGCATGATCTTGGCCGATCACGTAATCGTCTAGTTTTTTGCAGATAGTAATAGGGTCTGGAATCTTGAGGCCCGTATCATTAGCTGAAACATCTGAAATCTGAATTTCTGAGTCCTCGTTAATTTCTTTATCGAGGATGTTTTTACATACCACTATGCAACTGTCACAGATGTACACGCCTGGTCCGGCAATGAGTTTTCTTACTTCAGAATGGCTCTTTCCGCAGAAAGAACACATCGTTAAATTTGAGGCTCTGGCCATTCTTTTACAATTTCATTAAATAATTAGATTTAGAGTACGGATGGTCATTCTATGACTTGCTCTTCTTCTTTGTTTCATCTGAGATGTCTTTTTTGCTTTCCATGACATGGTCCACGAGACCGTAGTCGGCTGCTTCTCTAGCGCTCATCCAGTGATCTCGGTCAGCGTCCTTTTCAATTTGCTTTTCTGTTTTTCCGGTATGTTTTGCCAGAATCTTATTGAGGCGCTTTTTAAGCGAGTACATGTGTTCTACGGTCCTCTCAACATCCGAAGCTGTTCCACTCGCGCCTCCAGATACCTGATGAATCATGATGTCGGAGTTTGGCAGGGCAAAACGTTTTCCAGTGGTCCCGGCACTTAATAGAACGGCTCCCATGCTCGCGCACATCCCAATGCAATACGTATTAATGTCGCATGTTACGAATTGCATCGTGTCGTAAATGGCAAGTCCCGCAGAAACTGATCCTCCTGGAGAATTAATATACATGCTTATGTCTTTGTTTGGATCTTGCATTTGGAGGAACAGAAGCTGAGCAATGACGGAGTTGGAGATTTGATTGTAGGGATCAATCTCACTTCCGATAAAAACTATCCTGTCCTTTAATAATCTTGAGTAGATATCATAAGCGCGTTCGACGCGACCTTCAGATTCTATGACGGTTGGAATGACCATGTTGCTGACATTTTGTTGCTTGTCATTGCTGAGTATAGATGTTGGAAATTCTGGCATTTTTCTAATAGGGGGATCTGTCAGTTTCTTATGTGGCTCTCTTCTGTTTCAATTGATAATCAAGCGCAGGGCCTTGCCTGACGCAAGTTAGCTCAGATCACTATCCTTTTACAGTTCTGTATTATTTTATTTCGTTTCTAGATTCTCGGCTTCAACTTCTTTTATTACAGCTGAATTGCGCAGTAAATCGAGGGTTTTTTCTATTCTTATTCCGTTGTAAATTCTACCAAACCCGTTCTTTTTTTCGAGCTGTTTAGTGAGTTGTTTTACGGATGTTTTTTGGCGGGCTGCGATTTGAGAGACACGTTTCAGAATTTCTTCTTGGCTAACATCTATTTTTTCTTTTTCTGCAATTTGCTCCAGGATGAAACTGGTTTTGACACTGGAATGGGCCTGTTGCCCTGCTGACTCAATTATTTCTTCCTGGTGTTCAACAAGTTCATTTTCAGAAACGCCGCGCTCTGTGTTGGATGAGAATATATCATTTACTCGGCTCTGAGTTTCTCGCATGACTATTTCTTTGGGCAGCTCAAAATCCAGATCTGAGTTTATTTTTGAAAGAATCTGGTTTGTAATCATTTCCTTACGATAGCCTTTGCGTTGTTCTTCCATCTGTTCACGAAGAGCACTTTTGATTTCTTCTAATGATTTCCCGGGATTAATTTTATCGGCGAATTCATCATTTAGATCTGGAAGGATCTGTTCTTTAATTGAGACAATTTCCACTTCGTAATCAATCGTTTGTCCTCTGAGTTCTTCGGCTTGATAATCTTCAGGAATTGTGACACTCAATGATTTGGTGTCGTCGATCTTGGCCTCGACAAGGGGTGAGCAGAATCCTGGGAGGAAGGAATCATCAGTTATCTTGAGCCAGAACCCTGTATTTTGAGCAAGAGTTGCGGGGGCAAGAGGTATGACTTCACCGACAGGATTTCCATCGATACTACCTTTGTAGTTGATGACTACAAAGTCATTCATTTCTACTCCACGATTTTCAACATCGTTATAATCTGCAAAGCGCTCTCGTATTTGATTGAGTGATTCATTGAGTTGATCGTCGGTAACTTCAATTTTTGGAACTTGTACTTCAAGACTCTTGTAATTAGGTAACTCAAATTCTGGAGCTGTGACTAATTCGATGGTTGCCGTGTAAGTGCCATCAATGTTGTGAGATTGTTCGCGGATTTCGGAGATTCTTATAATATCAACATTTTCTTCCTGTGCCTTCTGCATTGCTTGTTTCATAATACGCTCTTCGAATTCGCTTTCTATCTCGGCCTTGAAACGCTTTTCTATCACAGCTTCGGGAGTCTTTCCTGGTCTGAAGCCGGGTATTTTTGCCTGCTTGGCAAAGAGCTTAACAATTTGATTCCTTTCAGCTTTAGCGCCATCAGTCGGAACCTCTAAACGCAGCAGCGCTTTGCAGTCTGGTATTTTTTCGAGATTAATTATCATCGGGCGGAAATTCTAATGATGAATTTTCAATTAGCAATACCCAAAGGGAATATTGTTAAGGACAAATATTTTTTTTTGGGGATTATGTGTCCCTAGTTTTTATTTTTTGCGGGGAAAGCTAGTATCAGTCAGATAAGCGCTAAAATCAATGGACTGATTGAGATGTGTAAAAATAAAATATTATTCAAGATTCCGGACTGAAAATTTCATAAAGGATTCCGTCAATTACGATTTGCATATTGACTGCCACTGAGAGCCACTTTGCGGTATTCGCGTCTTGATTAAGTAATTTAAAGTATTCTTTGGAGCCGAACTTTAACCGCTTGGCTGTTCGGTCTTTTTGTTCTGGGACCAGTGAATCGATCCAAGCCTCTTCGTTCTGGAAAAATGTTTTTCCTGCGATGGTTCTCGTCGCTTGTTGTTCAAAACTTATTTGATTGCCGTATTGTGATTCTTTGTAAGCGGTTTTGAATGCTTTTGACTGATTTGCTTGTTTGAGTTGTTCGCTGGCTCGGGCAGCAGCTACTGCGCCAGAACCACTATCACTCTTAGCGAGTCCTCTGAAACTTTCTTTTTCAAAATCTCTCTGGAACCAATTTTGGTTTTTGATCGAAGGAAGTGCTTGTGAGTTGGTAGGATTTGCCGAATCAGAGTTTAGCTTACTGGAGCTGATTCGATTGCCCATGGATTGTCGTGCGACTGGGATGCCTCTTGACTCTTCATCTTCAATTATTAGGTAACTTGTGTATGGAGTGACAATGCCCCACTTCCTTGACAATGCTACTACCTCTTCTTTGAGCTCCTTATTTTCACCGTGCAAACGAATCTCTTCCAGCAAGTATCCCACGCGTCGAGTCGCCCATAATTTTGGAATGAAACTGTGTTTTGATTTTTTTCCGATTTTAGTTTCGAATTTCAACTTCACTTTTTCCCCTGCGATGTTCCCATCAAGTTCAAATCTAATACTTCTATCATTTTCCTTCTTCTTTGTTTTGTAGCGTCCAAATATTACCAGTTGATCTCCCTTAAAGAGGTCAGGAAGATTATTGGGGTGCTGCTCATTGAGTCGAACGTTACCTTCGGTTTGTATTGATATGTTTGCCATGACCGGTTGAGAAACTTTTTCATAGAATCTAGAGATTTTGTGCTCGATATTTTCTTCAGGGAGAACGTATTCGGTTGAAGCTTTTGTTTTCTGGGAAATCAAGTCGAGGAGCTTGGTATTGATATCGGTTCCGATTCCGAACGAGAAAATGCGCATATTTCCTTTTATTTCCTGTCTTTTCTTAACTAGTCGATCAATAATTTTATCGGTTCTGGTCTCTCCAATCGTGGGTCTTCCGTCAGTGATGAATATGATTTGGGTTGGCCGGATGGATTCTTCATTTCCTTGTTTCGAGATAGTTTCTATAGCTAGGATTAAGGCCTCTTCTATCGCTGTGCCTCCTCCGGCTTTTAGATCTTTTACGAATTCCTTGGCCTCTTTGGTTTGCTGTTCTTTCGCTGTTCTTAATTTATTAAAAAGAGTTTCAGTTTCCGTTGAGTAGCGGATAATATCGAACCGGTCTTCTGGATTGAGTTGATCGATACAGAATTCTAGAGCGGCTTTAGCCTGATCTAGTTTCTTGATTCTCATTGATCCTGACGTGTCGATAGCAAAAATTATATCTTTAGGAATAACCTTCTTATTTTCCCATGATCCTGGTGATAGAAGCATTGCGTAGTATCCCTGATCTGATTCATTTTCATTATGAGTTAGAAAATCAAATCCTATTGGAGACCCTTTTTGTGAGTCAGTAGCAAGAAATAATTCGAAATTAGTATCCGGTATTAAATTTTCTTCTTCGTATCCAATGACTGCACGTTTCTTGCCTTTCCTGTTCACATCAATTTGATGGCTTGGTGAATAGATTGACTTGAGCTCTTTGTCAGATTCAACTGTCACTTGGACTGAAACGCTTTTCACTGGAACAGATAAGAACTTTTCAGCTCTCATCGCATAACGATAAGAAGTGATGCGGCCATCCTTTTTTAGAATTTCAGTGTATTTGATTTTGATATTTTTTTCTTTGCCGGGCTCGATAGGAAAGATTCGAATTTTAAACATGCCGTGATCACTGTATTCCATAAGAGCAGGGTCTCTTGATTCTCTGACAATCTTCTCATATATTTGTTTTGCTTTTTTAGCATCAAGAAGTTCCGCTTCCGTCATTTTTCCGTTCACCTCCATTTCGAACTTCTCGATCTTTGCGCCTTTAGGGATCGGAAACATGTAAGTTCCTTCGACTCGTTGTCGGGACGGATTGTAAAAAGTTTGTTCCAAAGTCGTATGTGCTATTTGGTTCTTAATCTTTACCGATACGTTGTTCTTTCTAAGCTCGAGTGGTAGGAACCTGTGTATTGGTCTTGGGGGCCTGGGAAAAGGAGGGTGCGGGGGGTGCGGGGGATGAGGGAAAATGAATGGTTCGTCGGTAATGATGAATCCGTGTGCTAATGCTTTTTCAGGAACGACCGTTATCCATGATGTAAAGCAGATAACAAGGGCGATTAGCAAATTACTGTAATTTTTCATGTTTCTAGTTAAAGAACGTATTAAAATACATTTTCTTAGAACTTTTTATATTTGTTTGTCTCTTATCTGATTCTAATGAGTGAGGTCTTGGGCATTGAGATCGTCAGGGAAAGTAACCTTTGGGTTCTTAAATGAGTCGTGGACGACTCTTACTGGCTCTCCAATAAGCTCGAGGGCTGAAACTTCGTCAGTGACTAGATGATCGTCAATGATTGCTTGTTTATAGGCTCTCTTCAGTAGTTCGGTTTTGAATATTTGCGGAGTCTCCATGGCCCATAGAGATTTTTTACTAATACTTGCTATGATTGTTCCTTCAGGATCACAGCGCTTGACTGTGTCGGTGATTGGTCTGGCGCTGGCAGCGGCACCATATTTGATGGCGGTTTCGAACACCTTTTCGATTTGTGCGGGTCTAATCCATGGTCTGGCCCCATCATGAACGGCAACGTATCCTGATTCTTTACCCACATGCTCTAAGCCGTTCGCTACTGAGTCCCTTCTTGATTTTCCTCCGGTGCAAATTCTAATTTTATCTCCCGTATTAGTATCAGAAATTAGATCCTTAATTTTTTGTATACTTTTTTCATTAATGACAATTATTACCTCATTTACGCTAATGCATTCTAGGAATGCATTAATGGTATATTCGATGACAGTGCTGTCCCCGATCTTAGCAAGAATTTTATCGAAACCCATACGGCTACTCAAGCCTCCGGCTACAATAATTGCTGTCAGAGAATTATTCAGAACTTCTTGAACTTATGAAAGTCGCTGCATGACTCCGGAAGAAAGAGTCTTATTGTCCACGCGACCTTCAGTTTTTTGTTGTAAAATTTTCATCACTTGCCCCATTTCCTTTCTTGAGGTTGCTCCGGCCTCATTTATGGATTCGTCGATAAGTTGATTAATCTCCTCTTCACTTAGGGCTGCAGGAAGATACCCTTCGAGTATGGTGACTTCCTTCTTTTCATTTTCTGATAGATCATTTCTTCCGGCCTCTTCAAATTTTTCAATTGAATCGTGTCTCTGTTTGATTGCTGTTCGGACAACTCCGATTTCAGCGCTCGCGTCCAGTTGACCTTTGGCTCCACATTTTTCAATGGTTGTATTCGTGATAGCCGTTTTTAATGAACGTAACACGGCAAGCTTGAGGCTATCCTTTGCGCGCATCGCGTCTTTAAGATCAGAGGTAATTGTTTCAGAGAGTGACATGGGGTAACTTTCCTTCCTAATTTCAAGAATGTCTAACAAGTAATAACTGCCAAATGGTATTTGGTGTTTCTTGATAATTTTTCAGGAGACATATGTGTTTAAAAGGATTAATTGGAACTGAAGCAAATGAGTGACAAGAAAACGAAGAGACTGTTCTCTGTATTTGGAAGCATTTTTTTTGGGCTTTCAGTTGCCGTTATCGGTTTAATTTTTGTGTATGGTTTGTTGGTGGCATATGGAAAAGCTAAAGAAACTCGTTCTTGGCAAGTGACTTCCTGCCTTGTTGTGAAGTCAGAAATCCAAGAATTCAGACCAACGCCTAATAGCCCATTCTATTATGTTTCAGTGGTTGAATATGTTTATAATTATGGAGGAAAGGACCGTACAGGAAAATCTATTAAGCGTGTTGATGGTCCCAGCTCCAACCGGAAAAAGGCCGAAAAAAAGATCGCGCCATTTCCTGAAGGAAAGCGCACTCAATGCTGGGTCAATCCAGATGATCCCGATAGGGCGATCCTTAAACAAAGCACCTTGGCGCCTCTCTATACGCTCTGGTTTCCGGGTTTGTTTGTGGTTGCAGGGATAGGAATTGCACTTAATGCAATTAGACGTTCAATAAAGAATGGGTAGTATTACTCTCGAGTCATTGGGATTAATGTTTTCCCGGACTTAGTTGTATTTTTTGTTTTAATCATGCAAAGTTTTAAGATGGACCCGAAGTCTCAGAATTTTGTGGGCATTGTGGTGCAGATGACCATTCTTTCTGTGCTCTTATTCGTGCAGAGTTGCTCTGAAGAAAAATCTTCAGATTCAGAAGGGAGAGCGGGACAGGTTGAGATTTTAGAGGACTTCAAATCAACCGCAGTTGGGGAAATGATTGTTGCTCCTGGACTGCAGAACAAGAAAGTAATTAAGCCGCTCGAAGATGCTTGGCGTAGAATCGATCCGAAGAAGGACGGTTGGAACTCTGAGGTGTTGAGTGAATCAGCGACTAAGAAACTCAAGGAGATGGCAATCATTCTTCGATCACCAGAGAAATTTAAGAATTCAAACATGGACCAATTTGCAGACGACAAATATAATGGTGGCCCTTTGCGACCTGAAGTCTTTGAAGAATATTTTAAGAATAAAGAATTTGCCGTTTTTAGGGGAAATCCTGACAATGCTAATCGGGTTCCTTTGTCTGCTGCTTTGAATGGACTGGTTTCGTTCTTTGATAGCTCTTCTGAAATTGAAGTTGAGCTTAAACTTTATAGGATCAACTTATTGAAGTACCGGTTCAGTGCTCAAGTGCTCGTTCATATTTCGGGGCCCGTTAAGGGGCAGCAGATTCAAATTAATTCTGAGTGGAATACTTTTTGGACTTTATCTGAGGAGGACCCCAAATTACTTGGCATTGAAGCCCTTTCTTTTGAAGAAGTTCGTAGGTTGGGTAAGGGGAGTGAAAAACTCTTTGCAGATGTGACAGGCTCTGTGTTTGGCGAAGAGAGAGCTTACCTTGATCAATTCTTGAGGTCTACAGATCATTGGAGGTCTCGGTTAGCTCGTGATTTTGGATTGGATGTTGTAGCTAATCACGGTATAGCTCTTGGCGATGTGAATGGGGACGGTCTGGATGATGTATATATTTGCCAGCAGGGAGGTCTTCCTAACCGACTGTTTATTAGAAGCCCTGAGGGTAACCTTAAAGACATTACTGCCGAAAGTAATACTGGATGGATAGACTATTGCGCGAGTGCCTTAATTCTTGATTTCGACAATGATGGGGACCGTGATCTGGCCATATCTCAGGACTTTAAAATTCTTTTCATGGATAATCTTGGTGACGCTAAATTTGAACTTGCTCTTGGCCTCGGAACACATGCCCAGACCTTTTCAATAACGGCATCAGATTATGATAATGATGGTGACTTGGATCTGTTCCTTTGTGGTTATAATCCGCCCGCGGGTTATGAGGGAGAGAGCGGCGTGATGGGTGAACCGATGCCCTATCATGATGCAAAGAATGGCGGAAAGAATAAACTTCTTCGAAATGACGGAAATTGGAATTTTACGGAAGTGACTAAAGAAGTCGGGCTCGATCAAAATAATGATAGGTTCAGTTTTGCGGCGAGTTGGGAGGATTACGATAGGGACGGTGACCCTGACCTTTATGTGGCTAACGATTATGGCCGCAATAATCTCTATCAGAACAATGCAGGTAAGTTCGTTGATGTTTCGAAAGAACTGGGAGTTCAAGATATGTCGGCCGGGATGTCTGTGAGTTGGGGAGACTATAATAGGGACGGTTTATTTGATTTATATATTAGTAATATGTTTTCGTCTGCCGGTAATAGGATTACTTATCAACGCCAATTCAAGTCTGATGCAGAGTCAGTTCAGATCGAAGGTTTTCGCAGGCACGCGAGAGGTAATTCACTCTTTGAGGGGATTTCTGGCAATCCATTTAAAGACGTTAGTGAAACGACAAATGCAACTATGGGCCGTTGGGCATGGGGTTCACGTTTTGCAGATATAGATAATGATGGCTGGCTTGATTTATTGGTTGCTAATGGATTCATTACTTCTCCTGACTCTGGAGATTTGTGAAGCGTTTATTGGCGACAGGTCGTGTCGCAGTCTCCTCTAACTGCTAATGATGGAGAAGATAAGAGTCTTCTTTATAAGCAGGGATGGAGGGCTCTGAATAGATTATTGCATCAGGATCGATCCTTCAGCGGAAGAGAGAGGAATTGCGCATTTATTAACTGTAAGGGTAAAGGTTTTGCTGATAATTCGGCAGTTACCGGATTTAATTTTGCTGATGATGCGCGGGCCCTAGTTGCAAATGATTGGGATTTTGATGGTGATTTAGATGTTTGGCTCACATGCCGCAATGCTCCGAGGGTCAGACTTCTGGAGAACCGCTCAGAAAAGAATACAGAATGGTTGGGTATTAAGTTGGAGGGTGACGGTATCAAAGTTAACCGAGATGCAGTAGGATCGACTGTGGAGGTGTGGATTGAAGGAGTAAGTTCCCCGCTTCTTAGAACAGTTCATGGGGGAGACGCATTCTTATCGCAGACGGGTTCTTTCCTGCATTTTGGGCTCGGAGATTCGAAGAAGATAAAGAAAGTTGTTGTTAAGTGGGGAGCAAATTTCTCAAGTGAGATTCAGGGAATTGAATCGTCTAATTTTTATATTATTAGCTCCGAATCTCAAGAGGCAGTTCCTTGGGTTCCACCAGTACTAAAACCTCTAGTCGCTTCTGAGCAGAATGTATTACCAGATGAGGATGAAGCCCGCATCGTGTTGCCTGCGCGGCTCCCTTTCCCAAAGATTGATGGTTTTCCAGAATACAGTGGGCCTGTCCTTATCAATCTTTGGTCTGCTACTTGTGAGCCCTGTATTGAGGAGTTGAAAGAATGGGCATGGGGTGAAAAAAAATTGGCAAAATTAGGACTGAGAATCCATTTACTGAATGTTGATGAGAATCAAGAAACTTCCTTGGCTTTTCCTTTTAAGAGCACTTCTGTTTCGATGGAAGGTATAAGGATACTTGATCTTTTTCAAAAAGCGGTTCTTGATCGGTGGGTAGACTTGCCAGTGCCAAGTAGTTTTCTAGTCGATGAGGACAATAATGTGGCTGTAATTTATAAAGGAAGGGTATCTTTAGTGCAGATCCTGAATGATTCACGAATTCTTAGTGCTTCAAAAGATTCTTGGAGGGTTTCTGCGGTTCCGTTTCCTGGTCGCTTCATTAGTCAGTTACCTGAACCGGATCCTACCCGAGTCAGTTCGCAGTTATTAGATGCTAATGAGCCAAGGCACGCATTGAGTTATCTTGAACAATTCAATCAAAAGTATCCGAATTCTCCTGACGTTATAAGGATGATGAAAATACTTAGAGGAGGGCTGGGCATAAAAAAAGATGAAGGTATGCAATTATTGGAAATGGCTAATTCTTTGCGTGATGCTGGTGATAATCGTTCAGCTATTGAAAAGTATAAGGAAACACTGCGCCGCTTTCCGAAACTTATTGAGGCCGCAGAAAATTTGGCTTGGATTTTGGCGGCAGATAAGGACTCTTCAATTCGCAAGCCCAAAGAAGCGAAGGTTCTTGCCGGGCGCCTTTGCAAAATTACTAATAATAAGAATCCTGTCTACTTAGATCTTCTCTCCATTGCTCAGGCCGCAGATGGAGATTTTGATGGGGCAATAAAAACTATAATTAAAGCTATCGAAGTTTATGGAAATGATTCTGAAGCATTGTCTGCTCAAAATAGGCTTGAACTTTATCGTCAGAATAGGTCCTACATTAAATTATAATGTTATAAGATATTGCGTGTGGCATTGAAATAATCTAGTGTCTGAAGGATGCGATCAATTGTTTTGCTATCGTTCCTTTTTTCTTTTAATGGGACTTTGGAACTCAATGCAAATGAGCATGATATAAATTGGGAGGAAGCTAGACAATTCTGGGCTTTTGTAAGCCCTTCCAAAGTCGATTCACCAGAAATTGATGATAGGGGATGGTCTCGAGGGGATATTGATCTTTTCGTTCTTTCTGAGATGAAAAAAAATGGGTTGGAGCCTGAGGGCGATGCCAGTTCAGAAGTTCTGATTAGAAGAATTTTTTATGATCTTATTGGTCTTCCTCCATCATCAGATGAATTGGAAAGGTTCAAAGAGGATACTGATGAAAAGAAATATGAAAGATTAATTGATAGTCTCTTTGACCGTCCTGAGTACGGTGAAAAAATGGCGAGTACTTGGTTGAATATTGCTCGTTATGCTGAGGATCAGGCTCATCAGGTTGGTAATAATGTAAAATTCTTTTATCCTCACGCTCACCGATACAGAGAATGGGTGATTAAATCATACAATAGTGATTTACCATACGATCAGTTCATTCGGTTACAGTTAGCTGCGGATAAAATCGAAGGGACTGGCAATGAGGATCTCGTTGCCCTTGGTTTCTTGGGTTTGGGACCTCAATACTATGATCGAGGTAGGCTCGAAGTTAAGGCTGAAGAATGGGAGGATAGTGTAGATGTAGTTAGTCGAGGATTCCTTGCCCTTACCGTTGCATGTGCAAGATGCCATGATCACAAATATGATCCGATAAGTGTCGCTGACTACCATGCATTGGCTGGGGTATTTGCGAGTACTCAGATCCACAAACGTGAGTTGGATAATGAGGGCGGGTCTAAAACTGTGATACATGTGGTGAAAGATGGAAAAGCACAAGATTTGCCGATATACAATAGGGGCGATGTTCAAGACAAGGGAGAGGTTGTTCCTAGAGCATTTTTGAAAATACTATCAGGAGAAGCTCCAAAAATATTTACGAAAGGCAGCGGCAGGCTTGAGCTTGCTGAGGCAATTTCCGATCCGCAGAATCCATTAACTGCTAGGGTCGCAGTTAACAGAATTTGGCAAATGCTATTTGGACGTGGATTGGTTTATACAACAAGCAACTTTGGCCATCTAGGTGCTCGCCCGACTCATCCTGAATTGTTGGATCATCTTGCCATTTCATTCATTGAAGGGGGATGGTCGGTGAAGAGTTTGATGAAGAAGATTCTGTTGTCCTCTACTTATAGGCAGAGTTCTCTCGTGTCTTCTGATAAACGGATAAAAGATGAGGAGAACAAGTTCTATTCATATTTTAAAAGGAGACGACTTTCAGCGGAAATGATTAGAGATTCAATGTTAGTTGTTTCCGGAGAACTTGAACGTGGGGACAGTGGAAATGAATCGAGTCTAATTTCGAATCAAAAGAATTTGAGACGAACTGTATATAGCAAAATCAGCAGGAAGGAGCTTGATCATTATTTGGCTCTCTTTGATTATCCTGATGCCAATATTCACAGTTCCAGTCGCGATGAAACGGTTACCCCATCCCAGAAGCTTTATTTTCTGAATAGTTCATTTGTGTTAGCCCGATCTAGTGCAGTAGCATTGGCTTTAGTTACTGAGGACAAAGCCAGTTCCATTGAGAAAATTTATCGTAGAATTTTATCTAGACCTCCATCAATGGAAGAATTATCGAATGCAATGGAATTTATAAGAAGTGGGAAAGAAAAAGAAAAGGAACGTTGGTCAGGACTTGCTCAGAACTTAATAATTTCAAACGAGTTTATTTTTCGTGATTAATCACCAGAATCAAAATTATATCAATCGTCGCGAAATGCTCAGTCGTTCTGCGATGGGGTTCGGTGCTCTCGGGATGGCGAACATTCTCGGCGGGAGTAATGCGGCTGCCTTAGATTCGCTTGCCGGCCCGAAGAGGGATTTTTCCCCTCGTGCTAAGCGGGTCATTTTTTTGTTTCTTAATGGTGCCCCTTCTCACATTGATACTTTTGATCCTAAGCCGGATTTAGTGAAGCACGAAGGAGTGAAGCCTGAGGGTAAATTATTTAAGTCAGCTAAGGCTGGTTTCTTGCCTTCACCATTAAGGTTTGATAATTGTGGTAAATCAGGCCTTCAAATCAGTGAGTCTTTACCTTCTTTGGGTAAAATTGCGGATGATCTTTGCGTGATCAGATCAATGCATTGTGATGTTCCTAATCACGAGCCGGCTTTACTACAAATGCATACTGGAGTTCTTCAACCAACGAGACCTTCGATTGGGGCTTGGGCACTTTATGGTCTAGGATCCGAAAATGAAAACTTACCGGGGTACGTTGTGCTTAGGCCAAGCCCAAAAATTGTTGTTGGTCCTGCACTTTGGAGTGCAGGTTTTTTGCCTGCTAAATTTCAGGCGTCAAGCGTGATCACTCGTGACATGTCGTTAGATAAGCTTCTAGCAAATATTAAAAGTCCTGGCTCTGCGAAAAGTGAACAGAGGCAGCAGCTTGATCTTCTTGCAAAAATGAACGATGCACACAAAAAGAGAAGAGGAGAAGATACTGTGCTTGAATCCCACATATCTACAATGGAAACGGCTTACAGGATGCAGGTAGAGGCAACTGATGCTTTTGACATATCTAAAGAATCTTCCAAGACAAGAGAGAATTATGGTACTACAGAGTTCGCCAATTCTTGTTTGCTTGCCCGCAGATTGGCTGAAAGGGGAGTAAGATTTACAACGGTATATTATACTAAGGGATCTAGTAATCAGCCTTGGGATACGCATGAAAATCATTATGCGTCCCACTCAAAACTCTGTGCAGAAGCAGATAAAGCTGCCGCGGCTTTAATTAATGATTTGAAATCTCGTGGTCTTCTCGACGATACTTTGGTCGTATTTGGAGGAGAATTTGGCAGGACACCATACGCGCAAAAGCATGATAAAAAGAAGCCGGGCCGGGATCATCATCACACAGCTTTCTCTATGATGCTTGCTGGTGCCGGTCTGAAAGGAGGTTTTGCTTATGGAGAATCTGATGAGTTTGGAATGAACGCTATTGTTAACCCTGTCCATGTGCATGATTTACATGCTACAATTCTTTATCTCCTTGGCATGGACCATGAAAAACTTACTTATCGCTATGGTGGGCGTGATTTCCGTCTGACTGATGTTTCGGGCAGGGTCATTCATGATTTAATGACCTAAATTTCAAATTTTATATTTCAGTTGGCGTAAACTTCAAGTTTATGAATTGACCAGAACTTGCCATTTGAAGTCCCTCGTTGTGTGACTCTAATATGGCGGGCTGTTGTGGGAGGTAATACAATTTCAGTGATCGTATGTTGGCCTTTTCCTGTTATAATTGATTTCCCCCAATCTTTGCCGTTCTTTGATGTTTCAATGCTGTAGTATCTTGGGTAATCTTCGGCAGATCCAGAGGAGTCAAGAACGAGTGTATTGATTTTACGTTCATTGCCCATGTCAAAGGCGAACCACATGCCAGGTATCTGTGAAGTGCCAGTTTCCCATCTAGTTTTAATGTTCCCATCAATTGCGTTATTACATCCTTCCTGTCTGTGACTGGCGGTGAACTTCCATTTTCGCATTTCTATGAGTGGTATGGGAGCCATGGCTATAATTTCCGAAGATTTCCACATCTCTTTACGATCCTTGATTTGTGCTCTGACGGCGGCAACTTTTTGAGCTGATATCATCTCTGAATTGTTCCCCCAATTATTTCTGATATAGGTTAGGGTCGCGGCGATCCATTCGTCATCATAACTTTCAAGCGGTAACATAGGTCCCGGGAATTTTCTCCCATCCAAATCACCAATCATTCCTTTAAGCATAATTTTGATTGGAATGTCCTTGCGGCCATGGACTCTTGGAGATCTAGGGAGAGGTGCGCCTAGTGTCAGATCGGTTCCTGCTACAGGGGTTCCTTTCCCGTCAGAACCGTGGCAGTTCATACATATTGTCTGATAATTTGTCCTTCCTAAAGCAATGAATTTAGTTTCTGTGCTCTTGCGTTTGGCTTCTTTTATTTTAGCCATATAATTTCCGGTAATTGCTTTTAATGTTTCATTTTCCTTATTAAGTGAAACTACTTCTTCAATGATTGCTGGGCCTCCCTCCGCGCCTGTTCTTACAAGTGTCAGCACTATCTGTATAGCAATTTCGATCTCTGGATCATTTTTCATTTTTGAAATTGCTGGTATTAATTCGGTGTTGCCATTTATAAGTTTTTCTTCGCATAAACGGATCGCTGCAGATCGTACCCTTTGATCAGAATCCTTCATCGCTCTGATAAGTAATTCGTTATCCAGTAACTCTAACCCTTCCAGTGTCCACAATGAGTGGAGCCTTCCAAGACTTGAGACGCTCGATTTTGGTTCCATTACGTTGGATTTGAGTTTAAGTGCGACGGACTTATCCTTGCGA
Organism: Verrucomicrobiales bacterium; assembly: GCA_012960505.1. Lineage (GTDB taxonomy): Bacteria > Verrucomicrobiota > Verrucomicrobiia > Verrucomicrobiales > DEV007 > EC70. The sequence goes on from DUBC01000033.1 coordinate 94,694, forward strand.
ACAACAATTAATTTTTGAGCGGTATCCCTCCACCATCCGTTAGGATGAGAAAGGTGAGCGACCAATTCTTCGGACTTTGCATTTAACATTTGTGGCTTCTTGCCTCTTTTAGTTGACTCGTGAACTACCCTGTAGATACGTCCGCGTTTAATGTTTTTATCTAGTCCATAGTTTTCTACTACTCCTCGGAGATAGGATCCTGGCCTTACCCAGTTTCCTTCTTGAATGATTCCACGATACATATCACAGATATAAAGGCATCCGTCAGGGCCCGTTCCAGCATTAACGGGTCTAAAATTGGCATCTCTCGAGCGCATAAATTCAGTTCCAGGGGTTGCGTTCTTCACGATAATCTTACCATTATGATTAACTATCCTTGCTCTGCGAACCAAGCGACCCACAGGCTCCGGGATGAAATAATTTCCATACATTTCTTTAGGCAATCGATCTCCTCTAAAAATGTGCTGTCCTGCACACCCGGTAAAGTTGTTCAGTGTTAGATTGCTCTTCCGGTAACGGCCATGTCCTCCCTGCACGTCAGGAATTTCAACTAAAGGAAAGACAGTTCGAAATCCATTTTCTTTCTCACCAGGCAAAGATATTTTTCCGTATATCATTGGTCTTTGAAAGTCCATAGCTGGATTCTCTCCACCACCTGTGCAGAAGAAATTTCTTCCAACATCATCGTGGGTGACTCCCCATTGGCCAGAACCGAACGGCAATTGTTCAGCAATAATATGATCATCTTTCCAGCGATATCTTTTATTCGTGTAGGTCACATACATCCAATTATCGATGTTCCAATCGAGTCCGCTGGGCTGGTGTTCGAGGTTTCCTCCTCGACTCCCGCCCTTAAATACGAGCTTTTTTTCATCGGCGATTCCATCACCATTGGTGTCACGATAAGAATGCAGGTCAAAGGTGTTGGTTTCACGAATAATAACCCTGTCGTCAATGGGCTGTATCATTCTTGGCAAAACTAATTTATCGACAAAGACTGACCTCTTGTCCATTTTTCCATCGTCGTCCGTATCTTCAAGGAGGATAACTCTGCATACCGGGCTGTGCTGATTTTTCCCATCAATGTCCTGCATGTAGGTGTTTAGTTCTGCGACGTATAATTTACCGTCCCCGTCCCATGCGATAGCAGCCGGTTCTTCGACCATTGGCTCAGCTGCAACAAGTTCGAGGCTGTATCCTTCCTGCATTTCGATTAGAGCCATGCTTTCTTTTGGTGAGTAAGTCCTTCCTTTTTGGTTGTAGAGCCTTTGATCAAAGGGGGCAGCTGAGAGAGGTGAGGCCAGAACTAGGGAAATGAATGTAATTAAATGCAGTGGATTTTTATCTAACATCGTAGTCTTTTTTATAAGCTATTCTTTTAATTAAAAGGGTCTAGTTAGAATCTTAATTATTTAGATTTGGGCATTTATTAGGTCCTAAAAGATTATCTTATTTATGGAGTGGTTTCGAATTCTAACTTGTCCCTCTCCATAAGCGGTGTTTGTTATCTGTCTGATGGCAGAAGAGGAAAATAAGACTACAGAAGAAGAACTAATCGCAGTGCGGCGTGAAAAGCTTTCTAGGTTGCGTGAATTGGGCGTGAATCCTTTTGGAGGGAAGTATGATATTGAATCTGATATCTATGAATTGAGGGATTCTTTTAAGGAAGGAGAGAGCGCAAGGATTGCTGGGAGAATCACTGCTCACAGAGATATGGGTAAGAGTCACTTCTTTGATGTCTCTGATTTTCGTGGTCGTATCCAGTGCTATTTAAATGCTAAAGAAGTCGGTGAAGAGCAATTTGAAATTTTCAAACAGTTGGATCTTGGTGACTGGATAGGAGTAGAAGGAGAAACATTTAACACTAAGGTCGGAGAGCCAACCGTTAAAGTAAAGTCCTTCACTGTTCTTTCAAAGTCTCTTAGACCTTTGCCTGATAAGTATCATGGGCTCACGGATAAGGAAACGCGGTACCGGCAAAGATATTTGGATCTCATTTCTAATGAGCAAAGCCGTGATATCTTCCTCAAGCGTTCCTTGATGGTTCGTGAGATGAGAGAATTTCTTCAGGACCGCGGATTCATTGAAGTTGAAACGCCAATGCTACAGGATGTTCCAGGAGGTGCAGCGGCCAGACCATTTGAAACTCACCACAATGCTCTGAATATGCCGCTCTACATGAGGATCGCTCCTGAACTTTTCCTTAAGAGGTTACTAGTTGGAGGAATGACTAAGGTCTTTGAGTTAAATAGAAACTTCCGAAATGAAGGCATTAGTAGGAGGCATAATCCTGAATTTACAATGCTAGAGGCTTATTGGGCATATGCAGATTTCGAGGCCATGGCCGATCTGGTGGAGGAAATGGTATGCGCGCTCGCAGAAAAATTCTGTGGTGGGCTTACTATTGAAACTGAAGATGATGAAGGGAATACCATAAAGAGCATAAACCTTAGTCGACCATGGAAGAGGGCTCCATATAAGGAGCTAATTAAGAGTGTTGCTGGGGATGACTGGTTCGATATTAGTGACGAGCAGAGGCGTGAAAAGTGTCAGGAACTTGGAGTAGAGATTTCATCTAACATGGAGGATTACGAGGTGACTCAGCAAGTCTTCGAGAAGCTCGTGGAAGAGAAAACATTTGATCCTCTTTATGTTACTCATGTGCCTAAGGAACTGGTTCCTTTAGCAAAGCAAAACAGTTCAGATGATTCTATTGTTGATGTATATGAGTTAATTATTAATGGTCAGGAGATTTCCCCAGGGTATTCAGAGCTCAACGACCCTGATGTGCAGCGCGCACGCCTGGAAGAGCAGGCGGGTGAAGAAACACAAAAAGTAGATGAGGAGTTTCTTATGGCTCTTGAGCATGGAATGCCTCCTGCTGGTGGCATAGGAGTAGGAATCGACCGCCTTATTATGATGCTTACTGGTGCTGATTCGATTCGTGACGTCGTACTTTTTCCGCAATTAAAGAAGTCAGGAATAGAAGATTAAGCTGAAAGAAAAGATTTATCAGAGTAGTCTATCATAGGTAAATTACTCTATTAGTTTCCAGTGGCCAAAAATTTCAGTCTTTTTTTAGCTTTAAGGTATTTAAAACCTAAGCGGACATATGTTTCTATAATTACTCTAATTTCGGTTCTTGGAGTAGCTCTTGGTGTTACGGTTTTGATTGTTGTCATTGCAGTGATGACTGGTTTTGAAAAAAGATTAGAAAAATTAATTTTAGGTTTCGAGCCGCACCTAATGGTTCAGCAACAAGTCATAGTTGATCCTCTGGAATCTGAATTAGAATCAGGAAGGTGGGATATTCTTAAGGACCGATTAAAAAAAGAAATACCAGAGATTAAGGCCGTCGCTCCTTATGTCACTGGACAGGTTCTTCTCCAGTTTGATGTTGATGATTCACGAAGGCAGGCAGCATTGATGATGATGGGAGTTGATTCTGAGGGGAACCCCCTCACTGAACGGGTCAAAGAAATTATTAATGCAGGTGAATTGGATCTCTCCTACAAGCCAGAACACGGTAAGTATGGTTGTTTGATTTCTATGCAATTTGCCCAGCGTAATGGAATAACAATAGGAGAACATATCGAAGCTTTCTCAACTGCTGACATTGAACCGATCGTTGCTAATCTTTTTGACGCAATCGATAATAATCAACTCAGTGACGATGAACTCAGATCAAGAGTCAAAGAGCTCACTGAAAGTATCAAGACACCAAAGGACATGATAGTGACTGGCATTTTTGATTCAGTCCGATACGGAGAAATGATATTAGTTCCCTTAGAGATAGGGCAGGACCTTTATGAATTGGGAGCCGATGTTCATGGCCTGTCTATTGAATTGGAAGACCCTTTTTTGGCTAATCAGATTAACAAAAAAATAAGTGCATTATTGCCCTTTGGTTGGAATTCTGAGACCTGGATACAGAGGAACAAGCAACTCTTTGCTACGATACGCAATGAGAGGGGAATGATGTATTTTGTCTTATTCTTCATTATTCTTGTCGCTGCTTTCAGTACAATGAACACCATGATAACCGTGACGGTTCAAAAACGTCATGAAATTGGTGTGATGAAGGCTCTTGGGGCTCGGGTTTTCCAGATCGTTGGAGTTTTTATAGGGCAGGGGCTGATTGTGGGTTTGATTGGATCTGTTTCCGGTCTCGCTGCCGGATCATTGGTACTTTATAATAGGAATGGTATCCGTGATGTATTGGCTCAGAGGTTGGGGCTGGAAATTTTCCCTGAAGAAATGTACGGCATTGCTGAGATTCCTGCACAGATCGTTCCAAGTGATATAGCCATCATTTGTTTTGGAGCTTTCCTCCTGTGTACTTTGGCCGCGCTTCCTCCAGCCTATATGGTTGCAAGACTCGATCCGGCTAAGGCCTTACGCGATTAGTTTCTTGTACGGACCTGTATCCTAAGGAATTTAGGCATCTCTTTTTTGATCTTGTTTATTGATCTCATTGTGATTGATGAGAACTCATTCAGACCAGGGTGTGCTATAGAATTAGCTTCATAAAGATTGTCAACCTCTGTCCAATTCTTCAGGTTTTCCGAGGACTGGATTTTGAATACAAGGTCATCAGCGGAAAGTCTTTTGTAATAATGGATCTGGAGAAAATTATCTTTAATCTCAAAATGAATGTTGCTGCTTGTCCCAAAAGCATACTCCATTAAATCTTCTCCCTCAAAAGAGGTAGCATCTGATGAGCCCGGGTTCCCATTATTCTGAACACTTGGTCTCCAACTGGAAGGAAGCCCAGGGTTGAGTCTATGCTTAGGTGCTATCCTTACGAGGCTTGGTCCGTTTCCATCAGGAGTTTCGGGCCATGGTGATTTATCGTTATATCTGAAGCTTTCAATGATGTTTTCATTGGCATCAAGTAATGTGATGTTTTCTCCGCCATTATCTAATTGGCCAGTGTACTCTCCTGGCCTCAGAACTTTTCGTGCCATTGGCTCGAGCGTTGCATTGTCTTCAAAAGTGTATTGGATCCCCGCAGAGAAACTCACACCGGTTAGTTGTATTGTTTGATCGGATATGTTCATTAGTTCGATGAATTCATTTTCCTCGGACTGTCCGCTCGGATTGTAGTGAATCTCGGAAATGACAAGATTTCCTGCCTCTGCAGGAATTCCAACAATGAATTTAGCTTGATTGAGTGCAGACCAGACACCGTCTTCAAGGATCCTTGCTTTAACGGCTCCGCTCTTGGATAAGGTTACAGAGGAATTATATCTAATGGCTGAAGGGGAGAGTCCATTTGAAGATTTTGTTCCATAGGAGAGTTGCGGAACGATAAGAAAGTCACTGCCTCTACGTGATGAGTTCATTGCCTGAATGGCGAGGATGTTTTTACCAACTTTAAGCTTTGATGTCGCGTTTGATATATCAACTGATTCAAATTCAATAGCCAAGGAGTCGAGGTGAGACTGGGTAGCTATTGAATTCCAGATCAGCGTTTCGGGGTTGTTTTTTCCGGCGACAAATTCTCCGTTGATGAAGGCAGCGTATCCGTCATCATATTTCATGTTCAGTTCAAGTGAAAAGATTTTGTTGAGGGCTTCCTGATTGGGAATATTAAATGGAACACGGATCATGCAGGAAGCATTGGCTCCCAGCATGGAAGAGAGGGGGAAGTTAATTAGAGGCTGATAGTTACCGGCAATTTTTTCAAAACCGATGCCTGTCTGGCCGCTCTGCCATTGTGAATCATTAAAATTAACATTCGTCCAATCCAGATCCAGTCCGCCATCTTCTGATTGAACAAGAACCAGAGCGGAGGTCTTTTCAGGAACTAGAAAATTTTCTTCAGGTTCGGTATCCGAGATGCGTGGATCTGATTCATCTAACGTATAGTAGATAGTGCCGCCAGCGTTCGGATTATCCATATCTAATGAAAATCCAGAAGAAACCTGGCCTCCGTGCTGAGAAAAATCAGGCGATTCAGTTTTAGGATACAGACCACGGGCCCGCAATTGGGATAAGACGACTTTAGTTCTTCCCGGAAAGTATGTGTTTAATATCCATTGTTGATCTTTCAAATAATGTTCATCTCTCGTGTACAAATCGAATTGTGATGAATTCCATCTCCCGGCATCGACGTCACGTCTATAGTCACCCCAACGGGCAGATTCAGCGATGATTGGCAAGTCCATCTCATTGGATCTTCGTAACCATATTGTTTTTGTCCCATCGGGGCTGAGGGGACCACCATTGTACATGTGCTTTCTAATGCGATCTGCAAATTTTAACTGGTACCATGCATTTTTTTTAAGATTTTGATGTATTCCTGAAGGCCGTTGATTGCCGCTTTTATTGGTTACGTCAGTGTTTAAAGCATTACTTATCGAAGCAGGACTATTAATTACCCCAGCACCGTTTGGGGAAAGGGCAAATTCGCTGTCCCATGGAAAGAAATGAAAAGGCTCACCCCCAGGGCCGTTCCCTGCTGCTCTCCAGTTATGACCGTCCCAGTCCCGATTTCCTATGTAAAAGTTAAGTAGCATATAATCGATTAATGAATCGATATGAAGATGCTCACTGAGTTCTTTATATTTTTTTGCTGATGAGATGTTATTTGAGCTCATAGCAGCCATTCTGTTATAAGCTGCGGTAGTTCCATTGGTGGCCGAATTTGAATTAATTGCATCGTAAGGTTTTGATGAGGTTCCGAAATAAGCCTTCATATAATCCGCATCGGGTCTCTCATGTAGATGATAGATTCCCCAGTAAAGGCCATTGATATATAGATGAGTCCAGCGGCCGTGAATTCCTATGTTTCCCATGGCCAGAAAAAGGTCATTAGCAAACTGATCCCGATTGTACTGAGCATGTTTTGATTGGTAATAGTGTCTGTGAGTCCATCCAAAATTAAATCCTCCACGGAGTTGTAGATAATCAAATTCTTCTACGGCAGAGCTTCCATAAGGAGAACCGTTAAAAAGTGAATATTTTAATTTTGCATTTCCATATTCTTTACGGAACCGAAGACTGAAACTGTGCTTTGGAATGTCTTGATTTCGACTGCTTCCACCCTGAATTCGCATGCCCGAGTTGATTTGAAATTTATCTTCATTTTCATCATTTGGTATAAATTCTACTGAAACAGATCTTTCCCAACTGTCTCCCTGGCTTTTCGGGTTTTGATAAAGTCCTTTCGATCCATAGAAGTCCTCCTGTTTGATGGCGATAGAAAGACTAGGAAATGCTTGAAGTGCAGGGATGATCTTATTCGAATAATTAGGATTATTAACAATTTCCGGATCCATTTCATAGTCGGCTGGCTTTCCTGCCCATGATCTTGGAAGTCCCGGACCAACGTTAGGCTGCTTTAATGTGTTTTCATGAAAGATATATGAGTGGGTATCGACGTTGGTTGGCACAAAATTATCCTTATATGCAGCAGCTCTTATAAGTGTAGTGATATTTATAGATATAGGTTTGTTATAGATTTTTCCATTGGATGGATCCGGAGCACTGCCGTCCATTGTATAGTAGATACTGGAACCTTCAGTTTCACTGATAATAGTAAGATCAAAAGGCTCGTAATATATTCCACGATCAATACTAAACTTTATATCTTTTACAAAACCTTGAACGAGTTTTTCCTTGTTAGCTTTTCCAGGTGAGGGTTCAAGAAAATATCCGGATTTGCTATAAGATATATCTTTTGGGATGGGTGGATATTTAGGAGAAAATTGCTGTACTATTTCTTCACCGTCAGGGTCAATCAGTGCCAGATATTCACCTTCACTTTTTAATGAGAAATTTGTGTAAGGATTCCCCTGAGAGTCAGTGTGATTTGGGTCTTCTTGGCCAGTAGCAAATACTATTAAGTATCCATTGGGGCTGATAATTGTCTGATCAGGAAAAATCCATTTTCGCAAATTGGATTGATCGTCAGTTAAGAAATAGCCGGTCAGATTGAAATTAATCGGGTTCGGATTTTTTATTTCAATCCAATCTGAATAATTGCCATGGCCGTCCTCTAATGTGCTCTCATTATCAGCCATGATTTCTGAAATGATTACGTTCTCTGCTTTGACTAAATTGAATGAAGAAATGAGCAGAATTGTAACCTGTAAGATTGATCTTATGATCTGCATGAGTGAGGGCAATCTATGCACGTATTATGGTACTTTATTTTTGTGATGAGCGCACGGCAAATTCATTTTTAAATGCCAGCTAAGTGCTGGATTTTGATCTAGAGATAATTGATCTACTGGGCTAAATCCCAGTCCACTTCTGTTTTTTGAATGTTACCAAATTTGTCATCATATTGGATATAACCATTCTTTGCTCCGAATTCATGCACTAGTTTTGTAACCTTAACATCGTAACAGCAATATTCTGCCACTTCCCTATACTTGCCTTCCCGCCACCATCTTATGGCATCTAGGCCTTGGGCTGTCTTACCGGTTCCGAGCGTAGCTGAGGCGACAGATTCAAGTTTAATTTTGTGGCCTATTTTTTCCTCAATACTGACCATCAGATCCAGACTGATGCACTGATCATTTAATGAGAATGGATGATATCCTTCTAGGACGGAGTAATCGAAATTTATATGGTTGTACCCTATGACCAGATCAGCTCCAGCTAATTGCTTTATTAGTTCTTCGATCTTCTTTTCCGGGTAAGCGATGTATTCATTGGTTTTTGTGCTGTAAGTAACACCGACTGACATTCTCATGTCTCCTTTATTATTCCAGCCACCTACATCATTAGCGGAACGAATCGTTTCAAGATCAAAGTAGACGTAGTTCTTAGGCATCGAATTTACAATATTTAAGGGCTTGCATTGACCGGAGATTCTAGTGATGAGAAAAGCAATCCAAATATATTTTGGGTGATTAAAATCATTAAAACAGCTCCCATGATTCTAAGAACTGAAAGGTCTCCATGATTTACTTTTGTTTCTTGGGTATAGTCCCATGAAGTCGTGTTTCTTTTTGTTAGTGAGAAGTAAGAAATGATGGGGCATATAAAAACGAAAGGGAATATTATGAGACCGCATCCCCGGAAGCAGACATTAAAAGATCTAAGTAGAGCCGACTTAGGCCTAATTCTTTTTCCTTTTGCATCTGAGATTTTTGTATTGAGTATCCATTTTCCTAATGTTGTGGAAAAGCAACTCAGAATTAATGTTTCTGTGATTACCCATGAGATGCAAATAACTGAGGTTATTGTAACTAGCGTTATCATACTAGGTTGAGAGGTTTGATTTTGTTCTAAGAGATTTTGTAGAGCCTCTGGTCCCATATAAATATTTAATTTATCCTCTCCGAAATAAGCTCTAAGAAATATTAGGCCTGGAAGAATTAGGATCGGGAAATCAATGACTCTGGCCCATAGCCGTATCCAGGGTCTGGGTCCGTGCACCTTTTCGGCGCTATATGCCTGATCAATTGTTTCACGTTCCTTCTCCGTAACAATAATCGTTTCATGGCTTGCATCAGCCAGTGTAACTTCCATGCTTTCTCTGAAAGGATCACAATCACGTAAAGGCTTCCATTCTTCCATTCCTCTAATCCAAGCCATGCAATCGGCATTAATTTTGCCGGATCGCAGACTTTCCCTGACTTCGTAAATGGATAACGGTCCAATTTTTTGTCCCTTAATGTGAAGGTGGATTTCCATGATATCAGTGTCCTTTTACTCCCAAATTTATTGAAATTCACTTAGAATCATTAACTGATATTTATTAATTATTACGATTAGCCGAGATATTATTTAATCAGCCCTTGCTATGGAATAATAATATTGAAATAAGAAGATAATAGGTTTAAAATCATTAACTTATATACCCCAAATTTATGATTAAATATATAGCAACATTTTTATTCCTATCTAGTTTTTTGTCTAATGGGGCAGTGATATGGACAGGGAATGCTGGAACCGATATTTTTGATGGTGCTAACTATAGTGGGTTGGCCAATGGTTTTGTCCTCGGGCCTAACGTGACTGTTGAAGACGACGTTACTTACAACAATGCGACGGTATCGATTCCACAAGTTTCTGCTCAGCAGCGTTTTCAAGTGGCCAGTGGATTCACTATGACGCTGAATGGTTCTAATTTCACCCTATCAGGAGGAAGTAACGATGGTATTGGCGGTGTTCCCGGATCAAAGCTTCCTGCTGGACCTGCAGGACCCACATTAAATATTATCAACGGGTCTTCACTCGAGGCTTTCTTTATAGTTAATGGAGTTCAGATGAATGTGGATGGGACCAGCTCTGTCACATTGGGAGGAGCAGGAAATCCGGTCAATATATCATCTATTAATTTGGACACTGGAGCGACTCTTTCATTTACCAGAGAAACCATTGCTCAGTTCAATACAGAGCACTTGTCTAAGATTACTATCAATGGTACAGCTGCGCAGGAAGGCTTAAATTTTACTATTGATGCCTTAGGTGCTGCTGGATCCACGATAACAGCTATCCCTGAACCTTCGGTTGGGTTGTTTGGTGCGATTGGGTGTGTTGTTTTATTGTTGCGTAGACGCAGATAGAACAAATGACCGATTGAGCCATGCCAAGGTTTCAATGCATGGAATTTTTAAAGGCAGTAAAAGTCTATTCATGAATAAAGAGCACTCATTGAATAAATGAAATTCTTAAATCCTATCATCACATTCATTTTCGCAATTGGGTTTTTTAAATCCTCTTTAATGGCTGAGATTGTTTGGACCGGCGCAAACGGAGCTGACATTTTCGATGAGGCGAATTGGGACTTGAGTAACTCGCCAGTGGATATTATTGATCCGAATATTTCTATTGATGATGATGTGATCATTGCCAGTTCAATAGTTGAAATACCGCAATTGACAGGTCAGCAGCGTTTTCAGGTAGGTAGCGGATTCACGATCACGGTCGATGATTCAGAGATACGTCTTACGGGAGGAAGTAATGACGGGATTGGGGGTCCTAATGGTTCAAAGTTGCCGGCGGGACTTGAGGGTCCGATTTTGGATATAAAAAACGGTTCGTTCGTTGAAGTGTTTTTTATTGTGAATGGCGTTCAAATGAATATCGATGAGACTAGTTCAGTCATTTTTGGTGGTGGAGGAAATCCAGTCAATAGTTCGGTAATTGATATACAAGATGGGGGTACGGTTACTTTTGAAAATGAAACGATAGATGCGTTCAATGCTGAACATCTTAGAAAGGTTTCAATTGATGGTGATCCGGCCGAAGAAGGAGTAAACATGTTAATTGAAATGCGGCAGGATGGCGTTCCGACAATCGTGGCAGCGACGGATCCCGTTATTCCTGATGATGTTATCGTATCCTTCGAATCGAGTATGGAATCTGTTCAGGTCGGCGAAACGGTGAACTTATCATGGGTCGTTGGCGAGGATACTGTTTCATTGAGCCTTGACGATGGGACCGGCCCCAAGATGGCTGATTTTGACCCAGAAGACTTGGATGGTAATCTGGATGTCACGCTAACAGAAACAACTACTTTTATCCTTAAGGGAATTAGTGAATCCGGTACTGAAGAAGAACTCATCTTGAAGGTGCTTGTTAAGACGGGACAAGTTTCTGGAATCACTTGGACCGGTGCGGATGGAACTGATATATTTGAGGAATCTAATTGGGATCTGGCTAATTCCAATGTTGAGATTATTGATCCTAACGTCTCGATAGAAGATGATGTTTTCATTATTGATGCAATAGTTGAAATTCCGCAAGTTTCAGCTCAACAACGATTTCAAGTTGCTAGCGGTTATACAATCACTGTTGACAATTCTACGATACGCCTCACGGGAGGAAGCAATGACGGGATCGGTGGTCCTCCTGGATTTAGACTCCCTGCAGGTCCCGAAGGTCCCACGATGAATATAATTAACGGATCATCTTATGAGTCCTATTTTATTGTGAACGGTGTTCAGATGAATGTCGATGCAACTAGCTCAGCTGTATTTGGCGGTGGAGGAAACCCGGTCAATATTTCGGCAATTAATCTTGAACCTGAATCAACACTTACCTTTTTAAGGGAAACTATAGATGCGTTCAATACGGAGCACCTCAGCAAGATCACTGTTGGTGGAGCCCCAGCTGAAGAAGGGATTAATTATACGATCGAGTCAGACGGAGCCGAAGGCTGCGTAATTACCACAATTTCAGATGACCCTTTAAGGATAACTAATATTATACGGGATATAGAGGGAAATATTGTCATTGAATGGAATGGTAAACCTGGAACTTTTTACGCTGTCGATTTTTCATTTACCTTGGAAGAGGGGAGCTGGGAGGAATTAATTGACTCTGTGACTGATGAAGCGATAGATGACACTTTTGCACCTGAGTCCAAGGTCATTTTTTATCGGATTCGCGAACAAGAGTAGGTTCGGTGGGGTTAAATCAGTTCATTTAGTCTCAAAAAGAAAAAAACTTTTGCAAAATAAGCACCGTTCGGTTATTGAGAACTATTCTCAATAAATACGATTCAAACCACCTCTCTCATAAAATCAGTGCGCCAATATTTCATTCTTATAACAAAGGTTACTTTTTGCTTATTAGTTTTCCAATCGGGTATAGCTAAAGCGGCCGAGGTAAATGTGTATTCGCATCGCCATTATGAAGCTGATGATGCGTTGTATGCCAAGTTTACCAAGGAGACTGGAATTAAGGTAAATATTGTTAAGGCTTCAGCCGATGCACTGATAGAACGTATTAAGGCTGAAGGGAAAGACTCGCCTGCTGATATTTTAATTACGGCAGATGCGGGCCGATTAGTGAGAGCTCAATCAGCTGGCATATTACAGGAGGCTAAAAGTAAGATTCTTGATAAGCAGGTCCCTGCAAATATGCGTGATGATTCGTACCATTGGTATGGCTTTACGGTTCGTGCTCGCGTCTTGATTTATTCCAAGGAGAGAATTAAACCGTCAGAATTGGATACTTACGAGGATTTGGCGGACCCTAAATGGAAGGGCCGTCTCCTTGCTCGGTCTTCTTCAAATATTTATAACCAGTCACTGCTTGCTTCAATAATTGCAAACAACGGAAAATCCGAAGCAATAAAATGGGCGTCTGCTGTTAGAAAGAACATGGCGAGACCACCAGAAGGAAGTGACCGTGATCAGATGAGAGCAGTGGCGGCAGGCATAGGTGATGTTGCTATTGCTAATACTTATTATGTAGGATTATTGGTAAATTCATCAAGTCCAAAGGATAGGGAAGTCGCGTCAAAGGTTGGCGTTTATTTCCCTAATCAAAAAGGTAGAGGGGCGCATATTAATGTGAGTGGTGGAGGTCTTGTGAAGTGGTCAAAGAATAAGTCTAATGCTATAAAGCTTCTTGAGTTTTTAACTGGTCCAGCAGCTCAGGAGAAATTTCCTGTGACGACCTATGAATTCCCTCTTCAGATCTCCTCAACTGACTCGACTTTGTTAAAATCGTGGGGTGAATTCAAAGCTGATACCTTATCTCTTTCCAAGCTTGGAGAATTGAATTCTGAGGCAGTAAAGGCTTTTGCATTGGCGAACTGGAAGTAGTTTTTCGCGTAATCCGTTCCTTTTATTATTAGTGCATTGCTCTATACCATTTAATAGTAGAGTCTTGTTGGGCGACTGTGTTTATGATTGGAGTTGGTCAAAATATTAACCGTAACCGCTTATCCACTTCGTGGTGGTGGATAAGTGCAGTTTTAATCTCATTGGTCCTCATTGCACCCCTTAGTGTTATAGCTAAATCTTTAATCTCAGAGCCTGGTGAGGGGTGGGAATTAATATCAGAGTTGTTATTAGCCGATTATATCAGAGGAACATTGATCATGATCATTGGTGTTGGTGCATTGACTCTGATCTTTGGAGTTGGTTCTGCGTGGGTGGTCACTGTTTGGGAATTTCCTGGCAAAAAGTTTTTTTCTTTAACTCTTATGCTGCCAATGGCCATTCCAACTTATGTTATGGCCTATGGTTATTCGTTTATTAAATATGATGTTCGAGATCCGTTAATGATATGGATTCGAGAGCATTGGGGTCCGGAAGTGATGTCCCAATCCACGGAAATATTTAATCATTTTCTGGCTATATTGGTTCTATCTTTTGCTCTTTATCCTTATGTTTATATTGCGGCAAGGATAGGGTTTGCTGAAATCTCAGGTGCTTACATAGAGAATTCAAGGCTCTTGGGTCGTGGTCTTTTACGCAGCATGTTTAGTGTGGGGATTCCTCTGGCCCGTCCTGCAATTGTTGGGGGGCTTCTTCTGGCATTGCTTGAAGTAGTAAATGAATACGGTGCGATGACGTATTATGGGATAGAAACGCTAACTACCGGAATCTTTGTCAGTTGGACGGACTTAGGTGATAAGGATTCAGCTATAAGGTTAGCGGGTGTTGCGATGGTCGTTGTGTTTATAATTATTGTTGTTGAGCGTGCATTGAGGGGTAGGGCTAAATATCATGCGCATAGGGCTTCATACGGTAATTTGTCGGGGCCAACCAAGACAGCCATCGGTTCCTTCATTGCTTTTACATTGTGTGCAATTCTTTTACTTCTGTCATTTGTTATACCTTTATTAAAATTAACTCTAAATGCTTTCTATGGGTGGCGTGAGATTGATTTATGGGGTCTCGTTAGTGGCCCATTAAGTGATAGTCTTTTGATTTCAGGAATTGCGTGCGGCGTTATTATAGTTTCGGCATTAATTGTTACCTATGCGAAGAGATTGTTTCCTAACATATTAATGAAGTTACTTGGGAAGTTATGCATGCTTGGTTATGCTGTCCCAGGTGCAGTTGTTGCAATTTCGGTACTGATCTATTTTTCTGATATAGGGAAATTGATAGGTACATCAAGTAATGATATTTCTTTGACCCGAATTATGTTCACGATGACACCGATCGGTCTCATCGTGGCTTATGCAGTAAGATTTATGACTCCTGCGCTGGCTCCTATAGAAGCAGGCATGGCAAGGGTTAGTTCCAGCATGGATGAGGCATCAGCATTACTTGGTCGCTCTAGCTGGGGAGGATTTTTCCGTGTGCATTTACCGCTTCTGAGATTGCCTTTGCTTGGTGCTTTGATTGTTTTATTTGTTGATGTACTTAAGGAATTACCTCTTACATTGGTTCTTCGGCCGCCTAATGTTGAAACCTTGGCTACGACCTGTTACGGATTGATTCAAAAAGAAGAAAGGATCGCTGATGGATCACTCCCGGCCTTGATTTTAATTATTGCCGGAGCGTTGGGTGTCTTGGCTTTACATGGTTTAATTCGTCGACGAACTGTATATTAATAAATACTATGTCGGAGTCCCTAATAGTAGAGGAAATAACTAAAGTTTTCCCGCGGACCAAGCGCCCAGCATTGGATAAAGTATCCATCTCATTAGGTGATGGTGAAATAATGGCACTGGTGGGTGAGAGCGGCAGCGGGAAAACGACCTTGCTAAGAATCATAGCAGGGCTCGAACAGCCCGATAGTGGTAAAGTTACAATTGGTGGTGAGATAGTCTTTGGAGCTGAGTCAAAAACTTTACTGCCGGAGGAGCGGAACATTGGTTTCGTTTTCCAGGATTATGCTCTTTTCCCTCATCTGAATGTAGAGAAAAATATTTTGTATGGATTACACAAGATTGCCCGGAAAGCCGAACGTTATAAGAGGGCCGCTTATATTATTAATTTGGCTGGGCTTGAAGGGTTAGAAAAGCGATTCCCGCATGAACTTTCTGGAGGTCAGCAGCAAAGAGTTGCCCTTGCCAGAGCCTTGGCACCCAAACCTAATTTCATTTTACTTGATGAGCCTTTTAGTAATCTTGATCCCGTTCGTAAAGAGACGCTCCGTGATGAGTTAAGAACAATAGTAAAAGAAAGTGGTATTTCGGCACTTATCGTAACACATGATACGAGGGATGCTCTTGTTGTTGCGGATACACTGGCAGTTTTAAAGGAAGGTAGATTACAGCAAGTTGGTAGTCCTGAGCGCGTATACTTCCACTCTACAAATGAATATACAGCAAGTCTTTTTGGGAAAGTTAACCGAATTCCTTGCCAATTATTGGAGGGTGAGAATGCGCCTAGTGGAGTATCAGAAATTTTGGTTAGGCCAGCTGATCTTGAAATTACTAAGGATTCTTCAGGCGATGGACATATTGTTGGAAAGGTTGTTTCTTCTAACTTTAGAGGCGATTTTCATGAAGTGACTTTGGAGTGTAGTACCGGTCCCTCAGAAACTGATAGTGTTACGAATGTAACGATTTATGTGGGTCCTGAACGTAGTCTGCAACTGGGTGATACCGTGACGGTTAAACGATCGAGTCGTTCCAACTCTTAGTAGAGATTTTCATTATTTATCTGAACAAGATAAAATCGCATTATTTTTTAACAAGATGCCGTTAGTTCGAAGCTTAGATTTATTGTTCAATTAGAACAGTACCACATAAGATTTTCTCAAAGGGAAATGGGAATTTTCTATAAGGTATCAAACATGAACCCGGCAGTCTAAAGTAGCGGTTATTCTTCGGGTTCCTGGGAAAACGGTTATTATTATATAGTGTAAAATAATCGTTCCCCCTTTTTAATTTCATGGGGTCACTTGATTATTTTTGTGCTCATCGGAAATAGATTTATAACACCTATAATCTATTATATAGTTCTTGAATTCGTTGGAGATGGATCCCTTCGGGCTTAGTGTTGAGCAACCATTCCAGATCTGATTTTGCATTTTGTTCCTGCTTATTTTGTATATTTAATATTGCTCTACTTAATCGTTCTTGGGGGTCATTTGGATCAATTTCAATTAGCAAATTTACATAATTTAAAGCATCCTCGTATTCTTTATTATCTATTGTAATTCTTTTGAGGTTGTAAATCATTCGTTTAACAATAGATAAGCTGTCAGCGGGGTCGTATTCGCTTGCCTTCCCAGTTCCTAGTTGATCTTTTACGATCTGATCAGCTTCTTCAACGCTGATATGTTTTCCGTTATTAAATGGATCAATGATTTTTCGTTTTCCTTGTTCTTTGTAAAAAACTACGAAATGGCCAGGAAGGCCAAGCCCATTTAGTTCCACATTAATTCTTGAAGCTAGTTCTATAAAAATCACGGAAAGCGTTATGGGAATTCCTTCTCTGTCGTCAATGACTTCGTTAAGGTAACTATTTGATCGGTTATAGTAATCTGTTCTGCTCCCATGGTAACCGTTATCTTCGAAGAGATATTTGCTAATGGCGTTAACTTTCTTCTCGTTGCTATCTGCTGGATTGATGAGTGCCTTAAGGTCTGTCGCCATACGATTGATTTCACTATGATAGGTTTCAATGTCGAGTTCTTGATTATCATGTTGAGCAATCAGGAGAGCGCAGAGCGTAAGGTCTGATTTGATTCCTTTATCCACTTCATCAATTAGTTTTTTTGTAATGTGCTCACGATGCATCTGGTCGTGGATTCTCTTTAATGCAGCGGCTGTTTTTTTGAGTTCTTTTATTTTGTTTTTCAGTAGGGATTTACTGGCACTCACATTACTTTTTAATTGTGTTATTGCGTCACCATTTGTTGGATTTTGTATTAACAGATCAATTTTCTGGGTTAATTCTTTAATTGTTCCGCTTGGCGTTATCTTAGGTGAAAGTTTTTTACCAAGTTCGAAATGTTTAAATTCTGCCTCGGTTGTACGAAATTTTGCTAACCCTACTTTTCCTCCACGCAATACTGTGTCGTTTAATTCACAAATCTTTTCTCCATTCAAGTAACCAATTATTTTTTTCTCCTCGACCCTGATTCTGATTCTATTCCATTCCTCAGAACGGTATGATTGGCTCGATACTTGATCTAATATCGACCAAGATAAAACGCCGGGGCCCTCAAAACGTGTTAAGCGAATGTTCCCTTCGCTAGGATAGAAGCCATAGTGTTTGTCTTTTCCATCTGATTCAAATATTAGACCAGCTGCGCCGCTTTGGTCATTTAGTTTAACTTCGACTTTTACTTCATAAGGAATTTCTGGAATCTCCTTTTGAAAAATACAAAGTGATCTCCCGCCGAATCCATTCCCAGGCTTTGTTACCAAAATTTTTCCTGCACGTTGTTTCCAATTAGCACCCATGACTGGTTCCCAAATTGCTGGATTTAACTGACCTATTGTCAGCCAATTTTTCATGGCTATCTTATTTGGTTTTTCAAGGAGTCGCATGAGATCTTGAACAGGAATGGCAAACCCAAGATTTTCGGTAATTGCCGACTTCATATTTAAAATTCCATGAACATTTCCCTTCGAGTCCATCAGTGGCCCGCCGCTATTGCCCGGTTCAATTGGAATCGCAATTTGGATTAAGGATGAGTCTTCAATTTCTCTTAGCCCAGATATGATGCCGCTAACTACACTAAATTCTAGTCCTTGCGGATTGCCCATAGCGATAACTTTGGCTCCTTGCTTGGCGGTGTTCGCTTTGGCAAGGTCTAATGCAATTAAATCCTTTTTTTCTATTTTAAGAATTGCCAGAT
Source organism: Verrucomicrobiales bacterium (assembly GCA_012960505.1). Taxonomy (GTDB): domain Bacteria; phylum Verrucomicrobiota; class Verrucomicrobiia; order Verrucomicrobiales; family DEV007; genus EC70. The sequence goes on from DUBC01000033.1 coordinate 113,162, forward strand.
CAAGTTTTCGATCCCAAGCAAAAATTTCATTAACTTCATATTCTTTACCATCTGCGAATCGGACGGTTATTGGTCTGGATTCACCAATGACATGCGCACACGTGGCAATTAATCCATCCTCTGAAATGACAAATCCTGTTCCTGTACCTGAAATTTTTCCATCCCTTCCTTCCTGAGTAATAACAACGATGGATGGACGTTTGTCTTTTGCTAATAATTCTGCTGTTTTATCTTCGGCATTTATTGCAGGCAATTCATTGAGGCCGAAAGGGTCCTTAACTTCATTCTGTGCAATGCAAATTAACGGAAATGTTAGAAATAGTATAACAATGACATGCTCCAAACATCTAACCATACATGATTCTAGACCAAGGAGCCGTTAAGTGCTAGCACAGACAGCAAGTAGCTAATATTTTATAATCTTGAGGCCGCTTCTAAGATTAGTTCTTCAGTAATTTTCCAGTCAATGCATTTGTCAGTGATGGATTGGCCATAAGTTAATGAATCTACTGGTTGAGGGAACTTTTGGCTGCCACTGACAATATTAGATTCCAACATTGCTCCGATGATATTGTTGTCTCCATTAGTTCGTTGAGTAATAATGTTTCTGAATACATCGGGTTGGTTCTCATGATTTCCCCCTGAATTGTCATGACTCGCATCGATCATTATTGCTGGCTGAAGTCCCTTTTCTTCTAACTGCTTCGCAACAGTTTTGACATGTTCCGCTTGATAATTTGGCCCGTTTTCTCCTCCGCGGAGTATTATGTGGCAGTGTGGATTTCCATTTGTGGAAACAGCAGATGCGATTCCTTCTTGGCTGATGCCAAGAAATGTTTGGGGACTCGTTGCAGCTTTTATTGCATTTACTGCAGGTAAAATGGATCCATTGGTGGCATTCTTAAATCCAAGAGGCATAGATAAACCTGACGCCATTTGTCTGTGCGTTTGAGATTCTGTGGTGCGCGCACCAATCGCTGACCAACAAATCAAATCGGCAATGTATTGAGGCGTTATCGGATCAAGAAGTTCAGTAGCGGTAGGTACTCCACAATCAATTACTTTGCTAAGAAATGAACGAGCAATCCGCAATCCTTCCGGAATGTTATCGGTGCCATCTAGTTCGGGATCCATTATTAAACCTTTCCAACCAACCGTGGTCCTAGGTTTTTCAAAATAAACCCTCATCACTAAAAGTAGTTTATCTGAAACTTTATCAGCCAAACTAGAGAGTCTGTCTGCATATTCTTTTCCGGATTCGAGGCAATGAATTGAACAGGGTCCAAGAATAACTAGTAATTTTGGGTCTTTCCCAAAGATTATTTCTTTTATCTGTTCTCTTGATTTTGCAACGAATTGGGCCTGTTCCTCTGTCCTTCGAATTTCATGGCATAGTAACGCTGGTGCTGGTAGAGGAACGTTGGAGTTTACGTTTAGATCTGAAACTCGAGAAACAGAAGAGGATTTCATAGAGATAGATTTTGACCTTAGATATTTAAACAAATGTCAATTAATTGACGGTAGGTCATTCAAAGGAGGAAGAAGCGACCGGTTGTCTGGTCGTTGTGTTCTTTTCAACAGGAATGGCTTTAGGTGCCGATTCCGTTTTTTTTGTTTCTCCCTTATTCTTTGGAGAGGAGTCAGTTGATTTCGAAGAATCTTGAGGGGCTTGTTGCTTGTTTTCTAGATTTTTGATTTCAGCAAAAGATTTTTCATCTGAAGCGTTTTTTGAAGCGAATTTTGCAGGTGCATAGAGCTCAGGATCAACTTTGTTAGTGCCTTGACCATTATCGGCATTAATAAAAATAATTAAAGGAATACCAATAAGTAGTAGAGTCAGTGCAGCGGCCAGACTCATAGGCGATGATGTTTCTATTTTTTCTTCTTCTAGTCTATCGAAATCTTTGTTGGCTGCTGCACCATTGAGATAAATTGCTTTCTGATCATGAGGCGGCAAGAGATCCTCTATTTCATGGATATACTTCTTGGAATCTATTTTTAAACAATTGCAATAAAGTTTAATGAAGCTCTTTGCATAGACATTATTTGGAAACAACGAATAATCATTGTGTTCCATTTGTTTAATGGTCTTGGCTGGGATTCGTGTAAGTATAGTCATATCCTCGATCGTGAGATCGAGACATTCACGAGCTTTGGTCAGTCTGCTGCCGACACTGGTTTTCATGGTTCCTTACACCTGAAGACATTGAATGCCACATCATTGTGGGGGGGGATTAATAATCTTCGGGAAGATGATTCTAGACGATCTAATTTGCCAAATCGACTAAAATCTCTCTTGGCTTAGCTCCATCACCTGGGCCTATAATGCCCCGCATTTCCAGAATATCCATCATTCTTGCCGCGCGAGTATATCCGAGACGAAGTCGTCTCTGTAATAAGGAGGTTGACGCTCGACGTTCAACTTGAATGACTTCTAGACATTTTTCGATAATCTCCTCGTCTTCCTCGGAGACTTCATCATCTTCCTCGGATTTGCCGTTCATACTGTCTTCAATTTCCTGTGCGAATATGGGGCTAGCTTGCTCAGAACAGAAATCGACGATTGAAACACACTCTTTATCTGTGATGAGTGCACCTTGGGCTCTTTGTAGTTGGGCGCTTCCTGGTGGCAAGTAAAGCATATCGCCCTTACCGACAAGTTTTTCTGCGCCTTTATTATCCAAAATGACACGACTATCTAGGGAAGATGATACCTGGAATGCTATTCTTGACGGAATGTTCGCTTTGATTATTCCAGTCACAATATCTGCTCGCGGAGTTTGCGTCGCTATTATTAGATGAATTCCAGCAGCTCTTGCTTTTTGCGCAATTCTTGCAATTGCTTGCTCAACATCCGCCGGAGCGGTTTGCATTAAGTCAGCCAGCTCGTCGATAATTACCACAATGTAGGGAAGTCTTTCAGGTATTTTTTCCTCATCAGCACTATCAACAGAATCTACGATTTCCTTGTTCCTTAGATGCTCTTCTTTACTGACTCCTGCGGTATTTGTTGAATGATCGCCAAGTATGTCCTCACTGTGTGTTTGAGGCTTTGAATCTTCACTGTCCACTTCGTTCCATTCTCCATCTTTTTCTCCTTCTTCGTATTCAACTTCAACTTCAACCTCTTCATATTCATATTCCCATTCTCCATCTTCTTCTGAATCCGCATCCTTCGTCGGTTCTTTATTCGGATCAAAGTCCAATTTAGATTGACCGTTAGTATCAAAGAACTTGTCCTGATCACTTTCTGGCCCATCATTTTGCTCTCTATTATTGAAAGCGTCAAAGCTGCGTAGGTTAAGCTTAGCGAATAACTGATAGCGCCGTTCCATTTCATTAACAACCCAGCGCAATGCGAGTAACACCTTTTTTGAATCGGTCACTACCGGAACGATTTGATGTGGCAAATCATTATAGACCTGCATTTCAACCACCTTAGGGTCAATCATTATGAATCTAAGTTCATCAGGAGTAAACCTATAGAGCATGCTCGCTATGATTCCGTTAATACAAACAGATTTTCCAGCACCAGTGGCTCCTGCTACTAGGAGGTGCGGCATTTTTGCAAGGTCGGCTATGACGGTTTTTCCGTAAACATCTTTGCCTAACGCTATTGGAATTTTATGTTGAGGGTCTGTGAATTCTGAATCTTCAAAAAGTTCCCTCAAGCCAACCGTAACTTTCTCATTATTTGCTATTTCTATGCCCACAGTGTCTCTTCCTGGGATAGGGGCAAGAATATTGATTCTTTCGGCTTTCGTGGCTCGTGCGATATCTGCTTCAAGCGCTGTAATTCTATTTACTCTTAGTCCTTTGTTTGGATAGATCTCATAGCGTGTAACTGTCGGTCCTCGAGTAATGTCTCCTGCGCTCACATTGACATTAAAATTATCTAATGTTTCGATTATTGTTTTTTGGGTCTGAATTAAAAGATTCTTATCAGTAGGTTTTCGTTCTGATTGACTTTCATAATTGAGTAGATCTATATCGGGGAGCTTATATCCAGGGAACTCGACCTCTTTTGGCGCAGAAAATTCTGATCCGTTAACACGATTCACTGCTGATTTGTTTGCGGCTAGGACTTCCGCTATCGAAGGTTTGCGTTCTTTAGCTTCTTCTGCAAACCTTACGGAGGCATCATATATTTTCGGCTCAGCTATTACTATTTCTTCTGCAGTTTCTAAATTTGCATCTTCTGCCGGTAAGGTATTATCCAAAGAGTCTTCTTGAAGCGGTGGATCTACTTTCGTCTCTTTTTTAGTGATCTCTTTTGATTGTTCCTTTTGATTTAACTGGATTGTTTTACCTATCTTTTTTTCTATTCGTCGTTGTTCTTTTTCAAGTTTCTTTTTCTGAATCAAGAGCCGATCATTTTCATTGGCCTTGGAGTAGATCCTGTGTTCACGCCACTTTTTCAAAGATTTATATGAGGCGATGAAGGCTTGTAATATTTGACCGGGATAAACCCTTGTTATTAATAATGCTGCAGCACAGTAGGCTGTTGACATTATTAAAAAGGAACCAACAGCTCCGGTCATGTCCTTCATATTCTTTCCAACATATTCTCCAATGATTCCCCCAGTTCCTGAAATGTGAAAGGAGCCTGATTGAAGGAACCATTTTTGGTAATGCATGAGGCAGCATCCTGACACTAAGAGTATACCAAATCCGATCAGTCCCATTTTGGATATTTGCACCTTTTTGATCAATCTCGCAGCTCCAAACCAAATCATGATTGCTGGTATCAGATAGCTAGTTACACCAATTGTATAAAATGACATTCCTGCCCAAGTTGCGCCTGGAGGTCCCAAGAAGTTGATTGCTGGTCTTCTTGGATTGACCGTATGGCTAAAAGGAACCCATGCGGGCAAATCATCTATAGAAAATGAGATGAGTGACAAAATATAAAGAAAACCAAACCCTATTAGGCCGAGGCTTAATAAGTGAGAATTTGAAAGTTCAAATTCCTTGCGACGTTTACGTTTGATATTTGCCATTAAAAATTATTAAAACCTTTACGAATTCATGCCGATTTTATAAATTATCAGCGAATCCTATAGAGAAATTAGGCGAAAGTTAGATAATAATCAAAAAATATCTGATTTTCATAATAATTAACATTTCTTATATACTTGACTGATTTACTCTTAGTTTTTCTGAAATGGCCAGAACCTGGACGAGTTAAAACTCGTTTAGCCAATGATATTGGAGCTGAAAAAGCAGCTGAAATTTATAAAATTCTCGTTCAGAGGGTCATCCAGCGAATTTCATCAATTTATAGCCAATTAGAAGGTGTTTGCTGGGTTTTTGATCCAATAGAAAAAGAATATGCAATTAAAGATTGGATCACAAAAGAACTGAATGATTTAGGTTTTACTGATCTAAAGAGGCATATTTTTTGGTCCCAATCGGATGGAGACTTAGGTGACCGCCTCCAAAGTGCTTTCGAAAAGGCTTTTTCTTTAGATTATCATAAGATTATAGCGATAGGCACTGATTGCATTGAGTTGGATAGTAGAACGATAGAACGTGCTTTGGTGAGTCTATCAAGTGAACGATCTATAGTTTTTGGTCCATCTTTTGATGGGGGGTATTATCTCGTTGGAATGAGGAGTAATTTAGGCCTATCGATATTTAGGAGTATTCCTTGGAGCACTTCGAAGGTTTTGGAGCAAAGCCTAGATCAAGCCGTTTCCTTGGACTTGGAATATACTTTATTAGAAGAATTCAATGATGTAGATACTTTGGAGGATTGGGATTCCATAAGGCTTTTGATTGAATGAATTTTAATGAAGAGATTAATTTTTTCAGTATTGAGATTAATAGTCTGATGAGTCATCCTGTTGGTCACAAATTCAACCATTTCATTTAATGTCTTCTATTTCCAAGTTATCTCGCCGTAAGTTTGTAAAATCTAGCGCGTTGAGCGCTTTCGCTTTTCAGGTTGTTCCCAGCCGTGTCTTTGGTGCCAATGAACGTGTGGCAGTCGCAGGGATCGGAGCAGGAGGAAAGGGGGCTAGTGATATAGCAGGAGCCAAGGGAGCAGGAGCGGACATCGTAGGTTTGTGTGATGTTGATGCTGCTCGGCTCAATGGTGCTGTTAAAAAGTATCCAGGAGCTAAGGGATTTTCTGATTACCGAAAGTTGCTTGATCAGCTCGGCAAGAGCATCGATGCGGTTACCGTTTCGACTCCTGATCATATGCATTTCCATGCCGCATTGACTGCAATCCAGATGGGTAAGCATGCATATGTTCAGAAGCCCTTAACTCATTCTATATGGGAAGCAAGAACGCTTACGCTTGAAGCTGCTAAAAATAAGGTCATAACACAAATGGGTAATCAGGCACATGCAGGCGAGCCGATCCGTCGTGCCGTCGAGCTTATAAGGGCAGGAGTCATTGGTAAGGTGAAGGAAGTTCATGCGTGGACGAACCGTCCTATTTGGCCTCAAGGCGTTAAGAAGGCTCTCCCGGCTCAGGAAATTCCAAAGAGCATGGATTGGGATCAGTGGATAGGCCCTGCTCCAATGCGTGATTATAACGCAGGCTATGCTCCATTCAAATGGAGGGGCTGGTGGGACTTTGGAACAGGGGCATTAGGAGACATGGGATGTCACATTATGGATATGCCTTTCTGGGCTCTTGATCTTAAGCATCCCGTGGTTGTTGAGGCTAAGCAGCAAGGGAACTCAATTCATTCGGGACCTAATAAATCCATTGTTACTTATACTTTTCCTGAAGGAAAGTATAACCACAAGATGCCATACGTTTGGTATGATGGGGGTCACATGCCTGAAGCGTCTGTCTTTGAAGGAACGATTGTCAATCCATCCAACGCGAAGAAGTTTGATCTAATATTAATAGGGGATAAGGGCAAATTCCTCTTTAATCGTAACAGTCAGAAGTGGAAAACAACACCCGAAGACCTTATTGAGAGCGCGAATCCGGACAAGACAATACCGAGAGTAAAGAACGAGGATCAGGAATGGATTGATGCTATTCGCGGAGTGGGAAGTGCGCCCCTTTCTGGATTTGCTTATTCTGGTCTTTTCACAGAGACGGTGCTCCTAGGAAATCTTGCAGTTAGGCTTGGCAAGAGAATTGAATGGGACGGGCCGAACCTTCGTGCTACAAATGTGCCGGAAGCAGCATCGATTATTAAAAGAGAATACCGCAAAGGTTGGGAAATTTAATTGAGATTAGAATTGTCTATATCTTATCAGGCAGAAGAAAATTGAAATTCAGATATATTTTTTTAGCAGTGGCTTGCACCTTTTATTTTCCTTGTTGTAAAACTAAAGATACTGAGTTTGGTATTCCTGCTGAGCGCACTTCAAAAGGTCCTCGTTTATTTTCTGAAAAATACTCTCGGAAGTGGCAAGAGACTCGAACTCGTTGGGCGGAGCGTGAAGATGAAAAGTTCAACCAAATGTTTGAACGGATGAAAGGTGATCGTTGAGCAAAAGGGTTGTCTTAATTTAAACTCATACCAGTTCCATGGCTTTATGCGCAACGCCAATTGCCGCTGCATAGTCTCCACCAACGGCCCAATCGAATCTAGTAGTGACCCCATGTGGAGGTATCGGTGAATTCACATAAAAGGATGGAGCCCTTTCTTCGAACCCGAGCCGCACATTTTCTAGATACCAGTCTCGGAATCCAGTCTCTGCCAAACCTCCACCAATCACAATTAACCCAGGATCTAGTTCACTTGCTTGGTCACCCATTGCCCATCCTAATATGTGTGCTTGCCTCTGGAACAGAGACCTTGCTAAAGGATCTTCCTTTTCACAATAGTCTCGTAACTGGAAAGCTTTCTCTTTAATACTAATTTGTTCTTGCGCGAGTGGATGACTGAAATTTTCGCTTTTATCCAATTCAATTTTGAGGCGCCTTCTTAGAGCGACTAGTGAGACCCAAGCCTCAAGGGAACCTGGCCCCTTGCCTGCACATTCAGGGAGACTGCCGTCTTCTTCTCTGAAAGGGACAGAGATGGCGCCTATCTCCATTGCTAAGCCATTGCATCCTTCATATAATTGTCCTTTGCCAAGAACAAAGCCTCCTCCGAGCCCGGTCCCTGGCGCCACAAAAAGTAGAGGGCCATCGTGGCCTGGACGCAAGATCCATTCACCGTAAGCAGCAGCATTACCGTCATTTGTCATATAACATGGGCGGTGAATTTCTTTAGAAAATTCGTCTCGAATATTTGTACCTACCCAGTCTTCATTCAGATTGGCCTGTCCCCATATTACTCCATCAGAGGACGGGGCCGGAACATCTATCCCTACAGCTGTGATGTTGGAAGATTCGATTGAATTATCAGAGCACAACTGGTTAATGGCAGCTCGTAACTGCTTGAACGTTGCCTTGTATCCGTCGCTTCCATGTGAACGAACTTCTACACCAACACCAATTTGTCTGCCGCTCTCATTGAGTAGTGCCGCTTTAACTGTAGTGCCGCCGATATCTAATCCAACGAAATGAACTGATCCTTCCATCGGGTAATGATTTTTTCTTAGTGCTAAGCTTGCTTGATGATTGTTTTATCGACAGATAACAAATCATCACATGCCTGTCCTACTCTGTCAGCCATAGCTTGTTCGCCTGCTTTAAGGTAGGAGCGGGGATCGTATACTTTTTTGTTACCGATTTCTCCGTCAACTTTAAGAACACCATTGTAATTACTAAGCATGTGCCCAGCTACAGGTCTACTAAAGGCGTACTGAGTGTCGGTATCCACATTCATTTTCACTACTCCATAGTCAAGAGTTTCCCTTATCTCTGATAAGAGGCTTCCAGATCCTCCATGGAAAACGAGATCAAATTCTGCTGTATCCCCGTACTTTTCCTGAACAGCGCTCTGACCTTCCTTTAAGATCTCTGGTTTTAGTTTTACTGCGCCAGGCTTATAATGACCATGAACGTTGCCGAAAGTGGCAGCAAAAGTAAAGCGTCCGAGATCGGCCAAGGCTTCATGGACGGTAACCATGTCCTCAGGAGTTGTGTAGAGATCTTCGTCAGGAGTATCTTCTGATCCAGCGGATCCATCTTCTTCACCGCCTACAACGCCGGCTTCGACTTCAAGGATGATTTCGTGCTTTGCACATTTCTTTAAATAGGTTTGCGAAATAGCCATATTTTCATCTAATGGGAGAATAGATGCGTCGAGCATATGATTTTGGAATAAATTATTTTCACCTTTTGCTCTTCTGGCTGCAGTGGCCTCGATCAATGGATCTAAGAAGGATTCCGCGGTTCCGGGTTGGCAGTGATCAGTGTTAAGGCCAATAAGGACATCATATTGTTCTGCCAGAGCATGAGCTGCTTCTGCAAGGATAATGGTGCCCTTCGTTGCGTCTTTATTATTTAGTCCCGAGGCAAACTGTCCGGCACCAGTTGAGAATTGAATAATACCATCGGACTTATTGTCTGCGAATCCCTTTAATGCTGCGTTTAGCGTTGGAATACTTGAGCAATTAATGGCTGGATAGGCGTAATCACCCTCTTGGGCGGCGTCTAACATGGTTGCGAATTGTGATGGGGTTGCTATAGGCATATTGGCCGCGAAGTTAGTGGTTTGTTCCTTATACGTCAAGGTTAGGTAGATGCATAAGCTTGCGCATGGCAAAAAGACGATTAATCTGCACAAATTTGCTAGCAAAATTGAAGCAGAAAGATTCAAGATCCAATAATATGTCAAAGAAAATTGCATTCTTAACTGCTGGGGGCATTGCTCCCTGTTTATCTTCATCTATTGGCGCTCTAATAGAGCGTTATAATGAACTTATTCCCGATGCTGAACTGATAGGATATCTGAACGGGTATCAGGGCTTACTTCTTGGTAAGTCAATTGTCTTTAGCGAAGAGGTGAAAAAAAATTACGAGGTTCTTTTTAATTTCGGTGGTAGTGCGATTGGAAATAGTCGAGTCAAATTGACTAATGTTAAGGATTGCACGAAGCGGGGCCTCGTTAATGAGGGGCAGGAACCTCTTCAAATTGCAGCTGAACAACTAATAGCAGATAATGTTGATATCTTACATACGATTGGGGGAGATGATACGAACACGACTGCTGCTGATTTGGCGAAATATTTGGAGGATAATGATTATGGTCTGACAGTTGTGGGGTTGCCGAAGACTGTTGACAATGATGTTTTTCCTATTGATCAGACGCTTGGTGCATGGACCGCAGCAGAGCAGAGCGCATTGTTTTTCGAGAATGTTGCAAATGAGAACACGACGAGTACACGCCAGCTAATAATTCATGAGGTAATGGGGCGTCATTGTGGATGGCTAACAGCTGCAGCAGCTAGTGATTATAGAAAGCGATTAGATACTTATAGATGGTTACCTGAGATTAATGTGTGTCGAGAGAGATGGGACGTACATGCGATCTGGGTTCCGGAAATGAAACTTGATCTTGAATCTGAGATTGTTCGACTCAATCAACTCATGGACAATAATGACTGTGTAAATATTTTCTTGAGTGAAGGCGCAGGCACTGATGCTATCATTCGTGAAAAGGAAGCGGCCGGAGAGGAGCTAAGAAGGGATGCTTTTGGGCACGTCAGGCTGGATGAGTTGAATCCTGGGAAATGGTTCGCATCAAGGCTTAAGGGCTCTCTTTTAGCAGACAAAGTGTTGGTACAAAAAAGTGGTTATTTTGCTCGAGCAGCAAGACCAAATGGTAGGGATCTTGAATTGATAAAGAGAAGCGCTGCTGCTGCAGCTGAAGCGGCATTGGCAGGCGAGAGTGGCGTCGCAGGCCTTGATGCTGACAATCAGGGAGAAATGTCGATCATTGATTTTTCAAGAATTGCTGGCGGCAAGCCATTTGATATCGATGAGCCTTGGTTTGGCGAATTGTTATCGGCTATCGGTCAACCCAAGACCGGCAAGGTAACGGAGCATTAATAACATCAACTCGATTAATCAAGGGACTTATACCAAGCCCAGTGCTCTTCTTTGAGCTGATCTATTGTTGGTATAGGATAAAATAGTAATTCTTTGTGGTGGGCTATCCAGAAACCGGTGCGGTGTTGAGTGAAAGGAATTCTCCCGAAAGCGGCGTCCAGACTAATTCCTTTGAGGCCCTTTTCTGGTTTTGATCTGGCCTCGAGAATTTGTTCACGAAGTTTATGTGCGTGGACGTTAGGTATTGGTGATTTGTGAAAAGGATCCGTTTCAAGTTCCGTAAGGAATTCATCAATATCAAAATCGATCTGATTGAATAGAACTTTCGGGGCCGATTTCGGCTGGTTAGGATCAGTGATATGTTCACCAAATTCTAAGGGTGTCATCCACGAAAGAACGATCGATCGCATCGGGGCAAGTTCTTGGAAAGTTCTTAGATATCCCTGATCATGTTCTTTTTCATAAGGGGCACTTTCGAGCTTTAGTACCTTGCCGATGGCCGAAGTAATATAGAGTTCTTGGAATGCTGAGAGATCAATGTGTTCCAATACCCTGTAAGTTGCCAAAAATTTAGTTCGTTTAGGTGCTCCTGATGCGTCTGGCTTAACTTCATCAATGTATTTGTCTATGTTGAGGAAGTCATGCCTGTAATCTATATCGATCTCAGCGAAAATGACCTGACCATGAAAGTAGCGTGAACTACCAAGAGTATAGTGTTTTCCAAATTCATCCGGTGGCAGGTTCGAAGCTACTAGAGCGTAGTTCGGCCACATGATGACGTAGAGGTGTTTCTCGACTGCATTGTCCATAATAATCGATTCTCTTTTTTATTTTGCTTATGTCAAGCAGAGGTAATTTTCTTAGTTATTATTGCAATAAGCGGCTATTCCACTAGCAATTTCTTGGGCCAAAATGTTCCGGAACCAGCTTGAAGAGCATCTGGCCCCTTCCCAGCGATTGCTGATAAAGCCACATTCGACGAGCGCGGCGACTCCTTTAGTTTTTGTTAAAACTGCATAGTGGTATTTTTTACTGCCACGATCATTTGTATTAATGCGTTTGGCTAAACGGTTCTGAATGCTGCCTGCTAGTTTTTTTCCTTTCGGACTTATATAGAATGTTTCAATTCCTTTCACGGAGGAATTTGTGTGTGCATTAAAGTGAATGCTAACGAATATTGAATCTGAATATTTGTTGGCTAGGTATGCTCGATCTTTAATTGATACGAAACGATCTGATGTGCGAGTCATTGCAACTGTAATGCCTTTCTTTTTTAATAGCGTTTGGACCCGTTTTGCGACATCGAGGGTTAAAGTTTTTTCGGAAACGCCGTACCAGTGAGCGCCTTTGTCTTTTCCTCCATGCCCAGCATCAATAATGACCGTTTTTGCATCTGCAAAATTTAGACAAATTAGCCAAACGATAATAAACGTTTTTGCGAATGGATTGAGGTAGGGTTTGGTTTGCAAAGCTTATTATAAATTAAATATAATAAATATTTAAGATAACCTAAATATAACAATGGGCAAGGTAGAGATATGATGCCGATTTTTGATTTATAATAATATTAGGTTTTTTTCCCTTAAGAAGTTTGAAAAAAATCTACGATGGAGTATTAAAGATCCACTCTATTAGGACTGATTAAGCAAATGTTTTTAATACTGGCAAATTTTCTTATTGATAGCGGCATCCCTTTTTCTCTTTTCTTGGGCGCGATAGGGCTCGTCGTTGCTATTCTCTTGATCCGTTCAGTTGTTAAACAGTCTGTTGGCACTGAACTGATGAAAAAAGTGGCAGGTGCCATTGAGGACGGAGCAAAGGCTTACCTGAACCGTCAGGTGAAGACTATTAGTTTTATCTCTTTGTGCATTGCTTTGATTCTGTTTCTTATGTCGCAGGCCGAAAAAGTCCATGGTTCTATGCCGATTGGATTTTTGATAGGAGCTGTATGTTCATTGGTAGCGGGGTACATAGGGATGCGCATTGCAGTCATGGCAAATGTCCGAACGACTCAGGCCGCTACTGAAGATGAACGCAAAGCAATGAAAGTTGCTTTCAATGGAGGAGCGGTGACTGGTCTTTTAGTGGTTGGTTTAGCTCTTTTGTCGGTAGGTATCTTCTACTTAATTATGGGAAAAGTTGATCCTGATGAACCTAAGGCCGTGGTGGACAGCTTGATAGGTTTGGCTCTTGGCGCTAGCCTTATTAGCGTGTTTGCTCGTTTGGGTGGTGGTATTTATACAAAAGCCGCAGACGTCGGTGCTGATTTAGTTGGGAAGATTGAGCAGGGACTGGATGAAGATGATCCTCGTAATCCAGCAACGATTGCGGACAATGTTGGTGACAATGTTGGTGACTGTGCGGGAATGGCCGCAGATGTTTTTGAAACTTATGCGGTGAGTCTAATTGGAGCATTATTACTAGGGACTTTGAATACTTCTCTTGGAGAATCTCAGGTAGCAGCTTTGACTTTGCCATTTCTCTTAGGAGGGCTTGCCATCATTGGCTCTATACTCGGCGTACTTTGGGTGAATTTTCGTAAAGGAGGTGCTGCGAGGGTCTTAATGGAAGGCGTTTTCGTTGCTTCCTTGTTTTCAGCTATAGTTTATTGGCCAGTTTGTACATGGATTGTGCCTGAAGGAGGATTGCAAATGAAGAGCGGCACATATACTGACCTTAATTTGTTCGGATGTGCGTTAGTTGGGATAGTCATGACGTTTGCGATTGTTCTGATTACTAATTATTACACTGCAACGCAGTACAGACCTGTAAATAAAATTGCCAAGGCTTCTCAGACTGGTCACGCTACTAACATTATAGCAGGTCTTGGTGTGGGGAACATGGCGACTGGCCTTCCTGTAGTTCTGATCTGTGCTGCGATATGGATTAGCCATTCACTCGCTGGACTGTACGGGATATCAATTGCTGTGATGGCGATGCTTGCTTTGGCTGGGATTATCGTGTCTCTGGATGCTTTTGGTCCGATCACAGATAATGCTGGCGGTATTGCGGTGATGGCTGATTTACCCGCGATTGTTCGTGAAAGAACTGATGCACTTGATGCTGTTGGCAATACGATGAAGGCAGTAACTAAAGGCTACGCTATTACCTCTGCAGGTGTTGCTGCGTTGGTTTTATTTGGTTCTTATTTTCTGGAATTAGAAGACCACATCGGACAGACCGTAACCTTTTCGCTTAAGGATCCTGTAGTGATCATTGGAATGTTCATTGGTGGTTTATTGCCATTTATTTTCACAGCTTTGAGTATGGATGCGGTGGGGCGCGCTGCTGGTGCTGTGGTTGCAGAAGTTAGGCGTCAGATCAGTGAACGTCCTGGAATTATGGAAGGTAAGGATGAACCTGAATATGCGAGGTGCGTGGATATTGTGACGAAGTCAGCTCTTCGCGAAATGATCATTCCAGCTCTTTTACCTATTGTAGTGGTTTTTGTTGTCTCTGCCATTCCGGCTTTATCCTATAAAGCACTTGGAGGCGTTCTTGTGGGCACTATCGTAACTGGTCTGTTCGTAGCGTTATCAATGACTGCGGCCGGAGGCGCTTGGGATAACGCCAAGAAACTGATTGAAGATGGTGCTTATGGAGGGAAGGGATCTGAAGCTCATGCCGCTTCAATTACTGGTGATACGGTCGGAGACCCTTACAAAGACACTTCGGGTCCTGCTATTAATCCTATGATAAAGGTCACTAACATTGTAGCGATCCTTGCTATTAAGGTCTTTTTCTAAAAGGGTTTTTATCAGGTCTTCTACCCACCGAACCCTCGCCCACGGCCCCATTGGCCTCGACGTCCGAATCCGCCTTTCTCAAGCCTTTCATTATATTTTTCTGTCTGCCCATCATTTAGAACGGAACGAATTGCATCTTCTTTTGTGATATCTTCAGCATTTGCCGATTCAGGCAAGGATGCTTCGATTCCTTCGATGGCCATGGATTCATCATATTCTGAGGACTTCTGTACAAGTATTCCAAAGACCTGATCTTCCTGCTCTTCGGAAAGTTCCAAAGTTTTGTTTATTCTATCTAATTCTGAAGTCGCCTGTCTCTGTACTCGTTCCGTTTTTTCTACAAGTTGCTCCCTCTCGTAGGTCGCATATTGATCATCACTAAGTTCAGCCTTCATTATTTCATTAATCTTTGGTTCGTTTTGTGACCAGAACTCACCTTGTGATTCCATGATTTCACCGAAGGAACGATTTTCATCATCGAGCTGGCTTTGGAAGCGTTTTGTTTCTTCTTTTACCATGCTGACCATCTTGTCTTTGATTGATTCAGTTTGGCTGTCTGAGAGCCCAAGATTTTCTTTTTGCTTTTCTATTTCTGAAGCGATCATCCGGTCAGCTCCTTGACTCATGGCGCCAGCAAAACCTTTCATTAATTTTCTTGCTTCCGGGCTATTTAAAAGTTGAGCGAAGGCTTCTTCTGGTCCAGCAGGTTCTTCGTCTTCAGAATCTTCAGTCTCTTCATTTATTTTAAAGGGAGTATTTTTCGGTTTGCTTGGAATGTTACTGATCAGATTTGATTTACTTGGATTAGAACTGGTCTTATCAGAGCTATTTCCGTTTTCCGAAGAGCTTTCTTTTGTAGAGTTTGCATTTTCAGTGTCTTTATCTGATTTGAAGAGGGCCATGACGCCCAGTCCTAAAACAAAGGACAATGCCATGAACATAATTAATTGATTCGTTTTCATAATTTACTT
Organism: Verrucomicrobiales bacterium; assembly: GCA_012960505.1. GTDB lineage: Bacteria > Verrucomicrobiota > Verrucomicrobiia > Verrucomicrobiales > DEV007 > EC70. The sequence continues at coordinate 128,797 of DUBC01000033.1, forward strand.
TATTTTTTTTGTAACTATAATCTAAAATATATTCTTTTCTACAATTGCTTATAAAGGTAAACGTTCAATTACCGAAAATTTGTCTTTTTTATCTAGCTAGCTCTGATTGTTAAGAGATTTTCTATATTATCTTCTATAATTTGATCAGATAAGCTTGTAATTCGCTATTAATTGCATTGTTTCTCGCGCCCATGAAAATTGACACTCTATGTTTGCACGGTGGTCATGCGCCCGACCTAACCACTAACGCGCGTGCCGTATCACTTTACCGGACATCTTCTTTTGTTTTTGATTCGACTGAACACGCGGCCAATCTTTTTGCCCTTAAGGAATTAGGGAACATTTATACACGCTTGATGAATCCTACCACTGACGTGTTGGAAAAACGTGTCGCTTTATTGGAAGGGGCACATGAGATGGCTGGCCTTGGACTCGCTTCGGGTACTTCAGGAGTTTTTTATTCGATTATTAATCTAGCTGCTGCTGGAGATAATATTGTTTCGGCGCGTAACCTATACGGAGGCTCCTACACTCAGTTTAACGATATTCTCCCTTCTCTCGGAATTGAAGTCCGTTTCGTTGATTCGCAGGATCCTGCCAATTTTGCAGCAGCGGCTGATGATAAGACACGAGCATTCTTTACTGAAACAGTTTCTAATCCGGCCCTTGAAGTTGCTGATTTAGAAGCAATAGCATCTCATGCTAAGGAGTGCGGAGTTCCGTTGATTGTTGATTCCACCTTTTCGACTCCTTACCTGACTAATCCGCTTGCCCATGGAGCTGATATTGTAGTGCATTCACTTACCAAATGGTTTGGCGGTCATGGCACAGGTATTGGTGGTGTAGTTGTTGACAGTGGTCGCTTTGACTGGTCAGCGGGTAAGCACCCTTTATTTGATGAACCGGATACGTCTTATAATGGTCTTAGGTGGGGTCACGACTTACCTGATATGCTTGCTCCTTTAGCTTATATTTTAAGAATGAGGACAGTGCCATTGCGTAATTTAGGTGCTTGTATCTCACCTGATAATTCTTGGATGTTCCTTCAAGGTATAGAAACGTTGCCTCTACGAATGGAGCGTCATTGCGAGAATGCAAAGAGGGTCGCTGAACATTTATCGGATCATTCCTCAGTGGAGTGGGTCCGTTTTCCTGGGCTTGAATCGGATACTGAGTTTGAGAAAAATCAGAAGTATCTCAAAGGTAAGGGAGGGGCAATGGTTGTTTTCGGCATTAAGGGTGGTGCAGAAGCGGGTCAGAATTTCATTGAAAGTTGTGAGTTATTTTCTCATTTGGCGAATGTTGGAGATGCTAAGAGTCTTGCTATTCATCCGGCTACCACGACGCATTCTCAATTAAATGCTGAACAGCAGGCGGAAGGAGGCATTACTTCCGAACTCATTCGGTTGTCTGTTGGTATTGAGCATATTGATGATATTTTGGGTGATTTGGATCAGGCCCTTTCGGCTGCTACCAGTTAGTATTACTTCGATAGTATTTTGACCAGCAAAGGTTAATTAGGTAAACAGTTCATGAACTACTTTGGACTGACGGGTAATACTTGTGAGTCTTCGTTCGACACCAGCATCTGGGTACGTGAGCCTCTCATGATCTAGGCCGAAAAGATGTAATAACGTGGCCTGAAAGTCGTTGACGTGGACTGGGTTCTCTTCAGGTGCCCATCCTATTTCATCAGTGCTTCCGTAAGTTAGCCCGCCCCTAACACCGCCTCCCGCCATGAGTACAGTGAAAGCGTTCGAATGATGGTCTCGTCCCGTGTTCGCTTCCCTTCCTCTTCGGTTTTCGCCTAGTGGGGTTCTTCCGAATTCACCGGCCCAGACGACCAAAGTTTCATCAAGGAGTCCTCTTTCCTTCAGGTCATTTATGAGTGCGGCGACGGGTTGGTCTGACATTCCGGCATTGAATTCAAGTTCTTGATTAAGATTTGAGTGATGATCCCATGAGGCATGAATAATATTGATGAAGCGAACGCCTCTTTCGATCATTCGTCTTGCCAACAAACAGTTCCGAGAAAAATCGGCATAAGCGTTCCCGTTACCTTTGCCTCGACCTCCGCCCTTCGGGAGTGCTCTATTGACTCCGTACGAATCAAGGGTCTTCATTTTTTCTTTTGATAGATCGACAAGTTCAGGAGCTGCGGATTGCATTCTGAAGGCCAATTCATAGTTGGCAATCCTGCTTAATATTTCAGGATCTTTATTCGTTCTATGGTGTGTTTTATTTAGCGACTGGAGTGCATCTAAACCTGCGCGCTGAAGTTCGTTAGGAAGTCCTCGCGGATTCTCAAGATTAAGTAGTGGGTTGCTGCCATTGCGTAAACGGACCCCAGCGTAATTTGATGGGAGGAAGCCGCTTTGCCAAAGAGTGGCTCCTCCGCTCGAACCTCGGCCAGCTGTTAATACGATGTATCCTGGAAGATTTCGATTCTCCGTTCCTAGTCCATAGTTTATCCATGACCCGGTTGAGGGGAGGCCGAACCGGGCTTCGCCGCATTGCATCTGTAGCTGGCCTGGGTGATGATTGAACTGATCGGTATGCATGGAACGAACCATGCATATATCATCAGCGCATGTTGCGGTTCTTGGGAGGAGATCAGAGAACCACATTCCTGATTTACCATGTTGCTTAAATTTTCTTGGAGATCCCATCAGTACAGCTGATTCTTTCTGAAGAAACGCAAAGCGTTTTCCCTTGAGTAGGTCAGCGTTCATCTTTTGACCATTCAATTCATTGAGTTTGGGTTTGTAATCGAACAGATCAAGTTGTGAGGGGGCCCCAGCCATGAATATGAAAATGCAATTCTTCGCTCTTGGAGCAAAGTGAGGTTTAGGTCCAAGAATTTTTTGTTTGGGGGAATTCGCTGCAAGTTCCTTAGAGAGCATATGATGCAGCGCAATGCCTCCAATTCCTGACGCTGAGGTTGTCAGAAAGTCACGTCTCGTGTCACTTGTAAATTGATGATAGGAGTTCATTCGCGATTGATGGTTTCGTCAAGATTGAGGAGAATGCGCGTCACAGTTATCCAAGAAGCAGTTTCATTGTCGTTTACCATCTCGCAAGAATATGCGCCTACCATTTTTTTTGCTTCTTCTGAGTTTACGGCATAATAAGATCGGCCCTTTTGGAGGAGTTTTATTATTTCATTGGTCTCTTGAGGTGATGGATTCCTTGCAACACAAAGAACAAAAGAGGATTTGATCCGATCCTGATCGTCATTACATGATTTATCTGAAAGTATTCTTTTTGCAAATGCTTGAGCTGATTCATGAAACACTTCATTGCCCAGTGTTGCCAGTGCCATGATTGGGGTATTGGAATTGTTTCGCTTTGCTATAGTGACATTGGCATTAGGACAATCAAAGGTGATCAGATTAGGTTCTGGTGCGGTTCTTTTGAAAAAGGTGTACATTCCTCGCCGGTAACGATTGTCTCCGTTACTGGTCTTCCACTTAAAGCTTCCAGCGAAACTTTGTTCGGCTACTCCTTCTGGTATTGGTGGGAATACACTCGGCCCTCCAATCTTATGTTTTAGTAGTCCTGATATCGATAAAAATAGATCTCGAATGATTTCTCCATCAGTTCGGAATCGGTTCTGTCTATGAAATAATTTATTATCAGGATCAATTTGGGCAGGTTTTTTTCTTCGTTTGGTAGATTGCTTATACGTGTCAGACATGACTACGTATTTAATAAGACTTTTCCTGCTCCAATTCATAGTTATGAATTTTTCTGCTAGATGATCAAGGAGTCCGAGGTGAACTGGAGGTGAGGATCTGGTGCCGAAGTCTGCTTTTTGTTCAGTCAGACCTTTTCCAAAGAGTCGATACCAGATGTCATTCACAGCGACTCTTGTCGAGAGAGGATTTTTTTCATTAACTAGCCACTGTGCAAGATCTAGGCGGTTTAATTTATTGTTGTTGGATAGTTTAATGGGGGATAAAGAATCAGGGGCTAACGGTAAGATTTCCCCTTTTTCTTTAATGGGTTGCAGGAAATCGCCTCGACGGAAAATGTAAGTTTCACGATCCTTCTGCTGCAATACTCTTACTTTTATTGTGCCATCCCCAAAACCTTTAGTAACTTCGGTTTCGCTTTCATCTGTATTGTTGAAGAATGCATAAAATTGATAAAAATCGCGCTGACTGATTGGATCATAAGGGTGGTTGTGGCATTGAGCGCATTCAAGAGTGAGTCCTAGCCAGACCGAGGCGGTAGTATTGGAGCGGTCAATTGTTCTTTTGGTTCGATCTTCTTCGGCGTCTACTCCTCCTTCTCGATTATATAAGGTTTGACGGTGAAAGGCCGTTGCGAGGTGCTGTTCAGGTGTGGCATTTGGTAGAAGGTCTCCCGCAAGTTGTTCGATGGTGAACTGATCAAAGGGCATGTCAGAATTGATTGAATCGATGACCCATTTTCTCCAGCGCCAAGCGTTCGGTCTGTTATTATCCTTTTCATAGCCATCCGAGTCAGCGTACCGGGCCCCATCTAACCAGTGCCGGGCCCATCTTTCACCGAAGTGTGGAGAGCTAAGGAGTTTTTTCACGAGTCTTTCATATGCGTCATCTGACTCATCTGATTCGAAAGATAATATTTCTTCAGGTTCAGGAGGAAGCCCTAGAAGATCTAATGAGAGTCTTCTAATGAGAGTCCTTTTATCCGCGATTGGACTACGGTTTAATTTGGAAACTTTGAGATTTTCTTCAACGATACTGTCAATCGTTTGTTTTTTTTTCGGAGTTTCTTTGAGAGATTTGAAGGACCAATGTTTTGGCCATTTGGCTCCTTCTTTAACCCATTGATTTAGAGTTGTTATCTGTTCTTTTTTTAACGAGTTTTTGGGTGGCATCCTTTCTTCTTTGTCTGTGTGGTTGATACGGCTGATCAACTCACTTTTTTCCAGATTTCCAGACACGATGGGAATGAGTCCGGATTCAGATGCACTGAAAACGCTTTCTTTGTTGATTAAGTTAAGTCCAGATTTTGCTCGAATTCCCCCGTGGCATTTTGTGCAATGAGCATTCAGAATTGGTCTAACATCACGACTGAAGTCAATTTCTGCATTCGTTTTTGCCCATGAAAAAATAATAAGGGCTGAGCATATAGCGGTTGCGACTTTCATCCTCAAGTGATTTAACTTATAGCAACGATAATGAATGGGTCTATTTTTTGATGATTTCTTTTTATGATTATTGATGCACATATGCATATATGGAAGCGAATAAAAGGTCGCGTTAGAAATGAGCAGCCGGTCCAGCCTGTTGGTTCGGGAAAGATTCGCATAGGTGATCAGGAAATGTTGGGTATGCCGGCTTCCTTTGTCGATTGCTCTGCTCTCGCTGAATATGTCTTAGCTGAGTTTGATGCCGTGGGAGTCAGTGCTGGGGTAGTGGTTCAGGAATATTTGGATGGGCCCCAGAACGATTATCTTTTAGAGGTTACATCAAATTATCCGGAGCGTTTTTTTATGCATGCTCTGCCCAACTTCTTTGAGCCTGATAAGGTGGATGCGGAAGCTGGGAACTTATTCGATCAGGGCTTCAAAGGATTGAAAGTTTGTGGTGGGCATTTGTTAGGTCAGGTGTCTTTGGATGATCGTAGATTCTTTCCGATTTGGGAAAGGATGGAAAATGAAGGGCTGGTTTTGTCTGTTGATTTTTCTGAAGGAGAAATTCAGGTTCCTGAGTTTGAGAATGTGATGAAAGCATTTCCGAATCTGAAGGTGGCGATTGGTCACTTCGGCATGCCTAGCCGAGGGGGTTGGCCTGGTCAATTAGAACTGTGTCGTCACAAAAATGTGTATGTAGAATGTGGAGGCATTATTTGGCTTTATCGATCAGAGGGTTATCCATTTGATAGTGGGCGCGATGCGCTAAGATCTGCAGGACTGAAAGTGGGGTATGATAAAATAATGTGGGGATCAGACTGGCCTCGGACCATGGTCGATTTTACATATAGACAGAGTCTTGATTTTATCCTTAATGATGAAGGTATAGGATCTGAGGATAAAACCGCTATTCTCGGCGCAAATGCGGCAAAATTTTATGGATTTAAAAAACCGAGATCCGTTGATAGGATTCCTCTTATAACAGAGGGTTAGCTTTTCCCTAGCTCTTTCGACCTGAGAGTTGCGGCTCTTACTGCATCAATCAAGGTCGCTCTCAATTTTCCTGACTCAAGTGCCGCGAGTCCTGCAACCGTCGTTCCTCCAGGACTTGCTACCTGATCGCGGAGCGAGGCTGGGTGCTCTTTTGTTTGTAGTATCATTTCCGCAGCACCTGAAACTGTTTGTGCGGCTAATAACAAGGCTTGGTCCTCTGGTAATCCAACGAGCACTCCGCCATCGGCCAGAGCTTCGATGACTGTATAAATGTAAGCAGGACCGCTTCCGCTCAGTCCGGTAATTGCATCAATTTGCTTTTCAGGAACCTCTAGCACCTTTCCCACTGATCCAAGAATATTAATTACAAAATTAGCGTCTTCATCAGTTGCTTTTGTTCCTCTAGAGAACGCGGATGCACCTTTTCCCACGAGGGCAGGAGTGTTGGGCATCACGCGAATAACACGAGCGCTTTCACCAAGTGATTTCTCCAGATCCATTAATTGAAGTCCCGCAGCGATTGAAATAAATAGCTTGCTTTGAGTTAGTGAGTTAAGGCCCTCTAACATTTTTAAGGTATCTTGAGGTTTGACGCAAAGTAGTACTACCTCAGAATTATTTATCAAATCATCATGAGATGATGCAACCGTTGCTCCGATATCATTGGCCAGTTTCTTTGAAGCTGTATCAATAACGTCAAAAACGCTAACTGAGTCAGTTTCAATCGCTCCTTTATTAATCGCCCCTTTTACGAGGGCTGATCCCATTTTTCCGCATCCAATTATCCCTAATTTCATTTTTGAATATAAGGTATTTGAACTCCGGTGTCGAACGATGAGATTAAATAAGAAATATTATTTAGAATAGTTCTTGATAAAAATAAGCCTCGCAGTACTGGTCTCCAGAGTGCCAACACATAAGAGAAAACTATTTAATAATATTGATCTTGGAGGAGGTCATCGCATGACTCCGCAGAGACAGATTGTTTATGAGGTTCTTATGAGCAGCCGAGATCATCCAACGGCCACAGAAGTTTTCATAAGGGTACAGGAGAGAATGCCATCAATATCACTGGCGACGGTGTACAATTGTTTAGATACCCTCGCAGTTGCGGGCATTGTGAAGCAGGTGAATGTGGACAGGGAGCCTTCCAGATATTGTGGAAATCTTGCGCCTCATGCGCACTTCCATTGTGAAACATGTGCTACCGTAATGGATGTTGACTTGAAGGGCGGGGAGGAGCCCTCGAAATTACTCAAATTACCTCGCGGGGCTAAGATCCAAAAAGTCGAAGTTGAGGTCAGAGGGCAGTGTCCAGAATGTGCTCGTAAAGAAAAACAGAAAGATAATCTATAACAATACAAATTTAATTTTTGTCGAAATCAATGTCCACTTTGGAAATTAAGGATCTTCATGCGAGCGTAAATGGGACTGATATTCTTAAGGGCCTCAGTTTGTCAGTCCCCAAGGGAGAAGTCCATGCAATTATGGGTCCCAATGGTTCAGGTAAAAGCACACTGGCAAAAGTGATGGCTGGTCATCAGGATTACGAGGTCGGATCCGGAGATGTTCTTTTAGATGGGTACAGTCTTCTTGAAATGGATGTTGATGAGCGGGCTCGTGCGGGTCTTTTCCTTGCCTTTCAGTATCCTGCAGAAATTCCAGGGGTAAGTAATGCTAATTTCCTTCGCGCAGCTAGGCAGGCAAGGTTGCCTGATGGTGAGGAAATTGATGCGGTTGCCTTTTATCAGGAAATGTATGAGAAAATGGCTAAGCTTGGCATGGATAAAAAATTCACAGGGCGGTCCGTCAATGAAGGATTTTCCGGAGGAGAAAAGAAACGTAACGAAGTGCTTCAGATGATGATGCTTGAACCAAAGTATGCGGTGCTAGATGAAACGGACAGTGGTCTAGACATTGACGCTTTGAAAATTGTTGCGGAAGGAGTTAATGCAATGCGTTCAGAGGAGCGTGGTTTTTTGGTGATCACTCATTATCAGCGACTACTTGAATACATTGTCCCTGATCATGTACATGTACTCAATGAAGGCAGGATTATACGTAGCGGGCCTAAGGAATTGGCGCTAGAACTTGAAGAGAAGGGCTATGATTGGCTCAAGGAAGGGGAACTGGTTAAAAGTTAATATCTGATATATATATGAGCACAGATTCAAATTCTGGAAATATGATCGAGATTGATAGGGAAAAGGCTAATTTCCATTATGATGTTGAGTACAAACATGATGCCGGAATGGGCTTGTCCGAAGATACTATTGATTACATATCAAATGTTAAGGGTGAGGATAAGTGGATTACGGATTTCAGAAAAAAAGCACTGAGTGTTTTTCATGAGAAAAAGATGCCCACGCACTGGGCTAGCGAGGATCTAAATTCTATTAACTTTGATGAAATTCGGTATTATTTATCTGCCGGTGAAGCTCCAAAGCGCAGTTGGGATGATGTTCCTAATGAGATGAAGGAGACGTTTGAACGTCTTGGTATTCCAGAGAAGGAACGTAAGTTTTTGGCAGGGGTAGAGGCTCAGTTTGATAGTGAGGCTGCTTATTCGAATATCAAAGATGCGGTTGCTGAACAGGGTGTTATTTTTGTGAATAGTTCGGAGGGCCTAGCTGAACATGCTGACATTTTTCGCAAATGGTTCGGCAAAGTAATTCCTACAGGGGATAATAAGTTTTCAGCTTTAAACTCAGCAGTCTTTTCTGGGGGCAGTTTTATATATGTCCCGCCAGGAGTTAAAGTGAAGCATCCATTGCAGGCTTACTTTAGAATAAATGCTGAGCAGTTCGGTCAGTTCGAGAGGACGCTGATCATCGTGGACGAAGGCGCTGAACTGACATACATGGAAGGGTGCACTGCTCCCAAATTTGAAACTACTACCCTTCACAGTGCTGTTGTCGAATTGGTCGCGATGAAGGATGCTAAGATTCAGTATATAACTGTTCAGAATTGGAGTGCTAACGTTTTTAATCTGGTAACGAAGCGGGGTCTGGCGCATGAGAATGCGGAGGTCAGGTGGATTGATTGCAACATTGGTAGTCGGTTAACTATGAAGTACCCTGGAGTGGTAATGAAAGGGGAAGGAGCAAGAGGGGAAGTCATTTCTATCGCGTTAGCTAATGATGGGCAGCATCAAGATACTGGGGCGAAGATGATACATGCAGCAGATAATACTACGTCCAATGTTGTTTCTAAATCCATTAGTGTGGGTGAGGGTCGTTCAACTTATCGTGGTCAGGTGCATATCCCTAAGCACCTCAAGGGTTGTAAGAATAATACTGAGTGTGATGCGTTGTTGATTAATAGTAAGAGCCGTACGGACACTTACCCAGCCATTACAGTGCGTGGAAACAAACATTCTACCCAGCATGAAGCAAGTGTGAGTCAGGTAAGTGAGGAGCAGATTTTTTATATGAAGCAGAGGGGCCTGAGTGAGGCGGAGGCTATGAGTTTAAGCGTGAATGGATTTGTGAATGATTTGGTTCGAGAGTTTCCAATGGAATATTCAGTCGAATTGAAACGTTTAATTGAGCTAGAGATGGAAGGATCTGTGGGTTAGTTCTAATTATTGTTGTGTTGTTAAAAGAAATCCCCCCGGCCCGGTCCTTTTTGGATCCTCCTGAAGAAGCAAGAGAGGAACTGCCTGATTGGTACAAGAGTTCTAGGAGCGACGCATGGATGAGTTTTCAAGACATTGATTGGCCCAAGCGCAGCGATGAGGCTTGGCGTTTCGCGAACCTGAAAAAGTTGTCATATGAGAACCTCTATGATGCTAAAGAAAGTGAGATCAATGACGCGGAGCAACTGGTGGCAAGTTCTTTGTCGCTAAAAGAAAATGCAGGTCAAATTTTATTCGTGAATGACCGTGTTATTGCAAGCCCTTTACTTAATGAAGAGTTTTCGAAGAAGGGGGTCATTTTCCAACCTCTATCACAAGCTCTCATAGAGCACGGCGGGCTGGTCCAAGATCATTTCATGACAGAGACTTCTCGTCTCGGTTCTGCAAAGTACACTGCTCTGCACAGGGCTCGTCTGAGGAACGGATTTTTCTTTTACGTGCCCGAGGGTGTTTCATTGACTGTTCCTGTTGAGGTATTTCACTGGGTTTCGGGAAATTCAGCTTCTATATTTCCCCACAGCTTGATAGTGGCCGGACCAGGTTCTTCAGCCACGGTGGCAGAGTACGTTGCTTCAATAAACGATGAAATTAGTTTTTGTTGTGCGGTTTGTGATATTCATGGCGAAGAAGATTCTCAACTGACTTACCTGAGGACGCAGAACCTTAGTGAGAAAGCTCAATCGATCTATCAGTTATCCTCACGGGTTGCTTCAAAGGCTAAGCTAAAAACATTTAATTTAGATTTGGGTTGTGAGTGGGTCAGAAATGAGTCTGTTAGCCGTCTGGTAGGGGAAGGAGCAACCAGTGAAATGTTGGCAGTCAGTGTTCCGGAAAAATCTCAGGAATTTGATATGCGAACTCTGCAACTGCATGAACAACGAAATACTTCGAGTAATTTATTATATAAGAATGCTCTATATGATGATTCGAAGACTACCTTTGCCGGTATGATAGTTGTAGAAGATGAGGCTCACCAGACTGATGCGTATCAGACGTGCCGGAACTTGCTAATGAGCGACACCAGTGAGGCGAACTCTATGCCGGGCCTTGAAATTAAAGCGGATCAGGTCAGGTGCAGTCATGGCGCAACATCCTCTCCCGTTTCAAAGGATGAACTTTTTTATTTGCAGTCTAGAGGAGTCAAGGAGCCGGCGGCTCAACAGTTGTTGACTTTTGGCTTTGTTAAGGAGGCAGTTGATCGTATCGGAAATAATTCTCTTGAAGAAGTAATCTTGGGTAAGCTCGGTCGTCGTTTTAATAAGATTGGCGCCAGATGATTAACTCATTGTAATCTTTTTCGCTATATTTCTCTAGCAAATGGGATAATAGGATGTAGATAAATGTTATAGCTTTCTTAAATGTTAAGATACATGTCCTAAATGGCATGTTTAAAGCTTGTTGAGGTATTTGAATTAAGAGAAATTACTTATAGTAAATGATGAAATTGAAGATTCTAATAAATCGAGTTTTGGTGATCTTTTTTGTGGCTTTGCTTTTTCCGTCATGCAAGTCAGCAGATACTGTGGCCATGTCAGATGTGCGAAAGCCTGGTATTATTCGTCAAATTCTGAATCTACCACTAAGTCTTTTTGTTGCGAAGGAAGCCAAATATCCTACAGGTGAACCGACGGAATTTCTTACCGGCTTTTTGTGGTCAGTAAAACCATCTGACTTGGATCCTGATATTGCGAAACAAGATCCAAGTAATCTAGTAATTGCTGAAGCTGTTATTGGCGGGCCAGGCCTAGTCTTTTCGCCGCATGCGCCAGGCTTGTTAGTGAATGTCCAAAAGTTTTCTTCTGGGGATGAGGTTATTTGTCCACACACGGGGCTTTCTTTTATTGTGCCTGACAATGTGGAGCCGGTTCTTCTTATTGCAGATGATATGCCGACAGGAAGGCCACTAACAGAAATCACTGAAGATTTGGACGACAATCCCACAAGAGACAAAACTGATAGGACAGGAATTGCCGAGAATGCTCAGGGCGTTGTAGAAGAGTCAAAGCCCGATGGATTAACTGCAATAAGGGTCAGAGGAAAAGAAAATCAGGTATTTAGCCCATACACGAAGAGAAATTACATTGTTGATATTACTGGTCTTAAATCTGGTGATAAGGCTAGGTGTCCATACACGGGACGGATATTTGTGATACCAGAGGAGGGGGAGGATGGGCGTCCAGAAAATCAACAAAATAAAAATATTGTCGATGAAGCGATTGCTGCAATATCAGATAAGATAGAGTTCCGCGTCTTGAAAAAAAAGCAAGATTCTCAAACGGCTAAAGCTGCCAAGATGAAAAAGGAAACTGTGCCTGTCGCTACTTGGTCCAAGAGGGTCGGTTATGTTATGAGCCCTTTCGGCGGTCAACTCATTGATGTTCGCGGTAAGGCAGTAGGTTCCGTGTTAAGGTGTCCATTTTCTGGTAAATTATTCAAATTACCTGAGACCAAGGAATAATTCGTTTTCGGTCTAGGAGATAAGGCTTTTCTTTGAATGAGAGTTTTAGGATAGCTCCTATGGCGATATATTTGGGGTCAGATTAGAAATTGTAATAGAGTTGGCTTTAATTTTTTTCTAAGAAAACTCTGAATATCTATTTTTTAAGAGGATTTTAGATCTAATCGCAGAATTTCTTATTTATTAATGAAATTATGCCATTTCATGGGCATATGGATATTTCTAACATTATAGAAAGATTATCTAAAAAGACTAAATAAAACTATTATACGACGATTTTTGGGTGCGACTTTTATTTATATGTGGCATCTTTTGCACCCCTCAACTTTTCCATTGATCCGATTCTCCGATTAAGCCGTATAAGTGCTGCTGAGATTTGGTATCAATTAAGCCGTTATTGGGAACATGACAATGAACAAGATTTTTTCAAATACAGCTAAGCGGTTCCAGTCCTCAGGGGATGAAGACATTGAGAAAGCTATCAACGAAGCATCGACTGGCCAGCGTCCAGTCATTGAAGAATTACTGAATCGTGATTTGGTGCCTGAAGAGGAATTTCTTAAGAGTCTTGCCGAAGATCTTCATTTGGGATGGGAAGAAGAACTTAAACCCATTAACAAACGAAAGTTGAAGGAAGTCTGTTCTGCAAAAATTGCTCTGAAACATCGGTTGCTTCCCCTTTCATTTGGGGATGGTTCTGAATTGGTTGAAACTGAGGATCCTAATGATGCAAGCAATACGCTGCCCCAGCAACCTGGTGGAGAAGACGAACAAGAAGCAAATGAGTCTACAAGTGATCAATTCCGCTTACGTATTGCGACTTATGATCCTTTTAATTATCTTGCTCGTCAGGCAGCGAGCCAGGCCATCAATTATCCCATCGAATGGACCATGGCTTCGAGGACAAGGATCCTTCAGGGCATTCAGGAGCTTTACGGTGTAGGCGCGGATACCTTTGAGCAGATCCTTGCTGGTCGTGACCTCGATATGGAATCCTTGGACATAGATAAGGACGAAGCGAACGTCCTTGACGAAGATGAGGACGAGGAAGCATCCGTCGTTAAGTTCGTTAACCAGATCATTCGTGAAGCTCTTGATCAACGAGCTACCGATATACACGTCGAACCATTACATTCCGATCTTAGGATTAGATACCGGGTCGATGGACTGCTGCATGACGTTGCTGTCCCCGAAAACATCAATGCATTGCAGAGCTCTGTAATCGCGCGTCTCAAGATCATGTCCAAGCTTGATATTGCGGAGCGACGCTTGCCACAAGACGGGCGAATTAATCTTTCACTTGAGGATCAGCAGATTGATGTGCGTGTCGCTACAATTCCTACCGTTGAAGGTGAGAGTGTGAGTCTTAGACTGCTGAATCAGGAAAAATTCAATCTGGACCGTCTCGGACTCATTGAGCATACGAGGTCCCGTGTTGATCAGCTCCTGTCGATGTCAAATGGCATCATTCTTATCACGGGCCCTACCGGTTCAGGTAAGTCTACCACCTTGTATACTTTTCTCTCAGAACTCAATAAGTCTGAGACCCGCATAGTTACGATCGAGGATCCGGTCGAGAATAAGCTCGACGGAGTCATGCAGATTGCGGTAAAGCCTGAAATTGATCTAACATTTGGACGTGGATTGCGTAGTATCTTACGAGGAGATCCAAACATTGTGATGATCGGTGAGATGCGTGATCTTGAGACAGCAGAGATTGCTGTCAGAGCCTCACTGACCGGCCACCTAGTATTCAGTACGCTTCACACGAACGATGCCATTGGTGGTATTTCCAGACTCACTGACATGGGAGTTGAACCTTTTTTAGTCTCGGCTTCAGTTCGCGCTTTCTTAGCTCAAAGGCTTGTCCGTCGCCTGTGTCCTTCTTGTAAGGTTCCCCATGAATACACACAGGAGCACCTTGATAGTATCGATTTTCCAAAGGGTGAGGAGGGTCAGATGTTTGTGGCTAATGAGGGAGGCTGTGACCGTTGCAGGAACAGTGGATATCTTGGTCGGCTTGCGATTTATGAAATTTGTCTTGTGACACCAGCGATCGAAGACCTGATTGTGACCGGGGCCTCCTCAGCGGAGATAAAGCAAAAGGCCACAGAAGAGGGATTTATTAATATGCGTAATTATGGTTGGTACAAGGTCCTGAGCGGAGACACGACTCTCGAGGAAGTGATGTCAGCGACTACCGTTGAATTAAAAATAGAAGGTTAATCATTACCCTTAAAAAAAAATCTAAGTAATTAATTAAAGAATACAGTGCCTACTTTTGCCTACAAAGCCCTCAAGGTAGACGGGACTCAGACCAGTGGTGAACTGGATGCGAGTGATCGTCACGGAGCCATGGATTTGTTGGACAGGGGGGGCTTACAACCTCTCAGGCTGGACCTAAAGACAGACCAGGCCAAGGATGGAGAATCCAAAGATGCCAAGGCTAAGAAGAAAGAAGTTGAAATTACTGGTCCGATGCGTCTCAAGAAAGCGGAAATTGTTCTTTTCACTGAAGAGCTTTCCGAGCTGCTCGGAGCGGGTCTTCAGCTCGAGCCTGCTCTGCGGGTCATGGAGAACCGTGAAGAGCTTGGAAAACTTAAGAGACTGACCAAGACTCTGAGGCAGGAAGTCCGTGACGGGACATCCTTTTCAGGGGCCCTTGCCAAGGCCTCGCCAAGTTTTGGCGACCTGTATTGTAGCCTGGCCCGTGCCGGTGAGGTGAGTGGAGCCCTTTCCACTATCCTTAAGAGGCAGGCAACTTATCTGATAGCCATACAAGAGCTTCAGAGCAAGGTGATGATGGCTCTTATTTATCCTTTCTTTCTGATAGCATCAGGCCTCGCAGTGGTCGTTTTATTTATAACGTTCCTCATTCCTCAGCTCATGGGGCTATTAGATAATACCAATTCGGAAATGCCTGCAATTGGACAGCTCATGATTGATTTAAGTGATTTTGTGACAACCTGGTGGTGGATCATTCTAGGAGCAACGATTGCTGCGGTATTTGGTTTTGTTTCATATATCAAGAATCCGAATAATCATGAGTGGTGGGATGAGACTAAATTGAAGATTCCATTGTTTGGAAAGGTCCTAAAGACACGCTTTTTTGTGCAGTTCCTTGAGACGCTTGCAAATTTGGTTGGGAATGGCCTGAACTTATTGAGAGCACTTGAATTGAGCCGTGAAGCGACGCCGAACCTTTACCTAAAGAAAAAAATATCCAAGATCATTGATTACGTCGGTGATGGGGCTGCTCTTTCCCGGACCATGAAGAGGGTAGGTTTCTTTCCTCCCTTGCTTCTGGACATAGTTGCCGTCGGTGAACAGACGGGCCAGATCGGAGAGAGCCTAGAACGTGCGGCAGGAAGATATGATAGGGAACTCGCAAAAGATATTGCTAAGATCAGTGCCCTGATCCAACCGGTTATCGTTGTTACCATGGCCCTCTTAGTTGGTATCATGGCTTACATGATGATATCGGTTATTTTTGAAACCATTTCCGGGCTCAATACTTAAAAAATCTCATAAGAACTTAAAAAACATGAAAACTAACATTACATCCAATCGTCGCTACTTAACTGGTGGTTTTACCTTGATTGAAATAATGCTTGTCCTTGCAATTATAGCTTTGCTGGCAGGGACAGCCATCTATAAACTTGGTGGAGTCTTGAAAACTGGTGAAAAGGCACGCGTTAAATCTGATCTTGGAACGATTCAGACGGCGCTGCTCAATTATAAAATTTCAGCAGGAAGCTATCCCACAAATGAGCAGGGTTTGTCTGCTTTAATCACAAAACCGTCAGATGTTCGTGCATGGGAAGGCCCATACTTTAAAGGTGGAGGAATAAGTGATCCTTGGAATCAGGAATACGGGTACCGCTTTCCGGGACTGAATCAGGGAACAAGCTCTGAGCCAGACATCTTTTCAAAAGGCCCTGATGGTCAGGAAAATACGGAAGATGATATAGGTAACTGGGAAACCCAGTAAGGAGTCTCCGAGGCCTTAATAATTAGAGTAAATGAAAGTACTGACCAGATCTTCGATGAGGGGCTTTACCCTTATAGAGATATTGGTTGGGTTTTGTCTTTTGTTCTTAATTATTGGCGTTGGTGCTCATTCTTTGTCGGCACAAAGCTCTAAGAAAAAGCTCGTTGAGCCGGCCAATGAGTTACAGTCATTGGCGAGGAGAGGCATGCAAATGGCTATCACTAATCGTCGCCCATTCGTACTTACCATAAGTGAAAACTCAGTAGCCTTGCAGGAATCCAGAATTCGATCCGGATCCATTGGGTCCATTTTTGATGATGGACCGGAACCGGGAGTCGTTGACAGTTTTGAATTACCTGAATTCATGAGATTTCTTGTCCGTTCTTGGGAGGATAAGTATTTTCGTCCACCGGAAGAGGTCCGGTCCGATGACGAGGAAGTTTACCGGTGGGTCTTTGAGTCGAGTGGAATCTGTGAGCCGCTCGGTATCAAGTTGATCTGTGAAGAAGAGGGATCAGAAGGAATGGTGACAATGGAATTCAATCCTTTAACCGCTCAAATTCAGGAACCCTTAAACAAGACTATCGTTCTTGGTGCTGAGAACATTGATGAGTTGGAATGAAATTAAGATTCAAGTCTAGACGTCTACGTGGCGGTTTTATTTTACTGGAGGTGATCCTTGCTCTCGCCATCTTTGGTTTGGTTTCAGTTGGTATTACACGGGCACTTAAACAGATCGGTGAGGTGGCTGTGCGTTCCGGAGAAGAATTGAGAATACAGCGCAAACTTGAAAGTTGGCTGACCCGTTACAGTAAAGCGGATTTTAGGGATCAGGATTTCAGGTCAGCTCTTCCCATTGAGGGAGAAATTGTGGGTCAAGTTTTTGATGAGGTTTCGGCTTACGCTGACCAGATGGGAGTTGATTACTATGCTTATGTGGAACCGCTAGAAGAAATGTACACGCTGGTGGTGCGGGAGCCGGAAGGTGACGAGCAGGAAAGTCCCCTACAGAATATGTATCGAATAAGGATCGAAGCTATCTGGGGTGACTCGGATCAGGAAAGGATAAGGGTCGCAGAAACAATACGCTATGAATCACTCTACCAGAACCGCTAGACTCAAAGTATCAGGGGGAGCTTTTACTCTTCTCGAGCTGATCATCGGGATCGCCCTCATAGGTATTGTTCTGACCGGAGTCTATAAAATTGCATCTGCATCAATCATGTTGAGTGATAAGGTCCTTACCCGACAACATGACGACATGCATATGCACAGTTTCATGAGTGTCATGAAAAGGAACATTGAGGACATTCCGGGTAATGCGAAGATTAATATGGAGCCCCCTCAAGGTCTAGGAGGAGTGGCCCGTTCTGAAATTGTATTTGAAGATTATCCGTTGGCCTTTTCATGGGCAGGTGTTGCTGTCGGATCGAAAATGATTTGCATTGTGACTGGTCCTGACAATGCACTTCAGGGTGCTACCAAAATAGAGATCAGGTACCTGAACCGGGAGGAGGCGGAAATCTATGTTGAGAATGGATCATTGTCTGAGGATATGGGGATGAGCATTGTTTTGATGAGTGGTCTTAAGAGTGTGACTTGGAATTTTTTCGATCAACGGGACAAAGAATGGAAAGAGGACTGGGGCAGGGAAGATCATCCCAATGATCGACCTTCAATGGTTTATATGGAAATTGCATTCCTTGATGATTCGGAACCGATACGCAGTTATTACTGGGTCCCGACCGTTGAGGATCCTGCCGCCGTCGCCCGTGCAACTCAGTCCGGTAATAGCCGTGGAAACGGGAGAACTTCAGGATCTCGTGAAAATGATTCGCGTGACCGTCGTGGAGATTCTGCAGATGGTCGTGGAGGCAGGGGCAGAGGAGACAAGGACCGAAGCGATGACGGACGCAAAGGGTCCGGAGGACGTGGTCCTGTCAGGCCCCCTACTTCGACCGGAGGTAAACGGCCGACAGGTTCATCAGGCCTGCCCGGTGGACCCAGTCGAGGCAAATAATGAGCTTTAATAATGAGTACGTAATCTTTGTAGGAATAAATAATAATAACATTATCTCCAATATTAAACTGAACAGTCATTCACAGAACCGATCCATTGATCATCGATCAAAGATTGATGCCGATCAAAATAGATCCTTAAGATCCCATGAATCTGGCTCTGTTCTGATTGCTGTTTTCTGGCTGATGGCGGCGATGGGGATCACTATATTCTCATCAATGGTGGTTCTTCGTTCTGATCTGCGCGTTGTGGATTCAGAGAAATCATCTTTCCGTGCCCTTCAGCTCGCTGAAATGGGAGTCGCTATTGCTGCGCAGAGAGGGATAGAGGAGTATGACAATATTCTTAAACAGTTTCCGGTCAATGACATTGCCTTTGCTGAGTTTGAAGATTATTTTGAATTTGCTCCTGACGAGGGGTTCCGCGTGGAGATTAAAAAAGAGGCAGGGCGCATCAATCCGAATCATTATTTATTGAGACCTACTCCTGAGAGCCTCAATGCAATGGCTGACGTTTTTCAGTCATGGGGAATTGAACTCTCAGAAGCGCAGGAAATTGTGAATTGTTTACTCGATTGGGTTGATGCGGATGAAGTGACTTCGGCTGCTCCTGACGGCGCTGAAGCAGAGTGGTACGAGGCAAATGTAGGAAGCCTTAATTATCCATTCAACCGAGCCTTCTATGATGTTAAAGAGATGCAGTTCGTGAAAGGTATGGACGTGGTCGCTGCGTACAAGCCGAACTGGCGAAACTATTTTACGGTTAGGAGCCAAGGTCCATTAGACATTAACGATGCTGATGCGAACCTGATCGCTGTGGCGGCAGGCTTAGAGGAAATGTCTGAGATAGGTGGCAGCGAATTTTCAGAAAATGTCGATGAGATAGAGGATTTCTTAAATGGAGAAAGTGAGTCTGGATCTTATGGTAGGAATGGGCCTGACGGGGTAAAGGATACTGTCGACGATACTCCTATAGATGTGAACCTGCTAATTGATGAGCTTATCAGGCTAGGAGCCCCATCACCTGAGCAACTTACCGATAGGTTCACTTCGAGTGGGAACACGTTGCGCATTATTAGTACTGGCATTAAAGGTGAATATCAGCGAAAGCTTGAAGTTGTTCTTCGTAATCGTGGGACAAACCCCTCGATCATATCCCGTGAAGAAATTTTCGGAAAATAGTTATATGGTGAGGATACATTATTGATATAAATGGCCAAAAAAAGCATAGACAAGACGATTTGTTTTCCGGGTGAAGACGGGTGGGAGCTGTGGAAACATACAGAGGACCGCTTTGGCCAGGCCGAATATGAATTAATGGATGAGAGAGAGCTTGATGAATCAGGCTCTTGTGAACCTTTCAAGGACGCGACCCATTACGCATTTCCAATCAATTCTGTTTTCGCCGTTCCGATCTGGGTGAGAACTGATGAGCCGTCAGTGATCAAGAACCTCGTTGAGATGCAGCTTGAGAAGATGGGCCTTAAGCCGACCTCAGGCGCTGGACAACTCCTAGACTATCAGGTTGTGTGCGTTATTGAATCTGAGCCAAGCTCAGAATCTCAGGAAGGTCCAGTCAAACGCAGTCTGATTCTTGCGACTGTACTTAATCCCGATTATAATCATCCATTGCCCAAGACCGGTTCCAAGGAATTTGATATCAGTGCTAGGTTCTTGCAAATGCCCGGTGAACATATTGTGGTATGGAGAGAGCTCGGACGATTAGTGATGGCAGTCGATCATGAAGGTGAGCTTGAATATTTTGAGGGGCTCACGAGCAATAAGTTCGACTCTGCGGCAGTCAATGAGATTAATTGTATTATGCTTGGCTTGGACGGTGCCGGTCCCGTGAGCGGGGACTTTAAGAACGGTATCGCTTATGAAATTTCCGGTGTCCATATTTGGCTTGATGAATTTGATCAGTCCGCAAAGGATGAGCTCGAAGAGGTTCTAGGAATTAAAGTCACTTCAGGTGCCAGGCCTGATCCGTTCCTGCCAGACTCTACATCGAACCTAGTCCCATCAGAAGTAGTGGAGCAGAGAGCGCAGCAAAAAAAATCACAAGGGATCCGCTATGCTTTGCTAGGAGCGGCAGCGGTCTATCTTCTTTTGGTCGCGGTACTACTTGGGACTTATTTTAAAGAGAAGTTTGGAGCCGACAAGTTAGGTAAGGCAATCAAGGAATTGGAACCTAGCGTTCAATGGATTCCTGAATTTAGAGAAAAGTGGAGAGAGCTTTCCTCGGTCCTCGATTCAGATTCTTACCCCGCTGAACTATTGCATCGTGCTACGGCGGCGGTCCCTCCTCAGGACGTTCGGTTCACGAGTTTTAAATATGATGATAGAGTCGAATTCGGCGGCAAGTTGAAAAGAATTATTGTAATTGATGGGCAAAGTAAGGACGCCAAGGCGGGCCGGGATTTTTACGCGTTACTCACAAAGAATAAAAATTTGGAATATTTTAAATGGGCGTGGCTTAAACAACCACAGGTCGACCCTCGGAAAAAAGACAGAACCGCAGTCTTTCAGATTAGAGGTGAAACAACTTTATAGAATTATAAATTAATGGCATTACAACAGAGCGAAAAACGATTAATGGCCTTACTGCTTATTGCACTACTAGGTGTGGTCAACGTGATTGGTTATACTGTCCTCGAAGACAAAAAGAAGGCAATGCAGGATCTTCAGATCGCGCATCAACAAAAATTGAATAATTATAATTTTCTTAAAGAGACCAAAGTGGAATGGGAGCAGAAAAGGGATTTTCTTAAAAAAAATGCTCAGCCGATGTTTGTGAGTGAAGAAGCAGCAAATGATGAGGTTGAGAGTCATCTTAATAATTGTGCTGGAACCGCCGACATTCCACAGACGAGCCTTGTCATTAAGCCTATGGGGATGATCGAAATGCCTCATTATAATCAGGTTGCACTGAACGTTGCCGTTTCCGGATCATCAATGTCCGTTATTAAGCTCATTTCTTTGCTGCAGGCGTCAAATCACGCTACTCAGTATGGATATTATGTTATACCTAACATTAAATTTGAATCGGATCGTAAAGATCCAAGCATTCTTAAGTGTGCTTTTGTGTTGGCTAGATGGTATAAAAATCAAAATTCTCTAACAAATATAAAAGGAAGTACAGGACGCGACTTGGCAAACAGCCATAAAAACATTAAACTCTTAGTTTCCAAATGATCGATACTCATATGAAAGAATGGATGAAATTTATTGTAGCGGGACTGGTTAGTCTTTTCCCTTTCTTGTCGATGGCTCAGGGACCGGAGGAAGCTTTAACTAAATCACCTACACCTAAGGTAGTCACAAAGAAAGTACCTGAGGCAGTACCTGAGGCAGTACCTGAGGCAGTACCTGAGGCAGTACCTGAGGCAGTACCTGAGGCAGTACCTGAGGCAGTGCCTGCACTACTTGGCGGAGTCCCAGCACAATCAGCACCTGCGCCAACGCTACTACCTCCGCAGCCGGTCCTTCCCGGGAAACAATCACCGTACGATTACCAGAATCACAATTCCACATGGGAAGATTCTCCTTTCTCTAGGAGAATTGTTGAACCACCACCACCGGCAGCAAAGGAAACAGGTCCCAGTCCTTGGGACGGCTGGAAACTAGCCGCAGTTGATAAGTTTGGAGATAGTTACACTGTTGGCCTGACTACCAAGAAAGGGGAGTTCAGATTACTAAAGATGGGTGAGGAAACTGAGGATGGAGTAAAGTTAACCAAAGTAGAAAGTAATGGAGTGATCGGAGAGACAACTATTTTCCTTACTGGTAACGGCCATTCTGGGCCATTAACTTTTGATGTTAAAAGGCTCAGTGCGCCCGTGAGGGGGGCACCTGTTCCGAAGAAGGCCGTATTAAAGAAGACCGCAGGAAAGCTCCCGCAACGCCCTCCGGGTATTTCCGCTGACAAGATTTCAGCTATTAAAAAACAGCAGGAAGCTGCCAGAGCAAAAATACGTGAGCAGATGTTGAAGGCAAGAGGATCAAAGAGCAATAACGATCAACCCAAACGCAGAGTCACTTTACCACCACCAAGAAAATAAGTGCGCGGACTCCCTCTCCGTGTATTTACCATTTTAATTTCCCTAAAATTAGGAACCTCAAACATGTTTAAATTAATTAATTCGTTAAGCCAATTACTGGCCACATTGATTGTCGCTAATGCCATTTTCTTTGGGTATAAAGCCGATGCCGAAACCATCAACTGGGTCAATGTTCCGATTGGTGAATTTGTAATTCCTCGTTACGAAGCAATCAGTGGCAAGCGTCTGATGGTTGATGGATCGGTGGCAGGGTCATCAATTACGATTAATTCCCAGATAGATATGCCACCCGAAGAGGCAATTGAATTTATTAAGGGCTCTTTGTTGCTGAACGGATTCGCTATCATCGAGAAAGATGAGAAGACGGATGTTCTCATTAATGCATCAAGTAAGTCTCCCGTTGGCATTAAGCTGGATCCTAGGATTTATCTCACTGCCGAGGACCTTCCAGACGGTGACCGTATCGTAACATATGTAATGAAGTTCGATTATGTTTCGCCTGAGGATGCACTCAGAGTATTTCAGGTCGTATCGAGACCGAATCCATATAGTACCATCGCTCCGGTAGCGAATGTTAACGCGATCGTGGTCACTGATAATGTTCCTCTCGTTAGGACCCTTATACGGCTGAAGGAAGAGATAGATGTTCCGGGGACCGGAGTCACGCCTGAATCTATCCCATTGATCAGAGCCGACGCTCAGGAAGTGGCGAGTTCACTCAATGAGATTCTCCAATCACAGTCCACGAGCAGGAGCGGTGGAAGTTCAACGAGTCCGCGCACGAACATTGTGATCAGTCCTCAGGGTCGAGCCCCCGCACCAGGATCAATCAATGCCAATCCTCAGTCAGTTCCTGACGGGAACACTATCAAAATACAGGCAATTGCCAGAACGAATTCAATTCTTGTTATCGCCAGGCTCGTTGACATTGCTTATATCAAAAGCCTCGTTGATATTTTCGATGCACCGAGTGAAATTGAAAATTTCTTAAAGCGTGAGCTTAAGTATATACCGGTATCTGATTTTATACCCGTTGCTGCAAACGCGCTTTCTCGATACGTTGATAATGCTTCGAGAAGTTCAGGAGGGGCTTCAGGTAGTTCTTCCCGACGCACAAGTACAAGTTCCAGAGGCTCGACAGGACAGACGGGGTCCAGTAGTCGCAGTTCGGGCCTATCATCATCAAGAGGCACTACCGGAGGATTTTCAGGTACGAATCGGGGGTCATCTTTGGGTGGAGGGAGCCTTTCTAATTCGGCACCGATCACTGGGCCAGAGTCAATATTAATTGGAAATACACTCCTCATAGGAGATTCACAATTAAACAACGTGGTCGTGTCGGGTCCACCAGAGCACTTGCGTATCATTGATCAGCTCCTCGATGAAATCGACATTAGGCCCCGTCAGGTTTATATCAATGCTGTCATTGCTCAGGTCACGCTTGGCGATGATATCAAGTTTGGCAAGGATCTTCTGCGCACTGTGGAGGAGATTGATGTGGGTGGAGAGAAAGTGAACATTGCCGGTAGTTTCAGAACAACGGCTGGTGGTTCAGGAGTCATTGACGTAGCTAATTTGGCTGCAGTTGCTGATGCGTTTCCTAGGCCCGATGGTCTAGGAATCTGGAGTCAGGTTGGTGATTATTTTAATGCATACATACAGGCTTTGGAAAATACGAACCGATTCCAAGTCATTTCACGACCGTTCGTCTATACCGCAAATAACCAATTAGCCTCCATCGCTTCTGGTGAAAGGGTAGCGGTTCCAACTCAAAGTGTTTCTAGTCTAGATGCCGGAGGGAATGTTTCCTCAAGTATTGGTTTTGAGGAGGTCCTGCTCCGCCTCGATGTGCTCCCTTTGATTAATTCCAAGGACGAGGTCACGCTGACCATTTCCCAACAGAATGAAAACATTACAGGAACAACGATCATTGGTGGTAATGAGGTGCCTGACATTGCGACGCAACAATTTGAGACAACGGTCAGGCTTCCCAATAAAGCGATCGTTGTATTAGGTGGAATCATTCAGGAAGATGACAACGAGACAGTGTCGGGATTACCTTTCCTGACCAAGATCCCGATCATCAAGAACATTCTCGGTTCAACTTCAAAACAGAAGAGTCGTCGTGAACTTCTAATTTTTATCCAGCCGACCATCATTGAGACAACGGATGATCTGATAGAGAAGAATATTAAGGAGATCCGTGGAACACTCGTTGGAGACGAGGCAATTGATTCTGCCAATCCTAAGCCGGAAATAAATCCCGCTCTTTTCCCGATGGGTAAGAGTGGTATTTTAAGACGTGGCGGCAAGATATTCATTGAACCGCCCCTTCCTCAGGAAGAGCCTGCTCTTCCTAGCCAAGACATGCCTCAGAAATCAAAAGAAAAGAAAAAAGGGATTTTCAGTAATTTTCTCCGCAAGAACTCTGGAGGAAAGCGCCAAAAATCTTCAGGAAAGGTTAAACTTTTTTCACCAAGGCGCTGATCGGCACAACCTGAAAAGATAGGTTTTCATACTTAAATCCCTTATTTTACGTCCTTTTTGCAAAATAGAAGTGACTTAAATATGTGACAAAAACATCGCTGATTTCTTTAGGTAATTTACGGAAAAAGTGTTGATTGAATCATGGGAAACTACTAAAATAATAAAAATCAGTTATTTAATTACTTAAACAAACACCCACAAATAAAAACAGCCATGAAAATAAAATTTACCCTTTTGGGAATCCTAGCAACTATGGGCGTAGTAAGCGCTCAGACAGCAACCACTAAACCGGTTGGTTATCACACAGAAACAGCCAAAGGCAATTCTTTCACCTTGATGGGTGTTAACGTTGGAAATGCGATTGCTGCAGCTGGTGAGTTCGATGCAGATGATGCAACAGACAATGACGCTGACTTCACTGCCCTTCTTGATGATGGAGTTTCTTATACAGTTCAGAACATCACCAGTGGTGAGTCTGCTTCTGTAAATGGAAACGATGCCACAACACTTGATACTGATCTTGCTGTAAGTTCTGGCGATTCCTATGAAGTTCGCGCTGACGTTACTGTTGGCTCTCTTCTTGGTGCTGCTAACGAAGCAGGACTTGGAGCAGGCAACGCAACTACAGCTGATGTTATTTGGATTCCAACAGGAGACGGTTTCTCTCAGGTCTTCTATGATGACGGTGTTGGATTTCCACCACGTCCTGCAGGATGGCGCGCCATCGGTGCAGGTGGTGCAGACCAGGCCGGAACTTCAGTTCCATTCACTGCTGGTATTTTCATCCAGCGTCGTGCGGCGGCTGACCTTGACATCGTATTTGTTGGTCACGTTCGTACTGAGGCAACTTCATTCGGCGTAGGAACAGGATTTAATTTCCTTAACCGTGTACTTCCAGTAGGTGTTGCTCTTGATGACACAGGCCTAGAGGCATTCATTGCTAAAGGTAACTCTGGAAGCGGAGACCTTGTCTGGAGCCCAGACGGAAATGGCGGATACGCACAGTACTACTACACCGACGGTGGTGGATTCCCTCCTCAGAGCGCAGGTTGGAAGGCAGTAGGTGCTGGTGATGCAGACAAAGGTGCAGAGACTCTTGGATCTGGATACGCTATCCAGCGCAAGGGCGAAGCCGGTTCTGTTAGTGTCGCTATTCCTAACGGATTAGACCTCTAAGACCAAACTGATTTAAGAGCGCCGATTAAAGGCGCGGCTGGTCCGCCTCACCGTGAAAACGGTGAGGCGGATTGCGTTTTATGAGGGACTAATTTCAACGGCGGGTCGTTGATGTGGCTGGCGCACACAAGTCTTTAGCCACAGGCGTTACAAATCTTGTCTTTTCCCGACGCTCGATTTACACAGACTAACAGCATGGAAAAGCCGGCATTAATAGTTCTCTTAACGTTATTAGCTATACCGCTCCACGCGGCGGACGTCAGTGATCTCAGCTATAACGCCAGCGGGTCCTACTGCTACCATCACTGATTGCGTTGCAGGCGCGTCGGATGCACTAATCACCAGCATCGCGAGACTGGGCTTTTAGTGAGTGCACCAGCCTGACCAGCATCGGGGATTGGGCCTTCTCTTACTGCACCAGCCTGACTGACATTAAGGTCGGCGCGGAAAATTTGAATTACACGGATATGAATGGGGTTCTGTTCAATAAAGAGAAGACGGTGTTGATTGCTTACCCAGCAGGTAAAACAGGAACCAATTACACCATTCCTGACAGCGTCACCAGCATCGGACAATCCGCTTTTTTCCAATGCACCAGCCTGACGAGCATTACGATCCCTGATAGTGTCACCAGCATCGGAGGAAATGCCTTCTTGGGTTGTAGCAGCCTGATCAGCATTACGATTGGTGACAACGTCACCAGCATCGGGGATTGGGCCTTTAATCTATGCACTGGCCTAACCAGTATCACTATTGGTGCTAGCGTTACCAGCATCGGTGAGATGGCCTTCTGGGACTGCACTAGCCTGACTGGCATCACTTTCAGGGGCAATGCTCCAACACTTGGCGGCGATGTCTTCCTAGGAGTGAATGCTAATGCTAAAGTTTTTATTTATGAAGGCGCTTCTGGGTTCAGTCCTGAGGATGGAAAATTTGCCGGATTCTCGGTAGTTGTACAAAAAAAGCCGGCCCCACCAAAAATCATTAGTGTCGTCGTTGCGGGTGGTATCATTCCAATGTCGTCATTGACCATTACATTCGCCTCCGGCATTGGTAGCAACTACGCTATTGAACGTTCACGAGATTTGGTGAACTGGGTAACCTTGCTCATTATTGCAGGCGAAGAAAGCTCGACGGAATTTACTGACAACGAACCAATCAATGATGGAGGGGGTGTTTTTTACAGGATTCGCGAGGAACAATGAGAATGCCAGGGGGTATTAAAGCAACCGACAAGAAGCTTACAAATAATTACGAGTTAGTGTGCTGGTTTAAACGGACCCAAAATTATTTTTTCATATATTACGCTGATAAGAGCTCAGCGGACTCATTATTTAGAACATCAGGCCGAATGGCCCTCCTTCATCTGAGTCATTCGATTTGCTGCTGAATTTGAAGCTGACTGAAAATCTTGTATCTGATAGTGAATCTCAGAAAAAATCACGAATTATCAGATTCATTGAAATATTCTGATTTATCTGAAAATACGGGGAAATATTGATTTAATGTCCTGCCGTTACAAAGAACTGTGACAATTAGGTTAGAAATGCCTTTTTTTAAGCATAATCCTTTGGGTTACAGGTATTTATAAAATAATGTTTAAAAGTGAAAAAATACTGAAAATTACTCGACTAAAGCTCAAGAGACTGGTATAAATGAACCATCAAATGCTCATTTAGCGTTTGGTATTCACACAAAATAAACAAACAACTATATAAGCCCTAACTATGAAAACATTTTTTACAGCTATTATCGCTTCTGTTGCTCTCGCAGGAATTGCTGCAGCAGGAACAGTGAACTTCAGTAACTTCGGTTCTACTTGGGAGATTCAAGCAAGCGGTACACCGATTAACGGTGGTTTCGTTTCCGTTGGAACAACGGGAGTCTCTGATTTTTCTGATGCAGCCGCAGCACAAACTGCTCTCGCTGCTGACTTTACAGCATTTGGTGCTTCCACTGATTTTGGTGGCGCTGCTGCTTTTAATATTGACGGTTTCTTCTCCGGTGTTGGACAAGGAAATGGTGGAGACGCAGCATTTGACGGAAAGAACATCATCCTTGTTGGTGGTGACGGAGCCGACATTGCTTCTTCAAGTCACCTTTTCGTAATCGATACAGGTGCATCATACGCTGCTGACGCTCCATTGTTCGCAGCAAGTGTTGATATCAACAGTGGTGATGTCAAGTTGGGTGCAGTTGGTGGAACAGCAGTAGCTGCTGGTGTTGCAGGTGCTTTTCAGGCCGCAGCAGTTGGAGCAGTTATTCCTGAGCCAGGTGTTTCAGTTCTTGCTCTCTTTGCAGCAGGATTTCTTGCACTTCGCCGCCGTCGCTAATCTAATTTAACTATAGAGGGCAATTTCCCCTCATTACAAAACCCCTAATAATATAGTTAGTAGTTTTTGTTTAAAAGGCTTCCGGTTAAAACCGGAAGCCTTTTTTTATTTAGCAATCAACAATGCATACGATCTGAACCTTGATGAGGTAAATTAGAACCAGCTAAAGCAATGTCTCTTGGACAAGGATTATTGGAACCAATGATCTTGAATAAGATCCACGAGTTCGACCTGATTATCGGTTCTTGAAAGCGAATTAAATCTCAGCTTAACGATAGCTGGTAAAGGCCTTTCTTTAGCGCTTTGTGAAGGATCAAGTGTGGGCTCTGGGGTGAGTTTGGTAATGATCTCTTTACCGACGGCTGATTCACGGTCGACATAGATAAATATCTTAAAGTTAAAATCTCCTGAATAACCTGCCTCTAGGCATTTCCATTTGGTTGTATCAGAGTAATGATGAGCGTAATAAGTTCCGCTTTTCAAAATGAGTCGAAATTCCTGAATGGATTCAGGTTTCTTGTCCTTGAAGACTTGAAGAGGCATCATTTGATGACCGAAAGAGACTTCCCAATCCATTTTGATGGACTCAAGTGTTTGTTCAAATGCAAAGAAACGATATTTATTGGCATTTGCGACTTTTACCATCAGGGAAATATAATATTTATCATCAATGAACTGCTTCTTGCTTAAAGCGATCCGTTCATATTTTTCATCTCCTGGGCCAAATAAAGATTCTTGAATTCGTTTTGATGTGATTTCTGGATGCCTGACAAGAGAAGTTTTATCTTCTAATGATTTAGCATTTGTAAATGCATGAATAATTTCTATACATTGTTCTCTTTCTTGGACAGTCAGATTTGTTGATAATTGTTTACTGTCATTCTTTTGGGAACCATTGGGAATGTTTGTATTACTTGCTGACTTAGAAAGGTCACGACTGATAGTGGATATTCCCTTATAGAGTATGGCACACAGCAGAATGAGTCCTCCGCCGCTTATGATATAGACAGTAGTTCCAGTAAAAGCATTGTATGCTTTGCCTTGTTTGTTTTTGCGAGTCCGACGTCTCCTGATCCTTTGCCTGCTACCATCCTGGTCGGGCTCGCTTAAATTTTCATTTTCGGGTTCCTTTTCTATTGAATCGGATTCATCAATGTCCCATTCAATTAATTTAGATTTTTTCGATCTCCTGCGCCGCCGTACTTTGGCGGTATTCTTCTTTTGCTCTTCTGCTTTTGCATATTGAGGCTCTTTGAGATTGCTTGATCCAGCGTCTAAATTTAGCGGATTATTACAATGAGGGCATTCTATGGCCAAGTTTGAGAGGAGTATTTCCTTTCTTGCTTTGATTTGACGTGAGCACTTTGGGCAGGAAGCAATTAACCAAGTCTGGTCTGGGGAGGCACTTGAATCCATTGAATATATAAATGATAACTTTATTATTTCTTAGCTAGATTAGGAAGGTTCTTCAATTAGTTATTTTCACTCAATAACCATCCTGAAGCGATGATTTCATTGATGATGACTTGGTTCTTGCCTCCCGGTTCATCAGGATATTGAAGATTAACAATGATGAAATTGATGCTTTTTCCAGATTCTATAATTTTAGATAGCTTATCATCAACAGGGGACCCTTTTTTTATGTATCCGTAGATAGATTCAGTATCTTTAGGATCTCTTAAATATAGGCACCGGTGATCTTTTTCATTAAATTGAAAATTGAAATAATCATCTGGCCTGGCATGTAAACGAAACATTGTTGGTTCCTTCACCTTGTTATCAACGAATTCATTTAAGCTCATTTCTGAGTACCCAACAAAAGATTCCCAATCGATTACCATTTTTCCATTTTCTAGACCTATGACTACTGGCCTTATGCTAAAATCAACGAAACTTATCTTTAGTAAATAAAATCCCTGCAATAGGCCTGTTTCATTGTCACCAACTGTACTGAACGTTCTGTAACTTATGGGTCCAGAATTATGCTTTGAATAGTAGGACTCCATGAAGGGTTGAACTCTTTGAGCTTCCCTGCAATATTGAATTCTTGATTTAACATCCTTCGCATCAAGAAAACTTTTCAGTGCAGTTGTTGCTATGGAGTGAAGCTCTTTTGCTCCTACTTCTAGTAATAGTTCACTAATGGTTTCTGATTCTTTATTGCTCTTCTTTTCAGGTTCATTTTCCTCACCAAAATTCAAAGCTAGATTATCATTTTTCATCTTACTATTTTTTTTAAATGAAATGAGGATAACGGCGGCTATGAGAACAGTTGCTAATGCACCCAATTGAATTAGCCTGATTTTCGTGAGTTTGAAAGAGACAGGATCTTCGCCCGTGTGACTTTCATCCCAAGTTACTATTTTTGACTGAGATACTGCAAACTCATGCGCTAGTTCTTGCTGCCTATCTACAAAGTCTTGATCAAAATCCAGATCAGTAGTCTTAGTGAATTTGGTGAAGTTAGGTGATTGGTTTTGATTTTCAATATCGCTTCCGATCTCTCCCATGTTATCCTGAATGAGTTCAGGGAGATCGAGGTTAAGACCTCTATTTCCCTGAGCAGGCACTTCGGGTTCGCCGCTATTAGTAGTTACCCCTGTGATATTATTTTCTGAAGCATTTTCTTTGATAAGTTCTTCAAGTGCGATTCCAAGATCAGAATCCTGTTTATTAGGAAGTTCAGAAACAGATGAAGAACTAGGGACTATAGAATCCTCAATGTTCTGAATTGCCGTTTTGCATTGAGGGCAGATAACTTCTTTCGCCTGATCAGCGTCAACATCCAAAGGTATTCGATGTTCACATTGAGGACATTTGATGTCCCTTGGATCTTCTGGATTCATTCAGACGGGAAAGGTGTAATGAAGACTAAGATAAGAGCTTTTTATGGGTTATCGATGTAAATTTTAATCTATATCAGGAATTTCTAATGGTTTCGGAGGTGTGATTTGAATTGGGCTCTCTCCATTTCCAAGTATTGTTGGCGTAATTGGGGTCGCCTTGAGAGGAGTTTCTTTCTCATCTACTGCCCGAGCCTTGAGGACTGGTTGCAATGATGAGTATGGATCCGATTCACCTACGACAGTGGGTGAAATTAAAAACACAGCATCAATGGGGCTAATATTTTGAGATCGCTTATTTGAATTTGTTAAGTCACTGATAATAGGTTTTCGAATCTGGTCGTTCCCGTTAGTATGAAATTGGCAATAAGAATGAAAGTCTGCACCTTTTTTGATGATTTCCTTGTATGTGGTTCTTGTGATCTTTCTTGTCCCTTCTTCTTCTCCTGCCATTTCTTCGTAACATGTATCTGTCGCGCGAAGACCTGACTTTTTACATATTTCAATTGTGAGTACGTCGGCTGGCTGATTGATAGGTTTGGAGGGAAAGGATTTTAGTGATGTGTTCATTGCATCAACCCAGACTGGCATGATCGTGTCTTTACTGAATGCTCCCCGATATATTGTTTTAGGTATATCAAATCCTGCCCAGACCCCGCACGTTACAGCACTGTTGTATCCAACGAACCAGTGATCTGTAAAGTTGTAAGATGTCCCGGTTTTTCCTGCTGCATTTTTGTCTCTTAGACCAAATTTCTCAAAAGCTTCCTTACCGGTTCCCTTGATGAGGGAATCCTTTAGGCAGCTGTGAACAAGATAAGCTGTTGCGCTATCAATCACCTTTTCTTGACCATTATTTTTGGATATGAATATTTTCTCTCCCTTGGGGTTGGTGATAGATGAAATGATGTGTATATGGTTTGCTGTTTGTCCGCCATTAGGAAAGATGGTGAAGGCGCGACAAATTTCATGGAGACTAGTTGAACTGCTGCCTAGCAGGGTTTTGTCGTATTCATCCATAGCTGACTTAACGCCTGCCTTTTGCACAAGATCTACTACCTTACTGCGGCCAATCTTTTTCCCAATTCTTACTGTTGCGGAATTTTTTGATTCAACAAGCGCTTCCCTTGCCGTGATAGTTCCCTTATAAGTTACAGTCTCCGATTCGCTTCCCCACTCTCCAAGAATTCCTGTAGATCCGCCGATTGCAACGCTCCTATTATCGATGGGAGAATCTTTAATCATTGAACCTGGAAAGTAATTTTCTGAGAATGCGGCTGCATATACAAAAGGCTTAAAGGCCGTGCCCGTTGGTCTTTTTGACTGTAATGCCCGGTTAAACTGACTGTGCTTGAAGTTGCGACCTCCTACCAGAGCAACGATACCACCGGTTGTATTTTCAATCATTATGACAGCGCCCTGTAAGTAATCGGGCGTTGGTCTTTTCTTTTTCGCTAAGGCGATAGGATCAGGTGAGATTTCCTTTTCCTGAAAATTAGCATATGTCTGGTGCTTGAATTCTGGGTGACTTTCTGTTTTTGCTAGGTTTCGGTAAAGGCTTTGTATAGCAACTCTTTGAGTTTCATTATCGATAGTTGTATAAATTATAAATCCTCCCTTACCTGCATTGTCTAGACCTATTTGTTCGATGACTTGGAGCCTAACCATTTCCTGGACGTAGGAATTCTGCTCACCTTTGATCTGGGAGAGTTGAATCGGCTGATCGAGAAAAGTAGAAAGTTCTGATTCGGTAATCATTTTCTCTTTATGCATCCTGTTCAGGACGTGGTTTCTTGCCTTCAAGGAAAGTTCTATATTGTTTCTTGGAGAGAGGCGTGAAGGATTTTTGATGAGCCCACAAATTGTCGCTGCTTCTAATATAGTGATGTCTGCAACTGATTTCCCAAAGTAGCCTCTTGAAGCTGATTCGATTCCAAAGTAACCGCTGCCAAAATATATTCTGTTTAGATAATGTTCTAATATTTCGGGTTTGGTTAAACTGCTTTCTATTCTATTAGCAAGAAATGCTTCTATGATTTTGGTATTAATGTTTCGAGTTCTAAATTCTACTGGATAGCATTGTTTGGCTAACTGTTGGGTTATTGTGCTTGCCCCTTGCGTAATTCTCTTAGCCTTCAGGTTTAATATAACTGCACGAGCGATTCCAATGAAGTCGACGCCGCTATGCTCAAAGAATCGGGAGTCTTCGACGGCGGTGAGCGCTTGGATGAGGTGATAAGGAACAGCATCAAGCCTGATAGGGCGTCTGTCCTCAATTTTAATCTGACCAATTTCTATGCCGTCTCTGTCGTATATCCGGCTAGGAACTTCAAGCTTACTTATAGCATTTAAATCAAATTCTTGGGCTTGCTCTTGGCGTATTTTCAAAAATGATATTCCGTAAGTAAGACCAACCGCAGTGCCTATTAATATGATAAGCAAAGAAATCTGGAACCATATTTTTTGATAGAGTTTGGTTCGCTTTTTTAGTGTGTTGCCCTTGTGGTAATTCATTTTTAGAATCTCTGTGGCATTCAAGTCTACTACACAGTAATGTAATATAATCTAAGGAAATGTCAGAGCAAGCCACCGATAATGGCCAGTCGGCCGATGAGAATAGTATAATGGGTTTAATTCATGAAAAAATTCATGAATCAGATTCAGCTTTGCCATTCGATGAATTTATGGAATTGGCGCTCTATCATCCAAATTATGGGTATTATACTAGTGCGCGGAAAAGAGTAGGATCGGATGGAGATTTCATTACTTCGGTCAGTGTGGGGCAATGTTTTGGAATGATTTTGGCTCATCATTTTGCTCCTATCATTGAGTCAATGGCTTCTAATTCTGATGAGGTTGTCATCGTTGAGCTTGGAGCAGAGGAAGGAGATTTAGCTAAGGATATGATGGGAACCTTAGCTAAATTGCTTAATGGTTCTATTTTCAAAAGGCTACGTTACATTGTGGTTGAACCTTTTGCTGCAAAACGAGCTATGCTCCATTCAAAATTTATTAGTGGGGAATTGGATGAGCTCGAGGTTATTTCAAATTTCAGTGAGTTATCTGTCAATAATTGCATTTTAATTGCAAATGAGGTTCTTGATGCGATTCCAGTGAAGAGAGTTCGCTGGAATGGTAATGAATGGGTTGAAATTTGCGTGAGTGCGGTTAAGTGCGGTGAAGGGCAAAGATTAGTTGAAATTGAAAGGAATATCGCATCATCAGCATTAAAGAAAATTGTTAAGGATTATCCAACCACTCTTACCGAAGGGTTCACGATCGAAGTTAATTTACGGTTCAATGATTTTTTCGCAGATATTTTTCCTGCTGCTGAAATATTATATGGCTGTTTAATTGATTATGGATTGGAGGCTGATGAAATTTTTGATCCTGGAAGAAAGAACGGCACATTACGCGCCTATTCAAAGCACGGCATAATTGATGACCCACTTTCATCCCCGGGAAGAATTGACCTTACTTCGCATGTTAATTTTGATCATGCTTCAAGTGTAGCAAAGGATTGTGGATTTGAAGTCAGTAGCATTACTGACCAATATCATTTTTTAGTCAAGAGTGCAGAACCATGGCTCCTTGAAATTGAAAAGGCAGGAGATCCGGACGCTAAAAATGCGAAGCTTCTAAGACAGTTTAAGATGCTATTTCACCCATCTGTCATGGGGAAGAACTTTAAGGTGATGGAAATAAAAAAAGGAATTTAGAGTTTTTCTATTCGATAAAGGTGAGTCTTAGTCCTTGCGTAAATAGATTTTCCTGAAACTGCAGGAGATGCCATGAATCCTGAATCCAGCTGATTGCGTGCAACTAGTTGGTATTTTTCACCAGGCTTGATTACATAACAGTGGCCCATTTCACTGAAGAAATAGAT
Source organism: Verrucomicrobiales bacterium (assembly GCA_012960505.1). Classification (GTDB taxonomy): domain Bacteria; phylum Verrucomicrobiota; class Verrucomicrobiia; order Verrucomicrobiales; family DEV007; genus EC70. The sequence continues at coordinate 163,806 of DUBC01000033.1, forward strand.
ATTGCCGTCAGCAAGTATCGGAGATGAAGAGAAGTGCCCTGGCATTCTATCACTCCATACTGATTTACCGTTTTGAAGATCCAGACAAGTTAGAATCCCCTCATCAGTTGTCATGTAAAGGTTATCTTTGTGAATGATTGGAGAGGACCGTTTAGGTACTCGTTTAAAGATATCCCAATTGACATGACTTTTCGTAATGTTGCCACGAGCTTTCGGATCGAGCTTGATTGAAATTAAGTGAGGCTTTCCGTATCCGGTATTAATGATTATGTTGTCTTTATAAATGACACTTCGAGAAGCGTTGGAGTAACCAGAATAAGTGACATTCCAAATTTCTTTCCCATCTTTTGGATCATAGGCGAAACAAGACTTTGCTCCTGGGCTAATCATTATTGTTTTTCCTCCAACGTTTGTAAATGTTGGCGTTGAGTATGCTTTTCTCAAATCGCCGTCTCCTCGTATTTTTCCATTAGGCTCTACGTCATCCCACTTAGTTGAGCGGTCTGTTTTCCAAATTGTTTTCCCGGTTTTTTTATCGAGCGCGATGAGATACTGAAAGTCGACGCCGTCCATGGTAAGGATGAGCAGTTCCTCGAACAGGACAGGCGAGGATCCAGGTCCCCGAAAATGACGACAGGGAAGGTCCGTTCTTTTCCATATTATTTTTCCGGTTTCGGTGTTAATCGCTACCGTCCCATAACTACCGAAATGAATATAGACCCTTCCCTCTTCTATCGTCGGGGAGGGAGAACCGTAACTGTTTACGCTGTTACCTAAAGGCTCTACATTATCGTTCTCGAAGAGTTCAAATTTATATATAATATCACCGGTCTTTGAATTAATACAAAAGGCCCCCATTGATTTTCCATCAAGCGTCGAATTCGTGACCCAAACTTGTTCTTTCCATATAACGGGAGAAGACCATGCTCGTCCTTCTATCTCTGTTTTCCAGACAATATTCTCCTGCTCTGACCATTTAATAGGTAAGTTGCGTGGGCAGTCTGCAACGATCCCGTCCCCGGAAGGGCCTCGAAAATCAGTCCAGGTGTGTTTCTCTTTACCGTTTGAATAGGATAAAAGGAAAAAACTAAAAAAAATTATTTGTAGACTCTTTGGGTAATACATTGATTCGAAGAGATTAATATAACAGTGAATATTTTATTAGTTTTGATTTTAGGGATTCATTCATTTTTTTCAATGGTTTCGTTATCGATCAGGTGCCATTAGCCTTGTCCGATATTTCATTTTGGTTATTATCTATTTATTGATGACATCAGTTTGCCTATTCATTCCTTATTCTACCCAAGAATTGAATATTTAAGGGGAAATTCAGCCTTCCTACCGAAATTCTTTGAAAAATAAAGCCAATCTAAATACCGATTCAGAGGATTTCTCGATTGAAATGAATCGGGACCGTACAGCATTGGTCATTGATGCTGATGTTGTTAGTAGCCAGGCCATATGCGAGATGCTTAACATTAAGGGATATGAAACAATGACATGTGATTCGATCCGAGAAGCTAGAGAGTCATTTTTATCACAATCATTGATAGTTTTAAGTCTTCATGGAGATGATCCGGAGGTTCAGTCTTTCATTGAGGATGTTAGTAATAGATCCGGTGAATATCAAAAACCGTATCTCATCGCTCTGAACCACAAGAATATTTCAAAAATAATTGAGGGTATTGATCAGGTGCTGGCCGTTCCTATAGATGAGAAAGATTTTCTACTTAGGTTGGAAGATGCCGGTACCGTCATTACGGAAAGGTCACAGAAAGTGACGGGGAATTGGAATTCGAGAAACATGATACACGAGCAGGCCATTTCCCAAAAATCCGAGGATGGGACTGATCGAGTTGGAGAGGAAGCACCTATCATTGTTAGGAGAGGAACAGGGGAAGCCGATTTTCAAAATGGTTCAGGGTCATTGCCAGGAAATAATTTACGGCCGATGGTGGATGCCTGTCCTTTGGCTATGGCCATGTTCGATAGGAACATGAATTATTTATTTTCGAATGGCTCATGGAATGATTCAATAGGCAGTGCTGTTTTAGATTCTTCAGGAGTGGGTCAGTTTGAATTTATTCCTAGAGTATCTAATGAATGGAGGTCAATCTGTAATGATTGTTTCAAATATGGAACTGAGCAGGTAGGAGAAGAATTGGTTCAGTGGTCAAGCGGTGAGAAGGAATGGATTCGTTGGTTTGTGAATCCGTGGTATTTAGAGGATGCGGCATTGGGGGGATTGGTAATTTCAGCCCAATCAATTAATGCAGAAAAGACACTTGATATAGAGCGCCGATTTGAGGCTGATGTTGCGGAGTCAGTGATGACGAGCCCTTTGATCCCAGTTCTTTTTTTGGATATCAAGGGCAGGGTAGTCCGTAGTAACCGAGCCGCTAAACAGCTAGCTCATTGGGATCCCATAGTTGATGAAGGAAAATATTATTGGGAGATATTTTTGCAAAAATCGGAACATGATGCATCGCGGGAACAATATTTGATGTTTTCGCAAAAGTTGATGAATGGCGGCCAATTCACGTACCCAGATACGACAGTTGATCAGATCACTGATAATGAAGGTTCTCAACGTTCCGTGATATGGTCCAATTCTCCTCGAAGATCTTCCGATGGAAGCGTCATTGGGATCATTAGGGTGGGGACGGATGCTGGACTGTTTATTAACCATTCAGAAAGCAATATTTCAGATTCGGATTTATTGGAAATGTGCCCGGTCCCGGCATGGAAATGTGATGATGAGGGATCTGTAGATTCCGTTAATGATGCATGGATTTCTTTCCGTGGATGCGCGAAAAGCGGAGGCATGGATTTAATGTTTTATGAAGGGATGGAAAGTTCTGACGCTCAAAAGTTATCGGATTTGATCCGTTCGTCAGTCACCTCTCGGTTGTCATTTTCTGAAATCTTTAAGGTTAAGGATTCTAATGGAAAGGAGCGTAACATGCGCTTCTGTGTAGATCCGGATAAGGATAATGCTGAGAAGACCGTGTACGGATTAGCATATGATGTGACTGCTGAGCATGAGTTGAGCATGACAAAGTCTCAGTCCGCACGTTTTGAAGCTGATCTTGTTGCTTCGGGCGTTGAACTAAAGCGTGCTAAAAAAGAGATTGCTGATTTGAAATCTTCATCAGCTAGGGCCCGTTCGATTTCAGAATTATTGCCATCAGGCATTGTGCTCTTGGGCCGTGACGGCAAGATAATTTATACAAATGATGCGGCCAGCAAAATAGTAGGCACAGATTTGACATCATTTGAAATGATAGAAGACTGGTTGTCCCATGCTTTGATAGCGAATGATCAATTAGGGGTTAATGAATTGCTTGAGCGCTGGCGTTCTTTAGTTTGGGTTAAGGGTTCTGCAGGAGTCTTTCCAATCAATACAGATTCTAAAGAACCTCTACAAATTGAGATTAGACCTAAGTTAATGAATGACGGGGGTCTGTTGGTAGCTCTCTCAGAGGTTACAGGTTTAAAATTAAGTGATAAACTTGTTAGAGATAATAAGGAAAGTTTATCAGAGATGAATCGAAGAATGGATGTGCTGCTAAGTATCGTTTCAGATATTTTACGCCTTTGGAGTAACGATCAGGATACGGAAACTTTAAGCGTTACGGTTTCAAGAATCGATGCGTTGGCATTATTACTAACTCATACTACTGGAGAGGAACATTTTTCGAGTGTTAATTTTGGACAGTATACTAGTTCCCTAGTGAAGGAGTTGATAGAACTGGCTCCTGATCATTCTAATCCGTGCGTCCATTTAAATTATGGTGTTCAACGTGGAGTGGATTCATTAGGAAGAGCCCCTAGAATAGAGCGGAAGGAGATTTTCATGCCTTATTCATTGGCGATGCCTTTAGCTCTTATATGTAATGAAATGCTTAGGAATATTTTTATACATGCTTGTCAAGATCGTGATGAAGTTACCGTAAAATTTTCGATAATTATTAACGATGATGGGAGTAGCGGTGAATTGTTATTTAGTCATGATGGTGTTCCTTTGCCTGCTGATTATGATTTGGATAGAGACGCTGGTAATGGTCTGAAAATTGTAAGATCATTAGCGAGAAGGATAGGGGGTGAATTAAAAATGAACTGCGGCCTTATGACTGAATTTCATGTTGGATTTTGTTTTCCAGAAGGCAGATAAGTTAATGCAGGGTAATTGATGAATCCTTTCCGCATTCTTATCATTGATGATGAAAGTCGGGCCGGTAAAGATGTCCAGAAGTCGCTTGTCCGGTTAGGCTATGCTGAACCTGAGATTGCGGAAAATGAGCGCGATGCTATGGAAATTGTGCGAAGAGCTGATCCTGATCTGGTGATCATGGATATTCAAATGGATGCGCCGATTAATGCAATGGCATTAGCTAAGAAGATTCGTTATGATTACGGGAAACCGATTATTTTCATTACAGCTTCAGCTGATGAAAATACAATCAAGAGAGCGGGTGAAATTGACCCTGAAGCTTATTTATTGAAGCCTTTTGATGAGAGTGAACTTAAATCCTCGGTCGCGATCGCAGTGTCGAGGAACCGATCAAGAGAGGCTCTGATGGATCGCGAGAAACAATTTTTCAGCACGTTAAGCAGTATGGCTGATGCTTTAATTGCAACTGACATTGTTGGTAATATCACTTATATGAATCCTGTAGCTGAATCTTTAACGGAATGGGAATTTGGTGATGCAAAGCACATGGTATTGCAAGATGTATTATCTATTAAGGATTCCAGCGGCAATAAGGTTCCGGCCCTTTCTCCAAGTTACCGATCCAAGAATAAATCAAAGCGAACTTCTTATCTGACTAGGAAGGGTGGGGGCCGAGTTCTAATTGAAGATAATGCGGCTCCTCTCAAGGATCCTCAAGGCAGTTTAGTCGGCTTGGTAGTTGTTTTCCGTAAGGCGTTGAATGAGGATTCAAAAGGACTTAGTTCAGATCAAATAACGGATGATCCTATTCGGAATATAGTTGAAGGAATAGCGGATCCTCTTTTTGCGGTTGATAAGAATTGGGAAATTACATTTGTTAATCAGCGTGCCGTTGAGCTTTTTGACGCATTGGATGAGGGCATTATTGGTAATAAATTTTGGCGAATGTTTTCAGAAGATGTTCGAGAAGACAATATCCATGATGTTTCGAGAGCCATGGCTCGTGGAGAAAGAGTTTCCTTCGAGTTTTATCATCAGGACAGTTCTTTTTGGTTTGAGCTTAACGCTTACCCCTTCGGTGGGGGATTATTGCTTCTCATGCGTGATATTACGGAGCGGATTGAAGAGAATGAAAGTGCTTTGAGATTAGAAAAGTTGGAGAGTCTTAGCTTGTTAGCGCGCGGTTTTGCTCATGATTTTAATAACATATTGACTGTTATTCTGGGAAATTTATCTCTTGCTAATGTTAAATTGCCGAAAGGTGTTGAAGGGGATGAAGAAATTGGGAATGCCTTAAGTGCAACGCTTCGCGCACAGAACCGAGTGCAACAATTATTAACTTTTGCAAAGGGTGGATCTCCAATCCGACAGACAATTGATTTTGGGAAAGTTATTTCTGAAATTCTCGAGGAGCATGACCGTGACGACCAGATTCAGTATATGGTTGAAAATTCTGAAGACATTTGGAAAGTGGATGCGGACCCAGGTCAATTCCGTAGAGTGGTAGAAAACTTATTGCGTAATGCAGAGCAGGCTATGCCGGGAGGAGGGAAGATTGTTATAAATTTAATGAATGCTGGTGCTGATGGTTTTTCAAAGAGAAGTTTACCATCGTCGTTGGGACTGGATGAAGGTTTAGATTACGTGATACTTCAAGTCATTGATGATGGTCATGGGATTGATGATGAGTTACTTGGAAAAGTCTTTGAGCCTTATTTCACATCTAGGACCCAGGCCAATGCAACCGGTATAGGGCTGACCGTTTGTGAATCTATTACAAGAGCTCATAATGGAGGAATTGCTCTAGAGCCGAACTTGCCTTCTGGGACCAGAGTAGTCGTTGCTTTTCCCGCCTCAACCGACCAGGAATCAACATTTGAGAAGATTCCGTTAACAGATAAAATTAAATCTTCACCTAGTATTTTGATATTAGAGGATGATTCTCTCATAAGGCAGTTGCTCGTTGCAAACTTAGAGAGGGAGGGATATGAAGTTACTGAGACTGAGGACGGAGTTGATACTGTAGCTAGATATATTGAGAGATATCGATCGGGCAATCCCTATGATCTTGTGATCATGGACCTTTCCGTTCCAAAGGGGATGGGGGGAGCGAGAGCCATCAAAGAGATTTTGAATATCGACTCTGAAGTGAAGGCAATTGTATCCAGTGGTTATTCAGATGATCCGGCCATGGCGGATCCTAAAAGTTTTGGTTTTAGTGGAGTGTTGCCAAAGCCCTATCAGCCTAATGAATTGATTGCTTTGGTCCGTGGTATTCTTAAATGAAGTATTGATTATTGATTATTGATTGTGGATGGGCTCGGGCATTTGGTTGAATTTTTTGTTCAGACATGATAGATGTGCTCGACTTTTTTCATTATAAGTGTGAGGATATTATTTATGAAAACGACACTATGCGCTCTTGGAGTGGCTCTAACATTGATACTTAATTGTTATTCTGAAACTTTTAAGCTTTGGCCTGAAGGAGAGGGAGGGACAGGTGCAGACGGCGTTACTCTTACACTTCACCGGGCCAAAACAGAAACAAAGGAAGTAAAAACTTCAGCTGTCATCATTTGTCCAGGAGGTGGATATGGTATGTGTGTGATGTCTTACGAGGGCAATGATGTGGGAAAATGGTTCGCTCAAAAAGGCGTTAGCGCTTTCGTTCTTAAGTACCGAGTATCTCCTCATCGGCATCCTTTGCCTGGTAACGATGTCCGTAAAGCAATTAGCCGAATCAGGACTAATGCATCATCGTATCAGATTGATCCTAAAAAGATAGGAGTCATGGGATTTTCAGCAGGCGGTCACCTTGCCGCGACTGCAGGAACTCAGTTTTCCAATGAATTAGAAAGGCCAGACTTTATGATTCTTGCATATCCAGTAATTTCGATGGCTAAAGGTGTGACGCATGAAGGTTCCAAAATGAATCTATTGGGGAAGAATGCAGGTAAAGAATTGTTGGAAAAGATGTCCTTAGAGAATCAAGTGACTGCGGAGGTCCCTCCAGCATTTATTTTTCACACTGATCAAGATAGACCAGTCCCAGCAGAAAATTCTTTACGCTTTGTGTCTTCCTTAAGAAGGGCAGGTGTGGGGTGTGAATTCCATCTTTTTCGAGAAGGGGGGCATGGAGTCGGTTTGGGCCGTCATAAGGGATCAAAGAAATGGCCGGATTTACTTGAGGATTGGTTGAGAAGATCTGGTTATACCAATTGATAAAGAATATAGGAAAAGATTTAAAATTTTTGAAATTAATCTCTTAAATGAAAATTTATTGGACTAGACGTATAAATTATTTGTATCGAAGGCCTTATCATATTACCGATTCATCAGATTTTTAAGACTCATTATGAAAAAATACCAATTATTTGTTTCCTGTACTTTGACGCTGTTAATGGGTTCATGTGTCAGCAACAAGATTAATGAAGCTGGCCCTGTTGTCTCTCCTGCTAATCGTCCGGCTCCCCCCTTACCCCAACCACAGGACGGTTCATTTATTGTCCGACCAGAAGGAACGAGCAAAGTTAAATTATCTAAAACTGTTCAATTGCAAGCTTCAGCTGCTGCTGAGCGTGAAGTTATCAGGCGCCAACAGGCGGCTAAGGATGCTGATACTGAGGTGCAGAATGCTATCCAAGATTTAAAAGAGGGATCACTGAATGATGCTCGATTAAAATTAAGGAAGGCCGTGCAAAAATATCCAAAGACTGGAACGTAGGACGAGTTGTCCGTTACTTTGGTGGGGATTATTCACAGTTTAACTTTTAGGCATTTTGTGAATTGAGTTGTGTATTTCGCCTTCGAATTTTTCTCCGTCAGCGCTAGACAAATTGTAACGGATGGCCATTCCCCAAGTTGGTTTTAAGTCGGGGATAAGCAAACGTATATGTTTCTTATCTGCAGATAGAACTGCTTTTTTCACAGTCAGTTTACGTTGGTTATAATGTCTTGATCCATAATTTTGAGTTCTCTTAAGATTCCAAACTTCTACCTGATAGGATCCTGTGTTCTGAGATTGAGTGTCATCAAGTTTTGTTGTGAATTCTATTTCTATACCATCCTTCTTGGCTTTTAGTTGGATTGGTAGTTTGGGTGTATTTCCTGTATAGCGTATTCTGTAGAAACCACCATCTCCTCTCTTACTTCCTGCCCAAGCAAACATTCCTGTAGCATAAAGTTGTCCGTTCTCTGGATGGAACCTTCCTCGCATGATTCCAGTTGGGAAATCTAATCCTAAAGAAATCATTCCGCCCTGCGCCTGACCTTCTATTTTTTCGTGAGGAACTAAGAAAATTTTTCCGGTCCCGTAACTTAAGTTGAGCAATTTTCCATTTAAGGCTCCCCACCCAGCATTTTCTGGCACCCACATCAGTTCTCCTGGGCTCCGATCAAAATTATTGGTTATCCAGCAAAGCGGCTGTTCCATTGCGCTGTCGCTGTTATCCGTGACATCATGATAGCCGAACATATTTCCGTAGAAGCCACCTTCTTTGACATAATTAATTCTGTTCTTTGGATTCCAGTGTCCTTCCTGATCAGTAACGATAAATGTTCCGTCAGGATTGAGGCAGACTCCGTTAGCTGCACGGAAACCGTTAGCTATGATTTTGGAATTACCTCCATCAGAGCTCACTTTAATTAATGTTCCATGATGTGGTACCAGCGCTGTTTTTGCATGCCTCGCAGATTTTGCATAATAGAAGTTCCCTTCTTCGTCTGTTTGAAGACCCATTGCAAATTCGTGAAAGTGTTCAGTGACCTGATGATCATTATTAAAGCTCTCGACGAAATCTATTTCGTTGTCACCGTTTAAGTCATGGAGTTTTGCTATCTGGTCTCGGCACGTTACGAATATTTTACCGTCTACAATTCTCACGCCTAAGGGCTGAAATAATCCCGTGGCGATCCTTTGCCATTTGTGTTTCCCGAACTTTTTATCGATACCGTCAACGATATATACATCACCTAGCCAGGTGGCGACAGCTGCACGTTTTCCATCCGCAAAGAAATCAAAACCTCCGACCCTCATCCATGAGTTCCATGGATTATTAAGTGGCAGAGTAATTTCGTCGACTTCAAAAGATGCTGAGGATCCTCCATTTTTCCCCTCTGTCGTGACCATTGTTGGCCATCGCTTTGAACTTCCCTGAGTAAGTGGCGATAAGGCGATCGGTGGTCCGCTATTAGCAAGATGTTCATCTAAAGATTTTTGATCAACTGCCGCAATTAGAATTTTGATTCGGGCCGGGGTCGAAGCCGCAGGAATCTCAAGAACGTTTAAACCATTGGCGTCGGTTTTTATATTAGTGCCTTTGGCTCCTATCGTTGCAACGGCTTTGTCCTTTGGTGCGATACGTAAGCGGATAGGGTCTGTAGATTTTCCTAATTCTAAGGTTCGGGTAAAAATAGTTTTTTCTCCTAGGATTTCATAACCCGGAAGCTCGTGTACTTCTGTGCTACCGATAGTGTATTTAATGATGGCTCTTCCCCCGTGCAGATAGATTCCTTTATAATGAGTCCACTTCTTGGGGAGGGGGCCGTAAGGTTTTCCGTCTCGGCCAAGGAATCGAGGATCCTTGAAGGTTCCGTCAGATGGCTTGCCGACACCTGGGCCGACAGGGTTTTCGAAAACCTTTTCTCCGACTAGTGATGCGTGACTACCGTGGGATTGATCAAATGCAATGCCTCTCCAATCGATGTATTTGTCACCTTCCCAGGCAGATGCGACACGCATTGTGTCATGATCGTAAAGGATCCATTTATTTCCTCGAGCAATTCCGCCTGGTCCTTCGTCTAGGCGAACTGCAATACCTTTGTATGCGATATTGCCTGATCCTACCTGTATGGTCCAGAACTGCACAGGACCGTAATTCATTTTTTTCCATTTTGGTTCTCCCGAACCAAAAAGTTTTGGACTTTGAGGTCCTAAATCAAGGCCACGTGGTAATGAATTTACGTATGCTTCGTCCACATTAACCAACTGTGAAGGATTCTTTTTTCTTATGAAGGTTTCGCGGATGTAATGAATAACATCCCATTTCTGTTGGGGGGTCATCCATGGTTGGGCGACCATTTGATTGAAGCCTTTGGTGAGCGTTGAGTACATGGACAAGGGATCCTTTCCGTTCTTGAATTCCCCCTTATGAAATCGGAGAGCCGTTGGTAGTGTTCCTTCAACCTTATCGGTGCCATGACACGTGATGCACAATCCGTTGTATATCCTGGCACCTCTGTCCAGACTGTTATGATCCCAGGCATTTACAATTTGTGAATGATCAGCATCTCCTAGTTCTGAAACACTGATTTCTGATATCATAATTTGATCGTTGTTTGTAGTGATAGAAGCGTGCCATGCGACAAATCCATTAATTAGCGAAGGTTTCCCTTCTTGAATTATTTTCTCGGGCTGAGTCGAATTTGGAGGAAGCCAATTAAAATCAGGGGTATTTGTTTCAGCGACTCTATTGGAAACTGCGAGTAAGGATTCTTTTTCATCTAATCCTCTTTTCCAGTATCTTAAGTTACTAATTGTTCCTTCTAGGTCACCACCAAAGTCGGCCGTGCAAGTGCCGATTTGAAACAAAGCCTTGGGGGGATCATTTGCGGTGAATGACTTGTTTTCAGAAATTCTTTTCCCATCAAGATAAAGGCTGGATTTCCCAGAACGCGTGACGAGTGCCGCTTCATGCCATTTTCCATCATTGACTTTATTGGCGCCGGCAATCATTCCTTTCCATCCGATATCATAAATTAGTCGACCTTTTCTTATATAAAGGGCCTTTCCGTTCTTTAACCACTTTTCCCCTGGCACTGCTTTAGAGAACAATGTGCCATCGCCTTTGGCTTTGAATTTAACATAAGCAGTGAAGTCTTTACCCATATCGAAAGGATTCTTTGATTGTTTTGGGCTAGAGATAAACAAGCTCTTTCCTTCATTCTCGCTGCTTTTTGCCTTTCCAGCTTCCCCATATTCTTTGATCTCAGTTAACGGTTTTCCATTGATCCATCCCTTTATTTTACCGCGTTCACCCTCTTTCTGGCTTGCTCCGATTTCGATAGTTCCCTGAGACCCTTGTTGGACAGGAAAAGAAATTGCAGCTCCTGGTGCGGCACTAATGGAAATGATTCCACTCTTATTTGACTGATACTTTGCTTTAAGATGAAAGTTTGCTATAGGCTTTTCACTTTTCCATAATTCGGCGGACTGAGCATATGAGCCAATGGAAAATATTAAGGCAAGAGAAATGAAAATACGCATTCAATTATCATACCATTGTAACCTTCATCGGTAGAGCAAAAAATAACTAGTATTTACCTAAGATGCGAGAGGTCATAACCTCCGTATGCGAATCACGTGATGTGCTTCTAAGGTTACTAGTAGGATCTGCTAGTGGTCTTAATTTTCAGGAATTTCGTTTAGAGTATAATATCCTACCTGATGCAAAAGTGCTTTTCCTTCAACGTTTTTGATGCCGGGAAGGTTCAGTTCATGCACATTTCCTTTAACTAGTCCTTCTATTTTCAAGTAAACGCTCTTTTTGTCCTGTGAAACTGATGCTGATTTAATTGTAGGGTTGCTCTTATCTACGACGGGGCTGCCGTATCCACTTTGATATATGTAAGTGTATGAATCCATCTTGTAACTTGCTATGTCGGAGCCTGATTTTTCTTCAATAAGTTCAGTGAAAATAACTTCAAACCCATCAGGTTTGGCTTTCATTTGTAGGACTTCGAATGGTTTCTTGCCATTAAAATGACACCTTTCAAGAGCAAAACGCTTTCCCCCTCTTGCTCCCCAACCGCGATCAGTTCCCCCAACAAACATGCTGCCGTCAGGTCCGAGCCGCACAGCGACATTGCCTGACTTGAACTTGCCGCGGAATGGAAACGCGGCTCCCTGATAGACTCCATTCACTTTTTCGAGTGCTACTCTCAACACTGTTGACATTGTCTGTTCCCCAATAAATAACTGGTTAGTGAAAGGGCCAAATTTTCCCGACGTATCACATGCGATGCCGGTCGGTGAGTTACTGAGTTTGCCATGAGGGAACATTGCTGCTGGTGGAACAAGCTCTGGAATCTTTGCTCTTTCTGTTGATAATCTGCTTCCGCTTTTAGGATCCTCAGGCCTTTTTCCAATGGCATCTGTTAATTCATAATATTTGTTGCCGGTCGGGTTCCCAACAAATCCTCCGACAGGTAACGGTTTGATTGAACTTGTACCGTTCCACAGGCCTTGGTTGTCACAATAGAACATATCCCCGAGATGGTTCTGACCAATTCCTCCCGGAGAACGTATTCCACTTGTTGTAGGAAGCATTTTTCCGTCAGGGGTCACTCGCACGCACCAGCCTCTGAAATCAGAGCTTGCACCGCCTGATCCTGTCAGACATAGAACGACCCATATATTACCGTCCGGGTCATGCCTAGAGCCAAAAGCATATTCATGATAATCTCCGTTAACTCCCCATGCCGAGGAAACGCTTTCGAAAATATCTGCTCTAAAATCACCATCTTCATCTTTCATTCTGGTGACCTCAGGTCTTTGTGTGGCGTATAGCCAACCGTCTTTCCATGCTAATCCCAAAACCTCATGCAAACCGATTGCCCAAGGAATCCATTTGTCATCTCCTGGATCATCCGTGTATGCTCCCTCGACGACATAAATGTCACCGCGACGAGAACTCACGGCTATGCGCTTTCCAGGCAAGACCTCGATCCCTCCCACTTCTAGGACGATATTATCTGGGATTGGGATTTCAACGATCGGATAATGATCGGATTCTTCTTGGGGATTTTGCGAAAGTGCTAACGAGCTTACTGAAATAGTAATTAATAATGAGCAGATTATTTTTTTCATAAAGACGGTATGATTTTTTATTGCCAATTGATAGTTTGCTCGATTAGGGCCGAGTCATTACTAAATTGAATGGGGATAAGTAGTTCTTTATTTCCTCCGTTTTCTCTTATGACGGGCTTCCCTTCTGATTTAAAAGTCAGAGCAGTGTTATCATCAATGAGGTAAGTGTTATTATCTGTAAGTTCTATTGATTGCCCTACCGCTGCCCTGAAATATAGATTCTTCACAGGGTTCCCTTTGATTTTGATACTGCGGGTGAAAGCGACATCAGAGGATTCAAATGATCCTTGAGGTGAAGGCATATCTTCAATGAATAGAGTGCCGAAAGTGTATCTGAAAGTCGGGATCCTTTCCTCTCCTGTCAACTTGTAGCCCTTAAATAGGTACCCTCCTTTAATCGGTGGAAGCTGTGCATTTTCTTTTCTAATGAAAGAATCAGGCCAAGATTCATTTGAATCGCTAATGGTTGCGAAAGGAACTCCAGGAGGCCCATTGATGACGGATTGGCCTGCCGGTGGCTGATAGCCTTGACCTCTTCCGTTCCAATGTCTTTTTGCATCAATAAAGTCTCCAAGCCAGAGCATGGCAATTCGCATATTGTTTGCATCATAAGCTAAATTGAGTCCTCCAGGATAACCGACCCCGATAGCTCTTGATCCTGCTCCCTGAATGAAGTTGCGATAAATTCGAGCTTCTTCCTCAGCAACGATCAATTGTCCGCCAAGTGAATTTCCCCCTGAAGGTCCTCTATTCACAGAGAGCGGGGTTTCCTTTTTGGAGTTTGGCGTTTTCCAGCCAACATAAAGTGATTCTTCGCCGCCTCCTTCAAAGTATTGCACTTCTATATGGTGCGATCCTTTTTCCAGTTTTACTTTGCCGGATTTAGGAGAGTCTCCGTGGATACCGTCATGATCGATGACGATTTTTCTATCGATGAGTAGTCTGGACCCATCATCAGAGCTGACAGTGAATATATAGTCTCCTGATTTTGGTGTTTCAATGTTTCCTCTAAAGACTATCCCAAAAGAGTCTTTTTCTTTTGTACAAGAAAGATCAAACTTTCCACTAGGAACATGATCCGTTCCGGACGGTTCTATTTGATTCCAATCTGGTATTTTTTTCCATGAACCCTTAAATAGAGTAAAGGTCAGTTCGCTTAGGGGATTCACTTCTTTGGAAACTATCATTGTTCCCCTCATCACCTGAGCATGGCCAGGTAAAGTACAAACATATGGATACTTACCTGTTCTTTTAGGCGCAGTGAAATAGAGAGTTGAAGAAGAATGAGGGTCCGCCATTTTGCTCGCAAAGAGAAGGTCAGGATGTTTCGGGATCCAGTGCTTGGCAAAACCGTCGACTCCTAACTTCCATGCTTCCTGAGCAACTTTCATATCTTTTCCTTTGCCAGGTTTTGTGATCGCTAAGTTGTGATGCATGTCATCTTGATTCCGAAGTATCAGCTTAATTTTTTTCCCAGGATACACGGTAATAATTGGCCTATTATATTTCATTTCCCCTTTGAGAGTCGTGATTTCAATTGTTGTGTCGGGTTTGCCGAAGCCTTTAGGCACTGCATTGTTTTGAATCCACTTGGCAATATATTCCTGATCTTTTTTGCTTAGTTTTGCTAATTCTACAGGACCGCTCTTTCCGTTCGGGGCCTTTAAAATTACATTCTTATCTACAACATCAACGATCCCTGCTTTGATTTTTCTACCGTCTGAATGAGACCACGTTCTGGCTCCAGGGTCTTCGATTTTATCTTGGCCGATACCGGCAATAGGAATAAATAAAACGTAAAAAAAGAATAAAGTTTTAATGCTGCCCATAATTTTGACTATTTAACGCAGACCCTGATGTTTATCTCAACGATCTTTTCCCCTTTATTTGAAGATAGAACGGGTAAATACTCTTTCAGAAGATTCTAACAATAAATATAGTTAATAACCCTTAAATAATAGGCTTTTATGTTCTGATTTTTTTATAATAAGGTTTTATGCCCCTGCTTGACTGTAATCAGATAAGAAGTATCATGTGCGCCCCTCTAATGATCTGAATTTATTTTGTAAGATCATTGAAAAAATAAAACGATCATGAAACGTACTTATCAACCCTCTAAACGCAGTCGAAAGCGTCAGCACGGATTTCGTGCTAGGATGAAGACAAAAGGTGGTCGAGGTATTATAAAAAGGCGGCGTCAAAAAGGGCGTAAGAGGCTTATTCCTAAGGGAGCAGAGATTCATTACAAGCGTCATCGTCAGACTTAAATTGTTTATCTGAGCTTGATTAAGGCGTGGTAAGGTAGACAATCATTTATCAACACTGATTATGCGGTTTAAGCGGCCAATGTGTATGAAATCACGCAGCGAGTTTTTGCGTGTGCGCAACGAAGGAAGGACATTTTCTGGTAAGTATATTGTTTTGGGAATTCTTGCAGATCAAGAAATTATTCCAAAGATGAAGTTTGGTATCATTTTGACCCGGAAGATAGGAAATGCAGTGATTAGGAATCGTATCCGGCGACGGTTACGAGGGATTATTAATTGTTGGGGTGATTCTTTGAAGTTTTCCGGTTATCTTGTCATGATTCCCAGATACATGGCACCTAATGCAACTTTTCAAGATTTAGAATCTGACTGGAAAAAACTGATGCATCGTGCGGGTCTTGTTGCTGAGGATCAACTTCTATGAGGCATATAATAAAATTGCTGATTCGATTCTACCAGATTCTAATTTCTCCATTAATTCATTTGATTGGGGGTCCGAATTCAGGGTGCCGGTTCGATCCAACATGCTCAGAATATTTTTTACAGGCCGTTCAAAGTTATGGCGCTTTCCGCGGATCTATATTAGGAATAAAGAGAATATTGAGGTGTGGTCCTTGGGGCGGGCACGGGCATGACTCTGTTCCTCTCAGGTCTGAACAAATTTTAAGAAAAGAAGACAATAACAAGCAAGATTTACTGAAACATGGATAGGACAGGCTGGATAGTTATAATTGCTTGCTCATTGGGGCTCTTTTTGTGGTTTGATGGACAAAAGAAAAGTATCGAGGAACAGAGGAAGTTGATTGAACGAAATCAGCAAAGTTCTCAGGTAGCGAATCCAGAGGGCACTGGTGAAGGAAAGGAAAAAAAAGAGACTCAGAATGGTCCAGTCATTGAACCTATCAAAGAACAGTTACTGACTCTTTCTAATGGAGTGGCTGATTGGACATTTACCAACATTGGAGGAGGAATTAAGACGGTCGCTCTCAAGGAGCATAACCTAGAAAGCCCTAAGGTGGTTGAAAAAGAAGGGCTTAAAAATGCTTCATCTATTATTCTTAATAAATATTCAAAGCATCCGATAGGGGCACTGAGTAAGGGCATTGGGAAATTTGAAGGATTGAACTATGAACTGGTTTCTCAAAACGAAACTGAAATTGAGTTCAGTGCGGAAAGTCCTGAAAAATTGCAGGTGACTAAGACCTTTACGTTGACTCAAGATAAGGATCCGGGAGAAGGGTATATCATAAAGATGGATTTGGCTGTCAAGTATTTGGGTGAGGGTGGTAATTTTAGCCTGAATGATTATTTCTTATATGCAGGATCCGCATCTCAGCTTCAAGATGGGAATTCAAGGGACCTCTATACCGGTTTCGAATATATGCGGGGCAGTAAGGATAAGTTCAGGAGCTTAAGCTATTTAAAAAAGGATAAAGATGATATTAAGGGGCAGGAATTGCATGAGAAGCTTCGATGGATAGGTGTAAGTAATCAATTCTTCTCAACAAATTTATATGTGAATGAATCTTACGAATCATCTGTCTGGGCTAGTCGCTTTGAGGTTAATTCAGATCAGTATGCATCTCAGGGGGCAATTGGATTGCCTAAAAATATTACTTTAAATCCTGGAGAATCGAAGACTTGGAAATATGAGATTTATACAGGCCCGAAAAGTTATCAGATCCTTAAGGGCCTTGAAGGTGAGAGAAAAGAAATAGTCGGTTTTGATCGGATGCCGATATTTGGATTTTTTGCAGAGCCTTTCGCTGTTCTCTTGAGCTGGCTCATGAACCTATTGCATAGTGGCCTTGGTAATTTTGGTTGGGCTATTATTTCTATTACGATCATCATGCGTTTATCGATTTGGCCTATCACGGCCAAAGGAACCCGGGCCATGAAAAAGATGAGCAAGCTTGCGCCCATGATGCAGGAAATTAAGGAGAAGCATAGCAAAAATCCTCAGAAGATACAGAAGGAGACGATGAAGTTATACAAAGACTACGGAGTCAATCCGATTGGTGGCTGTCTCCCTCTTTTACTTCAGATGCCGATTTTCATTGGCTATTTTGCAATGCTACGTTCGGCGGTTGAACTTCGACACGAGGGATGGCTTGGTTGGGTTAATGATCTGTCTTTGCCTGATAGCGTGGGTGAGGTGCCTGGCTTAGGTATCTCAATTAATATTTTACCTTTATTGATGGGGATTACCATGATGTTCCAGATGCGAATGACGCCACAGGCCGCTGGTCCTAACCAGAAGCAAATGCAAATCATAATGTCAATAATGCCAATTTTCATTACTGTGATTTGCTACAATTTTGCCTCAGCACTCGCCCTTTACTGGACTGCTGGCAACATCTTCAGTATTGGTCAGACTTGGGCTTCGAAAAAGTTTGGCAAGGAAGTCGAACTGAAGAAGGTAGACCGGAGCATGAAAAGGCCACCGCTAGGAGCTCCTGGAGCGCAGACTAAATCTACAAAATCTCAGCAAGTTAGAACCGGAGGAGGAGGTAGGAGAAAGCGTCGTTAAGGTGCTGTATCGATAAACTATTATTTAGCTATTTCTTTGCTTAGTAGATAGTTTCATTGGTTTTGGTCCATTATTTTAAAGGCTTGTTGATAGTTTACCCTTGTTTTTATGCTTGCTCTTAGGAATCAGCTTGATTCTGTCTTGAATTGTGATAATCCAATAACCCTTCTTTGACCACGAGTTGTAAGAAGAGTAATATTATAACATCCAATTATTTGAAATATTCTTTTAACTTCTCCATTAATCCGAAAAATTAAACCATCCCTTATAAAATAGAATTCTTTTTTACGGCTAATCGACTGAATTGGTCATAACTGTTAAGTAAATAATTCTATCTGATAGATTTGCCATGAAAACAGAACTCGTTGAGAAAGCCTTGGAAGTGATTACTGACCCGCCCTCGCTAATCAATCTAGTCTCTAAGAGAGTCCAGCAGTTGAACAGTGGCAGGAGCCCATTAATTACTATGGTTGAAAGAATGGGTACTGCGGACATTGCGTTGTCTGAGATTATCGAAGGCAAAATCGTCCTTGAGGAAGGTGTTACTGAAGAGTAAATCCTCTGCGGCATGTCGCAGGAAATATCAAAAAATCGTAAAGCTTTTCACGACTTTAACATCGTCGATAAGTTCGAGGCTGGAATCGAACTGAAAGGGACTGAAGTTAAATCAATTCGTGAAGGGCATGTGCATTTAAGAGATGCGTTTGCGGTTGTCCAGAATGGACAAATCTTCCTCGTTGGTTGTGATATTAAGCCATATTCATCTGCTAGCCATGAACAGCATGAACCGAGGAGGCCTCGCCGTTTATTATTGCACAGGAGAGAGATAGATAGGATTGAAATCAAACTTGAGGAGAAAGGTTTTTCTATGCCGGCTTTGCGCTTATATTGGAAAGAGAAAAGAGTCAAAGTTGAACTTGGGTTAGGGCGAGGGAAGGCACAATACGACAAGAGGCATACCCTAAAGAAAAAGGTCCAGGACCGTGAGGCGAAAAGAGAAGTGGCCCGATTTAATAGAAGTTAGAAGAAAAATCTCAGTTTATTGTATTTAGTGGAAACTAATATCTAGCTGCTTCAAGTTGTTGATACCAAACGGATAAATTAGAGGGTCCGCCATTCATGACCCATTTTTGCAAGTAGGAGATCGGATTCTTTCGGTCCCCAGGAACCGGCAGGGTATTCTGCCATTGGAGATTTTTCTTGAGATTCATGCCATGCCTCTTCTATCGAATCGATGAATACCCATGCATTTTCAACTTCATCTCGTCGAGCAAACAAAGTGGCGTCGCCTATCATCGCATCAATGAGAAGTCTTTCGTATGCTTCAGGAGATCCCTTTTCAAAGGATGACCAGTACTGGAAATCCATTTTTACTGGCTCAATCTTTAAGCTCGTTCCCGGTTTCTTTGAGAGCATTAGGACAGACATTCCTTCGTCAGGCTGTATTCTGATAGTCAATATGTTACTCTCTCCTGCGCTCGGAAGTTTTTGAAAAAGGACGTTAGGAGGTGATTTGAGATGCAGTGATATCTCTGTTGCTTTTTTGGGTAGTCTTTTACCCATTCGTATATAAAACGGAATACCTTCCCAGCGCCAGTTGTCAATGAATAGGCGCATAGCGACATAAGATTCGGTCATGCTTTGAGGATTAACCCGGTCTTCTTTCCTGTAAGCCTTTACCGGTTCCCCGTTAATGGTTCCGTCATTGTATTGAGCGCGAACGACATTTTCGATCACCTGCTTTGAATCCATCTTACGTATAGTTCTTAATACTTTTACTTTTTCATCACGTACACTATCAGCGGAGAGGTCAGTAGGAGGTTCCATAGCAACTAAACTTAGCAACTGTAATAAATGATTCTGTACCATGTCTCTAGTGGCCCCAGCTTTATCGTAATAACCGCCTCGTCCACCTTCCATGCCTAGGTGTTCAGCACATGTGATTTGCACATGATCAATGAACCGACTCCTCCATAATGGTTCAAATATCGAGTTGGCAAAACGCAAAACCATTATGTTTTGGGCAGTTTCTTTTCCTAGGTAATGATCAATACGATAAGTGTCTGTTTCAGAAAAGGTTTCATTGAGTATCGTATTTAAATTCTGAGCACTCTTTAAATCCGATCCAAACGGTTTTTCAATGATGACTCTGGACCATGCACTCGTATTAGCCTTGTTTAGTCCTGCAGCTTTCAAGTTTTCTAGGACTACTGGGAAGAATTCAGGTGCAGTAGAAAGATAGAAGAGCCGATTATGGTTAGTGCCATTTTCTGATTCAATTTCATCGAGGTGTTTAGAGAGTGTTTTATAGGATTCTGGATCATTCAAGTCTCCACGATGATATGAGAATGACGACACGAATTTTCCCCAAGCCTTACTGTCATGCCCTGAACGTGAATTCTTGCTATTCGATTTTTGCAGCTCTTCTTGCCATGATTGATCCGTTTTGTCACGTCTTGCAAACCCTATAACTTTAAGAACTTTTGGCAGTTCATTATTTAATGAGAGGTTATAGAGTGCCGGTATGAGTTTTCGGTGAGTTAAATCTCCAGTGGCTCCGAAAATTATAATTGAGCAGGATTCAGGAATCTGACGCGTTTTAAATCCTCGTCTAAGCGATGTGACGGAGGATTCGGGCATGAGTTTTATAATGAATGTGTAAGGCGAATTATTTTGTAGAGTACTTGGTCTACTGTGAATTAATAGAATAGAATTAACTGAATATATTAAAAGTTAAGATTCTATTATCCTGATCAAGGTAAGGGAAACTTTTTATTTAAATCTATTACTTTCAAGCGAATTTTCTCTAGCGCTGCGGGGTCTTCTCTATTCTCAAGTGCTTCATGGATGAAGTCTGCGACGATCAGCATTTCCTCTTCATTCATTCCTCTCGTCGTGACGGCAGGCGCCCCGATTCTAATTCCACCCGCCTTAAATGGACTTTCAGTATCGAATGGAATCGAGTTTTTATTAACGGTGATCCCGGCAGAATCGAGTACTGTTTGGGCTGTCTTACCGTTTATCCCTTTTGGCCTGACATCAACCAGCATCAAGTGGTTGTCTGTTCCTCCTGAAACAATTCTGTAACCATGTTCTATTAGTCGCGTGGAAAGCTTAGAGGCATTTTTGATAATTTGCTTTTGATATTCTTTGAACTCAGGTCTTAAAGCCTCTCCAAAGCAGACTGCTTTTGCAGCGATTACGTGCATTAGAGGTCCACCCTGGACTCCAGGAAAGACCATGCTATCTATCTTTTTCCCCCATTCTTCATTGCAAAGAATTAAGCCTCCTCGGGGTCCTCGAAGTGATTTATGAGTAGTGGTTGATATAAAATCAGCGTGACCAATTGGTGATGGGTGAACTTCTCCCGCTACTAGACCGGCGACATGTGCCATATCAACAAAGAGCAATGCATTAACGGACTTTGCTATTTGTGACATTCTTTCAAAATCAATGATACGTGAATAAGCCGATGCACCTGCCGTGATCATCTTGGGCTGTACTTCTTCTGCTTGCTTCTGAAGGGCGGCATAATCGATTTTCTCTGTTTCTTTATCCACTCCATATGCTGAGATGTCATAAAATTTTCCGGAGAAATTTGCTGGATGGCCATGGGTCAGGTGGCCGCCATGTGAGAGATCCATAGCTAGGATTTTGTCTCCGTGTTCTAATGCACAAAAGTAAACAGCAGCATTTGCTTGAGACCCTGAGTGTGGTTGAACATTGGCATGTTCAGCGCCGAAGATTTGCTTGGCTCTATTAATTGCCAACTCTTCAGCCAGGTCAACATTTTCGCATCCGCCATACCAGCGACGTCCCGGGTAACCTTCAGCATATTTATTTGTCAGCCGACTCCCTTGTGCTTCACAGACAGCGGCACTGGCGAAATTTTCACTGGCAATGAGTTCGATATTGTTTTTCTGCCTTTGTATTTCTTTATTGATCGCGGATGACAGTTCAGGATCTTGTTCAGTTATTGGTGTAACATTACAGTTGATTTTATTTACTCTTCTTTCGTGCCGGCCCCCATTTTCGAAATCAGCATCGAGGAATGCTGAGAGAATTCTTTTTGCGGTTTCCTCATCTGTTCTTTGGGCGCCGATGCAGAGAATATTGGCATCATTGTGAACTCTTGTGAGCGTTGCATCTTCGGGAACGTTAACGACGGCTGCACGTATCCCAGGATGTCGGTTGGCAACAATGCTCATACCTATTCCTGAATGACAAACAAGAATACCAAATGAGGCCTCTCCACTGGTCACTTTCTTGCTCACAGCGTGAGCGTAATCCGGATAATCAGTTGAATCCGCAGAGTCGGTTCCCAAGTTTTCAACTTGATAATTATTTTCCATAAGGTGACCACAAAGCATTTCCTTTAAGTTGTAGCCTGCATGGTCGCTGGCGATCGCTATGGAGTGAATCTTAGGCATTTTACGTTAGGCTATTTGTTTTAATGAAATTAACGAGACTGGGAAGTGATTCATTTAAAAGATTTTTTGTATGCTCATATTCATTGCGATTGCCGCCATAAGGGTCGGGTACGTCCTGATTAGCAATTAACTGATTATCACAAAACTCAGTTACCAGAAAGGTCTTTTCCGATGCTTCAGGGAACACTTTTTGCACAGTGTAGAGGTGACTAGCTGACATGGTGAAAATGTGACTTGCCCAGTTTATTAGTTCCCGGTCAACAAATTGGCTTTTATTAGATGAAAGATCAATTCCTTCTTCTTTGAGTAGGTCCAGTGTGTATTCGCTGGGTTCTTGCCCCCCTCCAGTGGCTACTCCTGCAGACCGCACATTGAATGATGCTTCATCTTCCTCGGTTATTTTTCGGAACAGGCCTTCGGCCATCGGGCTTCGACAGATGTTACCAGTGCAAATGAATAGAATGGAATAGTTCAAATCTTGACGAGAAAATGCTAAATTGAATGCTAATTATTTCTAGTCGATAGTTCTCTGAGTGTATCGTATTGCTGTTTGATACTGTCGTAGGATCCAACGTCCAGTATCCCAGCTCTTTTTAGGCGATCTGCTCGCTCTTTCACATCAATTGTTATGTCTGCAAATTGCATTGCCAACTTTACGCTTTGAGGGAGCAGGAGTCTGTTTGCTAGATGCAAAGAAATTGTATTATTAATGTTGGGAGAAATGTAATATCCAACGGCAAGTTCTTCTCCTTTCCATGGTCCGCTAATGATTGAGGTGGAGGTTCCGTCCATCAGGCTAGACATGGCGCTTTCATTTTCTAACAATCCATATTCCTTAGCTTTTTTATAGTTTTGCCTAAAAGCATCTCTGAGAAGATTGTTTACAACTTTCGTGTTATTACTGTCTTCTTGAGCTTCTTCGAAAATTTTATCTATGCTGAATTTTTCTCCTTTGTGCTCTTCTATTTTATGGAGAAGATA
Organism: Verrucomicrobiales bacterium; assembly: GCA_012960505.1. Lineage (GTDB taxonomy): Bacteria > Verrucomicrobiota > Verrucomicrobiia > Verrucomicrobiales > DEV007 > EC70. The sequence goes on from DUBC01000033.1 coordinate 187,054, forward strand.
AATGGACTGAAAGGTTCTTGATTCAGCTTCGTCATCATCGACAGGTTTAGCATTGGCACTGTGATCCAATAATTCAGCTATTACGGCTACATTAGCTTCGTATTCTTTGCCTTGATTCCTCCAGTCTTTCCAATAGATGAATCCTACTATTACAAAAGCGGTGAAGATTATTTTCCAGAAGTAATCAGCAATCATGAGTTAGTAATTGTATTATTTTATAATAATTGAAGAGTTCTTCAAGACTTTGTCGCGGTTTGGGCTGCATCAAAATTATCCGTAATGTATTCCTCGTCTCGGCAATGAAGTAATGCATCATTTATTGAAATGTGCTTATTAATCAATAAATGCGACAAACTCTCATCAATTGTGTGCATGCCTTCATGTGTTCCGATTTGAATCAGACCAATCAATTGTTCGAATTTACGTTCGATCATGCATGCCCGGATACCATGATTAATTTTCATAATTTCGGATGCCATTACTCTTCCTGGATGATCCTGGCGTTCAATAAGCCTTTGGGAAACGACTGCTTGAAGGCAATTTGATAATTGAGTGATAATCATCTCTTGTTGATTCGCGGGAAAAACATCAATCATTCTATCAAGCGATTTTGGTGCATCGATGGTATGTAAAGTGCTAATCACAAGGTGACCCGTTTCTGCCGCCGTGATGGCTGTGCGTATCGTTTCCAAGTCACGTAATTCACTCACAACAATGATGTCGGGATCCTGTCTAAGAGCGGATCTAAGAGCATTTGAAAAGCTATGTGTGTCAGGTCCAATTTCGCGTTGTTTTACTAATCCATATCCATGATCAAAAACATACTCAATTGGATCTTCTATTGTTACTGCCACGCATGATCTTTCTCTGAGTATTTTTTGTATCATTGAGGCGATAGTTGTTGTCTTGCCTGCTCCTGTGACTCCGGTCACTAATATCAATCCCTGACGCAAAGAGCAGAGATCATTTACGGATGGAGCATGACCGAGCTGTTCAAGGCTTGGTATTTCTGTTGGGATGTAGCGAAAAGCGCCTTCTATACTACCCCTGACATAGTGAGCGTTTGCTCGGAAACGGCCGACGTCTTTTATTGAGATCGAAAAATCGAGCTCAAGATCTTCTTCGAGTCTTGCTCTTTGTGATTCCGAAATGACACCCAGAACAAGTTCTTTGGCTTCATCTGCATCGAGGTCTTGATCGGAGAGGGCTTCTAACGTGCCGTTTATTCGGCATGCTGGAGGAGCTCCACTCGTGATGTGAAGGTCAGAACCGCCTTTGTCACGTGTTTCGGTCAGATAATCTACGATATGGCTTTTTTGACTCATTTTTTTTGATTTAGGAAATGCCACGCATCGCGCGGTCAAAGTCGGACTCGTTACCTGAAGCTACGGCTGCAATTTCAGGTGTTAAATTTCCATTCTGAGCAGCTTCTACAAGTGCATGCATGAAAAGCTTATTGTTAGGGTTGTCTCCGCGCCCAATGAAATCAACTATCTCAGGGATCCTTGATTCACGGATATAATTACGGACAACGCCTGTATTTTCTACGTGTTCCGTTATCAGGAATAGGCCATCTGAGGTGGAAGGTAATAAGATTTGGCAGCAGATTCCAATCAGCATATTAGATAAGAGTTGGAGCTGACTTTCTCGTTCTTCGCTTGGAAATAAATTAGTTAGACGCTCTACGGTTTCTGAAACGTTAGCACTATGAAGAGTTGCCAGTACTAGGTGACCTGTTTCTGCTGCTTGGAGTGCTATCTGAGCAGTTTCCGGGTCCCTTATTTCACCAAGCAAAATGACATCAGGTGCTTGCCGTAGAGAACTTCTTAATCCCCTGGCAAAAGAATCAGTGTCTGTGTGCACTTCTCTTTGTGTGAAGAGTGACTGCTTTGACTCGAACAAATATTCGATAGGGTCCTCGATAGTGACAATATGTTTTGCTGAATTCTGATTTAGCCATTCCAAACTGGAAGCTAAAGTAGTCGATTTTCCTGATCCCGTTGGACCGGTTATTAGTATGATGCCTGCCGGAGCCATGACCCATCTGGTTAAAATATCAACTGGCAGACCGAGGCTTTCTAGGTCTGGTATTTCGGTATTTATTTGGCGTAGAACTGCTCCAAGTTTTCCTAAGTGTCGGTGGAGATTGACGCGGAAACGAACGCCGTTGTGAGCCACGTAACTTGAGTCTCGGTCCCCATCATATTCTGGATCAGCTCCACATCTTTTCCAAAAAGAATCGATGTCTTCCTTTTTTATAGGGTCATCCCCGGCGATCATTAGTTGGCCATTAACTTTCATTCGGGCGACACTCCCTTCGCTGAGGAAGATGTCGCTGGCTTTATTTTCAAAGGCGGTCTTGATTAGGGCCTCAATCATTGAGCTCATACTAGCCGACCTTTAACACCCAGTAGCGGATGTGACAAGTGTCATTGGTTCATATGACATTGCTGTCATGTATCGTTAACTTAATAATTTAAAAGTATTCCTTTTATCCAAATTAATTCTTTGGATCTTATTTTCTAGGGTAATCTTGATTCGCTTCTAGTTCTTCTTTGTTTGGTGTTTCACTAGGGATACCGTCTTTGGGTATATCTAATCCAGCAATCCAAGCGACCGCATTAAGACCCACTTTTCTGAAATTATCATCTGCCCAATTATTGTGTACATGTGCTCCAGTGAATCCAAAGCCTCTTCCTGCTCCATTCTCATTTTCTGTTGCCCATACAACGTGCTGTTTCTCTTTCCTTTCTAGGACTGATGCTCTGACATGAGGGTTGCCGCTATGAGCTCCGTCTCCTCGCTTTAGCGTGTCGACTCCTGGAAGAGCGCTCAGTATTGGAGTGATGCCTTTCATGTCAGGGCGGAAACGCATATGATAATACCATTCATCATTGATTTTAAATGGCTGGACTCCGTTTGCGACTGCATGATCAGGAAATGATTTAAACTCTGGGATCCAGTGAGGATTAACGGACCAGTGAGCTTCAAAAAATCCGCCCATCCAATCCAGGAATTTATCTCCTCCCTGCTTTCCTTTTGGGATTTCTACAGCGTAATGAATGGAACCAACACCCATGCCCTTTTTCTGATAATGATCAATTTGTCTGAGGTGGAATTTTGCCATGTGGCCACCGCCACCAGTGCAGAACATAACTAATGCATCAGCATTTTGCATTGCTGTGGGATCTTTAGGCCATCCGTTTTTATACAAGGAGGTCACTACTTTTTCTCCGTAATGAGAGCGAAGACGTTTTGCTAGTAGAATATTACCCGCATGGTGTTCATGGCTTCCCCATCCGTGCGATCTGGTGCCTGCGTAGAAGCATATTTTCTTGGCATCTTCGAGTTTTAGTCTCTTTAGCATGATGTCTTTGAACTGTACTTTCATTGGAGGGCCTGCATGAAGTTGAAGTGCCAATAGACCTTGTCTTTTCTTGTTGGGGCCATTGTCTGTAACTTCTGCCATCAATTTACCATTGATGGATTGTTTAATGTTATATCCTTTTGCAATGATGTGGAATTCATTCCACTCGCCTTTCTTGATTGCCTTGTTCAATTCTTTCGGATCTCCGACCGGATCGGCCTGAGTCTTTTTCCCGTCCTCACCTACAGTAACTCTTTGCCCTCTTTTTGCGAAAACGCCTCCGAACGCTTCTCCGTAAATTGTTCCTGTCCAGTTGTCACCTGCTTCAAAGTCTGATTGATATCCTCCAATTCTCCATTCGTCAGCTTTCCCGTCTAGCTTGAAGCTTCGAATTTGAATGCCGGAATTTCCTCCCTCGATTTTAAATTTCAGTTTTAGCTCAAAGTCATCAATTTCACCGGCTTCCCAGATGATGAATGTATTGCCTCTGGTGGGGTTTTTTGCAGTGGTCTGTCCTGTAATGGCTCCATCCTGAACGCTCCAGAACTTAGGGTCACCATTCCAATTGTTTAATGATTTACCGTCAAATATTGGGGCGAATCCGTCAACTTCACCTTCATGGTGGTCTGCGTGCGCGCTGAGTACTGATAGGCTTAAGATTGAGATAAATGTGAGAATTTTCATTTGTAGCATTTTAGCTCTAGGGCTTGAGCGAGGCAAGCTCTTGTGACAAGAGTTAATGAGATGCAAAAAGGAAAAGAATCGCCAGGACTGACTGAATCTGCGGATTTTGGTCTTGGATTGGTGATGTTTGATGCTCTTTTGGCTCACTTTGCTGGGCATGAGCATGTTCCTGACCTAGATCCAGCGCTTATTAAAGCAATACGTCTTGAGTATGAGCGCAGTGAATTTTTCGGGCAAGATATGCGGCATCTTTGGATTATGCTTGAGCGTATTATAACTAAATCGATGCGTGATCCGGGTAGCAATGAAGATCGGATCAATTTATTGAATCTTGCGTGTGGATATTGTGAAGAAGGTGCTGTTCTCCCAGCTTTCTGGGGACGTTCGGGCAAGAAGGTTCATCAATTTTCAATAGATTTAAGGGATGCCGAAATTGATAAAGCTAAGCGACGGTACGCTCTCACAGAAAAAATATTTAGGAAGGCAGGGTTACCTGACGTTCGTGGATTATCTGCAAGCTCTAAAAGTGTTGAATTTATTGCTGATGATGCAATTCACCTGGCCGGATACGGGCAGATTCCATCTCAATTCAATGTGATATTTATTAGGCATCAGAACCTTTGGCATGATCGATCCACTTGGCAGAGGATTTACGATTTTGCTTTGAGTCGTCTTACTGATGACGGAATTTTAATCATTACATCATATTTTGATAGGGAGCATGACCTCGCTCTTGAGTTAATTAAAATGCTCGGAGGTAATGTTTTGATTAGTGAACGCAATCACTTGTCCAGAGAACTTTCATATCCCGAAAAATCAATTGATCGCCATGTCGCGGCCATATCTAGAGATCAATAATTCTAATACGGATTAACGTATTATGGATGCCTTCCCTTGAAGGTGAGTTCGGCTACTCCTGACTTATCAAGATCACCTTTGCCGTCACTGACAAGTTTATTAAATTGTGCACAAGTAGCATCATTCAGTGGCAAGTTAATTCCAACTCCTCTTGCAATGCTGCCAGCGATTCCTGAATCTTTTGCAGCATGCTCCGCGGTGAACCAGGCTTCGTGATCACGAGCGATCATATCTTCAGCATCAGTCTCAAGGACTCGTGAATTAGCACCTGTTTGTGAGAACACGTTACAAACCATTTCCAAATCAAGACCAAGTGAGTCGGCTAAGCCTAATCCTTCTGCCAATCCCGCAGTATTAATGTTCATGACCATGTTTACGAGCGCTTTGACTTCGGCTGCTTTGCCGATTTCACCTATATGCTTGAGATTAATGCTCATGTCTTCAAGTACTGGCTTCATTTTCTCAAAGAGTTCTGCCTTACCTCCAATCATTAGATAGAGCTTACCTTCTCTTGCCTGTGGGATGCTTGAAGCCATGCAACCTTCTAGTGCCCCTGCTCCTGCGTCTTCTACTGCTTTTGCAACCTCTTGCTGTATTTCTGGAGAAAGAGTGGCACAGTTCACGAAGGTTTTACCTTCGGCACTCATCAGGAGATTGTCATCATCTGAAAAATAAATGCTTCTCATGGCCTCATCATTTGTAATGACAGTGAAAATGATATCTGATGACTCGGTTACGTCTGCGAGTTTTTCGGCATGGGAGCATCCAAGCTCTGCTGCTAGTTCCGCTGCTGCGTCTTTATTTATATCATTCACTGATGAGATAGTGTGACCTCGATCTTTAAGGTTTCTTGCCATGTTGGCGCCCATACGGCCAATTCCTACAAATCCAATTTTCTGATTCATGATTAGGTGTGTTTAGTTATTTTTAAATTCAGGGTAAAAGGGGTTATTTGTTTTCTCTTCTCCGATTGATGACATGGGCCCGTGGCCGGGGCAAATCACAGTATCATCAGGTAGAGTAAAAATATATTGCCTGTTTGTTTTTAATGCATCCATATATGACACCATGCCTCCGCCCATTGATCCAGCAAAAAGCGCATCTCCGACTATTGCAATTGGGCGTTCTAAGCCATTAATCACGTAAGTCAATCCTCCTTTAGAATGGCCCCAAGTTAGATGAGACTGAACGGATAGGCTTCCAATCGGAAAATTGTGTTCACCGGCAATGAGTTCGGCTCCTTCTATGGGCTCTTTTTCACTGACGTAGACTCTGATGGATGGAAAACTAGATTGGAGCCGTGTAAGATCGGCAATATGATCTGTGTGAGTATGAGTTAAGTAGATAGATTCAAGAATCAGATCATTTAAACGTACGGTTTCAATTAATTGCTCTGAATTGGCGCCAGTATCAAATGCTGCCGCTATTCCATTAGAGCTGTCCCATACTAGGTATGCATTAACATACATATCAGACCAGTTAGTGTTGTACATTTCAAGCCCTTTGACATTAACCGGTTTTGGATACCAAGACTTTCGTCCAGCAATAATTAAAGATTCAGGATCCAGATTCAAGTGCGGAGCAATAGAGATGATTGTCGGTTCATCAACTTTACCTTCAAGTAATTCTGTAATTGATGTTGAGGATACGCCTGACCTTGCGGCCAACTCTTGAACGGATATTTTGTGTCCGCGCATAGCTTTACCTACAATATCTTCAACAAAATCTTCGATGCTGACCATATTCAATATAACCAAAAATTGGTCCCAAGAGTGGATTTAATCTGTGACATTCCCTGAATAAATGTTCATTGTTTGATCTCTCAGGAATCCGATTAAATTTTGTCCGGATTTTTCAGCGAATTCAATTGCCAATGAGCTTGGCGCAGAGATTCCGGCAACTGTAGGAATTCCGGCAGCTAAAGATTTTTGCATCAATTCAAAAGATATCCTTCCGCTGAGAAGTAAAGTATGATCCGAGAGGGGTAGGAGATTTTCGAGAAGTGCATAGCCTATAACTTTATCGAGTGCGTTGTGCCTTCCTACATCTTCGCGAATGACAACTATTTCTCCGTTTGGATTGAAGAGGGCGCTGGCATGTAAACCTCCAGTTTTTTTAAATGTTGTTTGTGCTTCGGATAATTTGTCCGGATAGCTTACGATTTTTGACCGGCATATTTTATTTTGTCTTTCGATTTTCGGGAAATCTATCATTATCGATTCGATCGTGGCTTTGCCACAGATTCCACAACTCGATGAGGTGAATACATGGCGAGTAAGATTCCCAAATTCAAATTTAACTTCTTTAGATAATAGGACGCTCACAAAATTTCCTTTTCCGAAATCATTTGTAGTAAGGCTTTCGCATTCGGAGATTTCAAATACATCATTTCTACTTTTTATGACTCCTTCGCTGAGAAGGAATCCTGCGGCAAGTTCACGATCATGGCCTGGCGTTCGCATGACAATCGCTACATTTTTTTCTTCGACTCGAATTTCTAACGGCTCTTCAATGGCAACGAAGTCATCAACATTTGAAACAGAACCCGAACTGTTTTTTCTAATGTTGAATAGTTTTGATGAATCGGTCACGGGTCAGATTTCTGGAGGATAATTCATGTTAGCAAAAAATTCTATTTCTGGCTCAGTAATTTTACGAACCTTCAAAAAGCCTTCTGTAATTGCTTTCTTTACAAGTTCCTGCATGGATAGAGAACCTGACAGGCATTGATTCTTGGCTAGTTGAATTATTTCCTTCGGGTAAACAGCTGCCAGAGGTTCGCTCATTCCATTTTCATGGATTGGCACTGAGCCGCAACCAGAACATACGAGCTCGCCTAAAAAGCTTATTGGCATTTCAGGCATATCAACGGCTAAAATGAGTACTCTTTCTATCTTTGTCGAATTCAAGCAGTCTATTAGGGCTTCGAGAGGACCGCTGTTAGGCTTGGTGTCTATTATTACTTTATGAGTCGTGTCAAAATGTTGCTTATCATTTGCCGATATAATTATTTCTGAAGGCATTAGTTGTTCAATTTTGTGAATTTGATGTTGCCATAAGGGGGTTCCATTAATTTGATGAAAAGCCTTATCAGTGCCGAACCGTTTTGAACGGCCTCCGGCCATGATGGCTGCTGCGAAAGGAGAGTTCACTTAATTGCTCTATTGTTTTTTCTTAGAACTCCGCTTGTGAGTATTTTCGCCCTTAATCCCCCACGTCCCTTCATCGCATCTTCGGCGCCAGGAGCCACGGCTCCATTCATCCAGTAACAGGGTGCAGCTTCCTGAGTGCCAAGAAAGTCAATTCCCTGAACAGTGAATGTCTTCCCAATTAACGAGTTTAGATCCACTTCGGTTACGATGATATTTCTTCGAAAAGTAGAGGGGCATAAATTTTTCAGTTTGAAAATCCTGCAAATATCTTCGTATACTTCCCAGGAGAAAAAAGTAATCGGTCCCTTGTAGTCAGGTTTATAATTGTAGAAACGGTCTCCAATGATCCCCATTCCTTTTTCGCATGTTGCTTCATCAATCTCAATCATCGGATAATTGCTTGGCTCTTTACCGTGATGTCCATAGAAGTTATGCTTTTCGGCTACATAGATGTGACGAACGATCATCTCTTTTATCAAATGTACTTTATTCGCTAATGCGGTAATTCTCTTCAGACCCTGCAAATATTAAAATACCTTGCTCCCATGGCTATCGGTATTTGTATTGGATTCATTGATTCCATTCTGAACACTTTTTTCAAATTCCTCAGTTAGTTTAATGATTGCGTCTTTTGAAATCTTTTCATTAGGACTAACATATTGTCTTAAATCAATTGGTTGGCATATTTTTACCAATGCCTTTCTTTGGCCGACTGGAGGAGACCCTTTTGAATGAATGTCCTCACAGAGGCGAGCGACGGTTTCTGCTATCCTATCAAGGCTAGGATTATTAGTGGCGTATCCTCCAGAATATCCAAGTATTCGCAGCGCTAACATTGCTTCATCTGCCAGATTGGCTGCATGGGAATGTTCCTTTTGTTTTTCTAGGTCTATTCTTATAGAATGAATTTTAGAGCGGATTGTTCTTATTCTGGATACTAGATTTTGCTCTTTCTTTACCGTAATTCCGATTTCTTTTTCTAATTTTATAATGATTGGTTCTACTGCGTCATTTATTAGATTGTCTACATTGGTGTTGTTTCCGGGGAGGTTGTAGTCGTGTTTTTGTAGGAATTCGGAGAGCGTAAGGATACTGATGCGGGTAACTTCTTCTATGATTGGTTTTTCAGAGGATAGTGAGGTGCTAAATTTCTTGGCTATTTCATCGAGGTTGGAAATGACGTTTTCACGAACGTTTTCAACAAAGGTGTACTTTAAGGATATTGGCACGGCATAGACTGGAGCATTTTCACCCAATTTATGCTGAGTCCGCAACCCGATGTAAGCGGCTCCTTCAGCGAAAGGAGTCACGCTGTCATTACAGAAGTAAACATTTCCTTCTGGAAAAATAACGAGCGGATATTGACCTTCTTCAAGTATTTGAGCGGCACACTTCATCGCCTTCCTGTCACTCCCTTCACGGTCAACGCTAAATGCTCCTATCCTTTGCATGAACCAAGAGGCAAATTTGTTCCTGGCAAACACATCATAAGCCGCCATGAAGGATGGTTTTTTCTCCATTCTTCTACAGACTTCATTAATTACCTGCGGATCACTGTGAGTTGGATGATTTGGAAGGATAATGAATCTGGCGTTCTTTTCTTTAGCAATTTTCTGAAATCCTGTTAACCCGTCGACATTGATTTCCTTTAATTGGTGATTTCTAGATTTTAGCCCAATAAAACGATTCATTACCCGCCCTAAACCAATGATGAAATTGTTTGGTTTTGGAGGGATAAATTGATAAGGAAGATCGCTAAACTCGAGCATAGTTCTTTTGAGTTTATTGTTTATAAGAAGTCACAGTTTTAGTTTTTGGTGTAATTCTTGCAAGAATGCAATTTTCCGATTGTAGTTTGCAAGTATTTTAGGGTCTGTAACTTCCTGGCTGACAGATTTCCTGTAATCAGCGACGCTGACGAAATCTTTTACCAGATTTGGTTCTTTGATTATTAAATTCAATTCTCCTGAGTTACACATCGAGAAAATGGATAGATTAGCTGAACCGCTAAAAATTATTTCCCTGTCTATGGCGACCATTTTTGAATGTATCATCTTAGGCGTAAGAAATATACGAGCTGACCCTGATTTCATTATTTTCTCAGCTCGCTTATAGTTGTTGTCGTTGCCTATGTTAGCTTTTTTAGACAGCAACATATTAACCTGTACATCACGGCTCGCCGCCTCCTTCAAGACATCTTCAATGTCAGGGTCTCCAATGTAAGCTGCTTCGATGTAGATTTCCCTTTTAGCTTCCTTCAATAATTTGATTAACAAGGACTTGATTTCAAAACGGTCCGCACCATTCATTGGCTGGTTAAAAATATATTCAATTTCCCTGTCTAGATCGAAAGGGGTCTGGCCTGATTCTCTTTGGTGAAAATGTTTTCCTAGATTGTCCTGTTCTAGGTGTACCATGTAATCAAAATATTTACGGTGACGGTCCTCGATGTTAATGCTGCCTGTGACTAGGTGTTTTTTGTCAATGAGGTAATATTTCTGATGAGTATGAACTCCGTCAATCCACTTGATCTGAACGTTGGTATGATTAATTAATTGTTGCCCAGCTCCGTTGACGAATTGATCTTCAATAAAAGTGTCAGGGAATGTTGGGGCAATGAGTTTCCACCACAGGTGTCTTAATTTACTTGGTTCACAGGGTAGATAAGATTTTCGATTCATTTCGATCCTCTCATACATCATTGCAGACTGATCCTTGGTAATGTTTATTTCTACCCCTCGTTCAGCGGCTCTGAAGAGCGTCTCCCCAATGCTATTGCCAATTTCATCTGAACGCCACACGTACATATGGATCTTGATGCTTTCCTTGGCTGAATCGATCAGCTCAAGAACCGTTTCAAACGTCTCTTTTGCTCCATCCATTTCTTCCGGGCTATGCAGGAGTTTCCCTTTTAACATATCGTGGATGCTTTAATTTTTGTGTTGTTTGAGGATTTCACCTACTTCTGTGATTGTTTCATTATACTTGTGTAGGTCATGCCATGCCGGCACGGTTAGCTCGGATTTGGCGTCCTTAAGATGAGCGCTCTGATAGCTGACAACAAGATCAGTAGTCTCGGTTAGAGGTTTTTTCCTGCTGAATTTTCCAATCCCGATTATGCTGTGGAAAGGAACTTTTGTTGAGATCGGTTCTGATTGCATCGAGCGAATAAGATAAGAATTAGGACTCACGTTATTTATACTTTTGAGTTTCATTAATGCGGTAGCCTCTTCGAACGGTATGTCAGGGTTGAGACGTAATCCGCTGAGCAACGAATTTTGTATTTCGATTGGGATCCGGATAATTGAATTAATCATTCTAGAAACTTTCAAAGAAGCGATTTTGGTTCCGCGGTGCGGTGTCGCAATAAATATTACTCTTCCAATGTATTCCTGAGGCTTAAAGATAAACATATCAGTGGCTAGATTCTTTGGCTTGTGCGGTAATTGTGGATTATTAATTGGGCTTGGCACCCAAGGTGGTAACTCTTTAATATTTTTTGAGACCATGAGTCGAGAAAGGATTCCTCCCATGCTGTGGCCGACCAAGACTATTTTCTGTAGATTGGGATTCTTACCATTAGGGTCATATTTTTTTTGCATTGCCTGTAATTCTTTGCGCAACCGCATTGCGGAATAATGCAAAGGAATTCCTGTAGGATATGAAAAGGTCCAGAACTGATAGTGGTTTCTGATCTCTGGATCTGCCTGCAGTTGATTAATGAGATTTACCCATGCTCGAGGATTTGCTTTAAAGCCGTGTATGAGGATTACTGGTATTTTGTTAGGGTCATAGGGATTCATCCTGCGCAGGCCTATCCTATTCATGTATCGGTTAGCATTGATAATTGCCAAAATCTTTGGGATGAGTTTTGTTCGCCTAGTGAGGTAATTGATGGGGGCTGTATAATCTCGAGCAATTCTAGGGACTTTAGTTTGATCGTTTTTTGGATCTAGTAAGTCATAAAGCAAGATCTTGGGATTTTTTTCTGTGGATTTTACTACTGCGGTTACTGGTAGAGTTTCACCGATTTCACTAATGAATCGGTTATCCTTGGTTTTCTTTAATAAAATCAGAGGCGTTCCTAATCCTTCTGATTGGTACCATTTCTGTGACCAGTTAGTACGAATGACGGCATTTGAGCGCACAACATGACTAAAACTCATTGGGTCGATTTCTTTTCTGCCTACCCATTGAAGATGTGTTTCAGAAATTGCCGGATCCTTTGATTCGATCAGAGTGGCTAATGAACGTGAGATTTTTTTTTGAGAGGTATTTTTTTTTGTTTCAAGTGCGAGTGAATCAATTAATGCTGCTTCTAGATCTTGTTCTGAATTGAAAGCCCTGGCATGTCTTGACGGAAGAGAACAGGACGGAACTATCGTTGTGAAAAGGACAAAGATAAGAACTTCAAATGTTAGGACGGTTTTGATCTTTCTAATCATTTAAAAGGCCAATGCAGGTTATTAATGATAGGTTTACTGTTTATTTCCTCTAATGTCTGCTCATATTGCGATGAAAATAATTAAGATATGATAAAACTTTTTTTGGTAATTGTATATATTTTGATTCAGTCCCTGTTTGCTCAGGCCCGGGAAAAAGATTCCAAATATCTTTCTGGTCAATATAAGAAATATCATCGTCCAATTATGGCAAAGTTAGGAATGGGAGAATTTCAATCTGCTATATCAGAGCTCAAGGCATATTTAAAGAAGGCCCCACATGATGAGGAGACGCTTTTTTGCCTTGCTTTAGCATTTAGTGGATCCGGCGATGGGACTGAGGCATTGAATTATGCTAAGAAAGCTATGTCTGAGGGCTTGCCTTTGGAGCGTTTTATTGCCGGTCCGAGAAGTTTGAATGAGGAGTTACTTAAAACTGATGGTTTTGTTGAAATGATGAGCTCTTCTTCTGTGAAATTAGTGCACGGTCCAATGATAGGTGATCTGAGCGCTGATTCGGTTAAGATCTGGGTCCGTGCATCTAAGGAGTCGGAGATAAAAGTCGTTATCGAAGGGGTAACAGCTGAGCGGGTCCAAGCCTTAGCGAAAAATGATTACATTGCTTTGATAGAGATTAAGGGGCTCGAACCTGATACGTTCTATCATTATCAGATATTTCAGGATGAGCATGCAATTGACCTTGGGATTGAGCCTGGATTCAGGACTCAGAAGCAGGGAGGAGGAGACACAATAAAAATTATTTTTGGTGGTGGCGCTGGGTTTACCCCGAAATACGAGCGCATCTGGGGAACGATCAAGGATCACAAGCCTGATGCTCTTCTTCTCTTGGGTGATAATGTTTATATTGATCGCCCGGAGATACGTGAAGTGGGGCAGTATTGTTACTTTAGACGTCAATCCCGTCCAGAGTGGCGTAAATTAATTGCAGGTGTCCCGGTCTATGCAATCTGGGACGATCATGACTTTGGGACTAATGACTGTCATGGTGGAGCAGCCGTTGATGAGCCGGAGTGGAAGCCTCAGGTATGGTCAGATTTTAAACTACAGTGGCCCAATCCAGAGTATGGGGGAAAGGAGAAACGTCCCGGATGTTACTTCACTCATAAATTTGGACAGAGAGTTGAATTTATTTTTATGGACACTCGTTATTATAGAGAGCCCTCAGAAGGTCAGATGCTTGGTCCGATCCAGCTTTCATGGCTCAAAAGAAAACTGAAAAAGTCTAAGGCGGAATTTAAAGTCATTTGTTCATCAGTTCCAATGACGCCAGGAGTGAAGCCGGGAAGTAAAGATACTTGGGACGGTTATTCACGAGAGCGCATGGAAATTTTTTCTTATATTGAAAAGAATAAAATCAGTGGGGTGTTTGTCCTGGCTGCGGATCGACACAGATCAGATGCGTGGAAGAATGATGACTTTGGTTCGAGTTATCCAATTTATGAATTTATGAGCTCGAAGCTAACTAACATTCATACTCACAAGATCATTAATGGTTGCATTTTTGGATACAATGAAAAACCAAGCTTTGGTGAGGTGATTTTTGATTTTAATGAAGAGAACCCCACAGCGACGTACACTGCCTATTCAATTGATGATGAAAATGTCGGTTCTGTACAGATAGGCCTGAAAGAATTGCAGTACAAAAAATAATCACTGCAGGATTAAGCTATATTTTGGAATGGCAATTTATTAACTTGTTTTCCCCCTGTATTAGTACTTTTCTATAATTATGAATTGTTCCCGTTCTTTTATTATTATTGTAGGTTGCTTGATTTCATTTTTTAGACCGCTTCTGGCAGGAGAGATATCATTCAGTGAAGCACTCAGTGATGATGCGAGTACTGGTATCAATACTTCAATTTCATATACGCATGCGGTCAGTGGGGGTGCGGCAACAACAGTGAATGGAGTTGATTTTGAATTATTAAATAGTAGTACAAATCCATCTGATTTCACTTGGGAAGTGTCGTCGGTGAAGAATCAATTACAAAATAACAATGGCGGTTGGGACCCTTTTGCTGCTGGAGTGACGGAGGAAGGGCTACAGTCTCTATTGGGATCTTTTACATTTAACAGTGATGGAAATCCGGGTTCGAACCAGACATTTATACTGAGTGGATTAACTCCGGGGCAAGAATATGAGGCGCGTCTCTATTGTAGGAAATGGTCTGATGGTACGGAGAGGACTCAGGAAGTGACTTTTACGGCTGGTGAAGAGGATGGAGTAACGGAGGCCTTCGCAGAGGATCGCCCGGAAAATGATCCGATAGGGACATTGGACCGAGAAAGCGCATATTATATTGCTTACACCTACACGGCAGATGCTGAAGGGACACTTTCGATTAGGTTTGATGTGACTGGAGCTCAAGGGACCGGAAGCTTTCATATGTATGGTCTAACAAATCAGGTCATTGAGGATCCTGTGTTTGTTGTTGCTGCTGATACCCGTGAATTTTCTTATTCGGTAGAGGATAATGGCATTATTTCGCAGCTCACTGGCAGCTATGATGGTGAGGTCGAACCGACAGAATTTACTTTAGTCGAAGGTGAAGGGGATGATGATAATGATTTCTTTAGAATTGTTGGAGATGAGTTGAGGGCGGGCAGGTTCGATTTCAGCTCAGACGATGATGGGACGAAATATTATGTTCGCATTCAGGGGAGGGGAACAGAGAGTGGTGAGTCCGGTGTGACGTTGCTAGTTTTCACTTTAATCGGTGAGAAAGAGCCGAGTCCATTTACTTTTGTTGGGCCATTAATTGATGATGAGAATTCAGGCATTGATCCTGAAAATGAATATACGCATGCGATTAGTGGTGGGGGCGCGGAGAGTGTCAACGGTGTCGAGTTTGAATTATTAAACAGCAATACGACGCCGGATAATTTTTCCTGGGAAGTTTCATCGATTAAGAATCAGCTCGATAATAATAACGGTGGATGGGACGTTGGGTCCAGTGGTGTTACGGGGCCAGGGCTACTGGATCTGCTCGGTTCATTTACATTTAACAATGATGGGAATCCGGGTTCTAATCAGACCTTCACTCTGAGTGGTCTCGATCCTGGAGGAACTTATGAGGCTAAACTTTACATACGGAAGTGGGACAATGCGACGCAACGCCAACAGCTCGTTGAATTTACTGCCGGGGACAAGATTGACTCAATAACATTCAGTGAAGATCATCCGGAACTTGATCCAATTGATATGGAATTTCGAGACCAGGCTTCCTACATGAGTTATACTTATACAGCCGGAGCAGACGGTGAATTGAGCATTAAATTCACTATCACAGATGACGGTACTCAGGGAGCGCCAGGTAGTTTTCATATGTACGGGTTGACCAATCAGATCGTTCAGGCCTCTGCTGATGATGATAATGATGGATTGCCTGACTCATGGGAAGAGAAGTATGGAGTCGATGACCCGGAAGCTGATGATGATAATGACGGATTAACCAACGCTGATGAGTTTGAAGAGAGAACTCAGCCCAACAAAGCAGATACTGACGGGGACGGGCTCAATGACGGTGCTGAGATCGCTGATACGAAGACCAATCCTTTGAAAGCGGATTCGGATAATGATGGGCTTGATGATGGGGTAGAGACAAACACTGGGGTTTTTGTGAGTTCTAATGATACTGGAACCGACCCGAACAACAGAGATACGGATGGGGATAACTTTTCTGATAGTTATGAGATTGATGCCGGTAGTAACCCTAACGATGCTGAGGACTTACCTCTGTTGCCGGGTGGCTTTTCTATTGCACTTCTAACTGATGACGAGAGTAGCGGCATTGATCCCGTAAATGAATATACCCATGCAATCAGTGGCGGAGGGGCTGAAAATGTTAATGGTGTGGAATTTGAATTATTAAATAGTGGTACAACGCCTGATAATTTTGATTGGGAAGTATCTTCCATTAAAAATCAGCTCGATAATAATAATGGAGGCTGGAACGTTGGAGCGAGTGGAGTGACTGGTGAAGGTCTTCAGGCACTCTTAGGTTCGTTCACTTTTAATAATAATGGAAGTCCGGGATCGAACCAGACTTTCACATTGAGTGGGCTCACACCTGGTCAGACCTACGAGACGAGGCTCTATACACGTAAATGGGACAATAGCACAGCGCGGACGCAGGAACTTACCTTCACGGCAGGTGATCAGGATTCAAATTCCATTATCTTCAGTGAGGACCATCCTGAATTTCCTCCGCTTAGCTTGCCCGATCGTGAGGTTGGCTGGTACCTCGGATACACTTACACTGCTGACGGATCCGGCTCCTTAAGTGTTCGGTGCGATGTGCTTGCTTCTCCAGAAGGAGTCCAAGGCGCTCCTGGGAGCTACCATATGTATGGCCTGACGAATCAGGTCAGTTCAGCGCCTGTTACGCTTCAGATTACAGAAGTTATTTATGACCCTGAAGCGCCACAAGTGGCCATTACCTTTAATTCACGTCCTGGTGCAACTTATGCGGTTGATTTCTCAACAAATCTTCAAAGCAGTGAAGATGGTGAGGGATGGGCTGAACTTGATGATGGTGTCATGTCTGAAGGCAAGCAAACCACTTATGTGGATGATTTCTTTGTGGAAAATGAGAAAACAATCTTCTATAGAGTCAGGCAGATTGAGTGATTCATTCTACGTGAGGCTTTTTATTCTGATAGGAATTTAATCTGGCTTGTAGCTGATTTTTGAGCGCTGGCAATTGGCCGGTTTTAATCAGGAGAAGTGCCTTATTAATTGTTTTAATAGCCGATTCAAAGTCTCCCAAAGCGGCTTGTGCTGCTGCCAGTGTGTCTAGTGCGTCTGGGTTTTTCTCTTTTGTTGCGTTGACAATT
Source organism: Verrucomicrobiales bacterium (assembly GCA_012960505.1). Lineage (GTDB taxonomy): Bacteria > Verrucomicrobiota > Verrucomicrobiia > Verrucomicrobiales > DEV007 > EC70. The sequence continues at coordinate 204,414 of DUBC01000033.1, forward strand.
TTGTTAGCCATAATAAGTGCTTCCTCGGGTCTTCGGGCCTTTACATCGTGACTAGTGGCAAGTAGCCAAGCCAGATTATTGGCAGCTTTAAGGTTATCAGGTTGAACCTTTAGTCCTTGGCGGTATCGAAGCAGAGCATCTGGAATATTTCCTGATTTTACATTAATGGCGGCAATCTCAAATAGTGCCGGAGAAAATTGAGGATTTATTTCCATTGCAGTTTCAAGGCTTTTGAGAACTTCATTACTCTTGCCAATTTGTTGATATGTTTTTGCAAGGATGTAGTGATCTTCAGGCTTTCCTCGATCATGCTGCAATCCTTTCCTGATTCTTTCAGCCGCGCTTTTCCAGTCCCTTTTCTTTACATATAATTTCCCGAGAGAGATTTGGGCAGCAGAGTAATTTGGAACAAGTTCAGTCGCCCATAGATAATGGCTTTCAGCGGCTTCTATATTTCCTTTTTTTTCTTCGCTAGCAGCGCGCCTGAATTGTAATGAAGCGGCTTGCAAATCTCCAATTGCTATGGAAACGGGGTGATTGATTGCTCTTCCTTTTATTGCTGCTGATCGAATCGATCGTTCGACCCTTGTCAGATTGGAGTGTTCTATATCTGCAATTATCGTGTCTAATTGTTGTTTCCCCTTGTAGATTACAGAGACTCTTCCTTTTGGATCCAAGAGGAAAGCCGAAGGTATCGGGAGAGGACGACTTAACCCTATATGGACATCATGCATTTCCTGAAGTGATTGAAGGACTTCAGCATTAGCAGCGGCGCTGGCAAAGGGAAACTTCATATTTTCAAGGATCTCTTTTTCCGCGCTGCGCTTCACTTTGCCGTCTCCAAGAGCGTCTACATTGAGTGCTATAATTTGAAGATTCGCTTTGTGGATGTCTTTCTCCCTATTGGTTAATTCCTGAAGTTCTTCTCGACATGAGGGGCACCAACTAGCCCAGATTAGAATTAAGGAAGGATTTCCTGATCCCGTTGAAATCGTTTTATTATTAGGACCTTTAATTTTTAGTTCAGTGCCGCTCAATAGTGGGGTTATCGGTGATCTTGCCGTGCGTTCTGGGGGGAGTATATTGGGATTAGATGGCTCGAATGTTTTTATTTTAGGTCGGGTTTTTATTTCAGTGCTTATCCCTTCGCCTTGTTTTAAGAGATACCTGCGTCCTGGGATTACGCTTGTGAAATTTTCTGATGATTTTATTTTATCAGGCCAATTTACGATTACATCGAAGGGCCCTTTATGAGTTCCTGTTCCGAAGTGAAGATATTGAGAGGACTGAGAAAGGAACCCTTCACCGGCCCTCAGAGTTTGAACTAAAGTTTGTCCATTAATTTTGATTTTAACTCTTGCTCCAATCGCATCTTTATTTGAACTGATCCCGTTCCCTGAAAGCTTCAATTGTATTGAGCTATTATGATTGTTGGATTCGTTTCTGAAAAAACGAATTCTTGGCGCGTTTCTGTTTGATATGAACATATCCATGTCACCATCATGGTCCCAGTCCACGGGGACTACGGACCGGCCGTCATCCTCATAATCGAGTCCGCTTGCAAAAGAAATGTCAGCAAATCTCCCACCCGATTTTATGGAATTTCCTGTATTCATAAAAACACAATTACGTTCGTTTCCACTGAATGAGCGCCCAGATTCAATCATCTTTGAGAGTTGGGTATGAGGTTCCTCGTTAGCTTTTATAGTGTCATTTACGTTGTTAAAGGTTTGAGGCACGACCTGCCTCCAGAAAAAACTTCACAAATCACCAGTGCCGTTATCAGCCGAGCTTAAGTATCCATTAGCTACCACTAAATCTTGCCATCCATCATTGTTTAGATCTACAAATCGTGAACCCCAGGCCCATCTTCCCATCGTAACGCCGGCACTTTCACTTGTATCGATGAAACCTTCAGCAGTGTTCCGAAATAACGTATTTCCTCTAGTGAATCTGCGAAAGCGGTTGCGTGTTCCAATGTCCGCATCAGGTTTAAATTCTTTTTGAGAAGTGATTCTGCTTCCTGCAGCTGAAAACATATTTGATACGTAAAGATCCTGACGTCCGTCGAGATCATAATCAGCCCAGGTGACTGACATACCAGATGCACTGTCCTCGACTCCCAGTTCAGCTGCGACATCTTTAAAGGTCCCTCCATCATTACGATAAAGATTATTGCGCCCATAATCATTGGCCACGTAAAGGTCAGGATCTCCGTCAATGTCAAAATCCTCCCAGCTCGCAGCAAATGACCATCTTTGATTGTTAGTGTTTATACCAGTTTCATTTGTAACATTCCTAAAAGATATGGTCTTTCCTGAATCTGTTTCATTCTTCAGAAGAAAATTTTCTGGGCCATTGTTGTCATCATGATAAACGAAACGTCGGGCAGTCGCTCCAATGGTTTGAACGGCTGCAGCATCAGAAGATTTATTGGGAGCATAGCAACAAACATAAATATCTAATTTTCCATCCAGATCGTAATCGGCAGCAGAGAGTGAGGAAGTGGATTCGCTGGTAGGTATGACGTCAACTATCTCATATCCTGCTTTATTTCCCGCATTTGATGCGATGATGATATTTCCGTACATCGCAACTGCAAGGTCACGGTCACCATCATTATCCAAATCTACTAATAGGGCGCTTCGTGAGTCCTCGAGCCAGTCGACTTTCCATTCTTTGGAGATGTCTTTCAATGTGCCGTTTTTATTTTGTAGAAAAAGTTTATTGGGGATGCCGGGCTCTTGGCACAAGTACAAATCCTCTAACCCATCTCCATTAATATCTCCTATTGCCATTCCAGGGGTTCCGAACCTGTTCAGCATGGCGTATGCTGGTAACTTTTCGAGCCATTCATTGACTCCCTTACTTAGCTGTTCTTTGTATGAAGAATTGCCGGAGAATATCGATTCTGTACAGTCTGAAAATATTTTTTTAGACGATTTTCGAATTGTTCTTTCGTAATCTCTGACATTTAGGGAAGAGATTTTGAGCTCTTCTTTTTGATTCACCTCCCAAGTAATTTCCCAAACAGATCTTTCGTCAGTTATTGATTCTTTGGTGCGGAATGAGACTGAATAGAGTTGAGTCGATTTAAATTTGTTTTTGCTCAGTCCAACGTCGATGATTTTAAACTTCACTCGTATCTCTTCAGATGCTGAGATTTCTGAATTGTTGAGATTATTTAAAAACAGTTCCGCCCCTTTATTTATAGTTAATGATTTTGCGTTTTGACGATGGACCTGAAAACTTTCATCTGAATAGACCAGATTCAAGGACTCAGGACGGATTGTTGTAAATAATACTTTTTCAGTGACTGGCTTGGTGACTGTGATAGGATCAGTGCCTTTGATTATCTTGGTTATTACTGATAATTGATCCTGAGCTTTATTGGCAAAATGTTCAGAGTCCCACCCGTCCTTTGATGGGTTGTCAAAAGATGACCATGTGAGGTCCTTATTATATGTTAATTCTGAAAATCCTACTTGAGTTGAATTATGATTTGATTCGCTCTTAATATTTAGGACGGATTCTTTTTTTGTTACTTTACCACCATCATCTGAGCAACTCACCATCATGATAAGTAAAATACATGTAAGAGAATGAATTTTGTGGGAGTTCACAATTTAGTTGTTATGTTCACGGCAAAAAAATGCTGATATTACAGTAAGCAATTTCCCATCGATTGCATTATTTGCTTACGAAGAGTTTAGAGAGTTATTTTAAGGCAAAAATATAGTGATTCCTGACTATATCATCTATTTTGTATTCCCTCGAATTTTTAAAAACATCTCAATTAATTCGCTCCAATATAATCTGTTACTACTCTGAAGAATTGTTGTGATTTGGCTCCTTCTTTTGTGGGATTTAATATTGTGATCTCGGTAAAAATCGCACTCTCCTTTAGGTCAGTTATCAAGGGAGAGGATTGGCCATCATTAGTTGACCAAATAGAATTCCAGTTTTTTAAATCCTGACTGAATTGAACTGAATAATTAAGATCAGAAATGAATCTGCGATGGAATAATTTGATGCCGGGTATTATTTCTTCATTCAAATCCAAGAATATAATCTTGGGTAAGCGTTCTTCATCGTCTTTGCCATCAAGTGCCTTTCCTCCAAAAGCGTAGGACTGCAAATTATTTAGCAGTCCTTTTGTGGGCCTGTCATTCATTGCATTAGAATCTGGTCCTAGCCCTTCAGATATTGACCATGCATCATAATTGTTTTCAACCGCTATGTTAATTGAGGTTTTTATTGTATTCCCATCAATGTCAGTGCCGGACAGCTCGAGCTGAGTGCTCCCAATTTTCAATGATTTGAGTGCGAGGTTCTGAGATAGGCCATTTGTTTCAATTGTGGTCTGGGCTATTCCAGGATCGGAGTTCGAGCTGATCTCATATGATATGCTTGGAACGCGAACAATACTTTGTACTCTTATTATGTTTTCAGAATCATTAAAGGAGGGATCCTCTCCATTCGTAGTTGGGAAATCCGATAATGTATAAGATGTATCGTTGAGTATTACTTTGTGAGATCCTGTTGGGAAAGCTGCAATTTGATCGATGACATCTAATGAATTATTTATAGCTCGACCGAAGACAGTATAACTGTCGCCAATGTCCAATCCGGGATTGTCTTGGGTATTAATATACCAACCACTAGTTGCACTGTTTGGGTCAGATGTTCGAGCAAAGGCTAATGTCCCTCTGCTATTTGCAATGCCTGGCTTGTTTAATATTGGGGGGTCAGTGGATAAGCTGATGAGTTTAGTGTCTTTTAGGGAGTAGCTTCCAGATTGAATAATGTTTAGTCCCTGTGAGTTCACTGATCGATGGAAAATGGTATTACTATAATCTCCTCGATCAACATACGTTAAGAAATTGGATACAGGATCAGGCAACGCTTTGTCAAAGAGTGAAAATACCATGTTGCCGTGATTAGTATTGATTTGAATAGCAAGCCGAGTGTCTTGATCTTGGAAATAAGAATTCAAATTAATAATGACCGGACTTCCTGATACGATCATTTCTATATTAGGAATAGTCTCTTTTAACTGAGGAGTCGAGAGGGCTGGAGCGATCCTCAGGGCTAGCCTGGCGAGAGAAGGGGTTGCTTCTGGGGAATTGTATTCTGCTCTTAATAAAACATTGAAGTATCCGTCCTCTAATGCTGTTCCGCTGATGATTCCTGTGCTTGAATCAATTGATAACCCGGGAGGAAGGGGAGAGGCTTCGTAAGTAATAGATTGTGATTTGGATTGATTGTTCGCAATTAATTGCAATGAGAAAAGCTTTCCTTGGCTTATATTTGCGAAAGGATTATTTGAAAACTTATCAGGCATTACGAAGCTTGCTGTTTTTGAGGCAGATTGTCCTGATTCGTTAACGGAGAGGATCCGAAATTCGTAAGTGGTAGTTGGGGATCCGCCAGTTAGCGTCACATCCTTTGACTCTGAATTAAATGATCCTAGAGATGACCAATTGGCCTGAGGTGAGGTCCTGACCTGAAGTATATAAGAATCTTCATCATTAGAATCATCTGACCATTCTATTGTAATTTCACCAAATACGGGTGCCTCTGCCGTTAGTGTATGAGGTGGCTCTGGAGCAGCTAGTGCTGTTTTAATAATTAGGGGCCAAATAAATAATACAATTAAAGTGATTCTTAGTGATATTTGGCGCGTGAACATTTACCTCATGCCCTTGAATCGTGTCTCGATCAATTTGCGTGCATCAGCATCATTTGATTTTTCACGACTGGTCTTAATCAAGTTATCTTCGAGGGTATTTTTTGAAGGGCGTTCTTTTTGGTAAAATACACCAAATTTCCCAGGATATTGAATATCAGCTAATGCAAATGCAGAGGTTTCGCTGTTCACATCATGCCTTTCATTATCTTCCGCTGTGCCATCACTTATCTTCTCATCGATGATTTCAAATTTGCCTCCCTTTCTAGGATTACCATCATCGAAGGCTCCCTTATAAAACACGGGGCATTCTGACAGCACTTCGATGACAGAGAAGCCAGGATGTTGGATCGCACGTCTGAACATTTCAGTCATATGTTTCACTTGCGTTGAATGTGTGCGGGCAATGAAACTCGCGCCACTCGCGACTAATTTTTTCATTGGATTAACAGGCATATCCATAGCGCCGTTGGGGTCTGTCTTTGACTGGAATCCTATTGGAGAAGTTGGAGATGTTTGTTTTTTTGTCAGTCCATAGACAAAGTTGTCCATAATGACATAAGTTAGATTCGGATTTTTTCTAGCGCAGTGTTCTAAATGGTTGCCTCCAATGGAGAAACCGTCTCCGTCACCCCCGAAAGCAAAAACATGCAGGTCCGGTCTGGATAAACTTACTCCGGTTGCTAAAGGAAGTGCCCTACCGTGAATGAAATGAAGACCGTGAGAATTGACAAAATAAGGAAACCTAGAAGAGCATCCTATACCGGCAATGGTACAGATGCTTTCATGAGAAAATTGCAATTCTTCCAAAATCTTGAAGAAACAAGCAAGTACAGTAAAGTCCCCGCATCCTGGACACCAAGTAGGGTGATCTGCTTTTAATTGTTTTTTTGTCAGTTTTTCGGGATCAGCTGGAGTAACAGAAGACATGGTGAATTTTTTGTTAGTATGAATTACTGGCCAGTAATATTTTCGATCCCTGCAATGATTTCACGAATTTTAAATCCGAGGCCATCCGTTTTAGTGATGCTGTGTATATTTGGGTTTGCATAACGAGCGCGCAGGAGTGTAGCAAGTTGTCCGTATCCGTATAATCCTTCGTCATTCATTTCGATAACGATCGATTTATTGAATTTTTCAATTATATCATCAATGCCATCAGGCATAGGGTGTATATGCCGAAGATGAATAGCCGATAATTGTTGCTCATTCTTTAAAGCTGTATCTACGGCCTCACGGATAGGGCCCCAAGTTGATCCCCAGCCAATTAGTAGCACATCACCTTCTTCTGGCCCATAAACTTCAGGCGCAGATAATGTTGAGGCCAATCTTTTTAACTTGTTCCTTCTGCGGTTCGTCATTTTTTGATGCAGCTCAGGATTTGAGCTTGGGTGGCCCCATTCATCGTGTTCGAGTCCAGTGACGACTGGATACTTTCCGGTTAGCATTTTAGTACCTGGGGGAGCATGCTTAGTTTCGGATTCGAGGGGGTAGGGTAGGAATTCTTCACCTCGAGGTTCAAGATCCAATTCTGGTTCCCTGATATCGGATAGGTCTGGTTCTGGGAATGCCTCGATCCGAGTCGCAAGTGACTGATCCGATAAAATGATGACTGGAGTGCTGAATTTCTTAGCGATGCGGCATGCCTCGATGGCGGTGTAGTAACAATCTTCAACATCCTTTGGGGCAATAACAACACGTGGTGTATCCCCATGGCTTCCGTAAATGGCTTGCATCAAGTCGCTCTGTTCTACACTAGTTGGAAGTCCTGTCGATGGACCTCCGCGTTGAACGTTAATGACGACGAGAGGAAGTTCAGCCATGGAGGCATATCCGAGAGCTTCCATTTTTAATGACAGGCCAGGCCCCGAACTTCCAGTCACTGCGACATGGCCAGCATAAGCGAATCCGACGGTGGAGGCAATGGCTGCTAGCTCATCCTCTGATTGTAGAAAGATGCCGCCATATTTAGGAAGTTCAGACCGTAAAGTTTCCATAATCGAGGACCATGGAGTTATAGGGTAACCTGCACCATACCTTACCCCGGCTGCGAGAAGGCCATAAGTTAATGCTGTGTTTCCATCAGTAGTAATGCGATTTCCTTCTCCAGCTGCTCCTGGCTGAAACGAATAATTGTGATCATGGATTTGGCCGATTTCATATGCGTATCCTGAATCGAAGGCCAACATTGCATTGCGCAATACACTTTCATGTTTTCTTTTGAATTGCGTTTCAATGATGGTGACTAGCTTTTCTCTATTTAATTCGAAGAGATTGGTTAATAAACCTAGAACAAAAATATTTTTCCCCCTGTCTCGTGCTGAGCCCCCAATGGCCTCGACGGTTGTTGATGTCATAGGTATACCAACATAGATAACTCTTTTATCATCAGTATCAGGTTCGACATGATCACTGTCATATAAGCAGACTCCTCCATCACGAAGCGAGCTAATGTGATTCTCATAACTGTCCTGATAAAAAGCGACCAGAAAATCAGCGTCATCACCTGGAGAAAGAACTTCACCAGAACCGATTCGAACCTGAAAGATAGATGCTCCACCGCTGATTGTTGAAGGGATAGTCATGTAAGTCATGACTTCCTGTGCGCTTCTTCCTGCTAGGCGTGCAAGAAATCCTCCGATAGTTTGTATGCCGTCCTGAGAATTACCGGCGAGGCGAATGATCGCATCACTTAAGTCGTTCGTCTCACCTTCCTTTGGATTCTTTTCTGCTGCTAGGCTCATTAAGGACTTGAACGTTACGTAATTTTATTTCCTTGGCAAGAAGATCAGAAATTAAAATTTATATTTAATTTCCTATTTTCCAGGCCCTTGAAGTGGGCAATCGGACTTAATTTTAATCCTCACTTAACGATAAGTAAGAAAAAGCTCATTCGTCGGCATATTTCAGCCATGCTGATTCGATCATTTTCTTGTCCATTTTTGAGTCAGATATAATGATTTTATACCTAAATTTATTCAATTCTTTAGGTATTAACTTCCAAGGATTTTCTTGTGCTGGCACATAATTAAAGAAAATTGCTCCATCATGACTCGATGCGGGCCATATGCGCATTCTTTGTGGAGCATCATGATTTGCAGGATGACAGAGAATGGCCACTAGTGCATTGCCATTATTAGTTGGTCCTGAAAAAGCACACCATTTTCCACGTGTAGCATGTCCGTTACTGCGATTTTTATTTTCTGAAGTAAGGACCTGACTGTTTGCATTATTCCAGTTCGTTGGTCCCCTATAAGCGATTGGCCCTCCATAACGGTAAGCAGGAAGTTCCAGATTCTGAGAAGTTATATTTTTTTGTTCGCTAATATAATCAATAAAGTATGTATTTTTTTCTTTTACTACTCCGATCGAGAAGGACTCCTCAATAATAGTAGTTGGTTTTTGTCCTTCTTTTATTGAGACGTGTTCCTGTAAAACTGTAAATCCTTTCTTATCTGACTTTTGATTTAGAGAGATTGTTTTTTTATAACGGACAGTGCCTTCCTTTTTTTTGAGATTCCAGAAATCAATTTTTCGAGTCCCGTGAGAAGTGTTTACCCAGGCATGCCAAAGCCCAACGTGATGGAGATGATCGTCTGAATGTATCGATGTGACTATCGATCCTTTTGGAGTTTTTAATGGGTGAATGAACGCGCTTCTTTTGTAAGATGGATCACTTCCTTTTGGTGGGAGTACCTCTGATTTATGATAAACGAGCAGTGCATTTGTTCCGTCCAGAATCTTAATGATATCGTCATCCTCAATTACTTCGAGGGCTTGCAGATTGATTGTCAGCGCGTCAAGCAGAAGAAGTGTAACCCATTGATAAGCCCTCATGCCGGTCAATTTCTTATTTCTTTTTCCTGAAAATCTTGGGAGTCAGGGAACGTAAGCCTGAACGAACTTTATCGACTATAGGGAATTTCCTTTTTGTTTGAAGGCGAGAGTCGGCTCTTTTAGGAGATGCATCTTTCTTGGAGAGTCTCTTATTAGAAGTCTCATTTTTGATCATAATCCCCTTAGAGGGCAATGCACTTTCAGTAACATGGTCGTCTACGGGTGCAGTGAAAACCTTTTCAAGGGATGCGCCCAATGCTTTTTCCAATTGAAGTAATGCTTTGTTGTATGTTCTTTCAGCGACAAGGCGTTGTTGCGTTGTTTTTGTTGCGTTTTGTGCGATTTCAAAACGGATCTTTTCTAGCTTGTGTCGTTCTGTATTTTTGATCCGCTCAATGAATTGGGTGTTATATTCTTTTTGTGCTATGGCATGTTTTTGCGCCCGGTCCCTGTATTTCTTTGCACGTTTAAGGTTTTCATATGACGCGACAACTTCTGCAGTGATAATTGTTTGAGTGGCTCCTTTTTGCGAATAATAGGATGCGACGGCAGCTTCACGCACTTCACTTTCATGACCTAGCCAACTGAATAAAGGAACGGACATTGCCAGCTGTATTCCCCAGCTTTCCCCAGTTCTTTGCCCTCCTTCTTCTTCCCTTCCTATGCCGGCCTGCACATAATCAAACCAAGGTATTTTCTTCGCTCTTGATTCATTTAGTGATGTCTGGGCAATTTTTTCTTTTGCCCTTATAGTTGTCAATTCGCCCCGATTAGCAAGTGACATTCTTATTAGGTATTCGAGATGAGTATGGTCCAGATCAATTGAAGGACTAATAAGTTTATCAGTGATTCGAATTCTTTGGGAGTTTTTTAAGCCGACTCGAGCAGCAAGATTATCTCTTTGGGAATTAAATTCAATTTGTGCCCCCTCCACTGAAAGGTCCTCATTGCCGACATATTCAATTTTATCGATTGTTATCAGGCCGCTACTGAGCATTTTGCTTTGAATTTCAGAATATGACTTGGCGGCGGCTTGTTCCAACTCAAGCAATTCGATTTGAGCTTTGAGGTATTGTAGCTGTTCGTATTCTTCTCTTATTTTAATGACGACATCACGTTCTTGATTCAGGGCGACCGCTCTGGCAAGTTTGACCCCTTGTTCGGCTCGTGCTAATCGCGCCTTGCGAATTCCTGGATGAGGAACATAAAGACGAAATTGTAGCTGAGTATCTTCTTCATCGGCAAATGGATTCGTGTCGTGAAAATCGGTTTCAGTTCCGTTACGAATCATGTCACGGGTGTCTGTTTTAGTGCCTCCAGGCTCGAAGATCTCTGGATTTGGCAGGATAGTAATATTTTCCTCTGAATGCTCTTCGATTGTCTCTTCGGTTACCGTTTTGTTGCTACCTTCTGTTATCGTTTTAGAGATATTGCGGTTTACAGTTTCTTCGGAAATACTTTTCTTTTCTTGTCCGTCCTCGTTGATTTCCGTCCTCGACACTTGCTGAGTGTAGCTTTCAGTTCTTGTTTCAGTAAAAGGTGCAGGAATTCCATTGCTCCCCCAATTTTTCCGAAATCTTATTTGGGGATCGGGCCAGTCCCGAGCTACTTTTTTTTGAGCTTCGGCAATGGTGATTGCACCACGCAACGAAATGAGGCGAGGATTATTTTTTAGGCCAAGAGCAATGAGTTCAGATAAACCTACATCACCAGCATTTTCTTGTTCCGTCTCTGCTTTGCCATTTTGAATTTGCAATAATCCAAATAAAACCATCAAAAACAACAAAGAATGCTGCGTTATTTTATTTTTGAGGCTTTGCATTATTGAAGTCGTATCTGGAATCTCTAACAATCTTGTAACTGCTTTAATACAGTTTAGGCGGTTGCTAAGATTAAAAGTGACGGTTGTTTATTAGTTACTGGCAGCTTTGACCGGGGTTTTTCCAAAGTTCCAGAGATTAAATGAGCCTGGCTCCTTTATGTGCACATGCACGCCGGTACCGGGCAATAAGTCTTCAAAATCATCTGGTAGTTCGCACACAAATACTCGGCCCCTAATATATTGTCCGTCTATAGGTGATCCGTAATTTGGTAACGCTTCGATGCTGGGGGAAACAGTAATAATTTTTGCTTTGTAAGCGATTGGCTTATTTTTTCTTTGACTGACCCATACGACTTGATCCTCTGAAAGTTCTTCGGGGTTTTGATCCTGAGGGATGAGTCCTCTTATCGTTTTGGCGGGAACATTATTTGGGCTTGTAAGATTAATGGTCAGGATAGACTCTCCTAATTTTGTAACGCCTCCCAATTTATTGAGTTTGAAAATCGTTCCTTCGCCAGGAGCGACGAGCGTTTTATTTTTTAGTCTCTCTTTAAGGACTAGAATTTCTTCAGGAAGATTAACACCGTCTACTTTTGTAATAAGCCGATCAGCTTCTTTCAAATCTGCATTGAGGGCTTCAATGGATTTGGCATGAGTCGTTAATTCAGTTTGAATGGCGTCAATTTTACTAAGAGCTGCATCTAATTCACTTTGCAAGCTGAGCTGATTTTCTACATTATTTTTAATTAGATCAGCACTTCTCTTGGCCGTTTCGAGTCGAGACTCGGCGCTGGCCTTCTGCGATTTGGCTCTTTGTATGTCAGCATTGATTCCAAAACGAGTTGCTTTGAATTTTCTTTCCATGTCTGCCCTTAAAAAGGGAAGGTTCGCTTTGTAGTCATCGATTTCTTTCTGTATGAGAGAAGGATCTAGGGCAATTAATTTCTGCCCCTTCGACACTTTTTCTCCTTCTTTAACAAAAACCTTAAGAATGACTCCGTCCTCTAGAGCGGATATTTCTTCTGTGTGCGCAGTTACCATTCCATTGATCCTTACCTCGACCCCTCTTTGCGAGTATAGATATAGGACCAGACCCAATACGGCAAGCCAAACTAAGAGTGGCCATTTTTCAAAGATCTTACGTGCTCGGTAAGTTGAAGTTTTCTTGAGCTTAATTTCGTTGGGAATGTTATTACTCATGGATCTATTAAATTTCGACAGTTGTGCGTTGCATTACAAGGCTAACTTCGGAGATATCATCAAGCTTTGATAAGGCGTCTACGAGATCTGTCTTATATGAAGGGTCTATTAATCGTATTTGATAAGAATGTTCTTGAACTTCTCCCTGTATGGCTTCGCGCATTGCTACCATTTCCGTGGAACTGGCATACCTACCGAAGACCGTTTGAAGATGTTCATGTGATGGTGATTCAGGTGGAAGCATGAATCTTAAAAGCCCTTCGAATTCTCGACGAGAAGCGAACGGTGACCAGCTTAGAAATATTGCAGTGAAACAGAAATATAGAGTGCCAATGATTGCGACTTCATACTGCTGTGCTCCAGATGCGATTCCGATCGAAAGGGAAGCAAATAGAAAGATGATGTCTCTGGGGTCTCTGATGGGTGTCCTGAATCGCACGAATGCCATGGCTCCCATGATTCCCAATCCCCTTGCCATGTTGTTTCCAATCGCCATGATCATGACGGTAATGACTATAGTGGCCAGTACCATGGTGTGGAGGAAGGAACGTGCGTATGAGAAGCTCTGATGCGTCCAGCGATATACTGTTGCCAATACCAAGCCCAGAACAAAGCTGACACTCAATGAAAATAGCACGCCCATTGCCGTGAGTTCTCGATTTGCGCCTAAGGCTGTTAAGAAGGATTCCATGTTGGTTAAATTTATCTCGTGTTGTTTGGAAATTTAAGTTCTGGTATTTTAAATACTGTTATTTGTTGGGGTTGTATTTTGTGAAGCGCAGTCATACTCAAATCCTCTGAACAGTGTTTCTAGTCTCCAGGCAGTGGCATACTTGCAAAAACCAGTCGTCGTTAGATTGAACCTTTCAACCAGTTCCAGCATCCACCGGGGAGCGTCCCGCATTGCCTTGAGTTCAAAAATGTAGCCAGCAAAAGGGCGATTAAGTCCTACCTGTGAATCCATTGGCCGCCACCCTTTTGAATCCTCAATGCCTGGAATCGTCCAATTTCTTGTTGGTCGGTAAGTGATTCTCCGGTCAAAAGTGAGACGTGCATAATCATCATTAGCTCCGAAGTAACTTTCGCGAATATATCTTATGAGCATCTTTGGCTTGGCCCCGACCCTTCTTGCGATTCGTGCAAATTCCAGAAAGTAGTGATTGTCGACGGGGTTATTGAGTAATTTGCATTGTTCTGGATTTAAAACAATTGGGAGTCCATCATTATCACCCTTGTATTGTTCCATTGTCATTTTTGCTCTGCTCTTAATAATGACTCCTCCTACTTTCCTTTTTAGTTCCAAGAAAACGGGAGCACTACCACCTTTGCCATAGGTCCGGATCCGAAGTTTAAATCTGGCGTAGGTTTTACGTTCTTTTGCCAAAGCTAGATCCATGGTCGGAGTGTCCAGTTGAAGTGTAGTGACTGAATACTCTGGTATCTCACCTTTTCCATTAGGGTCCGCAATACAGAACGGTTTTATGTATTCACGTATCTTGGGTACTAGATTTGGGTGTATAATGTACTTTTGCTCAAAGCGTTCAATTATCTTGTCCTTAACGTCTTTTCTCGAAGGCCCTGCATCCACCTGCAAGCGTGGTAATGCGGAAGAAGCCAATTTATTGGATTCTTCGGCAGTTGCCGATTGAGTTTGAGGGATCATGAGGATTTCCAGATCCTCATATAATACGAGGATCCATTAAGAATGGGGTATGGATAAAATAGCTCCAGAATCGCAAAATGCCATTAATAATGTGGCTGAAACGTTACAATATCCCCTTGGGAAACAGTTATTATGACGAATAAAGTCATGGATTTCATACTAGTTTCCTCTTTCAATAGCTTTTTTAAGAAAAATACCTCCCGTTCAGATCTTATATTTTCATTATTGAAGAATTCGAATCCTTGATGATTTTGGAGGAGTAAGGTGTTTTTGCTCTAACGTTTTGCTTAACATAGGTGAGCTTGAACCGAATAAGTTAATCAATTTTCAAAGGGACACCATGCCTTTGATAACTCTTGAGCTAGGGTCGCTCCAACTTTCGAAAATCTCAGGTACTTGTCCAAAGTTGCATCGGTGAGTTACAAAAGGATTGATATCAATATGTTTATTGCGGAGAGCATCCATTACGTTTGAAAAGTCCTCATGAGTGGCGTTGCGGCTACTTAATAGTGACATTTCTCTTGCATGGAATAATGGATCTTCGAATGATATTTTTCCTTTCACGATACTGACGAGAATTAAACGGCCCCCATGTCCCACATATTCAAAGGCGTTTTCAATTGCTGCGGGTGATCCAGTGGCATCGAACACAGAATCAGGCAAATTACCATCTGTGATTTTTTTTAATGCATTTATAGGTTCTTCGATTGCGTTTACGCAATGATCTACACCAATAACATTTTTGCAATATTCTAGCCTTTCGTCATTCACATCCACTGCTATTGTTCTTGCTCCAGCAATTTGTGCAAAGTGTAGAATTCCAATTCCTATTGGTCCGGTACCGGCAACCGCTACCCATTCACCTTTTCGAAGAGATGACCTGCGGACAGCATGCGCTCCAATGGCTAAACATTCGACCGTGGCAATTTGTTCGTGAGTGAGGCCATCTGCGTGGATAACATTCATTGCCGGTACAGGCATGAACTCCCGCATTCCTCCATCAACGTGCACTCCCATCGTTTGTATGTTAGGGCAGCAGTTTGTTTTTCCTTCCTTACATGTTTTGCAATGACCACAGTGAAGATAAGGGACGGGAACTACTGGTTCGCCGGTCTTGAATCCTGCCATGTCCTCTGCTATCTCTGCTGATATTTCATGCCCTAGTATTCTCGGATAACTGAAAAATGGTTGATTCCCTTTGTAAGCATGATAATCCGTGCCGCAAATACCTATCTTGCGGATTCTAAGAATGACTTCGCTTTCAGATGGGGTAGGTTCAGGAACTTCAATTGCTTCAAATTTTCCGGGTTTCTCGCAGATGATGGCTTTCACAGCTCCAAGAATCGCTTAAGTATTCGATCGGTGCAAGCTTACCTGCTTGATTGATTCGAAAGTTCGTAGGAAATTAACTTTATGAACTGGATAGGATGTTGTGTTTATTTGTTCTTTTTTCTCAATTATGTCATAGCTGACGAGCGGTTGAGTTTTCAAAATAAGCCAAATCCTCTTCCGGAGGGTG
Source organism: Verrucomicrobiales bacterium (assembly GCA_012960505.1). GTDB lineage: Bacteria > Verrucomicrobiota > Verrucomicrobiia > Verrucomicrobiales > DEV007 > EC70. Next base: position 220,144 of record DUBC01000033.1, read on the forward strand.
CGGTCACTGAGAATTGGCCAAGATTTTTGGGTCCACACCATAATGGAACGTCCAAGGAGTCCAAACTTTTGAAGAGTTGGCCTGAGAAGGGTCCTAAAGTTGTTTGGGAATTGGAAAGGGGAGAGACGTATGCTGCACCAACAATTGTTGATGGTCGTCTTTTTAGTTTTGATCTGTCTGATGGTAATGAGCGGCTTGAGTGCCGTGACCCGGAAACAGGTAAGTTAAAATGGCGATTCAAGTATCCTGTCGAGTATCGAGACCGGTATGGATTTTCTAATGGTCCACGAGCCTCACCTGTGATTGATAAGGAGATATTAATAATTGCAGGTGTTACTGGTCAGATAAGGTCAGTTGAAGTTATGACTGGTAAGCCGCTTTGGCACCGGGACTTGCAGAAAGAATATGGGTATAAACTTGGATTTTTTGGTTATGGGCCTCAGCCATTCGTGTGGAAAAATCTTGTAATAGTGAATGTGGGAGGTTCAAAAAATACAGAAGGGAAGAGAGTGTGTGTGGCTGCTTTTGATAGGAAAAGCGGGAAAGAAATTTGGAGGCATATGAATGAGTGGGGAGCGAGTTATTCTTCCCCGTTAGTTGCTAAGATCAGAGGGAAGGAAGTTCTTTTGGTTTTGGCCGGAGGGGAGAGTCGTCCTGCTAAGGGTGGTTTGTTGGTTCTTGATCCAACTAATGGTAAGCTATTTCACAGATTCCCCTGGCGGGCTGATAAATTTGAGTCAGTAAATGCATCGATTCCTGTAGTGATTGATGAGAGATTTGTATTTTTGTCTGAATGTTACGGTAAGGGAGGAGCTCTTCTTGAATTTGATGATAAATTAAATGCTATTCCTGTCTGGAATGAAAGATGGTTTGGTATGCACTGGATGACTCCATTAGTTATTAAGGATCACATCTATGGTTTTGCCGGGCGGAACAAACCTGATGTTCAGTTCAAGTGCGCTAGGATTAAGGATGGAGAAATTCTTTGGAAAGATGACATGCGGTATCAACAAAACATTCAAGGCAGGGATTTAACTCTCAGCTTCTTTCGTGGGAGTTTACTGAATTGTGCTGGGCGCGTTTTTGCTTTGGGCGAGGATGGAGTCTTTGCCGAGCTTAAAATCTCACCTAAGGGGGTGAAAGTCGTGTCAAAGTCTCAGTTGTTTGTTGCGGAACAGTCCTGGGCATTGCCTGTTATTCACCGTGGATTACTCTACATATGTCAGCATACCAAGGGCTTTGTTGATAATACTGTGCCTAGGTTAATTTGTTATGATTTCCGTGGAATAGAATGAAATGATATCCTAGTAAGATTAAGTTATAAAATTGATCCCGGTGAATAATTAATCGAATCTGGGTATCTAGTTTTTATTTCTTCTATCGAATTGAGAAATTCTTCGATTTGGGCTCCCGCAGCTCCGGCCCTACTCGCGGCGGCGCTAAGTAATTCGTTGAGTCTGTCTTTAGAAATTTTCAGTCCATCATCATTGGATAGGCGATCGATGAGATCATTTTCTCTCGCTTCCCCTGAACGCAATGCTTGAAGAGCAGCGACGGCATGTTTTTTTATTAATTCGTGAGCTTTTTCTCTTCCTGTGCCTTCCTTTACGCATTCCATCAGAAATGTAGTAGTTGTCAGGAATGGGAGGTAGCGTTCATTTTCATTATTGATAACGTCAGGGTACACTTCCATTTGATTCAAGATAGTTAGGCAAGTTTCAAATAGACCATCGGCAACAAAGAAAGCATCGGGTAACATTACCCGTCTGACTACCGAACATGAGACATCACCTTCGTTCCATTGATTGCCAGACAAAGAGCCTGCCATTGTAAGGTACCCCTTCAGTAAGACATTGAATCCGTTAACCCGTTCACATGATCGAGCGTTCATTTTGTGAGGCATGGCTGATGAGCCGACCTGTCCCTTTGCGAAGCCTTCGCCTGCCAGTTCATGTCCTGCCATGAGACGTAGCGTATTGCAGAAACTTGAAGGCCCCGAGGAAAGTTCTGCCAAAGTTGATATGACTCTAAGATCAAGCGATCTCGGGTACACTTGCCCAACGTTTGTTGATATTTTTAAAATCCCAAGGTGGGATGCGACTTTCTGTTCTAACATGGATACCTTGTCGGTGTCATCTTTGAATAGTGCGAGCTGATCTAATTGAGTTCCTACGGCTCCCTTTATGCCGCGTGCAGGATAAGATTCAATTGTTGATTCGAGTGCGAAGAAGGCTCCGAGTAATTCTTCTCCAAACATTGCCATTCGTTTGCCCATCGTAGAGGTTTGTGCGGCAACATTATGTGTTCGTGCAGATATGTATAGGTCCTTCCATTCTCGCGCCTTAAGGCTGATTGCGATCAATGCTGCAGCTGCCTTGGATTGTATTACTTTTAGTGAGCGGTAAATTTGAATCTGTTCGACATTTTCGGTAAGGTCTCGGCTGGTCATTCCTTTGTGAATGTGTTCGCAACCTGCAAGATCGCAGAATTCTTCTATTCGAGCCTTCACATCATGACGAGTGATGCGTTCACGCTCCATGATCGAAGCAATATTTACATCGTTCTTAACCTTTTCGTAAGAGAGGATGTCATCTTCAGGAATTTCAAGGCCAAGTTCTGCTTGGGCTTTCATTACAGCTATCCATAGTTCGCGTTCAAGAATGACTTTGCCTTCAGGTGACCAGATTGCCCTCATGGATTCGGTGGCATAGCGATTGGCTAGAATGTTTGGAATCTCAGACATGGTATGAATGTAATATAATAATGTCAGCCAAAGAACTCATTAATTGAATCTTTGGATTAAATTGTAAGATATTCTTTAATCTGACAGTGGAAGTTGTTCCAAGCAAATTAATCGAAAGGTATGCCTGTCCTCTTCGAAATATCCCGTAATTCTTCAACTACAGGCAACACGAGCGGGATTCCTTGCTTTGACCGGATTGATTCAGCTTCTCTTTCAGGATCTCCTGGGATTATTGGCCCGTCAGTTCCTGGGGCAGGTGAGGTTGCTCTTAGTGTTTGGATATAGTCATCCGTTTGAGTTTTGAACTCATCAGGATCTATAAAAGCATCTATTTTCATAGCACCAAAGAAATGTCCGATTCCTTTTCCTACGCTTCGCTTTGGGATTTCTTGTTGTAAGGCGAATGGCGGAGTGAAAGGTCCCCAATTAGCGCCACTAAGAACAGCGCAGAGAAAATCGACCATTACTGCGAGCCCGTACCCCTTGTGCCCGCCTTTTTCTCTATCCGATCCGAGAGGGAGAAGAGCTCCTCCGTTAATCATCTTATCGGGATCGTTAGTATTATTTCCCTCAGAGTCAATGGCCCAGCCTTCTGGAATCATTTGTTCTTTTCGATGAGCAATCTCAATTTTTCCGTAAGCGGCTGCGCAAGTTGCTAAATCAATAATTATTGGAGGCTCTTTTTTTCCCGGAAATGCAACTGCTATTGGATTTGTGCCGAGCATTCTTTCTGCTCCCCATAGTGGGGCTACTAGCTTCGTTGTATTTGTCATAGACCACCCGATCAAGTCTCTTTCCAATGCTTTTATGACATAGTAACCAGCGATTCCGTAATGATTGGTGTTACGAACGCTCACCCATCCGCTGCCGACTTCTTGAGCCTTGTTCATTGCAATTTCATTCGCTTTTGGACCTACGACTAATCCTAAACCGTTATCGCCGTCAACCGTTGCTGTTGATGCAGACTCCCTGACTATTTTAATTTTAGGGACTGGATTTATCCGTTCCTTCTCTAGCATGTCAAAGTAAGTGTGCAATCTCGCGACGCCATGAGAATCGATCCCTCTTAAATCACTCATTGAGAGGACTTCAGAAGCTAGTTCAGCTTCTTTTTCAGGTATGCCGAAATGTTGAAAAGTTAGTTTAGAGAACTCGCTAAGCTTTTCATGAGGATAGGTTATTGTTTCTACTTCAGGCATAAGTTAATAAGTAAAATTCAATGGTTCCCTTTTGTTTGCCGGTAATTGAGGCTTTTTGATTTAATTAATTAAGATGTTCTCCAATCACCTTTGCAATGTTAAGTGAAGCAGTTGCGGCTGGGGAAGGTGAGTTACAGACGTTTAGAATATTACCGTTCCTTGAAAAATAGAAATCATCGACCATTGATCCATTAGAACTTACAGCTTGAGCTCTTACTCCTGCCGGTGCAGAGCATAAGTGTTCAGTTTTAATTTCCGGGACCAGACGTGACAATGCTTTAACAAAGGCACGCTTACTCGCAGAGCGCCACATTTCCCCCAGTCCTGTTTTCCAAAATTTTGCAGCTAGGCGAAGGAATCCTGGATAAGTTAGAGATTCGATCAGTTCGCTGGGATTGATTTTGAACTTAGAGTATCCTTCTCTTGCATACGCAAGAACAGCGTTGGGGCCACATTCGACGCCGCCATTAATCATTCGAGTAAAGTGAACTCCGAGAAAAGGAAAATTAGGGTCAGGTACTGGATAGATTAAATTTTTAACTAGTCCGCGAGCGTTTTCATTAAGTTCATAATATTCTCCTCTAAACGGAATAATTTTCATGGGTGGTCTTGCGCCCGCCTTGTCTGCTATGTGATCTGAATAAAGTCCACCGCAGTTTACTACTCTTTCAGCTAAAAATTCTTTTCCTGAACTAGTTTGGACTGATACTGATTTCTGGTCAGGAGTGATGAAGTTCACTCTTTCCCCGGTTAAAATTTGTCCTCCTGCGATTTTAATTTTTTCAGCTAGAACAGAACATACTTGACGATAGTTGACGATTCCTGCCTCAGGAACATGAATTCCTGCTATGCCCGCTGCGTGAGGTTCTAATTCGGATAATTCAGATTCGTCAATGAGTCTGCACTTCACACCATTTTTCTTTCCGCGTTCGAGTATGCTATGCATTGCTGGCAGTTCTCGCTCATCGGTTGCGACAATGACTTTTCCGCATGTCTCGAATTGTATTCCCTCCTGCTTACAGAAACGTTCAAGTGCTCGTTTACCTTTGCGACAATTAATCGCTTTTAGTGATCCAGGCTTATAATAAATACCTGAATGGATGACTCCGGAATTATTACCGGTTTGGTGAGAGGCTATCTCATTTTCTTTTTCTAGGATGATGACATTTTTTTTAGGCAGGATTTTGCTAAGGTGATAGGCAGTTGCAAGCCCAATAATGCCTCCTCCGATGATGAGGGTGTCTTTCTTTTCAATCATTGAGGTTTATCCTTTTTCCCTTTATAGGCCCTGTCAAAGTGGGTGTACCCGCCATCAGGATATATAATTTGTCCAGTAGTATGTGCCGATTTTATGGATGCAAGGAAAACAACCGTATCTGCGATTTCTCCTGCCTCAGTAAATCTTTGACCGAGTGGAATTATAGATTCGATTGCCTCTTTAGCTTTCGTGGGTTCCGGATTTTTGGCTAGCCAGTTTTCGTAAAGAGGAGTCATGACTTCAGCAGGAACAACGCAGTTTACTCTTATCCCATATTGAGCGAGGTCCAGAGCCCATTCTCTGGTCAGTGCATTGATACCACCTTTTGAAGCAGCGTATCCAGAAGTTCCACCCTGTCCCGTTACTGCGACCTTAGATCCTACATTAATTATATTCCCCTTGGTTGATTTTAGGTCGGTAAGAAAGTGATGAAGGAGGGCAAAGGGATGAATTAGATTTTTTTCAAGTGAATGAATAAATATTGAAGGGTCATCTTCTATTGATACCCCATCATTGACTCCGGCATTGTTTATTAGAATATCAATAGGGCCAATGTCGGCACTGATTTTATTGGCCGTTATTTGGATCCCATTAAGATCAGTCAATTCAACATGATAAGAATGGCCAGTTCCGATTTCTGAAACCAGGGTTTCAGCTTCTTGTGGATTTCGACCCAGAATAATTGGGATGGCACCTTCTGCTGCGAAAGATTTAACAATTGCCGCTCCAATCCCTTTAGCTCCGCCCGTGATGACAACTTTTTTATCTTTTAATTGCAGGTCCATATCGTTGTTAATTACTGTAGGCTACAACGTTTTGTTTTGAAGAACCTAGCCCGTCGATTCCAAGTTCGACGACATCTCCGGGCTTGAGGTATCTTTCCGGGCTCATGCCCATGCCGACACCCGCTGGAGTTCCTGTGGATATGACGTCTCCAGGCAAGAGGGACATAAAATTGCTCAAGTAACTGACTACATGAGGGACATTGAATATGAGATTTGACGTATTGCCATCTTGCATTTTTTCACCATTTACCGTTAACCACATTGCTAGATTGTCTGTATCGGGAATTTCATCTTTAGTGGCCATGAAAGGGCCCAGCGGAGCGAAAGTGTCGGAGCTTTTCCCTTTTGTCCATTGTCCACCTCTGTCCTTCTGAAAGGAGCGTTCACTGACATCATTATGTAGAACATAGCCTGCAACATAATCTTCAGCCTCCGATTCGCTGATATACGAAGCATGCTTACCTATAACAATAGCAAGTTCTACCTCCCAATCTGTTTGCTCGCTTCCTTTTGGAATGACTATATTGTCGAAGGGGCCGTTAAGGGCCGAAGTGGCTTTACTGAAAATGACTGGTTCTTCGGGTGTTTCTGCTCCTGTTTCTGCAGCATGATCACTAAAATTGAGTCCGATGCATATCATTTTACTTGGCCTTGCAATGGGTGATCCGATCCTATGGTCTGTACTGATTTGTTCTGCACTATTGGCGTTAGCGGATGCCCATTCTTGAAGTTTCTCTAGTTCACCAGAAGCAAAGAATTCTTCATTATAATCATTCACGATAGAGGAAGTGTCTACTAGACGGCCATCATCAAGTTGAAGTCCTGGGCTTTCGTTTCCTAGTTCGCCAAAGCGTATCAATTTCATTTAATTTTATTTGTTATTTTTATTTTAATAAAGTGAATCCACCATCGATATCAAAGGCTGACCCGGTGACAAAGGAAGCCTCGTCTGAGCAAATGTATGTAGCTAACGAGGCTATTTCAGAAGGTTTCGCCATGCGGCCAATGGGCTGAGTTGCTTCGAGTTGGGTGAACATCTCTTTCTCTTTTCCGGGATAGTTTTCCTTAAGGTAATTGTCAACGAACGGAGTGTGAACTCTGGCTGGGCAGAGACAATTGCAGCGAATTCCTTTTTCAATAAAATCCCGAGCCACAGAAAGAGTCATGGTATAAACGGCACCTTTGCTTGTTGAGTATGCAAAACGGTCAGGGATACCAAGATTAGATGCGACCGAAGCCAAATTAAGTATAGAACCGCCTCCTTTCTTGATCATGGATGGAATTATCGAGCGGATACAAAGGTAAGGCCCTCTTACGTTTACACTCATGATTCGATCAAAGTCATCGGGATCAGTGTTCGTTGCATTTCCGATATGAGCTATTCCTGCATTGTTAACAAGTATGTCAGGGTGAGATCCCTCTTCTGCAATTTGTTTAAAAACGGTTTCGACCGAATTGGAATCTGAGATATCGCATTGAAAGCATTTCCCGTTAATGGAATCCGCAACTTTTTTTGCGGGTTCCTCGTCGACATCCAAAATAATGACCTCAGCTCCTTCTGAGGAAAATCTTTTACTGATTGCTTCACCGATACCAGAACCGCCACCAGTTATCACGGCAATTTTTCCTTCGAGTTGTTTTAACATGATTGATAATTAATGAGGGAACAACTATTTACTTTCTAGCATTTTATTAAAATTCCCTTCTTCACAACATTTAACGAAACCTTCGGTGAATGATTTAAGTGCATTCCAAACCTTACGAATCCGTTCTGATTCATTGTCAGTAATGGCGTTATCTTGTGCGGCCTTACTGATTTCAGAGAGTAGAGCAGAGAATTGCGAAACTATTTCATTTGTTGCGGGCATAACCTCATAATCGCCTTCTTCTTTGTCATTTGGATTTCTAACAAAATAACCGCCAGCCTGTTCACAGATCCAACTAATCATTTGAGGATCATTTGCAGCTTGCATGAGATTAATCATACGGTCCAGTGGGTTCTTGCTACCACTTCCAGAGGCTTCTGGTGGCTGGCTCCATTTATAGAGTAAAGAGGTTGATATTCCTACATCAGATGCGATTTTTTTGATGCCTCTTTTTTTGCAGGATTCTTTTATTACCTCGTGTGATTTCATTTATGTTCGCTGAAAATTATTAATTCATTTTATAAACATTTTATTTTTGATAAGCGAACATTTTAAATGAATACCATGATAACTGCACTGCTAAGTAGTAGGGCTCCGGCAAAGCGCTTGGCCATGATTCGGTTACCTTGCAGTGCTGCTTCATTGTTTCCTAATGCGTTACCTAAGAACCAAATAATTAAGACGCCCCATAATGCTCTTGTAGAATAAATAATGTTCATCGGAGTAGCCTTACCAAAAAATGCCAATGATAAATTGAGGATCATTCCTTGGATGCCGATGATGATTCCTCCGAGCGCAGCAAATTTTAGAGCACTCTTGGGGCAAGTTTTAAGTGGTCCTGAGAAGAAAGGTATGAAAAAAAGTGAGCAACAAGCTACTACTGAAACCATGACTACTATGAAGGGAATAGGGCCAAATTCTTGACTCCTATATCCCGCCAAGGTGTCACTGCCACCGAAGCAAGCGCAAGCAATAAGTGACCAGAAAACTGTTCGGCTATTTTCTTTGAAACTTTTAATTGTGGCTCCTCCCAAGAGAAAAATAGCTGCAGCGGCCAATATTGAACCGATCCATATTAGGGGTGGGACTTCTTCGGGTCTAATAGCATAGGAGAAAAGCGCCACGAAGATTACTTTCACCCCCATTAGTGGGGCTTGAACTGATACGTCACCGGAACGGATTGCCAAAAATGTAAACACCTGCCCACCGAAGAAACACATTCCCGCTATTAGCGCCCAGCTAATGTGTTCCCATTCAGGCGACTTATCATTGAAAGGAAGAGCACATAAAAAGACACCAAAGAGTGCCATGTTTGAAATGAATGCGGACCTTAAGATGCCGCATCCTTCGTTGAGTGACCTCTTAAGGAAGATGCTGGCAAATGGGTAAATTATTGCACTTACTAATGGAAGAAGAAATAACATTATGGTGCTGACAATTTACTCGTCAGCTATTCATCATTATTGACGTTCCAGAATTTCAACTTCATATCCATCAGGGTCTGTCACGAAGGCCATCCTTGACTCGTCGTCTAAGAATTTCTCTCGCCATTCATCTGGCCAAATTTCGATGCCTTGATTCTCCAGTCGGTCACAATATCCAATGATGTCCTCAACTCCTACGCAAGTATGCATTAGATCTTCTGGAAAATTCACTTCAAAGTCAGGAGAGTAGCAGAGTTCTAGAAAGTGTTCGCTTGCATCAAGTTCAAGGAAGGCAAGTTGATTTCCAGCAGGGGATTTGTCATTCTTCTTTGTGAGCTTGAAGCCCATCTTTTCATAGAACTCTATGGATTGATCAATGTTGCTGACCCTTATGCGGGTGTGTAGGAATTTGATGGGCATATTGTATAAAATGAGGGTTTGATAATGTCTCTGATTATAAGGGTATTAAGAGTAGTGGGCGTTATTAAACTTCATTGTTCTTTTACCAGTTCCTAGGGTCAGTGTTTGTTATTTCGGATTTAGGGCTTTCTCCGTTCTTGTCTGACGCAGTGACGCAGTATTCATAAATGACTATATCGTTCATATCGGAACTGGCTCCTGTTTTGTATCCTGGTTTTGAGAATTTAGCAGTTGCTGCTTTTGCATTTTTGTCTACGAATCCTTGGGATCGACCCGAATAAATAATTGCCCAATTTTGTTTCCCTTTTTCTCGTCGATAGACCTTGTATTCATTCGCACCTATTTGAGTTTCCCATTTTAGACGTACCGAACCTTTGAGCGGAGTGACCTCGGGGCGTCCAGGGGCCTCGGGCGGATCTTCAGACAAGTTCAGTTCTATTGGTTCAGATTGAATTGGACGAGCAGCGGTTGGAAGTGCTGTTGCTCGCAGAAGATAATTGCCATTTTTAAGTGGAAGGATTACTTGTTTTAAACCTGTGGATTTACTAACACTGCTCCAAACTTTGCCTCCATCCTTACTGCTTTCGATTGAGTATTTGGTCACACCGGGAGTGCCTCGAATTTGTACGCTGATTCCTGATTTCAAGTTTTCGACTTTTAAAATTAGAGGAGGTCTTAGAGGTGTTTTGTCTTTAGTTAATTTCCAGTTTCCTGCCCCGGGCGGGAGAGTTGCCTCAACCCCGAGTCCATTGTAACGAGTTAGAATTGGTCGACCGTTCACTTGGATTTTCCAGTCCCTCTTAACGAGAGGAGGTTGAACGCTGACCGAGAACCTTTGCTGACCCGGGCCCCAAGGACTCATTCCTACGATGGTTATTGGTTTGCTGAGACCCAGATCCTTTGATGTGGGAGTTCCTATGATACGCCCCTCTATTTTTGCCCACTTAGGGACATTGTTAAATGTGAAACGTACAAAAGGCCCTCCCCCGGTATATTCTAGAGCATATTCAAATTCTTGACCCACCCGTATCATTTTTTGCGGTTCTGATGTGATTGCGAGAGGTGAACGCATCAGTCCTACCATAGTAAATCCATGAATTTGTTTTTGGGTAATTGGGAAATTGTAAATTCTTAGATTATCAAGAGACCCATTCAGACCAGTGATTGTAGTGATTTTTCCATCCGTGCTCTTGGCTGTAATTTGACCACCCAACTTTAACGGGGCGTTCAGAAGTTTGTCATTTATTGCTCTTTTAATTAGTTTAGTACCTGCAATTTTAGAATCGACAAACAGTGTATTTTTATTTGCTAATTGATCACTGGTCCCTTCGTCGTATTCTTCTTCATTTACCCAGGCGATATGATGCCACTGATCGTCATTTATCGGTTCAGTACTTTCTATCACGAACGGATTATCTCCATAATAGGTGGCTCTGACCTTTCCTTCTTGAGTGATTTGGATTGTGCGTGAATGGTTTGCAAATTTTCCGTTTTCTGTTTTTATTTTATTTAAAAGTAGTCCATGACCTTTTGTTTTTACCCATACAGCAATGCTGTTACTTCCATTAATGTCTTGGTCGAAGAGAGTGTTAATGTGGCTTTCTTTTCTGAGTGAGATGGCCGTCCCATTGCCGAATCCGATACCTCTTGTCCATACTGGCTTGTTTTTCTTGTCGAATAGTTCTCCTTTTTGTTCAGGATTTTTGATATTGGTCACTTCAGTGCCTTTGCCTTCATCAAATTTCCAGAAGGCCAAGAGTCTATTTTTTGATTTTTCTTTTACAGTGAAAGGTTTCCCGAAGTTGATCCTTAATGTGGCTCCGTCAGGAGCATTGTATTTTCCTGAGGTCGGAAAAATTACTGGATCTCTGGTGCTTTTTTCTTTGGGCACTTTGTATCTTGCAGAGGCGGAAACGAGATTGCCTTCAATATCAAGTGTCATGTGCTCTGAAGCGATCCTGTGTCTTTTATTTTGATGGTTCCCTATAACAGCTATTTCTTTGCTGTTATTATCTAAGTCTCTAATGAGAGCGGTCATTGCATCGACTGCCCAATTTTTTCCACTTAGTGTTTTATTTTGTCCGTCCTTTCCGGCAAAGATGCGGTCCATCCCATTATTTGTTTCAATGAAGGCCGAGTTCAGGACAGGGCCAGGGGATGTCTGTAGGCCTGGTTTAGGCGTCTTTCCATGCACCTGAATTTTTGTTCCGTTTGCTATTATTCCTATGCCACTGACTGCTGCCGCTTCTCCCTCTAGGAACATTTCATTATCCTGATCACTTATAATTTGTAAGTTTTGGTTATAACTTGTTCCAATAAAAATGGGGGGAATGGATCCTGAATCTTTCCATACCCATCGGGCAGGTGCATTTCCCACATCGTCAATGACTGCTACGTATTGTTCTTGAATGTGTAATACCCTTCGTTCACGAGGTCCGCTGGCTGGGTAAGGAAAGGTCACGCTGCCATACTGAACATCTCCGAGATTAGTGTAGTTTGTCGAAACAGACTCTCTGTTTATTGATTCAAATCCATTTTTATTTTTGGTTAAAATAGTACCTCTTGCCATTGATTTTTCGCTTGAGGGGTATAGCAACGCACCATCCGCATTTAGAATAATTCGTTTCCCGTTCCTTTTTCCAACGGCGACGCTTCCGTTGCTGAGTTTTCCTAGTGAATTTTCTATTATTATCTTTTTACTAACATTTCCCTTTCTGAGGCTGGATACATATTGAATTAGAGTTTTTATTTTGGACGACTCGATCGAATATATCCCTGATTTTTTCCGTATTGATCTGAGTGCTTTTTCGGACTGATCGAACCATTCTCTGCTCATAGGATGTTCTGGCAGTTGATAAGCCGTTTCAGCCAGTTCAATGCAATCCGTTTGTGTTAACAAGGGGAATGGGGTTTCGGCTTTTCGGTAGGCATTAAAGATAAGTTCATTGGAATTTTCATTGAACCGCTTTGTGAAAAATGAATTCTCTGTAGATCTGACCTTGCCGTCATATTTAAAGATCCAATCTTTGATTTCATTTAGTCCATCTATGGTTGGCGGATAATTCAAATAATTCTTAAATTCTTTTAAGAATTGTTCCGATATATTGGTGTCAATTCCTTTGAATGTTTCTGATATTTCAATGCGAGACAGGCCACGTATACATTTTAGCGTTACAGTGTATTTACCGCCGCCTTTAAAGTTATAAGTGAGCTGATGAATTAAGTATAACGGACCAGTTTCAATTTTAAGGCTACTTAGTGATATTAGCTCCAGATTTCCTCCTAATACCATGGATGTTTCTTTCCAGATCTGTCCAAATTTAGCTCCAAGAACTGGAACCGGAACAGGTCCTTTTGATTTTGGCTTTTCGATCGAAGCCGGGATTTTTATTTTTAAGGAATTCGTATTGATGATAATAACCTGTTCAGCTTTTTCATAAGTAAGAGCCGAATTTTTAAATTGATGCTTATCTTTACTAAGAACAAAGGAACGTTCGGAATTGGCTGGAAAATCTGCTACAAAATTCAGTTTAGCGAAGGCCAATGAACCGTCATCCCTCTGTCTCTTTTCAGAGAGCTGGAAGGTCAATTCCTTTCCATCAGTGTCGGTCAATTTTAAATTCTCAGCTTTGATTCCTGGTTCAGAAAATTCGACAGGATAACTGATGAGGCTCATTGGCCATTTACGTTCAGGGAATTTTGGAAATTGAATATTAAGTTTGCCGCTTTCAGAGAACTCTTTTAGATATGGATTCTTTGGTTGTGATGTTTCAGCGCATGCAAAAATTGCACTTAGAGAAAAGAATAACGAAATGTATAATTGTTCCTTTGTGAAATTATTAAGCATCGAGGTTTTACTTTTTTCTATGAAAATGGCCGAGTCTTTTAAATCTGTCTATTAATAAGCCTATTTTAAGCTAAGTGACAGTGCAGTTATTTTATCTTTATCCGGACAGGATGACTTGAACCGCGTCATTTAAAAGCATAGAATATTGATATGTTATGCTTCACTGGAGGTCCTGCCAAAAATTGCGACGGTCTTTCTCGTCGGAGTTTTCTTAGAGCGGGCTCTCTTGGCATTGGAGGCCTGAGCCTTCCTGATCTCATTCGTGCGGAATCAAATTCAGGTAAGGGTTCTTCTGCGAAGTCCATAATTCATATTCATCTTGATGGGGGCCCTCCACAAATGGATATGATTGATCCCAAGCCAGATTCTCCTGTCGAATATAGAGGAGACATTAAACCCATTCCTTCAGAAATTCCTGGAGTTCATCTTTCAGAGTTAATGCCAAGGCTAGCGGGCTCCGCAAAAAAGTTTGCCTTTATTCGCTCATTGATTGGGGCTGACGGTCAACATAACGCATTTCAATGCCAGTCAGGATACAAAGCCTCTGAGAAGAGTCCTGCTGGAGGGTGGCCCGCAATGGGTTGCGTTATTAATAAGCTTTTAGGATCACCAAGTGCTCCTGCTCCTGCTTTCGTGGATCTTATGCAGGGAAGGGGTCAGGTAAGGAACAGTGTCCGGCCTGGGTTCTTGGGCCCTTCTACTAATCCCTTTAGACCTGATATTTCTTCGATGTTCAAACGAGAGCTCGAAGATGGTATGAAAACTGAACTGGCCAAACTGCGCAAAGGTCATTCTGTAAATTTAAATTTGAATAAGGATTTAAGTGTTGGTCGCCTCGATGACCGGCTAGGACTCTTACAGGGTTTGGATAGGACGCGCAGAGAAATTGATGCTATCGGGTCAATGGGAGCTTTGGATACTTTTACTGAACAGGCCTACGGAATATTAACTTCGGGCAAGATTGCTGAGGCTATGGACCTCTCTAAAGAGGATCCCAAGGTGGTCTCAAGGTACGTGCCTGTCATGAAAGAAAAGGAATTAGCATTTTTCACGAGTGAAGGACCGCAGGCGGCAAAGAAATTACTTTTGGCTCGACGTCTTATTGAGGCTGGTGTTCGGGTCGTAAATGTTTCTATCAGCGATTTCGACACGCATTCTAAAAATTTTGTTAGGATGAAGCAGCTGGTTCCGATCGTTGACCATGCAATTGCAACTCTTATTGAGGATTTAGGCGAGAGAGGCATGCTTGAGGATGTGACTGTTTTAGCATGGGGTGAATTTGGAAGGACTCCAAAAGTTAACGCTAATGCTGGGCGAGATCATTGGCCCAAGGTCGCGATGGCAATGCTGGCTGGTGGTGGGATGAATGTTGGTCAGGTAATAGGCGCTACTGATAGGTACGCTGCCGAAGCAGTTCAAAGGCCAGTCCATTATAAAGACGTGATTGCTACTTTGTATCATAATCTTGGTATCGACCCTCAACTGACGACTGTTAAGGACTCTTCTGGAAGGCCTCATTATTTGCTTAAAGATTGCAAACCTATCAAAGAGCTTATTACTTGAGAACTCATTGATTTTTACTATCAATTTGATAATATTATACCCCGTTAACTTTCATGAGGAAAATCATCCTAATAAACTGTCTTTGGGCAGCGATTGCCACAAGCGCATTTTTTCTCGGCAAGAAAGACCAAGACCCTAATTCTGTACAGAATAGTGGAGCCGTTAATGTGTCTCGAAACCTGGCGGGTAATGAAGCTACTAAGAGTGGATTAGGCCAGTCAGGCACAATAGAAAGAATCCAGAAAAATCAGCAGTTCTTAGCCGATCCCATTTTCATTAATGGCGATGCTAGCAGTAAACTTAAAAATGCTCTTGCTGATTCTGATCCTGTCAGAAGAAATGCCACAATCTCTCAAATGTTACTAGAGTTAACACCGGCGAATGCAGCAGAAATGCTAGCAGCATTTGAAAACTCTCCTGGCGGAAGGGAAAGCGACAGACACTTTAATGATTTTCTATACGCTTGGGCAAGGGTATCTGGAGAAGATGCAATAAAATATGCGATGGATCCTGATTCACCCAAAAGAACACGAGGCGATGAGATGACTGCAATATCAGGCTGGGCTGCATCTGATCCTGACTCCGCTATGCTGTTCGTCGATCAAGTAGAAAATTCCGATACTCGACAATGGATGCATCTCGGAGTCACTAAAGAAATGATTCAAAATGATCTGGACGGCGCAATTGCTTACTCTGAAAAGAACTTGAGAGGCAGAGCTCGCGGTGAGCAGGTGGACCGTATTGCTGACGCCCTCATGGATCAGAGAGGAGAACAAGGACTCATTGATTGGATTAATGGAATCGA
This sequence comes from Verrucomicrobiales bacterium, assembly GCA_012960505.1. Classification (GTDB taxonomy): domain Bacteria; phylum Verrucomicrobiota; class Verrucomicrobiia; order Verrucomicrobiales; family DEV007; genus EC70. The sequence goes on from DUBC01000033.1 coordinate 235,834, forward strand.
CCATACACCTAAAGAAAACGAGATGTTATCCTATAAGCGGGGCGCTATTAGAGAGTCTTTGTCAAAGATTGCTAGAAATGATCCGGACAAAGCAGTGCAATTCATTACGGACAATGTGACCGAGCCGTTCATCGATTCTGACAGTTTAGAGAGAATCTCCCATTATATCAGCGATACATCAATCGCAGATGAAGTTCAGTGGCTAGCTGAACTACCCGAAGAAGTAGAGGGTCAGCGTCATGCATTGGGAGAACGTTTCGAAGAATTTATCAAAGAAGATTTTGAAGGAGCTGGAGAATGGCTTTCCAATCAACCTCTCGGACCAGCGTATGACGAAGCAATACAAGACTATGCTTTTTCAGCCGCCAAGGATGACCCAAAGGCAGCTCTTGCTTGGGTGGACCGTATAAGTGATGAGAGAATGCGTAACGATACTTTGGGCAGACTTCAACCAAAGCCTAAAAAGTAAAAGAAAGAATAGTGATTATTTCTTAAGATTGGTTGATTAGCATTGTTATGCTCTTTCGATATTTTAGTCTTATAAATCCAAAAAGGATTATAACACCAACAGAAAAGTAATAAGGCCACCATTCTAAGCTGTACTTGAAAGCTGATAGTTGGGGGTCAGCTGCATCATTAAACTTATTGCTTAGATAAATTCGGGCCGTAAGCACTCCAAAGACTTGAGTTAGTATACCGAATGCAAGGTTCGTGCTCAGGCCCTTAAAACTAAGTACCGTGGCCCTCTGCTCTGATGGGGTTACCTTGTTCAAATAATGGGAAAGGAAATACTGGAGAAATCGCATTGCAGAGAACATTGGCAGCAATAAAATCACTCCCCATCCAGGCACTGCCAATGAGAGGGCAATGCAACCGAGGAATGTTAAAATAGTAACAACCCCAAAGTTGATGCCGGGGCTCAGTTTGGTCGCCATTTTTTCACAAATAATTACTACGCCTATGCCTATTATGGAAGCGACGGCTCCGACGAGCCCCCAGCACCATTCAGGAATGAGTAGAATCCTGTAGATATTTGAAAGAATGGTATAAAAGACTCTGATGATACTATCATAAAATAAACCTATAAGAATGAGGCAAGATGCAGCGGGTGATTTCAAGATCCATTGACCGGCTCTTAATGTGCCTGCAAAACTTTCCTTGATGGCAATTATTTTTCCGCCCATTGAGATCTTATGATCTTCTTCAAATTTACAGGCTATAAAAAATACTATTAGGGCAGATACAAAATTTAAATAGAGCGGAAACTTAACCGTTTGTTTCTTAGTGAACTCTGTTTCAAAGTTGAGCGCTGATGCGATAGAGTTAATAAAGTCAGTGGAATAAACGAGGGCCCCGATAATTGAGCTGATTACGAATCCAACGGACATCATTACCATAACCCGCTTCATCGTTTTTTTCCATACGGCTTCGCGATTGTTAATTGGGATGCTGTCATATGCTAGAGCTTCATCTGCACCGCTAGCGGCCGCTTCAGCAGCTCCGCTAAGAATTCTGTTGATGACGAACATCCAGAAAACAATAGGTGAGCCTATAGGTGTGAAGATAAGAACGCTGATTTCCCCAATCATTAAGATAGAAGAGAGGATAATTAGTCTCTTTCTGCCAACATGATCAGCGAGAGCGCCTGAGGGGACTTCGAGTAGAATGATTGCGATGGCCCAAATCAGATTGAGTGTGGCAAACTCGGAAATGGTTAGCCCAAAATCGAGGAACATCACCAGATAAATAGGATAATAGAATCGACAATTAAAAAAGACCCGGAAAAGAGCAAAGAGTTTGGTGTTATTAGTCAAGTCATTCATTTCCGGAAAATCACATGTTTTGCATCAGAATTATTAAGACCAAGTGAAAAAAACATTAAAATGAAAGAATGAGTTGAATTTGTTCATGCGAACAGTATGGTGTTCATATGAACAAATCAGTTAATGTATATAGATTTCCCCCTCAAAATACCCCTATTATTAAGAGATTAAGTTTAGAAATATGGGATTTTTTGGGACGCAGGTTGCATTTACGTCTGGGGCCTCCAGTGCCAGTGAGAGTAGAACAGCAAGAGTTTCGATTCTAAGTTTTATCTTCTTGGGGTGATTGTTACAATTTTCAGTGAATTTAACTGGAATTTTAGGTAGGTAGGAACAAATTAGCGAACCCCTTGCGATAACACAGATTATCGAAATTTGAGCGTTACATTTTTGGTCAAATTCGTCTATGTTGTCGTTCTTCGACTCCATGCCTCAATTCAAATCTCAATCGAAACATTCTCCAATAAATTTGGAGGGCTCGATTTCCTATGCCATGAAGGCTACATGGATAACTTTAATCTTATTTTCGTCGTTCTTTTTTGGTTCGGTGTCGTTGTTTGCGGATGATAAAAAGAAAGATCCAACTCTAGCGGATAAGGTCGAAGGTGAAATTGCTAGGAGGCAGGTTCAAATGATTGAAGCTGAAAAAATAATTGCTGAGGGAGATCAATTTATAACCGAAGGAAATTACAAGGAAGCTTTATCTAAATTTGCTAAAGCATATAATGGGATGAATCCTTCACCCACGTCTGATGCTGTTCGGAATCAGGCACGGCAAAAATATGTTGGTGCATCCGTGCTTCGTGCAAAAGAACTAATTGATGATGCTGAGTTCGTTGCTGCTGAAGAATTGCTGGATCAAGTGCTACAGCCGAGCGTTGCTCCAAACTATCGTCCTGCCGTCATTTTAAAGAAGAGGTTGCAAGATCCGGAATGGTATAATCAGGCACGCACTCCAGAGCATCTTGGGAATGTAAAGAGAGTGACCCGTTTACTCAAGTTAGCTTCCGGTGCAACTAAGTTAGGAGACCTTGACAAGGCGCTAAAATATTATGCTGATGTTTTACGAATTGATAAAACAAATACTTCTGCCAGGAGAGGGATGGAAGAAATTGAGCAGCAGATTGTCAATTATCATAAGTCATCACGAGATCACACGCGTGAAAAATTGTTGGGTGAAATAGATGAAGCATGGGAAACTAAAGCCGACATTTCAGCAGCTTTTGGGATTGTGGGAGGAAACGCTTCAGGATCTGAAGTTGATCAATCCATTGAGAGGAAAATGTCAGCAATAGTAATTGAATCTATTAATTTTGAAGATGAAACGCTGGAGGACGTTGTTAACTATCTAACCATTAAATCCAAACAGCTTGATCCAATAGGCGGTGGAATTAATTTTGTTCTTAAGTTGGATCCCTCTGATCTGGTGGCACTTAATGCAAGAGTTAATCTGGTATTGAGAAATATTCCGATCGGTGAAGTTCTTAACCAGATAACAAATGATACGGGAACCAAGTATAAATTAGATACATATGCGGTGCAGATAGTGTCAAGGGCGTCAGAGAGTAAGGAGCTCGTAACTAAAACATTCAGAGTTCCACCCGATTTTTTAAGTACAGCATCAATTGGGGATGAAGGTGATGATGGAGGGGACCCATTTTCAGCAGAGGGTAATAATCAGGGTGGTCTTAAGCTGAGAAGATTAGGTGCAAAAGAGTTTTTGATGAAGCAGGGAATTACTTTTCCGGAAGGAGCAAGTGCGATTTTTGTGCCGGGTTCAAGTTCGTTAGTCGCAAGAAATACTATTTCGAATATAGAGCTAATTGAAACATTCATAGATAGTTCTTTCAAGGATGTTCCAAAGCAGGTGGAGGTTCATGTTACGATGGTAGATATAAGTCAGAAGGAGCTTAAGGAGTTGGGATTTGACTGGTTGCTGGGGCAATTTAATGTCCCGAGTTCGCAGAGAATTTTTGCGGGGGGAGGCACTCTAGGTAATGCAGCTACTACTGGAAGTGGAGCGTCAACTTTTTCAGAATATTCCTTTATTCCACCATGGACTGATGTTCCGTTAGGCGATAATCCGATCACGAGTGGATTACGTACGGGTGGCCAATGGCGTGAAGGTGATGTGTTGAATGACATACTACTTGGTGGAGGGGGAGATGTTGCTGCAGCACCTTCGACATTGAAGAGCCCGGCAATTTTTGGAGTCGGAGGCGCATTTAGTGATCCTCAATTTCAAACAGTGATTAGAGGGTTGGCCCAGGCAAAAGGAGCTGACATGATCACTAGGCCAAGTATCGTGACAAGGTCGGGGCAGAGGGCTTCAGTGGACATTACTAGAGATTTTCCATATCCAACTGAGTATGATCCACCAGAAATTCCACAGGACGGTGGAGCCTTTGGTGGATTTGGCGTGGGAGATGGAGCGCCTCCTAGTTTCCCAGTGACGCCAGCTCATCCCACAAGTTTTAAAGTTAGAAATGTTGGCACTCACTTGGAGGTAGAACCGATCGTTGGAGCAGACAACTATACAATTGAATTAAACCTTGCCCCTGAATTTACCCAGTTTGAGGGATTTATTAATTATGGAACCCCGATAATGACGACAGGCACTAATATATTGGGGGAATTTGAATCTATTCCGCTATCAGATAACCGAGTATTACAGCCAGTTTTTAGGACCCTAAGAACAAATACCAGTGTAGTGGTATGGGACGGAGCAACTGTTGTTTTTGGAGGTTTAATAGAAGATAGGGCTGCAACTGTGCAGGATAAGGTTCCATTTTTGGGAGACCTTCCGTTTATTGGAAGACTTTTTAAATCAAAGGGTAAGGACAGACTCAAGCGCGCAGTTCTGTTCTTTGTGAAGGCAAACATCATCGATCCTTCTGGTAAGAGAATTAATAGTAATTAGTTAGTGTTTTAGACAATCTTTTATATATTAATTGATTGAAAGGATTACAAGTAGGCGCCGAAGAGCTGATGTTTTCTTACCATTATTAGTGCTATAATTATTCTGATTGAGTTGTAATAAAAATGCATTCAAACGAAGAGAATAAAGAAGAATCAAAAGAAAATTCTTTTAAACACAGCAACGTTCGGAAAAGAAGAACTAAGACTGATGATTCTAGTCAGCCAGTGCGGTTCGAATATGTGTTAGGTGAGGACGGGGAAGAGAAAATGATTGAAGTGCGTAGGCGGCGGCGCAGGAGAAGTCACCAACCTAAAAAGGTTAAAGAGAAGCGGAAAAAATTAGCCAGAAGAATCCTCATTTTCGGCAGCATTCCATTCATACTCTTGTTGGCGAGTTTATATTTCTTCATGCTGACATGGATTAGTGGGCAGGGATTCAGGAAGGAAGTCAGTGCAAAGGTAAGCGAAATATTAGAGACTGATGTCGAGTTCGGAGTATTCAATCTTAATGGGCTGAATTTGAATGCTAGGAACTTAGTGCTCAAATCGGAATTGGGTGATTCTTTGTTAAAGGATTTCGAAATTAAATTGTTAAAAACTAGAATCAATCCTAGGAGTTTTATTTCCAATAATTGGCACATGGGCAATATCCAGGCTCAGTCAGGGGAAATTTTTTTTGGGACTGGAAGTAATAATGTCTCTAATAATGGTGGAATGCAGAAAAGGAACCGGACTTTGGTAAATGCTGGGCTTGGGCTTCAAAGTGACCCCGGGTCTTTTAATTTTGAGAGGCTGCGCATTGCTGATTCTATGTTGTATTGGAAAAATAATGATGGGCAAAACGTGGCCTTCATAAAGAATGCAAAATTAGCAGCGGAGGATTTTTCAAACTCTTCGAGTCTGGTCAGTTTTAGGGAAGGCAAACTTGCTCTTCCAGGATGGCCATTACTTGAAATCGATGCAATTGCAGGTGAGGTGCGTTCGGGAAAGTACTTTATTAAAGGTTCGAAATTTTCTCATTCAATAAGGGGTTCAGTTAACTTAAATGGCTATGTTTCCATTAAAGGAGAGGGAGAGTATCAAATTTCATCAGATTTTAATAATATTGATGTGTCGGAAATTGTTCATTCTTATTGGGCAGAGAGATTGACCGGACAATTGACAGGGGGACTGGGCATTTCGGGCTCTCTATCAGTTGATCAATCAATGAATGCAGAAGGAAGCTTTGAAGGGTCGGGAATGAAACTGAGCAAAGAACCGATCCTTGTCAGTATCGCTAAAGAGTTGAATGAGGTTTCTTTTAGGCAATTAAGATTTGAGTCATTGAGTGCCAGTTTTAAAAAATCCGGGAAAGGGCTTGAAATCTTTGACATCAAAGGAGAGTCATTGCCTCTGATGCGTCTTAATGACGGGAATATTAAAGTTCTAGCCGACGGTCAACTTGAAGGGCTATTGAAGGTAGGTGTCGCGGATGCTATTTTCAAAGGGTCCGGTGTCGTTAGGCCTCTTTATTTTGCAAGAAATGAAGACAATCATTTTTGGGCTAATCTAATAATTTCCGGATCAATTGATAGTCCCAGAGCGAATTTTGTTCGTACGATAGAGGATTCAGGGCAATCATCCAACGACAAAGAGAAGGATGCAGAGACGTTGGAAAATGCCAGTTTACAACAACCAGCAGGAAATCAGGTCGATGACCGGTCAACGACTCTTGAGAAGAATTTCAATAAGCTTCTAGAGTCCAAGAATTAGCTCTTTTATTGTTAATGGTTTGGTTTCGAGCTTCTCGGACAACAGAAATCATGCCGCAACTTGTTGGAATGCAGTGATCTACGTTTCGGTGTTGAGATTTATCTTTTTCATGAGTTAACAAGTGAGTAGCCTCTATAAACTTTAGGGGCCATTCCCCTTTAATTATTCCATGTTAAATAGTCTCAGACTTCTACTAGCGTTCCTTTGTTTTTCAGGAGCCTTTAAGCCAGTTTTATTGGCGGTAGAGCCTGCAAAAGAGATTCAAGTTCCCCGTTTGGCGGATGCGATAAAAATAGATGGGATTCTGAATGAGGATCAATGGAAATCTGCCGCAACCGTCTCTGACTTTACTCAAGTCGAACCGGTAAGTATGGGCGAGCCGAGTCAGAGAACCGAACTGAGAGTCTTCTCAACATCAAAAGCCCTATATGTTGGGGTCCTCTGCTATGATTCAGAGCCTGATAAGATTCTTGCCAAGGAAAGGCGCAGAGACAATCCTGGGAGAGGCGATGATCGTGTCAGGTTAGTTTTTGATACTTTTGGTAGAGGTATTAACGGGTATTATTTTGGTGTGGCAGGAGGAGGTGGAAAGGCTGACGGTGTTGTGCAGAGCGGGGGAAGGCCTGATCTGACATGGGACACGATATGGGATTGTGACACTAGTAGGGATTCGGAAGGATGGTACGTTGAGTTTGAGATTCCGTTCAGGAGTCTGGCTTTTGATGAAACAAAGTCGACATGGAGTTTCAATGTTGAAAGGGAGATTAGAAGAAATCATGAGAAAGTTCGCTGGGCGTCTCCGACCCGTCTCCGATCCATGTGGACTCTCCAGGGCCTTGGTAAGTTAAAGGGATTAGAGAATTTGGATACTGGTATGGGGCTTGATTTTAAACCAACATTACTTGGCAGGTATCGCACAACGAATCTTAATGATTCGGACTTTGATTTTGAGCCTTCAATTGATGCCTTTTATCGAATCACTCCGTCACTGACTGCAACGATGACATGGCAAACAGATTTTGCGGAAACTGATGTCGATGATAGGCAAGTGAATACGACCCGTTTTCCCTTATTCTTTCCTGAGAAAAGGGCTTTCTTTCTGGAAGATGCCGAAAAATTCCGATTCGGCGGAATAAGGCGTAGTCCATTACCCTTCCATTCGAGAACGATCGGGCTGGACTCGGAAGGCAATCGTGTGCCGATACAACTCGGAGCCAAGATCACCGGCAAAGCGGATAAATGGAACATTGGATTACTTGGTGTCAGGCTCGAGCAAACTGACTTGCTTGACGAGGATGAAGTTTATGTTGGCAGAGTGTCGTATGACCTTTTCAAAGAATCCTCAGTGGGTGGCATATTTACCCTTGGAGATCCAAGGTCCGATGAGGATGCCGAGACCTTGGGTCTAGACTTTGAATTGAAGGACAGCTCTTTCAGGGAACAAAAGACCGGAATTTTCAGGGGCTGGGCGATGCGTACTGAAACTGATAAGGGAAATGATTATGGCTGGAGTTTGACAACAATTTATCCAAATAAGCCTTTGTACGCTAGACTCTCTGTCCAAAGAATAGGTGAGGACCTTGACCCTGCGGCTGGATTTTTACGGCGACCAGGGATTTATGAGTGGTGGTCTTTTCTTGGTTATGAAATTTATCCAGAAACTGATTTGATTAATGAGATAGACTTTGATTTAAAGACACACATTGACACAGACTTCGATTCAAACGCTCTTACTGAAGAGATTGATTTTGAAACTGAATTTGAATTATCAAGTGGTGACTTTATTAGCGTTAGTGTTCAAAGGGAGAGAGAATTATTTGAAGAGGACTTTGAAATCTATGATCAGATAGTTATTTCTGAAGGAGATTATGCATATTGGAGGGCCCGAGCAGAGATAATAACAGCCCAGTCCAGAGGCATATACTTTAGTGCAGGTACTGATCTTGGTGCTCGCGATTTTCTTGATGGTACTAAGTATGGTCTAAACGGGAGTGTCGGTTGGCAGCCTTCACCATCATTTTCCATGGACTTGGGTGCAGATATGGATTGGTATGAACTTAAAGTTGGTGAATTTGAGGCGCTAATAGTGAATGGGTCAATTCGATACACTCCTACCAAAAAACTTGCGCTTAGTACTAGGGTTCAATTTGATACCGTATCCAATGAACTTGGCCTTAATTCTCGAATAAGATGGATGGTTAACCCAGCGAGTGATGTGTATCTGGTATTTAATCAGGGCTATAGACGTTTTGATGATCGCTTTGACCGGACCCTCACTGAGGGGGTTGTCAAAGCGGGTTGGACTTTTAGGTTCTAATCTTGTATCCATTGATTTTCGCTATGGAAATGAGTAAAGCAGAGGTGCCCACGATGTATTTCATTGGTGTGACGACAGGATCATCATCCAGTGTCAGGATATTTCCTAAGTGGGCTGAGATCTTAGGTCTGGGGCAATGCAGGCTCGTAGGCATCAACATGAAAATTCATGACAGGCCCGAGAATTATCGTGAAGTGGTAGAGTTTATTAAATCTGATCCTTTGTCTTTAGGTGCTCTGGTAACGACCCATAAGATGGATCTCTTTGCTGCCTGCGAGGATTGCTTTGATATATTGGACCCGCTCGCAAAGGAATTAGGAGAAGTAAGTAGCATTTACAAGAGAGATGGGAAACTCTGTGCCAGAGCCACTGATCCAACTTGTGGAGGCATGGCGTTGGAAAGGTTTCTTCCGGATGACCATTTTAGTAAATCTGGGGCTGAAGCTCTGATTCTTGGGGCCGGTGGTTCTTCACTCGCCTTAGTGTGGTATTTTCTCAAGGGTAATCGGACTGATAATTGTCCATCAAAGATTCATATAGCGAACCGGAGTCAGGGTCGTCTTGATAATCTTATAAGAACTGCTGAGCTCTGGGGTGCTAAGGGGCATGTGATACCGTATCTTACATCTGAGCCTCGGCAGGCAGATCAGATTATGGCTGATCTACCTATTGCTTCGATTGTAGTTAACGCGACGGGCCTTGGGAAAGATGGCCCCGGTTCACCGTTAACGGACCAGACTTCTTTTCCTGAACGTGGGATTATCTGGGAATTTAATTATCGCGGAGAGCTTAAATTTTTACAGCAGGCAAAGAGACAGAGAGATGATAAGTGTCTATCAATAGAAGATGGCTGGGATTATTTTGTGCTCGGTTGGTCTCAGATCATTGGTGATGTTTTTGACTTGGAAGTCCCAGTTGCAGGTTCCTTGTTTGATGAGCTTTCTGAGCAGGCCAAAAAATTACGATAAAAAAAGGGGTGCCCTTTCGGACACCCCTTTTGTAATATTTTCCTTACAAGGAAAGCTTTTAAACTTTTCAACCGTCGGATGAGGATCCTCCATCTGCAGATAGCTCAAGTGGCTTATACCCGCCCTTACTTCTGAAATATAGGAACATTAGAATGTATGCAATAAGCATTACAAAAGGAAAAACGGTCATATTCTTGAGAGCTTTCTGACCACTGCCATTCTTGGCAACGGTTATGGCTTTAGTAATTTCCTCCTGCTCTCCTTCAGGTGCTTTCTTTATCAACTCGTTAACGGCGTCCATTTGTAGTACTGGATACTTAATAGTTCCGTATAACTTATCTTGTTGTTTGAGTACTGATTCTGAGACAGAACCGTCTTCTATTAGCCCAGGTACTGCGGCAGCTTCTTGAATTATGGCCACCTCTGAAACGATTTTCTTCTCTTGGAGGGCTCCAATATATGGAGTTCCTAGTACACCAACAGCTAACATTCCAACACCCGAAACGGCATTGAGCGTAAGTGCTCCCCCTTTGGGAGTTTGCTCTGAAACGACGCCGAGCATTGTCGGCCAGAAGAAGGTTTTTCCAAGTGCGTAGAGGGTTGCAGCCACAAATATTATTGCAGCTCCAGCAGCACCAGATAGAGATGCTAATCCGGCAATAGCCAAAACTGAGCTTATAATAAGAATAGGTATAGGTTGTAGACGATGTGTAATTGGCCCAGCTAGAAATCTTAGGACCATCATGATAACCGAAGTGTATACTAGAATCCATCCTGGATGAATTTTCTCAACGGCATTTTCCATTATCCCTGAAATCCATGCATCGGTTCCGATCTCGGTAGTCGCAAGTGGCATCATGATGAGCAAGAGGACGAACATGAGTGGTCTTCCTAGGCTTCCAGTGTAAAGGCCTAATCCAACAGCCATTCCACCGCATATGACCATTAGCACAATAGAATTCACATTTAAGGAGTCATCGAGTTGTAAGAAGATGACAAATGCGGCGACCAAACCTCCAAGAAATCCAAATTCACTCAACATTCCTTTATAACTTATACCCGCAGAGACACGTTCCTGAACTGGGAAAGTTTGTTTGATAAGCATAATGAAATAGATGACAGCTGGGATGGCAATGAGAAGCAGCTTTTGCTCCCATGGAGATTTTTCCATAAAAATAACTAGCACGCCTGCAACGACGAGTCCGCCAGGCCAACCAGCATGAAGAATGTTTAACCATTTTGTTTTAGCTTTGGTGAACATAGTAGCCACGACAGGATTAATGAATGCCTCGACAGTTCCATTACCCAAAGCGAGAATGAAGCCTCCCCAATAAATAAGTTGCTTTCTTGTTTCTACATCCATGCTATCAGATGAGATCGCCAAGTAACCCATGACAGTCCAGATGATCTGACAAGCAAAAGCGAAGATCATTGAGAACTTATATCCAACCTTATCGATAATCAGGCTGAATCCAATAATGCTTATTGCGAATGGCCAAATTTGAATTCCAATGTATTGCCCCACTTCACCTGCATCGAGGGCGAGAAGGTCAGTAGAGATTGTTGAATCACTAAGCATGAAGATACGCGTAATGAATCCAAAAGATGTAGTGACGAGTGCGATAAAACATCCCCAGAAGAGAGCTTTATTTGGTTTATTGTCTGCCGAATCGGTCATAATTATAGATTTATTTAGAGTTAGAGAGCGTTTTGCAAACCCCTGATTATGCTGACGAGATTAGTTTGCCAATCATAAAGTGTGGGGTGGCGTGGTCAGATATTAATATATTTTAATCTTCTTAAGCATTTGGGCAACTAAATTCATTAATTAGCCAATTTTTGCATTTTTACCTTATTTTTTAGATCTTTTTTCATTATTGAAGCGATAATACCACATGACGATTTACCAGAAAACAGCTCTCGCGGCTCTTTTGGCGACTATTTTCCTTATTTTTGTTGGGGCAATAGTGAGGGTGACTGGGTCAGGTCTGGGCTGTCCAGACTGGCCGACTTGTTGGGGGAAATTGATCCCGCCGACTAGTCTGGAGCAGGTAGATTTTGATCGGCTTGACATTTCTAAATTTCAGAAGCGTGATCCTGGAATAACTAAGGAAACCTTGTCTGCGGAATTTAATCCTGTCCATGTCTGGATTGAGTTTATCAATCGTCTCGTGAGCCTCCCTGTAGGACTCTTTACGCTGGTAACCTTTCTATTCAGTTTTCAATTTTTGAGAAAAACCCCATCCGTATTCATAGCGTCTTTTTTTGCTCTGGTCCTTGTCCTTACCAATGCTGTGCTGGGAGCCATTGTGGTCCGTTCCGGTCTCAAGCCTGGGGTCATTACTTTGCACATGGCGCTAGCAATGACGCTCATTTGCGTTCTGGTCTATGCTATTTATCGAGGTGGTGACAAAAGACCTCAGGTCAATCTTAACGGAAGTGGATCTGTTAGGACATTATTGATCGTTCTTTTCTTCGCCTGTGTTGGTGAAGGCGTCATGGGTTCTCAGGTCAGAGAATTAACGGACGAGCTTGCATTGAAATTTAAAAATGTCCCTAGAAATGTCTGGCATGAGACCCTAGAGCAAAAACCGATTTACTTAATACACCGAAGTTTTTCTTGGGTCATTTTGGCGCTGGGGGCGATGACTTTCTTTAAGACGAGAAAAGCGACAGGGGACCTGGGCCAACTTTGCCTTAAAACAGTTTGCAGTATTATTTTAGCACAGATGACGCTCGGAATCCTGATGTCACATGTTTCTGTGCATCCGATCGTTCAGGTCCTGCACATAGGACTCTCCTCGATACTTGTCGTCGCACTATTCTGGCTATTGGTTGCTAGCCGGTCCGCAGGAATTGAAAATTCTAAAGAAATTAATCAGACGAATTGATTTCTACTTAGTGGTAGGAAGGTAACGGTAGTAAACTTCCAGCATCAGGGTACAGAGTGTCGTGGAATAGATCTTACCATCTGCTCCGACCTGACCGTGCCCGGCAGATGCGGGCCATGAGCCGTCCTTTTCCTGAGCCTTAGCCATGACGTCCTGATAAGTTTTATTATAATCTTTCCAGTGCTTACCCTGTTTTTGGAAAGCTGCCTGTGAATGATAGTACCAGGAATAAACTGCGTTCGGCTGGAAATTATTGGGAAAACTGCTGTTGATGAGATCAAGGGCCTTGTCTTCGAGTTGTGATGGGGCACCGAGCATCCTTGAACAGACGGCTCCGACGCCGGTCAGGCTGAGCTTGCCTTTTTGGCCATCATTGACCCGGTAACGCCAAAAACCTGCAGTTCCTTTAGGATCTTCGGCAGCTTTGAGGTAACGGACCGCTTTTTTCATGGAAGTCTCGAGTCCTGAGAACTTGAGACCGGTCAGTTGGGCAGCTTTGAGGGCCTGAACGTTCCAACCCGAGACAGACAGGTCACCGGTTCCGCCCGATCCGTATGAGTAGAGCCAACCTCCACCGTTCGTTTGTCCTTCGATGATAACGGGGACCGCCTTTTTCAGAGTAGGAGAAATGCGTTTGAACGGCTTGCGTGCGTTCTTGTTCATTGAGTAGGCTTCAGCGAGAGAGTAAACTGCTATCCCATGCTCATAGGATAGGTTCCGGTCATTCGTAGTACACATCCGGCCCTTTCCCTTTTCTGCAACCGTGACGAGAAAGCCGATCGCTTTCTTGACGGTTTCACCGAACTCGGGAGAGTCCACGGTTTCGCAGTGACCGGAATAAGCGAGTAAGGCAAAGGAGGTCATTGCTACAGGGAACTTGGTTCCGAAATTTCCATCGGGCTGTTGCTGGGTTTTAAGCCAGCGAAGAGCTGCTAGTACCTGACGGTCCATCGATGCTTTGCCTCCGGCTTTACGTAGTCGAGCGATCCTGTCCGCGGCGTTGCAGCGTCCTTTCATGACGCCTGGGACACCGATGCCTCCGCCGATACCGTCTCCAAAACCGCCCGCGCCGAATCCGTCACCGAAAGAGGATCCAAAATCTGGTGAGTCAATGTTGTCTATAGATGGTACTGAGATTGGTGAGGCCTTGTTGGCTGATATGGCGCTACTAGGCTTGGATGATGGGCGAGAAGGTTTTTGTCGAACGCTTTGCTGAAAGCTCTTCTTCTCAATCTGGGCATCTTTCTCACCCTGAGTAGCTGCAACAACGAGTTCAATCTCCTCTTCTTGGAATGCAGTGATGGCCCAAAAATATAAGAGAACCATGAACAGGCTGGTCATTCCTATAGAAATTACCAACGAAAAAGCTTTGTTGCGTTTTTCTATTCTCTTAACCACGTCCTCCATGGACTCTTGAGGATCTAGTCGAGGATCATCGCCAATGGTCGCAGCTGGAGCATAAGCCGGATCAGGAACGAAGCCCTGATGGCCTTGAGGAGGCTGGTCAGGAGTGAATTGCTGGTTGGGGTCTTGAGGTGGTTGTTGCATGGCCGTAAATCTGAGATGAGCCCTCTTTATTAGAGTTATTACCTTTTTCTATGTACTGATATAATAGATCTAGCTTGGTGTTCTGCCAAGTTTTGATTGTTAACTGTATAACTGACGGAGAGTTTTTTTATTAGGTTTTAAAAAGATTATAGTTAAATATCAGTATCTTTCCTCACCTTTATGGTGTTTTTTAAGGGTAATTATTGTGATCTTCATATTCTAATGGCATTCATTTTATATCGGGTTTGGCTCATTTTTTTCTTTCTGATGTTTTCAGGATGTCAGTCATTTAAGACCTCTTTTGACGACGGGAAGGACAAAATTAAAGAGGTTCCGAGGGATGGTCTTTTGGGGGCCAAGTTAGCGGCTCTGGAATACGCTATGGATAATTTACCTGAAGAGGACCGTAAGTTCGGAGACCTTGATTATGCCGCGTACGGTATTGCTGATAGTGATTCGCTTCATAGGAAGGCAATGGTTGCTATTTTGAAAGGGAGGACGCCAACTGTCGTGGACTCTGCCAAGTTCTATTCTCGTTCCAGTAATTCTCAGTGGATGAATGGACGCCCTGCGATAAAATGGATCATTGAAGCGAGTAAGGATCCTCAGCATCCCTTGAGGGTTGATGTAATGGTCGGCTGGATGCACAGCCAGATCATTAATGAGTTTGCCACTTATAAGGTCGAATATGATGGGGTAGTTTGGACTATTTTGAATGTCGCTATTATGGATCTGGAATCAGCTCCATAATTATTTGACTTCAAGGTGTCCCTGCATGATGCGCCAATGACCAGGGAAAGTGCAAATGTAAGGATACTTTCCTGGCTTGAGAGGGTTGATCTTGATCACTACCACGGTTCCGGGATCTAGTAACTTACTGGCTGCAAGGATATCAATACTGTGAGGCACGTAATTCATTTCGATTGCTTTCGGGTTAGTAATGATTGCATCGGCCGCGGAACCGATCTTCTCTAAGGATCCTGGACTACCGAGCACGAAGTTGTGTTGCAATAGATCCGGATTGGATACAATGATTGCGATTGGTTTTCCTGATTTTGCTTCGAGTTTAATTTTGTCGAATTTAAGTCCTTCGATTGCCTTGAGCTTTAATATCTGATGGGTCTTTGATAATGTTAATTCATCCTCTGGTGATTCTTTCACTACTACCTTAGGTGCCTTGATCATTTTCTTTATCTTATTACCCAGTTCAGTGGGTTTGGTGATAATTTCATTAAGGGTTGAGGATAATTGTACTGACGATGCATGGTTGACCAGATTCGCAGCCACGATCGATTCGGTGTCTTCGCTGATGTCAGGACCCTGTCCGGCGTCGATCTGAATGAGCTCAATATCATCCCAGTAGGCCTTTCCTGTTGCGTGTCCCCAACCCCCGTACAAGCAATTTATACTGATAGTTCCTCTGTCGTCAGTTTTGAATTTTAAGCTTACCTTTGACCAGTCATTGTCACCTTTGAGTGCTCGGGTCTTTGGTTGATCGGGCAGAGCATGGATATTTAATTGAGCTCCGCGTCCTCCTCGGATCGTTTTAAGTCCTTCTGTCTTGATCCATGCGCTGAGTTGGTAAGTGGTGCGTTTTTTTACTTTGAGATCAAAATGAATGGAGCTGTCAGCGCCCTGAGCGGACTCAATCATAATTGCATTACCTTTTCTTCCTCTACCGGGAGAAACGATGCGTTGATCTGCCCGGCCAGAATAGGTCCGTGCTTTCCAGTTCTTTGGCATCGTCCCGTCAATGGCTTCGAATCCTGAATTTAAAATAAAGTTTTCTTTAGGAATCTGGACTGCTTTTGGTGAGGCAGTAGCGTTCGCTGGGGAGGACTCGGCCAGAGCGGCTTTGAGGTATCCGGCACCGTGTCGGGAACAGGCCATTTGGAACGCAGTTGGTAACCAACGATCATTCAGAATAAAGTTGTCTTTTCGCTTTGAAAAAAGAATGTTCCCGACTTCTTCGGAGGGAGGCATTTCAGAAAGTGCAAGTAATACGTCTTTGCGGACCTGATGGTCAGGGTCATTGATTGCTTTGAGTAGATGTTTTGTGAAATTTTCTTTTCGAGGTGTCACTGATGCGGCGGCGCGGCGGGCCCCAGCTGATTTGTGATTGAGTCCGGCTTGAATTGATTCAGCGTCAACTGCTCCGAGTCCATGAAGTGCCCATAATGCGTGGATTGCTCCACCTGCTATACCGATCTCATCAGGTTCTGATGATTTAATGATCCCTTTTAGAGGTTGTGTGAATGTGGATCCATCTCCGCTTTCGACGATGAGACGTTGTGCGTGCATTCTCCACAACATGTTATCGCTTTGAATCGCTCTGAGAAGATCCTTAGGTTTTTTCTTTGATAAGTCGAAAATTTCACTGGGCTTACCATCCTTGGCCGTGAATCGGTAAATCCGGGTACGAGTGTAGTCGCGTAAGGGTGACTCGAAGGCATTGCCTCGACCCCTCTTAGCATCGAATCCTCCCCGGCCCTGGTTTGGAGTAGGGTTGTGCTGGATTAGGAAACTGTACCAGTCGCTCATCCATATTGCGCCGTCAGGACCTACTTCGGTGTAAATAGGGGAGAACCATTCATCAACTGAGGCGACCAAGTTCCAACCGTTTTCTGCCACGAAATGGGATCCTTCAGGCCGGATCTGGGCCCTATAAACTAAATTTCCTGTCGGAGCATTGACTAGAGCTGAACGGTTCCACCAGTCCTTTGGAAAACTCCTGGCCGTGTAAAGATGATGTCCCGCGGCCGCCGTGAAACCGCCAAAAACGTCAACTTGGCGAACGTTGGGTGTGATGGGGAAGAATTTTTTATTTGAATCTATTCCAGGTAAGCGGCTCGGTTGATCTAATCCATCGAAACGGTCGTAATGTGTCTTTGCGATAGGCATATAAACACTGGACTGATTGTTTGCGGTGGATATGAAGACATCATTATTTTCTGAGAAACCCAGTCCCCATGTATTGTTGGATGTTCTTCCAAGGAATTCTAGCTCTGACCCGTCCGGTTTGAATCGATAAACGCCCTGACCAAAACGATGGTCCTTGCCACCGACTTTTCCATTGAAGCCTGCATATCCCATGACTCCCCAGATCCAGTTATCGAAACCGTATTTCAGGTTTGAGGGTCCTGCATGAGTGTCGCCCGTGCTCCAACCGGAGAAGAGAGTTTCTCTAATATCTGCTTTGTCATCTCCGTTAGTGTCTTTCAGGAAGATGAATTCTGGTGCCATTTGAACGATCAGTCCGCCCCTAGCAAAACACATTCCGGTCGGGATCGATAGCTTGTCAGCGAAGAGTGTTGCTTTATCGGCCTTGCCGTCTCCGTCGGTATCTTCAAGGATTCTGATCCTGTCCTTTCCGAGTTCAGTTGGTTTTAATTCGTTCGGATAGTCCCGAGTCTCGATGACCCATGCACGGCCCCTTTCGTCCCAGTCGATTTCAATGACGCTGTAAAGTCCAAGCTCTTCGGATGCGAACAGTGAAATGTCAATTCCATTAGCAACTTGTGTGTGTTGTAGTGACTGTTCTGAGCTCAGAGGTTGGTGCACTTTGATTGGTTCGGGTCGCCTTTCGTAGTTTGGGACAAGGTCCCCATCGCGTCGTACTAGTTCTGGGAGTTTCGTAGAGAGAAATGTTTTACTGTTCTTTTCACCGATTGCCCATATGAGGCCCCGATAAACCAAGTCATGAAAACCTGGATTGCTCCATGTTCTTTGATCATGTCCGTAGGCGGTATAAAAAACGCGTCCTTTTCCCGGTTCACGTGTCCATGTCCATGGTTCACCTTCCCTTGTCTGTAGAACATTTCTGTCCTTAGTGCCCTTGTGATGTACATATGTTTCGTCCCACGTTTCAAAGCCTTTGAAACTTTTCATTATAGGGTGTTCAGGTTTCTCTATGTTAGTTGAGAAGGTTCCGGTCCCATGTGACTTGAACTGGGCTCCCACTAATTTCACATACTGCATTGAGTTAAGAAAACAGTAAGAAGCGCAGTGGATCGGTAAGAATGCTCCTCCACCATATACATAATCAAGTATGCCTTTCTCTTGTTCTTTCGTGATCTTACCAATGTTGGCGTAAATCATAAGTGCATCGAAATTTTCTAGGGTACCATCATGGAGGCAATTAGAGTCAGCCGTGTAAGTGAAATTTACACCACGAGGCCCAAGCCCTTTCATGATTTGTGGAACTCGTTCGACTGGTCTGTGATGTCCTTCATCACCAAGGAAGAGGACCTCTAGCCGCTTTGCTTCCGCAGAGCCAAGGAATGCTGTAATGAGAACAAGAAAGAAGAGATTTTTCATTGTTATTTATTTTTATGATAGAGCGAATTCAGGCATTTTTTTCAGTTCCCCTCCCGCAAGAGCACTTTCGTGGGCAATGATTCCAGTGCAGGTCCAGTTAGCTGATTGAATTGCGTTAGGGAACGGATCCCGGTCTTCGGTAAGAGCCGTTAGAAATTCGTGAACGAGGTGAGGATGAGATCCCCCGTGCCCAGCGCCCTGGGTGAAGCTGAGGTGATCTTCGCCGTCCTCTCCTCCATAAACTCCTCCAGTTGTAAAAGGAGCGATTTCATCAGGCAACAGGTGAGCATAGTCAGGACATTCTACTTTTTCTGGAATTTCAGGTTCTGGCTTCTTGGCAGTATGAAGGATGAGGGGGTCTCCTTCTATGAGCGGCCATTCCATTGCCTTTTTGTCACCGTACACTTCGAAGCTTTCACGATACTGGCGCGCGACATCAAACAATGAACGATAAATGTAAGCGGAAAGATCAGAATCTTTAAATTTTATATGTGTTGATTCGACCGCGAACGGTGAATTGTAGCAATCATGCATTTCTTCACGAATGGTTCCGGAAGGAAAACATGATACGTACTCTGCTTGACCCTTTGTGAGGCCAAGGACAGGTCCAACGCAATGAGTGGCGTAATGCATTGGAGGAAGACCAGGCCAGTATCCGGGCCATCCATCCATGTCTTGCTGATGACTTGCCTTTAGGAACTGTATTTTGCCTAGCTCGCCTTTTTCATACATTTCTTTAGCGAAAAGAAATTCGCGGGCATAGACGACAGTTTCCATCATCATGTACTTGAGACCTGTTTCTTTGCACAGATTCACAATGGTTTCGCAGTCTTCTACGGAAGTGGCCATGGGCACGGTGCAGGCAACATGCTTGCCAGCCTTTAGAGCTGCTATTGATTGCTCTGCATGATTAGGGATGGGGGTATTGATATGAACAAAATCCACCTCAGGATCATTCAGAACATCATCATAGTTCTGGTAACGTTTATCGATATTATATTTATCTCCGACCTCGTTCAGAGATTCTTCAGTCCTCTGGCAGATGGCATACATGGTTGCCTGTGGATGACGTTGATATATCGGAATGAATTCGGCACCGAACCCGAGACCTATGATGGCGACATTATACTGTTTGCTCATATTGTTTGAATTTGGGTTGTGATTATAGGGTAAACCTAGCCATTCGTATAGCCTCGATGCCTAAAATATTGGGATTTATCGGTACAGGTGCTAATTCTTGCAGTTAAGGCATATTGGGATGTAAACTGTTATGAGTAATGCTCTCTGTTTGTAGCAATTCATCAATGGGTAGGCGTGATTTTCTTCGCGTCGGAGGCTTGGGCATTGGGGGTCTGACGCTCGCAGATTTATTGAGAGTAAAGGCCAGTGCCGCAGAACAGGGAATTTCAGTTAAGGACAAGGCGGTAGTTTTTCTATTTATGCATGGAGGGCCTCCACAAACGGAGACATTTGATCCAAAAATGGATGCTCCGGATGGAGTTCGTAGTGCTATTGGTGAAGTTAAAACAAAAATCCCCGGGGTCACTTTTGGATCTACTTTAAAAGGGCTGGCGGGACTGGCAGACAAAATGTCGATAGTTCGATCTTTTACTACAGGCAACGGGAACCATGACATCAAACCGATCGTTGGGAATACTTCCCTAGGAGCAAATTTAGGTTCTATTTATTCCAGAGTCGCAGGGCCGAACCGGACACAGAGTGGAATGCCAACGAATGTCGCTCTTTTCCCGAGGGCCGTGGTTCCGGAAGCACAAGAAAGAAACAAAAGTTTTGGCAAGTTTGTATCTACAGGATCCATCGGGAGTTCATATGCTCCATTCGTTCCCGGAGGTTCCGGAAACTTGCAGCAGGACATGGTGCTGTCCATTCCTGAGCCCAGGCTCAATGACCGGAGGAGTCTCCTTGGTAGTGTGGATTCTTTGCGTCGTCGGGTTGATGATACGGGCAGGCTTGATGGGGTTAGTGGTTTCCAGGAGCAGGCCTTTGATACCATCCTTGGTGGCGTCGCTGGTGCCTTTGATTTATCCTCGGAGGATCCAAAAACCATAGAGCGCTATGACACGGCTCCGTTAGTTCCTTATTCATCAATTCGGAAGGTCTGGAACAATCATAAAAATTACAGGGACCATGTTAATTCTTTGGGTAAGCTCATGCTCATGGCGAGGCGCCTAGTTGAACGTGGCTGTGGTTTTGTCACGGTCACGACGAACTTTGTATGGGACTTTCATGCGGACAAGAACAATGCCACCGTGACTGAGGGGATGCATTATGTTGGCCATCCCTTTGATCATGCGGTTTCTGCTTTCATTGAAGATATTCATAACAGGGGCTTACAGGACAAGGTCCTGCTTGTCTGCTGCGGTGAGATGGGGAGGAGTCCCAAAATAAATAAGAATGGAGGCCGTGATCATTGGGGAAAATTAGCTCCTCTCATGCTTTCCGGAGGAGGGTTCAATCATGGTCAGGTCATAGGGGAGTCGACCCGGGACGGTGGTGAACCGAACAGTGATCCTGTCACAATGAATAATCTTCTTGGTACCGTGATGCATTCGTTACTCGATGTGGGTGAAGTCCGTTTAATGGAGAATATTCCGAGAAAAGTGAAGTCATTAATTGCTGATTCAGAACCGATTAAAAATCTTTCATAAGTATTTGAGTGGGATTTTAGAATTAGAAGTGCATAATACTGGTCATGAAAAACAGTATTAATTTAATTACCCTCATTGGTATTTTCACTGCTCTTTTTGCTGCACCTTTATTCGCGGCAGAAGACGAAAAGAAAAAACCTGCGAAAAAGCCAACCAAGTCAGCGGCTGAAAGGTTTGCTAAGTTTGATAAGAACAGTGATGGAAGCATTTCACTTGATGAGCTCAAGGCCAATCCTTATTTCAAGGACAAGCCAGAGGCCGCGGCTAAAAATTTAAAACGTAGGGATAAGGATGGTGACGGAAAGTTAAGCAAGGAAGAGTTTGCGGCTAAGCGGCAGCCCAAAAAGAAGAAAGGCGACGCAGCCAAGAAGAAAGGTGACGCAGCTAAGAAGAAAGGTGACGCAGCTAAGAAGAAAGGCGAAGGAGCCAAGAAGAAAAGTGACGCACCTAAGAAATAAAATAATCTTTTAAAATTTAACTGAAATGGAAAAGTGCATTGTGGGTTTCCTCAATGCACTTTTTAATTAAAGACTAAGCCTATGTTGACTACTTCCCGTCGCCAGATGATGGCTTCCTGTGCATCTGCCAGTTTAGCATTCCCTTTTCTTTCTCTGGGAGCGCAACCAAAAATTAAAATCACCGGCACCAGAGTCATTAGTTTACGTCCCAACTATTATCACGGGTGGTCTACTTTGGCCCGTCGTGAGGATGGTGAGTTGTTGCTGGTCTGTTCCGGAGGTCGTGAAGGTCACGTGTGTCCTTTTGGACAAGTGGAACTGATGCGTTCAAAGGACGGTGGAAAAACATGGACCTTTCCGCGTGTGCTACTTGATAGCCCCATCGATGATCGTGATGCCGGTATCCTGGAAACTGCCAAGGGTACGCTTTTGGCTACGACCTTCACCTCCAATGCTTATGATGAATATTACCTTAAAAAAGGTTCCCATAAGAACTGGTCTGAGGAGAGGCGTAACCGGTGGCTCGCAGCCCATAACCGGGTACCTGCTTCCGCTCGCAAGAAAGAACTCGGTAATTGGATGATCCGCTCTACGGATGGTGGAGTGACCTGGAGCCCTCGTTATGAATCTCTGGTCAATAGCCCGCACGGCCCAGTGAATTTGAAAGATGGCCGAATCATTTATCCTGGAAAAAATCTTTGGCATGAAAAGACGTGGGTTGGTGTGTGTGAATCCAAGGATGATGGTCAATCGTGGAAGCGTCTGGCTCAAATTCCCGTACGCAAAGGTGATGATCCTGAGAACTATCATGAATTGCACGGTGTGGAAGCAATTAATGGAAACCTCGTTGTGCACATTCGTAATCATAACAAGGCGAACAATGGCGAGACACTGCAAACTGAATCTACCGATGGAGGAAAAACCTGGAGTGAACCTGTTTCAATCGGTGTGTGGGGGCTTCCCTCACACTTACTGCGCCTGAATGATGGGCGTCTCTTGATGAGTTATGGACATCGGCGTAAACCTTTTGGTAATCAAGCCCGAGTGAGTGACGACCATGGCAAAACCTGGAGTGAACCGGTTATTGTTTCCGGTGATGGAGTTGGTGGGGATCTTGGTTATCCGACGACGGTCCAACTGGATGACGGTTCGTTAGTGACTGTGTGGTATGAGAAAATGGCTGGCAGTACATTGGCCGTGTTGCGTCAAGCTAAGTGGAAACTGTCTTGAATTTAATACAGCATTGATATGCTGGTTAATTGGATGCAAATTCATTATTAATGATTGTGTAATTTAATTTATAAATGGTTGCTCTAAGAGATTCAATTTTGCCCCCGAACGTATTGTTTCGTGAGTTTGAATCTGGTCGTATGTCGCGCGATGATTTTCATTCAGCGATGTCTTTTCATGCTGAAGAGTTAATTGAGGAAATGGAAGAGCAACGCCGGAATCCTCTTGAGGCATTGGTGGAGTCTATTAGGAACCGGCGGTTCGCACACTCTCTTTCCAGGAAGTATGGAGAAACGGCCGTCCGTGAGATTTTTACAGCGCTGGCAGATGTTGCAGGGTTTCCTCCGGCAAGGCTCTTATGGAATGCAGGTCACCGGCACGTTCCATTGTATTGTTTTCTCCGATTAGGATGTGAGCCCCTTTTCAGGATTAGGTCAATGGAGGTAAAAAAAAGAGAGGCTCGCATTGATCTTGAATATCAGTTCGATGGCGCGAGAAGGTCGAGTCGGGAACTGTTTTCTTTGAAAAGAGGTTGGCACGGGAACCTCTATGTAGAGGACCGTATGATCTTTCCTGGAAAATAAAAATGCCGCCCGTGAAAGAGCGGCATTCGTGAAATAGATAGCTATAAAAAGTATCTTTAAAAGATAAGAAAATTACTTCTCTTTTTTCTTTTGTAGCTTTGCAAAGAGGGCCTTGGGATCCGCAGCTCCTTTCTTTTTGCACTTGCCACAGCAAACAGCGATGCTGACCTTAGATTCCTTAGCGGTGGCTTTGCCACTGAATGCACACTTGCCGTCTTCGGCTTTAGCTACCTTAGCAGCATAAGCTGTTGGATCTTTTTCGAATTTTGCAACGCACTTGTTGCAACAGAACTTCGCAACAAATTCTACGCTCTTTGAACCGTCAGCAGCCTTACCACTGATTGGACACTTGTCATTAATAGCGTCAGCGGCGATTGCTGAGCCTAGGGCAATTGATGCTATCCCGACGAGCGCAATAGCGGATTTAAGTAGTGATCTCATAATGAGGGATTTTAATTCTTTTGATGTTTTTAGTCAAAGGGCTTTTTTTATATATTTCCTTAGAAATACACTAATTCTTTGCAAGTTCAGGATAAATATCTATTAAGTTTAGCTTGTCGCCTGATTTTTTCTGCAACCTTAAAAGTTCTTTGAAAAGGGATTTCATTTTTTCTTTTGATCCTGATTTGCTGGAAATGTCCTGCATTTCTTCCGGATCTTTTTTCAGGTCAAAGAGTTGAGCTTTTTTGATTTTAGGAAACAGCAAAAGCTTGTGTTGGTCAGAAATTGCCATCCTTTGAAAGTCAATGTATGCGCCATAAACTGTTTTTAGTCCTCCCTTTTTTCCTTTAAGCATTGGCATGAGGCTCTTGAATTGGACGTGTTCCGGTTTTTCGGATTCAGCAATGTCCAGTGCTGTTGCCATGACGTCCTGCATATAAATTGGAGAATGATTTTTTTTACCTGAGTCTATGCCGGGACCTACTGCTATGAAAGGTACTCTAACGCTATGGTCATATAGGTTCTGTTTTCCAAGCAGTCCGTGGTGCCCGACAGAAAGTCCATGATCAGCGGTGAAAAATATGTAGGTGTTCTCAGATTGACCTGTGCTTTCAAGGTGCTTTAGGATCCGGCCTATCTGTGCGTCCATGTGCGTGATAATGGCATAGTATTCTCTTCTGTTGACCTGAACTGCATGCTTTGTTCTTGGGAACGGAGCCAGTTTCTCGTCGCGAAGACCTTTGCCGGATCCTATCTGTTCTTTGTATGGATGTTCGGTAAGAAAGCTTGCTGGCATTTGTATTTTATCTGCCGGATACATATCAACATATTTCTTGGGCGCTTGGCGTGGGTCATGAGGAGCATTGAAAGCAATGTACATGAAGAACGGGTTATCCGTTTTCTTAGACGCGTCGAGATAATCAATGGCATCATCGGCAACGACTTCGGACCAGTGCTTACCACCTGCCCAGAATCCACCGAATTTAGGGTCGCTAGGATCCCAAGGGTCAGTCCCATCGGCGAGTGGTCGATTGTATCCCTGTGGAGTTTGCTTTGGCATTCCTCCCCTGACATTTCTGGCAGTGTCGAAAACGTGATTAGCATCAGCTTTGATATGCCACTTCCCAGTGAAGAAAGTTTCATAACCTGACTTGGCCATGAGCTGAGGCCAGAGTGATCCGTCCAATGATTTCTTTAGCTCGCTTGCTGAATTTTTTGCGTGCCAAATATATTTTCCGGTGACAAGCATGGTCCTGCTGGCTACGCATACCGCTCCGTGATATCCACCCATGTTGTAGGCGTGGGTGAAAGTCGTTCCTAGACCAACGAGCTTGTCGAGGTTGGGAGTTTTAATTTCTTTGTTATTTAATGAATTAATTGTCTTGTAGCACTGATCATCGGCAAAAATGAATAATACGTTTGGTTTCGTAGCCGCTGATAAATTTGTCAGGAATAATGCTGTGATTATGATGCTTATCAGAGAATTGAATAATTTCTTCATAGAGAGTTTCTGGTTCGGTAGTGCCCCGTTATTGGTTTTATTTAT
>DUBC01000034.1 GCA_012960505.1 Verrucomicrobiales bacterium
ACTTAAAGTTGATAACAAGCGGGTTAGGTTTTTGTCAGATGATGAAAAACCACGATTGCTTCAAGCGGCTCGAAATATTGGAGGCAAGTTTTATCTGAAAGTCTTGATGGCATTGACGACAGGAATGCGCAAAGGCGAGTTAGATAAACTACGCTGGAATGATATTGATTTTGACCGTGGCTTGGCGATGCTACATGAAACCAAGAATGGCTCAGTTAGGCATACGCCTATTCCAGAGGTGACGATGGAAGAGGTTAAAAAGTATCGTGAGGTGGGTGATGTTCTGATATTTCAATCAACCGCTGACCCAGATAAAGCATTTGATTTTCGTAAGCAATGGCTAGCTTGTTTGAAGTCAGCTGAGATTGAGAACTTTCGTTGGCATGATATGCGCCATGACACAGCCAGCACACTGGCGCGTGACGGCAAAACGCTGAAAGAAATAGCCGAGATACTGGGTCATAAATCTTTAGCCAGTACTGATCGTTACACGCATTTGTGTACTGATCATAAGAGTCAATTGTTGAATGAAACGATGAATAAAACAATTAATCTTCTTTATTAAGAAAAAGGTGCTTGACAGTAAATTGGGGTCTGTTATTCTTCAAGTGTAGTAACTTGTACAACAAACTATATTTAGATATGAAAAATAGAGGCTTCGGGCATTATCTTCGAGACACGCGGAAGAAATTTAGTCTTTCTTTACGGAAACTTGCAAACCTGACTGATTTAGATCCTGCGTATTTATCTCGAGTAGAGCGGGAGATGAGCCCTGCGCCAAGGCGTGAAATTGTCGCCAAATTAGCGGATGCGTTATGTCAATGTGCAGAACTATCTCCTGCAGAAAAAGGCCGGTTGAGGAGGGAATTGTTGGATCTCTCAGGTCACCTGAGTAATGAAGGTGAGCTGATAGACGATCTGTCACACCGGTTTGCGGATAGATTAAGGGATATGAATATTCCGGAATCCTATGTCCTCGAGGCGATAAAGAAAGTCCCATTAGATGAAATGCGGAAGGTCATGCTGGACGGCGAGCCTTTAAAAGTGAAGATGGCTGATGAGATTACGCATGAAGAACTTGACGCGTGTAGTTCGGTGGGTGAAGAGGTCATTGCATTGCAGCCAGAGGATTCTTTAACCAGCCACAATTCACCGAGTGATTATATTAAGCAACACTACGGAGAATTTAATTCTGATAAATCTCAAGTTAAACCCAAGGAGCGATTTCGGGCCGGTTTGAACGCTTATATTGAAGTAGAAGGTAAATTGAGCTCGAGTCAACAAGAACAATTAAGATCAATAGCCATGTTGATTCGCTCTATCTTAGAGGAGTAATGAACAATGAAAAAAGAGAAAACCCTAAAAATTGGAACAAACTGGGACAATGTTTTAGTGCCGGCATTAAGACGCTGTCAACGGAGCCTGTTAATAGAAGTAAATGCTCAATCTGGCACTCATGAAGAACTAGATGGTAGTAGTCCGATAAATTTAGCATTAGTGATTGATCGGTCAGGGTCCATGCATGGAAGACGACTGGAGGCGGCTAAGACGGCAGCTTTGGGTATTTCTAAAAGACTAGGCGTTTTAGATAGACTTTCACTGGTCTCTTTTGATCATGAAGTCACCAGACATTTTGCTAACCTTGCGATGAACCCAGAAGGATTGGAGCAAGCCCAAACTACACTAATGGACCTTCACCCGAGAGGATCTACAAATCTTGGTGGCGGATGGTTTGAAGGTGCTGCATGTATTGCAGAACGCATTGACAGAAGCGATTTAAATGAAGGCCATGTCTTGCTCTTGTCAGATGGCATGGCAAATAAAGGGGTTACTAATCCTGATCTTTTAAGAAATCATGCTGAAGAGCTTGCATTGCGTGGCATTCAGACATCTACAATTGGTATTGGTGAGAATTACTCACCGCTTCAATTGGATGCCTTAGCACAAGGCGGTCAAGGAAGATTGCATGACGCTGAAACTTCCAATGACATTATTGATGTGGTGCTTGGAGAATTGGGCGAGATTCGAAAAAAAGCGGCCCAAGATGTTCAATTGATTGTGAAAATTCCTGAAGGGGTCAAGTTGGAAATCCTGACTGAGGTCCCTGTATCTCAAATAGGAGATTTGTTACAAATAAGTTTGGGTACAGTCTTGGAGGGGCGTAAAAGACCTATTGCGGTACTAGCAGAGATACCCAGCTATGCTAGTGGGGAGATATTGCCGTTTGAAATGAGTTTGACTTGGCGTGATGTTGAGTCAGGAAAAAAATGCTGTAGTGATCCACTGCAATCAAAGTTGAGGGTTGTTCCCTCTGCTGAGGTTTTTGAGGAAGATAGGGACATTGGAGTGGTGGGGCAAATAGCTGATCTTTGGGAGGCTACCTTAGCTTACCGCGCAATGCTTTTTAATGAGCGGGGTAATTTAGAAGGGGCAAGCAATCTATATCAAGAGATTTTATTCAAATTTTCAAAATTAGTGAGTATTTTGCCTGATTCCAATTTTAGAATTCAACGCTTGGAAAGAGCGCAAAGTAAGGTTGCTCGTCATTGGTCAGGAAGATCTAAAAGAGAAGCTCTAGCAATCTCTAAGAAACAAATGCTCAATGAACTCGATTTGCGTAAAAGGGATATGGGGAAATGGCATGATCGGTTATAGATTTTAAACATATTAAGAATAAAAGATAGAGGGTTTATAGCTGCGTTGAACTTATTAAATGGGTGCCGTTTATGAGTAATAATGACTTTTGTATAGAGGGATATGAAGGTTTATATTTGGATGAATACTGGCTTCTTTTGGACTTTGATGAGAACAATGATTTAACTTTATTTGGTGATTTAATCCGTAATGAAACACCTTTGTCAAATGCTATGCGT
>DUBC01000035.1 GCA_012960505.1 Verrucomicrobiales bacterium
GTCTTGGATACGCCGCCCGCCTATTGATTTGCTTAGGGTCTCCACCGTTTAGGAGAAAATCCCTCAGTTTTTTTGCTAACTCAGAATCATGGGTCTTGAGCGAGCATCTGACCCTCTCCGACGTGTTGTCCGAATAATGAACGGTGTAATTGCACCACCAAGTGCCGTTATTGTTCCAAAGATGGTGGAACAGGTTCTGCTCATTAACCCGAATTGATAATGTATTCTCTTTTTTCATGATGTGTTTTAATTTGTTGTTCAACACACCAGGAGCCCCTTACGAAATAAAAACGGCCCGACCTTTGAATCAGGACGGACCGTTAAAATTCCGCTGGAGAGTTCGTTCAGTGCGCTGTTAACTCGCACTGCACATCGTGGAAAAGAACTAATGTTCCCGTCCATCTAGGCACCTTGACTACTCCAGTGGTCAGGTTGCCGAATCCGGTTAGGGATTACTCCTGATGCTTGGTAAATATTTTAGCGAATAGGAGGGCAATTACAAGGTAATTCGAACTATCTCGTCAAAGGGAAGCTGATCTTCGTACTTCGGTGTTCATTGTCCAGACGTTCACTGAGCGATCCCTCATTTAAGAAGGATCGCTCTCAGTGATATCTCTAGAAGTATTACGCTACTTGCTTTAGCTCTGCTCTGCCTTTAAACGCAGGAAGCTTTATTAAGTGCCGAATACTTTCTCCAATACCTTTCTACGTCCATCCAAGTCGTGATGTGTATAAAGCTGATTGGTTTCAATCCTCGAATGCCCAAGCTGTGACATGCGCTCTTCGGCAGTTGCTCCTGCATTCTTCATTGCTGTATTATGGAAATGTCTCAGTGAGTGGAAGTCTCTCTTCTGTTTTATTCCATCAACAACAACTTCATAAGTCACTCCAGCATCTTCCCGCAGTTCACGGAACTTCTTAGAACGTGTCTCTTGGGCGTACTTCGATGTACCAAATAGGTAACCCGATCTATTCTCTCCTGCTGTTAATGCTAAGGATTCTAGGTGTATTAAAAGACTCCCAACAATAGGTAATGTGAGAGTCCCTTTGTCATAATTTAATCGCCTTTTAGTTGGAACTAATGTGATTGTTTGATTTTCGATATCCACCATTTCCCATTTAAGTTCGTGGCAATCAGTTGCTCTTAATCCCGTATGAGCAGCCACCATTATAACGCCCTTCCAGTCTCCTTTGGCTGTCTTCAGTAGCTTTTCCACCTCCTCCTCGGTATACCCACCACGCTTATATGAGTCTGTCTTCTTCAGGAAATCTACATTAAGTGATAAATCTCTATGAGTTAACTCATCCTTATGGGCTTGTTTGAGAACTCTTTTCAGTATCGCTAGGGTTTGATTGATAGTGTTTGCTCTTCTGTCTCCCCTAGCAAGATGCTCTCTTACTTCTCTAATATCCGATGCCTCTAACAAATGAAGAGGCTTTTTAGATATCTTTTCCAACTTACTATCTGTTACCTCAAGTGTAGAAGCCTCTCCTTTCTTGCACTCCTTCCGATCGCATCGGAGTCCTTTTAAGGGAAGGGCGTAGCTTAGATATCTTTCGTGGCTCTGTGGCTTTACGTCTCTGCGAAGCCTTTCTAGATAGGCATCTATCCATTCCGACAAAGTATAGTCCTTGGTAGTGCTAGCCCCACCTGATTGAATGTGATGGGCTTTACGTGCGAAATTAACGAGCCATCTGGCAGTTAAACCCCTACTGGTTATCTTCTTCAGTAGCTCTCCTGCTACCTCCACTAGCTCATCATCAAGGTTATTATCGGCTATATCTTCTGCCATTTTGTCTAGCCGAAGATCGAAGGCTCTCTTGTTCTTCTTGGCTTCACGCTCGTTCTTTGTGCCTAACGAGGCATTTTTGTAATTATCCTTCTTGTGAAACTTGTATTTAACTGCCCAGATGCCGTTGCTTTTATTGTACAAATATGAGTACAAGGTCTCAATTTTTTTCATTTTATTTCAGTATTTAAGGTTATGGATTCGTGTAAGTGCTGACTGACAACAAAGTGACAACACTTCATGTGTATCCATACCACTTCGGGTAACTCCACTTACCCTATAACTTACTGATTATCAACGAGTTCTCAAGAAATAATATCTTTAATAATTTTTCCAGAAACGTCAGTTAGCCTAAAGTCTCTTCCTGAATACCTATAAGTGAAACTCTCGTGATCAAAGCCTAATAAACTCAATATTGTAGCGTGAAGATCATGAGCCGTGACAGTGTTCTCGACGGCCTCAAAGCCGAATTCATCAGTGGCTCCGTAGACTGTACCACCCTTAATTCCACCACCAGCTAACCAAATGCTAAAACCGTATGGATTATGATCTCTTCCAAACTTAGATTTACCGCTGCCTGTGAGTTCTACCGTAGGAGTTCTGCCAAACTCCCCCCCGAAAATCACTAGGGTGTCATCAAGCATTCCTCGTTGCTTAAGGTCTTGGAGAAGTGCAGCCACCGGAGAATCTAACTGAGAGGCCAACTTTGAATGGTTTTCTTTGATCTTATCATGATTATCCCAAGGTTGGCCGGCCCCATGCCATAATTGCACATACCTAACTCCGCGTTCAAGGAGACGACGAGCGATCAGGGTCTGCCTTCCATGAACGTGCCGCCCATAAAGATCTCGTATGTATTTTGGCTCACGATCTAAATCAAAAGCGTCAGTCGCGTCCATTTGCATACGATAAGCTAATTCAAAACTTTGAATCCTTGCATTCAGCAATTGATCTTCCTCTCTTGATTTAAGATGATTTGAATTTAAATAATTGAGGAAATCCAGTTGCTTCCTTTGAGACTTAGTGTCTTGACCTAAGGGTCTTATATTCTCGATAAGCTTGTCGACTTTATTATGATTACTATCAATGAAAGTCGCTTGAAAAATTCCCGGAAGAAAACCTGCCTGCCAATTCTGCGCTCCTTTAATTGGATAGCCGCCTGGACTCATGGCAACGAATGATGGTAAATTTTTATTTTCTGATCCTAGTCCGTAAGTGACCCACGACCCAACACTCGGGCGACTTAGGATCGAGTCTCCGCAATTCATTAGCATGAGTGAAGGCTCATGATTAGGCAGTTCCGCCTTCATCGATCGAATAACTGCAATGTCATCAGCAAATTCCGCAATCTTAGGAAAGATACTGCTGAATTCTGTTCCACTGGAACCATACTTTTTAAATTCAAAAGGTGAAGGGAAAGCTGCGCCAGTCTTGCGCTCTGTTCTGCGTTTACCAAATGGCAATTCCTTTCCTTCATATTTATTTAAGGAAGGCTTCGGGTCAAAAGTATCAACATGCGAAGGCCCGCCATTCAGGAAAAAATGAATTACCCTCTTTGCCCTGATGGGGAAATGATTCCTGACAGGATTCATTGCTGCGTCAGCTTGAAGAATTCCCTCAAGCCCGAGAGCCCCTATCCCCATACCACATCGATGCAGGAAATTACGCCTACTAGAATCAAAAGGAAAAGAATTCATATCGATGCCAAATAAAATTAATCTAAGAACATCACTTCATTAGAGATTAATAATGCTTGAGCAAATCTCTGCCAAGCACTCAGGCTAACATTATCATTACCCTTACCTGAAAAATGAGTCAGGGCTGACCAGGATATTTCCTCCCCCATGGATTTTATAACTGGAGCCCACAGGAATCCATCACAGTAAAAATCGCTCATCTCTCCACAATCGACAATAAAGTCGATTATCTCTCCTTCTTCCACTTCTAGATCTTTTATAATAGCGGGTTCCTCTTTATCAAATTCAACCTCCCAATTGGCAATTAATCCTTTCCGGCTACTTGAAATCCACGCTCTGATACCGTCTCCGCACGCTTCGACCTTCGATATGGATCCTGTTATTTGAATCCGTGAAGATAATGGAGACTTCCAGCGCCTAACAGCAGCATGTTTAACACTGTTACCCACATGACCGCCCTCAGCGGTTAGTCTGACCCATCCCAACGCAGGATCAGGCCACTTTGATCCACCTCCCCAGGCAGAGCCGTCAAAAGAAGGCAATGCTTTGTAATTTGTAATTTTCCCCGAACCCTTATCAAATTCACCGAATCCGTAAGACCAAGCTTTGGCCAAGCTTTGATTTTCTTTCTCGTTATTTTCAGAATTTTCAATGAAAAGAACAGACTGATTTACCTCTTCTGAATGGGGTCGTCTACCGTAAACGTATTCATAGAATCTATTGATCTTTGACTTTGTATTCCCGTCTGGATAATCATTATGAACCCTAACAGATAAAGCCTTTGCCCGATCAATGGTGAACTTTGAGTTCATTAGAAATAAAGCCTGTTGGGGAACGTTCGTCCGATATCTCCTAGGCGCATGCAATTCGGGGTTAGCAAAATCAAAGACTCTCAGAACCGAAGGGAGAAATTGTCTATCAATCTTGCCATAAACACTACGACGCGTCGAAGCCCCTCCACCAAACAATTCTTTGGGAGGCCCTCCTGTCTGCAAGTCAAGTTCACCAGAAATAGACAACATGGTATCCCTCATGGATTCAAAACTTAAGCGCCTGCGAGGATAAACAGACAAGAGACGATTCTCCGGATCCTTTGTAGGAAATGTTGAAGAAAGAATTTTACTCACTGAAGAAGTCGCAATGAGTCGCTGAATATGTTTTATTGACCAACCTGAATCAATCAGTTCAGAAGCTAGGAAATCAAGAAGTTCAGGATGGCTAGGGGCTCGGCTCCTCAAACCAAAATCGCTTTCAGTTTTGACCAATCCTTCACCAAAATGCGACCTCCATATTCGATTAACAATGACTCTGGCCGTTAGGGGGTTATCCTTTGAAACAATCTTTCTAGCCAACTCGAGCCGTCCCGATCCCTGAGTAAATTTAGTCTTGGTCCCTTGGCCGAACATGGATAAGTAACCACGTTTAACATGCTGGCCTTGGTTCGGATAATCACCACGATTAAAGACGTTAACATTTAATGGAACAGGACGATCAACTAGGATAAGAAAATGAGAAGCATCCTTACCGAGCTTAATAATTTCACGCTCAATGTCCGCCAACATCTTCTTTAAGGGTGTCTTGGATCCTTCATCAAACAACCACTCCACGTCATGAATGTAATCCCTTGGAACTCTAATCGGTGACCCTTTACCAGAAACAACATTGACTAATTGTTCCTGATTAACCGAACTTTGAGCAATTTTACCAACGGACTGTAAAAGTTCAGCATAACAATTGGCCACATCAGACATACTCATTAAAGGCACCTCACGAAGTTTGGAAATTACAAGTTCATTGGCATCGGAAAGGCCATCTAAAATTTTTGGCGCTTCCTCCGCAAAGGTCCTCTCATTGAGTTTTGCCAAGGCCAGCCATGGCTCAAAAACCGGATCCATTTTGCGATCATTCTGAATCAAATACTCATACCAACGACGAATCTGAGCTGGATTCAGGTCATCTTTTTCAATGATTTCTGCAAAATCAGGAGGAGGAACCTCCTCGATTTTAAGCGAAGCCAACATATATTCCCCAGCACGAACTAGAAATCGCGATTCAAGTTCGAGCGCTTTCTTTTCAAATTCTTGAGCCAGTGAATCCTTCTTTTTATTTAATTCGACCAAGGACCCAGACTTTTGAAGGTCCAGGGCGGTGAGCTCTTCGTGAGAACTTTTAAAAACACCGTAAAGGGCATAATAATCTTTTGTAGGTATTGGATCAAACTTGTGATCATGACAACGAGCACATGAAACCGTAAGACCCATTAAACCCCGCGTAACAACGTCAATCCGATCATCTATAATATCCGGTTCGACACTGATAAACCTCCTGCCAAGAGTGAGGTATCCCATCGCAGCCAAATCAGATCGATCACAAAGCCCCTGATCAAGCATCAGGTCAGCTGCTAATTGCATTAGAACGAATTTTTTATATGAAAGGTCCTTGTTAAAAGCATCAATTACCCAGTCACGGTAAAGCCAGGCATGTGGAAAATTAAATTCTTCAGATCCATACGCATAACCTTTCGTATCGGAATATCTAGCAACATCGAGCCAGAGCCGAGCCCAGTGCTCGCCATACCGAGGCGAACCAAGTAATTCATCTACTAGGTCCCGTGAAAGTTCAGAGTCAGAGCGCGCATCACCACTTAATGTTCTAAGTTCATTGTAACTTGGAGAAAGTCCTATCAAGTTATAATACAACCTACGGACCCAATCACGACGATCCGCAGATGGAGATAAATCGATTCCTTCTTTATTGAGGGACTCTGCAATGAACCATCTAATAGGATCACCTGCAGCTACCTCAGGAACAGACGAGCGTTTTATTGACTGGAAAGCCCAATGTTCTTTTGAGTCTATTTTTTCATCCGCCTTTAACAGCTGCACATAGCCGACAAAACAAAAGAGGCAGATCAAAAATATAAAATGGTTTCTATTATTAACTTTCATTCATTAATTACCATTCATCCCTTATCATGATCGAATGAGACAAAGCTACCAATATAAAAATGATTATGATTGTAGACCTTGAGTTAGATTTTTATTGATTTGAACATATACTGATGAATACCTAGAAAAATTTTAACTTATGAAATCAGATTCTGAAGAGTTTGTTCGACTCCTCACAGGAGCACAAGGACCAGTGTACGGTTACTTGCTGACTTTAATTACTGACCGCAGCAGAGCGCGGGATCTCCTACAAGAAACTAACATCACCATTTGGAAAAAGGCAGACACTTTTGAAGAAGGGACAAACTTCAACGCATGGGCGTGTAAAATAGCCTACTTCCATGTTCTCTCTTTTAGAAGAAAAATGGCTAGAGAAAAATTAGTCTTTAATGATGACATCCTTGATTACCTATCCGAACGCAATGACGAACGTTTAGCTAAAGATGCTGCCGCTGACAGAATCAAGGCTCTAAAAAGTTGCCTATTAAAACTATCTGACAATCATCGCAGCCTCGTAGAAGAACGATACAAACCAGGAGCCTCTGTCCAAAAGATCGCAGCTGATCAGGACAGGACCGTCGGAGCCATTTCACAAACTCTTTACCGTATTCGTCACAACCTAATGTTATGTGTCGAAAAAACACTCACTGCACTTCAAACGAGTTGAGGCACATTAGACTTTAAGTATAAGACAAAACATTCAATAATGGGAAAATCAGAAGATAGGTTTGCAGAGCTCGAAATACTCATTTCAAAGCTTCATGATGGCGTCGCAAACGAAGAAGAATTAAAGCGCATTGAGAGCATCCTTTCTGGAGATCCAGAAGCCTGTGAATTTTATCTGGACTACACTGAATTGTGTGTGCAAATGGACCTAGAATTAGGAGCTAGAATGCCGCTCGAAATCAGCAATGCTACGGTACCTATTCAAATTTCACAATCAACATCACGATTTTATAAGGGCCAGTCAACTAAGCAAATACTCACTCCGAACTGGAAGCCTCTGCCATGGTTCGCTGCTGCTGCTGCCATTATCATATTCGCAGGTTCCTTATCGCTTCTCTTAAATAAGCGCGTTAGCATTGCTCCTACCGAGGCAAAAGCAGCACAAGTTGAATCCATCACTCATGATGGGCTAGCAATTCTTATGGAATCAGTAGGTGCAAATTTCGTGGATAACGGAATGCAACCTACTAAAACAAATGGAATTCTTTATTCTGGAGAGATTATTCTTGAATCAGGAATCACAGCTATAGAGTTCTACTCAGGAGCAAGAGTTATCCTTGAAGGACCTGCAATCTTAGAACTCACCTCAGAGAACAGCGCAATCCTTCGAGAAGGAAGGATCAGAGTTCAGGTACCACCACAAGCTTGCGGATTTAGTGTGTCAACACCTCAAATCGAAGTCATTGACTTAGGAGCAGAATTTGGAATGAACGTTGAGGAAGATGGACACTTAACTGAAGTGCATTGTTTCAGTGGATTAGTAGACATTTATGAAAATCCAATGAAGCAGAATTCAAAAGCTTTGCGATCTCTTCAGTCTGGAGAAGCTGTTCGCATTCAGCCTAATAGCATTCAGAAAATTCCAGCTAACTCCATGGCTTTTATTTCATATTCGGAACTGGCACAAACTGCCCTTGAAAATTCGACAATGCGCCATCAGAAATGGCAATATTTAATCGAAGAGATGCGAGCAGACGAGGACATATTGGCCCTCTATACTTTTGAAGGACAAGGGCCTCGTGAACGTAGCTTAGTGAACCAGGCCTCATTTCAAAACCAATTCTCCCACGGGGCCATTGTCGGATGCCGGTGGACAAATGGTAGATGGCCATCCAAGGGAAGCCTCGAATTCAAAAGTCCTAGCGACCGGATCCACTTTCAATCCAATGAACCCTACCAGACAATCACTCTTTCATTATGGATCCGCTTGGATGCAATGCCAAGACGTATGACCTCACTCCTTTCAAGTAGTGAAAAATCAAGTAATTCGATTGACTGGGCATTAACTCCTAAGGGACAAATCACTCTCAAAATACAGAACGATCAAAATAGCAAGAATCATTCTTTTACATCATCACCAATACTTAATCGAAACATGCTCGGGAAGTGGCTACACGTCGTTAGTGTTTGCAATTCCAATGAGAAGAAAGTCACCCACTATTTAAATTCTCGAGAAATATCAGAACATAACTTCCCAAAAACTGGTTTAACTTCCATAAAATTTAGCAACGCTGAAATTGGAAATTCCAGTATAAAATCCTCAAACGGAAAAACACCCATCAGATACTTCATAGGTAGAATTGATGAATTAGCAGTCTTCGGGCGTTCACTAAATAAAAGTTCTATAGATCATTTGTATAGGACGGGTAAGCCTCATTAGGCGAATATTTCCCATGCATGCTTGCAAAACAAAAAATTCTTTCTCAGTATACTGAAAATGAATAGTAAAGTGTTATACATACTCACTCTTTTACTGACTTCAAATATTCTTCATGCCCAATCAAATAGTCCTGATCAGAAAATTGCATTCAAAAAGTTTAAAGAATCAAGTATAGAGCTTCACGTTTTTAAACCTGAAAAATGGAAAGGATCTGATAAAAGAACAGTAATTGTTTTCTTCTTTGGCGGAGGCTGGACCGGCGGCACTCCAAAACAATTTTACCCACACTGCCGACACCTATCTAAAAAAGGTTTGATCGCAATAAGTGCTGAATATCGAACCAAAAAAAGTCACGGCGTAGAACCAATGCAGTGCGTTGAAGATGGTAAATCCGCAATTCGATGGGTCCGCGCGAACGCTAATCTACTCGGAATAGATCCAAATAAGGTAGTCGCTGCGGGTGGCTCGGCTGGAGGGCACGTAGCCGCCTGTACTGGAACTATTACTGGATTCGAATCAAGTGATCTTAAGTTCTCTTCTGTACCTGCTGCTCTAATTCTCTTCAACCCAGTCTGTGACACCTCCCCTTTAGGTTATGGCAATAATCGCTTAGGGAAGAACTGGAAAAAAATTTCTCCTTTGCATCATATTGATAAGAAAACACCACCTGCCTGCATTTTTCATGGCAGCGCGGATACTACAGTTCCTTTTAATAATGTCCTTCAATTCAAAAAGAAAATGGATGAACTTGGCTTGCGATGTGACTTGCATGCTTATGATGATCAAAAGCATGGATTCTTTAACTTCGGAAGAGGTGATGGGACCGCATACACTGATACCGTAAAAAAAATGGACTCTTTCCTCGACTCTCTTGGTCTAATTGAATATCCGGATAAAAGAAGCACTAAATAACCTCATGGAAGCTGAAGATTGGAAAGGGCTTGCCACTAATTACGAGGGAAACATTCTTAGCGTTTATGATAATGATCAAAACGGTGAAATAGAATCGATCATTAAAGAATTAGGGATAAAAAAAGAAAGAGCAGTCGATCTTGGTTGCGGAACAGGAAAGTTCCTACCTCTACTATCTAACCACTTCAAAAGCGTTCAAGCATTTGACTATTCAACAGAGATGATAAATGCAGCAAAACGATCCCACAAACATCTCAAAAACCTAAGCCTTAGCGTGTGTGACCTTCGAACATCGTCACCAAAAATCAAACCATCCGATATGGCTCTCTGCATTAATGTCGTTCTGAGCCCTTCAATTAGTGATCGAGAAAAAATTTGGCGTAATGTACGAAAATCTATCCGGACAGGAGGATTTCTAGTTCTAGTTACTCCTTCCCTAGAATCTGCTCTTTACTCAAAACATCGACTCGTCGAGTGGAACATCAGGAACGGTGACACTTCAGTACAAGCATTGACTGAAGGATTCGATACAAAAGATAAAGACGGCAAAATGATTTCCAGAGGAGGCATTATTAATTATGGAGGAGTGCCTACTAAGCATTATCTGGAAGAGGAACTAATATGTCTTGCACACAGGTTTGGATTTAAAATAACAAGCACAGAAAAAATCACATATCCGTGGTCAACTGAATTCTCAAGTCCCCCTAAATGGATGAAGTCTCCCCTTCCCTGGGACTGGCTAATATTATTAGAGAAAAAAAATCTTAGAACCCGCTAATTGCGCGCAAAACACGATAAAAAGCTCTTTCTGGGGAGGGCTTAGTATCCTCAAATTTACCCCAAATATCTTCAGCTCTGATCCATTCGGTTTCATCCCACCAGTCAGCTAGATCAAACGATGACTGCACCTTATAAAATAAACCAATGGTACGGTCCCAGTTAATAGTGGCTTTTCCCAACTTTGCATCTCGCAAAAAGGAAAACTGCACTGGCTCTTTAATTATACTTCCGTCCCAATATTTTTTTGCCAACTCGTAAGCATGAAGACCAACACGAGAACCCATGACACGCCCAGGAAAATCATCTGCCGAAACATGAATGCCTCCCCACAATCTAGAAACACCGGCCTCATCTGAAGCATCATAATAACTCGCCCATTGCAATTTAACATCCTCAGTAGGTCCATACTCAAATTCTAGGGATCCCTTCGGTATTAAATATTCTTTAAAGCCTCCAGGAAAATAAGAACTGCCCGTCATCTTTGTCATGACTTCAGCACCTGCTCTGGAAAAACAGGAGTGCCCAGAAACGTATGAAGGAAAAGCGGGAGTCACGAAAGTGTCACGCTGATAAGGAAGCCAATTCATTGCTGGAATCCAGTTAACGCCACCCAAATCAGATTCTGGATCCTCAGGTTCTCCTGACCAAGCATATATAGCAATTGATCCTATACTTGAAGACAAATGCTCATGACGCTCACCGGGAAGTGAAGTTTCTGGAGTCACGATTTCAACTACCCCCGCTTCAAGCTTTAATCCTTCAGGGTCATAAGTTAGCTCAGCAAAAGTCCCTGAACTACCTTTATCCGTTGATTGCCCCATTGAACCCATGTAACGACACATAGAGATCGGACGCCCATAGTCATATATTCTTTTACATGTCCAGGCTGCTGTCGCAGCATCATGCTGAGCCCCATTCATTGCAAAATAACATTTAACATCCCATTCCAAATCATTAACTACGGGCCCTCTTCCTTCAATTCTACGGGTCGTTTTTGGATGATCAGCTACTTCATTGGCAACCACATTCCAATGGCCTGGAGGCGTCTCAGACTCAGGTCCATCAGCCCAAAACTCAGCAATGACTCTGCCATAATCTGCTCTGAGAACTCTATTATCCTGATAAGGGTCACCAGTGACGGGATTATTGCCGTGCCCTTTCCCGTCCATTCTTCCAAGTGAATTATTTGCATAAACTTGAGGAGAAATATTCATTTCAACTTGGTCCCTTGGATCGAGCCAACTGCTATATCGTATAACTTGATTAATGTTATCTTTAAATTTTTGATCTCCTGATGCTCCTAAGATTGGAGGAGGGCCAGGATCATCATAAAGGCCGCCAGGACTTTTTCTTCGCAACGCAAAGGGCCGAACCATAAACCACTGAGAACCTTGAAAAGTTTGAATGAGATCCGTCTCGATCCCATTCTGCGTCAAAGCAAAATCTCCAAAGGCCAAAGGTTGCCAACGACTCGGATTTGATGTAGTCAATAATGTGAACCTAGGTTCATCAAGAGGCAAAGCATCATTTTCCGGCACATAGGTGAGATCCACATAGTTTTCAGCTTCACCTGATCCATCATTCCAAGAAAAAGAAAGGACGGTATTAGCTATCCGATTACCCAAAGCGGCAGGAGAATCACCTTCAGTTGAATCATTCGACTCATCATAACCTAGAGTGACCATTTGATTAATTAGAGCATCTTTAGTCACATCAGCACCTACTGAATTCTGATAACGAGATCTAAGGACCCTATAAGCTGCAAAGCTTATCGCTTCTTTCCTAGCCATTTCAACATCCATAGAATCTACACCGTCGCCTTTAACATCAGGCACAACTGCTAATTCGTTATGGAGATAACCTACGGCAACATCATCAAAAGCAGCCCAGACATCCCACATCGCTACCGAAACATGAAAAAGATTCCTCGCATGAACTGGAGGATGAGGAATATCAAGACGAATCGCATTCAGGTTCTGCTCATTCCACTTCCGAGCAACAGAATCCGACTGACTAATTATTGGGTAAAAAGCAATTATCAATATCAGCCACTTTAATAAAATAGTAACCTTCTGGAATTGAATGATCATACCATAATAAAACCAATAAAAACTGAGGAGATTTATGGTTAACTTAAGATAGCACCGAACAAAGTGAGCATCAAATCGAAGCACATTAAAAAGTATTAAGGAATAATTATACAGTAAAATAAGGGTCACTTGCCGAAAATGATGCTAACGTTAAGGTTCGACAGCGTGTTTGAAGTTCTACATACCGATCCTGAATCATTCGCTAGACGCGGACAGCTTAAAACTGCGCATGGCATTGTAGAGACTCCAATTTTCATGCCCGTAGGAACACAGGGCACTGTAAAATCCGTAAGCCCCCATGAGTTGAAAGATCTGGAAGCTCAAATTATACTCGGAAACACTTATCATCTCTTTGTTCGTCCGGGCCTTGAAATAATCAAAAGAATGGGAGGTCTACACTCATTCATGAACTGGGACCTACCGATCCTAACAGATAGTGGAGGATTTCAGGTCTGGTCATTAGCAAAAATGAGAAAGATCAGTGAAGAAGGGGTCCATTTTCAAAATCATTTGGACGGTTCTCCCACATTCATAGGACCGGAAACATCGATGGAAATTCAGGCCGGACTCGGTTCAGATATAGCGATGCTATTTGACGAATGCCCTCCCTACCCATGTGATGAAGAATATGCTGAAAGGAGCGGAGAGCTTACTTTGCGATGGGCTGCTCGTTGCAAAGAATGGATCAACAACAATAACCCTATGGCTGGGAAAAGCTCTCACAGACAACTTCACTTTGGAATCGTTCAGGGATCTATTTACCCGGACCTAAGAGAGCGATCTGCCAAGGGACTTGTTGAGTTAAAATTTGATGGATACGCTATTGGTGGAGTCAGCGTCGGGGAGCCTGAAAAAGAAATGATAGCAGCTATCGATCACTCAGTCCCTTTCTTGCCGAAAAATAAACCCAGGTATGCGATGGGTCTAGGGACACCAGCTCAGATGATAGAAATGATCGCCAGGGGCATCGATATGTTTGACTGTGTCCTTCCGACCCGGGTTGCTAGGAGCGGAACAGTCTACGTGTCTCAAGGAACACTGAATTTAAAAAATCAAAGATTCGCTTCTGATCCATTACCCATAGACGAAGAATGTGCATGCTATTCATGTAGCAACGGATTTAGCCGCGCCTACATTAGGCACCTAATAAAATCTGAAGAAATTTTAGGAATTAGATTAACTACCCTCCACAATCTCTATTATTATATAAATTTACTCAGGCGGGCACGAAACTCTATAGAACGTGGGGAATTCGAAAAATTGCGGAAAGAATTACAAGAAAACTGCCAGAAAAAATAATGCCACCTTTCTTAAGAATTATTGAATAGTTGATTTACTGCTCCTTAGGTTCACAATACCTATCAAACAAAGGCAAAAAAAATCATAACTGATTATCCCGATGAATTTATCTAATACACTTTTCTACTTAACCGCACAGGCCGAAGGACAAGCAGCTTCTGGAGGAGGGCTGACATCCTTCTTACCGCTAATATTGATATTTGTTATATTTTATTTTCTTTTGATTCGGCCTCAAAAACAGAAACAAAAAAAACTCCGATCACAGGTAGAGGCTATGAAAATTGGGGACAAAGTTATCACTGCAGGAGGAATTCACGGACTAGTGACTAGCGTGAAAAAGCAAAGCATCTCCGTTAAGGTCGATAACAATGTAAAGATTGAATTTGAAAAAGGCAGTATTGCCACAGTGATCAGTAAGGATTCTTCAGCACCAGCACCAGCACCAGCACCAGAACCAGAATCCAAACCCGAAACAACGGACTCAAATGATGGATCTGATAAGACAAAGACCGAGGAAAGCAATCGTGATGCTTTCCAACGGGACAAATAAAAATCATTCTTTTC
The DNA here is from genome assembly GCA_012960505.1 of Verrucomicrobiales bacterium. Classification (GTDB taxonomy): domain Bacteria; phylum Verrucomicrobiota; class Verrucomicrobiia; order Verrucomicrobiales; family DEV007; genus EC70. The sequence continues at coordinate 14,467 of DUBC01000035.1, forward strand.
ATAAGGAAAAGTTAAGGACCCGTCACTCAATGTGACGGGTTTTTTATTTTATTACGATATCAAAAAAGCAAACCTCAGAGAAAATAGGACAAAGATTAATAAAGTGTTATCCTCAAGTTGTTGATCAAACCACTAAATACGAAGTATAATCTTAGAAATAGAATTCCATTCCTATGAAAATGATTAATCAATTGCGCTCAACTCTTTTCAACGGACTAATGATTATGCTGATAATCAATGCGGAATCTCAGACCCCTGAACCCATTGCTTATTACGACTTCGAAGGTGATACAGAGAACATAGTAACTGATAAGAGCGATCAAGGAAATGATGCGGAAGTGATCCGTACGGCTCAGACTACTCTCGGAATCAATGGCGGAGCGCCAGCAGGCTCAAGTCCTGCAACCGCAGCCAATTTTCAGGACGGACTTATTAACGTTCCAGGCATAGATTTAGGTAATATTATTAGCGGCTCGGGAAGCTACACATTCACTGCATGGCTCAAGCCATCTGACCTTGGCGGGGACAAGTTCCTCTTCGGTCAGACAAGCCAAGGTATTCACAACGGTATCCGTAGTGGTGGATTTCTGCATCAGGCTCACTGGGGAGCAGACACCAATGGTGCCACAAACCTTAATAGTTACTTGGCAGAAGATGAGGATGGTTGGATTCACGCAGCATGGATCTATGACGGAGGATCTGACATCGGCAAGATCTACCTTGACGGCGCACTTGACTGGGAAGGCAACAAACGTGCACCTAATGGGAATGGGAATCTGATCATTGGGGGGCGCAACGGTGGTGAAGCTGGTTACCGCGGACTCGTTGATGAAATCGCTATCTGGGACGAAGTCTTATCCACAGAAGACATTTTTACACTGGCTCAAGAAGGCGCGAGCCCAATCGACATCGATGGAACTGATGATGATGATGATGGGTTACCTGACTGGTGGGAGGATAGGAACGATGTCGATGACCCGGGAGCCGATCCTGACCAGGACGGACTCACTAATGAAGATGAATTTCAGGCTGGGACGGACCCGCAGGAATCGGACACGGACGGTGATGGATTCAATGATGGTACTGAAATTGCTAATGGATCAGATCCAACAAACCCTAACAGCGTTGCAGGACTCCCTATTCCTATCGCTTACTACGACTTCGAAAGTAAGTCAGACACAGCATCGGATCAAAGCTTTAATGACAACATTGCCACCGCGACTGATCTTGTTGATTTTGTTGACGGAGGCGCTCCTACTGGGCCTTCTCCGGGCTCTGCCGCTCAACTCGACGGAGGGCACTTCCGTGTCCCTAGCATTGATATGAATTCACAGATTCGTGACTCAGGTGACGGAAGCTACACCATGACCGCATGGATCAAACCTTCTGCATTGGACGGTGAGCGTTTTCTCTTCGGTCAGACCAACCAGGGTATCCATCACGGTATCCGCAACAATGGGTTCCTACACAGTGCGCACTGGGGCGCGGACTGGAACAGTGACACAAACTTGGATAACTATACTCCTCCCGAGAATCAGAACGGATGGCTTCATGCCGCCTGGGTCTACGATGGATCTTCTGATACTGCCAAGATGTACCTTGATGGTGTCCTTGACGGGACACTCGCACAGCGTGCGCCGAACGGCGGCGGTCACCTCATTATTGGTGCCCGTAACAATGGTGAAGCGCAGTACCGAGGACTTCTTGACGAGGTCGCAATCTGGGACAAAGCCATTTCTGAAAATGAAATCCTCAAAATTGCAAAGGGCGGTAGCCCAGTCGCTTCCCTCGTCGATGCAGATCAGGACGGATTCATTGACGCTTGGGAGAAAAAG
>DUBC01000036.1 GCA_012960505.1 Verrucomicrobiales bacterium
GCGATTCGCTTTTAAATCCAAAATACTCCGGCCCCGGATCGTTCGGGGATGAGGCAGAGGAACCTCAAGCAGAGGAACCTCAAGCAGAGGAACCCCAAGCAGAGGAACCCCAAGCAGAGGAACCAACAGGCCCAGTCAAAGTGGTTGGAATGAGCTCTCCTGCTACTGAAGAAGAGGTCATTGGTCAATTGCCGCAGCCACAAGAGGATGATTGGATGAAGGATGCATACGAACAGGTCGCTGATGCAGACAGAGCTGCGGAGGTAATGAATGAGTCCCGGAATGAAGTTTCTTCTGTTGAAGCAAACGTCGAACAGACAGTCGAACCGGTTTACCAAGCGCCAGTTGAACCTGTTTATCAGGCGCCGGTTGAACCTCCTCTCATGGCTCCTCAGGTGGCGGTGACGCCGCAATTGTATGCCCAGCAGCAGATGAATCCATATCAAAATGTTCAACCTTACCAACAAATATATTCTGCTCCACCTCCAGCAGGAGCCTATCCTTATCAACAGGGTATGCCTACATATGCTCCGCCCAATCAACAGGCTCCTGTGGGTCAGCCAAGGGGCATTCCTGGGCTCGCATGGGGAGTCATTGGTTTAATCGGTGGTGCTGCTTTAGCTTTGCTTATTTTTCATTTTATGCCGATAAGCATAGCTGAAAATTTCCGCCCTGATCTTGTAGAAAGAGGTAAGAATCTAGTAAAAATAAGAGGCAAAGCCGCTCAGGTTCAATCGGTCGCTCCAATTGCTCCGGCCGTTCCTGTTTCTCAACAGGAAGAATCGCCAAGTGAGCCAGAGGCTGTCCCGAATTCAGATCCGGAATCTGAATAGTGCTGAGAGATTACTTTTTCTTTGTTAAAGAATCAGCCGCCGCTAACACTTTTTCTGTGTGGGTTTTAGGAGAAACTTTACGGTCGATCCATGCTATTTTCCCATCCTTAATAAGGAAGCTTTCTCTGGCGCATATCTTTGGGGTAAAGAGTTTGATCCCAAAAGCTTTTACTAGAACTCCTTCAGTATCGGCAATTAGGGGAAATGTGTAATTGTTTTTGTCTTTGAATTTCTTTTGATCTTCGGCTTTGTCCATACTGATACCGATGACCTTGATTCCTCTTTTTTTCAAAGATGACATGTTATCCCGCAAACTGCAGGCTTGGGCAGTTCATCCCCCTGTATTTGCTTTCGGATAGAAAAAGAGCAAGGTTGTTCCTTGCTTGTAATATTTGGCAAGATTAATGGCTTTGCCGGTTTCGTCATTGACGGCTGGGGCTGGAGCATTGGCTCCAACTGCAATGGAATCTGCGGCAGTGACTGTAGGGTGTATAGTTAGAGCAGCGAGTATTATAACTGCTTTAAAGGTGAAGCGTGCTTTTTTCATTATTAGACAATTTGTAGAATTTTCATCTCTATAGTAAACAAAAAAATAACCTTAAATATGAAATCTATTAAAGCATCGGGAAAATACGGTTTGAGGTACGTTATTTTTTATTTATATGCTATATTATCTTTCTTTCTATTTCTTGTGAATTGAATCAAGTTTGTTTGGATAATTAGATCTTTGGTTACTACTATTTTACTTGTGCGGTTACTCCCAATAATATTTTTTTTCTGCCCTCTTTTATTAACCCAAGGTCAAGAGGGTTTCGCTCCTGTTGAAGGTATTCGGAGTAATGATTCAAGATTGCATGCCTTGATGGGCGGGGTTGTGGTTAGTTCTCGCGGTGATCTTAAAGCGAATATTATTCTTCGCGATGGTCGCATTGATTCGATTGGTGAAAATGTCATCGCTCCTGAAGGGTCTAGAGTATGGAATATGGAAGGTAAGCGCATTTATCCTGGTTTTATTGAACCTTGGTTAGAGGGGGAAGTGTCAGATAAATTCACGGGCAGTCATTGGAATAAAAAAGTAATGCCTGATCGGAATGCGGCATCATTGATAAGTTTGGATGAGGACAAATTAAAGTTGATGAGAGGCATGGGTTTCAGCGTTGCTCATACAGTTCCAAAGGATGGAATCTTTAGAGGCAAGAGCGCACTGTTATTACTTCGTGATGGGGACAGAGGTGAGCAACTACTTAATTCATCAGTGGGTCAAGTTCTTGACTTCGATCATGGTGGTGGAGGATATCCTTCGTCTTTGATGGGATCCATTGCATTGGTGAGGCAAACTTTATCTGACGCAAAATGGTATCATGAGGCGATGGCGGCACATCTCAAGCTTCCGTCCAGTGCTGTGCGACCATCTCACAGTCGAGCCTTAAATAAATTAGAATTGACTGACAGATTTCTGTTCGTTGCTCGAGACGAGCTGGATTATGACCGTATTAAAACAGTGAAAAATGAATTTAAATTGGATGTAGTTGTGAAGGGAAACGGGTATGAATATCGACGTATCAGAGCATTGAAAGAGCTGGGATGTAATATAATAATGCCTTTGAATTTTCCTACGCTTCCTTCCATTGACGATCCGGCAAAAGCTTTGGATTATTCACTTGAAGAACTTCAGCATTGGGAATTTGCCCCTTCAGGTCCGGCCTTAGTATCCACAAATGGATTAAAACTTTCTTTTAGTTCACATGGTTTGGATGATCCATTGAAAAGCTTTTGGAAAAGGATTCGTATTGCAGTTAAACGTGGAATGGATCCTAATTATGCGCTCCAAGCATTGACTTCAATCCCCGCCAAAACACTAGGGATAGATGATAGGTGTGGAGATTTGGTGACTGGAAAATTTGCGAATCTTGTAGTTTCAGAAGGGGATCTATTTTTGGATGATCAATCAAAAATACATACGACTTGGGTCGACGGGATTCCTTACCTTAAGGAATTGAGTCCCGAGTTGAAGGTTTCTGGTCGTTGGGAAATTAGTGGTTTTGGGGATAAAGAGTCAATTATATGGGAAATACCTGAAGGTAAAAAAATCAAGGTGAAATACGGAGAGGGTAAAGAATTTTCTGGTGAATGGAAATTAGGGAGGCTCCTCCTGTTCCCACCTTCAGCAATTTTAGGAGAAAAAAAAGGCAATGCTCGTTTGTCGGCATCCTTTAATTCTGAAGAGAAGACTTTGAGCGGAGTAGGAGTGCTATCATCAGGAAAGACACTTTGGTGGAACGCTAAGCGTGTCGAAGGAATTAAAGACAAAAAGAAAGAAGAGGAAAAGAAATCTGAAATTGAGGATGATGTACCTGGTCTTGAGTTTTCTTCCTATCCGGCTGGAGCTTATGGTGTAAGAAATCTTCCTTTAAAACTTTCTGAAAGGATTCTTTTTAAAGGTGCTACAATATGGACTAGTGCCGATCAAGGGATTGTCAAAGAAGCCGATCTGTTAATCGATAAGGGGCGAATTGTCTCTATTGGAAAGGATCTTTCTCTTCCCGAGGGGGTCAAAGAAATAAATGCGTCAGGTAAGCATATCACTCCCGGACTAATTGATTGCCATTCTCATAGTGCTATTAGCAGGGGAGTGAATGAAGGAACTCATGCCGTTACTGTGGAAGTGAGAATCGGGGACTCTCTTGATCCTACTGATATTTCATTGTATCGGCAGCTTGCTGGTGGGTTGACGACTGCAAATTTATTGCATGGCTCTGCTAACCCTATGGGGGGGCAGAACCAAGTTATTAAATTGCGGTGGGGTTCGGATCCTGACGGCTTAAGATTTGTTGGGGCAAAGCCTGGTGTCAAATTTGCTTTGGGTGAAAATGTTAAGCAATCAAATTGGGGTGATAATAACACAACGCGTTACCCTCAAACCCGCATGGGCGTCGAGCAGATCATGAAAGACACCTTTATTGCTGCTTCTGAGTACCGAAAGGATAAAATAAAAGCAGCTAAAGAGAACCGTCCCCATAGAAGAAATTATCGATTAGAGGCGGTTTTAGAAATATTAGATGGTGATAGAATTGTTCATATTCATTCATACCGGCAGGATGAAATATTAATGTTTGTAAGGCTCGCTCAAAAGTTTGGCTTTGTTGTAGGAACTTTCCAGCATGTGTTAGAAGGCTATAAGGTAGCTGATGCTATTGCTGAGATTGGTGCAGGAGGTTCCACTTTCAGTGATTGGTGGGCATATAAATTTGAAGTATATGATGCGATTCCATATAATGCGTCATTGATGAGTAAGGTGGGGGTCGTTACTTCATTCAACTCTGATAATAGTGAGCTTGCATGTCGAATGAATATAGAGGCAGCAAAGGCAGTCAAGTATGGTGAGGTTTCAGAAGAGGAGGCCCTGAAATTTGTTACCATTAATCCGGCAAAACAACTTCGAATTGATAGTAAAGTTGGTTCATTAGAGCCAGGAAAGGATGCTGACTTTGTTATTTGGAATGGGCATCCGCTTTCTACTTATTCTAAAGCGGAGCAAACTTGGATAGAGGGGGTGATTTATTTTGATCTCGAGACCGATAGCATTTTGCGCAAAAGAGCCATCAATGAAAGAGCGAGATTAGTGAACAAAGTAATCTCGCAGAAAATTAAAGAACCAGAGGATGATTCAAAAAATGATAAAAGTAGTAATTCAAAAGAAGAGACTGCTCAGTTATCTAAAAGGCCGAGATGGTTGCCAGTAATGTTAAAGTCTTGCACTACAATTACTAGAGGATTGTATCATAACGGGAAGAGTTTACACACATGTACTAGCGGGAAGTGCTGTCAATCTAATTAAAATGAGAAACTGTTTTATATTGTACTTAATATGGTTGGGACATTTGGCAATTGTATTTGCGAATGACAATGTGCCATCGCTGAAACCGACAGGAACATTAGTTTTTAGTGAGGCGACCATTCATCCTGTCAGTTCTGATTCCTTTATTGGGTCAATGTTTATTGAAGATGGGAAGATAAAGAAGATCGAAAGAGCTAATCCGGATAAGCCAATCAAAGAACGTAAATCAGTGAAGGTAATTAATTGTTTGGGGAGGCATATCTATCCGGGAATGATCGCATCAAATACAGTCCTTGGGTTAACAGAAATTAGGGCCGTTAGGGCAACTAGAGATATGATTGAGTTTGGAGATATTAATCCGAATGTGAGAGCTGAGGTTACAGTGAATCCCGACAGTGAATTGTTGCCGGTTACACGCAGTAACGGAGTCCTTCATGTTTTGAGCGTGCCTCAAAGTAATGGATTAATTGCTGGACAGTCAGCTTTGATGAAGTTGGACGGTTGGACTTGGGAGGAAATGACAGTAAAATCTTCTGTTGGTATGCATTTGCGCTGGCCGAATGTTCCTGATCCTGGGAGGGCTCTAAACGCAAAGCAGAAGAAGGCTCTTAAAGAAGCTTCCGATAAGACGAAATTGCAGTTAAAAAGACTCGAAGAGAGCTTCAATAATGCCAGAGCTTATTTAAATGCAAAGAAGGTAGGGAACTTATTGAAAAAGACTGACTTGAGATGGGAAGCAATGAAAGGTGTGTTGTCAGGTTCTGTGCCGATATATGTTCACGTTAATAGATTATTCGAAATTCAAGAAGCCGTTAAATTCGCCCTTGAGCAGAAGGTAAAGATTGTAATAGTCGGAGGTTCTGATGCGTGGAGAGCGATCCCGCTGTTAAAGAAACATAATGTTTCAGTCATTATTAGTCCTGTGAATTCTCTTCCAGGAAGACGCTGGGAGAATTATGACACGCCGATGGTCAATCCAGTTAAACTTCAACGCGCCGGTGTAAGATTTTGCATTGCGGGTCGTGGAGGATCTATGGACGCACCTCATGAGAGGAATTTACCTTATCAGGCTGCTAGGGCGGCTGCATTTGGATTGCCTAGAGAAGAAGCATTGAAATCAGTGACCCTTTATCCGGCACAGATTCTAGGAGTTGATGACAGGCTTGGATCTTTGGAAGAGGGAAAGAATGCTACTTTCATAATAACTTCTGGAGATCCTTTAGAGGTAACTACAAAAATATTTAATGCTTACATTGGTGGCCGACCAATAGACATGTCGAACAAGCAGACTCGGTTATACGAAAAGTATAAAAAGAAATATCTACAAAAAAATAGAGGTTAAGTAGAGTTCTAATTAGAGTGATATCCTTTTACACTCTTCATCTGATTGAGATCCCTTTTCAAGAATTCTCATGCATTCGACGCCATCAAAGAAATTTGGATGTATTGATTCTTTGCGTGCAATTGCGTTTAAAAAATCTGCTGCGGCGTGCGCAAATGTGTGTTCATATCCGATGATATGACCCGGAGGCCACCAATTCCCTGCATATTCGTGGGAGGGATCTGTCACGAGGATTTTTCTAAATCCTTGTTCTTCTTGTGTATCGGAAGATGAAAAATATTCTAATTCATTCATTCTTTCTAGATCGAAAACGACACTCCCTTTGCTGCCGTTGATTTCAAATTGATTTCTATTCTTTCGTCCGCTGGCATACCGCGTGCATTCGAATGAACCCACGGCACCATTTTTGAATTCAACTGCCATGAGTGAAGCGTCATCGACCGTGACTTCTTCTTTATTTGAATCGCCCGATGGGCGCTCATTAACAAATTTTGGTTTAATGCAAGAAATTGATGAAACTTCACCAATGAGATAACGTGCAAGATCAATGCAATGGGACCCAAGGTCAATGTGGGGTCCTCCACCCGAATGCTCATGCTGTAATTGCCATCTCATTGGCGCTTCAGGATTGGCAAGCCAGTCCTGTTGATAGGTGCTCCGCCAATGATATAGCTTACCGAGTTTGTCATCTTCAATAAGTTTCTTTGCGAGCCTTACTGCAGGGCATCTTCGATAATTGTGATTGAGGTAATGTGTGATGTTGGCTTCCTCTGCAGATTTAAGCATCGATTCAGCTTGTCCTAGATTTAGAGCGAAGGGTTTTTCACAGAAAATATGCTTACCATTTTTAGCAGCAGCAATTGCCATGTCGTGATGCAGATATGTTGGAGTGGCTATGTCAACAATGTCGATATCGTCTCGATTAATAACATTTTCCCAGTCAGTAGAGATTTCCTCCCATCCCCATTTATTGGCAAATTTATTGAGTTCATTTTCATTACGACCACATGCGACTTTCAGTATTGGTGCAGCGTCGAGGTCAAAAAACTTCTCTGCTTGTTTCCAGCCATTCGAGTGGGCCCTTCCCATGAATTGATGCCCTATGATCGCAATGTTTAGAGGTTTAGGCATGGGATTATTGTGAGTAATTAAATTGTTTAAATAAACTAGAGTTCAATGAGAGTAGTTATTTTGTGTAATAAACTTCTTGGGGGATTTGTTGAGAGCTTATGTTTGGCCCTTCATAGGAAACATCTAGTTTCTGATCGCCGCTATTTTCAAAGAAAGTAATACTAATTGGATGCATTCCAGCCCTTAGACGTATCAGTCCAATCGCGCTTATCACTCCATGCAGGCCATCATTATCCACAAGGAGTTGATCGCCTATTGATAGTTGGCTTCCGTCATCAGAGGACAGCTTAAAAGTGTATAATCCCTCGTCTTTAATTTTTATAAATCCGGTAAAGCGCAAGCCGTAATCTTCACCACCTTCAGAAACGAATGCTTGTTCTGTAGGTATTTTAACAATGCCTTCCTTTACTTTTTCTAATGAATTGAAGTCCGGTAATTTATTCCATTTTCCAGAAAATGCTTCGAAATGTATTCCTGGTTTCATCCCTTCTTCAGGGACAGGCGCTAGTAGTTCTAATTCTGATAATATTAGTCTTAATTTTCTCTTTTCTTTTTCGTGGATGTATTCGATTTCGAGAGCTTCTTTAGGGCTCCTATCAATTAGGGTGAATAAATATTCGAACCCATTCTTGATTAAGGATTCATCAATTTTCGTTATGATATCACCTGCAACTAAACCTGTTTTTTGTGCGGGGGATCTATCTGCTACTGATAAAATCTTAGCAGTTGGTCCATACATATCAATTTCGACTCCGATCCAGAACCCGTACCGCAATTCTGGGGATAGCATTCGTGGAAAAACTTCCCTGACTCTGTCAATCGCGATTGCAAAATTTATATTCTCGGAGCCGAGTTGCTTTGATGTGATGGTTCCTATGTGTTCCCCTAGTGCATTAATTAAAGGTCCTCCGGAATTTCCACCACTCACAGCGGCGCTAGTCTGTATCATCCAAGGAAGAAAAGCTGATCCTGTAGAGGTGGAGCGATTAATGCCACTTATTATTCCTGTGGAAACTGAATGATTTAAACCTCCTGGGTTACCAATCGTTAAGATTGCTTCGCCAAGCATTAGATCATTACTTCGGCCGATTGGAAGAGGTTGCAAAGGGCTCTCAGCATCAATTTTTATTATTGCTAAGTCTTCTGAGCTCATTCTGGCAATTGTTTTAAATGGTAAAGGGGGTCTTCCATATAAAATTGCATTACCTTGTATGATTCCACTTATGACGTGATCATTGGTTAGAAGATACCCTGATTCATGAATCACAGAAGCGCTTCCAGCTTGCACATTGTAGATTCCGGGCGTTCCTGATTCTTTAAATGTCTGAATGGAGGCGACCGAAGGGAGTGATTTTTTGATTATCTGAACGGTTTTAGTGATTCGTTCTGGAGCCGGATCTGCTACTACTTCCTGGCCTGAACCCGATATCATGTATGCAGTGTGCGCAACAAAAAATATGAGGATGTTTTTTTTGTGAGAATGATAGTGCATTATTTTCTCTGGGAATTATATAATTTTCTAGGATGCGGATCAGTGTTTTTCAGCTGTTATCAGGATTCCTTTTTAGCAATCCGTTAATTGCTCTTTGTTCGGCTTTTTGATCAAATTTAGGATTCGGTTGCGTGGGGACAGGAGCCTTAACTTTAAATCTCCATTTGCGTAGGTATGAGAGCAAGGACGAAGCTATTTCTGGTTGATCAGTTGTAAGATTCTTACTTTCGCTAATATCATTGTCCAAGTTAAAGAGCTCGGTCCGTCCGTCTTCGAAATATTCTATGAGCTTCCATTTTCCTTTCCTAATTACGCCGCAGGGCCGTGCCCGGAAGAGGGGGTCAGGCTGTTCATTGTGTCTTTGATAGCTTTGCAAATAGGCGGGAAAATGCCAATACAAGGATCTTTCATTAATTTCTTTTCCTTTCAGTAATGGGATTAAACTGATTCCATCCAAGCTATGATCTTTGTTAATTTGTCCTCCTGTGATTTCGCAGATGGTGGGATATAGATCGACTGCCGTGATTGGTGTTTCGCACTTGGATCCGGAGCGGACTACTTTTGGCCAGTTTACGAAAAAAGGGACGCGTATTCCTCCTTCGTAGTAAGTTCCTTTGTAACCTTTGAGTGGATGCATTGAGGTAGCAGGTCCATATCCTCCGTTGTCAGAGTAAAAAATGATAATTGTTTTTTCTTTTATGCCTAGAGAATTAAGGGTGGAGATAATTTTCCCGACTCCATCATCAACACTCTTAATCATGGCAGCCATGGTTGTGTCTTTGTGTAATTTTCCAGGGGCTTTGTTTTCAAAGTATTCCTTGTCTTTGTTTTTTGCTTGGATTGGAGTGTGAACTGCAAAGTGGGTGAGATATAGGAGCCACGGGAGTTCACTTTTTTCATTGATGAACTTAATAGCTTCTGAAGTGAGGGTATCTGTTAGATATTCGTTTCTATCGACCTTGGTGAGCCCTTTAATTTTCCCATGTGGCGGGAAGTATCCTTTTGGTGGGCTTCCCGATTTACTTCCACCAATATTAAGATCAAAACCGTGACGTGTTGGATCGGAACTTAAATGCCATTTTCCAATGGATGCAGTGGCATAACCAGCTTCTTTAGCGGCTTTAGCCCAGGTGGGAATCTCTGGACTTAATGTGTTGGTTCCAGGAATATGAATGAGTCTGCGATATGCAGATTTCCCCCTTGGCCCCGTTCCTACATTATATATTTTGTGGCGGGGGCTGTATTGCCCCGACAAGAGACATGCTCGAGAAGGGGCGCAATTAGCAGCGCCTGCATAAGCGTTTGAGAAAACCATTCCCCCCTTTGCTAGGCTATCTATGTTAGGAGTTTCATAAAAGTCTGATCCAGCGTAGCTGGTGTCCCGCCAACCGAAGTCATCGAGGTAAATGAATAAAATATTGGGCTTATCCTCTTTTGCTTTTGACAGCACAGAGAATAAAAGAAGAAAAGATGCAATTAGGCGCATGTATAAGACCGAGATTTTATAGCTCTTTTATCTTAATGTTGCGCCACTGGACTGTTAAAGGTCCTGCATTTGTTCCTATGCCATGCACCTGTAATCCAATCAATCCTGTTGAATGTGTTTTATAGATAGCTTCATCGGTTAAATCTTCAATTTTATTGCCGTTAATCCAAGTTTGAATTCTGTTTCCTTTAGCAATGATTCGGTACTTGTTCCATTCACCATCTTTAAAGTGTTTATGGGGCTTGAGGCGTTCCTTTGGAGTTAACCAACCTCTTCCCGTTGCTTCACCATAGACATATCCTGCCTCTGCGCCATTTTGTCCGCTTGCTTCAATTTCAACTTGAGGTCCATTTACGCGGCCACCGTATTTACTGGAAGGATTCTTTAATTGTGAGCGGATTTGAACTCCGGAATTGAGTTTGTTATTACATTTAACTTCGAATTCGAGTTCAAAGTCAGAATAACTTTTATCAGTACAAAGGAAAGTATTGCCGCTTCCTTTGGCGGTGGTTCCAAGTATAGAGTTTCCATGAATTTTGTAGGAAGCGTAACCACTCTTTATTGACCAGCCGTCTAAGTTCTTAGTGTCTGGGCCGAAGAGTGTGATAAAAGATTTCTTTGGAATCCCTTTTATTTTATCCTGCTCAAGATTTTTTGATATCCATTTTACAAGGGTTGAACTGCCGTTGCCGTAACCTCCTGGAAGAGGTCTAAAGTCTCGAGTTTGAATCTTAGGTGGATCTCCCCAATGCGCTGGGAATTTCTTTTTGTTAAAGGCTTCGGCTGTTGAGGTTAATAGGATTAATCCAAGATATGACAGGCAGAGGAGTGTTAGGGATTTCATTTTATTTTAATAATATTAAGCTACAAATGCTCTTTAGGTCTATCTAGAAAACATTTCAATTTTGGAAGTGGATAGACACAGAAACAAATGTAATTATCAACTTACGAAAATTGCCATATTATAAGTCAAAAATTATTATTTGATTAAATCACATCATGCCGGAACCCTCATCTGAAAATCAACCTGAAGAAGCCGATTTATTTTCAGACGAAGAGGCGAATTCATTAGAGAACCTGCCTGCGTCAGCTGAAAATCTTGATGAAAATGAGAATGATCTAATTATAAGAAAGTCTAAAAAAACAGAACTCGACAGCAGTCTAAACGACACTGAAGAAGTAAATATTTACAGAGGAAAGGGATCGGATAATGAAGGCGCTGATGCAACTTATGGTGAGTTAACGAAATTGCTTGACTCGAATGTTGCCGGGAAAGAGTTAAATGATTCTGAGGATTTTAATCTGGATGCAGATATTTTTAGTTCAGTGAAGCTTCCTATTGGGTTGGTTCTTGAGCCTCTTTATCAGAAAGAAAGAAGTGGCGTCAAAGTTAAGGCGGGGGTGTTTATTGCGGTTAGTCTTTTTGTGTTCATTGTCTTTTTGTTATGGGGTGGAAAAAATAATGAGTCTGGCGACTCTGATGCTAATTTGAAGGGCCCGTCAAAACATTCAGCTGAACACCTTCTGAAACCATTAGTTCCTATTGAAGGAGAGAACACAGCTGATATTCAATTGCGTGTTAGAGATACACTTGAAAAATTTTTTGGAGCTACCAAAAAAGAAGAACTTTACGGTGTCATAAGGAAGGGCGACGGTGTTTCAGATCTTTTTGCTGATTATTATTCAAGAAACGAATTCTTAGTTCCTAGGCTAAATACTATTGATTCAGTTTTGAAATTTGAAGATCCATCTAATTTTTGGATCGCAAATATCACAGTTCAAGATGACATTCGAGCTCGCTCTGTAATATTGGAGGATTCTGATATTGGGTTCCTAGTGGATTGGGAAGAGTTCGTAAGGTACAGTTCTATGCGTTGGAAGGATTTTATTGATACTAAGAGTCTAGAGGCAATTGATTTTCGTGTTAGGGCAACTCTTGATGTGAATCCGGGTTTTGCATTTCCAGATAGGAAAAAATGGATATGTGTCCGCATAGATGACTGGAAATCAGATGATATTCTATTTGGCTATGCGGCAGTCGGCACTGAATTATCACAGAGAATTCAGAAAGTTTTATATGATGAATGGCAAAAAGATTGTGTTCTTAGGCTTCAGTTTCCTGAAGATTCAAAGGGGGGAATTAATCAAGTGCACATTTTAGATTTGGTTAATGATAGCTGGGTTAAATTTGACTAATTGACTTGGTTGTGATTAATCTTTTTTATCTGGAATAAGTGAGGTTCCATTATTTTAGTTAATAAATTTAAATCGCTTAAATAAAATGGGAATTGAAGATTCGGCAGTGACTAAAGGAGACCCCGTTAAGCAATTTTCGTTAATGTTGGAAAATCGCATCGGTGCTATGCATTCGATGATTAAATTATTGAACGATTCAAAAGTTTATGTGCTTGGTTTTAGTATACAAGATTCCTTTGATGTAACTATTCTTAGGCTAATTGTTAGCGATCCAAATCTTACTGAAACGCTGTTCATTGAAAAAGGGATTCCTTATGTTGTTAATGAAATTGTTGTTATCCAATTGAGCGAAGGTTCGATTTCTCTTACCCAATGTCTTGCAACTCTGTCTGCTGCGGAGACTAACATACATATTAGCTATCCGCTCAATATCAGTGATGAGGGAAGGTCCCTTGTGGCTCTGAGTGCAGAGGATGCAGATTTTGCTTCTGTAGCTCTGCAGAATGGAGGCTTCAAACTTTTATTTCAGGGTGATTTAAGTCGGTAGTAAGATCATTTATAGAGTTGCGATTTTCGCCACTTTATGTGCCGTTTTTCTATGGCCGTTTTTCTCTGCGGCTTTACGCATGGATAACCACTTCGAACCGTTCTCTTTTAGTATATTTCGAATTATTGTGTCTAGATTTCTAGGGTTTGTTGCAATTAATCCTGCTCCGGAATTAGCAATTAATTCTGCGTTCCCTTCTTCTTGTCCAGGGATCATAGAGTCTATAATCATTGGGCATGATGAGGCGAGCGCCTCTTGAACTGATGCTCCTCCGGCTTTGCCAATGACTAAATGATGTTTGTTCAGTAGTTCAGGCATATTGTTTGTCCATTCAATGATTTCGGTTTCATTGTCTGTCTCAGCATTGACTGTGCCTCTTAATCTTTGTGCATGCCTTCCTAGGACGATAGTTAATGAGATGTTGCAGGTTGAATTGTTCTTTATTCTATGAAGTGCTTTGAGTGTCTCTTTGACATGTTTTGTTTTTGCGGCTGGGGTATAAAGTATTCTAAGGGGGCTTGGCGGTTTTCTTTCTATTCGATGCGTGCGGTAATTTTCAAATATTGGAGATACCGGGAAGCCAGTGATGTGAATTCTTTCTTTGGGGATTCCATTTTCTAGAAAGAAATCTGCCGAGATTTGGTCCAATACTAGGAAATGTCCTGAAGTTTTATTGAGCCATGCTCTGTTGATCGACTTTGAGTCAGTTACCATGGTGATAAGCTTGAACGGTAGTGGCTGAGATCCAAAGATTCTCTCTATTAGATTTCCATATAAAGGATAGGTGCTTATGACTGTCTTTGGTTTTGTTTTCTGCAGGTATGCAGCAGTGCCACGGGTGACGGTAGGCATTAAGTCAAAGGAGTCTTCTCCGAATGAAATGTTATCTGCTATGCGGTATAACTTTTCCCATACGCTAGGGCATCGAGTAGTAATAATTCGGTACCCTTTGGTAAGGCACTGCATCGTTGATGGGTGAATTGTGTTGAGTAGATCTATGGCTCCGCTATTTGGGATCTTTAAATTATTGAGTGCGGTAACGATGTTTTGAGCGGCGGTATTATGACCATCACCAAAGGATGCGGTTAAGACTGATACAAAATTATCTTTTCCAAAGGAATTTCCCCTTTTACTTTCATTTTCCTTTAAGTTGTTCCGTTGACTCTGAGGCAAGGTATCTATCTTACTTGTTTAAGGTCAGAATTAATAGATCTGACTAATAATTCTGTATGGATTTTTGTACAGATAGAATGCTATTATATTATCTATGAATGTCGATGGTAAAGCTTACCGAACGGTTTGGACTGATAATGAAATATCCAGTTTTTCTGTAAAAATAATTGATCAGAAAAAGTTACCATTTTTCTTTGAGGTTAAGGAACTTTTTTCTGTCTCTGATGTAATTAGGGCAATCGCTGACATGCATGTAAGAGGAGCTGGATGCATTGGTGTTACGGCAGCTTACGGGATGTGGTTAGCTGCTAAAGAAAGTCGTGGAGATTCAATTCAATTACAGTCTTTCGCGGATGCTCTAATGTGTTCTAGGCCTACTGCAACAAATCTAGCATGGGCTGTTGAGAGACAATTAAGTGTGCTTATCAATGCCGATCCCGCAGATTGGACTGAGATTGCCCTGAAAGAAGCTGAGTTAATCGCCGATGAAGATGCTAATTGGTGCCGCAGTATTGGGGAGAATGGAAAGGAATTGCTTTTAGATATAGCCAAAAATAAGTCTGATGATCAAACGGTTAACATACTTACACATTGTAATGCTGGGTGGCTTGCGTTTTCTGATTGGGGTTCTGCTACTGCCCCTATTTATGCGGCGCATAGAGATGGTTTACCAATTCATGTTTGGGTTGATGAGACGCGTCCATTGAATCAAGGCTCACGTCTTACGGCATGGGAACTAGGCCAGGAAGGTGTTCCTCATACAGTGATTGCAGATAATGTGGGGGGGCATCTTATGAATATAGGAAAGGTCGATATTGTTATAACTGGTACTGATAGAACGACTCGATATGGGGATGTTGCTAACAAGATTGGAACTTATCTTAAAGCTCTTGCGGCCCATGATAATGGAATTCCTTTTTATGTGGCTTTACCTTCTTCTACTTTTGATTGGACTGCATCCGAGGGGGGGCTTGGAATTCCAATAGAAGAACGTAACCAAGATGAGGTCAGAAGGATCGAAGGATTGTCTGCTGCGGGAGAGTTGATTGGCATCGAGTTGGCGATGCCCTGTGTTACATATGCTAATTATGCATTTGATATTACTCCATCTAGACTTGTTACTGGCCTTATTACGGAACGTGGTGTGTGTGATGCCTCAGAAAAGGGGGTTATGGAACTATTTCCAGACAAAAAACAACTTTGCAGCAGTTGATTTAAATTGTTTTTTATCGTGGTTCGACAAGTAGACAACGACAAGCTATATGAATTGTAATGGCATTAGGCAGATTTATTAGTTTTGAAGGTTCTGAAGGATGTGGTAAGTCCACGCAGATCAAGCGCCTATTTGAACGTCTCCAAGGCATTGGGCATGAGGTCTTGCTTACAAGGGAGCCTGGAGGCACTGAGTTGGGAGAATGTATCAGAGATTTATTGCAGCATGCACCTGAAGGCGAAAACATGACTTCTGAATCTGAGCTCCTTTTATTTGCTGCTAGTCGTGCACAGCTTGTGAGGAGAGTCATTGAGCCTAAAATAAATGCAGGGGCCTATGTTCTGGCTGATAGGTTTCATGATTCTACGACAATTTATCAAGGCATTGCACGGGGGCTAGGAGAAGAGATTGTTTCGGTGATGAATGATTTTGCGGTTGGCGATTGTTTGCCTGACTGTACGTTTTTATTGGATATAAGTGTAAGCGAAGGTCGTGAAAGGATTCGTGCTAGGTCTGGTGGGCAAGAGGATCGAATGGAACGAGAACCTGATTCTTTTTTTGAGAAGGTGCGTGTAGGCTACCTTGAACTTGCAAATAATAATCCGGAAAGATTTGTGTTACTTGACGCTTCTAAATCCGCTGATGAATTGGAGTTAGAAATATGGAACAACTTAAATAAAAAGTATGGCGTTGGATCTTGATAGCGCTTTTGAATATTTGAATAAATCGTTTTCTGCAAGGAGGCTTTCCCATGCTTACCTTATTACCGGACCTGCCGGGAGTGGGAAAAATGAGTTAGCCTTGCGTTTGATTTCGCTGGTTAACAAATTTCCGCAAGAAGAATCCTTGGCTAACGTGATCTCTAAGAATGTTCGGCTAATTCAACCAGAGTCAAAGTCGCGGAGAATTAAAGTTGAACAGGTACGTGAACTCGAGGGAATGTTTCATCAGAAAGCAAATAAGGGGTCATATAAGATAGGTATTATTGAAGATGCGGAGAGGCTAGGCGAGGAGGCTGAGAATGCATTTTTGAAGACACTGGAAGAGCCCCCTTTGAATTGTTTGATACTATTGATAACGGCGTTTCCTGAACAGTTACTTGATACTATTCTTTCCCGCTGCATAGAGGTTCCTTTGATGCAGGCTGATTCAAGTATAGCAGCTAATGAATATGGTGATCGGCTTAGGGATCTTCTCCAAGGGATCCGTCCGGACGGCGAAGTTTCAGATGCACTTAAAATTGCTAGAGCTTTTTCTGATATACTAAAGGACGCTAAGGAAAAGTCAGAGAAGGAGGAAGACAAGGAGAGGAAGTTGGAGTCTGAATCGTTTGCGAAAACAACTGATGGGCGTTGGTTAAAGGATCGTGAGGATTATCATAAGGCTATTGCTCAGTCGCGTTATTTAGGTATCCGGTCTGACTTGCTTGAAGTGCTAATTTCATGGTTCGGTGATGCGCTTCGACATAAAAAAGGATACACAAGATTGGACTTTTCACAGCAATCGGAATTTACATTAAGCTTATCCAAAGGGTTTTCGACGGATGAATTAATGAAAAAAATGAGATCTTTGGAACGATTGAGAGATGATCTTGGAACTAACGTTCAAGAGTCCCTTGCGATTGAAGTGAGTTTTCTTGAGGTTTTTGCGAATAATCAAACTGGCTAAAGGTATAGGGATTACCTAATTGGGAATATTTAATTTGTGATGCGAATATTAATTGCTCCAGATAAATTTAAAGGAACCATGCGTGGATCTGAAGTCGGAGAGGTGATAGGAAATGTTTTTGGGGATCATGAATGTCGAATCTTTCCTGTGGCCGATGGTGGAGAGGGGACCGCTGAAATAATTGGCAATGCCCTCGGGGGTGCGTGGGTCAAGTCTCAGGTAAGGGGTCCATTAGGTGATATGGTGAATGCTGGTTTTTTTCTTGTATGTGATGATTGTGGTGGTGGAGGTACTGCTGTCATTGAAATGAATTCAGCTTCGGGGCTTGGTCTCATTCAGGGTAAGAAGCTAGATCCTTGGGTAGCTTCCACTCATGGTACCGGAGAGTTGATTATTGAGGCTAGAAATTTTGGTGTTGATAGAATTATTTTGGGTATTGGAGGAAGCGCAACGAATGATGGCGGAGCAGGAATGGGGCAGGCTCTGGGAGTTCGTTTTTTTAATGATGAGGGATTAGAGATTAGTGAGATTCCTGAGAGGTTGATGGAAGTTGATCAAATTTTTCCAGAAATTAGATTGGATCTTCCTGAAATCATTGTTGCCTGTGATGTCAGAAATTCATTATTAGGGGAGGACGGAGCTACTAGAGTCTATGGTGAGCAGAAGGGGATAATTCAAAAAGATATGGAAAGACAGGAAGCTAGGCTGTTGAGATTTGCAGATCTTGTGGAATCTGAAATGGGTAATGCCTTCAGAGATGAGCCAGGTGCTGGGGCAGCTGGTGGGTTAGGGTTTGGGCTCATGTCTTTTTGTGAGGCGGAATTGCGATCAGGCTTCGATTTGGTGGCAGAGAGTATAGATTTAGAGGGTGTTATGGCTTCTTATGATTTAATCATAACTGGAGAAGGTTGTATGGATTCCCAGTCATTGATGGGGAAGGCGCCTTACGGGGTTGCAAAAATGGCTAGAAAGCTAGGCAAGCCCGTAGTGGCAATTTGCGGCTGCGTCCATGGTGCGGAAGCTCTTGAAAATGATTTTGATATTGTCCTTTCAATGGTTGATGAAAAAACAGATATGCAACACTCTATGTCTAATCCTCGGGAGGTTTTAAAAAACAAGGTTGATTCTTGCCGACAAATGATTGAGCAATTGGTATTGTGAAAAAATCTATCGTTCTTTTATTTGCAGGCCAAGGGGCTCAAGAAGTAGGTATGGGGTGCTCTTTGTCTGAGGCTTATCCTAAGGTTAAAGAAATTATAGCAATGGCAGATGAGGAGTTGGGTGCTGAACTATCTGAGGTAATGTTTAATGGCCCGAACGATAAACTGATTCAAACTTCATGGTGCCAACCTGCTTTGTATGTGCATGGTTTAGTATGTTGGGAAATGCTTAAAAAAAAATGCCCTTCTTTGAATCCTGTGGCTGCGGCAGGATTGTCGTTGGGTGAATTTACGGCATATTCAGCAGCAGGATCATTCAGTTTTTTAGCCGGATTAAAACTGGTGGCGAAGAGGGGGAAATTCATGGATGAGGAGTGTGCTATGACGGATGGATCGATGGCAGCTATCATAGGGGGTGATGAAGAGTCTGTGCGGAATCTTGCTAAGGAATATGATGTTGATGTGGCAAATTTAAATGCTCCTGGTCAGATAGTGATTTCCGGTTCCCGAGATAATATTCTTTCTGCTGTCAATAAGGTGAAGGATTTTGGATGCAGAATGGCAAAGGTTCTAGAAGTAGCGGGTGCGTATCACTCTAGATTGATGGCAGAAGCTCAGGACAAGTTGGCTCAAGAACTTGAAATCTTTGATATTAATATGCCAAATTTTCCTGTCATATCGAATGTTGAAGCGAAATCTATTGTGGATATCGATTCGATTCGAGCCTCACTTGAAAGGCAAGTGACTGGATCTGTTCGTTGGTATGAGTCCATGGAATTCATTTTAGATTCGAATCCCGAAGCAACTTTTATTGAATTTAGTCCAAAGCCTGTTTTGGCAGGATTAATGAACAGGATTAGACGTGAAGTAGAAGTGCTAACGGTGAGTGATCCTGAATCTTTAGAGGAAGTGACAATAGCCTTATCTTAAGGTTGATTGAGTGAGCGTACATTACCTTCGCGTTTTGTGATCCCCTCCTTATCGAGTCGCTCCAAGAATGGGATTACAATTCTCCGAGTCGTTCCGAGTATCTTGCGAATATCCGCAGCAGTTGATGGCCCATTGGAGCTTATGAACCTTTTTACTTTTTCTACAGAATCTTCAAAATGAGAGGATAGTAGTATTGCCTTATCGTCTAATTGAATAGCTTCTCCAGTTTCCAAGAGAAATTTTAGTGCGGATGAGTCATCTTCATTTTGTACGAATTCTTTGGGATTAGGTGGCTCTAGAGGATTTAAATTAAGGGCATCACGTATCCGCTTGCCTGCTAATTGTAATTTGTCGGGGAGTCGTGGGCTATGATCTTTTCTTCGGATTATAGTTCCACTCCTGATGTATTCGCCGGTTCCGAGAGTCTCAACTAATATTTCAAAGAGCTTAGGGTCAGGTAGGTGCTTTTTCATGAAGCTTCTCAGCATATTAATATCAATGCCTGGAAGTTCTGGGTGTTTATTGTGAATCGTATCAATCCTTTTCGTGGCAACATCTATCAAATCGAGCCACCATTTTTTTTCAAATATCCAAGGCCCTGAGTTTATCGCATCTATTTGTTCTAGTGCTTCATTAATATGGGCTTTTGAGAAACATGACTGTGTTAATATTTCAGAAGCGGGAAAGTATTGATCGCGAGTTATAAGAGATTGAAGAAATGACTTTGCGCAGTTTGTTGATGAGGATCGAGTTTCAAGAAATTCTTTTTGTTCTTGGGACCTATAACTTTGGCGAGGAGGAGTTGGATCGAGGATAGTTCCTCCGGCAATGGTGAATCGCTTTGACCAGTCTCTTAAGACGAACCGATCGCCTGCGTGTGTGTAAGCTGGTTTGTCTAATCGGATCTCAGCGAGTGCCTTTTGACCTGGCTCGAGTTCTATATTGTCAAAAAACAATAATTTTCCTGAAATGTTAGAACTGCAATGGTGAAATCTAATGCGCTGAGCATGCTTTATCTGTCCAGCTTTAGATTCTCTTTTAATTCTTTCAACTAAAACATGGATGCGACGAGAGGGTGATCCTATTTCCTCAATTGTGATTGTGTCGCCGCGTTTGACGCCGCTTCTGGATTTGCCTTTTCTGATTTCAACGTCAGGGATGTTGAGCGCTGTTCTCATGCCGGGCAAAGATTCAGAAACTTCGTGTTGATGGTTTTGAATTGCACGGATTGTGGTTTCAGATGACTGAGGCTGGATGATTGCTTTTTGCCCCTTTGTGAATTTGCCTCCAGTCATGGTTCCAGTTATGACTGTTCCTACGCCTTTTGGCGAAAATACTCGGTCCACAGATAGCCTCGGCTTTTGAATGTCAGGAGGAGGAGTAACCTTTTTAATTTCTTGGATTAAAGCCTCTCGTAATTCTTCAATGCCTTCTCCGATTAGTGCGCAAACAGGAATGATGGGAGCATTTTCGAAGACACTACCCTTTAGTGACTCTGAAACCATTTCAGATGAAAATTCAATATCTTCAACGGAATCGGATTTAGTTAGAACGACTACGGCGTTACGAACATTTAAGTATGTTAAAACATGAAGGTGCTCTTCTGACTGAGGCATCCACCCATCATCGGCAGCCACGACAAACATTGCTACGTCTACAGAGCCTGCTCCGGCAACCATGTTTTTGACGAAGTCAGCATGACCGGGAACATCAATGAGTCCGAGGCTGTAATTCTTTTTAGGCTCCTCAGAGTCATTTAATAGGAGATGAGCAAATCCAAGATCAATCGTCATGCCGCGCGATTGTTCTTCGGGCAATCTGTCGGGATTGGTTCCGCTCAAAGCTTCAATCAGAGTGCTTTTGCCATGATCAATATGCCCAGCAGTCGCAACAATGTAATTAGTGGGGGTACTCATTTCATCTGGGCTTGCCGAATTAAATCGAGGCTCATTGTGCAAGTTGGGCAAGATGTATGCGTTAATTCATTTAGTTTTCTATTAGTTAAATGCTTGGGCTGATCTGCTGTTTCCTGAGTCCACCAATATGATTTTTTGAAATGTTTGATATATTTTTTCGGATGCCCAAGTATACCGTTGCTGAGAAGGATTACATGTAATGATTCGTGTCGTATGAGCCATTCTGGAATGCTTCCATCTGCATGGGCAAAGTATACGGCCGCCACATTATCCGCTTCTTTCCAAGAAGTGAGGCCTCCTTGAAATTTATTGCGAATCTTAGCTACAGGCATGCCTCTCCAGTCTTCATATTTTGCTGAGATTGGATCATGTACTTTGATGGTATCACCTTTGAACCTTTTGCCTGTTTTGGTTTCTAGATCTCTGATCTGCCCCTTGATTTGTGAAACGAGCCATTGGTTAGGATTTTCTTTTCCCTTAGGGGCTGTAAATGTAGGCTCACTGTAGGGGTGATGGCATCCGGAGAGGATGAATGCAATAAATAGACTTAAGAGTGATATTTTTGATGTCATTTAAAAAACAAAAATGGAGCTAACAGTAACACGAGATTTGATAGTGAAAAGCATTGGAGTTTGATATCATTATTAGTATGAATTAACAATAAAGTTTAGGCGTGAAACTTTTATGATAAGTTTTGTAGTTTAAATTAATTGCAAATGCTACTTAAGTTAATTTCAAGATATCTGTTTTTATTATATGTCTCAGAATGCAGTAGTTAATTTTTCTCCTGATCCGGGTTCTGTTGAAATTCGTGAAATTGAATATCCTGAACCGGATAATGATGATGTTATTATAAAGGTTGAAGCCGTTGGAGTCTGTGGAAGTGACATTCATCAGTGGCACTCTACTCATAGTTGGCCAGTGAATTATCCGATCGTTCTGGGGCATGAATTTGGAGGAAGGATTACTGAAACAGGAAAAAATGTTGAAGGATGGAAAATTGATGACCGTGTCGTTAGTGAAACTGCAGCAGTGATCAATTCTGATAGTCCCATGTCTCGCAGGGGTTTATATAATCTGGATAAGGAAAGGAAGGGTTTTGGATATGGAGTTGATGGAGCAATGACTAATTATGTAAAGACTCCGGTGCGATGTTTACATAGAATTCCTAAAGGCATCCAAATGGAGTGTGCGGCTCTGACAGAGCCTTGCTGCGTTGCTTATAATGCGGTGATTAATAACTCAAGAATTAATCCTGGGGACAGAGCCATTGTTATTGGGCCTGGGCCCATTGGGATATTGTGCGCTGTCTTTGCAAAGATGAGTGGAGCCGATGTCGTGTTAATTGGTTTGGATTCGGATTCTGATAGATTGGAAGTGGCCCGTTCTGGATTTGGATTAGAGACAATGGTTGGAGACGCTTCTGAATGGGCGCTTTGTGTCGATGGGTTAGGCGCAGATGTTATCATTGATGCGGCAGGTGTAAGTGAATCATTGAGGATAGCCATTGATTTGGTCAGGCCCATGGGGATCATCACTAAAGTTGGGTGGGGGCCCGAACCTCTAAATTTCTCTCTAGATCCCTTAGTTCAAAAGAATGTTACTTTGCAGGGTAGCTTTAGTCATAATTGGCCCATTTGGGAGCAGGTTTTACAATTGATGCATAGTGGTGAACTGGACATTAGTCCAATCATTGGTGGCAAGTGGGCTTTGAATGAGTGGGACTCAGCCTTTGATGCAATGCAGTCAGGGAAGGTAGTCAAATCAGTGCTTATTCCAGATTAAAATTTTCATTGTTATGAGGATTATGTCAGGGCCAAGAAATAAATAATGAAACTAAAAAACCAATCATACATTGTCACAGGAAGTTCCATGGGAATAGGTGAATCGATTGCTCGTAGAATAGTGAAGGAGGGTGGTAGCGTTTTGATTCACGGCTTGGAATCTGACGAAACTAAGGGAGTTGCGCAATCATTAGGGATGCCTCATTGCGTGGGAGATCTTGCTTTGCCTGATCATTGTGAGGAAGTGGTAAAGACTGCAATAGAGGAATTTGGTCAATTGCATGGATTGATAAATAATGCGGGAGCTGTTTTGAGAAATCTTATTGAAGAAACGGATGCAGCCTTTTGGGACACAGTAATGAATGTTAACGCTAGGGCCCCGCTACTCTTGATCCGGGCGGCTCTAGAATACTTATCCGCGTCCAGGGGCTATGTGGTTAATATCGGTTCGGTCAACGCGTATTCAGGCGAACCTAACTTACTTGCATACAGTGCATCAAAGGGGGCTCTAATGACAATGACTCGTAATTTAGGAGACATTTTGCATCGTGATTATGGAGTTAAAGTAAACCAAATTAATCCTGGATGGGTTCTAAGTGATGCTGAAAAACAACGCAAGATAGATGAGGGGATGGACGCTGATTGGTTCGAACGTTTGGGGAAAGAAGAGGTGCCGAGCGGAAGAATGATAACGACAGACGAGATTGCAGCGACGGCTGTACATTTTTTGAGTGAAGAGTTTGGTCCGATCAGTGGACAAGTCATTGAATTGTCTCAATTTCCATGCATTGGGAGGAACGCTCCAAAATGTTAATTTTAGTATTCATTGGACTCGAATAAATTGAATAAAGCATGCCAAAATTAGCAGTTTTTCCAAAGGCCTACATGAATGCTTTGTGCGTGGATGGTTCGATGTCCGTTCATGAATGGTTGAGTATAGCAGAAAGCTTGGATGTTGAAGGCGTCGAATGGTACGCGGAATTTATAGAAAATAAAGAAAGAACAAATTGGGCGAAATTTAAATCACTTGCCCATGACAAGGGTTTAGAAATTCCGATGCTGTGTTGTTCTCCAGACTTTACTCACCCTGACCTTTCTTTTCGGGAGAAGCAAATAGACAAGGAAAAGGAATGGATTGATATGGCAGCCGAATTGGGGGCGAGTTTCTGCAGAGTCTTGTCCGGTCAGAGGCGGCCAGATGTTTCTATAAGTGAAGGTCTCAAATATGCGGCGGATTGCATTCAATCATGCTTGAGTTATGCTGAGCAATGTGGGGTTTCTTTAGTTATTGAAAATCATTACAAGGATGATTTCTGGGAGTTCCCCGAATTTGCTCAACACATGAAGGTCTTTTGTGAACTTGTTGAAATGATTGAGCATCCGCGTTTCGGGGTCAATTATGATCCCAGTAATACTTATCTTGCTGGAGAAGACCCGATTGAACTCTTGCGTCGAGTCAGTACAAAAGTCAAGACGATGCACGCTAGTGACCGTTATTTAATTGAAGGTAGCCTAGAGGATTTAAGGAAAGAGGAATGTGGATCGAGTGGGTACGCGAAGCGACTTCGTCATGGCCAAATCGGAGAAGGTCTTAATGACTATGATTCGATCTTTAGGGAGTTGAGGAGAGTTGGTTTTGATGGGTGGATTAGTATAGAAGATGGAGTCGATGGGATCGAGCAACTTCGACGGAGTGTTGATTTTTTAAGGAAGAAAATATCAGATCATTTCCCGATCTAGATTGAATAGTTTAGTAAAAAATAATTCATTGAGAGAAGCTCTGTATATCAAATGAAAACTGACTCAGACGATCCTCCAAAACTTTGTAAAGCGCCGCTCTTTTATAGGCAGTGGGAAATCATAAGAGATCCATCAAGATTCATAAATGTCCTGATAAAGGAATTCGGTGATTTCATATACTACAGAGGGGTGATTAATTTTTATCTTATAAATAATGCATCTTTGATTAAGAAAGTACTAAACGAAACGCATCGAAATTTTGATAAAAATACAGTTATTTATAACCGATTTAGAAATGCATTTGGGAACGGATTAGTCACCGCTGAAGGTGCTCATTGGCGACGCCAAAGAAAATTAATTCAACCTTCATTTAGGCCGAAATTGATTGAAGGGTTTTCTCAAATTATGCTGAGTTCTAGCAATAGAACTATTGAGAGGTGGGATGACTTTTGTAAATTCAAGACTACATTTAATCTTACGAAGGAAATGAACATGTTAACGCTTGAGATTGCTGGGAAATCATTATTAAGCGACGGGTTTAATAGTGCGGCTAAGGATATAATTAGGTGGACTCATGTTATAAATAAATACAGTGCAGGAATTCCGTTCCCGATTATCAGCAGAAAATGGTTTCCTAGCCCACTCAATTTCAAGTTAAGACGTGCATTAAGAGAATACAGATCTTTTATATCAAAGACGATTGAGGCTCGGAAAGGCAATGATCAGGGAGAGGATCTGTTGTCCGTATTTTTAAGTATGAGGGACGAGAAAACTGGTCAAGGCATGGACGAGGATGAAATAGCAGAAGAAGTCCTTGGTGTAATTGTGGGTGGACAGGAAACTTCCGCGACAGCTCTGGTCTGGACCCTTTACGAATTGAGTCTGAATGCTGACGTTGAAGAGAAGCTATTAAATGAGATCATGAATGTGACGTCTGGAGAACAGATAGATTTTTCCAAAATTGGAGGATTAAAGTATTTGAAGATGGTGATCCAGGAGTCGATGCGTTTGCACCCACCCTTTTGGTTTGAGAATCGAAACGCAATGCATGATGTGGAGTTAGGGGGCGTGCGTATCCAAAAAGGTTCAATGATTGCGATTAGTCGCTATGCGCTACATCGCAATACAGATTATTGGGATGATCCGGAAACGTTTAATCCTAATCGATTTGATGAAGAATCTTCTAGAGAAAATAGTGGAGCGGATTCATTCGCCTACCAGCCATTTAGTAGCGGGCCAAGGGTATGCATCGGTCGTCATTTTGCAATGATGGAGATGATGATTATCCTTTGTTCGATATTGCAAAAATATAAGTTACGAGTGGATCCTCACTACAAACACAAAGTTGCCACAAATTTGACAATGGAGCCTAAGGGGGGACTGCCAGTCATTCTTGAAAAGAGATAGGAAAAGGCTCATAATCAACTCACACAGATTACAATTAAGTGATTTACATTATTTAATTATAAGGAGAGAGTCTTTAGCATTAATTAGGGCGATCTTTACATCGAAATTTTCGATAACCGCTATTTCATTAATGTGGATACCATTCTATAGATGACTAATTGTTGCGCTTTGTTAAAGCTGATGAATATAGATGAATAAGTATCCATACATTCCGCAGGCGATGAATGATCTCTTCAAGAAAGAGAAATCACGGATAGATTATCTTTTTCTTAGGCCGATCCTATTAATTGTATATTTTTTCCTCCGGGTATTGATCTTCCCGATAAAGTTTTTGCTTCATAGAAGGCCATTAGGATTTGAGGGCCGGTCCATAGACTGTTTGCTGGCTTTCGGCTTAAAATATCTTGCAAGCCATGAGGCGGCTGAACTTTTAATTCGCCACATTCAGATCGAACCATTGATTTACCGTTTCTTGCTAAAGAATTTTAAGAATAATGACGAGAGTCCAGACGCGGATGTCGTGAAGGGAATGGACGGCCCGGACTATCAAGAAACTGCGAACAATCAAAAATTAAACGGTATCGAAGGAGACTTTAGTGTTCTCTCCTTTAAGGAGATGATAGCTAATAGCATGACGATAGGTCACGATGAGTTGTCCTATGAAGTGGCGGAACGCTTCGATAGGGAGATCTTCTTGAAAAATCTTAGCCAGCTACGTAAGGAAAAGCCCGAAGACCATAATCAATATAGTAAGAAGATCCTGGAATTTAATAAAAAGTCTTCTTTCCAAATCCTTGGATGCACAAACGTTGTGATGCTAATAGTGATTATCATTAGTATTTTAGGTGACCTTAAAACAACAGTAAAAGCACTTAATTCATTTGGCTCGGATTCTGTTGTCCTGTGGGCGATGAAGCACATTTATAGTGATAACAAAGAAGTGCTAACGGACCTTGATTTTTATATGCAGGTCTATAACAACAGAAGCCATTACAATAGCAGTGTCTTTTTCTCTGACCCCAGCCAGTACCTCTATTATCACATAGTATTTCATGAGTTTGTTTATAGTACATTACTAACGAAGTCTCCGAACTCAGTATCGTAGAGTTATTAATCTATAGAGAAAATATATGAATTGTTACATCACAGGGACCGGGGGTTATCTTCCAGGCGATGCAATTAATAATGAAGACATTTCGAAGTACATTGGAAAGCTCGAAGGAGAATCAGAGATAAAAGAGAAGATCCTTAGGATGAACGGGATCAAGCAGCGCCATTATGCTCTTGATCGGCACCAGGACCCGACCCATGACGTGTATGAGCTTGCGGCTTTGGCCGTTGAAGATTGCTTGAATAATTGTGGGTATAAAGAATCTATTGGATATCTATCGACAGGCACTACCAATGCACCGCTCGTTGCGCCAGGTCTCGCTAGCATTGTACATTCGCGCTTAGCGGAAATGGGGATACTCCAAGAAAGTATAGAAATTAACTCGAATTCAGGAATATGCACTTCTGCGGCGCAAGCAATCATCAATGCTTGTCGGGTGGTGAGGCTAGGCGAACAGGCTTCAGCACTCAGTGTTGGCGTTGATCAGCCATCGGATATTTTAAAATCAACATCCATTGACGTTCCATCTGACCGTGACTCTCATGCCGATGACATCAAGAACTCTAAGTGGTTCATGTCAGTGTTTCTGCGATTCATGCTTTCTGATGGTGCTGGTGCTTTTCTAATTCAAGATGAGCCCGCTCCTGACGGAATATCTTTTCAGGTTAATTGGACCCATTCAAAGTCGTTTGCTAATGAAGCGCCTTTGTGCATGAAACTCGAAAGTCGTACGCTGCTCCTTAGCCAAGACGTTAACGTGCTCAATCAGTACATGAGTCAGTATTCACGAGAATCAGTGATCAGTGCAATGGAGACGAACAATGACCGACTCGGGAGCTACAGAATAGTTTTACCTCATCTTTCATCATACTTTTTCCGTCGAATGATGTTGAAAATAATCAGGGAGCTGTGCAGCGGTTCTGATGAGACGGTCGATTATTGGACAAATTTAGAAACGGTGGGAAACACTGGCACAGCAAGTATTTATTTAATGCTTAACGAATACATTAAGAGTCACGATCTCAGAGGAGGTGATAAGATTCTTCTTTTTGTCCCAGAGTCAGGACAGTTTAATTTTGTAATTATTAGTTTGACGGTAGTGCGATAAAAATGGAAGCCAAGAAGACACAGAAGAGGCTGGCGATCATTGGTGCGGGGAGTGGTGGGCTTGTAACTTTAAAATTAGCCTTGGATCAATTACCCGATTTGGAAGTCTGTTGTTTCGAAAAAACATCTTCAACGCAAGGTGCCTGGGGAAAAACTTACAAGGGCTTCGTTTCGACTTCGACAAAATATACAACACAGTTCTCCTGCCACCGAAAATTTGACTCTCAGGTCCGAGCCGGCTCCAATGAGGAGTTCAATGAGTTTTTCAGGGACAATGAATACGGAGACTATCTTCAAAGCTTCGTAGAAGAAAAAAATCTAGGGGATTTTATTTACAAAAATCATGACGTTCAAAAGATAACGAGGAAAGGAGGTAAGTGGGAATTGTCAATGCTATGTGAAGGGGAGCAGAAGGTACAATTGTTTGACTGTCTCGTTATCTCTACGGGCCTTGCTGAAAAACCAAAGGCAGTCGAGTCCACAGTTAAGACCTTGCTCTCTTTTAATGAAAAAGAACAGATCCGTGGAAAGAAGATAGTAGTGATCGGAGGAGGGGAATCAGCAACTGATATAGCTAACAGATTAGCATCACCTGAGCTGAAGAATCAGATTTACCTTTCTCTTAAGACGGGCATTCGTGTCAGTCCAAGGTACCATCCCATAAGGGGAGTCCCTTCTGATTTTCTAAGGAATAGATTTTTAATTTCAATACACGAAGATATTAGAAATGCGGTAGGGCAGAAATTTGTAGAGGCACGAATAAAGCACCAAGAAAAATTTGAGCGGTTCTTCAGATCCAAATCAAAAATGAAGGAAGGGGGTTCATTATCTGACAAAAGAAAGTACTGGGACACGAAGCTGACAAAGAGGGCAAAGGGTCATCTCTTTAATATGTTTCATAATAAAAGCGATGCTTTCCTGGGGGCCGTGGCTGAGGGCCGCATTCGAATCATTGGTAAGAACATTGATGAGTCTTATGAAAATTACTTTGATTTCGATAATGAAGAGAAGATGGAGATTTCTCCTGATTATTTAGTTCCCATGATTGGGTATGAATCCAATCTTCATGAAATATCCGAAGGTTCAATTCAAGTGAAAGATTTCTTTCTTGGGTGTCAACATGTGGATTGCTGCAACCTATTTCTAGTGGGATTTGCTCGTCCCATCATTGGGAATATTCCTACCATCAGTGAAATGCAGGCACGATATATTGTGGGGACAATAGACGGGCAATACCAAAGACCGGCAGACATCAAAGAGCAGCATGCCATCGATCGGAATTCACTGGACAAGAGATACCCAAAACTAAATATCGATCAAATGTATCCTGTAGATATGGTTCCTTATTGTAATAGATTGGCAAACAAAATGGATACGTATCCTTCCTTAAAAAAATTAAAATCAGTGCGGAGGTGGATCAAAGTCTTATTGTCTCCATTTTCAACCATGCACTATTTCGATGAAGACTTTGATCCGGATTATATAGACGAGCAGAGGGTATATTCACCATTAATCATCACAGCTCTTCTTGTTTTGATTAAGTTTTTTGACATTCCTTACACCAAAATAAAGAATATTACTGCCCCAGAAATCAAAAACGATTAACTGATCTCTTTCTTCGGGATATATAGTCGATACATTTGCATTTTTTTGTTGGTTAAAGTGTTGCGTAAGATTTATCTTTTTAGGAAGTAATAATAATAGATTACTGATTGAATGGTGAATTTGAAAACACATGGCATAATTATAATTTTGATCTGTTGCGGGGGAGCTCTTTGTGCAGCGCCAATCACTTCAGAGCAATTGCAATTTTTCGAATCGAAGGTCCGACCTCTCTTGGTGGATAACTGCTACAAATGCCATTCCAATAAGGCTGAGAAGTTAAAAGGTGGGCTCTATTTGGACCATGGTACAACTGTAATTTCTGGAGGAGATTCAGGCCCATCAGTAGTCGCCGGTGATCCGGACAAGAGTCTTTTGATAGAGGCGGTCCGCTATGAAGATCCGGACACACAAATGCCTCCCAAGAAAAAGTTAATTGATGAAAATATTAAGATCCTTGAAGATTGGGTCTTGATGGGTGCGCCTTGGCCCAATGAGTCATTGCCTGATTCTGAGAAAAAGCTCGGGCCAAAGGTCTTTGATTTAAATAAGCGAAAGTCAGAGCATTGGTGCTGGCAGCCGATCGCTAAAAGTAATCCTCCTCAAGTCGCTTATAAGGATTGGTCTTCGGATCCGATCGATCTTCATATTTTGTCAGCACTTGAAAAGGAGGGACTCAAACCTTCTTTGCCGGCGGATAAAAATTCTTTGATGCGGCGTGTCTATTTTGATTTGATTGGATTGCCGCCTAGTTCGGATGAAGTTCATGAGTTTTTGAATGATAAATCTGATGATGCTTATGAAAAGTTAGTTGATAAACTCCTATCGTCTTCACACTTTGGGGAGCGTTGGGCACGGCATTGGATGGACCTGGTTCGGTACGCTGAGAGTTGTGGGCATGAATTTGATTACCCCATACCATATGCAACAGAGTACAGGGATTACCTTATCCGGGCATTCAATGATGATGTCCGGTATGATCAATTTGCAGTTGAGCATATTGCCGGTGATTTGTTAGAGGACCCAAGAAAGAATCAAAAGGATAACTATAATGAATCGGTCATAGGAACAGGTTTCTGGCATCTCCATGAAGCGACTCATGCTCCTACAAATGTTAGAGGCAATGAAGTGGAGAGGATGGACAATCAGATCGATGTTTTCAGTAAAGCCTTTTTGGGGCTCACGGTTTCGTGTGCCCGTTGTCATGATCACATGTTTGATGCTATATCCACAAAGGATTATTATGCTCTGGCGGGTTATCTGCAAAGTTCACGCCGTCAGGAGGCTTTCCTTGATCCGGGAGATTCGATAGGATCTAAGATTTCACAAATAAAGAAACTCAAATTACAGTTGGATAGTATCCCTTTAGATTCTTTTACTAAGAACGTAGCTCCAGATAAGATAGCTCTGTACCTAATGGCTTCGAAGGATGCGATCAGTGGAGTGCAGCTAAGTGAAGTTTTTAAGAAATATAAAGTTTCAGAATCGACACTGAATCGATGGGTCGAAGCGGTTAAGGATCCTAAAATTAAGGACCCTGAGCATCCGTTATTTGTTTGGTCGCAGTTCATTGATGCAAATCAAAATTTAACCCCGGGCCTTTTCGATAAGAAAATGGAAACGGTCAAACGGAGATTAGCGGATCAACAGAAACAGCACCTCGAGTCAACGAAAGACAGCGTCAAGTTCGCAGACTTTTCGGAAAGTAGTTACAAGGAATCTGGATGGTTAGTTCAGGGCGAAGCCTTTGAGGATGCGCCAACTAAGCCAGGCGAATGGGTCCAGTCTGATGGTAAAGCGGCCGTTCCTGGACGAGCCAATGGCGGGAGATTAGGAGGCAAGTTACAGGGAGTCCTTCGTTCCCCAACATTTACAATTTCACATAATCAGATCCACCATCGTCTCGGAGCCAGGAAAGGGGGCCTTCGTATTCGTGTGATTATAGACGGCTACTATATGGAGCCTTATAACGGGCTCTTATTTGGCGGGACAAGATTGAATGACCCGAACACTGACGGACATAATAATTGGATGACTCAAGGAAGGGACTTGAAAATGTATAAGGGTCACAAAGCGCACATTGAATACATTGATCATGGGGACGGTTATTTTGATGTCGATGAGATTTGGTTTTCGGACCGCGGAGCGCCTAAGCCCGGAGCTTCCGCTATTGCATATAAAATAGCCTCTAATGATAAGATTCATTCTGTCCAAGACCTTGCCATTGCTTACGGATGGCTGTGGAAGCGTTCGATTAATGAGGACTCATCAAAAATAGATGAGGATGGGAGGAAGTTCCTTGCTTGGGGAGTCGCGTGTGGTGTCGATGATAAAAATGATGCCGATGAATCATTAAGACTAAGAAAAGAAATTTCTAAGCTTTGTGGTGAAGTTCCTGCTCCGCGCAAAGTTCAGGCACTTTGTGACGGGACCGGAGAAAATGAGTTTGTATTATTACGCGGCAATCATAGAAGGCTCGGAGATAAAGTTCCTAGAAGATTTCTTACTGCGCTAGGCGGAGAGAAAGAGCAAGCCCCACTAGTAGGTAGTGGACGATTGTCTCTTGCTAGGCAAGTCACTGATATCAATAACCCTTTAACGGCACGAGTATTCGTAAACAGATTGTGGCACCATTTATTTGGTAGAGGAATCGTTCCGTCTACCGATGATTTTGGAGTCTTAGGAAAGAGACCTTCGAACCCTGATCTGTTAGATCACTTGGCTTCTTCTTTCATGGGTGATAATTGGTCCATTAAGAGGGCAATAAGAAGAATAGTTCTTACGCAGACTTATCGTCAGTCCAGTTCAACTAATCCCGAGGGCTCCAAAGCGGATCCTCAGAATATATTTCTTCACAGAGCAAACCTAAAAAGAATTCAAGGTGAGTCTATTCGTGATAGCATTCTCATGGTTTCAGGAAGAATAGATAATAAAATTTTCTGCGATGGCGGCTCTGTGCCGATCCATGTGACAGACTTCATGACGGGAAGGGGTCGTCCCCGAGGAGGCCCCCTAGATGGGAAGGGGAAGAGAAGTCTTTATGTGTCAGTGAAAAGGAACTTCTTGTCTCCGATGATGCTTGCATTTGATACTCCTGTCCCATTCAGCAGTATGGGCAAAAGGACGGTCTCTAATGTTCCGGCTCAGGCACTCATAATGATGAATGATCCGTTCGTTCATGAGCAATCTGTTATATGGGCTAAGAGTTTCACTGATGCTAAATTAAATACGACTCAGATAGTGGAGCAGATGTACATGAAGGCTTTTTCGAGGGGCCCTAGCGAAAATGAATTAGGTGCAGCTTTGGAATTTCTTGGTGAGGGAAAAGTGGATGTGCAGAAATTAACAGATTTTGCTCATGTTATTTTTAATACGAAAGAATTTATATTTTTAAGATAAATTAGACATATGCATTGCAATAGATTTAGACCGCAGCCTTTGAGTCGTAGAGATTTATTAAAGGGTTCAGGAATTGGGTTTGGAGCCTTCGCCTTGGATGCTCTTTTGATGCAAAATGCATCAGCTTCTAATGGTAAAGGGGTGATAGGCACTCACCATGAAGTGAAGGCGAAGAGTATCATTTTTCTTTACATGGATGGTGGGGTTTCGCATGTGGATTCGTTTGATCCAAAGCCTTTACTGAAAGAACATAATGGTAAAGATCCGTCTAAGTTCTTTAAGGTAGCTCCGACACAGTTCAATAATAACGGGAAAATTTTAGCAAGTCCCTGGGGATTTAAGAAGTACGGTAAGAGCGGAATTCCGATCAGTGATCTTTTCCCTAACATAGCTAAGCACGCTGATAAGCTTGCCGTGGTCAGATCAATGACATCGGAATTCTCTGAGCACACAAATGCTAATTATTTTTTGCACACTGGCAGTGGAGTTCAAGGGCGACCGAGCATGGGTTCATGGGTCACTTATGGTCTAGGCAGTGAGAGTAAAGATTTGCCAGGATTTGTTGTAGTGAATGGGGGCCTCACGCCTCCTGGTGGACTTGATAACTTTAATAGTGGTTTTTTGCCTGCAGCCTATCAAGGATCAGTCTTCAAGCCACAAGCGTCACCGGTCGCGAACATTAAGCGTCGGGAAACTGATTCTAATCATCAGCAAAGGAAGCTCGATTTGGTTGCTAAACTCGATAAGGAAATGTCTAATCGTACTGGCGGCCAGGACGCGATCGAGTCAGCTATCAAGAATTATGAGATGGCATTCCGAATGCAGAGTTCAGTTCCTGAGTTGGCCGATTTATCAAATGAATCGGATTCCATGAAGGAGCTTTACGGGATGAACCATAAGTATGACAAAGCGCGTATTTTTGCATCGGAATGTTTGATGGCGCGTAGATTAGTGGAGAGGGGAGTCCGTTTCATTGAGCTGACGTGCCCCAATTGCGGCCATGATAGGTGGGACGCGCACGGGAACCTTAAGCGTAATCATGAAGATAACTCGAGGGCAGTCGATCAGCCCATTTCTGCTTTATTGGAGGACCTTGAGCAGCGAGGAATGCTAGAAGAGACTCTAGTTGTTTGGGCCGGTGAATTTGGTCGGACTCCTTTCGCTCAGGGAAGTAATGGTAGGGACCATCATCCTTTTGCATATTCAATGTGGATGGCTGGAGGAGGGATCAAGGGAGGGACAGTCTATGGTAAGACCGATGAATTCGGATATCATGTCACTGAAGGTAAGGCTGAAATACATGACCTCCATGCGACGATGTTACATCTGCTCGGAGTTGATCATGAGCGTAGTACATATAGATTCAGTGGCAGGGACATGAGGCTAACGGATGTGCATGGCCATGTTCTTCATGATATCATTTCATGATCTGTATTATTTTTTAATGAGTGATCTTGCTAATGATTCGTTAGTTTGATAAAAAAGATACTTCAATGGGCGCTAAAAAGTCTAAGAAAGTTAAATCTAAGAGGGAACCGAAACCGGTTGTTGAAATTAAAGGTCTGACAGTGCGTTATGATCGTGTTGTTTTGCGCAAGATTTCCTGGAAAATTGAACGCGGGGAACAGTGGGTCTTACTTGGATCAAATGGTTCAGGTAAAACGACTCTCCTAATGTCAATGGCGGGTTATGTGACTCCGACGAGAGGAGACGTTATTATTGGGGATGAGGATGTCGCTTGGAGTGAATTGCGGAAAAGAATTGGAGTCGTTAGCGCGAGCGTTGCTCAAAAAATAGATCCTTCGGAAACTGTTTTTGAAGTGGTCTTAAGTGGTAAGAATGCAATGATTAATCATTGGGGGAAGATCCCTAGGGAGGACAGGAAAGCCGCAAAGAAGGCCCTCAGGAAGGTAGAAGTAGAGCATCTTAGGAATCGTCCTTGGGGAGTCATATCCCAAGGTGAAAGGCAGAGGACGCTGGTAGGGAGAGCATTAATGTGTAAACCCAAATTACTAATTCTTGATGAGCCATGCGCTGGCCTCGATCCTGTCGCGAGAGAAGATTTCCTGGAGTTTATTAACCGACTCGCTTCCCGAAAGAAGGGGGCCCCAACACTAGTACTAGTGACTCATCACGTAGAAGAAATAATTCCTTCTATCACCCATGCAGCGTTACTTAATGAGGGAGAGTTCGTTGAAGCGGGTCCAGTAGAGGACACTTTAAAAACAAGTAAACTAAGAAAAACGTTTGGCGAAAATGTTAGCTTGCGCAAAGCGGCTGGTAGGTATCGGCTAAAAGTTGATTAATGAACTAAGAAAAAATATCGAATGAAGATTTTCTCAATAATATTATTTATTTCCCCCTTATTTATCATAGCCTCTCAGGCTTCAGATCTAAATGGGTCACGTCCAAACATCATCTTAATAATGACTGATGATCAGGGCTATGGTCCTATCGGCGCGAACGGACACCCATGGATTAAAACTCCAAACCTTGATCGCATGCATGGCCAGAGCACTAGGTTTGAGAGGTTCCTAGTCAGCCCTACCTGTTCACCTACGCGCTCAGCGATAATGGGAGGAAGGCATCCGCTCAAGAATGGAGTCACTCATACCATCCTTGAAAGGGAAAGAATGTCACTTGGAACAGTGACGGTTGCTCAGCACCTTAAAGAAGCGAAGTACAATACTGGGATATTCGGGAAGTGGCACTTAGGTGATGAGGCCAAGTACCAACCAAATAATAGAGGCTTTGATGAGGTTTTCATTCATGGTGCTGGGGGAATTGGACAATCCTATGCCTGCAGTTGTGCAGATGCTCCAGGGAACAAATATTTTGACCCAGTGATTCGTCATAATGGAAAGTTTGTGAAAACCAAAGGGTACTGTACTGATTTGTTTTTCACTGCGGCTCTTGGATGGATAAAAAAAATGAAAGAAGCGGACGAGCCTTTCTTTGCATACATCACCACGAACGCGCCTCATGGCCCATTCATTGCGCCTCCGAGTAACACCAAACGGTTCAAGGACATAGGATTTGGTAAAACTCAGGCAGGATTTTACGGAATGATAGAGAACATTGATGAGAACGTGGGGAGGCTCTCAGCACAAATATCTGAGTGGGGATTGGATGAAAATACGATGTTAATTTTTATGTCTGATAACGGGATGACAGGTGGAGGCAGTGGCCGGCCCGGGAAAGAAATCGCTAAGGGCTATCCTTTTTATAATGCGGGTCAAAAGGGTCTGAAGGGAAGCGTCGAGGAAGGTGGAGTGAGGGTCCCGTTTTTTGTACGCTGGAAAGGGAAAGTTCAGGAAAATAAAAGCGTTCAAAAAATGGCAGCTCATATAGATATATTTCCGACATTCGCTGAGTTAGCGGGCCTCAAGTTGAATAAAGATTTAAAGAAGCAAGTCGACGGCCGTAGTCTTCTTCCCCTCATTGAAAATCCTGGAGCGGATTGGGATGATCGATATTTATTTTCTCAGAAAGCACGTTGGAAGACAGGATCAGAACCTAATGATCATATGTGGAAAACGTTCTCTGTAAGGAATCAAAGATATCGTCTAGTGGGCGAGGCTCTGTTTGATATGGAAAAGGATCCTGGTCAGAAAGTGAACATTGCGGAAGAGAAGCCTGGTCTCGTTAAGAAAATGCGAGCTGCATATGAAACTTTCTGGAAAGAGGCTAGACCATTGATGGTTAATGAGAAGGCTCCAATGTCACCCGTTAGGCCATACCACGTCTGGTACCGTGAACAAGTGGATGAGGGAGGGATTCCAGTTTGGAACGTTCCCCAGCTTTAGTTTAACTAAATAATATAAAATGCTCAGTGGTATTGACCTGAGTGATGCTTGGCATGAAGATTTGGTGTGTCGGTGGTTCGATTTGTCATTCTATTAACTTCATTATATTTATTTCTCGGTTGTGAGAGTAAATCTAGAAAGAAGACCCTGAGTTCTCCGGTAAGTAATGAACTTGTCGATTTAAATAAGAGAAAGTTCGAAGGAGTTGATAGGAAATTTTCAGAAGGAGGTTTAGGGATCGCCTTTCACTCTAAATCATCTTCAGTTCGCAATGTTAATTCTTCATGGAGCACTGAAGAGGTCACTGACGAAATAGAGAGTTCCTTTAGGATGATGTTTTTATCTGCGGACGATGCGGAGAAGCTGATTGGCAATGATTTTCGTGGAATGGAATTGGTCCCTTCTTCTGTGGAAAAAATATTATCAAAGTCCAATGAGGTTTCGATGTGGGAAGGGGCCGACGAGGAACGTCATGTTGGGAAGATAAAGTTCATTCAGTCATTATTAGAATTGCCGAAGAAGTTCCCTTTGGGCAATTACCTTAAAGTGATCGAGATATCGAGTCAGGGAGGGTCATTTAAGGCTTCGCTCATTGTTGATCATCTTGGTGAGTACAAGGAGGCTCATGCTGAATGGGTTTGTGAATGGGCTCGACGTTCTGATGGGGAGTTAAAATTACTTAGCTTGGAAAGGGAAAATTATTCGGAGCTAAGATCTGATAAGAAGACTCTTTATAATGATTATACTCAGAGGGTCATAGGAGGCACTCCTCATTATGATACTCAGATCAATAAAGGTATTTCTGAGTGGGCGGGCTTAATAACCAAGTTCGGCGACATGGCTATGACCGGTCACCATGGTCTGGCTGTTGGAGATGTGAACGGTGATGGCAGAGACGACGTGTTTGTATGTGATGGGGGCAGTTTACCAAATAGGTTATATGTTCAGAATGAGGATGGGACCGCAATGGAGGCCTCAATGAATGCGGGCATTGATTGGTATGAAGATTCTCGGGCAGCTCTTCTCTTGGACTTAGATAATGACGGGGACCAGGACCTAGTCGTTGCCACCATAGCTATGATTGTTTTTGCGGAAAATGATGGGAATGGTAAATTCACAATCAGAGGAGGCTTTCCTGACGCTCAATATCCTTTCTCTTTAAGTTCATCGGATTTTGATTTGGATGGTGATCTTGACGTGTATGTTTGTATTTATGGGGAAGGGGACAGGGACTCTGGGTCTAGAGGGTTTGATGAGCGAGCTCCAGTTCCTTTTCACGACGCTAAGAATGGGGGCAAAAATGTTCTCTTAGTTAATCGTGGGGGATTTTCTTTTACTGATGAAACTGAATCTGTTGGCCTTGGAGTTAATAATGATCGTTGGAGCTTTTCTTCTTCGTGGGAGGATTATGATAATGATGGGGATCCGGACCTTTATGTGGCGAATGATTTTGGGCGTAATTGTATGTATAGGAATGAGGGGGGGCATTTCACTGAAGATGCTAAAGGGTTAGGTTTAGAGAATACTGGTGCAGGGATGTCCGTGTCTTGGGGAGATTATGATAGGGACGGAACTTTTGATCTTTATGTAGGAAACATGTTCTCAGCAGCGGGTAATAGAGTAGGCAGACAAGATAAATTTGCTCCAGATAGGGACCTTTCTGAAATACAGGAAATGAAGAAAATGTTCCAAGGGAACACTCTTTACCGGGGCACTGAAGGAGGATTCTCTGATGTGACTAGGAATGCCCGAGTTTCGATGGGTCGATGGGCATGGAGTTCAGGATTTGTAGATATAGATAATGATGGTTGGGAAGATATAGTAATTGCAAACGGATACATAACGGGTTGGAATAAGGAAGATGACTTGTGAAGTTTTTTTTGGCGTCAGGTCGTTTCGCCTAGTCCAGTCGATGCAAATGATAAAGCTAAGCTTTCAAGGTACTCTGATTCTTGGGGCGAATTAGTTAACGCAGTTCGTGAAGGTGATTCTTGGAGCGGGAGTGAGAGGAATTCTATTTATGTAAATATGAGTGGGGACAAGTTTGTCGATTTCTCTCATCTTAGTGGTTTGGGTTTAGATGATGATGGGAGGGCATTGGCTGTGTGTGATTGGGACCGGGACGGAGACCAAGATATTTGGTTCCGTAACCGCAATGCGCCACGATTAAGATTAATGCTGAACGATAGTGCGAATCATCAGAAATCAGTGTCTTTGCGTCTCGAAGGAGTTCTGTGTAACCGTGATGCGATAGGAGCAAGAGTCACGTTAAAAACGCAGAATGAAATCATGGTCCGCTCCTTGAGAGC
Source organism: Verrucomicrobiales bacterium (assembly GCA_012960505.1). GTDB lineage: Bacteria > Verrucomicrobiota > Verrucomicrobiia > Verrucomicrobiales > DEV007 > EC70. The sequence continues at coordinate 39,191 of DUBC01000036.1, forward strand.
AGGTGAAATGTTTCTTTCCCAATCCACTAAGTGGTTACATTTTGGAATGGATATAAATGAGCGAGTAAAGAGCTTAGTTGTGTCATGGCCGGGAGGCGAAGATGAATCTTTTTCTGGAGTGAAGAGAGGGGGGCGCTATTTGCTCAAAGAGGGTCAAGGCGAGGCAGCCAATGGTTCCTTTCCTTCATTGGTATCACTGAAACTTGATGCTGTAGCTATTGAGAAACAAAACTCGTTTAGTGATCATGTGTATTTGCCAGTCGAAGTCCCATTTCCTCGATTATCTTACCGTGCTCCAGATGCAAAAATGAAGGAGATGAGGATCAATGGGGTCCCTCTATTAGTGACGTTTTGGGACAGTTCGTCTCAGGACAGTTCATCCGAATTGGAGTCATTAGAAGAGGAACGCGTGAGAATGAATTCTATGGGAATTGATTCATTGGCCTTGTCCGTTGACGGGATTGAAAGAGCAGGTTCGGCCTATGAATTAATAACTAAATCCAAATTCCAAGGGAATTGGGGATTCATTCCTGAAGACTTTTTTAGTTTAGTCAAGCGCTGGCGAGGAACTCTCTTTGAACGCTCGGCTCAAATAGAATTCCCTTTTTCTTTGTTGCTTAACGGTAACGGTAACTGTGTTGCGATATATCGGTCCCACGTTTCAGGTGAGATGATTCAGAACATGAGTCGGTTAGCTGCCATGGATGAACTCTCGCGTTGGCACAATGCACCCTTATTACGTGGTAGTTGGTTCACGAATCCGGTCAGCAAAAATTACGTCAGATCGTTTCTCGAGCAGAGAATGAAAAGATAATTTTTAGAGGCTAATATTGAAACGGAAATAAGTATCTTTTAATGAACTGATCGGGTCCGATGTCCGGACCGTTATGGTTTTGGTTTTCTTGTCATCGGAAATAGTTTCTGAAATGGTTTCCATTTGTGACTCTGAGTTCCAATCTTTAAGGTCGTGACTCAGTTGTATTTTTATATCTGCATCAGTTGCTTGGATGTTTTCCGTATAAGTTATTTCTAAAAATTGCTTCCCTGCGACGCTCACTACCTTTGCTCTAGGGTTTGCGAGAGGCTCTACAATATTAGGATTCGTATTGAATGCATATTCGATGAGGTTAATGAGGCCATCTGCATCGTTATCACCTAAGTTATCTGTTATTTGATTGGTTTCTCTCCATTCTTTGAACCCTGATGATACTGTTGCGTCAGGATAACCGGGCCGGCCTCCATTCACTGCATGTTCTTTCCAGCTCGAAGGTTCATTAGGCGTTTCGCCGGCAAGTACCAATGATGGACCGGTGCCGTCAGCGGCAATAGGCCATGGGATCTGGTCATTATAAGTAAAATCTACAATATTATTTGTGGTACCATTCTTAACGAATAGTCGCTCGCCATCATTGGAAAGGCGGCCAGTGTATTCGCCGGCAATATAAATTTCTGGATCGTTGCCGTACCGAGCTCTGAATGCATTTTCATTACGGACAATGACGATCCTCTGATCTGGATTTAGGATTGTATTTTCTGAGAAGATAAAATTGATACCATCTTCGAAATGTATATTTGAAAGGTCTATGGGCGAGGATGCCGTATTTAAAAATTCAGCAAATTCGTAATCGTCCCGATCAGCAGATACGTTCATCTCATTTTCGGAGGAGGGTTCTTCTGGGTGATAATGAAGTTCTGTTATTTTGAAATTCGAAGAATTTGCAGGGACTGACCCTATTGAGAAGAAAGCTTCATTGAGGGCGCTCCATTCTCTATTGCTAGGGTTATAGGCGCGGGTTCGGATCAATGAGGGGTCATTAAGAATCACAGGTGAGGTGATCCTGCTCCCTACGCTCGTGTCAACTTCTCCCCGCAGAACCAGGTCAAAACTTATGTCGGAGCTGTTAGGAGATGAGTTGTGAATTTCCACTGCGATCTGATTGACCCCATCGACAAAGCTAGAGCTTGGAACCTGATATTCATGGTAAATGCGTTCATTCGGAGTGCCTGAGGTTGAGTAAGTATCATAACCGGCATTTGCTGGAAGATTCTTTGTGCGAATGATCTCTGATCCGTTGGTGTAAACGGCTGCTCCGTCATCATATTTAAGTTTGATTATGAAAAATGAATAGGATGACGGGTTTGGCAGATCGACGCTAGTGCGGAAGTAGGTAGTGGCATTGCGTTGAGTGCCAGGAGCACCATCAGAATCAATGTAGCTAATCAGAGTTGCTTCGTCGCCCTCATTGTATCCAAGTTCTGAGGGGCCTGATGGCCATTGAGAATCATTGAAGTCTCGACCAAACCATGAGGCACCTTGATCTGAACCGTCATCGAGATATTTCCAAACGTGTCCATTCTTAATGTAATCCTTTGGGATAGGAGCCTTGTCATTGAACGTCGCGGCGATTGCCTGAGGGTTAATTGATCCGCCTGAAAGTCTTGGGTCAGAGCCGTTCGTTGTATAATAGATTGCCAGAGTATTGGTGCTCATAGTGATGCCGGAACCCTCTGGTATTGATCCTCCGTGCTGATTGAATACTGGAGAAATTAAATTTGGATACATTCCAGCGCTTCTAAATTTTGCCATCATATTGGCCGTTAGTCTTGGCAACTGGTTATTGAGAAGATTGTTTTGATATGCTTCCCAGCTCGTTGGAGAATGGTTAGCTCGTCCGCTACGTACGTTTGTCCATCTGGCAGCTTCTGCCAAAAATGGCATCTTAACTTCATCGACCCTGCGCTGTAGTCTTGAAGTTAATCGGTCAGGTGTCATTGCGCCATCATTGAAAAAATGTTTATGAATTTGATCAGCGAGTAAGATTTTGTAATCTGGATCTCCTTCTCTGCGGAAACGGGTCAATGCATTCAGTGGTCCGTTATGATTGACGGGATAGCCAGATGATCGAAGGAATCCATCAGCGTCTTTCATAAAGAATTTGAAGGGAATGCCAAGGGGAACTGATCCGACACTACGGAATTCAGACTCAGAATTACCAGAAGTCCATAGCAGCATAAAATCAATTACATTTGGGATGTCGATGTGATTGGCTGAAGCCGAGAATGGAGAATTTCCATTAATTAAATTCCGAGTCTCTGTCCAATACTTCCCGCTACCGTCAAATACGACTCCTTGAAGAAATTCGCTCCCTGAATTGTTGGCGTTGATTGCCTCGTAATCTTCTTTGGATCCTCCTAGATACTCTGATGCCATTGCGCCGTTCCAACGTTCGCGGAGGTGATACATTCCCCAGTATGTTCCGTTAAGGTAAACATGAACAAATCGTCCATGAGGGGCGATGTGCCCCATTTCCAGCATCGAGTCATCAGTGAAGCGGTTTGACATGTATGCGCCACGGTCAATCATATCGTGCGAACCTGACCTGAGGTTAATGCTATCAAATTCTTGTGCTGGAGGCATCTGATTCTCGACTCCCTCATAGATAGGATAACGAAGTTTGGTTGCTCCGTATTCACTTCTGAAATAGATACGGAAATTCTTTTTTGAAAAGTTTGTGTAGTATCCACCGAAAAGAGTGACGCCAGCATTTTCCTGAAACCCTTCGGTCCCGTCAGGGAAAATCATTTCAATAGATAGGGGCCTCTCCTTCTCTGTATTGAGTGTGTTTGGGCTTTCAAATGACAATGATATTGATGGTATTGCCTTAAGAGAATCCAACATCAATGGTTTGTATTTAGCATTTTCGGTGATGGATGTGCTCATGGTCCGCTGTCCTACAACATCGGCAGGAAATACATAGGTATTAGTATCGATATTGGTTGATGAATATCCTGACTTATAAGCGATGGCCCTTATGACTGTCGTTTCATTTATTGAAATTGGAGAGTTATATACGGTCCCTTCAGTTTTGCTTGGGGCCGTACCGTCCAGAGTGTATCTAATCTTAGCGTCTTCGGTTTTCGTGCTTATTTCGAGCTCAAAAGGATCTTCATAAAACCCTCTGTTCACATTGAATTTTGTGTCACCGACTAGTCCGTCTATACGTTTGCCGTTTATGGTTCCAGGCGTTGGATCTAAAAAGTAGCCGTTCTGAGGAGAATTCAGATCTGTTTTTCTTGCTGTGAGTTCCGGAGAGATGAGGAAGTCAGAGCTACTTTGAGAACCGTTCAATCCTTGTATTGCAAGTATGTTCTGACCTTTCTGCAGGGGCCCTGAAACAGAATATTCAAAGAATGTAATTGCATCATTTTCGTTAGATCGATTTGAAGTGGATGAGGAATTCCATTCTGGATCATCAGGTGCGCTAATTGAATGTATTTTTTTACCATTAAGATACGCAGCGAATCCGTCTTCCCATTTCATCCATAAAGTGAGATTACTTATTCCGCTAGCGTCAGTTAAATTGAAGGGGATTCTAATATAGATTGAAGCATTAATGCCCCGCATGACAGATTTAACGTCACTCCCGTCTCCGATGTGTGGGATGTATTTTGTTGAGTTGTCATAACCGATGCCGGTTTTCCCAGAAGACCAAGACGCATCGTCGAATGTCGTTTCTGTCCATCCATCAATTGGGGCGAACGGAACGTGCCATTTTGCGTCACCGCCTTCGGTCAGAAACTTTACATCTCTAGGCTCTCCGTAACCGCTTCCGAATGAGACGTCTTCGTATTGCCGGGGATAGCTATTGAACTCGCTTGCTATAGTGACTCCGTCTGGTTTGATTAGGGCTAAGAAATCTCCATTTGATGAACTTAGCTTGAAGTTGGTGTGAAGATCATTGTTTGGATCTTTCAGGTCCTTGCCTGAAGCAAATACCAGAATGAACCCATCATCATTGAATTCTTTTTTGGGGAACGTCCACTTAGTTAAATTGAGTGGATCATCTGTCAGATGGTAACCTTCGAGGTCTCCGTTTTCTCTGTTAACGTTTGAAATTTCAATCCAGTCATAATTTTGACCGTTACTGTCCTCTAGGCCCTTATTATTATTTGTAAGAAATTCACTTATTACTGCCGTCTGAACGGGTTCTGCCTGTAGTTGAATGTTAAATAAATAAAAAGATAAGACTCCAAAATATATGAATTTTGATGATAGCGGCATGAGGTGATCAGTTATGAGGGATTATTGATGTTAGGGTTACCAACCAGCTCCTTTAACATTAGTTTGAATCCTGCAAATATACATATCTGCAGTCAGATAAAGAACCGATCCGTCTTCGCCCCAACCGCAATTGGCTGTCTTTTCTCCAGTGCTGATGCGTCCGAGTAATTTTCCAGACGAAGTGAAAATCAAAACGCCTCCTGGCCCGGTGGCCCAGACATTTCCTTTATTGTCAACTTTAAGACCATCCGGTAGGCCTAGAAGCTTACCCACGTCGTCAGTTGCATCAAAGAACAGCTTCCCTTTGCCTAATGTTCCGTCGTCATTGACTGGAAACTTTTTCCATATTGCAGCTTTGGGATCTGATTGTGCTACATATAGGTGCTTCTCATCTGGTGAGAAGGCAATGCCATTGGGCCGAGTCATTTCCTTTGTCAGGAGAGTCAATTGTCCTGATTTTGAGAGGCGATAGACTCCACAAAAGTCGAGTTCACGTCTGGGATCGTTGTATCTGTTTGGTAATCCGTACGGAGGATCAGTGAAGTAAAGGTCACCAGTTGAATTGTAACAAGCATCATTTGGGCTATTCAGACGTTTTCCTTTGTAATTGTCTACTAAGGTTCTTTTTCCTCCTCCTTTTGTTATGACGGATATGCGTCGGTCTCCATGTTCACAGGAAACGAGTCGTCCCTTGGAGTCCAGTAGGAGTCCGTTGCACCCAGGTTCATTGCCATAGTCAGTAGGGCCAGTGTAACCGGACGGTTTAAGGAAGAGGCTCACGCCCTTATTTTCTTTCCACTTCATGACGGAGTTTCTGGGAATGTCCGAAAATAATAAGTGACCGCCTTCTTTGTCTTTGACCCATACCGGTCCTTCGGCCCAAACAAAGCCATCACCGATGACTTCGATCTCCGCATCCTTCGCAATGAGTGAATCAATTTCAGGATCGGTTCTTATTACTTTGCCGATGGTAGGAAAATTTTTGGTATCTATTGTGCTTACTGCTGGGGTCTTTGAGTCCTGAGCGAATGAAGAAAAGGTTCCGGCAATAAAAGTAAAGGCGATAAAATGAGCTCTCATGGGTATAATTGTAACCCTGCATTGCCATTCGGAAAAGAAAAACCCTCCTCATTCTTTTAATGAGAAGGAGAATTTTGGATGAGTGAATCCAAGATTGTTTAGATTTTGTACTAATTGATTTGTGTTGAACTTTGATCTGCGAGATTTAATGTGTTTTTGTAATCCTGGTCTAATTAAACTTGTCTTCCTTGTCCGAACAGAATTTCTCGAACGCGACAGATAACAAACTTCTTGTCGAAGGGGTGGCATCTATTCCTCGTGGATCCGGTTCCGAAAAGAACACCGGAGCTAAAGTAACGTCTCTTTTTGTGGCTGTCCTCTTTAATGGTACAATTTTGCTGATCCTAATGCTGATAAGTTTTACTTTTTTTGAGACAGATGAAATTGAATTAGTTGTTGCTCAAGGCCCTAGAGATACCAAGACAAACATCAATAAGGAGCAGTTCCAGCAGAAGCGGCAGATGAAACCGACGCCAGCTTCATCATCTAGTTCATCTCCTATTTTGACATCTGTTGCAGTGTCCCCGAATGCTGTGTTCGCTATTGAAAGCTTGGCTGATACTAATACTTTTGGGATTGGTGATGGTTGGGGAAAGGGGGCCAGCTTTGGATCTGGTCAGCAGGGAGGCAGTGTTGGTTTCTTCGGTTCCCGTTCAGTTGCTCAGAGAGTCGTTTTTATTGTGGACGTGTCTGCATCATTATCGAATCAGCAATTTACGATGATTAAGAATGAGCTCAATAAATCATTAAAGAGGTTAGCGCCGTCCGTTAATTTCCAAGTCATTTTCTTTTCAGGTCCGGCATGGTTCGCGGAAGATGAGCAAAGTGTAAAGAATAAGGTCCATACAATAATTCATAAAGATAAGAAATATGTATGGAAAACAAATGGTGGTGCGAGTCGATACTACATTGAATCCGAAGAGGACTTGTACACATCGCCTTGGGTCATTGCGACTCAAGGAAATATTAAAAAAATTGGCCGTAGAATTGAAGCTGTTAAGAAGTCATTCGGAACTGACTGGAGGCACCCCTTAAAGATGGCATTGCAAATGAAGCCGACTGCTGATGTGGTTTATTTTTTGACTGATGGGGCAGTTGGAAATGGTCAACAGGCAGTAGATGAAGTCATTAAATTAAATAAGAGAGGCCCCAAGGCAAAGATTTACACCATTTCCATGATGCAACCAAAGGCTGAGAATTTGTTAAAAGATTTAGCTGAAAGATCAGGTGGCGAGTTTTCCATTGTAATGGGGGACGGGGAAGTGAAGAAAAAAAAGAAAACAAAAAAATAGTTTTTCTGCGTAAGCTCATATGAAGGCCAAGAACGATGAGTTGTTTGGTATGGGTCTTTAAGCTTATTCACCTGCAACAAATTTCGTGGTTCCCGTTATAATCTTCGGTGATTTTGTAATTGGGTGGTTCGTGGTGGGGTGTTAGGATTTAAGTATGAAGAAGCCATAACCCCACGATGAACCCCGTACCATTATTAGTTATTCTTGTGTCACTGCCCCTTTTCTTCGGGGAGTGTTGGAAGAAAGAAAATATTACTGAAGTCCTAGAATTCGTTACTGCGACTAAGCTTATAGAACCTACTATAGAAATTGAGAAGAATGGGTTATTCACTGTCAAGCATGAAAACAGGCAGAAGCTTTAGGAAGAAACCTATAAGGACGGTGAGCTTGTCGAAGGTTCTCAAAAGTGGTGGAACAAAAAGAGCGGACCTGTTGATTCATTGAGAAAAGATTTAAAATAATAACTCCATGAACCCCGCGCGTCTGTTAATTGTTCTTGTGTCACTGTTCCTTATTTCCGGAAGATATTTATCTGGTCAACAATTAGAGAATGCGATTGCAGTTTGTAACAATATAACGATTAAGAATAACGAGACTGAGATAAATATAAAAGAACTCGAAATACGCGGTGAAGGTCCGGATTTGAAAAATCCTGTACTTGTTAAGAAAAAATCAGGAATTCCTTTTTCGGGTAGAGTTTTCGAATTGTATAGAAATGGTCAAAGAAGGGCTTTGGGCTCACTAAAGAACGGCAAGCATCAAGATTCGTGGCTATTTTGGTACGATGATGGAAATAAAAAATGTGAAGCAACTTTTAATAATGGTAACAGGAATGGGTTATGGGTGTATTGGCATAAGAATACTCAAAAGAAATACATAGGTAACTTCAAGGACGGTAAAATGGATGGACTTTGGGTGTATTGGCATGAAAACGGACAGAAGAGATTTCAAGGGAACTTCAAGGATGGCAAGGAACGAGGTGGACATGTCAGGTGGCATGAAAACGGGCAGAAGAAGGCGATAGAAAACTTCAAGGACGGCAAATTAGTCGGAGGTTCTGCTAAGTATTGGAACAGCAAAGGTGAACCTATTGATTCTAGAAAATAAGCTGATAAAAAATAACACTCCATGAAACCCAAGCGCCTTGCACCCTCACACGCGGGTTCAGGCTTAGCCTCTTTCCTCAGACTCGCCCAACACAAAGAGATGCGGAAGCATTACTCATTTCTTGGATTATTCCTAATAATGGATGACGATCCCTGATCATTCACCTCATTCCGATAACCGCTGATTTGATTGGCGGTTAGGATCACTTTGCTATCCTTGCGTATCATAATTCCCGAACCGCCGTTCTGCCCCTCGATAACATTATCTATTGCGTTCAATTTTCCTTCCAATAATACACCGGCCACACCACCACCTCGAATTGTGTTTTTAATCAAAACGACCTTCGAGCCACCTAAAATTGCAATGATAGGTGGCATGCCTCCGGTTCTCACCAATTTATTGTTCTGAAGCAAGACCTCCGATCCGTCTGGAATTCCTACGGCTACCAGACGATTTTCAATACAAGCATTATCAATGACGCGCGCCTGTGAATTACCTCGAATTCCAATCCCCGCCATCTTATTTCTTTCAAGACGGTTTCTTAGAAGTAAAGGTTTTGCAGAATCCACACCAATCCCCGCTGCCATATTCTCAAAACAATAATTGTCCACGATCAGGGGTGAACTCTCGTTCTGACAACCTATGCCGGCAAGCTTATTGCGGTAACAACGATTACCTCGAATAATTGGAGCTGATTCGTCTTCAGCTCCGATCCCTGCCATTTCGTTATTATAGCAGTCGTTATTTTCGATTAGAGGACAAGTGTTAGTTCCCGTACGAATTCCGATCCCCGCTCGCCGATTGCCGTGACAGCGATTATTGCGAACTAATGGATTGGAAAACTCACTTACTCCAATACCGGCCCTCACATTGTTATAGCAAATATTTCTGGTAACCAAAGGACTGGCACCGTTATGACCGATTCCTGCGTAAAAATTCTCGAAGCATATATTGTTGTCAATATGAGCTGTTGAGCCTTGCATCGAACCTATCCCTCCACCCATATTCCGATAACAAATGTTACCGGATACCAGAGGAGAACATTGCTTTCCCTCAATACCGCGTATAGCTATTCCAGTATCTCCGTTATGGTTGACAATATTATTAATGATAATGCAGTTGATCCCTGCAATTGCGATCGCTGGAATTCCAAACTTTCCTATATGATCATGTGATTGATTCTCTCCCTGCTCAGCCCAGTGCTTATCCCATCGTTTTGCATCGTATGCTCCAATACGCGTGACCGTAAATCCGTCTAACGTAGCACCCTCGGCCATCATGACTCCCGGCAAATGAGATTCTTCGTTGCCCCCGTCAATAATAGTCCTTTCAGCACGTACAAGCCCAAGCTTTCCTTTTTCTTTTTTGCCGACACTGCGAACAGTGATTCTAGGCTTGAGAGCAATGCGTTCGTTATAAGTGCCAGCGGCAACCTCTACGACATCACCAGAATCAGCAGCATTGATTGCAATCTGGATCGTCTTGTGATCCTCTGGAACCTGAATGCTCTTTCCTGACAAAGGATCCTTGGAACAAAGTAAAAAAAAGATCAATAGAAGTAGAATTTTCATGTCATTTTTTCTGTTGCCATAGTAAGAAAGCATTAATGGTTAAGAGCAGTAGTCTTGCACCATTCTACATGTATCATAATTCCGGGTTCACATATCAACTTATTTGAATCTGGATATTATTCGACGTTATAACTTTGTTCAAGGTTTGATCTCTCCAATCACCCCACGATGAACTCCGTACCATTATTAGTTGTTCTAGTGTCACTGCCCCCTTCTTCTTGCGGGATGTGAGGAGAAGGAACCTGTTACTAAAGTTGCAGAAATAAAGTATAAACTCGAAGGTGATGTTATCACTAACTTTTCTAAAAAAGTATCAGGAGCGCTAATCATTCCCCAGCTAGAAGCCATCACCGTGCTCGTAGAAGTAGGCTTCGGTGCCATCATCATAGATCGGCTGGAGGGGTAGGAACTGGTTGATAAGCTCCAGTCTATCAGCTTCCGAGAGAGTAATGGTAACTTTCAGTGCGATGTCAATACGGACCCCATTGTCACGGTTCGAAGAACCGTCTCCAGGAGGATGTCGAGAAGTGGTGGCATCGAGACTGGGGCCGCCAACGGCCACGTAGGCAGTGTTGCTTGAAGCGTTGCGGTAAAGTACATAGAGGAGCTGGTCGTTGGTGATCTTGTCGTAGTCTGTCGTGTAGGCTTCTGTCGTGTCGGTCTGGCCAGGGGACGCAGGCGCAGTATGGTTGATGTAGGTTTTCTGAGATGGGAGAGGTTCCATCGTTAAGAAGCTATAGTTGTCAGATGCGTATGTGGTCCATCCGTTGGCGAGAGCAATTGATTTCATTGCCGCGGCATCATCGTTGTGATCCATTAGAAAATCGAGTAACCTGGATCCATGGCTTATTGAATTGAGAGTGCACCACCAGAAATCATCGGATCCGCCATAATAATCGAGGCCGTGGTATTGCTCGCCGTGGAAAAATATCTCGCCGGTATCGACGTGATATTCAATCTCGCGGTAGGTGTCGGATGCAAAGCGAGTACGCAACACTATCCCTCGCGGGATTTTGGTGAACTTGGTCGCCAGGCGAAAGAACTCTTTCTCCTTATCGATTTCCCATGACATTGGTGAGGCGGCTTCCGCTTCAATGAACCATTCTTCGAGGTTATTCGAGGACAGTAGGTGAGCATCGGAGTTCCATTTGAGGCTGCCGATACCATTATTGATGATGAGTTCAGGTGCCGCCAAGGTGCTCCGATCAGGTTGAGGGGGCAATCCTACGAGGTCGCCAAGATAGTTTTCGATGAGACCGCGAGCGGCGTCGCTTAAGGCAGATTCGAAGATGATCATCTGGCTCATATCGCCGACGAAATCATAGCCGTTCCCGCTGTATGCCCCGATGACGATGGCTGCGTTTGCTGTGACGCTGTTGGTCGGGGTTCCAACAAGATTGAGATTCATACCGTTGGCATAGGTGTCGTGCGTATTGGCAGTGATGACGGTGCTCCAGACGGTATCAATGCCGTCGTAGGCAGTGATGTCATCGCCTGTATAGGTTGTGCCGTTATACATCTCCACGCGAAAACCTTCGTTACCATCGTCGCGCTGATGCGATATGTTGTTGAGCCCTACGTTGTAGGCGTAGGTGCCAGAGGTGGCAAACGGCGAGTTGTCCTGATAATGGCCGAGCCAGAAGATGGTAAAGTTACTAGTTCCGGCATTGGTCAGAGTTCCTGAGAGGTAACGGCCATCGGCGGCTACACTAGGGTCATTAAAAATCAAGCGACCGCTGCCATCGTAAGTAATTAGATTAGCAGCTCCGTTACCGCGCTGTGTTGACGAAGCGGCCATGCCTTGGAGTGATTTGCCGTCTCCATCTACCGGGGTCCAGGATTCGACGACGTTCCCGGCAGTTGCGACTCCAGTGCGACCATCATAGTGGGCGACCAGCGCCGATCGAGCATCGGTTGAGAGCGCTGGCACATCTTCGAAGAGGCTCGCAGATGTAACGGCACAACAAATCAAGTAGATAGCAATCGCTGTCGGTATGAATTCAGTTTTCATCGTCATGGATCAGAATAAGTTATTTTCCCCAATATTCATATGAGTCTGAACTGTCGGAGTTGTCTTTTTTGCTGTAGCTAAAAGAAAACGCGAGAAGAGCTGCTAATATTGGAGGGATCAAGATAGTTAGTCTCCTTAATAATGATTTATTTGATTCATTAAATGTTAGTAGTCCGATCCAGGCAATTGATGGTGCGGATAAGAGTAGGCAGAAAGAGTGAGTGGGAGGCAATTCAAAGTTTCCGAAATAAGAATAACAACTCATGTGTGCCCATATTAGTGCTGAGGCAATGGCATAACCTGGAGAGACTCTTTCTTGTTTCTTGATTAATCCTATTATCAGGCCAATAGACGCTATTAGGATCGTGATGCCAAGGAGTTGTGCGATGGAGGCACTGTTGAACCCAACAACGATGGTTCCGGAGGCGATTGTCCCTAGTGCTATATAGAAAACAAAGAAATCTATAAGCTTTAACTTTGTAACGATGGCGTGAAGTGAAATTATTGAGCAGACCATTGTGAGTGCAAGTGCACAGAAAACATTAATGCGATCAAATAAGCTGAACTCCTCATGGTATATTTTAAATCCGTGCAAACCGAGCCCAAGAATGAGTATGGATATTAGTGTGGCAATTATATTTACTACATAAGTGGAGCGGATATTGAAAAGTCTTCTTAGTGTAAAAAGAGAAGCCAAAGCAAGTAGGCCAAAGGGTAGCCAATCGAAGGAGTCATTCGGTGGAAATCCATTGATTCCTTCTATGGTCTGATGGCCGATGCTATAACAAATGGCAAGGGCCCATATATCGAGCGGTTCAGAGATTAACTCTTTTGTCCTTAGGGATTTACTGAACTTATTACTCCATATTAGAACGAATATAGAAGTGGATAAGATTGCGGGTATGAGAAGGGGGCTGAAAAAAATATGTAATTGATCAATGCTCGGCATTGTATTTTGCCGGTTTAGGGTTTGATCTTTTAAGCAGATTTAATGGCGGCCATCATGGTCTTCTTTATTTGCCAAGCCCCTCAATACTTACGGTAATGTTGACTTGATCCGATAAAGCGTCTGGGAGCCCAAACTTCATGCCGAAATCGCTTCGGGTGATGCTGAAGGTAGCGACGGCTCCCAATAGTGGGCGCTTATTGCCAAAGTGCTGACCTATCCCGTTAACTTTGTACGCAGCGGTGATTGTTTTTGTTTTGCCGAGCATTGTGAGCTGACCTGTAATTTTACCTTTGTCAGCGGATTGGCTTTTGAATTGAATTTCAGGGAACTGAACAACATCAAAAAAATCTTTGTTCCTGAGATGGTCGTCTCGTTTTTTGTGGCCCGTATCGATGCTGGCAGCTTTGATAGTGAAAGCCAATTTACTTTTTTCAGGGCTGTCCGGATCGTATGTTACCGATCCTTTAAAATCATTAAAACGGCCGTGGGCTTTTCCTACTTTAAAATGAGTGATGTCGAATAGGATGTATGAACCGACTGGCTCGATCTCATATTCAGCCGCATTCGAAGGCAATGTAATTAACATGCATGCGATAATTGCTGCGACATGTTTGATGATGGTTCTAATGGGAGGCATGGATTCTATTCTGGTTTGTTTTCTTCTTTGTGAGTGGATTTAACATAGAGCTCGCGTAATTGTTTAAAATCAACTTCAGCAGGGCTAGAGGACATGAGGTCGATTCCTCGATTATTTTTCGGGAACGCTATCACTTCCCTAATGCTCTCTTCACCGGCGATCAACATCACTAATCGATCAAATCCAAGTGCCACACCTCCATGAGGAGGTGCTCCAAAACTGAAAGCGTCCAGTAGGTGGCCGAACTCTTCTTTCGCTTCATCTTCTTCTATTCCTAAGACTGAGAATACTTTTGTTTGCAGCTCACCTTCATGAATTCTAATGGATCCCCCACCTATTTCATTGCCATTCAAAATGACATCGTAGGCCTCTGCTCTGATCATTCCATAATTGGCTTCGTCATTTAACAATTCTTTATCTTCATCTATTGGGCGAGTGAATGGATGGTGAACGGCGTTCCATTTTCCAGTCTCTTTGTCTTGAGCGAGTAGTGGAAAGTCAGTGACCCATAAGAATTCAAGGTCATCGTTATCTTTTGTCAGTTCCAGGTACTGTGAGCACTCCAAACGGACCCTTCCTAAAACCTCACAGATGATCTCCCAATCTCCGGCTCCGAATAAAATCAAATCACCTTCCTCAATTTTCATCGTTTCAGTGAGAGCGGCTTTTTCTTCTTCGCTGAAGAATTTAACGATGGGAGATTTCCATTCACCATCTTCAACTTTTATGAACGCGAGCCCCTTGGCTCCGTGCAATTGGGCAGTCTCGGTCAAATGATTCATTTGTCCTGTCGTGACGCAGGCAAAGTTCTTTGCATTGATGGCTTTTACTACGCCTCCATCATTCAGGGCTCCACTGAATACTTTAAATTCACTACTTTTGAATACGTCCTTTAGGTCAGTCAGTTCCATCCCGAACCTCTTGTCAGGTTTGTCACTGCCATACATGTTCATTGCATCCTGATAAGTGAGCCTTGGGAAAGGAGCCTCAATTTGAATTCCCGTTGCTTCCTTAAAGCATCTAGATAATAGGCCCTCTATGATCTTTATGATATCATCAGCGTTCACGAATGAGGCCTCTATGTCTACTTGGGTAAATTCAGGCTGACGGTCAGCGCGCAGGTCCTCGTCACGGAAACAACGAGCAATTTGGAAGTACTTTTCGACTCCGGCAACTTGGAGCAATTGTTTGTACTGTTGAGGGGCCTGGGGAAGTGCGTAAAATTTTCCAGGATTTAGCCTAGAGGGGACAAGGAAATCTCTGGCCCCCTCGGGGGTGCTCTTACTTAGGATTGGGGTCTCAATTTCCAAATAACCCATCTCATCAAGATAATCTCTGCATGACTTTGCGACGCGATGGCGGATCTGTAAATTTCGAGCCATCCTGGGTCGACGCAAGTCAAGGTACCGATGCTTGAGCCTTAGGTCCTCATTGGAAAGTTCCTTGTCGAGTTGAAATGGGAGTACCTCGGAGTGATTGACGATTTCCAGGCTATTGGCTACAAGCTCAATTTCTCCGGTGTCAATATTTGGATTGGTTGTGGCTTGGCCTTCAATCTCCGGTCTTTCCGATACGATTCCGGTAACGCGGACGACATCTTCCTGCCTCAGTCCATGGGACATCTTAGCTGCTTCTGCGTCCTCTTCACTCCTGAATACGGCTTGCGTAATTCCTTCGCGATCTCTTATGTCTATGAATATTACTCCATGATGGTCGCGCTTGCTATTGACCCAACCAATGAGGGTTGCAGTTTGGCCAATGTGTTCTTTGCGGAGTTCGTTGCAATTGTGCGTTCGCATATATTTAGAAGGAAATTTATATTTGGGGGGCTATTTATTTTGCTAAGAGCGGGCCTTCGGGAGGAGTGTTTTTGATGGACTTAATGAACTTAAGAATCTGGTCAGTTTCAATCTCTATTTCTTCCCGCTGGATTAAATCTTTTACTTTAATTTTTGGATATTCTGATCCGATAATTACTGCAGTTCTAGATTTGAGGTTCTCAGCATTTCCAAATTGTTTGCCAACTTTTGTTGGTGCGAGTGGATAAGAGACTCGGCAACCGTTGTTTCTTAGTAGTTGCGCTATGGAGAGTGCATCGTTCCGGTGATTTTCATCAGCAATTATAATGTATGCGTCTGAAGAATCTTCAGTTCCCAAGTAATTTAATAATTTAGTATTTGCCGATTTTGTTTGTTTAATGAGGTCAGTGATTACGACGTCACCCATCGCGAATCCGCAAGCAGGGATGTCAGCGGCGCCGTCACTGATGAGTGAGCACAGTTTATCGTACCTTCCTCCTCCAGCAATTGCTCTCATGTTTCTATTCGTGTCGAACACTTCGAAGACCGTGCCAGTATAGTACGCTAATCCTCTTACAACATTAAGATCCACTTTAACATAATCGGATAGTCCGCGAGCTTGTAGATTGTTTATTACTGATGAGAAGTGCTTACTGTCAGCGGCAGAATCTATAAAATTCTGTACAGCTTCTCTTGTCGTTCCGATTTTTACTAGAGCTTCATTAGTTACCTCGTCTTTTTCTTTTTCAATTTTATCAATCGTTTGAAGAAAATGTTCTTGGTAGGAGCTGTCGATGGATTCTTGGCGCATGAATTCTAACCATGCTTCCCGGTCACTGAGGCGTATAATGAAGTCTTCTTTAGTGAAGCCAAGTGCCAACATTAAATCTATTGAAAATGCAATCAGTTCCGCGTCAGCCTCTTTAGATTCCTCACCTAATATATCGGCATTGAGTTGATAAAATTCTCTTGTCCTACCTTTCTGCGGTTTTTCGTATCGGAAAAATTGCCCAATGCCAAACCATCGTAATGGTTTCTTATAGTCTCGTTGACGTGTCGCGGCCATCCGAGCCAGTGTAGGAGTGAGTTCGGGACGCATAGCCACTCCGCGTTCGCCTCTATCATCAAAGTGAAAGAGCTGCCCTAGAATCTCGTCGCCACTCTTTTTCTTATATAAATCTGTTGGTTCTAGAATGGGGCCATCATATTCATGGAAGCCATATATGCGCGAAATCTCGCGCCATTTCCCGAAAACGTAATTTCTGACAGCGCAATCTTCCGGGAAAAAATCCCGGAAACCGGGGAGTTTTTGTATTTTTTCACCCATTTCTTGTGTTATGACCGACCAATTTGGCTGCTTAATCGCGAAATTCAACCGATTTGGACATTGAGGCTTCAGCTGATCTGGTCAAAGTGTTCTATAAATGCTTACTGAGCTAAGAATAAGCAACTTTCGTTGTTTTGAGAGTTTTGACTGCTCTTTAGAGAGTGGAACTACACTATTTGTAGGTGAAAACGCTCAAGGAAAGACATCAATTTTGGAATCTATATGCGTTCTTATGCGCTTACAGTCGCCCAGGAGCAACAAAGTCAGTGATCAAATAAGGTTTGATGCAGAAGCTTGCTCTATCGAAGGAATCTTATCAGGGAAGCGGCTTCTTTTTTCTGCAGCTGGTCCAAAGCGGCGGATGACAGTTGATAATGAATCTTTTAGCAAACGCAAAGACTATCTAGCGGAAACGGGTCTAGTGGTCTGGATAGGTAATGATGATATTGATCTTGTTAGGGGAAGTGCTGAGTCAAGGAGACGATACTTGGACTTTGGAGCCTCTCAGCTTAGTGCAGGCTACTTGCCGGCGCTGAGAGCTTATACGAGAGCGCTGCGTGCAAGGAACTTTCTCTTGAAGCGTGATGCTAATCCATGCTGGGATCAGATAGACTCATATACGAAGCTCTTGGTTCAGCATGGTACTTACATTGCCGAGCAGAGATCAGCTCTAATATCGTCTCTTGTTCCTTTTGCAAAGAAATTACAATTGGATGTGAGTGGAAAAGATGAACTCCTTTCATTAAATTATGTGCGTTCAGGGAATGAGGACTTGGAGCTTGCTTATGAGGAGAAAAAGGAAGCAGAGGCCAAACAGAGGCTCACCTTAGTGGGACCTCACCGTGATGACCTTGAGCTATCTATTAATTCATTGCTCGCTTCTAAGTTTGCTTCGGAGGGGCAGCAAAGGACAATTGCCTTATCTCTAAAAATTGCACAATCGCATGTGCTCCGTGAGCGTAAAGGATCGAATCCAATATTGTTAATTGATGACATTTTTGGAGAACTTGATTCCTCTAGACGTAATCGTCTCTTGTCTAGTTTTCCTGAAGGAGCTCAAAAAATTATTACTACTACTAGTTTGGACTGGGCTTCGGATGGATGCCTCGAAGGTTCACGGTGCTATTCATTGAGCAAGGGTCTGCTTGATGAGATGTAATAGGAAATAAGGAAATACGTTGAAATAGATCAAAACTTATGGAGATTATTGCTTAATATATTTTAATATTCAGCTAGCATTAAATTTCCTAACTTCTGATAACTTTTTCAATTCCCCATGAGAATTATTTTTTTGATGATTGTTGCGTCAGCACCTTGTTTCTTTTGTGGCTCTTGTAGTTTTTCGGAATTCTCCTTATTCAATCAACTCGGCAAGATAGAGGCATCGGGTCCTGCTTATACGGTAAGGACAACGGCGTATAGCCATAGAGAAAAGGAGCAGAGGGGTAAGTACGGAGCGTTGACTGCTTCTGGTCGTCGTTTGCGGTATGGAAAGATTCGTAGTGCTGGGGCGGATTGGTCAAGGTACCCGCTCGGCACTAAGTTCAGGATCGTTGGTCAGCCCCATATTTATGTAGTTGAGGATTATGGTAGATCTCTGGTAGGGACAAATACTATTGATTTATATAAGCCTACACTCAGAGGCATACGCAATTGGGGCACTCGCCGAGTTAATATCCAGATAATTGAATGGGGAAGTCTTCAGCGGAGTGAGGAAATTTTGAAGGGTCGGCTCCATTATGCGCATGTTCGAAAGATGTACAATGCGATTAATGCAAAACGTAATTGAATATAATAACAGTTCGGATTCAGGAATTTAGATGATTAATGTTCTCTCAATATGACCAAGAAGGACCGCGCGAAATTTGTGCTTCAAAGATTGGACTTTCTTTACCCAGAAACTCCTATCCCTCTTAATCATTATAGTCATTATACGTTATTGATTTCAGTGTTGCTTTCAGCTCAGTGCACTGATGAAAGAGTGAATAAGGTTACACCGTCTCTATTTTCTGAGGCGGACACTCCTTCTTCTATGGCTAAAATGACTGTTTCGGATATCCAGAAAATTATACGACCTTGTGGACTGTCTCCTCAAAAAGCTAAAGCGATAAGATCCTTGTCTAAGATCCTTCATGAGCAGCACGAGGGTGAAGTTCCAAGGACCTTCGAAGAACTTGAGGCCTTGCCGGGGGTCGGGCACAAGACAGCATCGGTTGTAATGTCGCAGGCTTTTGGGGTCTCTGCATTCCCTGTCGATACTCATATTCACCGTTTGGCTCAGAGATGGGGTCTTAGTAACGGGAAAAATGTTACGCAGACAGAGAGGGATCTTAAGAGGCTCTTTCCTGAGAGGAGTTGGAACAAATTGCACCTCCAAATAATTTTTTATGGCCGAGCTCATTGCACGGCGAGGAGATGCGACGGTAGGGTCTGTGATATTTGTAGGTCCCTTTATCCGGATCGCAAGAGGCCGAAGAAGACGAAGCGGTCCTGATTTATCTTCGTTCTATTTGTCAGATTGGGAGAGTTTATCTGTACTCAAAGTGATTAAATTCTCCGCAAATTTCACACTGTTTATTTTCTTCAGAGAGTCTGCAAAGTGGTCATCATTTTTATACATTTCAAGTTGATCCTGGGTCCGCCACTTTTGTAATAAATTCTCGGGCATTGATGAGCCGTTACTTGATTTGAAATTGCTGACTCGAAGGAATGCCGCTCCATTTAATACTTCTAACTTTAAAGTCATCTCGCCGTTCCAATATTTTCTTTCCTGCCAAGGAAGGAACTTCCGCATTTTTCTTGAACACAGAGCAGTGATGGTTCCGTCAGATTTGATTCCTTGGAAGAAGTACTCATTTCGTAAGTCTGATAGATAGTTATCGTTTGCGATCAGAATATTGATGTCTTTGACTGATAGGCTCAGCTCAGTTGTTTCAGATGAATCGGAATTTATCTGCTGATCGAACGTTTTTATTTTTGATCTTATACTATTAAGTTCAGCTTCTGTTCCTTGCTCTTCAGGTATGTCAAGGGGCTCGGTTTCACTGTAAGGAACCAATTCTTCTAAGTGCCTTGCCCCACTCACTATGATTTGTATGACTATTCCTGTCATGAAGGCGAGTAGGAGACACACAATTGCACAGCCCAATTTAGGGTAATTGCTTCCTTTTCGTTCATTGTTCTTTATAATTATTTCTTCTGTGCTCATTGAGTTTACTGGTATCAATTATAGGCAATTTCAAGAATCGTCCACTTGAACCTTTTAACTTAGGGAGGAGACTATTTTATTAATGCGAGTTTTGGTAGCCATGTCAGGAGGAGTGGACAGCAGTGTAGCTGCTGCCCAATTAATTAGTGAAGGGCATGAAGTGGTTGGAGCGTACATGAAGAATTGGATTAATGAGGGAAATATTATTGGGGACTGTCCTTGGCAACAGGACATTGTGGATGCTCGCGCAGTTGCAGATCATCTGGGCATTGATTTTCGGGTAGTGAATATGATGGATGAGTATCGTCAAAGAATCGTAAAATATTTACTAGAAGGGTATCAGTCTGGAATCACGCCTAACCCGGACGTGATGTGTAATCGAGAAATGAAATTTGGAGTGTTTCTTGATTATGCTAAGAGCGAAGGTTTCGAGGCCGTAGCAACTGGTCATTATGCGAAGATCAGATCAAATAATGACGGGACACGTGATATTCTTTGCGGGAATGACTCTAATAAGAATCAGACATACTTCTTGGCCCTGTTGAATCAGGATCAGGTCCTTCATGCTCTTTTCCCAATTGGACATTTACTCAAACCTGAGTTGCGGGATCAAGCAGATCAGCTAGGGCTTCCAAATGCTAAGAAAAAAGATAGTCAGGGCATTTGTTTCATCGGTGAGGTGAAGATGTCTGATTTTTTACAAAATTACGTAGATGATAGTCCTGGTTCAATCGTGAATCTTGATGGAGAGATTCTTGGAGAACATCGTGGTTTGCATTTATACACTTTGGGTCAGCGCAAAGGGATAGGTGTTCCGTCGAATACTTACCGTGAGGCCTATGTTGTAGTGGGGAAGAGAGCAGAAGAAAACGAATTGATTGTCGGTTTTGATCAAGAGGACACGCCGTATCTTTATGCTTCGAGTTGCACTGTTGGAAGTTTATCTTTCGTTAACAGGAAGCTAGTTCAGGGAGAAAAAATATTAGCTCAACCGAGATACAGAACGCCGGCAGTGCCTGCGTCGTTTAATTGCAGAGGGGACGAAGAGGACTCGATCGATTTGATCTTCGAACAGCCTCAGCGAGCAATTACGCCTGGCCAGGTGTGTGCGTTTTACGATGAAGATGTATTATTAGGAGGCGGGATCTTTGAATCGGTCGACTACACAAAATGAGTCTCGAAAATTTTAATCTGAGCCTCTAATTATTTAAAGGGCTTCGATTTCTGCAACCGCTTCAATTTCAATCCTGCAATCGAGAGGCAGGCACGCGACCTGGATCGTGGACCTCGCTGGTTTGTGCGATTCAAAATGCTTTTCATAGACACTGTTAAATTGAGAGAATTCAGCCATGTCCTTTAAAAATACTGTCGTTTTGACAACATTCATAAGAGAGAGTCCTTCATTCTCAAGGATAGCTTTAAGGTTCGCCATTACTTGGTCAGTTTGATCTTCGATCAGATCGGCAACTAGTGAACCAGTTGATGGATCTATGGGGATTTGACCGGAAGTTATTAGTAGGTTCCCAGTCCTAACGGCGTGAGAGTATGGTCCTATCGCTTTGGGGGAATTTTCTGCGGTGATTTTTTGCATTGTAGGTTCTTTAGGTGATATGAAATTGATTAATCCTTGAGTGCATTATTGAGACCCTTGCGCATTTCATTTATAGGGGCTTCACGATTGAACCAGGTCTCAAATGAGATGGCGCCCTGATGAAGGAGCATAGAAATCCCATTAGCGGAGCGGGCCCCAGTCGATATGGCGTTTCTTATTAATTTTGTTTTTCTAGGGCTATATACCATATCGTATACGAGATGGTGTGGTTGCAATAAGCCGGAAGGAATGAGTTCAGGGTCAGAGTTCTTCATGCCGAGGGAACTAGCATTGATGATGAGGTCGATGTCTCCGAGTTCATCTACGAGTTCGAGCTTGGACCATCCTGTCATCTTTAACCGAGATGATGAGGAATGAATGTGTTTTTCTTTCAGGTCCTTCGCTACTTCATCATACACGGGTTTGACCTTTTCTTCTGTCCTGTTGACTAGGACTAACCTCTCCACTTCTTCGATTGCGCATTGTATGGCAACTGCGCGCCCGGCACCGCCTCCGGCTCCGAGGATCATTACCCGCAAATCACTAAGATCGATTGAAAATTCTTCTCGTATTGCGCGGACCAGGCCGGGCCCGTCACTGTTACTTCCTATGGATTTTCCGTTCTCGAAGCGGACCGTATTCACGGCTCCCATTCTGCGGGCCGAATCGTCGACGCTGTCGCAGGCGTTAATGGCTTCGAACTTCAAAGGGACAGTGCAGTTTGTCCCATAGAATCCGTTCTCCTTGATTAAGTTCAAAGCTTCTGAAAATTCGTCCTCTGGAACTTTGATTTTTACGTATTGAGACTTAATGCCACAGAAATTTAATGCCGGGTTATGAAGTTGTGGGGACAGTGAGTGTTCTACAGGGTTTCCGAAAACAGATAGTAATGCCGGAACATCAAATTGCTCATTTATGGTAGACCAGTCTTTGAGGTCGCTAACGGTAAATGTTTTCTCTGAATCGTTCATCGAATTAAATATTAGTATAGATTTTATCGAGCCTTTCCTTGATCCTTGCAACCGTCGCGACTCTTCCAATCGTTTCTAGAGTGGGCATCAGATCAGTGCCTTGTCCTACCCCAGTAGCACAAACGCGTAAAGGAAACATCAGAGCTCCTATTTTGATTTGTTTTGTGCCCGCGAAATCTTTGACTGCGTTCTTTATATTTTCAGCGACCCAAGGGTCCAGAGATTCAAGGATGGTACTTAGTTCCTTGATTCTTTCACCAATTTCTGGATCAGTTGAAATTTTTAGAGATGCGTCATAATCTGTGGGATAGTTGTCATTTAAAATTGGCTCTAGTATTTTTTCTATTTCTGAGAGGTGCTGGACCCTAGGTTGGGTCAAGGAGATTACCTGTTCTGATGCATTGCTTGAGAAGGGGAGAGCCCTTTCAAGGTATT
Source organism: Verrucomicrobiales bacterium (assembly GCA_012960505.1). Taxonomy (GTDB): domain Bacteria; phylum Verrucomicrobiota; class Verrucomicrobiia; order Verrucomicrobiales; family DEV007; genus EC70. Next base: position 62,231 of record DUBC01000036.1, read on the forward strand.
CCTCTTCAGTCAGATCGCTGACATATTGCCCGTTAAGCCATTTACATTTATTCAAATCAAAACGTGAATTGCTTTTGTTTAAATGGTCAAAGTCGAACAGTTCAATTATTTCACTCGTGGTTAATTTTTCTCTATCGTCTTTTGGAGACCAGCCAAGTAATGCAATGTAATTTGTTACGGATTCTGCTAAGAAGCCTTCATTTTTGTACCATTCGATTCCTGCTCCAGCATCCCTTTTGCTCATCTTGGAACCATCTTCATTCAATATTAGAGGAATGTGTGCAAAGATCGGAGCGGGGCACTTTATGGCGTTAAACAAAGCGACATGCTTTGGAGTATTGGATAGATGGTCTTCTCCTCTCAAGACATGAGAGATGTTCATTTCAATATCATCAATGACGTTAACGAAATGAAACAAAAAGGTCCCATCAGGTCTCCGGATTATGAAATCCGGATTCGCTTCAATTTCTATTCCCTTTTCTTTGTCCCAGGCACGATTGCCCGTCGTACTTAAATTAATAGTTTGAGGTCCACAAATTTCATCATGAAACTCAACGTCGGAAATTGGGACCTTGAAACGGATCGCTCCATTATCTTCATATACTAGATCAGAGTCTTCTAATCTCTTGAGGTATTCCTCATAAACACTTTGGCGCTGGCTCTGATAGAAGGGCCCATCGCCACTTTCTTTTCCTGGGCCTTCGTCCCAGTCCAGATTGAGCCATTTCAAGCCATTTAATATTTCGTCACATGATTCATCCGTGTTCCGTTCATGGTCAGTGTCTTCTATCCGAAGAATGAACTCTCCATCATTGTGCTTAGCGTAAAGCCAATTAAATAATGCAGTGCGAGCCCCTCCAACATGAAGATATCCTGTAGGAGAAGGGGCAAATCTTGTTCTAATTTTAGAGGATTCCATTTTTGGTTTGTGTCATGATGCTATCAGCATTGGCTCAGGTCAAAAGGAACTGTTTGAATAAACATAAGTTTTCTTCTTTTGAGTCTTACTCAGGCAGAGTTATGGTATGAGTCATGTTCAAGTTAAAGTTGCACTGGCAGATTTTAATAGCTCTTCTTTTTGGCCTTATTGCAGGGACCCTCATTCAACGTGAGTTTGGTTTGCATGCAAAGGAGACTGTTTATGTTGGCATACTAAAGTTTCTTGGCAATACGGTTTTTATAGGCCTCCTGAAGATGGTGATCGTGCCTCTCATATTCTCTTCTATCGTGGCAGGGATTGCTGGGAGGAAGAAGTCAGGGGGATTTGGGCGTCTGGGACTAAAAACGTTGGGATATTATATGCTGACGAGTTCTGTAGCTATTGTGATTGGTCTTTCGGTAGTTAATCTGATGAAACCTGGCCTCGTTGATGGCCAGCCAAATCCTGAACTAGTTAAGTTCATGAGTGAGAACAGTGAAGAATTTGAGAAGAAAGGAGCATCGGTCGGCAAGGATGCGACTGGTCTTCAGGACGAGCCGCATCCTCTTGGAGTCGTGGGTTCTTTGATTGAGAGAATGATTCCTGAAAATGTTTTTCAATCAGCTTCAGATAATGGGGCCATGCTATCTCTCATATTCATTAGTATACTCACAGCGTTTGGCCTCTTGTCCTTGCAGGGGCAGGCGGCAGAGACTCTCACTGATCTGATCATAGGAGTCAATGAGCTCATGATTAAAATAACAGGATGGATCATGAAGCTGGCGCCTCTGGGAGTTTTTGGTCTGATGGGTTGGACCATTTCTCAGACAGGTCCTTCCTTTTTATTCTCTATGAGTAAGTACATGTTTTCAGTAATTCTAGCGTTAGGAATACACTTTTTTATCGTCCTTCCTCTGATGCTTCTTTTATTGGCAAAAGTGAATCCTATTAATCATTTCTCTGCCATGAAAGAGGCCCTACTCACATCATTTTCAACGGCGTCCTCTTCTGCGACTCTCCCAGTCACTTTGAAGTGCCTTCAGCAGAATGTAGGAGTCTCAAAGCGCGTCTCAAGTTTTGTTCTTCCTTTGGGTGCTACAGTAAATATGGATGGTACTGCCTTGTACGAATGCGTTGCGGTCCTGTTCATAGCTCAGGTCATGGGAATCACGTTGGATTTTTCTGCTCAATTATCGATTGTTATTCTGGCTCTTCTTACAAGTATAGGGGTCGCAGGAGTTCCTTCGGCGAGCTTAGTTGCTATTGTGATTATTCTGCAGAATGTAGAAGCTACTAATGCAAAATTGGAGGGAGCCTTCGCGGCGATCGGAGCAATTTATGCAGTGGATAGGATCCTAGACATGTGCAGGACAAGCGTGAACGTTTTTAGTGATTCATGCGGGGCCGTGATTGTCGCTAGGAGCGAAGGAGAGAGTTTACTGCTTGGAAGCCCAGAGCGGAACTGATTGGATCTCTCAGAATCGGAAAAATGAATCTGCTGTCTCGCTTGTTTTTTCTGAGAGGCTCTTTATTGAGGTTTCTCTTAGATCTGCAATGAATTGAGCAGTGGTCATTGCGTGTGAAGGTTCGCAGCGCTTGCCTCTGAATGGGACCGGAGCAAGGTAAGGGGAATCAGTTTCGATCATGAAAGAATTGACTGGACAGGATTTCGCGCATTGTTGGATTTCAGATGCGTTCTTGAAAGTTACGATGCCAGTGAAAGAGATCAAGTGGCCTTGTTCGATCAGAGGCTTTGCGGATTCCCACGATGAGCTGAAGCAGTGAAAGACTGCTCTTAATTTTCCATGGAATGGGTCGATTATTTTGTTTATGTCCTTCCAGCACTCATCGCCTCTGTCTCTGTGGTGGATCACAACATTTAGACCAAGCTCGGCTGCCAGTTCTAGTTGAGAATGGAAAAATTCACTTTGAAGGTCCCTATAGGATTGCTCAGTCCAACCCGAAGGAGCCGGATGAAAGTAATCTAATCCAATTTCTCCGATAGCGGCGACGGATTCTTTTTCGGCTATGTTTCTGATCTCTTGGATCCAGTTATCATTTGTGATCTCGGTAACGGAGCAGGGATGAATTCCTACTGCTGCGAATACGGAGTCATTATTTTTTGCAATCTCTATGCATCTTGATGAATTCTCAAGGTCAGTAGAAATTGTCACCATCCTTGATACTTTTGCAGTGACCGCTCGTTCAATGACTTCATCCAGGTCAGAAGAAAAATTCTCAGAGGCGAGATGACAATGTGAATCAGTAAGCATCTTGGCTCATGTGGTTAACGACTAATTGGTTACCATTTTAATAAGTAGCTGGCCCACGTGAGTCCGGCTCCAAATGCAACTAGCAGGACAATGTCCCCTTCATTAATAGATTTCGTTTTATTGGCTTCATCCAAAGCAATTGCAATGGCTGCGGCTGAGGTGTTTCCATATTTTGTTAAGTTAATGAAGGTCTTTTCTTTTGGAATGCTCATTCGATCTGTAATGGCTTCGATGATTCTTAGATTGGCTTGGTGAGGAATTACCATGTCCACATCCTCAGAGCTTAATCCATATTTTTGCAAAGCATCCTCGGCCGCGCGTCTCATGGCATTGACCGCATATTTGTAAACTTCACGCCCTTGCATGCGAATCGTATTAAGTTTCTGGTCAGCATTTTCTAGAGTTATTGGGCATGCTGAACCGCCCCCTGGCACATGCAGGATATCAGTTTGCCTGCCATCGCTGCCTAACGAAGAGGAAAGGAGTTTTCGTCCCTTGTCATTATTTTCGTCGATCGTAAGAATGACCGATCCTGCACCATCTCCAAAAAGAACGCACGTGTTCCTATCTTCCCAATCGACCATACTGCTGAGCTTTTCAGCACCAATAATTAGAGCGGTTTTCCGTTGCCCGCTGAGGATAAGACTTTCTGCTATTTGCATAGCATAGAGGAACCCTGAGCATGCTGCAGAAACGTCAAAGCACAAAGAGTTAGTGGCTTCAATGTTTTTTTGCACGTAACAAGCCGTTGCAGGAAAGAATGCATCAGGGGATATGGTCGCAACAATGATAAGATCTATGTCTTCGCCACTAACATTAGCATCCTCCATGGCGGCTTTTGCGGCTTCTGTTGCCAGATCACTAGTCGATTGTGTGTCTGAGGCGATGCGCCGCTCTTTGATGCCTGTTCTGCTCCTTATCCATTCATCGGAAGTGTCAACGATTGCTTCCAACTCATGATTGGTTAATATTTTTTCTGGAACATAGCTTCCGGTTCCAGATATTGTGACGGAGTGGGCCATATCGTGTCTAATGATAATGATTAGACGGGTGAAGGAAAGCTGAGTTTTTCTATTTCTTCTTCGATGTGTGGATTGATTCGCCGAGTGATGGATTCAGCTGCTACCCTGATAGCATTTTTGATTGCAAGTGGAGAGCTTCCTCCGTGCGCAATTATGCATACGCCATTAGTTCCCAGGAGAGGACTGCCTCCATATTCCTCATAGCTTCCACGTGCCATCGCTGCCTTAAATGCAGGCTTCACTAGTGCTCCTCCTATTTTTCCTAATGTATTCTTTTGGATTTCCTCACTGATCCATTTTGCCACGGCCTTGGCGGCTGCTTCACAAGTTTTCAAAACGATATTTCCAGTAAATCCATCGCAGATAACCACATCAACTTCTTTTGAGAAAAGGTCATGGCCCTCGATGTTGCCGATGAAGTTCAAGTTACTTTCCTTCAGAAGCCCAAAGACTTCTCTAGTGAATGAGGTTCCTTTTTCTTCTTCTGCCCCATTTGACATTAGTCCGATCTTAGGATTTTTCTTATCATGGACATAGCTCGAATATACGGATCCCATGACCGCGTACTGAAGCAGATGACGTGGCTTTGCTTCCGGATTTGCTCCGGCGTCCATTATATAGGATATTCCGTATTCATTAGGTATGGGGGATGCAATGCCTGCTCGGTCTATCCCATTTAGATTTCTTAGTTTTAACGTTGCTGCGGTAACAGCAGCTCCAGTGTTTCCTGCGCTGACGACGGCTTCGCAGGTGCCATTTTTTACTAGATCTGTTGCGACGCTGATAGAAGAATCTTTTTTTCTACGGATGGCTTTTGCTGGAGACTCATTCATCTCAACGATTTCACTCGCATGAGCTATGGCTATTCTCTCAGTGCTTATGGAATGTTTGTTGAGGGCTTTCTTAATTTTTTCCTGATCACCGACCAAGTAGAGTTCTTTGATGGAAGGTAATGTCTCGAGGGCCATGCCGGCACCTTTGATATTTGATTCAAGGCCGTCATCGCCTCCCATTGCATCGAGTGCTATTCTCATCCTTTTATAATTATATCGAGCCGTACTTAGTGCCCGAGGTATAATCTAAATCCTTACTGGACACAGGTTACTGAGTCAAAAGGAAAGCTCTGCTGGAGAAACTTAGAATTAACCTGAATGCTTATTTATTGAAGGGAGGTTTTTTCTAGAAAGAGTCTATAACTAGTACCTGACGGTTACGATAGAAGCCGCAATTAGGACAAGCTATGTGTGAAGGTGTCACTTCCTGACATTGGGCACATTTATTGAGTTTTGGGGCCCGCCAGCGATTTGCTCCTCTTCTCATGCGGGATTTCATTAAGGATGTGCGACTTTTAGGGACTGCCATAATGGAAAATGAGTTAATCGAGATTTAATTTATTTAGTTCTTCCCAGTCTTTGAGTAGTGATTTTTTCGCTTCTTTAATTTCTATTTCTTCAAAATCACCCTCAGTGTTAAATTTCCCTGAAGCTGGACATTTCCTGTTATTTTCTTCGCCTTCTTCGCAATTTGGGAAACTTGGAAGGGCGAGGAGGATATCTTCCCTTATGCTGTTCGTCAAGTCTATCGTGGAATTCCCTTCAATTGGTAAAAGTAGCGAATGTTCAGTCAAATTGACTGAAAATTTGAATGTATCGAGGCAATGTGGGCACTGAGATGTGAAAGGGGCTAAAAAATCACCTCTGACTAATAAGTTTTCGTCAACGATTGACGCTGCAACCTTAAATTTCAAAGGTCCGGCACTTTTAACAATATCTGACTCTGATAATTCCCAAATATCGTCAACGACGTTCCCTTCAATTACTAAAGATTCATTTTCAGGAATTGCTCGAGTATCAATTGTCATAATAAGGTGATAAAAATATTGTTAATTGATTAATGCTCAGGGCCCTATCTCAATTTGAGACTATAATTTAAATCGAGCTAGTTTTATTTGTTTATGTGGTGATAAAATGTTGAAGCAAAATTGATTTACGATAACGATAGCTGAAATTCAATTAAGCTCAATTATGGTCTGATTGTATTTCAATGATGGACTCACCTCAATCCAAAGATCCTCAAAAAGCAGATCCTCTAGCTGATGCATTGGAGCGTCTCGAGCGGTCGGTCGCAAATAGAGAGAAATCGAGAATGGCTTCATTGGCTGATTCAGGTTCAGATGTTCGTGAAAAACAAGCCGCTAAAGTTACTGAGGGTAACGTTGTTGAATCGGAAGTTAATACTGAAGTGGTTGTTTCAGGCGATGAGGTTAGTGCTAATGAGCTGAATAAAAAAAATACCCCAAAGAAGAATGGGTCATGGTCCAGAGCAACATTCAATATAATGATTCAACTCTCTTGTGTTCTTGCCGTCGGGTACTTGTTGTTACCAGTCTTAAAGAAGGACATTCTACAAGATCTATTGATGGCATTAGAGTCTAATCAAAGAGCAGAGTTTGAGGAGAAGGCTAAGATTACAGAGGAGCTAAATACTATAGGTGAAAGGATAGATTCTTTGTCTGGTGAGTTGAAAAGTATTAATCAGGTAACTCAAGTGTCTGCTAAAGACGTTTACAAAGAGTTAGTCTATTTGCGTGAAAGAAATAAGCTCATAACATTAGGAGATTCGGCAATTCATAATTCAGATAGAGCGTCCCTCGATCAATTGCTCAGAGTTTCAGAGGAGAGTGAAGATGATAGATTAAAGACCGGAGCGGCATCAGAGATCCTTAGAGTTAAATTTGCTTACATGAATGGTTTGAGGAGAGGGACACATACGATTCCGGTGGGCCAATTATTCCCCGATCAAAGCCTCAAGAATGAGACGGAATTGGATACTGATCAGTTGATTGAATTATTGGATAACGCTGAAGCGAAAGTCGATAACCGAGTAAGAGCAGCTTATCTGTTAGCAGATAAAAGAAACAGTAAAGCTGTTGACGCGTTAGCTAAAGTGGTCGAGACAGATTTGAATTTAGATGTTGTTCGCGAGGCGGCAATGACCTTCAGCGAGATGACTGGATTTAAGAATGAAGACCTCTTTAACACTGACGTGCTGTTGCAATGGTGGAGGAATAATTCTGATCAGATAAGGATCATACTAAGCAATTAATGCTTAGGGATTAGTAATTTTATTTAGAATTAGCTATTAACGGCTAGCTGATCTTGGCAATGATGGATTCGAGCTTTTTGCCATATTCAACGTAGCTTTCGAATTGCCGTTTGGCTTTTTCAGCTAAGTCCATTTCTTTGTCAGGCTCTTCATGAAAAACGGTCTCGATGTGAGGCTCAATGGAGATATAGCCTTCATAGCCATTCAATTTTAGGTCAGATAGTATTTGTTTTACATTTCCCTGGCCCTCACCGGGCATGGTGAATGTGCATTCTTTTGATGAGTCATCCCATGTCCCATCTTTGATATGCACATGAAAAATATGAGGTTTCAGTGCTTCATAAAAATTCCATGCGCTCTGACGAGGATATGGTCCTTGAGCAGACCGGTCAGGATTGAAGACTGGATTGCCTGTATCAAACACCCATTTCATATCTGGTATTTCCCGTTGCAATTCGAGTGCATGTGTAATGCTCATGCCGCCGTAGTTCATGCAATTTTCATGAACTGATATAATCCCTTCGTTTTGAAAATCCGATATTATTTTCTTTAACCTTTTGATCCTTTCTTCGAAAAGCTGTTCAGGTAAATCATTTTCTGTTCCGTCTTCGAGGATTGCATAACTCATTATCCTGACAATTTTTGAGTCGAGTAGCTTCATCCTAGTAATGCATCTGGAGACTTCTCCTTCAGTGATGTCGAAAGGATCATTGATGGAATGAGCCCAGTTCCCAATCGTTGACCCTATTCCGCAAACTCCTATTCCTGCTTCTTTGAATTTTTGAGCGGCCAGGTTAAACGCTTCTTCAGGAATTTCGTGTATGCTTCCTTTTTCAAACCCATCAACTTTAACAAATCTGGCTTCGATATGGTCCCAGCCTAATGCGTTAGTCGCTTCGATCTGGGCGTCTACGGTTTCTCCTGCTTCGTCAGCAATTCCTGTCAGTTTCATGTTTTATTGGATTTCGCAAAGTCATCTGCCGAGGCCATTGATTGGGCGTCAATTTTCTTCTTTTGGAAAGTAGAGTTGTCACCTTTTTCTTTCAGGATTGATGCATATTTAGAAGCATCCATTGGCAACTCAATGGTTTTACCTTTCCACGCAGAAAGTAATGATGCGTTCGCTAACTCAACGCTGTTAATGCCTTCCATGGCTGGCGATATCAGTTCTTCACCTTCACGGATAGAATTGATGAAGTTCTGTATTATTTCAATGTGTTGGCCGCCCCTGCCTTCGATTGGAATGTTGACAATGGACGTCTCAGGTTTTGAGAATCCGGACATGGAATTGGCGCTAAATTCTGAGCTGGTTACTTCATTTTTGTTCCATAGAATGTTATTTTCTTCAACTGTCACTACGCCTTGATCAGCTATGACTTCGAGTCTGTTCACTCCAGGAGCTTCTCCTGTAGAAGTGATGAATGTTGCATTCTTTCCATCATTGTATTGAAACAAAAGAGTCGCATCATCTTCGACTTCGATTTGATGGTAGCGTCCGAATCCTAGGAATCCGGTGACGCGTTGGGGCATTCCAAATAACCATTGAAACAGGTCAAGGTTGTGCGGGCACTGGTTAAGAAGAACTCCTCCACCTTCTCCTTTCCACGTGGCTCTCCATCCGCCCATGGCGTAATAGTATTCGGTCCTGAACCAATCCGTGACGGACCAATGGACGCGCCTTATCTCGCCGAGTTGGTTAGTATCAATTAAGTCCTTTAATGTTGTGTAATGAGGGTCTGTGCGCTGATTAAACATTGCGGCGAAGACTCTTTTCATTCCTGTGTCCTTGTAGGACTGAATGAGTGCTTGGCAATCAGCTTTATCAACGGCTAGAGGTTTTTCCATTAGAACATGAAGATCGGCTTCTAAAGCTTTGATTCCAATTTTTCGGTGCGATGGGTGAGGCGTGCAGATATGAATAGCATCTATTTCTCCAGACTGAATCATTTCATCAACGTCAGTGAACTGTGCTTCCCCATCACGCTTCTCTGGGAGGCTTTCGAGAATGTCGCAGATAGCGGTTAGTGAGAGTCCCTCAATTTTCCCATCCAAGATGCTCTGTCTGTGAGCTCTTCCCATATTGCCTAATCCGACAATGCCGTAACGTATATTTTCCATAGCTATACTCTTTTTGTAATTAACTATTCTTCTTCACTTTCAGAGCTTTTTGTCTTAGCAGCCTTTTTCTTTGCGGTAGCTTTTTTCTTTGCCCTAGGAGGAAATTCCCAGCCCAGTTTTCCAGTGGACTTATCGAGTAAAAGATGAGCTCTAAAGGGTCTTCCCTTTTTGGATATGAATCCTTCAATGACTTCAGTTTTACCTTCAGTGAATAGTTTAATGACTTGATCTTTTGGTAGTTCTTTTTTAAGAATTTCCTTGCTGAGGCGGGTTCCTCCCTTTTGCTTGTTGGTTGCCATGTCAGGACAAATGTAGGCCCGATCGGTTTCGTATACTTTTACTACCGTTCCATCGGGAAGTTCCGCTTCAGTGATGAGTTGATCATCGCTTAAGTTTTTGGCTTCTTCTTCTCTTTCTTCGTCACCCTCAAAGATGAACTGTGGCTTCCATCCACCACGGGCCCCTTGTTCCAATGCAAGTTCGGCAGTGAACGCTTGGCCGAAACGGTTCTTGAAACTTTCAAATGGTCCTATCCTGCCTTCTTCTAGAAGTGTCTTGGCCTGTTCAGGTGTGATTTCATGACTGGCTATATATTTATTAAGTTTAAATTTACATTCAGATTCTTTGCATTCATAGCTGCCATCAGTTTGCTTGAGGACATTCCCTTGGCAGTCTGGGCACGTGGCCTGCAGATCTTCAAATACGCGGTTAGCGAGTTCGGCCATTTTTTCTTGTGTCCGATTCACGATGTCTTCGGTCAGTTTTTTAATTTCCGACATGAAGACCTCTCGGCTCAGATTGCCCCCTTCCATTAATTTTAATTTGTATTCCCACTCGCCTGTCATTTCTGGGGAACTCAAGGAATCAATTCCAATGTTTTCTAATAAATCAATTAGGGCCAAGCCTTTATTGGATACCACTAAATCTCTCTTCTGTTGTTCGTGTCGGAATAAATATTTATGAGAAATTAATCCTTCTATTATCGCGGCTCTAGTCGCAGGGGTACCTAAGCCGCGTTCTTTCATTGCTTCTTTTAATTCCCCATCATCAATGCGTTTCCCGGCAGTCTCCATTGCACCGAGAAGAGTCGCTTCTGTGTATCGTGCGGGGGGCCTCGTCGCTTCTTCTTTTAATTCGGTTTCTATTGCTTTGGCTTTGTCGCCAGTTTGAACTGCTATCAGTTCATCTTTTTCAGCTGCTACGCCTGGCTTTCTTCCATAAACTTCTAGATATCCGGGAGTGACTAGGACTTTGCCTGTCGTTAGAAAAGAGTCTTGATCGATCCTAGTGATTCTCCTCGTCGTTTCAAATTCTGCAGAAGGAAAGAATATTGCGATGAGCCTTCGTGTGACTAGGTCGTATATTTTTTGTTCCTGTTCCTTTAGTGCAGTAATGGGAATCTTTCCGGTTGGGATTATTGCGAAGTGGTCGCTAATTTTGGCGTCGTTGAATATGCGCTTGTTTGGCTTCACCCAATCATTAGCAATGACTTTGGAAGAGCTGTCGATTATTTGCTGATCGAGTGATGGGCTCGAGATTCCGGCAGCAAATCCTTTAATGTTCGATTTAATGTTCGGTATGTAATCCTCGGGGAGGCACTTCGAGTCAGTCCTTGGATAGGTCAGTAGTTTGTGCCTTTCATAAAGTGATTGAGCGATGGCGAGTGTGTTCCGAGCGCTGAATCCAAACTTACTTGATGCGTCTCGCTGCAATGTAGTGAGATCATATAGTTGAGGCGGCGCTTGCTTTGCAGGTTTTTTATTTTCTTCGATGGTTCCTGTTTTTTCTTTGCATCGAGAGACGATTTCATCCGCTTCTTCTCGGCTCCATATTCTCTCGGGTCTTGACTGATCGTTGTCAGTATCTTTTTTGAAGTCTTCACGAAACCAGCGCCCCTTATAGGAACCGTTATCGGTTTCAAATTCGCTATGAACTTCCCAGTAATCCTGAGGTGTGAAGCTCCTTATTTCTCTTTCTCTTTCTGATAAAATTACCAGGGTAGGGGTCTGGACCCTGCCGGCCGTTGTGACATTAAATCCTCCATGCCTCGAGTTGAATGCTGTTAAGGCTCTAGTCCCATTAAGGCCTACGAGCCAATCGCTCTCAGAGCGGCATAGGGCCGCTTCTGCAAGTGGAATCATTTCTTGGTCGTCTCTGAGTGATTCGAAAGCGGTGAGGATTGCATTGTTTGTCATTGATTGCATCCACATGCGCTTAATCACTTTGTCGGCTCCTGCCACTTGCATGACGTAGCGAAATATTAGCTCTCCTTCTCTACCTGCATCGCAAGCGTTGATAATAGTTTCTACTTCTTTCTTTTTGATTAAGCGTTTCAGTAGATTCAATCTGCTTTCACTCTTCGCGATGGGTTGCAGTTCGAATTTTTCGGGTATCACCGGGAGGTGTTTGATTCCCCATGGAAGTTTTTTGCCGTGTGGCCCTGATGGCATTTTTAATTCAACTAGATGTCCAACCGCTGAAGAAATTAAGGCGTTGTCGCTTTCGAAGTAGGTATTTCTGTCCTTACCTCTTTTCTCAAATTTGCCTAATTTTTTGGATAATACTCGAGCAAGGTCAGTAGCGACGCTTGGTTTTTCAGCAATTATGAGAGTTTTTGACATGTTAAGAAGGCGAACCTAGGACAGAATTCTAGGATTTTTCAATCAGGTTTCTTCAGATATTTTTTTTTTTTTATATCGAAGGGTTGATGAGAGGGGATGAACTAGTGGGGTTTTATGATGCTGAAAACCCTAAAAACAAGACACTTCTATATCATTTGCCGACCGATATAATCAATGATTCTGATGAGAAGCTCATCGTTGATTTTTTTTGAAGGGGGAGGCTTTATCTGAGAATAAAAGATCTAAATATTTAGAATTTCGCGTTTTAACGGATAGTTGCGATTGATTCTGAGATCATTGCCTCGGTCACTTTATCAGTGAGCTCGGGCCTTCCTAATTCATGAAGAGCAACGAAACGAATTTGACCATTTTCGAATTTTTTGTCAGCTCTCATAATGTTTAAGATCGAATCTGTAGATATTTTTTTATCTAGATTTACCGGCAAATTAAATTTTATAAGGGCGTTTTTTATGCGATCACTTTGCTCTGAGGGAAAATCAAACATTTCAGATGAAATGAAATTTGCACATATTAGTCCTAGGCTAATTGCCTCACCGTGCAGGAATTCTCCATAACCTCCTGCTGTCTCTATGGCATGACCGATGGTGTGTCCGTAGTTAAGATGGGCTCTTGTTCCGAGGAGTTCCTTTTCATCCTCTTCCACAACCCTTGCTTTTATCTCTGCGTTTTTTGCTATTAATGAATCCAGATTTGATGAGCCCCTTACATTCATTATTTCCTCAAGCATGTCACCGTCGCGGATTGCAGCGTGTTTAATTGCTTCAGCAAAGCCTTCATTAAATTCTCGTTCTGGCAATGTTTGCAAAGTCGTAGTGTCTGCTATTACGAGTTTTGGTTGATGGAATGCTCCGATTAAATTTTTCCCCTCAGGCGCATTGACTCCTGTTTTTCCTCCTATCGAACTGTCGACTTGAGAGACAATGGTTGTGGGTATTTGAATTAATGGAATTCCACGATAAAAAACTGATGCTGCTAATCCAGCAAGATCACCGATAACGCCTCCACCAAGAGCGATTACAAAGCTGTGCCTGTCATGTCCGGCTGCTATCATTTCACGGCATATTTCTTCAACGTGTGATAGTGATTTGCTGGATTCGCCCGCGGGAACGGTAACTAAATCACTTTTTATTCCGGCGCTATGCAGTGATTGCTGGACCTGCTTTGCATAGAGTGGCGCGACATTGGAATCGGATATTATGACGCAATGTTGAAGGCTGAGGTGCTCTGCAATCTTTGTTCCGCAATTATCGAGAATGTTCTGGCCAATAATTATTTCATAATTGTCTGGGGGGCTCAGGTTGACCCGTATTGATATTGGGGAGTTATTCATTGTGGGGTGGAATTATCAGGCCAGCGATCTTTTCAATTGCTGAATTTGGATCGTCTTTCTTTTCAAGGCAAACGTTTTGAAATCCCTTTTCTCGTTTAAACCATGTGATTTGTCGCTTTGCATAGTTTCTAGAGGATTGTTGTATGGAATCGATGCACTCTTCTAGAGATGTCTTTCCTTCTAAGTGAAGTCGAGTCTCCTGAATGCCGATTGCCTTTTTGGCTGTGTCGGAAATGTTTTCTGGCAATGAACGGTTTTCATCAATTAGACCATCCTTTACCATTTGTTCGACTCTTAGATTTATCCGGTCATAAAGCTCTTGTTTTGGGCGGTGCAGTGAAATGCCATTAAATTTTGGATGATGCTTTTCCCATTCATTTTTAATTTCAGACATTGGTCTATCTGCAAGGATGCTGATTTCTAATGCACGGGTAACGTATCTTCTGTTTTTTAAATTGATCTGAGAGGCTCCTACGGGATCACATTTTTCCAATCTACTTATTAATTCTTTATGGCTTATTTTATTTAGCTCCCCCCTTAGTTCGTGATTGGCTGGTGGGAGGTTGGATAGTCCATGGGTGAGGCTTTTAATATAGAGGCCACTTCCGCCCACAATAATTGGGGTTTTACCTCTATCAGAAATATCTTCAATCTGACCATGTGCCATTTCTGAATAGCGAGCAGCATTACAGTCCTCTTGCAGTTCTAGAGCCCCATACAGATGATGTTTAATCTGACCTAGTGCTACTGATCCGGGGGAAGCTGTAACAATTTCAATTCCTTTATATATTTGAAAAGCATCTGCATTTACTATTTCGCCGCCAATGTTTTTGGCAATCGAAAGAGCTATGGAACTTTTTCCAGTTCCGGTTGCGCCAACCAAGTATAGCGGCAGCATGGAATTTAATGCTTATCTTGAAAGAGCTTTTAATCTTCGGTTCTACCTCTGCTCTTGGCTCCGTTTACTATGATTTTTCTTCCCATGTACTCATGATCGTGTAGGTCCTTTGCTGCTTTTATTGCGGCATCAATATTGTTCATTTCAACAAATGCGTAACCCTTTGATCGAGCATTGCGACTGTGCCTGACAATTTCAGCGCTTCTGACGTCGCCAAATTTTTCAAATAGCTCAATAAGATTTTCGTCGCTTGTCTGGTATGAAATATTACCAACGTATAATCTTTCTGAAGTGACTGGTATCTTCTCTGGAGGGAGTGACTTTCGAGGTTGTTTCTCACTTGTTGTGACTCTCTTTTTTGAGTTGTTTCTATTTTGAGGTCTTTGCTTCTTATTGTTAGTAGGCTTTTTCTCTCCTAAACCGATCAGATTTAAAAGTCTTTGGATTAGAGATTTTTTCTTAGGCCTCCTGGGGACTTTTTGTTTTATGTACCTCCGGTTCTTACGAGGATTTGATCCTGAGTTACGGTTGCGGTTGTTGCGGTGGCCAGATTGTCTTGATTCTGCCATGATATTTTATTGTGGTTTGAGTGTTGTTTTTCGTTTGGCAGGAGGTATGGAATGTTGCTGATTGAAGCAATTATTTTTGCTGTCTTTTCGAGATCGCAGCCGATTTCCCTTAACACTTTCGTTAGTTTCTGCCGTTTATTATTATTATTATTATAAAAGCTGTTATGATTCGTAACGTTCTTCACGTGGATGCTTGTCAGCTTGCCTCTTAGAGAAAATGCTGAAGGTATGTGTAATATTACAATGGAGTTCATTGTGAGGATCCTAGTGATTTAGCTTTCTGCAACTGAACATAGTCAGAGAGTGCATGGCGGCAAGGTCTTTTAAAATATCTAAAGAGCTCAAGTCATTGACGAAGCAATTTTAAACCCTTTAATTCACATTTGTGCAGTGACTTATTGGGTAATTCCCTTTTTTTGCTATTTTCGTGTGGATATTGCTTGGAACCAATTGTTGCACTGAGGCTTACGATAGTTAAGTTTACTAAAATTTTAAAAATGCGAACTCTTTTCAGGTTTTATCATGTTTTACCGCTAGTAGTTCTATATGTTTTTATAGGATCTGATTTAGTTGATAGAGCTATAGGGAATCAGAAATTTGATGTGGATTCATATATTGTTGTTGATTTGCACTCGAAGAAAATTCTGTCGGCTCGTGAGATAAACAAAAAACGCCAAGTGGCTAGTTTAACTAAGATTGCAACAGCGGTTGTAGTTTTGGACTGGGCTAAGGCCTCAGGTGCTGACCTTGGTCAGAACATAATCATCCCTCAGAGTGCGTTGTCTATTGGAGGCCCTAATCAATTAAAGCTTAGGCCAGGCGATCAGGTCAGTATTCGCGATGCTCTTTATTGTTCAGTATTAGGTTCGAATAATTGGACAGCTGAAGCTTTGGCGTATCATGTTGGAAAAGATTTACTTGTGCGTGGCGGTAAAAACGGAGACCCCGTTAAGGAATTTGTAAAACACATGAATGCATTAGCCATTGAAAATGGTTCTAAATACACAAAGTTCATCAATCCGCATGGGATGGACCATCAGAGGAAGACTCCTTATTCAACCGCGAGCGATGTTGCGCGTTTGACGATTTACGCAATGGGAAAGGCGGCTTTTTCTTTTATTTGTTCACAGGCAGAGAGAAAAGTGTCAATTGTGTCTATCGGAGGTAGGAAAGAGTTCATTGTTAAGAATACAAACAAGGTATTAAACGTTGATGGGATTGATGGAGTGAAGACTGGATTGACATCCAGAGCCGGTCCTTGTCTCGTTGTTACTGCGGCGAAGCAACCAATTGTTAGTGAGCTTGCTGATGGGAATAAACAAGTCACGCCACGTCGTCTCGTTGTTGTTGTTCTCGGTGCTTCGGATCGTTTTGGGGCAGCGCGTTCTCTTCTTTTAAGGGGTTGGCAAAAATTTGAAACATGGAATCGGAGCGGAAGACAGATCCGTGATCGGGCTGAACTTTTATCAATGTCGAAAGAATAACGTGCGCTTATGCGTATTTGCTGCTCAATTCAAACACTAAACATCAATCCACAAAGCTCATGGACCAACTGATCCAACTGTTACAGGAAAACGCACGACATAGCATTGCTGATTTGTCTGATCTGATGAATTTATCAGAGGAAGAGGTCGAATCAAAGATTGTGGAATTGGAGGGGTCAGGTGTCATATTGGGCTATGCGGCAGTAGTTGATTCCGATAAGGTTAATGATAGTGGTGGGGTTTCTGCTTTCATTGAGGTGAAGCTTACGCCAGAGAGGGGTGGGGGATTTGATAGGCTTGCTGCTAGGATTGCAAAGTTTGATGAGGTCGAAAGCTGCATGCTGATGAGTGGTGGCTATGACCTTTCAGTGGTCATAAGTGGCAGTTCTTTACATGAAGTAGCAAGTTTTGTTGCTGAAAAATTGAGCACGCTTGAAGGTGTGATTTCAACCGCTACGCATTTCCAGCTTAAAACCTATAAATCAAATGGCTTCTTGGCCAGAGTTGAGAATTCGGGGCAAAGATTACCAGTGAGCCCTTAATTGTTTTTAACCGCATTTATACGGGGTAGATTAATGTCGCTAAGTAACAAGATTTCTAAACAAGTAAAGAACATTCCCAGATCAGGGATTCGTGATTTCTTTGAGCTTGTGCTTGGTAGAGATGATGTAATATCGCTTGGAGTTGGAGAGCCAGATTATTCAACCCCTTGGCACATTAGGGAGGCTGCTATCTATTCACTTGAAAAAGGTGAAACGAGTTATACTTCGAACTTAGGATTAGAAAAATTAAGGGAATCCATTAGTCGTTATGTTTCTCATTGTTTTGAAGTCGACTACGATTCGAGTTCTGAAATTTTGGTTACGGTGGGAGTTTCTGAAGCGCTTGATTTGGCATGCAGGGCTTTGCTTAATCCAGGAGACGAAGTGATATATCACGAGCCTTGTTACGTTTCATATGATCCTAGTATTCGTCTGGCTTACGGAGTTCCAGTTCCTGTCTCTGCAACTGTTGAGGATGGGTTTTCAGTGAAGGCAGAAGAGATTGAAAAGTTAGTAACTTCTAATACGAAAATATTAATATTAAATTTTCCAACTAATCCGACCGGAGCAGTTATGGGAAAAGAGGAGCTTCAGAAGATTGCAGATATCTGCATTGCGAATGATCTGATAGTCATCACTGATGAGATATATAGTGAGTTGGTTTATGATGACGAATACAATCACGTTTCTATCGCCTCTCTGTGCGGAATGAAGGGACGCACAATTCTTTTACATGGTTTTTCGAAGGCCTATGCAATGACCGGTTTTCGTCTCGGTTATTCTTGTGCTCCCCCTGAGATTACTGAGGCGATGATGAAGATTCATCAATATTCCATGTTATGCGCACCGATAACAAGTCAAATGGCTGCTATTGAAGCTTTAGAGAATGGATCAAAGGCAGTAGAGAAAATGCGGCAAGATTACAAAAAACGTAGAGATCTGATAGTGAGAGAATTCAATGAAATGGGACTGCCATGTAATTTACCAGGTGGAGCTTTCTATGCATTTCCTGATATCAGAGGGACAGGTCTTACGAGTAAAGAGTTTGCATCTGCATTGCTAGAGAAGCAGAACGTTGCGGCTGTGCCAGGTGATGCTTTTGGGGCGAATGGTGAAGGTTTTTTGAGGTGTTGCTATGCCGCTGATGTAAAATTAATTAAATCCGCTTTAGATGGATTTCGAAAGTTTCTTGTAGATATTAAGGGATGAACGTTCTGGGTCAGGACCAGTTAAGCGAAGAGGATGGAGCAAAAAAAACGTTGGCTCATGTTTTGCCGATAGTGACCTTTTTGGGCCTGATGGCCGTGGTTCCTTTGTTGGAAATAGTAGGATTTGTTGTTGAGAATGATGAGATGTTTCCCTGGTACCGCCATGCACCAGAGCAGTGGCTCTATCCGATGCAGGTGGTTGTTTGCTTGTGTCTTATAAAGAAGTACTGGAAAAGGTATAACTTTGCTCCTTTTCGCGGAATGATTTTCGCGACTCTGATGGGGATTATCGGGATACTGGCGTGGATATTGCCAGGGTATTTGTTTGCTGAACTGGATATGGATGAAGGTTGGTGGAATTTTTTTGGGTTCACTGCTCGAGAAGGAGGATTTGACCCAGCTCAATTAGGTGGAGCTGATACTTTTATGTATTGGCTGTTAGTTGTACTTCGTTTTTTGCGGATGGTCGTAGTAGTTGCTATTATAGAAGAGGTTTTCTGGAGAGGTTTTCTTATGCGATACTTCCTTGATAAGGATGGGAATTACTGGCAACAGCCATTTGGAAAGTTTTCATTCAAAACTTATGCTCTGATTACTTTTCTTTTTATGATTGTTCATTCTCCCGCTGATTATTTTGGTGCTTTTATTTATGGTAGCATTGCGTATTGGGTTGCTGTGCGCACCAAAAGTTTGGCAGCATGTATTTTAATGCATTCGGTGGCGAATTTTCTGCTCGGTTGCTACGTTATGTCTACTGGAGAATATGGATACTGGTAACGATGAAAATTGGAATAGCTCAATTAAATAATATTGTAGGCGATCTGCTAGGTAATGCTGAGGCTATTGTTTCAGCTTATAATCAATTGGTCGCTAAAGGAGCAGATATTGTAATAACTCCTGAACTGTCATTGACTGGTTATCCCCCAAGAGATTTAGTGTTTAAATCGACTTTTGTTCCAAGGAACTTGGAGGCCCTAGACAATATTATGGCAAATGTGGGGTCCGTGCCTTTGATGGTTGGATATGTTGATTTTAATACGGGGGATGCTGGTAAGCCTTTCGAAAATGCAGTGGCTGTGCTTCAAGGTGGGAAAAAAATAGATAAGATTATCAAGTGTCTTTTGCCTACATATGATGTTTTTGATGAGGCTCGATATTTTCAACCCTCCAAAGAAGTGAAGCCTTTAATGCTATCTGGGTTAAGCGTTGGAGTGACAATTTGTGAAGATGTTTGGAGTGAGGATTTTCTGCCTTCAAATTTATACGTCAAGGACCCAGCCGGTTCATTGGCGGAGAAAGGGATAGACGTTCTCCTTAACCTTAGCGCTTCGCCATTCCATTCTGAAAAACCAAAAGAACGCCATTTCATGCTTTCGTTTCTAGCTCGAAGAATTGGGGTTCCGGTTATTTATTGCAATGCCATTGGGGGTAACGATCAATTAGTTTTTGATGGTAACTCAATAGGGTATTCATCAGAAGGAGAAGTGATAGCGCAGTGCCCCGGATTTTGTGAGTGCTTAGAAATTGTGGACACAGAGGATGAGGCTAAAGCTTATCAAGTTTCAGATAGGCTTGAAGAATTATATAATGCTTTGGTTCTGGGATTGAGGGACTATATCCACAAGTGTGGTTTTAAAAAAGTTGTCATTGGATTGAGTGGGGGAATTGATTCGGCGTTAACTGCGGCCTTGGCGACTGGGGCGTTAGGTGCGGAGAATGTTCTTGGAGTTACGATGCCCAGTGAATTTAGTTCCTCTGGCAGCGTTGATGATTCTGAAAGCCTGGCAAAGAATCTAGGAATTGCTTTTGAAAAAATATCTATAGAAAAATCTTTTGAGTCTTTGAAGAATGATCTCAGCTCAATTTTTAGCGAGGCAGAAGAAGATATAACAGAAGAGAACATGCAGGCCAGACTAAGAGGCTTGCTGCTAATGTCTATATCCAATAAGAAGGGATGTTTACTTTTAACCACAGGCAATAAAAGTGAATTGGCTGTTGGCTATTGTACTATCTATGGGGATATGTGTGGAGGTCTTGCCGTCATTAGTGATCTTCCGAAAATGACTGTTTATGAATTGTCTAGATGGATAAATCGTGAAGATGAGGTCATTCCTCAGAATACCATTGATAAACCTCCTAGTGCTGAATTAAGACCTAATCAGAAGGATCAGGACACATTGCCCGAATATGAATTGCTTGATCAAATATTGGAAATGTATGTTGATGATGCCTTGAGCGTTTCTGACATTATTAATAAAGGCTATGACAAGGAAACTGTGGATTGGATTTCCAGAAGAGTTGACTTGAATGAATGGAAAAGAGGGCAAGCAGCGCCTGGACTAAGAGTCACTTCGAAGGCTTTTGGAATAGGGCGTCGCATTCCTATTGCACAAAATTTTCGTGGCTAAGGTAGCGGCTTGACCTGGGAGCCCACAGCGCAGATGTTTTGAATATGCTTGATCCTTGTGAATTTTCCAATCAGCAGCTTCGCGATTTAGTTCCCTATGAGCCGGGTAAGCCCATAGAGGATGTTGCACGTGAGCTTGGAATTGATCCTGATGATATTATTAAATTGGCATCTAATGAGAATCCATTAGGGCCTTCACCTAAAGCCGTTGAGGTGATGAAAAGTACTGCAGATCAGGTCAATATTTATCCGGATGGTGGGGGTTGGAAGTTGCGTAATGCGATTGCAGAGAAATTCTCTCTCAGCATGGATAACGTCGTTTTAGGTAATGGATCTAATGAAATTATAGAATTTATTGGTCATGCATTTCTTAGTCCTGGAGATCAAATTATTGCAGCTGAACATGCTTTTGTTGTTTATAAGCTAATGGCAACTCTTTTTGGGGCAGAAACTATTGAGATTCCCGATCCGGGATTTGTCCATGATTTAGAGGCGATGGCTGATGCGGTAACAGAACGGACTAAGGAGATTTTCATAGCTAATCCTAATAATCCAACAGGTACTCTCGTCACTCAGGAACAAATTGATCGTTTTATGGATCGTGTTCCTGACCGCGTCATTGTTGTTTTTGATGAAGCTTATTATGAATTCTTAGACGTTCCCCCTGATACATTAAAGTATGTTCGTGAAGGTCGTAACGTGGTGGTAATGCGTACTTTTTCTAAGATACATGGACTCGCAGGATTAAGAATCGGTTATGGTCTTGCTCCCTCTGGTCTGGCTTCTGTTTTACAGAAGACGCGTCAACCATTTAATGCAAACCACTTAGCGCAGGAAGCCGCGGTGGCTGCTCTTGCTGATGAAGAGCACCAATTTCAGACAAAGAGGATTACAGATGAGGGGCGTCAATTTTTTCAAAAATCCTTTGATGAGTTGGGGCTCGAATACATACCAAGTTATGCAAACTTTGTCTTGGTTAAGGTCGGAGATGGGGATGCAGTTTTTGATGCACTGCTTCGCAAGGGAGTAATTGTGAGAGCAATGCGAAGTTATAAATTGTCTGAATGGGTTAGGATATCCATTGGCATAAAAGAGGAAAATCAGCGCTGTGTGGAATTATTAAAAGAGGCCGTTCTTGGCTGATAAATTAAAAACGTGGAAGATACTATTGTAGCGATAGCTAGTCCCCCGGGTCAGGGTGCAGTGGCTATTTTGCGAGTTTCTGGGTCAGAGTCTATCCCAATTGCTAAGAGGGTTTTTCGACCTAAAAATTCCCAATCCAAATGGCTGCCTCGAGTCCTTTTGCTGGGCACTATTGTTAATTCTGACGATGAAACAATAGATCAAGTGTTGTTGAGTGTTTTTATGGGTCCGGCAAGTTACACGGGTGAGAATCTTGTTGAAATTACATGTCACGGAGGAATGTTCGTCACTCAGGCCGTATTGGATACGATAATTTCAACCGGAGCCAGGCTAGCGGACCCAGGAGAATTTTCAAAACGATCTTTCCTGAACGGTAAAATGGATTTGACGCAAGCTGAAGCTGTGATGGACCTTATCAGTGCTAGGACAGCACTTGCACTCAGAGCTGCAAACAGTCAATTAGAAGGGCGACTTGGAAATCGTATCAGTGAGCTCAAACAAAGCTTGCTTGCCATTTTGGCTCACGTTGAAGCTTATATTGATTTTCCTGAAGAGGACATTGATCCAGATGCTAACGAATCAATTATTCAAAAGCTTATAATTTTATCGGAGAGCGTTGGAAATTTAATTAAAACAGCAGAGCAGGGTAGGATTCTTAGGGAAGGGTTGCACGTCGTCATATCTGGTCCGCCTAACGCAGGTAAATCAAGTTTGCTTAACTCGTTGCTGGGATATGAGCGAGCAATAGTAAGTGATCTGGCTGGGACCACTAGAGATACGATCGAAGAGATGATTAACTTGAAGGGGATACCGGTAAGATTAACTGATACTGCAGGGATTAGAGAAGTTGAGGAATTAATCGAAAGTGAAGGAGTTCTCAGAGCTAAGCGTGAACTGAAGCGTGCGGATTTGATCCTTACTGTTGTTGATGCAACGATAGATAAAAAAGAAAACGAAAAGATTAAATCTGTCTCTAGTGACGAGCTCAATCATATAAAAGTATTTAATAAGGCTGATTTAGGGATTCATAATTCCTACAAAGGAGAAGAAGGCGTTCAGATTTCCTGTTTGGAGGGGACAGGAATTGAATTGTTGGTAGGATTGATTGTTGAATCATGCTTAGGAGAAAATGATCATTTTGCTAAAAATTTAATAGCAGTCAATTCTAGACATAGGGCATGCTTGGAAAGTGCTCATTCGAATGTAAATAATGCTATTAACGCTTTTAAAGAAGGGGTTGAACCTGAGTTCATTTCTGTGGATCTACGAGAGGCTCTCGATTCGGTCGGTGAAATAGTTGGAAAGGCAGATGTGGAAGATCTTTTGGGTGAGATTTTTTCTTCTTTTTGTATAGGTAAATAAATTATTGGCGAACTAAGTGGCCTAAATTTAGCTATTAATTTCAGATTAATTTTGTGCAGAGCAAGGAGTTACACCTTTCTTGAGGATTAGGTTGGCATACTTTTCAGTGTCCCCGCTTGCAATAATTACAAATGCTGACCTGCTTCTTTCATAAAAACTAAATCGTTCCAATTTTCCGATTTTTAATTCTTTGGTGTGGTGTTTCTGGATAATTTTTGAGTACTCGTTTTCTATATTGTGATTGGTATCGTCTCCTTCTACTGTGGCCATCATTGTGGCTGGCGAAGTCACAAAATCATCCAATGCAAAAAGTGGTAGGATGGCTTCCAGTAGGGCGCTAATTTTCAAACCATCTGCTCTTATGCATCTGGGATCCAGGCTTTCCGCAGGAAAGTGAGCATCAGCAAATACTATCTCATCTCCATGCCCCATTAAGGATAGGGTTTTTAGTAATTCCGGGCTAATTAATGGGGAGATTCCTATTAGCATTGAGATTTTGCAGTGCCCTAATTTGCCCAGATATTTGATATCATCGGCAGGAGCAGGCTGATTAATTATTATTTCGGATTAGAAATTTTCCATAGGTGATGATCGCTTCGAACATAAAGTGAATCATTGGCTATGGCAGGTGTCCCAAGAATGGTTTCTCCTAATTCAATCGTTCCGGTGATCTTTCCTTCTTTGCCGCTGAGATCAACGGATTGTAGTAAACCCTTGCGTTCGGATGCAATGTAAATATGTCCTTTGCTGGCGACTGGAGATCCACTGAAGGGACCCTCTAAACGAAGTCTCCATAGTCTTTCTCCGGTGTCTTTTTTTGCAGCGTTCAATACTCCAGCGCGGTTAATAATAAATATTTTATCATCAACAATGATAGGACTTGCAGTTCCAGGTCGCAATTGAGGCTCTTGCCACAATATTTCTGGTGTATTATTATCATTTCTTGGCTTGAGTGCTGTTATGCCATTTGATGGAATAAATATGGTCGATCCATCCTTTGATGCTACGCTTGAAGGAATGGTGGCGGCCCCTTCCCCGTAAGACCATAAAATTCTACCTGACGAAGCTTCAATCGCTGAAACTCCTTCACTTCCCTGTATAGCAACAACATTTTTTTCGACTTTGATGGGTGAGGTCCAATTAGCTTTCTTTGTACGGGGAAATTTCCAAATGTTGGTTCCTTTATTTAAATCAATTCCTGCAGTAAAAGATTCACTGTCGTTTTCAACTTGAACGATCAAAGTGTTAGATACGATTATTGGGGAGCTTGCCAGGCCAAGGCTATTACTAGCATTTGGGTAATCTTTCATCAGAGCTCTCATCCATTTTAAGTTTCCATTAAGATCAAGGCAGATGAGATCATTGCTCGAGTAAAGTGCATAAATGCGCTTACCGTCACTGGCTGGTGTTGGAGCAGCAACGCATGTTTTTTCGTGACAAATGGTTCGGCCTGTTGCCCAAAATTCACGAGACCATAGAGTTGTTCCGTCATCGGAGTTGAAGCACATTATGTGAAGCCGGCTTTGATCTGTAGTGCTTGCGGCTGTAAGGAAAATGCGGTTACCAATTATTATCGGACTAGAAAGGCCTCTGCCAGGTAAGCTCTTTTTCCATGCGATGTTTTTTTCACTTGAAATGGAAGTAGGTAATTTTGATGAGTCAGCAATGCCTCGGTGATCAGTTCCTCTGAACTGTAGCCAATCTTCTGCGTTCAGTAATTGTGCTGATGAGGAGATACTTAATGCAGCTAGTAAATTTAATATGGTCTTCATGATTTTGATCTTCTTGGTCGGCGTGATTGTTTTTCAGATTGTGGAGTGGGTTTGCGGTTTGATGCTAAGATGGCTACGCCGCTTTCATCACAGACCCTTAATTGAAACTCCCACTGGACTGTCCATTCTTCTGTCTGTTCGTTCTGACAGGCTTTAACAAGAATTGTGTTTTTGCCTTCTTTTAGCTGAATGTTCAATTTGTATTGATCGATGCGCTGTCCTCTGTGGTATTCGTCACGGCCGAAAATGTATTTTCCGTTCACCCATATCTTCCACGCATTTTTGCATCCTAGTCGAAGTTCTGCTGTCCTTGAGGATTTTGATTCAAATTCTGTATATGCATAGGCGGTCGTTTCTTTTAGCATTCCAAAAGGTTTATTTAGATCGATTTTACCGAGAGAATCTGAACTGGCCAGAGATACCCATTCAGTTTCCTTTTCCTTTCCCTTATACTTAGCGCTGAAATTAATTTCCTCTTCGGGTGGAAAAATTGTTTCAAAACCTTTTCGTTCAGTATTATCAAATGGGCCAATTACATTCCACCGCATGAGAAACCCGAAATGTTTAGGTAAATCCACTTCAATTCCAAGTTCTTTAAGGGATTTGGAGATGGGGTTAACTTGGTTTTCTTCAACCGCTGCATTCAGGGCTTGTCGATATATTAGTATTGCTGCTGATTTTTTTCCTTCTTTCTTCAATGAGGAGGCTTGATCAATGAGTGAAGAGATTGCGTCACGGCGCAGTTCAGGACTAGGATCATTAAGGAGGCCAGGGATTAAAGCTTTTGCCGTGATTGGTTCATTCTTTTTGATTAGCTCGAAGGCAAAACGCCTTGCTTTAGGAGGATGAGATTGATCCATGAAATATTCACCAAGAGGATCAATTGCTGTTTGTCCTGATTTTTCTAGATTTTTGGCTATAACTTCGGCGGCCGAACGCAACCAGTTAGAGGCAATTGGACCAGCCTTATCCATGGCATCAAAAACCATTATTAAGGAGTTAACGTCTGCGTTTTCAGTAATCTTTGACCATGCTTCTGCAGCTTTGCTATTACCTTTGCCTTCAGGTCCAACTTCTAAAATTGTTTTTATTGAATCTGGAGAAGAGCAAAGGATAGTTGATGTAGTTAACAGTAAAATAAGAGCCAGAGTCCTTTTCATGGTTTAATATTAGTGATTTAATAAGGGAAAGATCAAGCACGTCGATGTTGAATTAATGAATAGTCTGGTCAATATATAATTATGTCTCAAAAATGCTCACATCTGACATCGCGCCGTCATTTTATTAAATCAGCCGGAATTACAGCGCTTTCTGCTCCGTTTGTCACTTCCGGTTTATTAGCCAATCCTCCGAGTGAGCGGTTGAGGCATGCTAGTTTTGGAGCTAGTGGAATGGCCGGTGCGGATATCGGATCGCTTTCAAGGAGTAATCATTTCGAATTGGTAGCAGTAGCTGATGTGGATTTAAAGAGAGCGGAAAGTATTCGGAAAAGATTTCCAAAGGCAAAGTTTTATCAGGACTGGCGTGAACTTTTGGATAAAGAAAGTAAAAATATTGATTCGGTAAACGTATCTACGCCAGATCATATGCATGGTCCGATTGGGCTAGCGGCAATGGATTTAGGGAAGCATTGCTATGGGCAGAAGCCATTAGCTCAAAATCTGCGGGAATGCAGAGCTATGGCTGAGATGGCAAAAAAGAATAAGCTAATGACCCAAATGGGGATTCAGATTTCTTCCGCTTTTACAGAAAGATTAGTAGTGAGTTTGGTTCAGAGTGGAACAATAGGAAAAGTTACTAGAGTCCATT
This sequence comes from Verrucomicrobiales bacterium, assembly GCA_012960505.1. Classification (GTDB taxonomy): domain Bacteria; phylum Verrucomicrobiota; class Verrucomicrobiia; order Verrucomicrobiales; family DEV007; genus EC70. The sequence continues at coordinate 88,834 of DUBC01000036.1, forward strand.
CTTTTTCAAGTAAGAAGTGGGGAGACTTGGGGCCTGTGCCTCAGACAAAAGACAAGATTCCTGAAGGTTTTGACTGGGATCTTTGGTTAGGTGTTGCTAAGCATAGGCCATACATTGCTGGTTATTACCATCCAGGGAACTGGCGCAAGAGACGTGATTTCGGAACTGGAACATTTGGCGATATGGGCTGTCACATTTTTAGCGGTTGGTATCGTTCATTAGGTCTAACTTCACCTTTGTCGGTAGTCTCTCATGGGCCTGCGTCCAATCAGCACAACTGGGCCATTAATGCAAAGATTGATTATGTGTTTCCTTCAACTAAGTATACAAAGGATGGGAACGTTTCAGTTACGTGGTATGATGGTAATGCGAGGCCACCAAAAGAAGTTGCAGATTTGGTGAATGGTAAGGTTCCAGGACAAGGAAGTATTATAATTGGTACTGAGGGAGTCTTGCTCGCCCCTCATATGTCCACGCCGACTCTTTATCCTGGTCAGAAATATGAAGGGTTCAAGTATCCAAAGTTAGAGCCTAGGGATCATTATATGGAGTATGTAGATGCTGCACGTGGAGCCAGTGGTAAAAAACCTTCAGCGAATTTTGATGATTATTCCGGACCCTTGACTGAGACTGTTTTACTGGGTTGTTTAGCGACGCTCTTCCCAGGAGAGAAACTTGATTGGGACACAGAAAAACTCAAAGTTACGAACAATGTGAAGGCGGATCTTCAGGTAGGGAGGGATTACAGGGATGGTTGGAAGCCGAAATCGCTTATCTAATCCTGATAATAGTTGGCGTCATTTATTACCCGAATAATTTTTCATACGTTTTAAAAGCGAGGACCAATGTTACTATGAAGCCGATAGTAACGGTGCACAGCATCCATGTAGGTATTCGAGGCTGAGATTGAGTCCTTTGATTGTTTTTAATTCCTAAGAATAAGAGAGCTAGTGCTAGGGTTGGTCCTCCCAAAATCGTTGATGCTTGAGCTATGATAATGGGATTTATATTGTTTTTCGAGGCTGGATCTGTAATAGCAAAAAAGGCTCCAAATAGTCCAGCTAGTAAAGTGAAAGCGGTGCAATGCTTTGACCATTTTGAATCAATTTTACCGCCTTTCCCGAAACCATCTGCTAGGAGTCGCCCGCCAATCATAGCGTTTATTAGAAAGGAACTGAGGGCGCCTGCAAAGATTCCAATAGTGAAAATCACACCCGCCCAGTTTCCAAAAAGATTCTCCATTTGAATTGCCATATCATTGACCGTTTCCAGCTTAATTGTTTTTCCTGACAAAGTGGATGCTGCAGTCAGCATTATCACGAGTGTTATTAGTCCAAGTGTTGTAATGCCTACCACGGTGTCCACAAAAGTTTCTTTGACGTTCTTAGAATTCCAACCGCGGTCTCTTACTAAGTAGGCTTGATAGAAGGCGCCTGCAATTGAGAATGTAGTAGCAATGAGAGCAAATACTGCTAATGAATTTTTATTTTCCGGGAGGCTTGGCTTTAGTCCTTTTATTGACTCAATTAATGAAGGCTTACTGATTATGAAGTTGAATATGAAAGCAATGACCATGAGTCCAATTAAAACTTTCATTAATGTTTCAACTGGCTTGTATAAGGATCTTGATCGATACACGATAAATAACAAAAAAGAATTCAGTGCGATTAAAGCAAGAGTGGGGAGGTGATTTCTTATGAATGTTGAGTGATGATTGTCACTGTATGGTGCTATTGCTTTAAAAACAGCCATGTTGTTTGATGTTTGGAATCCCGCGGCAATCAAGAATACAGTGGAGCCCACAAGTATTGCGGTAAACCTTCCAAAGCTCTCTGTGATTTCATCACAAGGGGTTCCCTTCATGATTGCTCCCAATCTTGCAGATAGAGCTGAACTTCCGATCATTAGTAAGACAGCAAGAACAATTACCCATGTCATTGAATAACCGTAATTTGCACCTGTCTTAGAGGCAGAAAGAATGCTCCCAGGTCCACATACTACTGCCGCTACTATGATAGCTGGGCCAAGATTTTGAAGGCTCTTATTCATTAAATAAATTTTCTAGGATTGAATGGCCGCGCGGGGATTAGCGTAGATTATTTCTTTTATCTGTGAGTCATTCATATTTAGATTGTTCCTAAGGTTATCTATAACTTTTGGCGCAGTCAGTGTTGATCCAACTAAATGAGACCTGTCTGGTGACCAGGCAACGCCATCTTCTTTAATCACGAGATCCCATTTTCCCAGCGTATATTTCCCTGGTTTCATTCTTGCTGCTGATATGGCGTCAGTCACTGCAATGGCTCTTTCTGTGGGGATGATTTTTAGATAATTATTAAGCACAGGAAATGGTATGTGAATTCCGTCGGCGATAAATGATATCCATATGTTGTCACTAATTTCTAAAATTCTTTGAATGATGTTATCGTGACGCTCTAATAACATGGGGCAACCATTGCCAAGGTGAGTGAACATGGTTAGACCATTATCAATTGCTCCAGCAATTTCATCTCTTGTAGGATTACAGTGACCAGCTGAAACAGTGATACCTGATTCTTTTAGCATGGCGGTCACTTGATAATTGGGATCTCTTTCAGGCGCCAAAGTGACTAACTTTGTTAGGCCTTGAGCTGATTCCAGAAGACGTTGAGTGTCATCAATGTTGCTTAATTTCGCATGATTGGATGGGTGAGCTCCTATGTAGCCGGCTGATTCGTTTAGATATGGACCTTCAATATGAAAACCTGAGATCATTTTTTCGCACACCGGATCTAAGTGCCTAATTTTGTTAATCCTATTAATTTTTCGACACATGGAATCTATGGAATCGGTAATTACTGTTGCCAGTATATGTTCGACCCCATCATCTTTGAGGGCTAGGCAGGCATGGTGAAGTGATTCTTCGGTTAATGAATCGGAGTTGAAATCTGCCCCCGCATAACCATTGATCTGAAGATCATAAAAGTTCACGGTTCTATTCTAACTACTTGTCCGCTATTAGCCGATTTTAATGCAGCCCATCCCAGTTCGGCGGTTGAAGAGGAATTCTCAAAACTTAAGAAAGACTCTCTTTCTTCTAATATGCACTCTAAAAAATGATTTACGCATGCTCCGGTCTGATGTTTGACGACATCCCCGCTATCGGGTGTCGTGGTATCTTCCGGCCAAAGTGTTGTGGGTGGGCATCTTGAAGGATCTAATGGATGGATCCACTTTCCATCGGTTGTTTTGTTAGACCAAAATCTTATCTTATTTGGTCTATCTAGGTAACTGTCAAAAATTAGACCTCCGTTAGTCCCGTGAATATTATGGTATGCGTCGTAACCATTGGCTAGATCGACATTTCCGAAACAGAAACCTGTGGCTCCATTGTTGAAATTAATCATTATGTTATAAATTGGAGCAGTTTCAAATCCTCGCGTGCTGTCCTCATTCTTTGTTGCATAAACGGATACAGGCTCCGCTCCATTTGCCTCCATTATATTCAACATAACAGAAATTGCATGAATGATTCCCATGCCGATTGCATCTCCCATGATTTCGGATCGCAGTTTCCAGGATTTGCTTCCGCTGATGTTTATCGGATGCCGGTAATTTACTTGTATCTGTGTAATTTTACCGAACTGTTCATTTCTAACCATGTCACAGATTCTTTTTTCCATGGAATCAAAATTCATTAGATAATTAACATATGTAATGAGGTGCGGTTTAGATTTTGCCAATTCCAGTTGTTTTAGATAATCTGAATAAGATGTGGAGCATGGCTTTTCACAGAAAATGTGTTTGTTGGCATTTAGTGCAGCGATGGATTGTGGTCCATGGGATGAATTAGGACTGCACAGAAAAACAGCATCTATTTCAGGATCACTTAGCATTTCAGAATAATCTTTAATGTATAGGTCCTGACTTAATCCTAGGTTCAGTAAGCTTTCTCGGGCGTTCTTTTCTGATCTCTGGTGAAGAGCAATTATTTCACTGTTCTGATGTTCTATGATTCGCTGCATTAGCGTTGTCCCCATCCAACCTGCCCCAACAAATCCTATCCCAATTTTAGAGTCGCTTGCCATTTTTTTTGAATTTATACCCGAAGTAATTAATTGGAATTAATTGCTGAGGCTGATTGGCTATCGAGGAATAAATTGCAATCAGAATGGCTTTGGAGGATAGAGGCGGGGCAAGAGGGGATTATTTCACCAGTCACGGTTTCCGAAACGGCCGAGGATTTTCTTTTGTCTGGCACACTGCAAATTATCGATGCGCTTTTCATGATTTGCTTAACAGACATTGATATGGCTTGGTTTGGTACGTCATCTAGCGATTTAAACCAACCTTCACCAAGTTGTTGTTGCTGGCAATTCTTATCAAGGTTCACAATGATGTAAGGATCACTGATTTCAAAATCTGCAGGAGGATCATTAAATGCAATATGAGAATTTTCACCTATACCGATAAAGGCAACATTAATTTGAACTTCCTTGATTATTTCGGCTAGACGCATGCATTCGCTTTTAGGATTTAGCTCAGCGTCAATAAAGTGAAAAGATTTAATTGGCACAGGCAACTTAGAAACGAAACGTTTCCATAGATAGAGCCTAAACGATGCAGGGTGATCTATTGGAATGCCAATGTATTCGTCGAGGTGGAATCCTGTCACTTTAGTCCAGTCAATCCCATCTTCATTAGTGAGATGACTAAGCATTTCAAACTGAGATGAGCCAGTGGCCACGATAATGTTGGCTTCACCTTGCCTCGAAATTGTTTCTTTGATTTTTTGAATTCCTATCCTAGCTGCCTCTTTTCCAAGATCATTTTTATTTGTTGCTTTATGGATATTCATTTCTATGGAATTTTTCCTTTTTGATTTTGACTAGAGGAGGATCAGCTCTTTCTTGATTTTTCAACTGGGTGAAGGATCAACAGAATTACAGGTCAAAATAATTAGAGACAATGTCCATCCACGAGTTTGCCATCAATGCATGACCAGCGACGGATGGATGAACGCCATCGCCGGCCCAATATTCGGGTTTAGTACCTGAAGCGACAGCATCATCAAACATTTTTTGGAAAGGTACAAATAACGTTCCAAACTTCTGAGAAACTATTTTAGAGACAGCTCTTCTTTCATCGAATTCTGGGAACCATGTATCATTTATTGCGCCGCATCGTAGGACAAATGGCTCGCAAATAATGATTAGTGTGTTGGGAAGTTTTTCTTTAGTGCTTTTAATCAGCTCTGAGTATTGAATTTCGTAATCCTGAACGGTTCCTTTGTAATTTCCATTTAACTTGTGCCAAATGTCATTCACTCCAATTAATATGCTCAATATGTTTGGCTTAAGATTGATGCAATCCCTTTCCCATCTTGCAGCAAGGTCAGGAACTTTATGGCCGCTGATCCCACGGTTATAAATTTTCAGGTTTTTCTGAGGTAATTTGGCCAGTGCTTGTCCGGCAATTGCATGAGGATAACCTCTGCCTAGCATTCCAGAATGGTTTGCTCTATCCTCAGTTCTTCGGTCCCGCCCCGTATCTGTAATCGAATCTCCTTGAAAAAGGATAGTGGATCTTTTTGCTAATTTTTTAGTATTTGCTTTAGCGTTTTTTGATAAAAATGAGGCGCAAGCCCCAGAAAGTATTGAGTTTTTTAGGATCGAACGTCGTTTGAGTGGAGATTCTAGTTTCATGATGAATAAATTGGAGAGTATTCTTTCTCTTAATTGATTGCAATGTTTCTGATTTTTTCAGGATGCCATTTATTCAGAATGAGATTAATAATAAAAAAAAACTTATCTTGAACTTTTGTACGTAAATCAAAGAGAATAGGTTAAGCCGTTACATTTAATGAAGACTCTATTTATTTTAATATTAATTTATGCCAACGCGGGTTTTGCAACTGCAATTGAATTTAAGCAGGAGGAAAAGGTTGTTCTTCTCGGAAATACATTCATTGAAAGAGATGTTAACTTTGCTCATATTGAAACTCATCTAGCGCTTGCTTTTGCAGATAAGAGGCCAACATTTAGAAATCTCGGCTGGAGTGGAGATACCGTTCATTGTGATGCTCGATCCTATTTTGGACCTCCCAAAGAAGGTTTTGATAGACTTAAAAAGCATCTCGAGTTCTTAAAGCCCACTCTCGTGTTAATGTGTTATGGTGCAGTCGCCTCATTTGAAGGGGAATCTGGATTGGATCCTTTTCTTGAAGGGTACAAGAGACTGATGGCGATGATAAAATCAACTTCTGATGCTAGAATTGTTCTTGTGTCACCCCCGCCTTGCGAAACGCTTGGATTTCCTTTACCTGACATGGGGTCACAAAATAAAAGATTGGCTGTTTATAGTGAAGCGATTCAAAAATTAGCTACTAAAGAAGGCTGTGATTTCGTGAATCTATTTGATGCCCTTGGGGCAGGTAAGAAAAGAATGATCCCTCCCGTTACTATTAATGGTATGCATTTCAGCGAACAGGGATACAAAAGAGTAGCTGTGGCTTTAGGGGATGAATTAAAGGTTAAAGGAGTCGGTGTTGATTCGCTAAATAAGGAAAAGTTGAGACGGATTGTTATCGAGAAGAATAAATTATTTTTCAATCGGTGGCGGCCACAAAATGAAACTTATCTTCATGGTTTTAGAAAGCATGAGCAGGGTAATAATGCTAAGGAGATTCTACAATTTGATCCTCTAATTACCAAGAAAGATCAAAATATTCATGAGATTGCACTTCGCCTTTCTTCCAAATGAAAAGATTAGAATTAAGTAAGAATAAAACTTTTTGGAGCAAAGTGATTGCCTTCATTGTCATTGCATTGCCGAGCAATGTATTTGCGCAGAGGAACCTTCCTCTTGATGCTATTCCAAAACCTGATCCCAGTGAACAGATTTCAACGTTCATTCTTGATGAAGGGCTTGAGATTAATTTGTTTGCTTCCGATCCAATGATCGCTAAACCGATCAGTATGAACTGGGATGAAAATGGGAGGCTTTGGGTTGTAAGTAGTCGTCTCTATCCTCACATTAAGCCAGGGCAACGGTCTGATGATAAGGTTGTGGTATTGGAGGATCTAGATGGAGATGGAGTCGCAGACAAATCTACTGACTTTGCTAAGGACCTTTTAATTCCTACTGGCATTATGCCTGGAGATGGGGGGGTTTATGTTGCAAACTCAACTGAGATTCTCTTTTTAAGAGATCTTGATGGTGATCTCAAAGAAGATGAAAGGCGTGTGGTTTTGAGCGGATTTGGAACTGAGGATACGCATCATATTATTCATGCATTTAGAGGAGGTCCAGACGGCATGATGTATTTCAACCAATCAATATATATACATTCTCATGTTGAAACTCCTCATGGAGTCAGAAGGCTCCTTGCTGGAGGTATTTGGCATTATCGAGCAGAGACAGGTGAGTTGGAAGTTTTTGCTAGAGGATTTGTTAATAGTTGGGGACATATATTTGATAGGTATGGACAGAGTTTCGCAACTGATGGGGCTTACGGTGAGGGTATTAATTATGTCTTTCCCGGTAGTGTTTTTGTGACAGCTCATAATACTAAAAGAATTATGAGAGGTCTGAACCCTGGCCAGCCCAAGCAATGTGGTCTTGAATTAGTTAATTCTAGTCATTTTCCCGATGAGTGGCAGGGAAATTTAATTACAAATGACTTTAGGGGACATCGAGTTAATAGGTTCGTCATTAGCGAAAGCGGCAGTGGATACGTATCGCGTCAGGCTCCTGACTTGATTCGAACGACACATAAAGCTTTTCGTCCTATTGATGTAAAAGTTGGTCCAGATGGAGCCTTGTATATAGCGGATTGGTATAACCCTATAATTCAGCATGGAGAAGTAGATTTCAGAGATCCCCGAAGAGATCATGTGCATGGGCGGATCTGGAGAGTCACTTATAAGGGACGCGATCTTTCTAAAAAGCCGAAATTAATAAATCAAGAAGTCCGTGCAATTGTTAATCAATTAAAATCGCCTGATTCATACACGAGGCACTTTGCAAAAAGAAATTTAAGATTAAAGAAAAAGTCAGAAGTTATAAGTGAGTTAAAGTTATTAGAGGAGTCTGAAGGAATAACTGAAGAAGATAGATTGGAAATTCTTTGGGCAAATCAAGCTGTTAACAATCTTGCTGAACCTCTATTAAGAAAACTGTTAGTTTCTAAGGATCATCGGGTCCGAGCCGCTGCAGTTAGAATCTTATACCACTGGAGTAACCGGGTCGATGATTGTATGGAAGTATTGGCTGAGGCTGTCATTGATGAGCATCCGCGCGTCCGTCTTGAAGCTATTTCAGCATTAAGACAAGTGGGGACTGTTCAATCATTTAGGAGCATTCTCAAAGCTTTCACAAAAGACATAGATACTAATATTGATTTTGCTCTATGGCTTTCAGCTCGTGAAATGGAAAGCGTATGGCTGCCGGCTCTTGAAAAAGGAGAGCTTAGTTTTGGAGGGAATATTTCAGCGCTTGAATTTATCCTGAAAGCGGCAGAGAAGCCCGCTGCTCTTAAGTTGTTGAGTTCGTCATTGGCTTCTCGGGATATTCCTAGTGAAGGGTTTCGAGAGCTCGTTTCCCTCTTTGCTGATATAGGGAAAGCCGAAGATTTAGATTTGCTCCTTTCATCCGCTTTCTTAAAAGAGAGAGATAATCCGGATAGAGATTTTGTATTTAAGGAATTGATTCGAGCGAATCAGCAAAGGCAGATAAAGCCACGTGAAACAAGGAAATCGGATTTATTGAAATTATTACGCTCTGGAAGCTCTGTTGTTGCTGAATTGTGTGGCAGTTGGAAAGTTGTAGAGGCTAGACAAGAAATTATTGAGTGGCTAAAGATGGATGAAAAAGTTGAGGTCGCGGCTTCATCATTGAGTAGCATGGCGGATGATGAAAGTAAGCAAGCTCTTATGAATCTTGCGGAAGATGAGAAAAGAATGATACATTCGAGGGCAGCGGCAGTTGGTGCTCTTGCAAAATTGGATCCAGTTAATGCTAGCGAGTTAGCTGCTCAAGTCTTAGTTAAGGCGGAAACGGCTCGAAGTGCTGAATTAATTTTTGAAATGTTTCTTGCGAAGGAAAAAGCCTCAAAGTATCTAGCAGCAGAGATTTCTGGAAAAAAAATCAATTCAGAGATTGCGGCTGCCGGAGTAAGGAAAAGTTTGGCAAGTGGTGGAGATACTTCTCAATTAGTAGAAGCTTTATCTAAGGCAGGCTCGTTGCAGCCGATTGTGAATAGACTGTCGGATGAAAGAATGAAGTCCTTGATAAGCGAAGTCAAATCTAAGGGTGATGCTGTGCGGGGGGAAAGTGTTTATAGGAAGAGCCAATTATTGTGTCAGGCCTGTCATGCGATTGGGGGAGGCGGAGGTTTAATTGGACCTGATTTGGTGAGTATTGGGTCAAGTGCACCAGTGGATTACATCATCGATTCATTGCTTGAACCTGCAAAAAAAATAAAAGAAGGCTATCACACTACGGTTGTTACCACTAAGAAAGGGGATTTGATAACTGGCGGCTTAATTCGTGAGACGAACCGGGAAATTGTATTAAGGATGGCTGATGGGAACGAAAGAAAAATTGTAACGACTGCAATTAAAAAGAAAGTCATCAGTCCAATCTCATTAATGCCTCCAGGGCTCACGGCTAGTCTTCGTAAAGATGAGTTTATAGATTTGATTCGATTCCTTTCGTCTCTCGGTAAAGAGGGAAATTTTAAGGTGCCATCTGGCCGATATGTAAGAAGATGGCGTATTCTACCGACCAATGGCAAAGCTGGAAATCTAATTAGAACAAAAGGCATTCAATATACCATGAATGGGAAAAATGATCTGCCATGGAAAGCTGCTTATAGTCAAGTTAATGCCGAGCTTCCAATTGAAGAGATCGGTATAAATAACGGGTTTAACAATAAGTTAAGTGCAGCAAAATTTGAAATTTCTGTATCAGTACCTGGAAAGATAGGATTGCGCATTGATGACACAAAGGGGTTACAGGTTATTGTCAGTGGCAAAATGATTGAAGCTTCCGTCGAGTCAGTTTTCAACCTTGGGAAAGGCATTCATAATATCATATTTATTACTGATCGGGCTGTTAGAGAGTCCAATTTAAAAGTTCAACTTTTTGATGTGGATGGATCCTCTGGACGAGCGAGCCTAATTGGAGGTCCTTAGATTATTTGTTGGCTTCTAACTCATGAGCTTTAATTAAGCGGTTCACAATTTCTGGAAAAACTTTAGCAAAGTTTTGTTTTTCTTCGGGATCTTTCTGGATGTTTGATAAGAAGATTTTTGCTGGAGGTGCGGAGTTCTTTACCGGTGGATTACTTGTATCTCTAACGTTTCCAATTAATTTCCATTCCCCTTCACGAATTGCCCACTGGCTATTTTTATTTCGCCCTACTTGCCAATGCAAGACTTCATGAGGGCTTTTATTTTCTTTTCCAAGAAGAAGAGGGACTAAACTTTTGCCATCTATCTTATTTTTGATTAATTTAACATTTGCAAGTTCTGCTAAGGTTGGAAGCCAATCACAGGAGTGCGCTACTTGATTTATTTCTTTGCCTTCAATCAGTTTGGATGGCCACGAGATGATAGCTGGCACACGAATTCCCCCTTCGAAGAGGCTGAACTTTGCTCCTCTATATGGCCCTGAATTTCCGCCTCCGAAGTGAGCTCTTTCTTCTGTTGAATGACCATGGTCGGATTGAAATACAATAATTGTGTCATTTCTGAGACCCACTTCATCAAGATAATGTAATAAGCTTCCAATGCGTGCGTCTTGTGTGGAAACAAATGCATTATATAGTTTTCTTGGCATTGCTAATTCTTTGTAACGATTTAACCAGTGAGCTTCACCTTGATATGGGTAATGAGGAGTGTTCAATGCAAAGTATATAAGAAAGGGCGAGTCTTGATTTTTCTTTATGAATTCACATGCTTCGCGAACCATCAGGTCAGGGAAAAATTTCCCATCTTCGAAAATCTCTTTACCGTTACGGTGCAGGTCATGCCTATTAGGTCCTTGCCAGTAGAAAAAATGAGAATAATTGTCGATGCATCCTCCCATGTGGCCGAAGGAGTGGTCAAATCCTTGTTTATTTGGCATGTGTTCTGGAATGTATCCTAGGTGCCACTTTCCAATGTGTGCTGTCTTATATCCGGCCGTCTTGAAGTGTTCAGCTATAGTGATTTGTTCACCGGGCATTCCAGGTTTTCCCTTTTGGGATGTGGTATTACCTGGGACCCCAGCATGAATTGGATATCGGCCAGTCAAGAGTCCCGCGCGTGAAGGGGAGCAGACTGGAGCTGCGGAATAGAATTGAGTGAAGCGGATGCCTCTGGCTGCAATGTTATCAATGTTTGGTGTTTCAAGATCTTTTGCGCCATAGCAACCAGCGTCTATGCTGCCTTGATCATCAGTGAGGATAATGATGACATTTGGTTTCCTGCTAGCTAAGGATTGTAATGAAAGTGCCAGTAGGAGAGTGATGGATGTAGTTATTTTTTTGAGGTGGATTATCACGGTGATTAAATGTTTTATTTTGTTGTCCTTTAACGATTAGTCCTGAATGATATTTATATAAAACAAAAAACTTCTCATGAGTCGATTAGCATCTTTAATATTATTATTTTCTGTTGTTGGTAATTGTTTTATTGCCGCATCTGACTGGCTTCAGTGGAGAGGTCCTACAGGTCAGGGCCATAGCAATGATGAGACTTTGGCAGTAGAATGGAGTGAAGAAAAAAATGTTACATGGAAGGTCGATATCAACGGCAGGGGCTGGTCTTCTCCTGTTATATTGAAAGATCAGATCTGGTTCACGTCAGCAGAAGAAACTCTTGCGACTGAGGAGGAAGCCAAGGAAAGGTTAAAAGAGAATACCGGTAGCCAGCCCCTAACATTACTGAAGTCATCTCGGTTCTATGCTGTGTGCATAGAAAAAAAATCTGGGAAAATCATTCATAACATTGAGCTATTTACTGTGGATAAACCTCAATGGGTTCATAGATTCAATAGTTACGCGTCACCAACACCTATGATAGAATCGGGTAAAGTCTATTGTCATTTTGGCACTTATGGCACGGCATGCGTTGATACAAAAAATGGGAAAGTGCTGTGGCGAAACCTTGAATTAAAATGCATGCATGAAAATGGTCCAGGTAGTTGTCCTGTTCTTTATGATGATGCGATGATTTTTCATATGGATGGAAGTGATGTTCAATATGTAGCGGCCCTCAATAAGGTTGATGGATCCTTAAAATGGAAAACCTTACGGAGTGGTAAAATGCATGTTAATCCGCAGTTAAAGAAAGGGTATAGCACGCCGATTATAATGAAGCGTAATGGTAAAGATGAGCTCATTTCTCCAGGCGCCAATTGGTTATACAGTTATGATCCAAAGACTGGGAAAGAGAATTGGAAAGTAGATTACGAAGTTCTTGGTTTTTCCAATGTCGCAAGACCAGTAAGTGGAGACGGTATGATTTATGTGGCAACCTGTTTTATGCGATCACAGATGCTTGGCATCTCAGCAGGTTCAACGCCTGAGATAGTTTGGAGGTATAAGAAGGGAGTCCCTAACACTCCGTCTCCTTTGTTGTCTAAAGGTCTATTGTATTTTGTTGGTGATTCGGGAGGTTTGGTGACTTGCCTCGACGCAAAGTCAGGCGATTTAGTTTGGAGTGAAAGAATTGCAAGCGGCAAGTATTGGTCAGCGCCTTTTATTGCAAATGGCAAAATATATTTTCACAGCGAGGAGGGCATTACTACTGTGATCGAAGATGGGCGAAACTTTAACATTGTTTCAGAAAATAAAATTGATGGAAAGTTGATGTCATCTGCAGCTGTTTCAGACGGAGCAATTTTTCTGCGAAGTGATAAGGCGTTGTACAGGATAGAAAACAAATAAGATTTTCCCCTATGTACTGGAATTGGATAAGTGATAATTATCGACTCATCCAATGGATAGGGATTGCATCTATCTTATTGTTTTTTTTGTCTCTTTTTATTCTGAGATGCGTCATAATTCAATTGCCGGATGATTATTTTTTAAATGATTCCTCTGCTTTGAATAAGCGTTCAGGGAATCTAATTGATCTAGCTCGTAGGGTGGCTAAAAATCTTTTTGGATTTTTACTTATAATTTGTGGAATTATTCTATTATTCATTCCGGGACAAGGGTTGGTGACGATAGTGCTAGGGGCATGGATAATGGATTTGCCTTGGATAATTAAAATTAAGAGAAAGTTTGTTTATTCTAGATTGGTAAAGAAGACTTTGAATTGGGTTCGCTCTAAAAATGGGATATCACTGTTTAAATTCCCTTAGGAATAATTAATTTAAAAACTTCCCACTAACATAGTAAAAATTTTAAATTTGGTTTTCCTTTGATTTGAGTCCAAATTATTAAAGTTAAATTAATTACTTTATAAGATTCGCTAGATATATTCGGTTAATCTAATGAGAGGAACAATTTATCCTTAGCTGCATTATGAAAATGCGTTAATCTCGAGATTCTATGTTATCCATTTATTCAAGGAACAAAGGAAAGTTTTGTGACGGAATGTCACGTAGAGGTTTTTTAAGGGTTGGCGGACTTTCTCTTGGCGGGGCATCACTGCCTCAAATTCTATCAGCAGAAACTTCATTAGATTCTTCTAAATCTGGCTTGGGGCATAAAGCTGTGATAATGATTTTTCTTGCAGGTGGCCCTCCGCATCAAGACATGTGGGATATAAAAAGAGATGCGCCTACTAATATTCGAGGTGAATTTAATGCCATAAAGACGAATGTGTCTGGTATCGAAATATGTGAGCTGTTTCCAAAAATAGCCCGTATGGCTGATAAATTTGCTTTTATACGATCAATTGTTGGAGCTCAGGGAGGGCATGATGCGCAGCAGTGTTTGACAGGTAGATCACCTCGCAACGCTCCAGCCGGAGGGTGGCCTTCGATTGGTTCAGTTATGTCAAGTGTACAGGGCTCGGCCAGTACTGCAGTTCCTGCATTCGTTGGGCTATCACCTAAATGCGGTCATGATCAATGGGGTGATCCAGGGCAATCAGGTTTTTGTGGGCCCTCTCACTCTGCATTTACTCCTAACCGAGGCGGTGGCGCTAGTGATGTTGAGTTGAAAGGGATTTCTTTGGAGCGCTTAGGGGATAGGCAAAGTTTATTGAAGAGCGTTGATTGCTTCCGTAGGGATGTTGATGCTTCCGGCGTTATGGGGAGTCTTGATGATTTTAATAATCAAGCTTACGGAGTTTTGACTTCTAGTAAGCTTGCAGAGGCATTTGATCTATCCAAGGAGGATCCTAAACTAGTTGAGAGGTATGGGAAGGGAACTGAAAAATTAACAGCTGACGGACCATGGAAGAGACTCGATCAATTTTTAATGGCTCGTCGTTTAGTGGAAGCGGGTGCGAGATGCGTGACGATTGGATTCAGTCGATGGGATTGGCACGGTTCCAATTTCAAGAGGGCAAAGGAAGATTTTCCTCTGTTAGATCAAGGAGTAACTTCTCTAGTTCAAGATCTCCATGACCGAGGTTTAGATAAGGATGTTTCCGTTATAGTTTGGGGTGAGTTCGGACGTACTCCTGTAATAAATAAAAATGCAGGGAGGGACCACTGGCCAAAAGTTTCTAACGCATTAATTGCTGGAGGAGGAATGAGAACGGGGCAAATAATAGGCTCCACTACTAGAGACGGAGGAGAAGCGGATGATAGACCAGTTACCTTCCAAGAAGTATTTGCGACTTTATATCATAGCGTTGGGATTGATGTTAGTAGTGCCACTGTGAATGATCTAAATGGAAGGCCTCGTTATTTGGTTGATCAGCGATATAAGCCAATGCTTGAGCTGGTATAGAAATTAATATTAAATGGTGTAGTTCCTAATCTTTAAATTACTAATGATAACAATTTTTGAGGACTACGAATCTGGTAATTTCTGCGACGGTATAGCTCGAAGAAATTTCCTTAAAATTGGAGGACTGGCAATGGGCGGGCTCGGGTTGTCTCAACTTTTACAAGCTGAAAGCAATAGTAGGACCGGTAGCTCCAACAAATCAATAATCATGATTTATATGCCTGGAGGCCCTCCTCATCAGGACATGTTTGAAATCAAAACTGATGCTCCGTCTGAAGTTAGGGGTGAGTTCCGTCCTATTTCGACTAAGGTGCCGGGTGTTCAGATATGTGAACACTTGCCAAAAATCGCGAGCATAGCCGACAAGTGCGTTTTTATCCGTTCCGTGGTTGGAGCAAAGGACAGGCATTATAGTTATCAATGCATGACTGGTAAGCATAACGATAATTCACCGGCCGGTGGTTGGCCTGAAATAGGGTCAGTGATAGCGGAATTGAATTCGTGCTCAGAACACAGGGCCCATACACCGACTTATATAAATCTGTCTCCAAAAATGAAACATACGCCATACAATTTTGGTCATTCGAGCTTTCTTGGTGTGTCATGTAAACCATTCCGACCGAATGGGGATTGTTTGTCGGATATGACATTAGAACAGATAACTTTAAATCGATTAGGAGACAGGAAGGATCTCTTACAAAAATTTGATAAATTGAGACGTGATATCGATTCCTTTGGATCTGTTGCTGGTATGGACGGGCTCAATCAGCAGGCATTTGAAATTCTTAGCTCAACTAAGCTTGCGGAGGCTTTGGATATTGAAAAAGAAGATCCAAAGGTCCGTGAACTTTATGGTGAAGGAACTCAAAAAGTACAAGGAGATGCGGCTCCCCGGTTGAATTCGCAATTTCTTACAGCGCGACGTTTAGTCGAAGCTGGAGCCAGGGTTGTGACTTTGAGTTACAGCTTCTGGGATTGGCACGGATCGAACTTTAAAAGAGCTAAAGATAATTTACCTGATTTTGACCAAGCCTATTATGCTCTTATACAAGACCTTGAGGACCGAGGAATGCTTGATGATGTGACGGTAATTGCCTGGGGTGAGTTTGGTAGAACGCCCAAAATTAACAAAAATGCAGGGAGGGATCATTGGCCGAATGTTTCATGTGCATTGCTTTCAGGGGGCGGAATGCAGGTAGGAGGAGCTAT
This sequence comes from Verrucomicrobiales bacterium, assembly GCA_012960505.1. Lineage (GTDB taxonomy): Bacteria > Verrucomicrobiota > Verrucomicrobiia > Verrucomicrobiales > DEV007 > EC70. The sequence goes on from DUBC01000036.1 coordinate 104,918, forward strand.
AGGAAAGACTGATCGGTTAGGGGGTGAGGCAGTAGAAAGACCCGTGCATTTTGCTGAGATTTTTGCTACACTATATAAAAATATGGGAATTGATGCATCACAAACTACCGTAACTGATTTGGGTGGAAGGCCTAGATATTTAGTAGAAGGGTATGATCCCATTAAAGAATTGATTTAATATTTACTAATATAAATACCTATGAGAATTGGACTTTATTACATAATCATTTTGTCGTTAGCGACAACTAATTTAACAGCCGAGGAATTATATATATATGCCATTTCAAAACCAAATGAGGCGGTCAAATTAATTGGTCCAGACGCCAACCTTCAACTCATAGTTACAGGAAAAAATATTTCTGACATGACTCGATCAGTGAGTTACGAGACAGATCCATCTTCCATAGTTAGAGTTTCTAAGACAGGCCATGTAACGCCTCTTGCTAATGGCTCAGTTAAAGTTACAGCAAAGACTGCTGAGGGATTGTCAGCTCAGATAGAATTGACAGTAGAGCAATTTGAAATTCCACAACCAATCAATTTTTCGAATGAAATAGTTCCATTGTTTACTAAACATGGATGTAATGGGGGAGGTTGTCATGGTAAGTCCGAAGGGCAAAATGGATTTAAACTTTCACTGCTTGGTTTTGAGCCGACCGAGGACTTTGAATATTTAGTTAAAGAAGGTAGGGGTAGAAGATTATTTCCCGCTGCTCCACAACATAGTCTCTTATTGAGGAAGGGAGCAGGCGATTTACCGCATGGAGGAGGTGCTCGATTCGAGCATGATTCATGGGATTACAAGGCCATTGTCAGGTGGATGGAGCAAGGAATGCCTTATGGTAGTCCTGATGATCCAAAATTAGAGAGCATATCAGCTTATCCCAGTTCACGTATCGTTGCGCCAGAAGCGGATCAGCAGCTTGCAGTCACGGCATTTTATACGGATGGATCAGTTCGAGATGTCACTGGTATTGTTAGCTATGAATCCAATCAAAAAGAAATGGGTGAAGTTAATCAATCTGGGTTAGTTACCATGCTAAGAGATCAGACTGGTGATATGGCGGTAATGATCCGTTTTCAGGAGCAGGTATCTGTTTTCCGAGCAACGATTCCACTAGGTATTCCAACTGAAAATTTTCCTATTGTTAAGAATTTCATTGATGAGCAGGTCTTTAATAAATTAAAGACACTCGGATTGCCATCTTCTGAAATATGTGATGATACGACCTTTCTTCGTCGGGCTGCGATTGATATCGCGGGTAGATTACCTTCCTTGCAGGAGGTAGAAGATTTTTTATCTAATAATGATCCTGAAAAGAGATCGCAGTGGATAGATAGTCTACTTTCTACGACTGATTATGCAGAGTATTTCTCAAATAAATGGGCTGCTATTTTACGTAATAAGAGGAAAGGCAATACATATACAAGAGGGACTCAAGCATTTCATGAATGGTTAATGGGGAGTCTGCATGCGAACAAGCCATATAATCAACTGATCACCGAATTAGTTACAGCACGTGGCGAAATATCTCATAACCCAGCATCTGCTTGGTTTAGGAATGTGACTGATCAAAAAGAAAGATTACAAGACACTGCTCAAGTGCTGCTTGGAGTGCGGCTTCAATGTGCTGAATGTCACCATCATCCATACGAGAAGTGGAGTCAGCAAGATTACTATGGATTTTCGGCATTCTTTTCTCGGGTAGGTAAGAAGAAGACTGATGTTCCAGGAGAGGAGGCGGTTTTCCACAATGTTGGGTTAGCTACCGCAAAGAATCCTAAGTCTGGAGAAAATGTTAAACCTAAACCTTTGGGAGGAGAACCGCTTACTATAAAGCCAGAGGATGATCCCAGATTGGATTTGGCTTCCTGGATGACCTCGGAAAGTAATCCTTTCTTCGCCAAAATGTTAGTTAACCGTTACTGGAAGCATTTCTTCAATCGTGCAATCGTAGAGCCAGAGGACGATATGAGGGTTACTAATCCTCCGACCAATCCTGATTTATTGGATTCGTTAGCAGATCACTTCGTTAAATCTGGTTATGATATGAAGGATTTGATTCGAACAATCTGTAATTCAACAACCTACCAACTGAGCGCGATTCCAAATAATCATAATGCAGGAGATCGGCAAAATTACTCTCGATATTTTCCTAAACGTCTGACTGCTGAAGTATTGTTAGATTCTATCGATGGAATTACAGGATCATCGACAGCTTTTTCGGGACAATTGGCAGGGACTAGAGCCGTTTCTTTACCTGATGACAGTTACAATTCGAGCTCTTACTTTCTTACGGTTTTTGGTCGCCCAGAAATGGATAGTGCGTGCGAATGTGAAAGGGCTCAGGGTGCCAGTTTGGCACAAACATTGCATTTACTGAATTCAAAAAACATTCAGGATAAGTTAGCCGGCGCAGGAGGGAGTGCAGATAAGCTTTCGTCTCAAGGGGACAGGGCTAATGAGGAGAAAATTGTTGAGTTGTATAAGAGAGCATTTTCTCGTGAGCCTAAAGACGATGAGACGAAGACGGCCATTGGCTACATTAATAAAAAGACTCAACAGGCTAAAGAGGCTGGAGAAAAAATTAATGAAGCAAATAAAATGGCCTACGAGGATCTTGTTTGGGCCCTTTTGAACACAAAAGAATTTTTATTTAACCATTAAGCATTGCATTTTTATAATATTTTTATGCGAGGATCTTGTTACATAATTTCGTGGTTGTTCCTAATTTTTATATTAGAAAATTTAGTTGAGGCGCAACTTCCTGCTCCACGTCTAGATTCAATTTTTCCTATGGGGGGGGAGGTAGGTGAATCTGTAGATATTACTTTGAAGGGGGCTGACTTAACTGATGAAGGGCAGTTATTTTTTAATGTTCCAGGCATTACTAGTGAGCCTTTAGGGAAAGGAGTTTTTAAAGTTAATGTTGCAGAAGTAGTAAGTTCTGGCAGTTACGATTTGAGGTTTGGAGGTAAGGATGGAACGACTTCCCCGATTAGTTTTACCGTAAGTAACAGGGAAGAAAAGATTGCTCCTAAAGAAGCGACGGATAAAGCTAAAGCGGTGCTTCTTGCAGATAATGTGGTGATGAATGGAATGATGGAGCAAGGGAAGGCGCATTATTACAAGATTTTGGTCAAGAACGGAGGCCGTTACTTTATTGATTGTTTTGCTGAGAGAATTGATTCTAGGGCTGACGCATTGTTAGTCCTGACTGACTCGTCCGGAATTGAAGTGACGAGATCAAGGGAATCGATTGGCGGGGATCCTTTAATTGGATTTACTTCGACTTCTGAAGGGGAATATTTCTTAAGAGTTTCCGATTTTCTTGCCCGCGGAGGTGCTGGATATAATTATAGAATCCAACTCAGGCAAGGCCCTCAAATAGATTTTGTTTTGCCTCTATCTGCGCAGCCAGGTAAGACGCAATCTTTTCAAATTTTTGGGAAAAATCTTCCGGATGGAGTGCCTTCTGGTGAGAATGGCCTTGAGAGAATAGAGGTTAATATTGATGTTCCGACAGAAATGGAGAGAAGGAAAACAATGCCAATGAAACCTTCGGGGGCAGGAGTTAAAGGTTTTCATTATGCGTTGGGAGAAGGGAATAATATTTCAAATTCCGTATTCATAGCTCAATCTAATTTTCCACCAGTAATTGATGGTGGCTCAAATTCTTCTCCAGAGGATGCGCAAGAAATTCCTTTTCCTTCGGAGCTGAGCGGGCGATTTTATCCAGATAAAAAGTCCTGGTTTTCATTCAATGTCGAGAAGGATAAGGAATATGTAATTGAAATTATTGCTCATCGATTAGTAAGTTATTGCGACCCATCGATTGTGGTAGAAAAAGTGATTGGTGATGCTGAGGGTAAAGAGAAAGTATCAATTATTGGGAAAGCTGATGATCAAGAAGCTAATGTGGGAGGACGACGTTATCCTACAAATAGTCGTGATCCAATATATAGATTTAAGGCTGATATTGATTGTAAGGTACGTGTGGCTGTTAGTGATAATTTTGCCACTAAAGCGCCTTTCAGAATGATTATTCGAGAACCTAGGCCTGATTTTGATCTATTGGTTTCAGCTTCAGCTCCAGCGGGGGATAACAATAAAGGCAAAAAGATTGTCAGAGAAGGAATTGCGATTAGACGTGGGCAAGTTGGGAATTTGGACGTCTACGTTCTTCGGAGAGATGGGTTTGATGGTGAAATTGAGTTACAAGCACAGGGTTTTCCAGAAAGTTTTAAAGTTAAAACCACGAAATTAGAAAAAGGAAAAAATCACTGTTCTTTATCATTTTATAATAAGGAAGATGCTCCGGCCTGGGTAGGTAAAGTAAAGATTGTTGGTGAGGCAGACGTGCAGGGAACAAAGATTCAAAAAGAAGCTGAGAGTCTTACGGTGAACTGGTCAGTAAATGATGCCGATCAGGAACGTGTTATTTCAAGAACAAGCTCAGGCATTACCGTGGCGTCGATTGAGGAACAAACGCCGATGAAGGTCGTTCCTGCCGAAGATAAGATCTGGGAAAGTTCACTAGGTGGCAATTTAGAAATCCCAATCAAATTTATTACGACTTCTGAGATCAAGGATAAGGTTACTATTGTTCCTGTTAATTTCCCTGGAATGGGAAAAGCTCCTCAGATTCAGGTCGATAAGGGTAAGACTAAGGAATCCCATAAGCTGATAATACCCTTATTAAACAACAAGGATAATAATAAGTATCAGGAAGGCACTCATCAATTTGTTCTGAGGGCGTCGACTAAATTAGGTTATAGGCGTGACTTGCAGGTTTTCCAAATTGCAGAAGAGCAAAAGAAGAATGCGACCAAGATTTTGGAGGAGGCCAAAAAAACGCTAGGGACTCTTAAGAAAGAGTTTGAATCTGCAAGAAAATCTCTGAATGAGGCAAAATCTAGTAGTGCTGAAACAGAAGAAGAAAAGAAGAAAAAAATCACGGATGCTGAATCTAAGGTTGGACCGGCAGAGGAGTCCTTCAAGGAAGCTGAGAAGAAATTAAAAGAGGCTGAAGAGAAAAATAAAAGTGCCGACCAGAAACTTAAGCAGGCCACAGACAGATCAAAGCCGAAGGATGTTCAGTTCGTTAGTTATTCGGAGCCGGTAACTGTAAAAATCGAAGCGTGTCCCATCAGATTGAAAGATAGCAAGTCTCCTGTTGAATTAGGGAAAGGACTTAAATCTAAAGTTGTGGTGAATTTTGATAGGCTATACGGGTTTGCGGATAGCGTTTCATTAAGTGCAAAATTACCTGATGGTACCAAAGGGGTAAAAGTTGCAGAAGCTAGTGCAAATAAAGATCAATCAGTTATTGATCTTCCGATTGAAATTACGGCTGATGCGAATCTTGGATCAATTCAGTTAGAGTTGATTGCTAAATTAAAATTCAATGGAATAGACTTACAAACTAAAGGGAATGTTTCAATAAAAATCACTGAACCTCCCGCGGCTCCAGAAGAACCTCCCGCGGCTCCAGAAGAACCTCCCGCGGCTCCAGAAGAACCTCCCGCGGCTCCAGAAGAACCTCCCGCGGCTCCAGAAGAACCTCTCGCGACAAATTAATTTTCGTGAAATTTATTACTTTTTCATTCTGTATTTTATTTTTTTGGTGCGGTGTAGGTCTGGCCCAGCCATTATCCATTGCATCTATTGATCAAAAAGAGCTAGTCAGTTACGCAAAAGATATTGCACCTGTGTTTAAGAAGAGTTGCATCGCTTGTCATAATGCAACAAAAGCGAAAGCGAAACTCAACCTTGAGAACGTTTCAGTAATGATGAAGGGCTCTGATAATGGAGAGGTTATTGTTCCTGGTAATGCCAACGATAGTTTGGTTTTTCTTCAGGCTTCTCATCAGGAGGAGGAATTTATGCCGCCGCCAAAGAATAAGTCTAACGCGCCAAATTTGAGTCCCAATGAACTTGCTTTACTTAAGCTGTGGATTGATCAGGGAGCAAAAGATGACGATACGCTTGCAGCAGAAAAAAAAGTCAATTTTACTGCTATGAGTGAGAGAGTAAGAGCAATTTACTCTGTGGCTGTTTCGCCAAACAATCAATACGTTGCTGCTGGCAGAGGTAACCGAATATTTATGTACCATACACCAACGGGTAAAAGTCTTGGTGAATTAGTTGATCCAGATCTCAAAGATAAAGGCGAATCGGCTCATATTGATATTGTTGGGAGCTTGGCGTTTAATGGTGATGGGCTACTTGCTTCCGGGGGATTTAGGAATATTAAACTATGGCAACAGGCTGATCCCGAGCTGGTATATGATGCAGAGCCGGTTGACAATGTGCCACTTGTTGCTGGAGTCAGTAGTGATACTAAATTATTTTCCGTTGGAGATGAGATTGGTTCCGTTAAGATATATATTTCTGAACCTAAGAAAGTGGTAACTTTCAAAGATCATGCCACGGCTATAACTGGAGTGGGCTTCGGAGTGGATGGGAATATAATTTCAACTTCTATTGATGGGGTTGTCAGTGTTAGGAAAATTGGTGAAGAGTCACAAACTGCGACGGTGAAATTATCTTCTCCAATCAATGCAATGGTGGTTATTAATGGGGGGAAGCAAGTGGCTTGTGGCTGCGATGATGGTACAATAAGGATATTGTCTATTGAGGCAGCGCTGGGACAGGTTCATGAGCTTAAAGGACACACTGCGAAAATTGTTTCTTTATGTTCTTTTGGTGAAGATTGGAAGAGTTTAATTTCAGGAAGTGCGGATTCGACACTTAGAATTTGGCAAGTTGAAGAGGGTAAGGCAAACCAGGTCAAACAAATAAATAATGAACAGGTGCCTGAAGCGATAGCGGTATCAAATGATGGGAAGCGTTGTGCTTCCGTTTCTGGTAATGCTAAAATTCGCATTTGGAACATTGGTGATGGGAAGTTGATCGCTGATGGGGATGCAGGTTGGGAATTAATTGAAGAGCAAAAATCTAAAGAAATTAAAGTTTCTGTTTTGACGAAGATACGTGATGAAAGGAAAAAACAATTAGGAGAAAGTGATAAGAAATTAAAGGCGGATCAAGAATCATTAAAGAAGGCCCAAGATGCGGAAAAGAAATCAGTAGAAGAATTAGCGAAAAAGAGAACTGAGCTCGTTTCAGCAAAGGATCTTAAGTCCAAAACTGAAATGGATCTAAAACAAAAAGAAGAAACAAAGGCTCCTGATCTTAATCCGGCTAAAGAAGTTGCAAAGAAAGCGACGGAAGCTTTAACGGCAAAAGAAAAAGAAGTCAAAGATGTCGAAAGGAAACAATTGGAAGCAACTCGTAGTCGTGAAATTTCTGAGAGGTTTTTAAAAAGATCAGTCGAGGCTAATTCTAAATCAAAGCTAAAGCTAGCTGATGCGGAAAATGACTTAAATCAGTCAGCCAAGATTCATGCGGATATAAAGGCAAGAGCGAACCAAGAACAAAAAGTTCTCAGAACTGTTACTTTTTCGCCAGATTCGGCTCAGGTCTTTGCGGGTTCTGATGGTGGTAATATTTATTCATGGGAAACAAATGCAGGAAAGCCGTGCGATGTTATCGCTACTAAATCGGGTGCCACGAAAGTAATTACTACGGTAGGGAAAAACATCTTAGTGGCATCTGCAGATAAGACGGTCAGGATTTGGGATTCGACTCCGAGGTGGAACCTTCACAAAAAGATTGGGGAATCACAAGATTCTAAAACTTTAGTCGATAGAATAAATTCTTTGTCGTTTAGCCCCAATGATAAATTATTAGCATCGGGTGGAGGAGTTCCATCGAGGAGTGGAGAGTTAAAGGTATGGAATATTGCTGACGGCAAGTTGGTTTGCGCAAACACTGAATCTCATAGTGATACAATATCGGGAATTTCTTTTAGTCCTGATGGGAAATTTATCGCTACGGCGGCAACTGATCGTTTCGTAAAAGTATTTAATATTGAGGGTGCTGTTCTTGAGCGCAGCTTTGAGGGGCATACAAACCATGTTCTTGATGTTGCTTGGCGAGCAGACGGATTTGTTTTAGCAAGTGGAGGAGCTGACCAAATTGTTAAGGAGTGGGATTTCGAGAAAGGCAATCAAAAACAAACAGTGAAAGGCCATACTAAAGGAGTAAGTTCAATTGCATATATGGGTGCCAGCGAAAAATTAATTTCGAGCAGTGGGGATCAGTCAGTTAGAATTGCAAACAAGCCTTTGCCTGACGCAGCTACATTTATACATTCATCAAGCGTTAGTAAGGATGGAAGTATAATTGCGGCAGGAGGAGAAGATAGCATCCTTCGCGTTTGGACGACAGGGGACAGTAAATTATATTTGAAATTACAGTAAAATCTGTGATCGGCTAAGAATAAGTAAACGTTAATAATTTATGAAAAAAATCACACTAACAATTATTGCTCTAAGTGTTTCATTGGCACACGCTGACTTCGAAATTAAGGAGCTATCAGGAAAATATATTGATGTATTGGATGGGGGGCAAGTCGTGGCTCGAGTAATGACCGCGCATGATACAACTTCAGCTGAATCCAGGCATGAAACCTACAAGGTGTACACTCATGTATTCGATGAACAGGGAAAGGCTCCGATCACTAAAGGTGCTGGGGGTCAATACACTCATCACCGTGGGATTTTCATAGGGTGGTCGAAGACAAAATTTTCTGGAAAACAAATCGATTCTTGGCATATGAAAGGTTGTGATCAGATATATAAAAAAATAATCGATTCAACTTCTACTAAGGATCACGCTACTTTGACTATTTTAATTCACTGGGTGACAACTGATGGGGTTGTTTTCATTGAAGAGACTCGTACTCAGACCTTCAAAAGAGTCGAAGCAAAGGGAGCTTACTTGCAGATGGACTTTGATACTGCTCTGATGGCTGCAAGTGCAGATGTTGAGTTGAATGGTGATCCTGAACATGCTGGATGTCAGTTCAGACCAAGTGATGAAGTTTCAAAAAACAAGTCTGCCAAATATATATTTCATAAGGACGGACTTGATTTAAAAAAGGATAAGGATCTTCCATGGGCAGCTGAAAGCTTTAAGATTGGTGAGAATATGTATTTCGTTCAGCACATGAGTCATCCCACCATTCCAAAAGGGAATACTTATTCAGCTTATCGTGATTATGGGCGATTCGGAGCTTATTTTGTAAAGAAAATCGCGAAAGGGGATTCCTTAAATTTACGTTATCGCTATCTTGTTGGTAATGGGAAAATTCCGGGACGGGATTATTTCGCCTCTCGTTATAAAGCATTTACAGATTAGTGTTAGACTTCGTTCTTGACTGGATTAGACCTAAAGATTAAGGCCATAACACCAAAGGTTACGATTAATCCAGGTCCATACAAACCGATTTTAGCGTAAGATGCCCAACCCGCCCCGAGTGTAGCTACTAGTGTCGCAATAGTCATTAGGATGTTCCATTTTAATTTGGCAATTCCTTCAGGTCTTTTATCCCCAAGAAGACTTTTTGAATTCATTAGAAGCAAGAATGTGATGTAAGCAATCGGAAGAAGAGTGAATCCAAATACGGACGTTGGTATTACGAGATATGCGCTGAGCTTTCCCCATGCAATAGGTCCAAAAAAACCAATTCCTCCTGCGATCAGACAACCTATACGGCGAAGTTTTTCATCATCAGGTCTGTCAAATGCTTCACATATGGCGAAGCCATTAATCAGCATTAGAATAACAACTGTTGAAACAGCCATGGCGAGTACACCAAATCCAAACACCCATTGAGAAATAATTTTTCCTGTTAGAGGCTCAAGCGAAGTTGCCAATTCTAGTTGGCTGGGTCTAGCGGTCATCAATTCCAGCTTAGCGTTGGCTTTTTTCTCTTTAGGCATTGCGATGTATATGGACTTAAGAGTATCTTCTTTATTGTCTTTTAATTCACTGTACGCTTTATCGCCAAATTGGGCTTTCGCAGTTTCTACGATAGAGTTACTTTTACTAAAAACGTAATTATCTGGATTCGCATGAAATTGTGTTGCAGTAGCAATTACTAAGCACCCAGTGGCAATAACAAAAGGAATGAAAAGCCCGGTTGAAAGATCGAAAACGGCTAGGCCACGATGCTCTTTCCCCCATTTGCGGCGGAGCATCGAGTAAGGAAGGAGGAAAGTCATATTAATTCCAACAGCAGTACCAAATGCTGTGATGATGGAGTCTCTTTGTTTGCTTACAATGGTATTGGTCCATTCAGCTGCCTTTTCAGGGTTTAATTCTTTTAATCCTTCAATCACACGTTGAAAATTCTCTGAAGGTTTAAAGAGTGCACCAAAATCCGGTATCAGACCTCCAAGGATTGCGCTCCAACTAACAAGTGAGTCCTTTGATAATGACATTTTTAAAATTACTCCTATGAATGATAGGACAATGAGGCCGACAAAGATTTTTAGAGTTTTTTCGAAGAGGAGAATTCCTTTATTTCCCTTTCCATATGAGAACACGACAAAGGTGGCGATGCTTAAAACGCAAAAAGAGACAACGAGAATCCAAGGGAGACTTCCTTCTTTTCCGGCGTCCGGCAACTGTGGAATTAGGTTTTGCGCTATTGCTCCGTAGGCAAGGTTAAATTGAGGAAGGCACCACACCATATTTGCTAGCATTGTTGCTCCGAGCCATCCCCATCCGAGAACAGGGGAAACATGATTATTGATGGCTTTAAAAGGGCGTTGTCCAGTGGAAAGCGTTACATAGGCGATTGCGCTTAGCATTATGATTCCAAGAATCATCGCGAGTGGCTGAACCCACATGAATTTAGAGCCTCCGATTGCGCCAAGTGAAAGTGCACCAATTAATGATCCTCCGCCCAAAGTAATGGCGCTTTGCAACCATCCTGGGCCACAGAGTTTAGAATATGTTTTTAGTTTTGCTCCTGTGCCTTTATTAGCTACAGAACTAAGTAATTCCTTTTCTTTAATCAGTGCGTCTTCGGTTTTTGACATTTATGCGTGTGTTTTATTCTTACTGAGATTGGATAATGAAATGAGTTGGAGCTGATGACAAGAGAGATTCTCGAATTTGACGGCAATGCTGATTATCCTTTATAATGATCGATATGAGATATTTTATGAGATTTTTTACTATTTCTATAGGTGTTTTTTTAATAAGTCCTGTTTTGCACGCTGTTGATAAACCTAATTTTATCCTCATTAATGTTGATGATCTTGGCTGGACTGATCTTGGTTGCTTTGGCAGTGAGATATATGAAACGCCCAATATTGATGATTTAGCTGAAAATGGGATGCGTTTTACAGATGCATACGCAGCTTGCGCAGTATGTTCGCCGACCAGAGCTGCCATTATGACCGGAAGGTATCCAGCAAGGTTAGGAGTTACGGATTGGATACGGGCAAGGTTTCAAGGCGGGAGAATACCAAATGACAAAAAGAATCCAATGGGATGGATCGGATCTAAAGCTAATAAAGTTTTGTGCCCAAAAAATGCTCTGTGGATGGAAAGTGAAGAAATCACTATAGCGGAACAACTTAAAAGTGTTGGGTATAAGACTTGTCATATTGGGAAGTGGCATTTGGGAGCAGATGACTGGTATCCTGAGAGGCAAGGATTCGATGAGAATTATGGAGGTTGTGATTATGGGCAGCCGCCTAGTTATTATGATCCTTTTTCTAATAAAAGATTGAAGGGTATTAACGGTTTGCCTGGAAAAAAGAAGGGGCAATATCTCACTGATCGGGAATGTGATGAGGCCTTAGGATTCATTTCAAGAAACAAGAAGGCTCCATTTTTTATTTATTTTGCAAATTATGCAGTCCATACACCGATTCAAGCGAAGGTATCTTTATTGGATAAATACAAAAATAAAATCAATAAATTATCTAAGGTTAAACAGAAGAATGCAGCATATGCAACCATGGTTGAAAGTGTGGATCAGGCGGTGGGGAGAATCCGAGAAAAACTAAGTGAGCATGATCTTAGTAATAATACGGTCATTATATTTACATCTGACAATGGGGGATTGCTGGGGCCAACTAATAATGCTCCGCTCCGCTCCGGCAAAGGTTATCCTTATGAGGGTGGCATACGAGTTCCTTTAATTGTTCATTGGCCAGGAGTTACCAAAGTGGGAGGAATTAGCACTGTGCCAGTGAGTAGTATTGATTATTTCCCAACTATTTGTGCTGCTGCCGAAGTTGCATTGCCCTCTAAGAATATTATTGATGGTTTGGATTTGAAGCCTCTAATGGAAGGGAAAGATTCACTAGGGAGAGAGACCTTATTCTGGCATTTTCCTCACTATCGAGGAAGAGTTAAGCCTTATACGATCATACGGAGCGGTCCATGGAAATTGATCAAGCGCTATGATGGGACAGAATATGAATTGTTTAATCTTGCCCAGGACATTGGAGAAGCAGATGAGCTTTCAAATCGAATGCCGGCGAAAGTGAAAGAGCTAGATGCGAAGATTTTGAAATGGCTTCAAAGGACTGAAGCAAAAGTTCCAAAAGCCAATCCGGAGTATGTCGGCAATAAATAAATATTAACAACTTCTTCCGCCTTCGTTTTGATTTTCATTTTGGCTGTTAATTGGAGGAAGAGATTGTTCTAGGACTCCTTTTGCTTTGGGCCAGGCGATGAAAGCTTCGATTAACATCCATGCTTCAAGAGCGAGTGTAGTTAATCCGATAGTGGCTAAAAGAGGTTTTTGCTGAGCGATCCATCCGTTTGACTCAAAAAGCTTAATGGACATTGCTAGGGCAGGGAGGATTAGCATGAACATTGTAGGAAGTGCTATGAACCAAATAGGAAGGTTACGGCGACGCATCCAAAATAAAATAACAAGAAATGCTAATCCGCCTAGCAACTGATTCGTTGCTCCGAAAAGCGGCCATAAGTTAAGACCTCCTTTTCCTGCATTTTCCCAGGACCATCCGAGCCCAGTAGTCGGGCTCGCGGCGACACCAAAGGCTAGGATGACAGCCAATATAGTTGCTCCATGTTTGTTTGTGAGCCAACTCAGAGGGTTTAGGCTTAAATTAATTTTAGTTTTGGATCCAGTTGCAGATTTCTTTGTATATAGAGTTGCTGCAATTTCTTGTATTACATAGCGCTGAAGTCGGCACGCAGTATCCAAGGTTGTTGCGGCAAAGGAAGCAACGAAAACACCCATGAGAGCGACAGCGAATTGCGGTGCAAGTCCTAGTGCTTTTAGGAAATTAGCAGATCCATCAACAAAAGCTCCCACCTTAGCACCAAGCCCTTGTGCTCCTCCCCAAGTTTCATAACGAGATAAGTAAGCATCTTTTCCTGTTAAAAAGCTCCCATTACTTGATTCAGTTCCCAAGCCTAATCCGGACACGCAAGCTAAGATAACTAAGACAGCAAGGAAGCCTTCCGTTAGCATCGATCCGTACCCAACAAATTGTGCGTCAGTTTCGCACTTTAGTTGCTTTGAACTGGTCCCGCTTGATACAAGACAATGGAAGCCGCTAATAGCGCCGCATGCGATTGTTATAAATAAGAAGGGAAAGATCCAAGGCGCTCCATCCGGTGCGTCTGCTCCAAGCCTTGTTGCGGGTGCAATGATTTCAAGTGGAGGGCGAGCTGAGTTTCCGATGGGAGCGCCGCCCCATATGCCGGCTACAATTAATCCAACCAATACAAGGCCAACAGCGCTCAATAACTGCATACTGTTAATAAAATCTCTTGGTTGTAAGAGAGTCCATACCGGGAGTACTGATGCGATGTAGCAATATCCTAAGAGGACGATGACCCATGTTATAACCGACCATTCAGCAAGGGTTGAGTTGAATTTGCCAAGTGTCCCGTCATTGCCATAAAAAACACTCAAATACATGATAGCCAACGCAATGATCGAGGGTATTAAAATATTAGCCCCTTTTCTATGGATAAGAATACCAATAAAAACCGCAATTGGTATTTGGATGAAGCATGGGAAAATTGCGGCGGGATACATTTTGAAAACAGAAGCTATAACTAGGCCGAAGATTGCCAGTACAATGGTCAGCGCCATAAATAGAATTGATAGAAATAGAATGCGAGTTCGAGGAGCTAAAATGCGGCCTGCAATGTCTCCGACGGTTTGCCCTCTATTGCGCATTGAAACGACTAACGAGCCAAAGTCGTGAACGGCGCCAATAAGAATTGAGCCAAAGATCACCCACAATAGTGCGGGTAGCCAACCCCAGACTACGGCCAGTGCAGGGCCAACGATAGGTCCTGTCCCTGCGATTGAAGTGAAATGGTGCCCGAAAACAATACTTTTTTTGGTTGGCACGAAGTCAATGTCATCCTTCAGTTGAATGCTAGGAGCTTCTGCTTCTGCGCTTAATTTGAAGATTTTTCGACCGAGGAACTTTCCATATGTATGGTAAGCTATGAGGTAAAGAAAAAAGGCACCAATAGCAATGAGAAGAGTGGACATGTATAATGAATGTTAAATTATATACTATAACAAATTAGCTAGATTTTTTTAATTATCTGTTCCTATTGGACTTACCAACCTCATGGATTTCAATCAAATTTTTGTCTGTATTATTCTTGTACTGGTTTTTATCGCTTTTGTGAAGGAGTGGTTTTCTCCGGACTTGGTCGCCATGGGGGCATTGGTGCTACTTGTTGGCGCGGGAATATTACCAGAGGAAAAGGCATTAGCAGTGTTCTCTAATCCAGCGCCAATAATTGTTTCATGCATGTTTGTATTGAGTGCAGCTTTAGAAAGGACGGGTACTATTGAGGCGTTAGGGGAATGGTTTGGAAAGTTGGCCGGCACTAGAGAGATGCGGATTCTTGTAATGTTGATGCTGATTGTAGCGCCGCTTTCTGCTTTTGTTAATAATACACCTGTCGTCGTTGTTTTTATGCCAATTCTTTTAGCGTTGGCTCGCAAACATGATCTTGTGGCATCCCGGTTTTTAATCCCGCTTTCATACGCTGCGATTGTTGGAGGAACTTGTACTATTATAGGCACTTCAACTAATCTAGTTGCGTCTGGAATTGCTAAGGAGAGAGGGCTTGAAGAGTTTGGTATGTTTGAGGTGTCGAAATTGGGTGTTATTTTTGTTGCGGTGACATTTTTCTACATGCTTTTCATTGGAAGGAAATTGTTGCCTGATAGAGTGACCCTCTCCACTCTTTTTGAATCGGACGAAGGTAAAGAATTTCTAACGGTTGCTATCATTAGCAAGGGTTCTGAGTTAATAGGTAAGAATATTAAGGATTCTCGACTTGGAAAGATTCGTAATTTTCGAGTAATTGAAGTAGTTCGATCTGGCAATAAACTTACGAATTCAATTGGTCAGATTGTTTTTGAAGAAGGTGATCAATTATTAGTTAAGACGAGAGTCGAAGGAGTAATAGATGCGGGTGAAACTACAGGCATTGAAATTGGGGTTGAAGCAGAATTGGGTCTCCAGAGATTGCATACCGATTCAGCTATTTTAATTGAGGGTGTAATTGGGCCAGGTTCTTCTCTTGTTGGGCGTTCTTTAAAGGATTTGAATTTCCGCGAACGTTTTGGAGTGATTATTCTCGCAGTGCATCGACGTGGTGTGAATTTGAGGGATAGTTTTGAAAATGTGAAGCTTGCTTTTGGAGATACCATCCTGGTCGAAGGCGGTGTCGATCGCATTAATAATCTCTCGCAGGAGCGTGATTTCATTAACTTATCACAGCCTAAGGGGCGTTCTATTAGGCGGTCAAAGGTTCCGTTTGCGGTTGGTGCATTGTTGCTTTTTATGGTGTTAGCTTCATTCAAGGTGGCACCGCTTATTGTTTTGGCTCTTGGCGCTGCATTATTTACTTTGTTCACTCGTTGCATTGAACCCTCAGAGGCATATGAGTCCATTGACTGGAAAGTGGTTTTTATGATCTTTGGTATGTTAGGGCTTGGTAGCGCTTTGCAAGAGGTGAAAGTTGTAGAAAGTGTCGCTATTAAAGTTACAGATTGGGCAGCAATTCTTAATAATATCCACGTACTGGTTGCTGTTATTTATCTCATTACGGCTGTTTTAACTGAGATTATCAGTAACAATGCTGTTGCTGCCTTGCTCACTCCTGTAGCGATTACAATCGGGATAGCTTTAGATATAGACCCGCGACCACTTGTTGTTGCGGTGATGTTTGCGGCTAGCGCAAGTTTTTCTACTCCTATTGGGTATCAAACCAATACTTATGTTTATGGTGCCGGTGGTTATAAGTTTACGGATTTTTCTAGGGTTGGAATTCCATTGGCCTTAATACTTTGGGCTTTATCTACCTTTCTTATACCGCTGATGTGGAATAGCTAATGATGTCTTTATACGTTTTATGTTTATTATATTGAACGGATAGTAATTTAGGTTGCGGGTTGAGGCTTTTGGAACTAATGATTGCGACTCAATTTTTGGGTTCAAAGAGCCTAGAAATCATACTATTTCATTAAATCATTTGAGCCTGTAGTAACTATCAAAATATCACTGGATATGGCAAAAAAAGCTGTAAAGAAGAAGGCCCCCACAAAGAAGAAGGCCCCCGCAAAGAAGAAGGCCCCCGCAAAGAAGAAGGCCCCCGCAAAGAAGAAGGCCCCCGCAAAGAAAAAGATTTCCGCAAAGAAAAAAGCTGCGGCAGAAAAGAAGAAAATCGCATTAGCGAAGAAGAAAGCCGCGACAGAAAAGAAGAAGGCTGCATTAGCGAACAAGAAAGCAGTGGCTGCAGAAAAGAAGAAAGCCGCTGCAGAAAAGAAGAAAGCCGCTGCAGAAAAGAAGAAAACCGCTGCAGAAAAAAAGAAAGCTGCAGCAGAAAAGAAGAAACTTGAAGCAGCAAGGAAGAAAGCTGAAGCAGTAAGGAAGAAGGCCGAAACAGCAGCAAAGAAGAAAGCTGAAGCGCAAAAGAAAAAGGAAGAAGAGGCTAAATTTCCTCCAATTCCTGTGAGGCCTAAGCTTAGAAAGTCTTTAGTTCTTACGAATTTTGAAAAGAAGCAAAAACAGAAACTCCTAGATTTACGTGATTCGCTCGTGGATGCAATGGCGGGAGTAGCTAAAGATAACCTCAGGTCAGATGCGGATGGAGGTGATTCCTCTGCATTTGGAATGCATCAGGCAGATGCCGGGAGTGATGCATATGATCGCGATTTTGCATTAAATCTATTATCCCAAGAGCAAGACGCACTTCATGAAATCGAAGAAGCCTTGAAGCGTATTGACTACGGAACATACGGAATCTGTGAAATATCTAAGAAAAAGATAATAAATGCTCGACTTGAGGCGACTCCATTTGCTCGTTTCACTGTAGAATGTCAGGCTCAAATTGAACGAGAAGGTGGCTATCGAGGAGGTAGAAGGCTTCCTGATAGGGGTATTTCAGGATTGATGGATGATGCATCTGGGGTTGAAAACCTCTAGAAATCGTCTAAACTCACTACCCCAAACTTAAAATTATCAGAATATAATGGCTCGCGATATAATCACATTGGAATGTACTGAGGCACGTGAAAACGATATGCCTCCATCAAGATATGTAACTACTAGGAATAAAAAAAGCCTAAGAACTCCTGGGAGATTAGAGAAAGTTAAGTACAATCCATTTCTTAAGCGTAGAACATTGCATCGAGAGCTTCGATAATTCATTTAATTTTTAATAATCAATTCATGGAACCTAAAACTGAGGAGCGCGCCTATAATTTTCGAAAAGCAAATCGCAAGATGCCCCGAAGGCGTCTGGATATACCTGTCGAGAAGATAGATCATAAAAATCCGGAAGTTCTAACGCTATTTACAACTGACACAGGTAAAATTTTGCCCCGTAGGGTCACAGGTGTTTCAGCAAAAATTCATAGGAAGATTACTAGAGAGATCAAACGCTCACGTGCTTTGAATTTGCTTAAATAATTTTACTAATATTGAGAGATATACTCATTAAAGTAGAGGTTCCATTCATGGAACATTGTATTTATTGATTTGCTAACTTTAGGTGGATTCCACATGGAGAATCTGCGCCTATAGATAGTTGGGATTTAGTTTCATGGAGGATTTAATAGATACTCAATCAGAACCTGATCAGAGAGGCATCAAAATTGATTGGGTGGGAATCTCTTCGTATTCGCATCCAATACAAATCCATGACAAATCAGGGATAAAACAAAATACAGTAGCTGAATTTTCTTTAGCAGTTAATTTACCGCAGGAGTGTAGGGGTACTCACATGAGCCGATTTGTTGAGGCTTTAAATGAGAGCCCAATAAGTATGAGTGTTAACGAATTACATTCTATCCCGCAACAATTGTTAGGTCGCCTCAGTGCTAAACATTCGAAAGTTTCAATCAAGTTCCCTTACTTCATTGAAAAATCATCACCTCAAAGTGGTGCGCTCGGATTGATGGATTATGAAGTCAATTTTGAAACTGTTGCCAATCAAGATGAAGTCGATGCAAAGATTGTATTAAAAATACCAGTTACAACAGCATGCCCTTGTTCGAAAGCAATTAGTGAGCGAGGTGCACACAATCAACGAGGGGTAGTAACTTACTCTGTAAGATTCAATGATACTCTTTGGATAGAGGATTTAATATGTCTAGTTGAATCTTGTGCTAGTTCACAGCTGTATAGCCTCTTGAAAAGATCTGATGAGAAACATGTTACGGAAGAGGCTTATGATAAACCTGTGTTTGTGGAGGATCTTGTCCGAAATATTGCAATAAAGTCTAATGATCTTCCAAATATTTTATGGTATCGAATCGAAGCAGAAAACTTTGAATCCATACACAATCATAATGCGTACGCTGTGATAGAAAAGAGATAGGTTCTTAGGTCCGCTAATATGGACATTGATTAACCTATTGAGATCGTAAGCTTTGTTTTCTATTAAAAAAATCAGATAAGTAAATCGAATTCATGTTTTGTCTTAGTATTAATTGCTTGTTTCCACTTGTCAGAATAAAAGTGTGGAGTTATCATTTATATTGATGCAGCTGTCTATACGAATTCTTCACATCCCCATTTTCATCGCTTAGGCGCTGATGAATTGGTTCTGTATCATTAATAATTTCTTCAAAAGCGCCAATCTGGAACATTAGATCTTCCAAACTATAATTCTAAATATGTCTATTCCTGAATCAATCGTTATATATGATACCACTATGCGTGATGGGACCCAGGGTCTTGGTCTTTCGTTTAGCTCTTTGGATAAACTTCGAGTTGCGGAAAAGCTCGATGATTTTGGAGTTGATTATATTGAAGGAGGGTGGCCAGGATCTAACCCTAAAGATGTAGACTTCTTTTCTGAGGCACGTAAAAAAGAATGGAAAAATGCAAAAATTGCTGCATTTGGCAGTACTAGAAGGGCTGATAAAAATGTTGAAACTGATCCTCAGGTTAAAACTTTATTGGAAGCAGAGACCCCAGTAATTACTTTTTTTGGAAAGACTTGGAAGTTGCATGTCACCGAAGTTTTGAGGACAACGCCAGAAGAAAACCAAGCAATGATCCGAGACACTGCTAATTACTTAAAGGAGCAGGGGCGAGAGGTTATATATGACGCTGAACATTTTTTTGATGGATATAAGGACGATCCTCAGCATGCAATAGATACTATAGTTGCAGCTGAACAAGGGGGTGTTGATGTCATTGTTTTATGTGACACTAATGGAGGTACTATGCCTCATGAAATTCAAAAGATTACTGCAGATATTTTTAAAATGCTGAGTGTGCCTCTAGGAATTCATACGCATGATGATACTGGAGTGGGTGTTGCTAATGCACTTGCGGCAGTTACTGCTGGAGTATCCCATGTTCAGGGTACCATTAATGGTTACGGAGAGCGAACCGGTAATTGCAATCTTACTTCGGCCATACCTAACTTAGAATTGAAGATGGGAGTTAACTTAAGGGCGGATATATCAAAATTAACCAAAATATCACATTTTGTAGATGACCTTGGGAATAATGCTCACAATGAACGCGCCCCTTATGTAGGTAGAACTGCTTTTTCTCATAAAGGAGGAATGCACGTTAATGCTGTGCAAAAGTTATCGCGTAGCTATGAGCATATAGAGCCGGAGACGGTTGGAAATTCTCAAATCATTCTTATTTCTGAACTTTCAGGGCAGAGTAATGTTTTAATGAAGGCAAAGGAACTTGGTCACGATTTGGAAAAGGGCAGTGAAACCGCTATAAAAATTCTGACCCAACTTAAAGATCTGGAAAAAGATGGGTATGAGTTTGAGGCAGCTGAAGGATCATTTGAATTACTCGTTCGTAAAGCTATTGATGACTATCGCCCACTCTTTAAATTGCAAGAATATCATTGTTCAACACGGCGTCATCCTGAAACTCATTTTGAGACATGCGAAGCAACGGTGAAACTTGAGGTGGATGATAAGAGCACATATGAGGTGGCAGAGGGAGACGGTCCAGTAAATGCACTGGACGGTGCGTTGCGCAAAGCATTGGAACCATTCTATCCAGCTATTCAGAATATAGAATTGCGTGATTATAAGGTTCGAATCATAGACAGTCATACTGGGACCGCCGCTAAGACTCGTGTTCTTATAGTTTCAACTGATGGTGATGAAACATGGGGAACTGTTGGCGTCTCTGACAATATAATTGTAGCAAGTTGGAAAGCTCTTGTTGATAGTTTTGAATTTTATCTTCTCCGATCCCTAAAGAAATAAAATTATTGAGAATAAAACTAGCGTTTCTTGCGCGGTGAAAATCTATTCCGCTTAACTCTTCCTGTCCCACTTTTTGTGCTTGGATATCTTGCTCTTAGGCGAGCAAGTAAACCAAGTTTTTTCTTTGGAGGATCTAATTTGGATGGAGGTTTTTGAATATTCTTTTTTGCAATGCTTGGTTTTGCTTTTGGCTCTGACTTGGGCGTAGTTTCTTTTTTGAGAATAACTATTTTAGGTGATTTTTTTTGTAGCGATTTATTTAGAATTGTTTTAATAGGATTGATTGTTTTGCTCGAGCTAGCTTTTGCAATAATCGTTGATTTCGGTTCTTTTTTGCCTTTTGGATATGCTCCAGGGTAAGGTGCAAATGTATTTATAGGAACTTTGAAAGCTTTTCTAAAATCAGGACATTGTCTATGAGATCGGATAAATGAAGTCGGGCTATAGTAATTTGAATAAGTTTTAGAGAAACTGCTTCTGTGCATTCCTATTGCTAAGTTTTTACGAGTTTCAAAATGTAAATGAGCGAGGTACATACCTCTATTATTTCCTATCGTTCCAATTTTTTGCCCTCTTTTGACAATTTGGTTGAGTACTACGTTTCTGGAATCGAGGTGTGCATATAGTGAATCAAGCAATTTTGCTGTACCGTTTTTATCAATAAACGCATGACGTATAATAATAACGTTTCCCCATCCCCGACGAACATCACGAGACTGAACGACGATTCCCTCACCTATCGCGTATACAGGATCACCAAGATCAGAATTGCCTCCACCTTTCCCGTTCCAGTCTTCTCCAACGTGGCCATTAGGCCAGAACCCTCTCGCTTTATAGTAGCCTTCAGCGTTGGGAGTTCCTACTGGAAAATCGAATCCTGTTGCGGGTAATATTTCAGCGGAATTTGAAACCGATAATGTTTTGCCTGTTAATGCAAAGAAGATCAGAAAAAATATTGTTGAGAAAGTTTGATTAATAGAATCCACTGTGTGTCTATTATGCCTTCGTATTGAGGAATAGATTGTATTGTTAACGCGTTGCGAAATAGATCAACCCTGTAGTTCCTATGAATAGACAATAAAACCCGAAGTAAGCGAACTTACCTTTGCTGATCAAATTTAAAACACAGAAAATCGCTATTAATCCAGTAATAAATGCAGTGATCATGCCACCCAAGTAGATTCCAAATTGATCTGCTGGAATAGATGAAATCTCATTCATTTTAAGAATAGTGCCGCCAAGTATCGCAGGAATGGCTAACAGGAATGAAAATTCAGCTGCTATTTTTGGAGACACACCAAGTATCATTCCAGTTGTTATAGTTACTCCTGAACGACTTATTCCGGGCAATATTGCCAACGCTTGCGAGAAACCAATGATTAAGGCCGAATCATTTCCTAGTTTGTTTATTTTATTACTCTTTAACCAAACTGGTATGAACAAAATAATACCAGTACTACACAACAAGATGGACACTAGAATTGGTCTAGCACTTATTGTCTCTACTCTGTCTTTAAGTAGTAGCCCAATAAGAACAACCGGAAGTGTTCCTATAATCAACAAGTAGATCATCTTTTTGTCCTCATTGGATCCTTTTTTGAAAAGCGACATGATCATTGAGATAAGTTTTCGTCTAAAGTAAATTAGTACAGCGAGGAGAGTCGCAAAATGAAGCAATATATCGAACTCAATGCCGGCCGATTCTTTTTCAAATCCTAATAATTGATGAGATAATGCAAGGTGTCCTGATGAAGAGACGGGAAGAAATTCAGTGAGTCCTTGAACGATCCCTAAGATAATAGCGTCGATTAAAGTCATTAATATATTTTGATGTTATATATTATAACAGCGATCAGTGAATTAGCTTATATTTAGTTAGGTGTCATTTATCAAAGCAAAGCTTAGGTGGGTAAGGTTTGTTCGCAAAATATACAAATCATTGAGGAGTAATAGATTGGGGCCGAGGAAGGGGATTAAATATTGGATAGCCAAAAGTGTTGTGCAGAGACAATTGTGGAAACCTAGTCGCCATCGAGTTGCTCTTGGTTTGAGTTTGGGTGTTGCCGTTGGAATGTTGCCACCACTGCCGATTCAGACTATCTTGGCAATTGCTCTAGCGGTTCGATATCGTGCAAATATACCAGCAGCGGCATCGGCGGTTTGGATTTCTAACCCAGCAACGACTGTCCCTCTTTTTATTTATCAGTGCAAATTAGGGAAGGCGATTTTTTACCTTAGTGACGGATACGAAGGAAAGGAATTAGAGTTTGATATTCAGACAATGAGTTTCGCTACTTTTGGGGTTCTTATTACTGCTATTGTTTTAGCGCCTTTGGTTTATTTTGTCGTTTATTATATATGGGGGCTAGTGCTTATTTTTTCTAATAAATCTAGATAGGATAGTTGTTTTCAATTGCCTGAGAAAGATAAAGGAGATTAGGCGTCGCTAATGATGTTTGAGGTGGCGGTGAGAGTGGGATTCGAACCCACGGAACCCTTTTGAGGTTCACTTCTTTAGCAAAGAAGCGCTTTCGACCACTCAGCCATCTCACCTAAAATTGATGTTTTCTGTTGCGAAGCGATTGAATTGGGTGACTAAAACAAAGCTTCACCGCGGAGTCAATCTTTTGCTATAATCAATTCTATAGTCCACTAGATATAAAACGCTTAATGAATTGGTTTAAACTTCACATGATTCTGTATGTAGCCTTAATTTCCACAGTTTTGCAAAGTTGTGTTTTTAATGATGATTTTGGGAAGAGAGAAGAAAAGCCAACAGATCGAATTAATGGAGAAGAAAAAAAACCAGATAAAAGAAGTGAAGCTAAATATTTTATTGGTGAAATATGTCTCGTTCAGGAGTCATTAGAATTTGTATTAATAAAATCTTCTAAATTGAAGCCAAGAAAAGAGACTATCCTCCATGTAATGAGCGAAGGTGGAATTAACTTAAAAGCAAAATTAAGTGTCAGTCCGGAAAGAAGACCAGGATTTATAGTCGCTGATATTTTGGCCGGCGAACCTAATTTAGGAGATTGGGTTTTCTTTAAGTTGAGGGCAGACCAAATAGAGGAAGGGGTGCCAGGAGGGGAAAGTAAAGATGGACGCAATGTTAAAGTGCCCCCATTGAATTTGGAGCAACCCGCAGGAGATTCGAATAGATTTCATAGCTTAATCCCGGAGGGTGAATCAAATAATAAGGTTTTAAATGATTGAGGAATCTGAAGCTTTAGAAAAACTTCTTAAGTCAACACCTTTACCGGTGAAAAGAAATGTTCCTGTTTCTGAATCCGTTGGTTGTTTTTTAATGAGCGATGCTCGCGCCAAAATAAATTTACCCCAGGTTTGTCAGTCTGGAGTAGATGGTTACGCGGTTAAAGCTTCAGATTGTGAAGGAAATTTAGAAAAACTAAGTGTAGTGGGAGAGAGTGTTGCAGGGGCAGCGTGTGATGTGTCGATAGACTGCGGAGAAGCCTTCAGAGTGTTTACTGGTTCTCAGATTCCAATGGGATCAAATGCTGTAGTAATGCAAGAAGATGTTATAGTTTTACCTAATGGTTTGATTTCGATTAACGCAAAAGTTTCCCCTAATGATTATGTGCGGAGAGTTGGAGAGGTCTTATTAGAAGGTCAGAAAATTTCGAATCAAGGGAGTAGTGTCAAAGCTTCAACCTTGGGTGCATTAATTGCAGGAGGCATTAGTGAAGTCTCCGTTGGTAGTTTTCCAAGTATCGGAATTATAACAACAGGTGATGAATTAATAAATTTCGGACAAATTCAGATAAAACGTCACCAAGTATATGACTGTAATGGATTGATGCTGAAAGCCGCAGTATCAAAAGTTGGAGTGGAAAAAATTGAAATTACTCGAACTAGAGATGATTTGAGAGAAATTTCTAGTGAGTTTATCGAAATGAAGAAATGGGCCGATATTATTTTAGTTGTTGGTGGAATTAGTGTTGGGAATCGAGATTATGTAAAAGAAGCTTTAACAAAATGTGGGGTGAATGAAATTTTTTGGCGTTTAAGAATAAAACCTGGGAAACCAATGTATTATGGGAGTTATGGAGAAAATGGCCAAGTGTTTGGCTTGCCTGGTAATTCTGTTTCTGCATTCGTGTGCTTTCATTTATTTGTTCTTCCTGCAATCCGTTTGAGGGCTGGGGCAGCTGAAGAGGGGCTTAATTTAAACAAATTGACGGCTCAAATGAATTCACACTTTCAAAACAAGACTGACCGGCCTCATTATGTTTGTGGTAAGATAAATGGAGGGAAATTCGAGCCAATAGGTAATCAGAGATCAAATAATCTGCTCGCTCTTTCTCAATCTGATTCATTATTGAAGGTAAATCCAAATTCAAGTATTGAGCCGGGGGAGTTAGTCGATCTGTACCATTTATCTTATTAATAAATTCATAATATTTAAATTTTTTAAGAGTTAAAGTCCTTGTAATCTTCATATTTTTAAAATTCCGACCATCCAAACTTCTCATATTTAAGAAATTTTAAAATTTATGCAAAACATATTTGATATTATTCATTATTTGGGTATTATATAAATCAACGGATACTAAGTACTTTAGTTAAATATAAAAAACCTAGAAATTATAATAGACATAGATATTATATAAACTACAATATTATTGTTAATTATAATAAATAAAATCTTAAACAATAAAGAATTATGCAAGTGGTAACTGATAACAACCAAACTGTAAGGAAGGACGCTGGGCGATTGGCTGATTTCATAATGTTCACACAACGTTCATTCCTTTTGAATTTATCTAAGGAACTTAACAAGGGCAATGTGTCTTATGCTCAGTTCTTTTTACTAGGGTACCTAGCAAAAGAGGATTACTTAACAATGACTCATATTTCAAAGAAAATGGGCCATTCAACTGCTGCAGCGACAGGGTTAGTTGATCGTTTGGAGAAGCTTGGCTATGTGCAAAGATTGCATGCATCAGATGACCGTAGGAAAGTGATGGTTCAAATCACCCGCAAGGGCATCGATTTGGTTGATAAGATGAGAGAAGATATTATCGAGAATTTAGTCGAAGTGATGGCTGAGATGGATTCTGGTGTCACATCGGCCGTGATGGAGGCCTCTGAGTTGATTGGTAAATAATTAATACATTCAAAGTTAAAAAGAAAAAGCTTCGACCTAATATAGGTCGAGGCTTTTTCTTTTGATAGCTCTTATGGTTCAAGGTTATTAGTTATAACGATATAAAAAATAACCGGTCGTAAATATTGTGAAGATTAATCAAAGTCGGTTTAATTCCCTCGAGGCAATTCCTGATATAAAACACACCTTTATACTTAGGCACCCTAAATTGCCTGTTAATCTTTATTCCAAAGATAAAGCCCTTGAGCTTTTAACGCCATATCATGAAGAGGGAATAAAGGCATTAGGCTATTCAGCTAATGATGTCGCTGTTGCTGAGCAGGTGCATAGTGATCAGGTCTATATTGTTGATACAGCAAAAGGTTTTGAATCTCCGATTTCTTCTGTTGATGGGTTAATAACCTTCCAAAAAAATTTATTGTTAGGTATTTATGTAGCTGACTGTTGTGCTGTTTATATAGCGGATAAGCATTCCCGCGCAGTTGCTCTTGTTCATTCCGGGAAAAAGGGAAGTCAATTGGGCATAGTAAAAAAAGTATTATTGTTGATGAATGCTAATGGAGTAGATTCAGGCGACTTAGTGGTACAGTTGAGTCCATGTATCAGGCCTCCTGCGTACGAAGTTGATTTTGCATCCTGGATACGGAGGGATTGCTTAGAATGTGGGGTACCAGCTAATTCCATTCATGATAATCTTGAGTGCACTTCGCAAAATTTAGAAGCATACTATTCATACAGGAGTGAAATGGGGATGACAGGGAGGATGCTTGCCCTGATTGGAATTGAAGGGAATTAAATATTAATCAGATTATTTCTGAGTCATAGACTACGACCTGATCCCACATTTCTTTACATCCGCTTATAAAATGGTGATGTACTTTATGAGATTGGTAGGCATTGTGATTTTCTATGGAACTAAATTCAAGGCATAAATGGTATGTGAATGTTTTATCTGTCACTGGTCTTTCTGGTGTTCCTGCAAGTTTTCTTAAGGATCCACTTTTTACAATATCAATTTCAAAGAGTTTCCTTGCCTCTGTTTCAAATTTGTTATCCCTTGTGTTTTCTTTAAGCCAGAAAAATACGTTATGAGTCATTGCTGTTTGGGTGTTAGTTATATTGGGTTAAAGTCCCATTAATTATATTCTATGAGACACCTTGAATTTGCTCCCGCCAAGCTGAATCTTTGGTTGAAGATTCATAAGAAGCGTGAAGATGGGTTTCATGAGATTGAAACCCTAATGGTTCCGATTGCAACTGTTAAGGATGAGCTTCATTTTGATTTGAACTTGGGGTCAGGGAAATTGATATTTGAATGTAATGATTTTAGTTTGGAATCGGATCGACATAATTTAGTTCTTCAAGCGCTGAGAGCTTTACAATGTGAGGCTGGCAATGGATTCCATGGGAAAATAAGATTAGTAAAGAAGATACCAGTTGGGGCAGGGTTGGGAGGGGGTAGCAGTGATGCTGCGGCAACGTTGAGAGCAGTGAATAAAATTCTAGAATGCCCTCTTTCTTCGAGGTCGCTGCATTCACTTGCGGCAAAGATTGGTTCAGATGTGCCGTTTTTTTTGGACGGGAGCCCAGCAATTTGTTCGGGACGTGGTGAAAAGATACAAGTATTAAAAGATTCTGTGCCTGCCTATTCAGTAGTATTAGTTAAGCCTGAGTTTGGAGTTTCAAGTGCATGGGCTTATTCTAAATGGGCTACAGCTGAGCCTTTGCCGGAGGTTAGTTATGTTCCTCAATCCACTGCATGGGGGGCATTTTATAATGATCTAGAGCTTCCAGTTTTTCAGAAATATATAGGTTTGGCGAATATGAAAATGTGGTTGCTTGAGCAGGGGGAATCAGAAATTGCATTGATGTCCGGATCGGGATCTACCTTATATGCCTTGTGCCAACATCCTGATGAAGCTGATCAGCTTTTGAATAAAATTAGGGTTGAGTTTGGCCCTAGTGTATGGACAGCGGTTAGTTCTATAGGGGAATAATTAATTTTATTTATGGGCTTAGTCTTGATCGTGACCAGTTCGCTTTTTCAAGCCGATAAACTATCCTGTCATGAAAACGATTTTCACGACCTTGCCAGAATTCTATTTCGGTAGGTGATATTTGGAACCCTCCCCAAAACTCTGGATATGGGACAATCCCATCTGAGAACTTGGTGCCCAGCTCTTTTTTCCGGGCAAGCATCCATTCTCTGTTGGGAACTTTACTGCTCTGGGTTGAAGCCCAGGCGCTTATTTGATGTCCGATTGGACGACTTTTGAAATATTTCTTTGATTCATCCTTTGAGATTTTTGAAGCGGCTCCTGTTATAGTCACTTGTCGTTCGAGTTCTTTCCACAAAAAGCAGATGCCTACGCTTGGGTTGAAATCAATTTCAGAAGCTTTGCGGCTTTCATAATTTGTGTAAAAGACGAATCCTTCAGAGTCGAAATCTTTTAACAAGACCGTTCTAACTGAGGGTTGACCCTGTTCATTGACTGTAGCGAGAGACATGGCAGTGGCTTCAGCTGTTTTGGTTTCGATAGCTTCGTTGAGCCATTTTTCGAACTGTTTAATGGGACAAGGATCTGTTCCCTCAATATTTAATTTAGCTTTTGTGTAAGAAATTCTTAAATCTGATATATTATGTTGATTCTGAGCCATGTTATATTTTGTGCCTGTTAACCATGTTGGTTCAGAATTTCTAGATGTCTACAAATGATAATATTAACGATTTGGAGAGAGTCCTTTTCAATGAGAACGAAATTAATTCCAGATTAGATGAGTTGGCTGAAAGTATTTCAAATCAATATGATAAATGTAAATTAACAGTCGTATCCATAATGAACGGAAGTCTGATGCTTACTGCGGACTTGCTCGCACGCTTAGAAATTGATTTTGATCTGAGGTGTTTGAATGTGGAGAGTTATTATGGTGAAACAAAGGGTAGTGGTGAGGTTTTTATTAATAGTATAAGAATGCCTAATTTTTCTGGGAGGCACGTGCTTGTCGTTGATGATATTTTTGATACAGGGAAAACTTTAGAGGCAGTTGTTGAGAGGATAAATTGTGAATGCAATCCGATAAAAGTTAGTAGCCTTACTTTGTTGAAGAAAAAAAAAGAAATAAAAGTGAATATAACTCCAGATTTCGTTGGGTTTGAGGTTGATGATTTGTTTTTGGTTGGATATGGACTTGATTATCATGGGAAGTATCGAAATCTCCCTGTAATAGGTGAGTTAAAGAAAGGGATCATCGCAAATCCAACTTTATAAATTATGGTTTTGAAAATTATTTTATTCTCGGTTTTGCGAGATGCTGTAGGAGAGCAGCAAATAGAAATAGAAATGCCTTTCAGCGAGTGCAACATAGATGAACTTCTACAATTTCTATATGAGAAATGGGCTGAATTAAGGAAATGGGATTCCGTTATAAGGGCTGCTGTAGATCATGACTATGTCGATAGGGCCTATAAATTGAGAGATGGCCATGTTGTGGCCCTCATGCCCCCGATGCAAGGTGGCTGAGGGGCTTTACAACGCATGGTTCGCGCTTTAAAGTCCAGCCCCATTATAAGGGTTCTTATGGATTAGGCTTTCTTTTATTGGGGAGCCTTTAAGTATGGATACAGAGCAAACAAGAAATTTTTCAATCATAGCCCATATCGATCACGGGAAAACTACCCTATCGGATCGCTTGTTGGAGTTTACTCAGACTATTTCAGAAAGGGAAAAGCAAGATCAGCTATTAGATTCTATGGACTTGGAAAGGGAGCGAGGTATCACAATTAAGTCACATCCCGTGACGATGGAGTACACGGCTCTTAATGGAAAGACTTACAAATTAAATCTTTTGGACACTCCTGGCCATGTCGACTTTTCTTACGAAGTGTCTAGAAGCTTGGCTGCATGCGAAGGTGCCATATTAATAGTAGATGCCGCTCAAGGGGTAGAAGCTCAAACCGTTGCAAATTTGAACTTAGCGATCGAGCAAGATCTTACCATTGTTCCGGTAATTAATAAAATCGATTTACCAAGTGCTGATCTAGACATGGCGCGCCAACAGCTTGAGGACATATTGGCGATACCCGCAGAGGAATCCATACAAGCCAGCGCTAAAGTTGGGATTGGGATTGAGGATATATTAGAGGCGATAGTTGAGAGAGTTCCTCCTCCATTTGAGCCTAAGGATAAGTTACTAAGAGCTTCAGTTTTTGATTCAGTTTTTGATTCCTTTAGAGGTGTTGTTTCATATGTACGGGTAGTTTCAGGGAAATTGGGGAAAGGGACAGCGATACGCATGATGAGCACTGGTAAGAATTACGAGGTGAAGGAAGTGGGGATCTTTACTCCAAAAATGGAAAAGAGAGAAATCTTAGGAGCAGGAGATGTAGGCTATCTCATTGCTAATATGAAGACTTCTTCTGAAGTAAAAATAGGAGACACGGTCACTGAGGTTCAGAGGCCAGCATCAGAGCCTTTGCCCGGATTTAAAGAGATTCAGCCAATGGTCTTCTCTGGAATCTATCCTGTGACTAATGATGATTTTGAACAATTGAAATTAGCAATGGGGAAGCTGCAAATTAATGATGCCGCTTTTCAATTTTCAGCTGAAAGCTCTGCTGCGCTTGGATTTGGTTTCAGGTGTGGTTTCTTAGGGCTTCTCCACATGGAGATTATACAAGAACGTTTGCGGCGAGAGTTCGATATGGATGTCATTTCAACATATCCGAGCGTTATTTATGAAGTGAGTAAAACTAATGGCGAAGAAGTGTTTGTTGATAACCCGACTTTTTTACCTGATCCAGCCGAAATAGATGAGATCCGAGAGCCTACTGTCAAAGCTTTCATTATTACACCCAATGAATTTATTGGGGATTTAATCCAACTAATCATTGAAAAGCGTGGTTCAGTCGAACATACCGAGACTCTAGATTCATCGAGAGTGATACTAACTTCTGTTCTTCCTTTGAATGAGATTCTCGTGGATTTTAATGACAGAATGAAGAGTATGACTCGTGGTTATGGTTCAATGGATTATGAGCATGCTGAATATCAGTCAGCAAAGTTGGTTAAAATGGATATACGAATTAACGAAGAGCCCGTGGATGCATTTAGTTCGATTGTTCATACGAACAAGGCTCAAAATTATGGAAGGAAGCTTTGCGAAAAGCTGAAAGAAGTAATTCCACAGCAATTATTTAAAGTTCCTATTCAGGCTGCGGTAGGTGGTAATATTATTGCTCGTGAGACAATTACTGCTATGAGGAAAAATGTTACGGCAAAATGCTATGGAGGTGACATTACCAGGAAAAGGAAATTGCTTGAAAAACAAAAAGAAGGAAAGAAAAAGATGAAAGCGATTGGTAAAGTTAATATTCCTCAGGAAGCTTTTATTAAAGTCTTAAAATCATCTTCTAACTAGGTATTATGTTGCGTCCAAAATATTTAAAGAGAGCGAAACTTTTAAGGAAAGGGGTTAGAAAATTTCTTTCTTATAAAAAGGATCTTCTTTCAGGGCAAGATAACGAAGAGATAGAAAAGAAACTTGAAGCTTTTGATCAGGCTATTTCTGAGAAGGATAAAGAACGAGTAAAGGTAACGGCAACAGAATTGACCTCGATTTGTGAAAAAACAGTAAGACCGCCTAGAAATCCTATAATACGTGAAAATCTTGAAGTCATATTTGTGGCTATAATTATAGCTATAGGGATTCGGTCATATTGTTTGCAGCCTTTTAGAATTCCTACAGGTTCAATGCAGCCCACATTGAACGGCATTATCTGTCATGTGGATGACCCTGACAGGGATCCGGAGTATTCAAAGCCGAGTTTAATTAAAACCGTTTGGGACAAATTCTCTCAGGGTAGAACATACGTTGATATTACGATTCCAAAAGGTTCCAAAATTGAAAGATTTCAAGAAGTAACCAGGTTTAAATTTTTTACTTCTACCCGTATTTATTTTGAGGATAGCAATATGGATCCAATTAAAATTGGGGTGCCGCTTAAAAATATTTTTCAGGAAAAGAACAGCGGAGGTCTAGGGTTAAGGTCAGCATTAAATATTGGACGCTCTTCAAATTTTAACAATGGAGAGGTGAATGCTCATTGGGTTAACGGTAATCATTTGCCGATAGAAAAAGATTTTGTGTTGCGAGGCCATTGTGATACAGGAGATCAAGTTTTGGTTAATAAGATGTCCTATCACTTTCGTAGGCCCAACAGGGGTGAAGTTTTTGTTTTTAACACGAAAGGTATTATAGGCATTGGGGGTGGCATGAAATCTCAACATTATATAAAAAGATTATGTGGAGTGCCTGGAGATGAATTAGAAATTCGCCAAAATGGAGGCCCCCTCTATGTTGACGATAATCCTGCAACTGAATTTGGGATTGTGAGGGTGTCAGAAGAGTATGATGGGTATACGATAACAAGGCGTATGCCAGGTATGCCAGACCGAATGGGGCTTAATAAGATTTCATTAAAAGAAGAGCAGTATTTTGCTTTGGGTGATAATAGTGATAATAGTGCAGATAGTCGGATGTGGGGAACTGTTCCTGAGGAGAATCTATTAGGCCCTGGGCTAATGGTTTATTGGCCTTTTGAGCACTGGGGAAGGATACGTTAGGCAATTTCCAACTAATTATCAGCCAGATGATTATGATGCTTATTATTTGTTCAAAAGTTGATATTAATTTAGGTTTTTTTGAGTGAAGGGAGTAGACGCCAAGACCATTACGGTAAATGCAAAGTCGAATTTAGCATTTACACTTTTGTGTCTTCCGAAAGAGAAAAGAAAAGATATGGAGTCTTTCTATGCTTTTTGCCGAGTTGTTGATGATATAGCAGATGAGCCGGGGTTTGACTATGAGCAGCGAATGGAAATGCTTGGTGAATGGAAAGAAGGTTTGTTTAATGGGTTTTTGGATCCGAATTCACTTCAAAATGAAGTGTTGGTTTTAAGAAAAAAATATACAATTTCGCCAGAACTTTTTGTCGAAATCATTAAAGGGATGGAGATGGATGTTTGCGGAACAGAGTATGCGACATTCGATGACTTGAAAAGATACTGCTATCGATCGGCTTCTGTTGTAGGGTTGATATGCTTGAAGATTTTTGGTGCAAATGATCCTCAAAGTAAGGATTACGCTATCAATCTCGGGTACGCATTGCAACTGACTAACATAATTCGAGATGTTGGCGAGGATTACAAGATGGGTAGGGTTTATATTCCTGACGAAGACCTTGAGAAGTGCAATATAACGAAAGAAGATTTAATTAGTTCTGCGAACAGTCGTGCTTTTCTTGATCTTATGGAGCTGCAAGCGGATCGAGCGGAGTATTATTTTAAAGAAGCAAAAGCAAATATTTGTGCAGGAGATTACGCTTCGTTAAGAACTGCTCGTTGCATGGGTAGAATTTACTATCTGATTCTTAAAAAAATAAGAAAAGATAGATTTAAGGTTTTTGAAAAACGCTATCGTATCGGGAAAGTCAGAAAGATTATAGCGCTGCTAGGATATTGATTGCTTAGTACTGTTGGAGAGAGTTTTCTCTTCTTCCTTAGGTGTATTTTCATTGCTTCTTAGCCAGCCTGAAACTTCTTCTTGTATTGCATCGAGTTCGCTGAGATTAAGAAGAGGATCGCGCACAATGAAAGCTTCGCCGCTTTTATGGTGCTCGTAAAAAAACATTTTTGAATTGGCATCTTCTTTTACGTCCACGGGTTTTAATATCTTTTTACGTTCGAGCATTGCAGCTAGTATATATCTAGCATTTTCACTTTTTTCCTCATTTTCATCAATGAGTCTTCGGAGCATTGATTCTGCGCTCTCTTTTGCGACAACTTCTTTTGTTTGGGCCGGGGTTTCTTCTTCAAATTTTGAACGCCAAAATGAAAATAGACCTTCTTTGTCCTTATTATTGAGTAGCTCATCCCAAGCTTTTATACTGAAATCTAATCGTGAATATGTTTCGCTTTTGTTGTCTTTGAATATTGCAGCATAGAAAAGTTCGCCATCTTGAAATGACTGTTTTGTCTTGCTGCACTCATTGGAGCGAGGACTAATATTCCATGAGTCGTTAATTGGCATAGTGTGGATTGTTTTAGATGGTGAGTTTTTTATTGGTGTTACGAAGAGAGTCGGCTACTTGTCTGTTTTTGTTGGCGAGACAATAATTTCCTATAGCTCTTTCTCAAATAATTTGTAATAGAGAGTATTGAAATTTCACTATTATTTCGACGTGATATTATTAACATTATTCCGAGGCAAGTGATTATCAGGTTCGTTGACCAGGCTCCGAGCAGAGCTGGAATTTTCATTCCCTGGGCAAGGGCTAGAAAAAGATTTGTTAATAGTAACATTAAAAAGAAAATTATCATCGCTGCGGTAGCGCTAGTGGTTAAGTTTCGCTTAGAACTAATTATCCCAAGTGGTGATGCAATTAGCGTTATGACTAAACAGCTTAGCGGCAGGGCCCACCGATAGTGCCAGTGGGTTTTAAAAGCGGCTAGACTTTTAGCGGGTTTTTCTGAGTTGCTTTTTAGATGGAACGAAAGGCCGGGTATACCTAGTTCTTCAGGAGATAGATTTCCGCTGTAAATTTTCCATGGCGTTTCATTCCAGTCGGCAATGACGAGGTTTTGAAATTTTCGTTGAACGATGTCTTCGCTGTTTTCATTGAATTGAATGATGGTGCCATTGATCAATGTCCAAGAATTATCTAAATAATTCCATTTTGCTTGGTTTGAATAATAGGACTGAATTAGTTTCCCATTTTTATCTGATTGGTATATTTCAACATTTTTAAGTTTTGCTGATGCAAGATTAGGAGGCATCGCGCCAATGAACCAAGTTCGATAACTTTCTCTGTTTCGGTAAAGTCGAGAATTTAGTTTGTATTGTTTGTTTTGAGATTGGGTGTCAGCCTTGTCAAACGACATCAAGACTGTCTCTTTGTGGGCTTCTGCCTCTGGTGCCCATTCATAATTTAATGTTAGTGAGATTAATGAACAGTAAAGGCCTATAAAAAAAACAGGTGTTAGTATTTTGTTAAGACTAAGGCCAGAACTGACCATCGAGATAATTTCATTATTTTTAGATAATTGCCCTAAAGCGTATAGTATGGATAAGAGGAGAGTGATTGGAAGTATGGTTACAAGAATCTGAGGTATTTGAACAAGGTAGTATTTTGCTATGCCAAGTATTGTAGCGCCCGCTTTTGCAAGGTCTGGACCGTTATCGCTTAAATCGATGACAAGCCAGATAGCGATGAATCCTCCTAGGCTATAACTGAAGGGGAGAATGATCTGCCGAATAATATATTTAGTTAAGAGTTTTGAACGGGAATAAATTATTAGTAAGAGCGTAGGGCTTAGAATTAATGTTCCCGTTAAGATTTGTCTGATTATTGTGTCTCCTTTTGATTGGTCGATCCCTGCGAAGTGAAGTTGTGAGGCCCCGTGCCTTGCAATTTCGAATCTCAACCAGAGCCAAAAAATAGTTAAGCAAATGATCGAGGCAGTTAGCAATGGAACTATGCTTTTAAGATAATTATTCTTTGAGTTCCTGAGCATGAATTTAAAGATTCAATGAGATGAGTATCAAGGTATTGTGTTTTATTGAGTCCTCAAATTAGCTTTATACATTTTTCCTTTATCATGGATAAGATGTTCATGAAAGTGAGGAATTAAATTGAAGGCAAGATGGCTTCAATTTCTTCGTGTTTTGCGCATATATTTTGAATTTCTTTGGGTGTCATGACAAGGAATGCAGTTGAAAGAGCATCCGCAAGAGCGGCGTAAGGAGCCAGGGCCCACGCATTGCATTTTTTCATAGGCACTCGACAATGTTTTCTTGGATCAATGATGTGTTCGCCTCTCTCACTGAATCCTGATCCGCTTAAAGAGTTGTTCTTTAATATAATTTCAGGCGAATTTGGTTCACCTAAACCTCCGACCCACCCGTTACCATCGGGGCCATCTCCAAATGCTAATAGAGTGCTCCCTCCTGCATCTAGCATTGCATTGTTGATGCCGCTTTCTTTTAAAATTAATGCCATTTGATCTAAAGCATATCCTTTACCTATTCCGCCAAGATCGATCCAGATATCATCACTCAAAACAGTGGCAGTTAATGATTCATGATCGAGTTTTATTTTATTAATTCCAACAGCGTCAATTGCTTTCGAAAGCTCTTCCTCGGATGGATCCCGGGGGCTGTGATCAGGGTTCGTTAGGACGGCAATTAAAGGGCCAATAGTGATATCGAAAGCTCCTTCTGTGGCAGTATGAATGTCCTGTGCTAGCTGTATACAGTCTAGAGTCGCAATTCCTATAGGTGTACTTTCGCCTTTTTGTAAATGATTCAATCTGGATATGTCACTGTTCCTTTTAAAACGGCTTAGTTCCGATTCTAGTGACTCGAGGTCTCTTAGTGCGGCTGAGGCCACGGCCATCGCTTTGGCTTCATTACTACCTGCTACATAGATTTGAAACTCGGTAGCCATTGCGTGAGATCCGATCCTGTGTATCCCTTCATGCATAATCATTTCTCGGACCGTCGATTAACCATTTCAAAGAATAGTTCTTTTTCGATGTAGATATGAAGCATAAGGTTATCTCGAAGATTCATCATGTCGGGACCAATGTAACGGTCGCCGAGATTGGGGGTAAGTTGCTCATCATATGCTGCATCACAGATGATCAGGTCGCTTTCCACTGCAGCCTTAAGGTCCCGAGGGTGTTGGGGGTAGCCGACTTGTTGAATGTTCCGGAAGTAGTAGGGCAGCGGCCAACCGGTTTCCGGATGACAGACCAGCACTGAAAGTTGGGGATTGATTTCGCGTAGTTCATCAACCTGTGCCACAAGCCTGGAAACTAGGCTGGGGGAGGTGTGGGAATAGATGTAGGGATTTCGATCGGAATTGAAAGGGGCCTGTGAACGTGAGCTGGGGAATGGATTGAAATGTTTGTGCCAGAACTTCTCAAGGATGCCGAGATTAGGCTTGTTTTTTTGCCGGGGCTCTGTTCGCGTGGCCTTGAAGTTGGCGATCTGGTCCTGCTTCAATAGGTTGCAGCTCCCGAGGAGGAGTATCGCGGTTGCTAACAGGCAAGTGCCCTTGGCAATGAATCTGTTGGGAATTGTCCCGCATAGCTTGAGGAGGGAACTGAAGCCGAAGCCGGCCAGCAGGATGGCCACGTGCAGGAAGGCGAGGATTGACCAGGGAGTTTTGTAGGAGATGGCTGAGTAGATCAGGAGAGTGAACAGCGCATAGACGGCAAGAAGTCGTAGGAACACCTGTATTTTCTCCGGCAAGTCACGCCTGAGGAACGTTGCAAGTGCGCCAACTGCGGCAAGCACCAAGATTAATAGTTCATTCCATGTGTAAAGCTCCATTTTTTTCCAGCCGAGCAATTTCGCGTAGTACATGAAGGGTTTCTCGTGCCCGCTTCCTTCGGCACGCTCCATATAGTTCAGGTAGGTTGAGTAACTCTTTGGGATGGCCTCGGGATTTGTGAAGAAGATTGAATATAGTGCAGCTGAAATGACCAGGCAGAGTAGCAGCCCTATCGTGATATGTCTGATTAGGGGAATGATAGCCAGCCTTGCCGCCCGTCGGCTGGTGATCTCCTCAATAAACCAGATAATGAGAGCTGCGGCAACCAGGGCAAAGATTGAAATTACAAAGGTTTCCTTGGTGGCATGCATTAATGCAGCAATGGCCCCGGCGCAGGTCATCCATCTTAGTTTTTGCTGGCAGAAATATTTCCAGATGCAGAACACGAAGACCGCGAGTAGAAGAACCATTGGCAACTCCATGATGTAGTAGCGGCTGAAGAACACATGCATTGGTGAAATGGCTGTTAGCAGGGCTGCGATAGCGGTCCCAGTATTGCCAATTAGGTTGCGGAAAAGCAGGGTCGCTGTGATGAGGGCGATGCCGAAGATAGCGGGTGTAAGTCTCAGCGTCGTTTCGTCAAGTTGTAGGTATGATGTGGCTCCCCTGACCAGGGTGACGGGAAGGGAGAAGAGCAAAAGGCCCGGGCCGTGTCCGTCGCTCGGATTGTATTCAAAGCCGTCACCCTCCAGTAGATTACCCATTCGGTACGCCTGCACTGCTTCATCAGTGTGCATTGGCCGAATTTCAAGATCACTAAATCGTAATCCTGTGCCTATAAGCACAGCCAGAATAACAATTATCGGCAATACAGTGTTTTTCTTTAGGAATTGCATAATAGCCACTCTTTTGAATAGCTTAAACAGGGACATTATAGTTGCAATCGATCATCAGCAATAAGGATGCTTGCGTTTCTTGCTTATAGCTCCTTCAGTTGGCGTCCAGAAAGATGTGGAAAAGGCATAAGAAGAACGTGGATAATGACGAGACCGATAAGGGCTTGAGTGAATTATTGAAACTTGTTATCTACCTCAATCCTTATCGGTTGTATTTTTATTCGGCATTAGTTTGTCTTTTTTTAACAGCTGCCTTGTCACTTGCGTTTCCTTATTTGATGGGGATTTTGATAGGTGGATCAATGGGTGGAGGCGATAGTATTGCAGATCCAAAAAGTGTTGAAGAAAATATTAACAGGGTAGCTTTAATTCTGGTTACGGTTCTAGCTGTACAGGCATTTGTAGCATATTGGCGTATCCGGTGGTTTGCATTTGCTGGTGAATCAGCCCTTGCTGATATAAGAAAGGCCGCTTATGGCAAGCTTGTTCGATTGCCAATGAGTTACTTTTCGGAGCGTAGAGTTGGAGAGCTTTGCAGTCGTATATCTGCCGATCTCACATTAATTAGAGACACTTTGATTCTCACTGTTCCGCAAATAATTCGACAGTCTGTAATGTTGGTCGGTGGCATTTCATTTATTGCATGGGCATCACCGAAGTTAACAATGGTCATGATGTTATGTGTTCCTATTGTCGTTATTTTGATGGGAATTTTTGGTAGAGGTATCCGAGTGCAGACGAGGGAGGCGCAAGATGAGTTGGCGGCTAGTAATGTTGTAGTGGAAGAGTCTCTTCATGGAATAGCTAGCGTGAAAGCTTTCACTAATGAGGATTATGAAGTGTCTCGGTATTCAGAGTCTCTTAAAGGATTTGTAAACTTGACTCTCAGTGCTTCTAAAGCTCGCGCGTTATTTGTTTCATTTATTATTTTTGCGCTTTTTGGAGTGATTACTTTTGTTGTATGGTATGGAGCAGGTATGCTTGAGAGGGAGGAAATTGATGCAGCAAAGTTCACTCAATTTGTATTGTTTAGTATTTTTGTTGGAGCTGCTTTAGGCTCATTTCCTGATATATTGAGTCAGCTTCATAAAGCGGTTGGGGCAACCGTTAGAGTTCGTGAAATTCTTAGTGAGGAGCCTGAAGAAGCTCATAATGATAATCAGTTATCGCGTTTGCGTGGAGAAGTTGAATTCAGTGATGTGTCATTTAGTTATCCTTCGCGTAAGGATATCGAGGTGTTAAGAGGAATTAATCTTTCAGTCGAGGCAGGTGAGAGAGTGGCGATTGTGGGATCGAGTGGAGCAGGTAAATCAACGCTATTCCAATTACTTATGCGGTTCTATGACCCATCCTCTGGAGAGTTAAAGTTTGATGGCCAAAATGCTGCAAATTATTCTCTAAGTGATTTGAGAGATCAGATGGCAATCGTGCCTCAGGATGTTCTATTGTTTGGGGGGTCGATAAGAGATAATATTGCATATGGATGTCCAGAAGCCGAAGAGGTTGATATTATAGAAGCTGCGCAAAAGGCTAATGCTCATGGATTCATCCAATCTTTTCCTGAAGGTTATCAAACAATCGTTGGTGATCGGGGAGTTAAGCTTTCAGGTGGACAGCGTCAACGTATAGCGATTGCGCGTGCTATTCTAGCTGATCCGGCTATTTTGTTGCTTGATGAGGCAACTAGTTCGCTTGATTCAGAGAGTGAGAGGTTGGTCCATGAAGCCTTGGAAAGTTTAATGAGTAAGCGGACATCAATCATTATTGCTCATCGATTAGCTACTGTGAGAGGAGCTGACAGAATACTTGTTCTCCGAGATGGTAGATTTATTGAATCGGGAACGCATGAAGAACTCTCTTGTAAGAAAGGCGGTGTCTATAAGATGCTTTCTGAGCTGCAATTTAATTAGATTTAGTATAAATAGACTAACTATTTTGATCTAACTGGGAATGATCTTTAGTCACTAATTTCAGTTCTTTTATTTGAGGGGAAGTACGCGGACTGGGACTCGAACCCAGGACCAATTGGTTAAAAGCCAACTGCTCTACCAACTGAGCTACCCGCGCTTTTTTTGAAGGATCGACTCTACTTGTTTCCTCGATAGTCGCAAGTTGGTTTTTATTATTTAATGTAAGAAGTTTAGGATGGGATTGATCATTATAAATCTCTTAAATGACAATTATATGAGTTAATATCACTATATTTCAATACTTTTAGCCTTGTGATATTTTATGCGGCCTTATCTTAAAAAGGTAAAATAAACTAACTAGATCAGGGGAAAGCGCTCCCTGCAGGACTTGAACCTGCGACCTTACATGCCGGATAGGGCCTTCGATGAATGCACCAGCCTGACAAGCATTACTTTCGGGAAAAATAGTCAACTTACCAGCATCGGAGCACATGCTTTCTCTAACCACAGCAACCTGACGAGTATAACAATCCCTGACAGCGTTACTAGCATCGGGGAAAGTGCCTTTTGGAGATGCAGCAGCCTGACGAGCATCGCGATCCCTGATGGCGTCACCAGTATAGGGGATCGTGCCTTCTCTCAGTGCTATAAACTGACGAGCATCACGATCCCTGATGGAGTTACCAGTATCGGGGAGGGAGCCTTCATGGGCTGCGAGAGCCTGACGAGCATCACGATTCCTGACAGAGTCAGCAGTATCGGGGGTTTGCGGGGAGAATTGGCTTTTAATGATTGCACAAGCCTTACAGAAGTAACATTTCTTGGAGATGCTCCAAATGCGGGCAGGAGCCTTTTCAACAAATCCACCCCCACCATCTACCGCAAACCTGATGCCAAGGGCTGGGGCGATACTTTTGGGGGTAGGCCAGTAAAGTTGATTAGTGAGAAGCCATAACCCCTGAACCCCGCACCCTGACCAATGACCAATGACCAATGACCAATGACCAATGACCAATGACCAATGACCAATGACCAATGACCAATGACCAATGATTCATGGTCAGTTGTTCTCGGGGATAGGGAGGCTTGATCACTGAGCCCGTGAGCCTCATCCTTGTGCCATGACCGATGTGCCCCGAAAGAGAGTCACTGATTCATTGAAAATGGAACACCGTTAAGGGTTCAAAAAAAGAAGCCTATGTTGTACAAAGTGTTGTACACCAGCCTGTTCTTGCTACAATTAGATATACCTTATTTGAACTGACAGGCTAAGACACTGTATATACAGGATAGAAAAATGCGCTCCCTAGAGGACTTGAACCTCTGACCTACGGATTAGAAATCCGTTGCTCTATCCAGCTGAGCTAAGGGAGCTGTTTTCAGTTGATTCCTAGCACTTGGTTGATCAAGTTGCAATCAAACTGAAAAAGAACTAAGAATTAATCTTTAAATCTTATGTATAGGATTTCTCATATTATATTTTATTAGTAGATTTATTTATCCCGTTTTAATTGAAAATCTTTGGAAGCCGAAAACAGAGTATCATTAGAAATTTTCGAAGGTCCCCTCGATTTACTTCTTTATTTAATTAAGAAGGACGAGGTCGATATCTATGATGTGTCTATAGAAAAAATTACGAGTCAGTATCTAGAATACATCGAGACTTTTAAAATTCTCAATATTGAGCTTGCTAGTGAATTTATAGTTATGGCGGCAACGCTAATGTATATTAAGAGTCGGACTTTGTTGCCAAGAAACGAACAGGCTCCAGAGAATGATGTTGATGAAGAGGATCCTAGGTGGGAGTTGATCAGGCAATTAGTTGAATATAAGAAATTCAAAGATGCC
The DNA here is from genome assembly GCA_012960505.1 of Verrucomicrobiales bacterium. Taxonomy (GTDB): domain Bacteria; phylum Verrucomicrobiota; class Verrucomicrobiia; order Verrucomicrobiales; family DEV007; genus EC70. Next base: position 146,677 of record DUBC01000036.1, read on the forward strand.
GCATATTATTTAGAAAGGCGGGAAGCTGACAATCAGCAGATTTTTGGTTCAGAGAGACAAGACGCTGAGGAGGATGATGAAGAACCAATTTTAAATGTTGGCATATTTGATCTTATTCGAGCCTTTCAAGGCATTCTTAAGAGGTTTGAAGATGAGGAAAATTTGGCTGAGATAGCCGATGATAGATTTACGGTTAGCGATAAAATCGATTATTTAATGGTTCGCGTTAATAAAGGGGGAAAAATCAAATTTACTGAGTTATTTGCAGAGGCTACAACGAAAGGTGAGGTAATGGTTACTTTTTTGGCTTTACTTGAGCTTATTAAGCTAAATGAATTTCAAGTGCGGCAGGAACGTATTTTGGGTGAAATAGAGATTAAGCGTAGTGGTGACGGGAAATTAGGCTAATCTCAAGGATCTCTTCAATTAAGGGTTTCCAGCTTGACGGTAAGAACTCTAACTCTATAGTTATATTCTTGAAGAAAGGGTGGGCCATTAGTTCCGCTCTTTTTTCGTCTTAGAGTAAAAAGAAATGACAAGCGAAATCCAGGTCCTCTTTGAATACTATGAAAAAGAGAAGGGAATTGCCCGAGAAACTATGATCGAGGCACTTTCCATTGCTCTGCTTTCGGCTGCCCGCAAAAGTGTTGGGCCTGCGCGTGAGTTGAGAGTAGATGTTAATCTGGAAAAGGGTGATATTGTGGCAGTTGCAAAACTAATTGCATCAGAAGAAGTAAAATCTCCATACGAAGAAATTTCAATGGAGATAGCTCGAAAAATCAATCCCAAAGTGCAGGTAGGTGATGAAATTGAAGTTAAAGTGACTCCAACGGATTTCGGCAGGATAGCTGCACAGACTGCAAGGCAAACGATGATGCAACAACTTCGTATTGCTGAAAAAGCAATGATTTACGATGAATTTAAAGATCGTGCTGGTGATATCGTTGGTGGAACTGTGCGTAGGTTTGATAAGTCTGACGTAATGATTGATCTCGGCAAGTTTGAAGGAATAATGCCTTCGCGTGAGAGGGTTTCAACAGATCAATATAGCATAGGTGATAGGATAAGGGCGTATGTAGTGGCTGTTGAAAATGGGGCAAGAGGTCCTGAGATTATTTTGTCTAGGAGTCACCCCAATTTTGTTAGAAGACTTTTTGAATTTGAAGTTAGTGAAATCGCGGATCAGACAGTAGAGATAAGAGGAATCGCTCGTGAGCCTGGTTTTAGAACCAAAATTGCTGTTTATTCTGCGAACCCTAAGGTTGATCCAGTGGGGGCTTGTGTAGGATTAAGAGGTGCTAGAGTTAAAAATATAGTTCGAGAACTTAATAACGAAAAAGTTGATATAATCAGATGGAGTGAAGATCTTACAGAATTTGTGACGGATGCACTCAAGCCGGCAATTATTAGGTCGATAGAAGTTGATGAGGAGCAGCATCAAGTTAAGGTTACTGTTGATGAGGAAGAGCTTTCAAAGGCTATTGGTAGGAGAGGGCAAAATGCAAGACTGACATCAAGATTGCTTGGCTGGGACGTGCAAATTGAAAAAGATGCTTCGAAGACTGAAATCTTTGAAAAACGGGTGATAGATGCTGCTACAGAATTCGTAACTCACATTGGTGAAGATAACATAGATATTGATACTGCTATCAAATTGGTTAAAGGAGGCATAGTTAATCTTGAGTTTTTCTCCATGGTTGATGTTAGTGATGTCTCTGAGATTCTTGAAGGAGATCAAGATTCGGCAGAAAAGATATGCGCTGCGGCAAAAAACATTGATCTGGAAAGCAATGATAATGTTGCTGCTGAAAACGAAGATAATGATGATAATGACCCGTCAAAGGGAACTGAGGAGTCTGTAGGATCCGAGGTTTGATGAGATCGAAAAAAAGAATCGGAGGGTGAACTGGAATCTGTTTAAAGGCACGGAATCAGCACCCATGAAATTGATAAAAAAAATTAATGCCATCAAATTCCATACCGGAAGAATCCGATCAAAAAAATGATAAGGAGCAATCCGATGATGCAAAATCTATAGATAGGTCTCTGAGTGGTTCAGACGGCAAGGGGAAGGAAGCGTTGTCTCTTTTTGAAGAGCAGGAAAAACGAGAAGCGAGAAAGGGCAGGAAGAAAGAGCTAGAAGTTCAGCCGTCAAAAGTTGGTGGAATTTTACCTCCTATATCAAAATTAATTGATGACGAGGTTCAAAAAGATCCGCCCAAAGTTGATGATATTGATGAGGCGAAAGTGATTCATATCAAACCTCCTATTATCCTCAAAGATCTTGCAGATAAAATGGGGATTAAGCCATTTAATATTATTAAGGATTTAATGGCGCTGGATGTGTTTGCAAGCTTAGACAGTTCGATTGAGCCGGATGTGGCTACTACGATTTGCGATAATCATGGGTTTGTATTTGAGAAAGAAAAAAGAGAGAAGGGCGGAGGTGTTCATAAAGTAGAAGAAGTTTTTGAAGAGCCACCTCCTCCTGAGCCGGAAGCTCAAGGCGAGGATGAATTGCCTTTTAGGCCGCCGGTTGTGACCGTAATGGGGCACGTTGATCATGGTAAGACGTCTATCTTAGATGTAATTAGGTCCAGCCGTGTTGCGGCCGGAGAAGCAGGAGGTATTACTCAGCACATTAATGCATATAGCGTTGAGCATGATGGGGCAAATATTACCTTCATTGATACTCCTGGGCATGCTGCATTTACGGAAATGCGTGCTAGGGGGGCAGATATCACAGACATAGTTGTTCTTGTGATAGCAGCTGATGATGGCATTATGCCAACTACTCACGAAGCTATTAGTCATGCGCGTGCTGCCGGTGTTACCATAATAGTGGCTATAAATAAAATTGATCTCCCTGGCGCAGATGTGAATAAAGTTATTTCTCAACTTCAGGAGAATGATCTTACTCCTGAGGATTGGGGGGGTGAAACAATATGCGTCCAAACTTCAGCTACGGAAGGTCTTGGCGTTGATGATTTGCTTGGAATGATAGCGTTGCAGTCTGAAGTAATGGAGCTTAGAGCAAATCCTGAAGGAGATGCTAGGGGGATTGTGATAGAGGCAAGCAGCAAGGCGGGTAAGGGTTCAACAGCAAGCATTATAGTAAGAACGGGCAACTTAAAAATTGGGGATTCGTTTATTTGTGGTCCTTACTTCGGCAAGGTAAAATTGATACTAGATGATTTCGGAAATCAGTTAAAAAAAGCTGGTCCGTCAATGCCTGTAGAAGTTGTGGGTTTCAGTGGAGTGCCTAAGGTGGGTGACGAACTCGTTGTAATGGATAGTGAGAGAGCTGTGAAAAAATTAAGTGAAGAAAGGTTGGAGGAGTTGAGGCAAGAAAAACTTACGAAGCCGCATAAGGCTCGATTGCAGAATATATGGGCGGAGGTCGGGTCCACAAAGAAAACTTTAAAAATTGTTTTAAAAGGAGATGCGCAAGGGTCCATTCAAGCGATTGAAGGTTCGCTTATGGAAATCAAAAGTGAAAAAATTGACATTGAAATTTTGCATAAAGCAGCAGGTCCAATATCAGAATCTGATGTATTGTTGTGCAGTGCCTCTGATGGAATTATTATTGGGTTTGGTGTTAAAGTTGAAAACAAGGCTCTAAGATTAGGCAAGCAAGAAGGAGTCGAAATTCGTTTGTATAGTATCATCTATGAGCTCATTGATCAGATTAAAGAGGCAATGCTTGGCATGTTGGATACAGAGACCCGTGAAAAGTTACTTGGTAAGGCTGAAGTAAAACAAATATTCAAGATCAAGCGAGGAAGGATTGGCGGTTGCATTGTTAATGAAGGTCAGATTAACCGTAAGGCTCGAGCTCGCGTCATGAGGCAAGGGCAAGCAGTATATGATGGGGGTTTTCAAACATTAAGAAGATTTCAAGATGAGGCAGACACGGTTAAGACTGGCCTTGAATGTGGTATTCGTCTTGGGAATTATCTAGAGTATGAAATTGGTGACATAATTGAATGTTACGAATTAGAGAAGGTCGAACAAACACTCTAAAGTGTGAACAGCGTTAGGTAATTGTATAATTAACACTAAATCTCTTTAGTTTATAACAACTAGTTTTCAGAAATAAGGTTATGAGTCAGCGTATATTACGCGTTCGTGAATTGTTAAAGCGGGAAATCGGATCTATAATCTCTCAGGATTATGTGTTCAATGCTTTGGTCACAGTTAATGATGTTGATGTAACTCCAGATTTACGTAATGGGCATGTATTCATTGGAGTGCTTGGATCTGATCATGAAAAGGTCAAGGTCGTTAACACCTTGAACAAGGAGCGGGGAATGATTCAGAAGAAAATATCAAAAAGGGTGGTTATGAAGTTTACCCCCAAACTGCATTTTAAATCGGATGAATCAATAGAAAGAGGAGTGAGAACCTTAAATGTAATAGATAGTTTGGATCCTATAAATTACGATGAATCTAATGAATCTTTAAATGCCAATTCTGACGATTAATTAGGATTTTTTGTTGCAAATGTTTGATCATAATAACTCTTCCCTTGCTGAGATAGGAACACTGATTCGTGATGCAAAAAGCGTTGTTATTATTTCTCATGTGAGGCCTGATGGAGATGCTGTTGGTACTCAAATAGCTCTTGGTGCAAGTCTTCAGGAGTTAGGAAAGGAAGTAATTTTGATTAATGAGGATGGGTGCCCATCAAACTTAAAGTTTTTAGCGGGCTCCGATAAAGTTTTATTGCCTCCAGAGAATCATATCGATGCCGATTTATGTATTGCTCTTGATACAGCAAATAATGAAAGACTCGGGGGGAGGTGTATCGAAGCGGTAAAACTTGTGAAGCCAGTTATTAATATAGATCACCATATAACCAATGAAGGCTATGGAGATTTTGTTTATGTGGATCCAGACTCACCGGCTACAGCGCAAATAATATATGAATTGATTTCAAATGAAGGCTTTCCTTTCCCTACTGCTTCTCGTGACAGCTTATTTGTAGGAATTTCAACCGATACTGGGTCCTTTAGATATCCTGCGACAACCGCTAGAACCTATGAAGTGGGTGCTGATTTATTACGAATGGGCGCTGATTGCGGAGCTCTATCATCGGCCATTTATGAGAGCTACCCATATAGAAGAATTGAGCTGCTTAAGAAGCTTCTTGGAAATTTAAAGATGACGGTTGATGATCAAGTTGCTTCCTGGTGTCTTGATTTGCAGACTAAAGAAGAGCTCTCAATAAAACCTGAAGATAGTGAAAATTTGTCAGATTTGATTAGAGGGATTGATAGTGTTCGAGTTGCCGTTTTTTTTGAAGAACTCAAAGATTGTAGTGTGCGGGTCAGTATGCGTTCTAAAGATGTTAACTTGGCCGATGTTAGTAAGATCTGCTCTCATTTTGGTGGTGGCGGCCATCCTCTTGCGTCGGGCGCTAGAGTGCATGGTAAGTTGCATGAAGTTGAGGAGAAAGTTTTAAACAAAATTTGTAATTCAATAACTTGAACAATGGGCAACGTAGACGGAGTTCTTTTAGTCGATAAAGATCCAGACATGACATCACATGATGTTGTGGCTGTGGCTCGTCGCACGCTCAAACAAAAGAAGATAGGCCATTGTGGTACTCTTGACCCAATGGCAACAGGTCTTCTCATTCTTACGCTTGGGCGTGGCACTAAAATACAGGACCTATTGATGGCAGAGGACAAAGAATATGTTGGTTCAGTGAGGCTTGGCGAGGTGACATCTACTCAGGATAAAGAAGGAGAATTAATAGAAAAGAAGGAAGTTTCAAGCTTTACTAAGGAGGCCATTGATCAGGTTTTGAGTGGATTCACTGGTGACTTTTATCAAACTCCACCAATGGTTAGTGCGATCAAAAAGGATGGAGTTCCTCTCTATAAGTTGGCGAGACAGGGGAAGGAAGTAAAAAGAGACCCAAGGCTTGTTCATGTTTATGATTATGAGTTGCGTGATATTAAATTGCCTGAATTTGATTTTAGAGTGGTTTGTAGCAAAGGGTTTTATGTTCGGACTTATGCTCATGAAATAGGAGCTAAGTTAGGATGCGGCGCTCACTTGAGTTCATTGCGCAGGACGAAGTCAGGGAAATTTGAAGCGGACGGGGCAGTTACCTTTGATGAACTGAAGAACGGTACTCGTGAAAGCGTAGCAGAAAGAGCATTAAGTCTCGCTGATGTGTCAAGACTACGAGGAGTTTAAATTCTTGGTTTCAGCATGCTTATATTAAATAGCTTTGCAGGGCTCAATAAAATTGAAAGATCTGTCAATTTAGCAATTGGCTTTTTTGATGGAGTCCATGAAGGACATGAGGCTGTAATTAGAAATGTTAGTTGCGGCGATGACAGTGCAACTGTTGTCCTTACATTTGACCCACATCCTTCAAGTATCTTATCTCCTAGGTTGCCGACACCAATCATTACACCTTTGGAACACAAACAAAGGCTCATTGCAAAATTGGGCGTCGATTATTTACTGGTTATTAAGTTTGATGAGGATAGAGCTAATCAGAGTGCAGAGAAATTTGTGAGCGAGATCGTTGATTCATGCGAACTGAAATTGATCTCTGTCGGGAATGAGTTTAGATTTGGATGCAAGCGTAAAGGTGACGTTGATTTTTTAACTGAATTGGGAAAGGATTTAGGATTCAAAGTAATTGGAATTGATCGAGTACGTGATGGGAGGGGAGATGTTATTAGTAGTACTCGTGTTAGGGAGTCTTTGAAAAGTGGGAATCTTAAAGACGCAAAGAGCTTACTAGGTCGAGATTTTTCCATCTCCGGATTAGTAACAAAAGGAGATGGGGTTGGCAGGGAAATGAGTTTTCCTACGGCAAATATAGAAGATCTTGAATCGGTAGCTATTCCGTATGGAGTTTATGCAGTATTAGCTGACCTAGGAGGCGAGAGTTTTCAAGGAGTTGCTAACTTAGGGGTCAGGCCAACTGTGATGGGTTCTAATAATTCCAAACCGAAACTTGAAGTTCATTTATTTGATTTTGATCGTATGATTTACGGAGAAACTCTTGAAATTTATTTTGTGGAATATATTCGTGAAGAAATTTTTTTTAACAGTCTTGCTGATTTGAAAAATCAAATTAATGATGATGTGATTGCGACCAAGAGAATGTTTTCTTAAGGGAGTGAGTTTAAACTTTAATCCAAATTGGATTACTTTAGTTCCATCATGACTGGACAATGATCGGATCCCATTATCTGGTCAAGGATGGTTGATGATTGCAGTCGGTTTTTCAGTGATTTGGAGATGCACCAATAGTCGATGCGCCATCCTACATTTCTTTCTCTAGCTTTTGCTCGATAGCTCCACCAAGAATAATGTCCGCTGCTTTTTTCAAATTCACGGAAAGTGTCAATAAAGTTGGCTTCAACTAATTCGTCGAATCCTTCACGCTCCTCATTGGTAAATCCAGGATTTTTGGTGTTTGCATTAGGGCGAGCCAGATCGATTTCAGAGTGAGCTACATTCAGATCTCCGCAAAGGATAACGGGGCGTTTTTTATCAAGATTCTTCAAATATTTAAGGAAGGCCTTATCCCAGGACTGTCTATATTCTAATCTGCGTAATTCATTTTGAGAGTTAGGGGTATAAACATTTACTAGGTAAAAATCATCAAATCTTAGAGTGATTACTCTTCCTTCTTTATCATGTTGATTGATGCCGATTCCATAAAACACTTCTTTTGGTTCAATTTTACTGAAAATAGCTGTTCCTGAATAGCCGGCTTTTTCTGCCGAATTCCAGTATGAATGGTGTTTGGTATTCCAATTTAAATCAACCTGTTCAGGCCTTGCCTTGGTTTCTTGGATGCAAAAGAAATCAGCATCCATTTCATCAAAAAAATCGCAAAAACCCTTTTTTATAGCAGCGCGGATGCCATTTACGTTCCAGGATATAAATTTCATATTTAGTAAATGATGAGTGTTTTAGTAGATTATAACTTGAAATAAAACGACAATTTGGTAAACAACTCCCTCCTCCTAGGACGCTTTATTGTTCGTTAACTTTTCGGATAACTTTGCACGTCCTGCAATTTAATAAGTAAAACAAGTATGATATCAGTAAGAAATCTCTCAAAAAGTTTTGGGCAGAAATTGGCGGTGGATGACATTTCCTTTGAAGTTAAGAAAGGAGAAGTATTGGGTTTTCTTGGGCCAAATGGCGCTGGTAAGTCGACGACTATGCGGATGGTGACAGGGTATCTACCTCCGACTTCTGGAGAAGTTTTTATTGACGGCATTAATGTTGCGGAGAATTCAATAGGAGCTAAACAAAAGATTGGCTATTTACCTGAAGCGGCGCCGTTATACTCAGACATGACGGTCTCTTCTTTCCTGAGTTTCATTGCGGAATTGAGAGGCAAAGGTAAGTCAGACGTAGAAGCTGCGATTGATATTTGTTTTCTTGGTCCAGTTAAACGGCAAAGCATTGATACTTTGTCAAAGGGATACAGGCATCGCACATGCCTCGCACAGTCAATACTTCACGACCCGGAGATCCTTGTGTTGGATGAACCGACGGACGGCCTTGATCCTAATCAGAAGCAAGAAGTTAGAAATTTGATTAAGCGTATGGGTGAAGATAAAGCTATTATCTTTTCAACGCACATATTAGAGGAAGTTGAGGCGGCTTGTACCAGAGCAATAATTATTGATCAAGGGCGAGTAGTTGCAGATGGAGCACCTAATGATTTAAAGGCTAAGGCTTCAGGATCAGGATCACATACAGTAAAGATTAGCGGCATGGCAGGTTCAGGTATTAGGTCTGAGCTTTCTTCAATTAGCGGAGTGAAAATGGTTCGTGAGTTTGCTTCAAGTGAAAGCTCTTTTTCGGGGCAGGTTATACCTTCGAAGAAGATAAATACAAATGGTGAAAGTATATTCAATCTTTGTAAGGAAAAGGGCCTTTTATTAGAAGAGCTTAGAGTTGAAGAAGGTAGGCTTGATGAAGTGTTTCGTGAAATCACCAAAACGGACACCGAAATTTCAGAAAGAAACGTCAAAGAAGAAGATCCAGAGAAAGTGGTTCAAGATTGATTAATTGTCATAAAGATAAAATTAACTAAGTACATAATGTATGAGTGCTCTTAAAAATATTTGGATTGTTTATAATAGGGAATTGAAGGCGCAGTTCAATTCAATGCTGGCGTATGTCTTCATTGTTATTTTTGTTCTTTTGTCAATGTCTCTAACTTTTTTATTAGATGACTTTTTTGCTCCCAACGCTCAGGACGCTTCGCTTGAGTTTTCTTTTTTCCGGTGGCCTATGTGGTTGCTTATGTTTCTTGCTCCAGCTGTGGGTATGCGTCTTTGGGCAGAAGAACAAAGGACTGGGACTATTGAACTTCTTTTGACGATGCCTTTAGCAGTTTGGCATGCTATTGTAGGGAAGTATCTTGCGGCATTATCGGTTATTACAATTGCGATACTCTTTACTTTCCCGATAGTTATCACCGTTGCTTACTTGGGAGATCCTGATAATGGCACTGTTTGGGGTGGATATTTGGCTTGTATTTTTTATGGGGGTGGAGCATTGGCAATTACTTGTGCAGTTAGTGCTCTTACAAGAAGTTCAGTGGCATGCTTGATAATTGCGCTTGCACTTTGTTTTGGTCAATTACTGATAGCGATACCGCCCGTATTGGAATATGCAGCAGATAATTGGGGGGGGCGGGTTGCTGATGTTTTGGGATCGCTCGGAACTTGGGCTCATTACACTGAGATGAAACGAGGAGTTATTTCCTTTGCTAATGTTGTTTTTTATTTGTCAATGATAGGCTTTTGCCTCTTCTTGACCAGTGTTGTGATTAAATCAAAACGTTCATAACCATTCATTAAGATTAGTATGTCAGCTACAAAAGAAATTAGTAAGAATAAGAGTACTCACGTTTGGCTGTTCTCAGCGATCGGTGTATTTCTTGTATTAGGAATTGTTATAGCACTTAATTTATTAGTGTCGACTTCAGTTCCTTTCAAAATTGATTTGACGGAGGATAAGATTCATACCCTTTCGCAAGGAACAAAGGACGTTCTTGAAGGGTTGGACACTCCGGTAACAATGTCATTTTTTGTTTCCAAGGATAAGGATAATATGCGTCCAGAACTTATACCTTTTGCGAAGAGGGTTGATTCATTGTTGAAGGAATATGAGAGAGGATCTAGTGGAGGTTTCATTGAGATCGAACGGATTGATCCTTCTCCAGATTCCGAGGATGAGGATAGAGCCAAGCTTAATAACTTGCAGGGGATCCCCGGTCGTCTAAATGAACCCGCTTATTTAGGGCTTACAATTACCTGTTTAGATAGGAAATCTTCGATTCCTTTCATTGATCCTAATAGGGAGCAAATGTTGGAATATGATATTTCAAGAGCGATCGTTGAAGTGACGCGTGAAGGGGCTCCCAAGGTGGCCTTAATGTCAGCCCTACCAGTTCAGGGTGGGCCAGCAACGCCATTCGCTCAGCCTGGCCAGGGGCAGCAGAATAGGCCTTGGCAATTTTACACTCAACTCAAGAGGGACTACGATCCAGACCCGACTGATTTTGGGAGTAACCTAGTTGACTTGGGCATGGATATTGAAGTGGTCCCCGAAGACGTAGACGTGGTCCTTCTGGTTCATCCTGCAGGAATTACCGAGAACGCGCAGTATGCCCTTGATCAGTTTTTGTTGAGGGGTGGCAATATTGTTGCTTTTCTTGATTCTTTTAGTGTAGTAGCAGCTCAATCGCAACCGCAGAGGCAGCAGTTTGGCGGTGCTCCGCAGGCACCAGGGATCCCCACGTCTTCTAATATGGAAAAGTTGCTTAATGCCTGGGGTGTCAGCTTTGAAGCGAATCAGGTCTTAGCTGACCGCACATATGAGACAGCTCAAACGCAGACCTCAAACAATCCATCCGTTCTTACAATTACACGGGAGGCGGTCAATAAAGATGATACATTAACTACTTCGATAAGGGATCTCTTGATGTATTTCTCAGGAGTTTTTTATGTCAGTGAGAAGGAAGGTGTCGAAGTGGAAACATTAATCAAGTCGAGTCCAAAGTCACAGTTAGTTGTTCCACAGAGCGTCCAGTTTAACCCGGATCAAGTCATTCAAAATTTCAAAGCTTCAGGCACCGAGTACCCATTGGCGTTGAGGCTGAGCGGTACGTTTGTTACAGCTTTTCCTCAGGGCAAACCGAAGTCCGAAGAAGAAGTTGAAGAAGTTGAAGAAGTTGAAGAAGTTGAAGAAGTTGAAGGGGAGGAGTCGAAGCCGAAAGAGACAAAGGAGGAGGATTCCTTGAAGGAATCAATGGAAGATGGTAAGGGTTCAGTTTTCTTGGCGGCTGATTCGGACATGCTTTTTGATGCGTTGGCTGTAGGCAGAGATATGTTCGGTCGAACTACATATCGCAACAATAACATACCGCTCCTTGAAAATGCTGTTGAGCAGGCTTCTGGCGGAGGCAGTTTAATGTCGATTAGGACTCGTGGCAGTGGTCGCCGACCCTTTAGTAAGTTTAAAGAATTGGCAGAGGAGGCTTCAGAAAAATTGAATGAAGAAATAGCAAAGGTGACAAAGAAAGAGCAGGAGCTTTCCGGGGAAATTTCAAAGCTCATGCAGGAGCAGGGAAATGATCAAATGGTCGTAATTAGCCCTGAGGTCGCAAATAAAATAAAAGAACTAAGGCAAGAGGAAGTTAAGGCTTCTAAGAGGAAAAGAGAACTGAGCAGGGATTTACGCAAGGACATTCGTAAGATAGAAAACAAAATTAAGAATCTGAATATTGCCGGAATCCCGCTTCTTATTATTCTAATTGGAATTGTGCATCTGATAATTCGACGGATAAAAATTTCGGCACGATAATATAAAATTGAAAAAATAAGACATTAAATAGATATGAAGCCAAAGCATGTGATCATTCTTGGGGGGCTCTTTGTAGTTCTGATTGGAGTCTATTTTATCTCAAACAAGGATAAATCTGAAAGTCAGAAAAAAGATGGCCTTGTGGCTGGGGATAAGGTTCTTTCAATTACCAATATCAATGAAATAACAGGCGTGAAAATAACGGGCTCTGAAAATTTCGTTCAATTAGGAAGAAAAGACGGTAAGTGGGTAGTTGTTAACCGTGCTGATTACAAAGCAGATTTCACTAAAATTAGCAGGGCCTTAAAGAAATTGGAGGGGCTCAAGGTCGCTGAGCAAAGGAGAGTTGGGAAAAAACATTATGGGCGTTTCGATCTCGAAGAGCCTGAGAGTGAAGACGGGGCAGGAGTTAAGATTCAGCTTTCAAAGAATGAACAGGATCCAGTTGGAGAAATTATTATCGGGAAGAGATATGGGGGGGCAACTATTGACTCGGGACAGCAGGGCGGAGGGAATGGGAAATATGTGAGAGTTAGTTCAAATGAGAATCAAGTTTTTATTGTTTCCGATTCCCTTTTTGATATTGAATCTTCGCCTTCCGGATGGCTGGAAAAGAATCCATTTGGTATTGATAAGTCTAAAGACATCATAGTGGAGCACTCTGACGGGACCAAGTTTGAATTTATTAGAGAAAAAGAGGGGGATGACGCTTCCCTCAAGGGTCTTGCCAAAAATGAGGAGTTGAATACTTCTAATGCATCTACGATCACATCTCCCTTTGTTTCTTTTAACTTTAAGGATGTATCTACTGGGGAAGATGCAGATCCCGAAAAGACGGGTCTAAAAACACCTCTCCAAGTAACTGTTACTACTTTTGATGGATTTAAATATGATCTTAAATTAGGTAAGGGTGAGGGAGAGAATGTGGATAGTGCAGAGAAGGAGGCGACGGTATCAGCGGCTAGGTATCATCTAACTTATAGCGTTAGTGCTGAATTTACTGATTTTGTTCTTGAGGGTAGGGAGCCTCAGGAAGATGAGAAATTATCTGATGATGCTAGTGATGAAGATCGTAAGAAAGTTGATAAATTAAAAAAAGAACGCGATGCTGCTGACAAACAAAAACAGGAGGAAGAGTTTAAGGATGAGCAAGAAAAGTTAAAAGAGAAGCTTGAAAAAGAGAAAGCTTTTGCTGGTGTTGTATATGAGATTGATAGTTGGAGCGCAGAGAAATTTTTCAATAAGCGTGAGGATCTAGTCAAAGAAAAAGAGCCTGAGGCTGAAGAAAAATCAGAGGCAGCGGCCGGTAACGAGAGCCCACCAGAGGGTGTATCGATTCCTGGTATTCCTGGAGCTTTGATACCAGGAATTGAAGCCGTGGAACCTGAATCAAAAGAGACCTCCGAGAGCAATGAATCTGTAGAGAAACAAGGTGATTCTGAGTAATTTAATATGCTCTAAGTTAAAACTTTCTCATGCCTTATCTTTAGTGTCTTGAGAAACAATAATTACATTTCGTATTGAGTTGGCGGAGAGTAATCTTTTGCGTATCGTAGAAGACAATAAGAAGATTTATATTTAGTATCTATGTCCGAACAATTAACAAAAGAAGAGGTCGATTTTTCACAAGAAGATTTGGAATCACTTGAAATATTCCAAGAATCCACTGCGAAGATACGGAATGAGCTTGCAAAGGTTATTATTGGTCAGGAAAAAGTGATCGATCAGTTACTCATTGCGATTTTCTCTAAAGGACATTGCTTGCTAGAAGGAGTCCCTGGTCTTGCAAAGACCTTAATGGTTAGCACTCTAGCCAAATCGTTGAGGATGGATTTCAACCGGATCCAGTTCACTCCTGACTTAATGCCTTCAGACATTACTGGTACAGAAGTTATTCAGGAAGATAAAACAACAGGATCTCGAGAGTTTAAGTTTCTTAATGGCCCGGTATTTGCCAATGTTGTTCTCGCTGATGAAATAAACAGGACTCCTCCCAAGACCCAGGCAGCGATGCTAGAAGCGATGCAGGAGCGTCAGGTCACTGTTGGAATGGTCCGCCATGAACTTCCTGACCCGTTCTTTGTTCTTGCCACTCAAAATCCCATAGAGCAGGAGGGAACTTATACTCTTCCGGAAGCTCAACAGGATAGGTTTATGTTCAAGGTTTTTGTCGAATATCCAAACTATGAAGAGGAATACAGAGTAGCTGATACGACGACGCGTGCGGGGGGCTCGTTAGTTAATGAGATTTTGTCAGGCGATGAAATTAAAAAAACACAAGATCTTGTGCGCCGAGTTCCTGTTCCTCCTCATGTTATTCATTATGCATTGAGGCTAGTGAGGGCAACCAGGATCAATGAAGAAGAGGGGGTTCCGGATTCGATGCGTGAATTTTTGAGTTGGGGTGCTGGTCCTAGGGCAGTTCAGTTCCTTCTTTTGGGAGCTAAAGCCAAAGCGGTGATGGACGGTCGTAGTAGTGCTACTGTTGCTGACGTGAAATCAATTGCTCACCCTGTCCTGCGTCATAGAATAATTACTACATTTAACGCTGAATCCAGTGGTGTCACGACTGATGATGTTGTTGACAATCTTCTGTCTGAGATTTCTGAAAGAGATGAAGGTGATAAGATACCTCCAACGCTGTCAGGTGCTTTTAATGCAGCATAAATCAAACAATCTACTGGAGTAGCATAAAGGCGTAAGATATGGCTGCTGCGAACACTCCAAATTACTTAGATCCTAAAGTTCTGGAAAGGATCAAGAGATTGGACGTGCGTGCAAGGTTAGTCGTTGAAGGCTTCATAACGGGCCAACACAAGAGTCCATATAATGGTTTTGCAGTTGAATTTGCAGGGCATCGAGAATATTCGCCAGGCGATGAAATAAAACATATTGATTGGAAGGTTTGGTCAAAGACAGACAAGTTTTACATAAAGGAGTATGAGGAAGAGACTAATTTGAAAACGACTCTCATTGTGGATGCTTCAAAATCCATGGGGTATGGTGGAGAGGGATGGTGTAAATTTGATTATGCGGCTACTGCAGGGGCTACGCTAGGTCACTTACTTCAGAGTCAAGGTGATGCGGTTGGGCTTATTACATTTAATACGAAAGTTAAGGATGTTCTTCCTCCGAGCGCGCGACATAACCATTTAAAAGAAATTGTACACATTTTGGGAGAAACGGTGCCCGATGATAGGACCGATGTAGGTGAAGCGTTTTTGGAGTTAATTCCTCAGATACGTTCAAGAGGAATGGTAGTTATTATTTCTGATCTGTTCGTTGATATAGATGTTCTCGGAAAGGCGTTGCAACAATTCAGACTTCGCAAACAAGAGGTCATTGTTTTCCATGTAATGGATCGAGATGAATTGGAATTTCCCTTCGAAGATCATACCAGATTCCTTGGTCTGGAAGGGCCAGAAGAAGTCCATGCTGATCCCAGAGCCTTAAGGAAAAGTTATTTAGAGATAGTTGGAACTTATCGTAAGGAAGTGGGGAAGGTATGTGATAAGCTTGGTGTTGATTATGCTCTACTTGATACTGGTGAGCCTCTTGATGCATTTTTGTCTCGGTATTTGGCATTTCGCAAACGTCATACTAGGAAAGGGAGAGTAGGATAAGTCGTGTTGGAATTTTTATTAAATCCAGGTTTTTTATTTGCCGGCACAGCAGCGGTAGCTGTCCCTATCATTATTCATCTTCTCAATCGTCGTCGCTTTAAGAGGATTGACTGGGCAGCAATGGATTTCCTCCTTGAAGCACTGCGATTAAATAGGAGGCGAGTAAAATTAGAGGAAATAATTCTTTTGTTGTTACGTTGTTTGGCAATGATTTTAATTGGCCTCATGATTGCGAGGCCGTCGCTGGACATTAATGTTTCGGGCCTTCTTAAGGCTGGACAAACTGAAAGAATTATTGTTCTGGACGATTCTTTAAGTATGGCCGCTGTTGGGCAGCAAGGAAGTCCAATCGATAAAGCTTCTGAAATTCTTCAAAAGGGAATTAAGAGCCTTTCAAATAGCAATTCACAAGACATTTTTACCGTGGTGCGTACAACGAATCCTAGCAAATTTGCGCCAAACGGATTGCCGTTAACCGAAAGTTCCATAGGAGACTTGCTTGATGAATTTAAAAATATTAAAGCGACTGACTTACGAGGAGATTTACATTCCGCACTGTCTACGGTTGATAAAAGTTTTGATTCCGATAACACGAACTTTACTAAAGTGGTTTATTTGTTTACCGATCTCCGTCGAATGGATTGGGAGAGTTCTACTAAATCAGGATCAGATAAAGGAGTGGTACAAACGCTTCAAAGCATTGCAGAGAAAGCGGCTGGATGTTATGTTGTGGACTTAGGATCTGAGGTTGAAAACAATTTATTCATAGAGGAAGTTAAGCCGCTCGGAAAAGTGTTGGTTAATGGAGTTCCTGCGGACTTTGAAGTTCTTGTCAGAAATCTCGGAAAATCGGATATTGAAGATGTAACTGTAAGTTTTTCGGTTAGAGGCTCATTGCCATTAAAATCCAAGATACCCCGCATAGAGGCTGGTGCTATTGGTGTGGCAGCTTTTAGTTATACTTTTACAGATACTGGTAAGGAGTCATTTTCCGTGCCTGTTGAAATTTCTTTGGATAATGAATTTTCCAAAGGTAAGGATGCTCTTAAAAAAGATAATATTCGTTACTTTCCTGCCAGAGTTACAGCCGGTATGCGTGTTTTGATCGTTGATGGAGACCCGTCTGGTATCTTTGGACGTAGTGAATCCTTCTATCTTTCCAATGCTCTGTCTCCTGGCGGGCCAGCGATTTCGGGTGTCGATGTGACAGTCTTGGATGATGCGGATTTTGATTCCTCTAATCTGTCACAGTACGAAGTTATATTTATTGCCAACTTGTATCGAATAACTGAAGAGCGAGCTATCGGGCTTAACGAATGGGTCAAGAATGGAGGCGGTCTCGTGTTGTTGTTAGGGGATCAAATTGACGAAGATGTATACAATGATGTGTTGTACAAGAATGGCTCGGGTCTATTGCCATTTAAATTGTCGACTGTCGGCGGTGATGAAAAAGAAGAGAAATGGGTTAATATAAAGTCTGAAAAACAAAACCATCCTCTCTTTCGTTTCTTTGAAGGTGATAATAAACGATTGCTTGACCAAGTTAAAGTGTTTCGATGGTGGAATTTTGAAATCGACGAAAATGAAGATTCTTCAAACCCTTCAAATGTTATTGCGTCGTTAACTTCAGATGACAATTCTCCTGTTATAGTTGAGAGGCAAATGGGGGATGGGCGAGTCTTAACGATTACAACTCCCCTAGATAATGATTGGAACAATTTCCCTGAAAATGGAGCTTCATTTCTCATCACTTCGCAGGAGTTAGTCCGATACATGTCGAAAAATATAGCCTCAGAGGGTATGATATCTGTAGCGGAGCCAATTCTTTATCCAGTCGATGTTAGAGAGTATCGGCAACAAGCTAAGTTGTTAAGGCCTGGAGAGAAAGTTCCCGAAAAGGTTGAAGCTTTGCCACAAAGTAAGAGCAATTTGAATGACCTTGAATGGACATTAGAGTATGAAAATACCGACCAAAAAGGCATTTATGAGATTCAATTCGATAGGACAGATGGAAGTGGTGTGCAATCATTAGCATTCGCTGCAAATATTGATACTGGAGAAAGTAATCTTAGCCGCATAAGTGTCGCAAGTATCCGCAGTGACCTAGGTACAGCAAGCGTTGAATTTCTGCCATTTGATAGCCCTGTACTTGAACTAGAAGCAAATGTTGTTCGGAGTGAAATGTGGAAAGTTATTCTTATAATATTGGGGGTGTTGTTGATGGTAGAGTTGTTTTATGGTTGGTTGGTTGGTGCTCGCAGATGATGAATAATAAAAGGAAATATATTAAAGTGATGAAGTTAAACAAAGTTGCAATGCTTTTCTTTTTTTGTGTTTTGAACTTTGTTGCAATATCAGGTCTTGCTCATGGGCAGATACGCATAGAGCCTCTTGAAAAGTCGAATGAAAAGTTGGCGAGTTCCCAATGGCTGGAAGGAGCGACCTTGAAGACTGACTCTACAGTTGATGAGCTAATGTCTCGAGCGGAACAGTTTTCGAAGCAGGGCAGATATGATCTTGCGAGTAGTCTTTGGCAGACGGTAATCGACTCGAGCAATGATTTAGTGTTTAGTAATGAAGAATGGATTGAGAGAACTCTATCGCATCAATATGAATTGTATCGTTCAGTTTCAGGTGAGATTGAAAATGCACTTTCGTCATTGCCTGTAGAGGGGCTTAAAGGTTATAGGCTTAATGCTGATGCCGAAGCAAAAGAAGTTTTATCATCGTATGTGGATGAAGATCGGGAAAAGGCTCTCGCTGAAGTGGTTCAAAGATATTTTTTAAGCTCTTTCGGAGATGATGCGGCCTTTGAGCTGGCCTGTTTTAAATTGGATCGGTATGAATTTCTTCCTGCGATTCGTTTGCTGGAGAAGATCATTGATGATTATCCTGATTCTGACGTTAAAAGGTCTGAAGTTATTTTAAGAATAGCAGCTTTAAATGCTCGTGTTGGAGATGTTCAAGGATCGCTAAAATTGTTAGCGGATCTCAAGAATGATGAAGATTCTCTCCTTCCCAAAAATTTGATTCGTATAGTGGAGGAAGATATTGCAAAAGTTGATCGATCAAAAGTTAACAGAAATGTTTCAGATAAAGTATGGCCAATGATAATGGGAGAGTCTTCAAGGTCAGGAGTGATGCGGAATCCAGAAATTGTGCCTACCGATAAGGGCGGTGCCGTGTGGATTCAAAATTATGACTTAACTGTACCTGATGGGTGGCCTGAACTTCCTGCTGATAACCCTAAAATAGCTTTAAGTGATATGACTGATCCTTTTGCTAGAAGGAATCAAATTCTTGGTTCTTCCTTAAGCAGAAATGGAAAGCTTACAAATGATCAGATTTTATCTTCGTGGAAAAAATATGGTTGGATGCCTTCTGCTCAGCTTCTTTTTGATGCTGGACATGTATATTTTAAGAATGATAATCGATTAGTTTGTGCGGATTCCGAATCTGGTAAATTGAGATGGCTTGGTTTTAGAAATGAGTATCCTCAGCCTAATTTTACAAAGAATTATAGGTTTAGGCGTCCTGCTAATACTAATAATGCTGAGAGAATTCCACGCGAAGTAAAAGAGGTTCAGTACTTCTCAGATCATGTTAATCAATCCATGTGCATTGTTGGAAATAAGATTATTACGATCCAGGGAATTCCTGTTGATTTTGTTGAGGAAGGGATAGCTAATGCTGAAGTTCCTGATCCTGTAGCTGGAAGGGCTGCGATAGTTAACCGAACAACTACGGGTCCGCCAAGGATGCGAAAGAATAGGCTGGTGGCTTACCATTCCAGAAATGGTAAATTGCAATGGATGAGATCAGCCGTTGAAGGCGGTGGAGATTTAATTAAGAACGGTTGCTTTATAGGGGCACCAGTTCCCTATGCGAATTTACTATTAGTCCCAGTTCTGGAAGAGTCTGGTATTTATCTTGCCGCAATTAATCCTGATAGTGGAGTCACTCAGTGGAGAACATTCCTTGGAGATGAACCGGAACCAGGAGTTGCTTCGCATTCTCTTGTAATGGTCGCTGTGGATGGGGGTGAAGCATACATGGTGACTGGATCTGGATTAGTTTTTTCGGTGGATGCTATTTCGGGTTCGTTGAACTGGGTAGTTCGTTATCCTAGAACAGCTAAGAATAATGCAGCAAGGATGCAGCAGCTACAAAGATTCGGAGGGTTTGCAAGAGGAATGAATATTTATAATGAGTTTGATGGTTGGGGGCTAGACACAATTATTCCAGCATCTAATGCGTTAATTGTTGCTCCAAGTGATTTCAACCAGCTGATGGCATTTGATAGGCGTACTGGTAAACTTTTATGGGAGTCAGCACGTTCACCGGGAAATGCTGGGCAAGAGGGGGTCTATGTGTTAGGTACGTTAGATGATAGTCTTTATGTTGCCGGGACTGATGTCTTGAGGTGTTATAATGTTAGGGGCGGGAAGATGTTGTGGGAAAAAGTATTTCCGAGAGGTTATGGGCGAGGAGCGCTCACTGCAGATGGTATATATGTTCCTTCAGGTCTCGATAAGGTCATTAAGTTTCGGTTAAGTGATGGGGAGCAAGAAAATGAATCAGGTGTCGTTCTTACGGATAACCAACCTGTTGGAAATTTATTTTCAAATGGGAAGAGGCTTTATTCTCTTGGCTTGCGCCAGTTATGCTCGCTCGGTGAAGTGAGCGTTGAATTGAAATCTAATTTGGAAAAGGAATTAGATGCTAACAAAAAGAACTAACTGCTTTTAGGATTTAAAGAAACTCACTGCAAATTAGTTATTAATAACATAATGAGAAGAAAAATAGAGTCGCGCAGTAAAGTGAATGGGCGTCGTGCATTTTTAAAAGCTGCAGCAGTTGGAACGGCTTCAACTTTGAGCCCATTAAGTCATGTGTCTGCAGCCAAAGAGAAGACTGCCGATGAGCTCATTAATGAATCTGCTAGAAAAGCGATTGATAAAGGTCTTAGATTTCTTTCGGGCAGACAAATCCAAAGGGGGGCAGATAAGGGAGCTTTTGGAGCATCAGGATATGCAGGCAGTGTAGGTATTTGTGGTCTCGGAGGTCTTGCTTTCATGAGCGAAGGAAGTACTCCAGGTGTAGGCCGTTTTGGGAAGCAGGTTGACCTATGTACAGAATTTTTAATGAGGCATACTGGGCCAACTGGGTACATTGCAAGAGGTTCGGGTGCAATTGGTAATATGTATGCTCACGGGTTTGCTATGCTTTGTATGTCTCAGGCTTACGGTATGTCGCGGAAAAGGGAACTTGGCCAGAAGCTCAGGTTAGCAATTAAGTGTACCCTTGCCGCTCAAAATGACCAGGGTGGGTGGAGGTACCGGCCGGTAAAAAGTGATGCTGACCTTTCTGTTACAGTGTGCCAAATCATGGCCCTACGTGCAGCAAGGGATTCAGGTATTAATGTTCCGGATAGCGCTCGTGAGAAGTGCATTGATTATGTCAAAAAGAGTCAAACGGCAGATGGTAGTTTTCGGTACACAATGCGCGGTGGGCATACTACTTTTGCCCTTACTGCAGCGGGATGTGTCTCACTTTTTAGTGCTGGAATTTATGATGGTCAGCAGATTGAAAAGGGATTGAAGTATCTTAAGAGGCGTAAAGATAGTGTTGAAAGACACTATTTTTACTATGGGCACTATTATGCCGTCCAAGCGATGTGGCATGCTGGAGGTGAATGGTGGAATGATTGGTACCCCGGCATTAGAGATAAATTAATAACCTCTCAAGGTGCCAACGGTGCTTGGGGTAATTCTTCCTATGGGCAAGAATTTGCAACAGCAATGGCATGCATCATTCTTCAGATGCCCAACGACATGTTGCCTATCTTCGCTCGCTAATAATTATTTTTACGGAACAATAAGTTGGAAATATTTTTACAGTGGATTGGTTTTGATGGAGGCAATATTCCTGAGGGGGCTGAGGTGTCTTTTTATTTTGCTAACTTGCCAGAATCTTGGGGTGTCTTTGTGTTTTCGGCAGTTGTGTTGCTGATCGGATGGTTTGTTTTTAATCTTTACCGCAAAGAGAATGATGCTTGCTCGCCCTTGGCGAAAAAGATTTTGGCCTTAATTAGAATGACGGTATGTCTTTTTCTTTTATTTGTTTTTTTGGAGCCATCTTTGAGTTATACAAAATCTAGATCTTTGCGACCTGTTATTGCCTTATTGCGTGATTCTTCAGAGTCGATGAACATAAAGGATAGATACGTCGATGAAACGTCAGCAAAGGCAGCGGCTTCAGTTATGGGTGTTACGGTTGAAGGGCTCAGGTCAGGTAAACCGTCAAGGGTTGACGTTGTAAATAAAATACTGAATGAGGGTGATTCGGAATTAATTGGTCAACTAAGTAAGAAAGGAAGATTGCAGGTACTTGACTTTTCGGACAGAGTCACTGAGGTCGATGTGCAGAGAAAGAAGGGGCTGAGTGAAAATGGGAATGATAAATCTGCGGCTGGAATTAATGAAGAACAAATAGTTTTCCCTCACCTTGAGGCCAATGGGCCAGGCACTGATCTTTCAGGTGCAATTCGCGAAGCGCTTACTGAAAAATTGACTTCTGCTGTTATAGTTTTCACTGACGGGCAACATAATGCTTCTAGTCAAGTTGATGAAGTGGTTTCTTCTTCAAAGAAACGCAATGTTCCTATTTTTTTTATTGGTTTGGGCGATTCAGATAGGCCTCAGAACATAAGTGTTACAAATCTGTATGCAGACCCTCAAGTATGGAACAATGACCCATTTCAGATACAGGCAGTTCTCAGAGCGGAGGGAATTGGTGAGGAGTCTGTTAGAGTCGATCTTGTGGAAGTGGTTGAGTCGGATGATGGGGAACTTATAGACAAGATAATAGAATCTAAAGATATCGAATTGGCGCCTAAAGATGATCAGGTTAAGATAGATTTCTTGCACACTCCGAAGAGTCCTGGGGCTAAACGGTTCACGGTCCGATCAACTGTTCTGGATGATGAATCTAACAAGGAGGATAATCAGCCTCCTTCGCCAGTGAGAGTGCAGGTTCTAGATGATAACGCAAGAGTGTTAATGATTTCTGGAGGCCCCAGTTGGGAGTATAGAGCATTAGCGCGCCTACTTAATCGAGAAAAAATGATCAACCTTTCTTGTTGGCTTCAGAGTTTAGATGAGGGGCGGCTACAACAAGGGAATACTCCAATCGATCAGATGCCGTCGACTCGGGAAGAACTGTTTAAATATGATGTTGTTATAATGCTAGACCCGGATCCAAGGGAATTTGATGTTGATCTCATTTCCCTTTACAAGAAATTTGTCCGTGAACATTCCGGAGGATTGCTTTACATGCCTGGACCGGTTTTTGGTGGTAGATTTTTAACTGGCGCACAAACGTCAGAAATTTCAGAGCTTTTACCTGTTAAGTTAGGAGATGTTGGAAGCATGGAGGTTGATGGATTGCTTTCTTCTAATGATCGGGAATGGCCCTTGGCTATTGTTGCAGCAAATACAGACCAGCCGATAATGCGATTTTATAATGATCCTCAAAAGACGTTGATGCAGTGGAAGAAACTGCCAGGAACTTATTGGAGTTTTCCTGCGCTAGAACCAAAGCCTGCAACCCGTGTTTTGATTGAGCATTCTGATCCAACTCTTCGAAGGAAAGAGGTGGCTCGTCCTTTATTGGTCACTGGTCAGTATGGGTCAGGCAGAACAACGTATTTAGGATTTGACGGAACGTGGCGGTGGCGTACCAAAGGATTGGATGCTGAATTTTTTAAAAGATTTTGGATTCAAACGACTCGCTATTTGGTCGAGGGGCGTTCATTAGTTGGTAAGCGTAGGGGAATGATAGAGACCGAAAGGTTTCGATATCAGATAGGGGATCGAATTAAAATTAATGCTCGGCTAAAAGAGCAGAATTTCGAATGGTTAATTGCTGAAGAGGTCAAAGGACAGTTAATCTTGCCTGGAGAAGATTCTTCAGAAATTTCATTTACTCCTTTGAATGGACAACCTGGTGTTTATGAAGCGACAATAGTGGCGGCTAAGGAAGGGGCGTACAGTGTTTTTGTAGAGCTTCCCGAAGATGAAGGTGGCAAAGTGAAAATTGATTCAAATTTCACAGTTACTTTGCCACTTAAAGAAATAAAAGATACTTGGCTAGATCGGAATAAATTAATGAGTTTAGCTAAGTTGTCTGGAACTTCCTATTTAAATCCAGATAATTTACAAGAGTTGCCATCGATAATACCTGATATGACTAGGAAGCTTGCCTTTGAGAGTCCTCCTTTCCCGCTTTGGGATAACCGTATTTTGTTTATTATCCTTGTAGCTCTATTAACCTTAGAATGGTCATTACGTAAAAAATATAAATTGTTATAGGAAGTACAAAATTATATAAATGTCACTCAAAAACTCTAGCTCAGTCCCTAAGCAGATTCGTGTAGCGATTGGCAGAATGCGCCGCGCTGTTCAGAGGCACTTTTTGGTTGATGGGCTAAAGAATGTTTTATTGGCTCTCTTAGTTTTAATAATTATTGATTTTGCGTTGGATAGAATTTTTCGAATGGATGGACCTCAGCGGTTAATTATGCTGATCCTTTCTGTCTCCATTATTGGATATGTTGTTTACAGAAGGCTATTGGGTCCGCTTTTTTCCAGATTAAGTGATGATGCTTTGATGATTGAATTAGAAAAAGCTGAAGGCGGTATGGACGAGGTGCTGATAAGTGCTTTAGAACTTTCAAGGATGGGTATTGAAGATAACGAGAATGTTTCTACCAAGATGGTTGAGAATACCATCAATGAAGGTGCTAAAGCGGCTTCAAAAGTAAGAATTGAATCGGCATTTAGACGTAAAAGAATGCGAGCTAACATATTTGTTCTAATATTGATTTTTTTGTGTTTTGTGGTTGGGGGTGCTTCAGCATCCAGGGGTCAGGTTTTGGATATTTGGTTTAAGCGTAATATCTTACTTTCTGATATTCCCTGGCCCAGTAATTATGTCTTGGAGTTGTCAGGATACAAGGATGGTAAGATTCGTGTTCCTCGTGGCGAAGACTGGTCTTTAATAGTGTCAGTAAAAGAAGATTACAAGGAGTTGCCGAATAGTGTTATTCTTGAATACAGGTACGAAAAAGGGAAGAGGAAGAGCTCTGAAACAATGATCCCAAATTCATCAGGAGATGAGTTTAGATCAAATGCCATTGATGTTTCAGAGCCTTTAAAAGTAAGGATTCGCAGTAAGGAGTACGAAACGGAGTGGATTCCTATGGAATTGGTAGATAGACCGAAAATTGAAAATTTCTCAATTTTGGCACGTTACCCAGGATATACAGGATTAGGGGAGCAGATCCTTTCAAACGACGAGGGTCCATACAGTTTGTTGAGTGGAACAAGTGTTAAAATAAACGGAATAGTGAATAAATCTCTTCGGAGTGCATCAATTACTGTGGGAGGAGTCGCGTATCCCTTAGAAGTTGAAGACAGCAAATTTGCCGGGATTCTTCCGAAGGAACAAGTAATCAGTGGTGTATATGAGGTGGGCGTCGAGGATTTAGAAGAAATGGGTTTTTCGGAGGATGGAGAGGTAATGGGGTTGGGGCTAAGAGAAAAGGCAACATTCAAGATTAGAATACAGAATGATCGAAAGCCAAAAGTTGTGGCTTCTGTTGAGGGAGTCAGTGGTCTGATTGTTCCTGGAGCGATGATTCCTTATGTTGGAATTATTGAGGATGATTATGCCGTTAAAGAAGTTGAAATTAGATATTCGTGGAAGGAAGATCAGGGTGAAAGAGAAGAGGTGACAGATTCCATTGTTCCTGATGAGGTGCTCAATCTTTTAGGAAATAAACAGATTCCATTAGACGGACGCCTTGATCTTAACGGGCTTGATATCCCATTAAATTCAAGATTTAGTATGTTGTTTACGGCTAAGGACAATAATGAAGTTTCTGGCCCAAATGTTGGAGAGTCGACCAAGATTCTTCTAAGAGTAGTTGGGGAGGCGGAGTTGCGTACTGACTTGTTACGAAGAGAAAAGGAGCAGCGGCAAATTTTATTAGAGTTAGTCAAAAAACAAGATCTTCTGCTAACGGACACTGGGGCCTTGGCGGCAGAGTTGTTGGACGTAAATGTTTTAGGGAGGTCTGAGAAAGAAAGGCTGGCTGTGCTGCAGAAGCGGCAGAAATTATTAAGTGTAAATGTAAATAATATAGTTAAAAGGCTCGGCGGTATGGTTAGTGAAATAGTAAATAATCGTCTCGAGGAAGATGACGGTATTTTGAAACAAAGGTTGCGGCAAAAAGTGATTGTGCCTCTTGCTACCTTGGTTGAGGAAGTTATTCCTGTTGCGGCATTAGAACTTGATTCTTCTCGTAGAACATTGAAAAAAGATTCTAGGAATGAATCCTTGAGAATTGCAAGCCAGTCTCAATTTGCGGCGCTGGAAGCGATGAAGGAAGTTTTAGTGCATATGGTAAGGAATGAGGGTTATCAGCAAGCTGTTAATTTGTTATATGAGATACAGCGAGCGCAAGAGCGGATGAACAAGATGACAGCTAAGGCAAAAGAAGAATTTCTTGGCAATGTAGTTCGAGAAAAAGAAGAGAAAAGTAATGCTAATAAA
Source organism: Verrucomicrobiales bacterium (assembly GCA_012960505.1). GTDB lineage: Bacteria > Verrucomicrobiota > Verrucomicrobiia > Verrucomicrobiales > DEV007 > EC70. The sequence goes on from DUBC01000036.1 coordinate 172,785, forward strand.
GAACAAAAACACAGTATTGAAGATTTAAAAGAAGATGGAGCGAAGAAAGGTGATAATTAAACCAAAAGGGTTAAAATACTAATTAAATGAAAGAGTTAACCTTATTTTATTGTGTGACTTTATTGCTCGCATTTGGTGTAAATTTAATTCAGGGGCAGGAATCTCCTCAGATTGATTTATTTTTGAGTGTTCAGAAAACGGAAGAAATTAAAAAAAGTCCGCTAGGAGTAAGGCAACAAAGAATAAAGAGGATGATAGTTGAGTTAGAGATGCAATTCACTGAACTCGCAAGAACTTTACAAAAAGACAACCCTGAGCAGGCAGAGAAATTAGTAGATGCCTTTAAATCATCAAAGGAAATGCTATTGGAGAAACGAATGGATGAGATTACGGAGCTTCTAGATTTATCTAAATTAGACAGTGCGGGGGAGGAACAGAAGAAGACGATTGATGATGTTAAGAGTTTAATAGAATTCTTATTAAAAGATGACGAGGAAGCGGACCGAATAAAGGAAGAAATAAAAAAACTTCAGGAATGGAAGGATGCTATTGATGGTTTAATTAAAGATGAAAATAAACTTAAGGAGGAAAGTGAAATTCATACAGACAAGGACAAGGCGCTTGAGGATTTGAATAAGCAGATTGGTCAACTTAAAGAATTAATTGAGCGTCAAGATGAATTAAAAGCTGATACTGAAAAAGAATCAATCAAAGGGATAGACGGTCTTGATAAAATTGCAGAAAAACAACAAGAGCTTCGTGAATTAACTGAGAGTCTACGTAATGAGCTTAAAGGGGATAAAGAGGATGCGGCTCAGGGCAAAGAATCAAAAGGAGATGAACGGGATTTGGATCAAGATAAATCTTCAGGAAAAGAGTCTTTACGTGATGCTGAAGAGGATCAAAAATGGGCTGAGAAGAAACTTGAGGAAGGTAAGGGGAAATTGGCCGTTGAAGCCGAAAAAGAGGCCCTTGATAATTTAAATAAAGCATTGGAGCAACTTGAGAAGGAGAAAGATCGCATTGAAGGACTTAGCTCTGATGACTTAGAGAAATTAGCAGAGGATCAAGGCTCGACTGCTAATGATGCGGGTAAGTTGTCAGAAAAAATGAAGAGTTCTGGCGACACTGAGGGAGATCCAAGTGAGCAGCAGGATCCTTTAAAGGATGGGCAAAAGCGTGCTCAGGAAGCAGTAGAGAGCGCTCAATCTAAAATGGGAAAAGCATCAGAAAGTTTGGCTCAGGGAAGCCCTGGAGGTGCATCTGAAAGTCAAGAACAGGCCTTGGAGGATCTCGAGAAGGCTAAAGAGGAAGTAGAAAAGCAACTAGAAGAACTGAAACAGAATCAGAAAATGGAAGCTCTTGTTCAGTTGGAGCAGATGTTTAAGGAAATGCTTGAAAGACAAGAGAAGGCGACTGCTAAGGTTCTTGTTTTGGATGAAAAACGAAATAATCAAGATGGTAAATTGAGGAGAGCTGACAGAATAGAATTGCGATCAGTTGAGTTACAGGAAAGAGAACTTTCAGAAAAATCTAAGGAGGTGGAGGGGCTTCTTGTTGATGATGGGGCGAGTGTTGTTGTGCGTAATGTCGTTGAGGGAATGAAGAATGATCTTATAGCATTGGCTGATCGGGTCGATGCTAACGAGACGGGTTCTTTTGTTCAGCGTTCTCAGAAGGAGGTTGAAATGACATTAAAGGAATTAATTGATGCAGTGAAGATAGCTCAACAAATGCAGGAACAACAGCAGCAACAGCAGCAACAGCAGCAACAGCAGCAACAGCAGCAACAGCAAGAACAACAGTTATTGCCGCCGAGCGCCGAATTAAAGCTTTTACGGCTTACTCAGTTAAGAATTAATCGAAGGACAATTGATTTTGATGGCGAAATGAAAGGCTCTGAGAAATTGAATGATGTTTTAAGGAGGCAGGTGCGTGGCGCGACTCTTTTACAGAAAAAAATTACTGAGTCTGCAAGAGAGCTTGCTGCCAGAGGACAGCCACCTGTGGAGGCAGAAATCGATTGAATCGTATATGAATTAACATAATCTAATGATGATGAGATTTTCTATTATACATCAATCTTGCGTTGCATCGGCACTGATTGCTGGACTCTTTGCATCGCAAAAGGAATCTTCCGTAAAAGTTTTAGAGTTGTTCAGTGAGTACCATTCTTCAAATAAAGAGTTTTCTGCAGAGGTTCGAAATCAAATTGCTGATTTTAAGAATCGAGAAAAAATTGAAACTGGCGCTCTCACTTCATTTTTGAGAGAGCTATATCCTAATTTTGGTGAGGCCTTAAGAGTGGCTGGTGATGATCCAGAAAAAGGCATTGAGGCATTGGAATTAATTTCGAAGAATAAGGATCCTTTTCTTGCGGCTGAGGGATCTTATTATCTTTCTAGAGTACTCCTTTCAGAGGGTCTTTTTGAAAAAGCTTTACCTCATTTGAGTAACGTTAGGAATGAGTGGAGTGGGCATTCTCTTCGTGGAGGAGAATCGTTATATTATGAAGGAGTCTGCTATTCGAATATGCTGCAGAGAACTGCAGCTTCTGATGCTCTTAACGAGTTTATTGAGAGTTATCCAAATTCATCACCTCGACTAATAGGAGCAGCTAAGGATTTGATAGCATCGCTTGAGCGAGTTCATCGGGGAAGTATTGATGATGTGGCGGGACACATGGAGTTCTCCCGGCGTAAATTAGATCTAACTGAGGTGGGTGAAGGGACGCAAGTTGCTCAAAGCAAGATAGTAGAAATGCTTGATGCGTTGATCGAAATGGCCGAAGAACAGGAAAAGCCTCCTCCCCCAAATCCTAATAGTTCAGAGAGTCAGACGCAAGGTCAGGGAGGTAATCCATCGAGTAAGCCGGACAATGGAAAAAATAACAATAAACAAGGCAATCCCAATGCGCAGAATGCTCCGCGCGTAGTTCGACGAGTTAGGGGCGCCGCGGAAAGTGCTTGGGATGACTTGCGTAAACGGGACCGGGGAACTGATGCTCTTGGTGCTCTTAAGTCAAAGTATCCTGCAAGATACAGGCTTTTGGTGGATCAATATTATCGCTCAGTTCAAGGTGGAGCTAAGGATAAAAGTGAATAAATTAGGTTTGTCTTATGTATTGATAATGCGTACAGCTTTTGCTTGGCTAATTATTACTTTTGTCTTAGTTGCATTTTCTTATGCCTCGGAAAAGCCTCGAGTCATTACGCTCGAAGGGGAAATCGTTGAAGGGGAAATCGAGTCGATTAGTGCAAATGGATTAGTGAATATAAAAGATCAAGATTTCCCTCTGGATGGGTTGAGGAGCATAATACCTGGGAAACGTTCTGAAACTGCAGATCTTTCAGAGGGCAAGGTTATTCTTATTTGTGGCAGTGAGTTTTCAGCTTCTGGTATTAAATTGCTAGAAGAGGAAGTTGTTTTTGAATCTCCTGGAATTGGCAAAGTCGAACTGCCGATCGATGCTGTTAGAGCTTTCCGTTTTGGAAAATTGAAGAGGGGGTCCCGTTTTCAGAAAGGTCTTCTGGGATGGGAAGCAGCTAAGAAGGTTGACAGTATTTTCATCAGTGGCGGGGCCGAATTGCAGGAAGTTGATGGATTAATTGAGGAAATAGATGGTAATTTTTTGGTCTTTGATCGTGATCAAAAATTACAAACGGTGCCATTGCCTCGAGCTTATGGAGTGGTTCTTGCTTCGCCTTTGTTAAAAGAAGATCAAAGACCATCTTGTGTATTATCTTTGCTTGGAGGTACTCGAGTCAAAGCTAATATAGAAAGTTATGATGGTAAAATGGTAGAGATTACTATTGTTGAAAATGTTAAGATGAATGTTCCCTGGAAGTGGGTTAAGCGGATAGGTTTGAAGTCTGCAAGGTTAGAGTACTTATCGGATCTCGATGTTATAAAAGAAGAGGTCCGCCCAGTCATTACCTTTCGAAGGCCTTGGCAAAGGGACCTCACTGTGACCGGGTTGCCGATAAAAATTAAAGACCAAATTTACGACAGGGGTTTGGGATTTACTTCAGGTACTTACGTTACTTTCCCGAATGAAGGTCCTTACGATTTGTTTATTGCTGAAATTGGTATTGATGATGATGCTTTGGGTAGAGGTGATTGTGAGTTTGTTGTCCGTGGTGGGAGTAAGGAATTATTCAGGAAAAGGGTCCGTGGTGGTGAGTCTGCGCAGCTCATAAAAGTTGATATTACTGGGCATGATCAAGTAACATTAGAGGTTGATCCCGGGGAAGACCTAGATATTGCAGATCATGCTGATTGGGCTGATGCTTGCTTTCTGCAAACATCTAAGTGAACGTATGTATATGCCTTTTTTGGTTTTCGTATTAAAATAATATGCGTAACAAATTAGATTTTATTTATCAACGACTCACCAGGACAGTGATTGGGTCAGAGGAACCTGCTTTTTTGATGATAGTGGGACTGCTTTCTGATGGTCATATGATAATCCAAGGTGCTCCGGGTATAGGAAAGACTACTCTTGCAGAAACTTTAGCCAAATCTATTGATGGGAGTTTTAGTAGAGTGCAATTCACTCCTGATTTATTGTCCTCAGATCTGCTGGGATATTCTATTTACCATCAAGGAAAAGAGTTTTTTGAATTTGTTCCTGGTCCAGTGTTTAGCAATGTCTTGTTAGCGGATGAAATTAATCGGACTAGCCCACGTATACAGAGTGCATTATTAGAATGTATGAACGAGAGGCAGGTCTCCATTGATGGTGTTACGCGTCCCTTGTCACCTCCGTTCATGGTTATTGCTACTCAGAATAGTATCCATTCTACTGGGACCTTTGCTCTGCCTGAGCCACAACTTGACCGATTCTTAATCTCAGTAAACATGACTCTTCCTGACCGTCAGACTCAGTCTAAGATTTTGATGCTCCATGCAGAAAATAATGAATCTAATGAGGGAGGTGATGAATTGATTGATGTTGATGAGCTTGTACGGCTTCAGTCTGAAGTTAAAGCTATCCCTGTCAGTGAAAAAATATGTCAATACATTATCGATCTGTGTGAGTCTGTCAGACGACAAAGAGGAATGCTTCATAGCATTAGTGCTAGGGCGGCGATTGCATTAATGAGAGCTTCTCAGGCAGTCGCTTATTTAGAAGGAAATCCTGCCGTATTTCCTGAGGATGTGAAGCGTATTGTTGGGCCAGTATTCTCTCACCGCCTTGCCTTGGGAGATGGCTTTGATGGGGGTGTAAATAGTTCTTCTGGTTTAATAGAGGAAATTCTTAAGGAAACTAAGGTGCCGTGAAGGTTATTTAATTTCATCCTCCAAGCGTTCGCTCAACCATTGTTTCATCATACTTTGATAGTTTAGAAATCTTGATCTCGCTATGCGTTTAATTCGAGCAAGCATTCGAGGGTCAAATCTCAGAGTGATTGTAGTGGACTCACGTGAATCGGGCTGATGAATGGATGAGCTCATTAGATGTGCATCAAGTTGATGTTTGCTCCAATATTCGGCTTCTTCATTCTCATCATCGAAGAGAGGAATCTCTTTCCATTCGCTTATGATATTCATGGTGTATTTATACTGCTTGAGCTTTTAATCTTTCGTATAAGCTTTCTTCTTCTACGGTCATTTCACGTGAGATGATTACCCTATAAAGTTTCCCATCAGTCCAGAATAAGCTAAAAATCGGTCGGTTAGTGACTGATTTTCCTAGACAAAAGAAACGTGTGTTATTCTCAGCATATTCACCGTCCGGTAATAATCTAACTGCAAATGGATCTTCAAAGGACTCTTCAATTTCCTTTGGTGTTATTTCACTCAAGTCGAAACTTGCGTCTAACCAATCAAATTCCATGGTGCTTTACTTACAGTGGATTCGTGTAAAATTAATCATTTGGCAGTTAAATCAACTTTTCACAAGGAATAGATTGCATCATGCTTGGCTACAAGCAATGCCTTAACTTTTATTATTATGATTTTTATAGGAATAGATAGTGGAACGCAAAGCACTAAAGCGCTGGCTTTGGATGCAGAAACTGGTGAAATATTAGCTTCTTCACAGGAAGCTTATGATATTCTTGGAGGTTTGCCTAATGGGCATCTGGAGCAGGATCCAAGCCATTGGATTGATGCGGTGAGAAATGTGATAGGTTCATGCGTTGAATCTTTGGGGAAGCGTAAACAGGAGATTAGAGGTATTGGAGTGAGTGGACAACAGCATGGGCTTGTCGTTCTTGACGAGAATGACGATGTGATAAGGCCGGCGAAGTTATGGTGCGATACTTCTACAGTTGACCAGTGTCAGCAATTTACTCGTGATTTCAGCGGCGATTCCGAGCTAATTAAACTTTCAGGAAACACAGTTCTTCCTGGCTACACTGTTCCTAAAATTCTTTGGATGAAGCAACATGAAGCAGAGAATTTTGCTAGAATAAAGACGATCTTACTGCCTCATGATTATATTAATTTCTGGCTAACAGGAATTAAGCGTATGGAGTACGGAGATGCATCAGGAACAGGCATGCTCGATGTTCTTAAAAGAGAATGGTGCGATGAAATAATTGAATATGTGGATCCGTCAGTACGGGAAATGTTGCCGCCGTTAGGGTCTTCTTTAGAACCGCATGGCACTCTCCGCTCTGCATTGATTGATGAGTGGGGGCTCGCGGACGGAGTTCTAGTCAGCGCTGGAGGTGGGGATAACATGATGGGCGCTATTGGAACAGGTAATGTTAAGTCTGGAATTATTACAGCAAGCTTTGGAACGTCTGGAACTCTTTACGGATTCAGTGAGAAGCCTGCCATAGATACAGGCGGTGAAGTGGCGGCGTTTTGTGACAGTACTGATAATTGGTTGCCATTAGTTTGCACGATGAATGTGACTGTTGTTACTGAGCAGGTACGTGAGCTTTTCACTATGGATATTGAATCACTTGAGGAATCAGTTTCTTCTGCTCAACCTGGAGCAGGAGGGCTTTGTTTTTTGCCTTATTTAAATGGAGAAAGAACTCCTAATCTTCCGAATGGAACGGGTGTTTTGCATGGAATGCGCGCTGATAACTTAACACCAGAAAATATGGCTCGAGCGGCGATGGAGGGCGCAACTCTTGGTCTTGCATACGGGCTCAACCGTTTCCGTGTAATGGGTCTGGAACCTTCCGAGATTCGGCTGACAGGAGGTGGCAGTAATAGTGCTCAATGGCGTCAAATTGCAGCTGATGTTTTTAATGTGCCAGTTGTTCCTTTGGCTACTGCCGAAGGAGCAGGCTTAGGTTCGGCTATACAGGCGCTTAGGTGTTCTGGTGATGGGGGCTCTGATTATGCAAACTTATGTGATAAGTATGTCGAATTGGATGAATCAAAGAGGAGCGTTCCAAATTCTAATAATGTTTCTATTTATCAAGAGTTGTTAGAAAAATTAAGTAAGCTTACTAAGGACTTGAGTGAGACGGGCCATTTATAGGTTGTGAAAGCAAAATTATTTGGTTGGATCATAGCTGCCTTTATCCGGTTAATTGGCCTGACTTTGCGTTGGCAATTTGAGGATAAATCTGGGCTATCTTCGAAGCTCGATACTGGGTCCGTGATTTGGGTGTTTTGGCATAATAGGGTATTTTCTATGCCGCTTGTATATCGACGATATCTTAGTTTTAGAAGTGGTGCAGTTCTTACAAGCCCCAGCAAGGATGGTGAAATTGTAGTGCAAGTAATGAAGAGGTTTGGAGTTGAGACTGTCCGTGGGTCAAGTAATCGGAGTTCAGTGAATGCTTTGAGAAGGCTTGTAAAGTACTTGGAAAAGAATAATGGATCAGATGTCGTGATTACTCCTGATGGACCTCGAGGGCCGGTCCATGTTCTGCAGCCTGGAGTTATGAAGCTTGCTCAGATTACAGGTTTTCCTATTTTACCTATAACTATCCTTTATAGTAGGTCCATGGTACTAAAAACCTGGGATAAGTTTGAGATACCTTTTCCTTTTTCTAAGGTGAAGGTATTGTTCAATCATTTCCATCACATTGAAAACACTTCTGACAAACAAGAATTTGAAGCCATGAGAATTAGGCTTGAAGAAGGCCTTAAAGCTTTGCCTTGATAGTGTATAGAATAGAACCATTTAACTGATAATGATGAAAATAATTAATGGTAAATCCATATCTGAAAATGTCCTTGAGGAATGTCGTATAGATGTAGAAAACCTCAAAGAACAAGGAGTGAAACCTGGTCTTGCGGTAGTTCTCGTTGGCAATGATCCAGCATCAAAGGCCTACGTTGGAAGTAAGGTAAGGACATGCATAAAATTAGGGCTTCATTCTTTGAAAATCGAACTTCCAGAATCTACGAGCCAAGAGGAGCTACTAAAGGTAATAGATCAGCTCAATAATGATTCAGAGATCCATGGGATCCTAGTCCAATCTCCACCACCTAATCATATAGATGAATCAGCTGTGGTTTTGGCAATTGATCCGGCCAAAGACGTTGATGGATTTCATCCTGAAAACGTAGCCAAGCTTGCGCTTGAGGATCCGAGCGGATTTGTTCCATGCACTCCCTTAGGTTGCCAAAGATTGCTTGCAGAGTATTCGATTGATACAAACGGAGCCAATGTTGTAATAGTCGGAAGAAGCATGATCGTTGGGAAGCCGTTGGCTTTATTGCTAATGGCTAAAGGGCCATTAGGGAATGCGACAGTGACAGTTGCACATTCTAGGACTAAGGGTCTTGAGAAAATTTGTAAAGAGGCAGACATTTTAATAGCTGCTGTTGGCAGGCCTAAGTTTCTTAGCAGAGAGCATGTCAAGGAAGGGGCAGTTGTTATTGATGTTGGAATAAATAGAGTCGATGACAATTCATCAAACAAGGGGTATCGCCTAGTGGGTGATGTTGACTTTGAGGGTGTGGCTGAAATTTGCAGTGCTATTACGCCTGTCCCAGGCGGGGTTGGTCCGATGACGATTGCAATGCTTATTTCTAATACAATTAAGGCCTGTCGGAATTCTTTGAGTGATTAGGTCTTTATGATTTTACTGGGGTTACCCTAAACTAAATCTTAAAACGAACCGAATGTCTGTTGTAGCAATTGTCCTTGATGAATCGAACATCGATGAGATGAGAGGTTGGTCAGCATCAATTGCTCAGTCCCTTGATGTCCCTTTGAAGGTTTCTTGCGTTCAAAATAATGAGAATTTTCTTGAAGCCTCTCCTAGCGCTTCATCAAAACCTGAAGGGGATTTGCAAGTGACTGACGTCATTCCTCTCGGCTCAACATTGATAGAAAAATTATCAAGCAAGATTTTAGGTCATAGCGAAGTTTCACCAAGCCAAGAAAAAGGTTAATGAGTCGATCTACTCTCGATTCCAAAGGAAAGGGAAAAACGTTGCCTGAAAGAATGGTTTCTTTTTTTGGTCCAGATGGAATTCTCTCAATGTCAGGAGGTTTTGAGTTCCGTCCTCAACAACAAGATATGGCAAAGCTCGTTTCGAAAGCTTTGACTTCATCTTCTTCCTTAATAGTTGAGGCTGGGACCGGAGTTGGCAAATCGTTGGCGTATCTTGCTCCGTCAGTAAACTTTGCCTTGGAGAATGACCGTAAAGCAGTGATATCAACTCATACAATTAATCTCCAAGAGCAGCTTGTAGATAAGGATTTGCCTCTGTTGGCCAAGTTGATCGAAAATGGGTTCAGTGTGGTTCTGATGAAGGGTAGGGGGAACTACCTTTGTCCTAGGAGATTGAAGATAGCTTTATCTAATGGTTCTAACCTTTTTGATATTGATGACTTAGATGAACTTGATGCGATTAGGGATTGGGCTGAAGATACACATGATGGGACTCTCAGTGATATGGACTTTGAACCGTCAATGAGAGTCTGGTCTCAGGTGTGCAGTGAGAGTCATTTGTGTACACCTAGGACTTGCGGGCATGACGGTTTATGCTTTTACCAAACAACAAGGAAGCAAGCTACGATGGCGGATATTGTTGTTATTAATCATACCCTACTCTTTACAATGATGGGAGCAAATGATGGGTCGGATGATATTGGAGAAGGATTCATCTTTCCTAGAGATTTCCTTATCATTGATGAAGCTCATACATTGGAAAATGTTGCTGCAAAGCAGTTGGGATTAAGAGTTTCTAGAGCAGGAATTCGTTTTGATATTAACCGCTTGTATGATGTGAAAAGGAAGAGGGGAATGTTCCAAGTGATAAGACATACTGAAGGAGTTCATTGTGTTGTTGCGCTAAATGATGCTATTTCTAATTTCTTTGGTTTGGTTGAATCATCGTGTGAATTTAGTTCTTGGGGAAACGAGTGCAGGGTCCGAAGCCGTGGAGTTGTCGAGGATACTCTTGCTGAATATTTCCTTGAAGTTGAAAAGAACATTTCTATTGCTTCAGAAAAGGTGACTAGCGATTCTAATCGAAACGAGATTCTTGATTTAGGAAGGAGAATAAAGGGATGGCGTATTTCAATAAATGAATTTCTAGAGCAATCACTGGATGGTCATGTTTATTGGGTGGAGAGGTCCAAGGGTTCAGGGGATAATATTGTATTGAACAGCTCCCCAAGTGATGTGTCAGATGAATTGAATGATCTTTTTTTTAACAAAAAGAATGCATGTGTATTAACGAGTGCAACTTTATCTGTAGGTGAAAACAAGGAACCGATAGGCTACTTCAAAAACAGGGTCGGTGCAGAGTCTGTTAATTCTGTTAGGATTGGAAGCCCTTTTGATTATGAAAAACAGATGAGGATCTATTTGGTGAAAAGTATTCAGGACCCGAGATCTGATGGTTACGAGGCTGACTTAGCTCGCTGGATTGAGCATTTTGTGGAGAAGTCAAAAGGGCGAGCATTTGTTCTGTTTACGAGTTACAAATTAATGAATTCGGTTGCTCTGAAAATGAATGATAAAATCAAGAATATGGGATATAAGCTGTTAGTACAGGGAAAAAAAATGCCGAGAAATAAGCTGCTAAATGTTTTTAGGCAAGACCCTTCCAGCGTATTGTTTGGGACTGATAGTTTTTGGGCAGGAGTCGATGTGCCGGGGGACGCACTTTCCAATGTAATCGTGACGAGGTTACCGTTTGCTGTGCCTGATCATCCTCTGACGGCATCGAGGTTGGAAGCTATTGAAGAAAGTGGGGGGAATTCCTTTTTAGAATACACTGTGCCTGAAGCAATATTAAAATTGAGGCAAGGCGTTGGTAGATTGATTCGTTCTTCTTCAGATCAAGGAATTGTGGTTGTCTTGGATAATAGGATCCTTCTGAAGCAATACGGCAAAGCATTCATTAGGGCGCTGCCGAACGCTCCGATTGAGATTGTTGAAGATTAAGTAGCTGATTGGATTTTATTTGCGGCTTTAAGAATCTCTTTGAAATTACTTACTTTCCATTGGCCCGGTACATTTGCTGATTCGAGGGCGGCGTAATTTAGGACAGATCCGCACTGTGCAGCTAATAAACGGGAAGCCATTCCCAAACGTCCCATCCCCATAACTGAGAGGTGGTGCGATTCAAATAAATCAAAGAGATTCATAAGGTTGACGATGTCCTTGAAGTGATTTGTGGTTGTTGCAATTTTAACAACGTCGGCTCCTCTTTCATAGCCTTCAGTTACTTTGTCTTGAAGGTGTTCTTTTTCTGGCGTTTCAATGAAATCATGAGAGGAAAGAATGATCAATAATTCTTCTGATTTAGCTAATGTTAGTATGTCCTTCATGTCTTCAGCATGATTGATCTCAATATCGAGAGCTGATACGTGCGGAATGAGTGGAGTGATAACGCTTTGTCTTTTTATTGGATCCCTGAACTCTTCGGTTCCTCCTTCGTCTGGATGCCTGCAAGTGAGAAGGATAGGGGCATTGATTTTTGATATCTTTTGTTTGAGATCAGGAACTGACATCAGTAGATCAATTCGTATTTCAACAATATCAAACTGATCTGATTTTTCGGTCGATGAAATATTTTCCAAGGAATATTCGTCAACTATAGGAATTACAATGTTTGCTTGTTCCAAGAAAATTGACTTTTTCATGATTTAAGAGTTTTGTTTTATTGCCTACGAAGGCACTTGCGTCATTGTTTACTAATTAACCCTACAACTAGATAAAGCATCAATGCTTGGGCGGAAACAGGAAATTAATCTTAAGCTCAACCAAATCACTGACGGTTTGGTACTTGTCGTTGCTTTCTGGATATCTCATAAGCTTCGTTATGATAATTATGGGGGCATTTGGCCAGAAAGTGTAAAGATTCCAGTTTTCAAAGACTTTATTTGGCTCATGGCCATTGTGGTGCCTTTCACTCCTTTGATTTTAGAGATGACAGGCTATTACCATCATCCATTACAAAAAACGATTCTTCTTTCTCTTAAGCAATTCGCAAAAACTCTTGTTATTACCGGAGTGTTGATTGGCGGATTTATTGTCTTCAATCGAGTGGGAGATATCAGTCGTGGATTTTTAATTTTATTGACCCTATTAGGAGGGGGTATGCTTTTGGCTAAGGAGTATTTACTTAAAAGATTTATTCGGAGGCAGGTTAAATTGGGGAAGTGGCAAGAAGAAGTGGTTTTAGTTGGAGATGCTGAAGAGATGAATCGTTTCGAGGATGAGCTCATTTCGGATCTTTCCTTTGGGTTGAAAGTGGTTAAAAAAATTGATTTGGAAAATTCAGATTCTAATGAATTGGTTAAATCGCTACATGAATATTCAGTGAAGAGAGTTTTCTTTGCTGCCAAAAATGTAAGTTTTGGTAAGGTTCAAATAGCAGTAAATGAGTGCGAAGTAGAAGGGGTTGAAGTCTGGTTGTCTGCTGACTTTATTGAAACGACAATAGCAAGACCCAGTCTAGATGCATTTGGCGGAAGTCTAATGATGGTCTTTCGAAGCGCGCCAGAAGCTACCTGGGCGATGCTCGTTAAGGGACTAACCGATAGAGTTCTGGCCCTAGTTCTAATAATAGCAACTGTTCCTTTGTGGGTTTTTGCAATGATAGGTATTAAAATTTCCTCGCCTGGCGCGATTTTATTCAAACAAAAGCGAGGAGGAAGGAGTGGAAAACCTTTTAAGATGTATAAGTTCAGAACGATGGTGGCTGAAGCAGAAGAAAAGAAGGCCGAGCTAATTGATATGAATGAAATGAGTGGTCCTGTATTTAAAATTCAAAATGATCCTCGAGTCTTTCCTTTCGGAGATTTTCTTCGCAAGTGGAGCATTGATGAATTGCCCCAACTCTTAAATGTTTTATTGGGTCAAATGAGCATAGTAGGCCCGAGGCCGCTTCCAATAGATGAGGTTGAAAAAATCCAAGAATCCTCTCATCGGCGAAGATTGAGTATGAAACCTGGAATTACTTGTGTGTGGCAGATCTCAGGCAGGAGTGAAATAACGAGTTTCGATGAGTGGGTAAAACTTGATCTAGAGTACATTGATGGATGGTCATTAGGGCTCGATTTAAAGATACTTCTAAAAACACTCCCTGCCGTTTTTTTAAAGAGAGGGGCAAGGTAATGTGATGGATTGCTGTTAAGATTTTTTTTAACAATTAATCTTAGAATCTTAATTCTTTTTATATTTTTTATAATTGGATGCTGGATTAGAACTCTGATTACTTGATTTTATAATGATATCTTGATTATAGTTAAAAAATCGGCTATTCACTTCACCCCACATAACCCGCTTAAACTACCTCAGATTTGTTCTATTTCTTTAGAACAATACACAAAAATACATTCCCATTCTGTTAATATGAAAAATTCAGTACTCATACTTACCTGTATCCTTCTGACAGTTTTTAACTATAGCGCATTTGCCCAAAAAGCTATGGTGAATAAGCCAACTGTTTCTACCCTTAAGAGTCCAGATTTTGAGGTGGGCAGCGGAATCAAAGAGCCTAAAGGTGAAAGAAAAGATTGGCTGCAAATTGAAGTTGCTTTCAGATTGGATTCTGCTTCACGTGATGATTTCATTGAGGCAGTTGAAGTGAAGTTCTTCGTTCTTCCAAAATCCGCTCAACCTAAATATAAAAAGCTGTACACGGCCGTAGTTAATCATGTCGACTTACCAAAGGGTGAGACTCTTCGTTCATCTGTTTTCTTGTCTCCAAATTCTTTGGCTAGAATTTACGGTAAGGGCAAAAAGCCAAACCCTCGCGATTTGATGGTAGCTGTAGAACTTCACTCTGGTCAAATAATAGGAGGAGAGGTCACTGATGGAAAGTCAAGTCGCTGGTGGCAGAAGTCAGATGCTCCAACGGATTCATCAATGCTCCGCCCGAAAAGCAAGACTCCATTCGCGTATCTCTGGTTTGATAGTTATGCAGAAACGCGCGACTAACAAGATGAGAATAATTAAAATATACATTTAATAATTTAATTTGACCAACGCTTTACAATTTATCAAATGGCCGACAAGAAATCGATAGTAACACTCGACATTGGATCTCAAAGGGTCACCATGGCCCGGTTCAGTTTATCAAAGGGAAGTTTGATTCTTCAGAACTATTCTTACCAATACTTGGTAGGTGATCCTGCTGCTGATTCAGCAAGAATTTCTCAAGTCTCTGCAGCGGTAAAAGAATTAGCTTCTACTCTCGGGTTATCTGGAAGTGATGTCTATTATACAATCTCCGGGCATGCGGTCTTTACGAGGTTCTTGTCCTTGCCAAGTAAGCTTAAAGGTCCTGACCTAAGACAACTAGTTGAATTTGAAGCTCAGCAAAATGTTCCGTTTCCTATTGAGGAGGTTACCTGGGACTTTCAGCGTGTTTCATCTTCTGATTCTAATGATGAGGCTGAAGTTCTTCTCGTTGCTATCAAGAATGATGCAATAGATGAAATAAACGAAGCTGTTGAGGATGGTTCATTAGTTGGTAAAAGAGTTGATGTTGCTCCAGTGGCATTATTTAATGCCTTTAAATTTAGTTACCCTGAAACTGAAGACGCGGCACTTCTCATTGATGTGGGCGCCCGTACAACGGACCTCATTTATATTGAAGGGAAGAGAGTTTACACCAGGAGCGTGCCTGTAGGGGGTGCTGCTGCGAGCTCAGCTATTGCTAAGGAATTTGATATGAGTTTTGCTGATGCCGAAGAGCGTAAGATGCAGGACGGGTTCGTTTCGCTTGGAGGCGCGGCTGCGGATCATGAAGATCCAGGAATTGCGGCAATGTCAAAAGTTATTCGGACAACTATGACACGGCTACATTCAGAGATTATGCGGACAACGGGTAATTACAGGCAGGCAGGGGGAAGTGCGCCAACGATTGCTTATCTATGTGGAGGAAGCGCAGCGATGCCTTATTTGAGGGAGTTCTTGGCGGAAAAATTGGGATTTGAAGTTGAATACTTTAATGCATTATCAAGCATTGAAATTGGTCCTGGAGTTGATGCTGAAGAGGTCGGGAAAGATGCTCATAATTTGGGTGAGCTTGTAGGCTTGGCTCTTCGAGATGTGGGTTCTGATAATATTTCCATTGATCTTGCTCCAAATGACATTTTATCAAGGAGAGAACTGGACAAAAAGAAACCGTTCTTGTTTGCAGCAGCAGCTTGTTGGTTTGTTTTGCTGATTATGGGAGTCCTTTATTATAATAACGGCAAAAGCATGGCTCAAAGCAATTTGAACCAACTCGATGGAGCACAAGACGTATTGTCAGGTTATGCTGGTAAAATTGACAAGGTAGAAGCAGAAGAGGAAAAAGGAGCGGATGAAGCTAAGCCAATCGAAGCGGCCGTTAAAGGGCGGACAGCTCATATTGAGATCTTGAATCATCTTAATTCTATTGTTCAAAATGATAATGTATGGTTCGTGCAAATTGAACCACTATTCCAAGGATTCCCGGAAAAGGATGCAACCAAACTAGGGGAGAAGGATGTTAGCGGTAAATTCAAAAAGTCCAAGAAAAAGAAGAACGTGGGGGCTCCAGACGCTAATGTTATTACCCATTTCCGGTTATATGGAATGTATCGGGAGTCTTCACAGAGCCTTTATGGATTTCAGGAAAGGTTAAAGGAGAGTGTCATATTTGACGTGAAGGAAATGGATGAAAACAATAGAAGAGTGGTAGAAAAGGGAACTAATGAATACGCAGGGATGGTCAGGTATGATCTTCCCTTAGTTGAGCCTATACATACAAACAAAGCGAATTAACACCTAATCAATCGAGTAAAAACCTTTTAATTAAATAGGATGAAAAACAACAATTTCATAAAAATATATTCTATAATTATGATTGCGGGGACGCTCCTCCTTGGATTTTTTATCTTTAAGGGGCATAGTAGTTATAACGCATTATCAGAAACTTTTGAGAACACGAAGAGGACCGTGAATAGTCTCCAGGCTAGAAAGATTTTTCCTGACGAGTCAAACTTAGAAGAGAAGCAACAGAGAGTCACTGCGTATGTCGGAGCAGTTGATAAACTCAAGGCTAAGGTGATCGAAGGGCAGCCGCCTCTTAATGAGGATTTGACCGAACAGGATTTTCGTCAGTTCATGAATCAGGAGAGTGAGTCTATTGTAGCCTTGGCTGCCAAAAACAAACTAATTCTACCAGAGAATTTTGCATTCGGACTAGATGCTTATAAGCAGGGGAAGCCATTCCTTAAAGGAGCCATCGGTAGGCTCGAATGGCAACTAAATGCGGCTAAACAATTTATTAAGATCGCAGCTAATTCAGGCATTGATTCGATTGATGAGTTTAACCGGGATGAGTTCCAAGAAGAGAACGAAGCTGCAGAACCGAAAGAAGAAGAGAGTTCTTCAAGGGGAAGCTCCTCAACAAGAAATCCATCAAGAACTTCAAAGAAAGATAAATCTTCCGATAATCCGATGGCCGGAGCAGATAATGTGATGGAGACCTACAGGGTTACGACGGAGATCACTGGCAGTTACGAGTCACTCACTGCTTTTTTGAATGGCCTCGCCTCAAACAAGAACAGTTTCCTCTGGGTCAGGAAGATTCGGATCGAAAATGAAACGCAGGAAAGTCCGCGAAAGGGAGAAGTGAGTCTTCCCGTGCCGGTCCCCGGCGCTGAAGCGGATCTGGACGGAAAGACTGCGGAGATTGACGCTGCAGTATTATTCGGAAATGAAAAAATGCGGGCCAGAATTGTAATTGACGCTGTCCGTTTTAAAGGTGAAAAGGCTGTGAGTGAAGATAAGAAAACTGCCAGTTCGTAATCATTTTCAGTAACTAATATAAATAAGATTTAAATCAATGAACAAACACTACGATAAGATAATCCTTGTTTTTGTTGTGATCGTAACGGGTGCTTTAGCGGCTGTTTGGATCCCAGGTTACTTGGGACTCAAAACTAAGTTTCAAGTAGAAGAGAAGTCATCAGGTTCGGCTCTTTTTGGTAAAGCCAGCGCAGAGGGGATTCAGGAAACAATTGACCATTTGCAAAGGGACGTTAGGTGGGTGACTCCGACACTTGAAGGGGTTCCTCAGAAACCTTTACCACTTACTCGATCCATTCCGATATGGGTGCAGAATGATAAGGAGATTGATCTACTTGATCCTGACGCTCCACAGATCCGCCCTCCGCTGGATAATTCTTGGGCGCTCAAGAATGGAGAATCTGTTGGCAGGAATGATCTACTTACGCTCGATGAAGACAAGGACGGCTATAATACTTTGGAAGAGTTTAATGGAGGAAAGACGGACCCGGGCGATCCTGAAAGTCATCCCAGTTATTCGACTAAGTTAATACTTTCTGAAATTAAAGAAGACGCTTACGCTTTGATATACCGGACCGGTGATAATCCAGATGGTGAGTTCGGCGTACGCGAAGAGGCGACTCGTTATGAGGCGGATCCACCTAGGGTTCCTCCTAGAAGGAAGTCACATTTCCTTAAAATGAATACAGATTTCGGAAATCATCCAGGCCATGAAGATCGTTATAAAATCACTGCCTTTGAAAAGAAGACAGCGCCAGGCGGGGCCGGAGGCATTCCTGTTCCTGCACATTTACTCACCATTGCCGATAAAACTTCAGGAAAAGAGTTCAAGCTTGAGTATAAGAAACCAAAGTTGGAAACTATTTACTATGCTGTAATAGATTTTCAATTGCCTGGTAGCGAATCCAAGCTAGGACCGTTCAAAGTTGGTGAAAGCTTTGAATTATCAACTGAGCCAGATGTAAAATACGAGATTATTGAACTCCAAGGAACCCTCGAAAAGGGTGTAAAACTCCGAAAAACAGGCCCTGATGGAGCATCTCCACAGGACATAACGGTCTCAGCTGGAAAGAAAAATGCTTAATTGAGTATTTTCGCCTTTCCAAATGGACTAAATCACCTCTATAAGTTACATTTACTAGCTAAAGAACCTCAATATCAGAATTTTATAATTTAACTAATACCTATGATTCCCTCATCACGCCTATCCAAGTTCCTTAAACAAGGGTTTAGTGTTGCTTTTATATCAGCTGCGATTTGCTCCGCAAATTTGTATGCTGGCCCGACCGGCGATGCTGCTCCACCTAAAGAAGATTCTGCCGGAGCAACAACTCTAAGTGACATTGCTGAAAGAGAAATGGTCCGCCGTTTGCAACGAGTTAAAGATGCTGAGATAGGACTTGATGAAGGTCAGACACTAGAAGCAGACAATGATTTTGATGGTGCACGTGCAAAATATAAATCAGCACTTGAAAATATACCGAGAGCACCACTCGTGAAATCCAAGAGGGACAGGGCAACTAAACTTTTCGCTGATGTTAGTGTAAAGTTGGCTCATCAACGTGCGACTGAGGGGCGCCGTGAAGAGGCTAAAGAATTGCTTGATGCCGTACTTGTAGATGAAGTGGCTCCTGATCATTCCGAAGCTAAGAGAATCATGCTTCGCTTGCAGGACCCTGAATGGTATAATCATGCACTGACTCCTGAGCATGTTACTAATGTTACTGAAGTTGATCGTTTGCTGAAAGTGGCCAAGGGATATTTCGATCTCGGTGACTTTGATAATTCTGAAAAGCAGTACGATTCTGTATTACGAATTGACCGCTACAACACTGCGGCTCGTAGGGGCCAGGAAGAAATCGAGAAAGTTCGTATAGATTATCATAAGAGTTCAAGAGCACACACACGCGGACGCCTAATGCGGCAGGTCGATGAGGCGTGGGAGACACAGGTTCCTCTCCTCTCAGTCGAGGGCCGTGACATTGGCGGAGGCGGTGATGATTCGACTGGTCGTGAATACATTGCACGTAAGCTTCGTGAGACGATAATTCCTCAAGTTCTTTTTGATGAAGCTACAATTGATGAGGCCATTGAGTTCTTGCGTCAGAAAAGCAGGGAACATGATCCATTCGAGACTAATGAGGTAGAGAAGGGCGTTAATATTGTTCGAAGGCAAGGAGCATCTGGTCCTGACGGAGCAGCTCCTGTAGAGGAGCAAACAATTAGCCTTCGCTTAACCAATGTGCCACTCGCAGAGGCTCTCCGTTACGTTGCAGAAGGTGCTGGTATGAAGTACAAGATTGAGCCTTACACTGTGGTCATCGTTCCACTCTGGCAAGGAACTAACGATCTATATACGAGAACATTCCGTGTCCCTCCTGATTTTCTTTCATCTGCCAGTGATGGTGCTGGAGGAGGAGGAGGAGACGTTGTTGATGACCCATTCGCTACTGGCGGTGGTGATGGCGGAACAGCACTCAAGCCACGTCAGACAGCTAAAGAAATTCTCATGTCACAGGGAATCACGTTCCCTGAAGGTGCCAGTGCATTCTTTAATCCTAGGACATCAACGCTAGTTGCCAGAAACACACAAAATAACATGGAGCTCATTGAGGTCCTCGTTCAAGAACTGTTAAAGGCAGTAGCTTCTCAGGTTTATATCACTACCAAATTTGTTGAGATTACTCAGACCAATTTGGATGAGCTTGGATTTGACTGGATGATGGGTCAGTTCAATATGCCTGGAAGCAACAGAATCTTTGGAGGCGGCGGAACGCTTGGTAACCAGCGCGGTGGTGAGTCACCAGGTAATGATTACACTTTTGTGCCACCAGGCGGTGGAGCGACTCCAATACCAACAGGTAGATTCCCTGTAACAGCAGGACTCAGATTCGGATTGGATGGAATTCAAAGTAATGCGATTGACGGGTTACTTCAGGAGAAGCTTCTGACAAGCAATATTTCGCCTGCCATTTTTGGTGTGGGTGGAGTGCTTACCGATCCGCAATTCCAGGTAGTAATACGAGCACTCAATCAGAAGAAGGGCGCCGATTTGATGACGGCACCAAGTATCGTGACTCGTTCAGGTCAGAGAGCAAAAATCGAAATCATTAGAGAATTCATTTATCCAACTGAGTATGATCCGCCAGAAATTCCACAGGAGTTCTTCGGTGGAGGAATTCAGGGCGGTGGTGGCCTCGGTGGTGGCCTCGGTGGCCTCGGTGGCCTCGGTGGTGGCGGTGGCGCTGCAGGTGGTTTCCCTGTAACACCAGCTAACCCAACTTCATTTGAGATGAGACCAGTAGGTGTAACTCTTGAGGTTGATCCTGTAGTAGGAGCTGATGGATTCACTCTAGAGCTTAACATTGCTCCAGAGGTCACAGAGTTTGAAGGCTTTATTAACTACGGAAGTCCAATTCAAACAGGAGCGGTTGATGCTCTTGGTCAGCCAACGACTATTGTTCTTACTGAGAACCGCATTGAGCAGCCCGTTTTTTCTACTAGGAAGTTAACTACTTCCGTTACAATCTGGGACGGTCAAACCGTAGCAATTGGAGGTTTAATCCGCGAGGACGTTCAAAACGTTCAAGACAAGGTGCCACTCTTTGGAGATATTCCACTCATTGGAAGATTCTTCAGAACTAATTCAGAGATGCATTTCAAAAAGAATCTCATGATATTTGTAACAGGAAGGTTGATTGACCCAGCAGGGCAGCCAATTAATTCAAATGTCACAGGAGGTGCGAATCCTGCTTCAGGAACAAGCGCAGATGGAGCAGCAATTGACCTTGGAATGGGTGCAGGAGGTGGAGCTTCCGACGCGTTATTTAATAACTAGAAAGGCTCTGACCAGTTTATAATTTAATTAACGGGTAAGGTTACGGCCTTCCCCGTTTTTTGTGGTTGCGTGAAGTTTGATAAGATCCAATGTATCTAAATGGTTGTCGTTGGGTTAACGGGTGGCATTGCGATGGGAAAATCAGTAGTCCTTACTGGGATAAGATCATCTATTGAAGATGCCCGAATATTTGATGCAGATCAATGCGTCAGCGAACTGTTGACACATGAAGAAATATGCGAGAAAGTATCAACTGAGTTTGGTGATTCTTCACTAACCAATGACGGTCAAATTGACCGTCATTACCTGCGAGAGCGGGCCTTCGATAGCGTTGATCAGCGTGCAAAACTTGAAGGTATCTTGCATCCGGAGGTTCATAAGGAATATTTAATGGCTCTAGATTCAGCTGAGCGAGACGATGTTCCATTCCTCATTGCTGATATACCTTTGCTTTATGAGTCGTCACACAATTACAATCAAGATTTGACTCTTGTCGTTGCGAGTGATCATAAAGCACAAATGAAACGTCTATTGATGAGACCGGGGATCAGTGAAGAAATGGCTCGAAAAATGATCGAAGCACAATTACCAATCAAAAAAAAAATAGAACTTGCTGACCATCTTATATGGAATTCAGGTTCGATAAAACAACTAGAGAAACAAATTTATTATTTCGCCCTATGGCTAAAGAAAAAAAAATAAAGGATGAGGAAGCTTCTAACCAGGCCAAATCGAAAAAAACCGCTACAAAGAAAAAGACGGTTAGGAAAAAGGTCGTTAGAAAGAAAAAAATAGCGAGGAAGAAGATCGCTAAGAAAAAAACACCGAGTTTTGCCGAGGAGGAACTCGACGATGTTAAAAATGACTCTACAGAGGATAAACTTGAGTATGTCCCACTAAAATCAACACGAGCTCCTGAGCCTGAGCCTGAGCCTGAGCCTGAGCCTGAGCCTGAGCCTGAGCCTGAGCCTGGACCTCCACCACCAGAAGAGATTGATTTAGCTGAATTTCAAAATAGATCAATGGTTGAGCTTTATGAGTTGGGGTCTTCACTCGGTTTACGAGTAGGGGGCATGCGCTCTAAGCATGACATCGTATTTGAAATACTCTGTCATTGGGGGAAGCGTGGAACGAAGATTCGCGCTCATGGTTTTTTGGAGACGGCCAAAGATGGGTACGGGTTCCTTCGTGTTCCCTCTTTCAGTTTTGCTAAACATGCCGATGATGTTTACATCGGTTCGAACTTCATTAAAGAGTATGATTTAAGAATTGGTAATTTGGTTACGGTCATTGCTAGGGCCCCTACGGGTAGGGAGAGATTCTTATCAACTAAAGAAGTCATTGAGATTGAAGGTATATTGGCTGAAGATTGGGAGTCACCTACCATATTTGAAAATCTTACTGCAATTTCTCCACGAGAAAGAATAATACTTGAGCCTTCAGATGGGCTATCAGTTAGCCCCAGAGTCGTTGATCTTATAGCGCCTCTTGGTAAGGGGCAGAGAGGTGTCATTGTCGCTCCTCCTCGTGGCGGTAAGACTATCCTGCTTAAGGAAATTGCCAAGTCGATTGTTGATAATCACAAAGAGGTTGAATTGTTAATATTGCTATTAGATGAGAGGCCCGAAGAGGTCACCGACTTTGAGGAAAGTGTCCCAGGCGCTCAGGTATATAGTTCTACTTTTGATGAGAGCCCTGACCGGCATGTGTCAGTCGCGGAATTGATAGCGGAACGGGCAAAGAGGGTCACTGAAATGGGTAAAGATGCAGTTATACTGATGGACAGTTTGACTCGTCTGGCTCGAGGTTATAATGGCCTTATTTCTACTGGTGGAAGAGGCAGAGGACGTAGAGGTCAGGGCAATAGCAAGGGAAGGACAGGTTCAGGAGGGCTTGATACGAGGGCGCTTCCGAAGGCTAGGAAAATATTCAGTATTGCTCGTAACGCGGAGGAAGGAGGGAGCCTTACCATGCTTGCAACGGCACTAATTGATACTGGTAGCCGAGCAGATGAGATTATTTTTGAGGAATTCAAGGGCAGTGGAAATATGGAAATACAACTCGACCGTGAATTGCTTGAGAGGAGAATTTATCCGGCCATTAATATTCCAAAGTCAGGAACACGTA
Organism: Verrucomicrobiales bacterium; assembly: GCA_012960505.1. Lineage (GTDB taxonomy): Bacteria > Verrucomicrobiota > Verrucomicrobiia > Verrucomicrobiales > DEV007 > EC70. The sequence goes on from DUBC01000036.1 coordinate 195,921, forward strand.
AAGATGAGCTTCTCTATCATCCTGACGAATTTAAGAGGATAGGAATGCTTCGCCGACAGCTGGCACAAAGGCCCGGAGGTGAGGCTATGGAAGTTCTCATTGATCACATACAAAATTCAGCATCAAATGCTGAGTTATTGCTGACAGGATTGAGGTAACGAAAGTATTAGATCTGTAGGGAATGGATCCTCAAAGTAAAGAGTCTTCAGTAGATAAGGATTATGTCTATATAGACGATGACGAGTCATTGAATCGTTTTATAAACGAAATTGAAGGCTCTGGCTATACCCGCTGTGCAATTGATACTGAAGCTGACAGTTTGCATTGTTATGAAGAGAAGCTTTGTCTCATTCAGTTTGCAGTTAAAGATAGGTTTGCCATTATCGACCCTTTGAGTATTGGTGATTTATCGAGCCTTATTGACTTCATTAACAGGACCGAGGTTTGGTTGCATGGAGCGGACTTTGACATGCGCATGTTAAAACGAACTTATGGAAGCGTTCCTGAAGTAGTTTATGACACGCAGACAGCGTCTAGGCTGCTAGGAGTCAAAAAATTTGGGTTAGTTAATTTGGTAGAGAATCACTTTGGTGTTGTTCTTCCAAAAACGTCTCAAAAAGCAGATTGGGGAAAAAGACCATTATCAGAAAAGATGCTCGAATATGCAGTGAATGATGTCAGATATTTATTAAAAATGGCGGATACTCTCACATCGCGTCTAAAGGAGTTAGAGCGGTGGGATTGGTTCCTTGAGTCATGTGAATCAGCAAAAGAGTTAGCATCTGTAATTAAAGAGAAAAACGAGGATCTGGCATGGAGGATTTCGGGATGGGGTAAGCTCGATCAGGAAGGTATGGCATTCTTGCGAGCCCTTTGGTTTTGGAGAGACGGTGAAGCGGCGAGGAGAGATAGGCCTGCTTTTAAAATTATTGGGAACCAAGATCTGTTACGTTTTTCACAGGATCTTCAGAAGGGAATTGAAGTTAAGTTGCCTTCAAGATTTCCAAGTCAGCCAGTCAAAAGATTCAAAAAAGCTATAGAATCAGTCAGAGAGTTGATGCCAGCTGATTTTCCTGAAAGGTCTAAGAGAGTCAAAGGAAAGCGTAATCCTGCGGCAGAAAAGAAATTCGATAAATTAAAGATTCTCAGAGACCGCGTCAGCGAAAGGCTCGACATTGACTCGACGCTCATTGCCTCACGGGCAACGCTGGAAAGAGTCGCTGCGTCACCTCAAGAGGCTGGTGAAATTTTACTTAATTGGCAAAAAAATTTGCTGCTAGAGGTCATTGATGTAATCCAGTAAGCTAATTTTTCTTTAAATACAGCTTCAGCATTACTTTTTTAGCGCTATTTTACGTAATAGAAGTAAATTATTACCGATGGATCTTATTACCTAGGAAAGACAAATACTGCCAAGAATATATTATTTGCAATAATTGATAAATTATTACTTATTGTAAAGATATATTAAATATTAATAGGACCTAATATGGCAGTACATTCAGGAAATAATTCCAAATTTTCAAAATTACTTAAATCTGATAGATTTGAAATAGAATGTCACCAATGCGGCGGAAAATTATCGATTAGTATTGGAGAAGGCGAAAAGAAGCATGATTGTCCATTCTGTGATGAGAGTAAGATATCGAATTCTCAATCCTACAAATTGCATGTTGAGTCTCAGGTGCTGAGGTTCCCTCATTCGTTAAAGAGAGGAGAACGGACTTGGCATGATCGTCACATTAAGGATAAGCGGTCATGGATGCGGCGCAAGAAAATGCAACAATCTTTCGATAGGAGTTTTGATTTCGTAATGAATCGGACAGGGAGAATTTTTGCTTTGGTGCTGGCTGGTTTTGTGGGACTTGGTGTTATTGTCTTTGCATTAGGCAGTAATTAATTTTTTTCCTTAAAATAACACTGAATCAATCATTGGTCCTTATTACTTGGCATCGTAATTTTGAAAGCTGTCATGATGCCAGGAGTGCTTTTGACGGAGACATTTCCGTCATGAGCTTCAATGGCTCGCTTTACAATGGATAATCCGAGGCCGGTTCCTTTTTTGTCTGCGCCATGACTCTGATCGATTCTGTAGAATCTCTTAAAAATAAATTCTAATGCATCTGAGGGTATGCCGACCCCATCATCTTTAACTGTTATGGTGTCCTCATCAGTTCCCCGGTTCAATGAAACTGTAATCTTTAGGTTAGGTTCATTATTTTCCTTTAGAGCATTTTCAATGAGATTAAAGAGGATCTGGTCCCAGTAAAAAACATCACCGTTTATGGTTGAGTTTTCAGGAAAGATCAGCTCTGCGGCGGCTTGTTTTTGCTCAAATAATGGATTCAATCGTGTGATGACTTCTTCCGTGCAGGCCCTTAAATTAAAGGGCTTTATCTGTATTGTATCTGAATATGATTCCAGTTTAGATATGGTAAGCATGTCTTCGATGATTCGAGCTATGCGGTTACCATGCTTTTGCATTACATTTAGGAATTTAAGAGAATTTTCTTTATCGGTAATTTCACTATCGATTAAATTTTCCAGATAACCGTTAATGATTGTGAGGGGCGTACGGAGTTCATGGGATGCATTAGCCACAAAGTCTTTCCTTACCAAGTCGAGATTTCTGGCGTCAGTGACGTCTCGCAGGACAACTCTTGCGCGTGTGACTGATTTTACACCGGTCAGGGTCAGAGGTGCCACTTCGACTTCAAGTGTCCTTGCTGAATGTTCTGAGTCATTAGGAATTTGGTGTTGGATCTCAATTGTTTCTATGCGTTGAGTGTTAATCGACTTTTGTATTAATTTGATTAATTTTGTATTTTTGATGTAATCGACGGCGTCCAACTCGAGTGGAGGGGCTAGCCACCCAAAGAGTTTGCAAGCGCTAGGATTTGTGAAACGAATTTTAAGTCCTCGATCAAAAACGATCACAGCATCAGCGAGGCCGTTTACTACAGCGGTAATGAGGTCTTCCCTTCTTTCTACACGTTTCTCTAATGCCTCAGCTTCGAATATTTGATCAATGATTAGATTCTCGAGTTGCTGATAGGTGGAGTGATGGGCTTTAGCGGAGTGACCGGTCAATAGTTTTCTGTCGTTGCTTTTAAGGGCCAAAGCCAACTTTGAAATTCTTCGTTGGTTCTTTTTTCTCTGCAATACGAGAATAAAGAAAGGAACTGCAATTAATAGAATGTAATAAAATGTCACGCGATGTTCCTGTATTGATAACCGACACCGCGAACTGTTTCAATGCAGCGTGACGAATCACCTAACTTTCCTCTGAGTCTCTTGATATGAGTGTCTAAGGTTCTCGAATTTGCGGTGTCCCGGTATCCCCAGATTTCTCGCAATAAATCTTCACGATTTTGAGTTATGTTTTCTCTCTCGATTATCAGGAGGAGTAATTTAAATTCAGTTGGAGTCAGGTCTATTTGCTCTCCAGACACAAAGCAATGAAGAGTATTTTTGTCTAGCCGGAATTTTCCTGAAGTAATAATAGAGTTTACGGTAGTTGTTTTGATTCTCCTCAGAAGAGCCTTGACTCTGAGGACCAGTTCTTTTGGGCTGAAAGGTTTTGTTAGATAATCATCAGCTCCCATTTCTAGTCCAGTAATCACATCATCTAGCTGTGCCTTTGCGGTTAGCATTATGACTGGAATATCTTTCGTCCTGCTGTCTAGGCGCAACTCTTTAAATACAGTAAACCCATCCATTTGGGGAAGCATGAGATCCAGAATAATTAGATCTGGTCCTTTTTCTTTGGCGATTTCAAAAGCTTCGACCCCATCTTTGGTAAGCAATGTTTCCATAGACTCCCGCTCTAAATTGAAACTTATGAGTTCCCTTATGTCGGACTCATCTTCGGCTATTAAAACAGTGTACATATGATCTGACATTCTTGCAGTACAGGGGATCAGATAAAATAATTAATGTTTATAATTGTGGAACAATCCAGTTATCGCAATGATTAACATTAAATCTTAATGTTGGAATTGTTAGAGTTCTTCTGCAAAGAATAAAAATAAAGCTTATTAAATTTGTTTATTTGTGGATTTCACTTGATCGATTAATTGTCGGCCAATTTCGATAAAGGGATGCGAGATGTTATAACTTAAAAATTCCCTGAGTTTCTATAAAGAACAAGCTAGTTACATGGATTTAACCATTATATTTAATCTAGTCAGCAGTTCAGACTAATTAATTAATAGTGCCGGTAGGGTTCTGTTTTCTCTTCCCCGCTGCGCGCAGCATTTCCAATCCCCCCACTTTGACCATAAAAAAAAATCATCAAGATTTGAAACTGTAATCGCCAAAAACTTCAGCCTCTCCAGGACAGGAAGCTCCATTACCGCTGCTTCGTTGAGAACTCGATGATTAAACTCCAACCAACTCAGTTCCCTGTTGATATATGGGATCTGCATGCCAGGGGGCAACAACGTTACACTCGTCCAATGCGTAGCGGATTTTTTTTCAACAAACTTTAAAAACAACAACTAGCCAAGATCAGTTGAACTGATAATCAATCAAGCCTGAACAAAAGAGCAACCAATGGCCTTTGATCGACCAGTAGTTTGTTGCGAAAGCGTCACGTAAAGAAATTGGCAGTGAAGTAACCCCAATAATTACTGTTCCCTCATCAAACCAAAAACATAGGATCTACAGATCAGCAGTCAACCTCAATACGCTACGAGGTAGGGACGATTTATTAGGAAAAGATCCCCTTTAAGATAAAGAAAATCAGCGCCGCAAGGCCCGCGCCGACCGGCAATGTCACTAGCCAAGAAACAACGATATTGATCAGCACCCGCAAATCCACCGCACTGATCCCACGTGCCAATCCTACACCAAGGACCGCACCAACGGCGATGTGAGTCGTCGATACCGGAATGCCATTGGTCGAGGCAAGCACTACCGTGAAGGCCGCGCCGAGGGTGGCGCTGTAGCCTCGCGTTGGTGTCAGTTCGGTGATCTTCTCTCCGATGGTCTGCATCACTCGATAACCGAGTGTAGCAAGGCCGACAACGATGCCACCGCCGCCCATCAACAGGATCCAAATCGGCATCTCCGATTCTTGTGCAACTTTTCCTCCCGATTGAATCAATCCGATCACTGCAGCCATTGGCCCAATGCCGTTGGCAACATCATTTGAGCCGTGAGCAAATGCCATCGCGCAGGCCGTAAATATCATCATCGGTCGGAACATCCTCTCGACACTCGTGTAGTGGAAATTCTTGTCCGCGATGGCGTCTACTTTTACTCGATTGATCATGATTTTGCCAACAAACGCAAGCAGGACTCCCAAGATCGTGGCCCAAAGGAATTTCTGACCATCCGAAACATCAAGTTTTAGATGTTTTAGGCCCTTAAAGAGGCTCACCAGAACCACTATAAATGCTGCGAGAAAAACATAGAAGGGTCCGTAGCGTCTTGCCATCTTGATCGGTTCATTAGCATTGATAATGAACTTACGAATGCTTACCATCAAAACAAACCCGATCACGCCACCAAGGACCGGAGAAATGATCCAACTGGCAACAATTTTGCCGATTTCTCCCCAGTTTACAGACTCAGGTCCGATCCCGACGATCGCAAACCCCACGACAGCACCGACAATGGTGTGAGTAGTCGAAACGGGCCAACCTTTTGAAGAAGCGACCATCAGCCAAATCGCCGCCGAGAGCAGTGCCGCGAGCATTCCGTACAGCAGCAACTCCGGTCTATCTGAAATCGGTCCAGGGTCGATAATCCCCTTTCGAATCGTTTCAGTAACATCACCACCAGCGAGAAAAGCTCCGGCGAATTCGAAAATCGCAGCGATAATGATCGCTTGTTTCACGGTGATTGCTCCGGAACCGACCGAGGTTCCCATTGCGTTGGCGACGTCGTTGGCACCAATCCCCCAGGTCATGTAAAGACCGAAGATTACTGCGAGAGAAAAGAATATCCAATTGTACTCTGTAATGATTTCCATGGTTATCTTTGGAGGAGAGGGTTAAATCAATGAAGTTGTGTTCATGATCGAGCGATGAGCAGCAACACCCGATCACCCACATTTTCTGAGCGGTTCGAAATGTCACCGACATGCTCGATGAGTTTATACCAAAACATTACATCGATCGGATTCAGTTGATCTTCGATAGCGAACAAGGCGTGATTAATTCTCATCATCAGATCGTCCGCGGACTCCTCCGTTTCCTGGAGTTTGACAATCAACTTTCGAACTCGCCTCGACTCCTTGCCAGCAAATCCACCCTCCATCAACTCGTCCATCTGCTCGATGACATTTTCAGCCTGGCTGTAAGATTCCAGCGTATGTTCAATCAACTCGTCCAGCAGTGACAAGCACGATTCTGGGATCTCCATTTTCCGGTAGGTTAGGAGGCGTCCTATCGCGTTGGCCTTGTCAGCGATTTTGTCCTGCTCCGAAATCAACATCAACAGATCTCGGCGAGCGACCGGCATAAGTAACGTCGAGGGCATGTGAGCACGGTAATCTGTTTTCAAGTCATCGGCCTCGCTCTCGATCTCGTCGATTTTTGTCGCCACCACACAGATTTCCTCTTGATTTTTGGCTTTCAGCGCCGCGAACAACTGTGGGATTAGCATGACTCCCTTTTTGACCACTCGCATATGTTGCTGGATGGGTTCCAAAGGGGAACCTCGTAGCAATTTGCGAAATGGATTGGTGGATTTCATCAGTGATCAGTTTTAAATGATTGAAATTGAATCAATTTGTATCTTTTATGCCGGGTAGAGCGAGTCAGCAATGTCGCAAACGTGACGGAAACGTAACAAATATTACAATGCCGTAAGTTATGGGTCGTTCGCGTAATATAGGATACATTAGCGTACCCTATAATATTCTCTTTAATGTATAGGGGAGCAAAAGATAAATCACTTTTGGAAGTGTAGGGAATAAGGTATGACCCAAAAAACTTCGTCCCGCTTACTAAGAAGAATGAGAATTAAATGTTCTTAATCTTTTTATTAGAAGTAAAGGCGCAAGCCTGAGAATAATGTCCACCCGCTGAATTCGCCGCCATCACTGCCTCCGTTCATATCGGCATATTCAATGCCAGTCATTAGTTTGAGTTTGTAATCATTAATGTAGTAGTTTAGACCTAAGTAATAGGATTGGTAGTCTTCACCATATCCGCTATCAGTGAGACTTGCTTTTCTTTCGTAACGGTTTTGTGCACGAAGACCATCTCCGTCGCTACTGGCGTAAGTGTATCGAGCGACTAATTGCAACTTATCACTAATGTCGTATGTGGGAAGAAGGACGAGGCCATAAGCGTCATCGCTGTAGCCGCCAGCATGTATCAGATCAGTGTTGAGAGTGATCGCTCCTTTGGTGAGGGAATGGTTTAAGGAGATTGAGTTTTTATAGGGCTTGGCAGCATTGTTTGTTTCGTCTTTGTTATGAAGTAAATCAAGTCTCCAGGCTACTTTATCAAAATCTGAACCTTTGGAATAATCGTAACCGATGCTAGCCAATGCAAATTCTCCGGAACCATTAAAATCACCAAATTCTTCATTAATATCTCCATTGTAAATCCCGAGAATGTAGCTCCAGTTTTCGATGGATCCACTGGCGCTGATGCCGGTGGATTTTTTCGGGCTCAATTGATTGACCAATAATGAACGTTCGAAGGTTAGGATTTTTCTGGAAGAAGTTGACTGTTCATAGGACCAGGCTGGTTTCTGTTTGCCTATAGTAACATTCAATGCATCGTTTCCTTGATATTTAATGTACGCTTCCTCTAGGCTTTTATAAAATGGTGAAAAGTCATCATTGATATTAATTTCACCTTTCAATTTCCAGTCACCTCCAAATACTTTCGCTTCTGTTCCTAGCCGGACTCTACGACTTTCAGAATCGCTCCAACCACCTTGATCAGAATTCAAGTCCGCATATTGCCATTGGTATCGGCCAATGAGTTTCAAATCGTTGACCAGTAAGGAGTCTGAATCAGAGTAGAGTTGAGGTATATTCCAGAGATCTTTCAATGAATTTGAGGGGCTATTGTCCGAGGGCGGAGAGGATTCCCCTGCGATTAATGAAATTGAAATCAAAGGCAAGGTTATTGAGGTGATTAGAAAAGTAAGAATTTGATTCATCGAAATTTTCATACGTTGTTCTTATAATTGTTATGGGATGTCGTACACCCTCGTATTCGAACTAATTGTTAGTGCTGTTAATGTTAAGTTAGGGTAATTTATTTAATTAAAAAGAATCTCAAGTGACAAAATGATATTTATGATACCGGTTATTAAAGGTGATTCAAATTCATGCTACACAAACGTTATTTAATTCATTGATATTTATACGCTTGCCCAAGAACAAAACAAAGGTCTAGCGCAATAAATATATTCATATGTGTAAATTATTTAGAGGCTCAATATAATATTTAGACGTTTGAGCCTGAAAAGGAATAATGTAATAGCTCAAACATTTAGTTTTTTTTTGCGAATTAAGATTTCCGCAAGTACAACAACTGTGCGAAAATCAATGCCCGTTTAATCAATGGAGATTCCCTACATAAATAGAGAGCTTAGTTGGCTTGAATTTAATCAGCGCGTTTTTAATGAGGCCAGAAGGCAAGAACTTCCCTTGCTAGAACGATTGAAATTCTTGTCTATTACTGCGTCGAACCTAGATGAGTTTTTCATGGTCAGGGTCGGAGGCCTTGAAATGCTCCGTTCCGCGCGGAAGAAAAAGCCTGACCCGGCTGGATTCTCACCGAGTAAACAATTATTACTAGTGAGGCAAAGAGTTGATATTATGCTCAGTGAAATTGAGCAATGCTTCTTTGAGGAGTTGCTTCCTGAGCTAAATGAAGAGGGCATACGCAGAGCCTCAGTCGATCAATTAACAGCTGCACAGATGGACCATGTCGCTAAGTTTTTTGCTGAGAGAGTCATGCCTCTCTTAACGCCGGTTATAGCAAATGATAATATCCGTGAGTCCAGCGCTTTGCCGAGTCTTTGCATTTCTCTGTTTTGTGAGATTGGCACGTCAGAAGGGACAGGCCCGAGATACGTTTTGGTGCCGATCCCGGGTAACGTATCTCGCTTCATTTGGCTTCCCGATTCCGATGAGAGTAAATTTATCTTACTTGAGGATGTAATAGCTAACTTTGTGGGGCAAGTTTTTCCTGATGAGGTGGTAAATAGCAGTGGTCTCTTTCGTGTTACCCGCAATGCAGATATTTCACTTGAAGAGGAGGGGGCACATGATCTGGCTAGAGAAATGGGTGATGTTCTAGCAGAAAGGAAGCATAGCAAATGTGTGAGACTTGATGTGGGACATGAATTCCCAAGATTTCTATCTGGCAAACTTAGAGATTTATTTGGAGCTGAAACTAATCAAGTTTATACGACGAGAGCACCATTTGGTTTGGGTGACTTTATTGAAGTTGCTACGGTAAAGGGATTTGGAAATCTTCAAGTGGAACCGTGGGCGCCGATGCTGAATAAACTTTGGAGTCCTGGGGAAAATATATTTAAGAGCATTTCTGAGAATGATATCCTTTTACATCACCCGTATGAAAGTTTTGAACCTGTCATTGCTTTAGTTGAGCAATCGGCGACAGATCCTAAGGTCTTGGCCATTAAGCAAACTTTGTACAGGACCGCTAATAACAGCCGAGTCATTAGTGCCCTTATCAGAGCAGCTGAGAATGGGAAGCAGGTCACTGTCGTTGTTGAGCTTAAGGCTCGATTTGATGAGGCTCGTAATCTAGAGAGGGCTGAGGAGCTGGAAAAGGCTGGAGTTCAAATAATTTATGGAGTCAAGGGGTACAAAACTCATTGCAAGATAACCCTAGTTGTTAGGAATGAAAATAAGGAGCTGAAACGCTATACTCATTTTGGCACGGGCAATTACAATGAGGTGACTGCTGGGCTTTATACTGATATTAGCTACATGACTTCGAAGCGGAAATATGGATACGAAACGGCAGCGTTATTTAATGCGCTCACTGGTGGTTCCAAGCTTAAAGGAATGAAGAATCTTATAGTGGCTCCTTTTTACCTCAGAGAAAAGTTCATTGAGTTAATTGAAGTTGAAACAAAAAACGCAGAAGAAGGTAAGGAGGCAAGTATCGATATTAAGGTTAATAATTTGCAGGATGCTTCGATAATTAGATCCCTGTACAAGGCGTCATATGCTGGAGTTAAAATTAGACTAAACGTTCGTGGCATATGTTGTCTTCAACCTGGCCTGAAGAAGATTAGTAAAAATATAAAAGTGATGAGCACTGTGGATCGTTATTTGGAGCATTCTCGTATTCTTTCTTTTTATAATGGAGGTAAGGTTAGGATTTTTATTTCGAGCGCTGATTTAATGGAGCGTAGCTTTGATCGGCGAGTTGAATCGATGGTTGAAATTAAGGATTCGAGTTCGAGAAAAAGAATATTAGAAATTCTTGAGGGAAGTTTCAGGGATAATTCTCATTCATACGAGCTTGAATCTGATGGGACTTATGTCTTGCGTGAGGTGGCAAAAGGAGAAAAACGATTCCGTGCACAGAGCTATTTCCATGGCCAGTCTGTTAAGCGGGCAGGGAAAATTTCTTTAATGAAGGAAACGTCTTTTGCTCCTCACAAACCAAAAAAGAAAATGGATGAGGCGATTTAATGCCCTGAACGCGATCCTCTTAGAATGGCTAAAAAGATTTCAGTGGGAATAGATTTGGGAGGTACAAAAATCATGGCGGTGATTTTTGATAAGAGCTTTAACGTGTTGGGATCAGAGCGCGTTCCGACTGAAGGTCATAAAGGATCAAAGGATGGGTTGAAACGAATCTTGAACACTGTAAATACGGCCCTTGAATCAGCAGGTCTAAATAAGGATGAAGTTGTTGCTTGTGGTATTGGATGTCCAGGAGTCGTTGATTTCAGTAGTGGAGTTCTTCGAGAGGCATCTAATTTGGGGTGGAAAGATGTTGAGATTGGGCGTTACTTATCCAAAAAACTTGATGCAGAAGTGGTCGTTTTAAATGATGTGGATGCTGGAACTTATGGTGAGTATCACTTAGGTGCAGCTCAAGGTGCTCATTCTGTCTTTGGAGTTTTTCCCGGTACTGGTGTAGGAGGAGGTTTTGTCTATGATGGAAAAATCCTAATGGGGAGAACTGCTTCGTGCATGGAATTTGGAAGGTACAGGATGCTTGGTTCGACCCTCGAGGGAGAACTTCATGAGCCGGTTGCTCTCGAAACTCTTTGCGGAAGACTTGGGATCGCGTCTTCTTGTATTATCGAAGCTTCAAGGGGTAATGCAGGTTCAATTTTGGAGACTGTCGGGACTGATATAAGAAAAATCAAAAGCGGTACAATTAAAAAGTCCATTGATGCAGGAGAAGAGAGTGTTCTTCATATAATGAAGAGGAGCATTTATTATTTAGGTGTTGGAGTGACCAGTGTCGTTGAATTGTTAGCACCGGAAGTCATCGTTTTGGGAGGAGGTCTAGTGGAAAAGATGCCAGAACTTTATCTCGAAGGTCTGAAAGATGTTGTTCATAAATATGGATCTAAGCCGCTCGCCGAGGCAGTGGATTTTCGCGTTGCTAAGACAGGGGATCTTGCTGTGGCTATTGGAGCAGCTTCTTATGCGTTAGATCGCGGATAAAGGTGAATGAGAGATTTTATCAGACTAAGATTTCCTAAAAAATTAAAAATTTAGTCCTAGTATTTACTTGCTTGTTTTTGTTATGCACACATTATTGTGCATGGCAGAGGAGTTTTCTTTAGGTCTCAGTTTCGATGATGTTCTTCTTGTGCCTAAGAAGAGCTCTATTTTACCTTCTGAATCGAATATCCAATCGGTACTGACTAATTCAATCAGTGTGAATATTCCAATACTGTCTTCAGCTATGGATACCGTCACAGAAGCGGAATTGGCCATTGCTTTAGCCCGTGAGGGAGGAATGGGCGTCATTCATAGGAATTGTTCCATAGAAGAACAATCTTCTTATGTTAAAAAAGTAAAAAGATCAGAAAATACAGTAATACATAAGCCAATTACCGTAACTGAGAATACCACCTTAGGTCAGTTACATGCAGTAATGAATGAACATGGAGTGTCAGGATTTCCCGTAGTTGATGGGGAAGGAACTTTGGTCGGAATGGTCACCAATCGTGACATTTGGTATGTGGAAGATGAATCTACCTGTGTCAGCGAGATGATGACACCTAAAGAAAAGCTAATCTCTGCTCCTAAAAATGTTTCACAGGAGAAGGTGAGGCAAACTTTGTACAAAAATCGCCTAGAGAAGCTTCCACTAGTTGATGCTGAAGGAAAGCTGGCCGGTATGATTACAACTAAGGATATTGAGATTCGCCAACGGTATACAAATGCATCAAAGGATCAGAACGGGCAGCTCCGGGTAGGAGCCGCGATCGGTGTTGGAGGGGATTCGAGGGAAAGAGCCAGCGCGATGGTCGAGTCAGGAGCTGACGCATTATTCATTGATGCGGCCACTGGTCATACGACGAGAGTCCTGGAGGTAATTTCAAATCTTGTAAGTAGTCACCCTGAGACTCCTGTAGTGGCAGGAAACGTGGTCACTGCCGAAGGAGCTAATGATTTAGTTAGCGCCGGAGTCAGTGCGGTTAAAGTTGGAGTTGGACCTGGATCGATCTGTACTACTAGAGTCATATCCGGTGTTGGTATGCCTCAATTTACAGCAGTAAAAAATGTAGCTGAAGTGTGTAGACCTGAGGGAGTCACTGTCATAGCTGATGGCGGAATTCGTTATTCTGGCGACATAGTGAAGGCACTTGCTGCAGGAGCTGATCTTGTCATGCTGGGCTCATTATTAGCCGGAACCCGTGAATCTCCTGGTTCAATGGTTAATTGGCAGGGCAGAACATTTAAAGAGTACAGAGGAATGGGATCTGTAAAGGCAATGAGGAAAGGCTCCAGTGACAGGTACGGGCAAAACGCTTCAGGTAAATTAGTGGCCGAAGGGGTTGAGGCCAGAGTCCCTTATCGGGGAAAGTTAGCAGATATGATCTTTCAGTTAGTCGGAGGATTGCGTTCAGGAATGGGCTATGTTGGGGCATCTAGTCTGCAGGAACTTAGGGAAAAGGCTGAGTTCACAAGAATTACTTCTGGAGGCTTGAAGGAAAGTCACCCGCATGACATTGTTGTTACCGAAGAGCCAATTAATTATCAATCAATGGACTAATTGGTCCGAGTCCTGCGAATTTATTTAGTTTTATCATGGAAATTCTTCCCCAGATTATCGTCGTTGACTTTGGGTCTCAGTACACTCAGCTGATAGTGCGTCGGCTCAGAGAGTTGGGATACTATGCGATGTTGTATAATTCTGACCAACTGAAAGATTATCCCACACCTAAGGGTGTAATACTTTCAGGTGGGCCTAAGAGTGTGTTAGATCCTGATGCTCCGGACGTTGATCTTGATTACTTGAAGCAGTTAGATGTTCCGATCCTCGGTATTTGCTATGGCATGCAATTGCTCAATAAGAAGCATGGAGGCACTGTTGAGCCGGGAACTACTAGGGAATATGGGCCAGCGACTTTGATCCCAGAGAATGGATCTGATTTATTTAAAGGCCTCAGCGAGTCTTCCCAGATATGGATGAGTCATTCTGATACATGTACCAAATTACCTGATGGCGCTGAAATTATTGGAAGGAACGAGGACGATGTGCCGGTAGCGATTCAATTATCTCATAAATTCTATGGGATACAGTTTCATCCTGAAGTCACTCATAGCCATGAGGGCCGCTCGGTACTCGAGAATTTTCTTGAGATGGTAGATGATGAGCCTGGATTTAAAATTGAGGCTTTCAGGGACCATTTAATACAACAGGTCAGAGACGAAGTAGCAGGGAGGGAAGTCATTTGCGGTGTCTCAGGGGGAGTTGATTCTACAGTGTTGGCAGTGTTGTTGAATGAGGCTGGGACTAAGCTTCGTGCCATTTATGTGGATAATGGTTTAATGAGAAAGGATGAGACTTCTGAAGTGATCTCACAGTTTGAGGAGTTAGGAATAGAGATCGAGGTAGTTGATGCCTCAGAAAGATTCCTTGACGCTATTGCTGGTGTCGATGAGCCAGAGGAGAAGCGTCGGCGCATTGGGGATCTTTTTGTCGATGTTTTCTTTGGTGCGGCGGATAATGTAAAGCTCTTAGCGCAAGGCACACTTTACCCTGATGTTATTGAAAGTGCGACGAGCGGATCAATTGCATCTACGATCAAGACACATCATAACCGAGTTCAGAAAATTTTGGATTTGCAGGCCGAAGGTAAAGTCATTGAACCGCTAGCGGAGCTTTTTAAGGATGAGGTCAGAGCATTGGGTGAGAGTTTTGGTATTCCACGAGAAATACTATACAGACATCCTTTTCCTGGTCCGGGATTGGGAGTCAGAGTCCCGGGTGAAGTCACAGAAGAAAAACTTAAAATTGTAAGAGAAGGGGATGCAATTTTCATGAGGCATTTGAAGGAGAGTGGCTGGTACGACAAGGTTTGGCAGGCATATTGCGGACTCCTTCCAATCAAGACTGTAGGAGTTAAGGGGGATGAACGTTCTTACGAGTGGTCAGTCGCTCTGAGGGCAGTCATCAGTGAAGACGCGATGACTGCGGACTGGGTAGAGCTTCCTCCGGATCTTTTGCGGAAAATATCGAATGAAATACTTAACAGTGTTGCCGGGATTAATAGAGTCTTCTATGATATTTCTACAAAGCCTCCGGCAAGTATTGAACTTGAGTAGAATAAAATGAGTGCAGGTGAGGAAGAAGGAGTAGAAGATGATCCCGTGATCAGTCCCATCGCGTCAGCTCTTGGTTATTCTAGGAAAAAGAAAGAGCTAGGAAACGAGAACGCTAATCCTATCGCAAGGCAAATAGCGTCTAATGAGCCTGACACTGATGATGAGATCCTTGACTTGTCATTGTTAGAAAGCTCCCAGTCATTCGAAGAGGACGGTTATCAAAATGAAGAGAAGGGGAGTTATGTTTTTGCAATAATTGTCATGGTTATTGCAATTGGGGTCGCTGCAGTCTTGGCTCATGTTTCCGGTAAAGCGGTCTGGCTCCCGTAAGTTTAAAATCGATAAGAAATATATGGAATTGGTCGGAAGATTTTCTAGTCATCTTGGCGAAGGTCCTTTTTGGGACTCCGTTTCTAAGAGACTCCTTTGGGTTGATATTCTAGGTAAAAAGATACTGGAACATGATTTTGATAATGATGTAACAATAGACAGAGACGTTTCAGGGAATCCCGGATGCGTTGTGCTCGCTGATAATGAGACTCTTGTCGCTGCAATTGATAACAGTATCTTTTCTATTAACCGTTCAGACTGGTCCGTTCAGAGGATAGTCGAGGCGGATCCGATTCCCCGATTGCGATTCAATGATGGGAAGTGTGATGAGAGGGGAAGGCTGTGGGTAGGCACCATGGACAGAGAAGAGAGCGAGCCTATAGGGACCCTCTATCGCTGTTCAGCAAAAGTTGGGATTGAGCCTGCTCTTGCAGGAGTGACGGTTTCTAATGGGATTGCGTGGTCAACTAATAATGAGGAGCTCTATTATATTGATAGTCCTACACGTTGCGTTTGTGCTTTCGATTATGATCTGGATTCAGGTGAAATTAAAGACAAGAGAGAGCTAATTAAATTTACGGAGGGTGATGGTTTTCCTGATGGTATGACGACTGATTCAGAAGGTCGTTTATGGATTGCTTTTTGGGGAGGTTCGAAAGTGCTCTGCATCGATCCTGGTTCTGGAAAGATTGAAGGGAAGATCGATTTTCCGGTTTCAAAGGTCACTTCCTGCGCTTTTGGGGGCGATGACCTTAGTCAGTTATTTGTCACTTCAGCAAGGGTTGAGATTAATGAAGAGGAAGAACCGTTAGCGGGTAGAGTCTTTGTTGTGGAGCCGGGAGTGACTGGTCTAGAGAGTAATCGTTATTTGTTCTGATACGTTTAAACAGAATCAATGGTGGGTACTTTATCTATGATTTCGCCAAATGATTCCTGCACTTTCATGAGTAGAGGATAGTACGTGCCTCCCATCTTATCTCCTTTGGCGATCCTAGGATAGTTATCAGCTCCTGGGGCGTTACTGCCATCATCTTCCCGGTTCGAAATAACTCCGTCGGAAAAGACGTTAATGATGGTTGCTCTGCGGCCCTTTTCAGAATTATTTTTGTAGGATCCGTGCATGAGTAGTGGATGGTGAAAGCTAGCTTCTCCTGCTTTCATTTCTACGGGGACTTTTTTGTCAAAGTCTGTCACTTGTTCTTCGGTCAGTTTTTCTCTTATTGCATCCATGTCCCCAGTGAGACTTTCCCTTTCAAGTAGTCCCCATCGATGGCTCTTTGGTATGTAATACATACAGCCATTTTCTTTGTCCACATCATCAAGACCTATCCAGCAAGTTAAATGACTCATCGGCGCAGTCCAGGTCCAGTAAGAAAAATCCTGATGCCAAGCGACAACGCCTCCATGTCTGGCAGGTTTACTGAAGAGTTGATCATGGAAAAGTCTAAAGTTTGTGCCGAGAAGTTGATAAGCAGCCATCGTGAATGCCGGGTTCCAAAGAACGTCATGGAAGGCTGGTCGAACGCGCCAGGCTCCTAGTGCATGGAAGATTGCGGTTTCAGGGTCCTCTGATTCGTTGCTATGGTATTCGTAGAAGAATTCATTTCCTCCATGTTCAGGATCGACCATTTCGTGTAGCTGTTCACTGAGAGTATCGATTTGTTCTGAGTTGAGGACTTTTATCCCGTGCAAATAGCCGAGTTCATTGAACTGAATGACTTGTTCTTCGTTTAATGCGTACTGTAGCCACTCTTCAGGGCCTTTGGGGGCAGTAAAGAGGCTTGTCAGAAGTTCACTATTTAATCCAAGGTCAGATGCCATGACATTTATATCTAATGGTCCCTAAGTATTGTGCGGATAATGATTTAATAGCTCCGATTGTAAATAAACCAAGGTTTTTCCGATAATAATGAGATAAAAAATCTCGTTGAGCAAAGCCCTTAAAGGGAGGAAAATAACATTGTGCCTTCCGAATTTAAAACCCCAGTGAATAGAGGATTCAACTTTTTGTTGGCTCTGGGTTGTATCGTAATTGTTGTCGGAGGATTAAAGCTGGCTGCAGATCTTTTGGTGCCAATAGTCTTGGCATTCTTTCTTTCTGTAATCAGTTTACCAATTCTGCGTTGGCTTCGGTCAATAGGCATTCCCCGATTCCCCGCAGTTTTTCTCACAGTGATTCTAGATCTTGGAATACTTAGTCCAGTAGTTTTCATTGGACTTAATATGGTCACTGAGTTTCAGAATAACTTTGATACATATAACGAAGAGCTTACCAAAAAGGTGGCTGATTTTCAGGAATGGATCGGAACTACGCTCGACTATGAGATAAAGGTGGATGCGCAGAAAGTTATTTCTACGTTACAGTCATCGGTCTTTGATTTCATAGGTGGCGCTGCCGGATTCTTAAAGGATTTCACTTTCGTGGTCATATTAATGATTTTCTTTTTGAGTGAAGCGGGTGGTTTTTCAAGAAAGCTCATAGCTATTCGCAGGGTTAACGGACCAGACTTTGCTGCATTTACGGAAACAGCAAAGGATGTGCAAAAATATTTAGGTATAAAGACATTAATTAGTTTAATGACTGGAATTCTTG
The DNA here is from genome assembly GCA_012960505.1 of Verrucomicrobiales bacterium. Lineage (GTDB taxonomy): Bacteria > Verrucomicrobiota > Verrucomicrobiia > Verrucomicrobiales > DEV007 > EC70. The sequence goes on from DUBC01000036.1 coordinate 213,599, forward strand.
CCGCGGCAGTGACTGGGTGGCTTGGTCTTGAGTTTGCTCTGTTGTGGGGAATGGTTGCTTTTATTTTTAATTACATTCCTGCAATAGGATCAATAATTGCCAGTATCCCCCCGACACTTCTTGCGTTAGTTGATAAGGGGCCAGGAACTGCTTTGACTGTCCTCATCGGCTTTCTGATTATAAACATGATATTGGGGAATTTCGTTGAACCGATGCTACTTGGTAAGAGATTTGGTATTTCGGCAGCAGTGGTTGTGCTTTCAGTTGTTTTTTGGGGTTGGTTGTGGGGTATTACAGGAATGTTTCTGGCCGTTCCACTTACGATGTTACTTAAAGTAACACTTAGTGATTCAGATGAATTTAAATGGTTTTCTGTTTTCTTGGGAACCCATGATGCAGAGCAGGAGAGCCAATCAAGTGAAATTGATCAGGCCACTTAGTATAAACAAAAGAAGTGTATTTTTAGGTTAAGAGAAAAGGGGAAGACCAAGGAAAATAAACAGTGAAGATATTAGGAGCGGAGCTTTACATTTTACCCGTCGATTTACGGATTCCTCTGAAATTTGGGGATCAGACACTCACATCTGTAAAATGCGCGAGAGTTAAAGTTCTTTCGGAAGCTAAGGACGGGACCGTTACGGAGGGTTGGGGTGAAACTCCTCTCAGTGTTGCTTGGGTGTGGCCGTCATCTCTTGATTACGAACAAAGAGAGTCAAGATTAATTGAGTTCAGTGTTTCTATTGCACGTTCTTTTGTGGAATCCAACGAAGAAGGACATCCATTTGAATTGGGTGTAAGATTTATATCTGAGTCACTAGAAGAGCTTAGGAGAGCGCATAATGCGATATATCATGAACAAGAAGAATTGCCGCATCTGGCGGCCTTGGTTGCGTTCTCAGCATTTGATCTAGCTTCATATGATGCTTATGGGAAACTATGCTCAAGGCCTGTCTTTGAGTTGTTTGGACCGGATTTCTTAGTTAAGGATCTTAGCGAGTACCTAGATTCCGAGAGTGTATTCAAAGGAAAGTATCCGTCTGATTATTTGGTAAAGCCCGTACAAAAGATCCCTGTCTGGCATTTAGTTGGTGGGTTAGATCCTATAAGTACAGATGAATTGACAGGTAATGAGCCAAGGGATGAGTATCCGGTTCTTTTGCGGGATTGGGTCAGAAGGGATGGATTGAAGTGCCTTAAGGTCAAATTGAGGGGAACTGACTGGGGTTGGGATTTTGAGAGGATGAAAAAGATCGGGGATATAGCTTTGCAGGAAGGAGTCCAGTGGCTCAGTGCAGACTTTAACTGTACGGTCAATGATCCTGAATATGTTAACGCTATGCTTGATTCGATCGCGGCGGATTGCCCTGAAACATTTAAGAAAATACTTTATGTTGAACAGCCATTCCCATACGAGCTGAAGGATAATCAGATCGATGTGCATAGTGTCGCTAATCGTAAACCGCTGTATCTAGACGAAAGTGCTCATGATTGGACATATGTTAAATTGGGGATGTCTCTGGGATGGAACGGTGTCGCTTTAAAAACATGCAAGACTTTAACTGGCGCTATATTAAGTCTTTGTTGGGCGAAAGAAAATGGGATGGGACTAATGGTTCAGGATCTTACTAACCCAATGCTTGCGCAGATTCCTCATGTCCTATTAGCTGCACATGCGGGAACCATTATGGGAGTTGAGAGTAATGGGATGCAGTTTTATCCTGATGCATCACTGCCAGAAGAGAGAGTTCATCCGGGTATTTATCGGAGGAGAGAAGGGATCTTGGATATGACAACGATTGATGGACCAGGGTTCGGATACCGGATCCAAGAGATAGAAAGAGAACTGCCTCCCCCGCTCAGTTCGGATATTTAGCTTTCGTATAAGGAATCGTCAGGAACGGGAACCAGAATGTAATCCCCGATATGAAGGGAATTTTTGTCTATCGAAAGCTTATTGAGACGTCTTAATTCATCAGCGTTTGTGCCAAAAGAAATAGCGATAGACTGGAGAGTGTCCCCATCGACCACTTGATAGAATCCATGGCCCTCAGGTGCTACAATTTCCTCGGGATTTTCAGAGTTTTGGGTGACTTCAGGTTCTTCTTCCTTTGGCAGTTGTTGCTCAGGAACATTAGTAGTGGAGGTGAAAGATTGAACTGGTTCACCAGGAAGAGTAATTCGCTGGCCAATTATTATGTTATTTGGATCTTCTAAAGAATTTACACTAACGATGGAATCTGTGGAGACTCCGTACCTCTTTGCGATTCGATTTAATGTGTCACCAGTTGTAACGATATGATGGTCAGCGTTTGGGTTAATCGGTGGTGTGTCTTTCTCTTGTCTTTGTATTGCAGGTTGACCCTTTTGGGCGGGAATATATATTTCTTGTCCAATCCGTAACGCATTAGGATCTAGTATCTTGTTCTCACTTATTAACCGATCGAGACCTATTTTGTATTGTCTAGATATGCTGCTGAGTGTTTCGCCTCCATTCACGATGTGAGATTTGCCGCTCAGTGTTGGTGAGGATCCGGTTCCTTGGTTTTGAGCCTGCTGTTGGAGAGAGTATTTAGGAGTAGAGAATACGGGGCTGGACTGAATGGTTTTAACTTCACCTTCAAGAGAACTGACTCTGGAGTTGGTTTGAGAGAGATTATTTCGTATCTGGAAAACGTCCTGCCCAATTCTTTTTTTGAACCCAAAAGGATTCAAGGAAAAGCGTTTGGTGGGCTGATTGTTATTGTATTTAGCGCTATTGCCTTTGTTAGAGATGGATTTGCAGCTAATTGAGCTAAAAGAAACAAAAAGAACTGCACACAAGATTTTGCTTAAGTTTAGGAATTTACCCAGATTCATCATTAAATTTAAAAACTTTTCTTACTTAAGACAAGTTAAATATCTGGAAATCTGAGTTTTTTTTGCAATATTACCTCCGTTTGTGCTAAAAATATTAAAGTTTTTGATCACAAGGACTCGTTTTCTCTTAGCGGGTATTGGTTTGATTATTTTACTTGGTGTGCTTTTTGAAAGCATCATCGGGAATAATAATCTTCAAATTGTTTCAAATATTGCAGCTCAATTGGGCTTGGTTAAGCCCGACAATGAGACAGATGCAGATCTAAACAATTCTAAGATCGGAAAGCTCATTGATGGGAGGCCTGTGGTCATCATCGATCCTGGGCACGGAGGATCTGATGGAGGAACAGTTGCTGGAGGGGCACTTGAAAAAGAACTTAACCTTGAAGTTGCTAATCTTGTTGGAAAGAAATTAACTAAGGCTCAAGTCAATGTGAAGTTTACTAGAGGCTCTGACCTTAAAGTTAATTTGAGTGAACGCTCTAAGTTGGCCAATGAGTATCCTGGCGCATTGTTCGTTAGCATCCATCATAATGCGTCGACGGTTCCTGAGGCTCATGGTATTGAGATTTATTACGCTCAATCCAAGCCAAATTCAGTGATGTTTTCTCAGAGGCAATATTTCAAATTGGGTAAGAATGATTCCTTTTCTGATCATCGTGGAAAACTCCTGGCGGGGCATGTGCAGTATTTATTGTGCTCTATGACTGGAGCGAAGGACAGAGGAATTAGGGACAGTAGGCTTGCCATGACGCGGTGGGTGTCATGTCCTTCAATACTCATTGAGTGCGGGTTCCTTAGTAATGCCAAGGAATGTTCTAATTTGATTAACAGTGCTTATAGGGAGAAGCTGAGCGCTGGCATTGCGGCTGGTGTATTAAAGTATCTTAAAATGGTAGATGCTGATCCATATTACGGGACAAGCATTAAGGCTAATAAGTCGGCACAAATAGCTAAACTTCAATCTGAGAACTCTGGGTTATAAGGCCAGAGTGATTCGATTGATTCTGTTGTGACCCAACCGTGGAGTTCTTTAGGTAGCTTCACGTATGACCAGGCATCTCTTTCTGAGATAAGAATAACACTGCTCCCGGGGGGTAATGTTATGATTTTTGAAGCTGATTGTGCGGGTGCAGTCCGAGCCGTGGTGTTGTTTTTTGTAACGATATTGGTTCGAGGGTCAGGCCTGGTTGAGTCCTTGGCTCTTGATAGGACGGCAGAAAAGCTTGCGCATAGTGCACCAATGAAAAGTAGAGTAAACGCTGATTTTCTGTACCGGATTTTCAGGATAATAAGAGTAATTCCGATTCCAATTAGCCAAAGGCCAATTGCGAGGAGAGTGCTGATGAATGACTCATTTGATGAGGTTAAGATCTGATGTGATTCTAGTGACTCTGCATCAACAAATTCGACCCTTTTCTTGATGAGGGTAAGGTTTTGTCTAGCCTCCAGTAGACTTGATTTGAGCAAGAGGGCTCTTCGGTAAGAGAGTGCGGCGGACCCAATGTCCTGGAGTCGATAATGGGCATTTCCCATTTGAAGAAATAGTTCGGGTGCGAATTGTTCTTCATTAATGAGTGAGATAAAACTCTGAAGTGCTTTTTCGTATTTGTCTTCGTTAAGAAATGCAGTGCCTCTGGCGAAATTGTCTTCTGTATCGGCAAGATTCGCAATGGATTGATTTGCCGATGAGTAAAGCAAAATAAAAATGAAGGCTATAACTATTCTGCGCATTCTTTAGTTAATTGATTTAATTCTTCAATGATCTGAGAACGTTCGGTTTCGGTGCTCTGTTTCGGGAGCTTGTCTGCATTGCCGCTGAATTTGATGTGTTCGTACCTATTCTGGACTTGCGATAGTAGGGGGCTTATTTCATTGATGTTCTTTTCAGATATTATTTTTCTAAGACAATCATATGCTATGAGATTAAATTCAGTATTTGATACGTTGTTTTTCTTCAATGTTTCTAGAACTTCTTTAGCGCTTATTTTTCCGTTTTTCTGTGTTTTCTTTTGGTGAAGGCGTAGCCACGTGGCGGCTATAATTAACAGGGTAATGGACAGTAGGTTTACTGACCAGAAGGTTGGGTTTCTCCATGCAGGAGTGGAGGCGACAGACCATTGAGGTGTGATGGTGCTACCCATCATTAAAATATCAGACAGTGCCGATTCTGGTGGAGCAGTATTATTGTTTGATGAATTTAAATCTGATGGAGTTTGTTTCTTTGTGAATCCTGAATTGAGCGCGACTTCCTCAACTTTTAGAGGGATCCTGTCAGTCAGGAGGGTCACGTACTGTTCTTTTTTTGAATCGAATACCGTGAGGCGGAACGTTGGAAGCTGGTTGTGTTTTTGTTCGGGAACTATGTTTTGTGAGAAGATTAGCTGTGAAGGCTTGCCGGGTTCACCACGCTGCAGATCCAGTTTGGTTGGTTCGTAAAATTTCCATCCAGAAGTTGAAGTAGGATTGGGAGATTGAAGAAATTCAAAGCTGCCATTCCCTGTCACGGTGAAGCGCATTGCGATAGGTTCTCCAGTCTTTACTGATAGAGGGTCAGCTTGAAGGCTGAGTGCAAAATTTCCAATGGCTCCTGAAAAATCCGCGGGTCGCCCCTCGGCAGGTAATGATCTAGAGACAATGCTGACAGGTTGTGATTTTAGATCGAACCGTTCATCTACGCGTCTCCTACCTGTAGTGCTGGGTAATTGGATGAGAGGTTTGAATGAGGCGGTAAGACTGAGGTCGCCAGATTTTAGTGGAGATATCTGGTACAGGAACCGAATCGCCCTTTTCCCGTTAATTGGGGGCGCTTCTTTGGGGCCGGCCAGATAAACGGCTCGGATACCATCTCCTGAAAGTTTAACGATGTTATTTCTTTCGGAGTAGATTTGTGTGTTGGGTTGAAGGAGTAGAGTAATTTCTGCAAAAACTGATTCGCCCACGAAAGGGGATCCGTTAGTAGCTTTCACTACAAGTTCTGGGCTCAGTGCTCTTTCTTGGGCCGTCTTTTTACGGATCTGAAGCTTTGCGGTTTCCGTCTCATAAAGAGTCCCATCCGTGGCTTTAAATATTCCTTTGATGCTATATTCACCTGCGCCGCCGCGCACTTCGAAAGAGTATGTGGTTACTCTAGTTACTCCTTGATTGCTGCGCATGAATTCGAAGCTTTTGCCAATGTTTCGGACGGTCAGATCTCCTCCTTCAATTTTAAGTTGAGGCTCTTCAGAGCTAATTTTACCAGCGGCGCTAACTGAAATCTTTGCCGTGGATCCTTCACGTATGATGTTCCCAGGTTCTATGGCTATGTGAAGATTTACTTGAGCCTTGGCTACCAATGGAGTCATTGCTAATAGGAAAAATCCAAAGCTCTGTAATTTTGATTTCACCAGTCCTTTGAGAATCGAGCCTTTGATCTTCTGGGAAGTGCTCGCAGGATCTGTTCGTTTGCCAAAGCTTCGAGTTGGCGCTGCGCTTCTTCTTTTGAATAGCCCGTTTTAGGGTTTACTTTTTGGTCCTCTCCTGAGGCGGATGGCTGTTCCTTGGAATCTTGCTGTTCCTTGGAATCTTGCTGTTCCTTGGAATCTTGCTTTTCCTGTGAATCCTGCTCGTCCTTGGAATCCTGCTCGTCCTTGGAATCCTGCTCGTCCTTGGAATCCTGCTCGTCCTTGGAATCTTGCTCGTCCTTGGAATCTTGCTCGTCCTTGGAATCTTGCTCGTCCTTGGAATCTTGCTCGTCCTTGGAATCTTGCTCGTCCTGCTCGTCCTGCTCGTCCTGCTCGTCCTGCTCGTCCTGCTTTAGCTCCTCGAGCTTTTTCCTGACCACATCAATGTTGTGTTGAGTGTTCGTATTATTTGGATTTATGCTCAGTGCGGATTGGTAATGCTCGATTGCTCCTTCCCAATCCTTGATGATATTCTCTATGCTTTCTTTTGAAGGTGGAGTTTTAGGCTTACCGGCTCCGTCGCTTGAGTTTAATAATGCTTCACCCTTTCTAAAAAGAGTGTTGCCGAGATTATAGTGAGCTGTTTCCTGGACTGATCTCTCTTCGCTCAGAAGAGCTGAACTGAAAGCGTCTAGAGCAAGTTCATGATTATTTGAGGAAAAAGCTGAAGCTCCCAAACCAAGGTTAAGTTGAGCTGTTTGAGAAGTTGATTTGCTTTTATTTATTGCTGACTGATAGCTTTTAATTGCTTTGTCGAACTCTCCTGCGTCATAAAGTCCTTTTGATTCTGAAATAACACCTGCATGGGCTTGCTTGTATTGACCTGTGAGAGCAATAAGAAAAATTGCTAAGGTGGCTACTTTGCTGGGTTTCATGAGGGATTGCTTTAGAAGGTCTGACAATAATAGCCCAAGAATCAAGCTGATTCCAATACTCAGAGGCCATACGAAACGCTCGGTTGGAGTTTCCTGTGCCCTGAATTCAGTTTCTTTAGTATCAAGTTGCGCTAGTGCTTCTTGGATGATCGTTGAATTAAGGGACTTTGAGTCCAATCTTAGAAAGATTCCTCCGGCCGATTTTGCGATGTCTTCAAGGGCCTTCGCATCTAATTTTGATTTTACCAACTCTCCGTTTTCATCACGGATAAAAGTTTGTTTTTGTCCGCGAATTGTTCGTTCTGGAATTACGGATCCTTGCTCTGAACCGACTCCGATAGCAATGATTAGTGTGCCATCTTCACTAGCTTTACTGGCCTCTTCAATTGCGTTTCCTTCAAGGTTCTCGCCGTCAGTGAATAGGACCAGGGCATGACTTTCTGCTTCACTTTCCTTCAGTGTTGAATTGGCCTGTTTGATGGCTTCAGCAAGGTTAGTGCCACCCTTAGCTACAGCATAAGTATCTAGTTGGTTGATGGATTCGCGGAGAGCCTCTCTGTCCGGAGTGATGGGGACCATGACTGATGCGCTTCCTGAAAATGCCATCAAACCAATGAGATCTTCGGGTAACGCTTCGATGAGGTCATAAGCGGCAAGCTTGGCCCGATCCAACCTGTTTGGAGTCAGGTCCTGAGCCAGCATGCTGCGGGAAGCATCAATGGCCAACATTACTGTCCGGCCCTTACTGTAACTGGGTTCTTCTTCAGAGCCCCATTGCGGACGCGCAATTGCCGTGATGATTAATGCATACGCAAAGCAAAGTACAGTTAAACGGGCCGCGCGTGTCTTTCGAGAGGTTCCGTGTATGAGTTGATTTCTCAGGTCATCGGCTACAAATGCTGATGTACGGTCACGCTTCGATCCAATGGCATGGAACTGCATCAAGATCACCGGCGCTATCACCGTTAATCCCCAAAACCAAACTGGATCAGCGAATGTCATTATTATTAAATTAATCAGGAGCGGTCCTTCTCCAGGTGATGCCGAGCAGAAGCAGTGAAGCGGCTGCAAGAGTGGGCCATTGATAATATTCTTTTTTCCGTACTATTTGACGATGCTCGATGTCACTCTTTTCAAGCTCATTGATTTCGTCAAAGATTTGTTTCAGCGCCTCGGTATCTTTTCCTAGGAAGGCCTTGGCTCCAGTAATTGATGCAACTTTTCTAAGAGTCGGAAGGTCAAAAGTCTCCTCTTCAGAGCCGGGCTGGCCGGGTCTTCCGATAGCGATCGGATACACTTTGATCCCAAGTGTGGCGGATAATTTTGCAGCATCTTCCGGGGTGAGGCCTGGAACGCTTTGGACTCCGTCCGTTAAAAGCACGACTACCTTGCTCTTGGCATCTCTTTCGGAGAGTCTCTTTGCTGAAGCAGCTATAGCGGTACCGATAGCTGTCCCCCCCTCAATGATATTATCAAAGCGCTTGAAGTGGATCTCTCTGTCGATCATTTCCTGTAACCATTCATGATTCATTGTTAATGGCCCCATCGTGTGGGGCCTGCCAGAGAAGACGATGACTCCGATACGGTCATAGGTCCTTCCTCGGATGAATTCTTTTACGACTGCCTTTGCGGCTGAGAGTCTGTCCACGCGTCTCCTGTCGACAACGAAGTCTCTTTCTCTCATTGATCCAGAAACATCAATAGCTACTGAAATTTCAATTCCTTCACCCTCAATGACCTCGGAGTGGGTAATTTTCTGAAGCCTGGCGAGGCCCACGATTCCTGAGGCGATGGCAAGCGGTAAAATAGCTGAACTGAGCGAGAAAAAGCCTTTATTTTGCTTTTTAAAGTCATTTCCGAAATGAACGACTGATGGAAAATCAATTGATGCCGGGCGGTTCCGATTCCCCCGCACAAGCATTAGGATAATCGGCAGGGCCAATAGTCCGAGCAGGTAAGGTTCCGCGAACTGAAATTCAGGCAGTAGTGGAATTGGCATTATTAGTTGAGGAGACTAGAGGCTCATTGGGGATGTGCCTCACGAAATGGATGGTTTTTTCAATGAGTGGGAGTCTTTCAGAGGGGTCCCCCTTTTCAGGTGCAAATCTCAGGCGATCACAGCCATGTAATATAAACAAAAGTCTTTCTTTGTCCTCATTACTAAACATTTGCATTATTTTTTCCTTATAAATGGTAAAAAACTCTTCCGGAGTCAAATTGAGGCTCTTAAGACCGAAATTATGAACAATTACAAGTCGGAGGCCCGTCACTGTTTCATGAGCTACTTCATGTGCTGAGAGGTCAATGTAACGCTGTTTGAGGGCGTGCAGATGATCGAGTGCAGCTTTTCGTGGATCGACTGGCTCTGACTGAGCGCTTTTCTTTCGTGACTTGATCCAAAATAAAATAAATGTCGAGAGAATGAGGAGAGTAGCTAATGATACGCAGATAATGATGATGACGCCACTGTCAGAGTCGGCGATTTCGGGAGGAGGAATGATGTCCTTGATGTCGGGGATTGATTCCGTTTCAGGCATTTAATTATTTAGCGTCAACGAGATCACGATATTTTCCAATATCTTAATATTTTTGTAATTTATCCATAATTTATAGTGTCTATAGACTTGTTAAGTAAGAGTGGACTAGGCTAGGGCTGATTCCGCTTTTTACTAGGATGCATTTCACTCCAAGTTCACTTACTTCTGTGATGTTTCTAGGCTCATCATCAAAAAATATCATATCCTCATAATCAAGACCTGACTTGTTTCTGAGCCGTTTGAAATGGGTGATCTTAGAGCCGGGATAGATTTCCTCGTGTCTGAAATATTCACGAATGTTCAGAAGATCCAGTAATTCTCTTGCCCATTCAGGTTCTCCGGTCCGTGAAGCGATTCCAATATCGATGCATTCATGTTTGAGTTCTTCCAGAATATCGATAGTTCCAGGATATAGCGTCAATTCAGCTCCCATAGAATCATAGATCCTGTCTGAAATCATTTCAAAGGGTGGATCCAAGTGATCGCACCAGGTCCCTCCTGCATCCCAGAGCGTAAAATCTAGGTCGAATACGATGAGCTTTGGAGGCATCTTATTCTAGATTAAGTCTACTTCGACCCAACGCTTTTCTTCCCAACTCCTCATGCCAAGTTCAGCGAGTTGAACTCCTCTTGCTCCTTCTCGTAAAGTATAATGCCAAGGAGTATCAATAGTCACGTGACGGAGGAACTCTTCCCATTGGATCTTAAACGCATTGTCGTAATCAATGGCGTTAGGCACGAGGGACCAGTTTTCATAGAAGTCGATCGGTTGCTCCACATCTGGATTCCAGACCGGTTTAGGAGTGTCCTCATCGGATTGGATTCGAACTTCTCTTAGTCCGGCCACGGCAGATCCTTTTGTTCCGTTTATTTCAATAGTGAGTAAGTCATCTCTTCTGACCCTCACGCACCATGAACTGTTAAACTGACAAATGGTCCCGTCTTCCAATTCGAAGATTGCATAAGCTGAATCATCGGCTGTGCTTGGGTAGATGTTTTGATTCTCGTCTCGTCTTTCACTAATGTCAGTGGATCCATAGGCGACCAGTCTTTTTATTGGGCCAAAGAGGTTCGAGATCACGTACTGCCAGTGACAGAACATATCTATCATGATTCCGCCTCCGTCCTCTTTACGATAGTTCCAGCTAGGTCTCTGTGCGGGTTTTTCTGGGTCCATTCCGGTAAATACCCAGTAGCCAAAATCTCCTCTTACACTGAGAATGTCTCCAAAGAAACCATTCTCCTTAAGTTGTTTTACTTTGCGTAATCCTGGGAGCCATAGCTTGTCCTGGACTACACCATTCTTGAGGTTCGAGTCTTCAACTAATTTTGCAATACGAAGGGCTTCGTTTACAGAAGTGGCCGTGGGTTTCTCGCAGTAAATTGATTTACCGGCCTTCGTTGCCATCTCAATGAACTGACCCCTTTGAAGTGTTCCTGATGAATCAAAGAACACGTCGTATTCTCCGAATTTACCGTCAAGGGCTCCTTGGAGGTCCGTCGTGTATGGAAATGCTTTGCCTATAGTATTTTCACCGTACTGTGTCGCTAGAGTTACCAACTTTTTATTGTTTCTTCCGGTCAGGATCGGGTCAGGCATGAGAGTTAAGTCCTCATTAACTTTGAGTCCTCCCTCGCGAATGATTGCGCAAATTGAACGGTCCAGGTGCTGGTTCGTTCCCATTCTTCCAGTGACTCCGTTAAGGATGATGCCGATGCGTCTAGTTTCCATTTGAATTAGTTTAGTTTGAAGTAGTTCACAATTTTCTTTAGGTATTCAGATTGATCAGAATTCCACCAGCGATTTGAAAATATTTCGACTTCATGGAATCCTTTAAATCCTGTCGAATCGATCCATTCACTTATCTCATTGACGTTAATAGAGCCTTCTCCCATCATTCCTCGGTCATTGAGAGTATCCTGCATTGGGCTGAGCCAGTCACAGACATGGAATGCGGTAAGGTTCCCGTTACTTGCGCTCCGTTTGATTTGAATCTTGAGGTGCTCATCCCACCACGTGTGGTAAACATCCACGGCAATGCCTATGTTCGGGTGGTTATTTAAATTCTCACATATTTGATTGGCTTGCTCCATGCTGTTAATAGCAGAGCGGTCCGCCGCATATAATGGGTGGAGGGGTTCTATTGCTAGAATTACTCCTGCAGCTGCGGCATGGTCGAGGCACTGCCCTATTCCTTCTTGTATCTGTTGTCTTGATTCTCTTAGTCCCTGTCCTGGAGTCGAGCCACAAACTAGTACCAGTGAAGGGGATCCGACTTCGTGACTTTCGTCAATGGCCCTTTTGTTGTCATCGATGGAGTTTTGCCTCTCTCCTTGAGTTTGACCTGTGAAGAATCCACCTCTCGCCACGGAAACGACTTCGAGCCCGGATTCTCTTGCCTGTTTGCCAACGTCCTTCGGGTCTCTCCCTTCAAAACTGTATCGCCAGAAAGTGATTCCTCCGATACCGGCAGCTGAATATTCTTTAATGCACTGTTCAGTGCTCCAAGGCTTATTAGTGATCGTGTGAATGGCAATGTCTGAGATTTTTTTGGACATATATTAGATTGGATTAAGCTCTTGGAGCACAATCAAAGAAGTGATAGTTCGCGCCCTCAGCGAGCTTTCCTATGTATAAGGCAAGTTCCCTCGCATGATAGTCTCCCCACATTGAAGATTCTCCGTTAGGGATTTTACTCCCATCTGGAAGATAGTCCCAGCCATTGGGTCTGTGGTATATGGAATGGAGAATGAGGCCATGATGAGTTGGATCCATACTGAGATAAGGTTCGCTAAATAGTGATTTGGCAATTGTAATGCCTGCTTTTGTGTATTGGTCTCCTTCTTTTCCTAGGAGCTGGCCAAGCCTGACCAGGCCTTGGGCCGCGATCGCGGCTGCGGAACTGTCTACTGGTTCGTGGTCATTGTATGGGTTGGAATTTTTTTCGAGATAATCAACGGGCATTTTGCTTAGTTCTGGAGCCCCAGTGTCCCAGTAAGGAATTCCATCTGCAGGAGTATTGTTTATGTAGAAGGAACTTGTAGCGTGAGCGGCCTTCAGAAAGATGGAATGTATTTTCTTACGTCCTCCAAAAGGGTCGATTTCTTCATCCTTAAGAAGTTCAAGAAATTCAAGTTCTTCTGCAAATCCAGTAATGGCCCAAGCTAAACCTCTAGTCCAGGTCGTGAAGCCAGAAAATCCCTGTTGTGAATTAGGACAACGGAACTGTCCGTCATTGGTATTAAAAATAGCTTCGTGAGTAGTTCTGCCAGGTTCGGCATCATACTGGTCCCTACCTTCGCCGTAATAGACCGAGTACTTGGCAGTTGAAATTGCATGATTGAGGAGTCTTCCAAGTAGTGATATTTCCAGATCTCCTTCGTCCATATATTTATGACCGAGCAGATAACTGATGGCGAGAGCCCTGCACGATCGTATCGTGTCAACGAAGAGGGAATGTGGCCCGTTGAAGGAATAGATAAAACCACCCTTACTATTAATGTTTGTCCAGCGCCGAGCCTGTGATGCTCCTGATAATTTGAGTGCTAGGCGATAAAAATCAGCTTCCCACTCGGTACTCTCAAACTGCCCGGCGAGTAGTTGACGTAACAGATTTCCGTAAGTTGAAACATTATTGAACCCGTGATCATGTACCCCAAAATGGGTGACGTGAGGGGCCATTTTTTCTAAAGTGTTGTTTCTTGCTAATTCAAGGAACTGTTCGTTTCCAGATGCCTCGAACTGAAGCGCAGATGATCCGTACTCGAATCCTTGAGTCCACTCGGTCCAGCCTCTGGTCGTGTATTTGCCAGCCGAGGTGAAAACTGGAGAACCCTTTGAGTGATCATATTCTTTTTCGATGTTCAGGATTTTCTGACCTGATAGCTCCCATAGGGTATCAAGTTGAGGGCTGAGATCTTTGAAACTGATGGATTTATCTGTTTGAAGCATGGCTCTGAATAATAACTGTTTTTATAGTCTTTTAAGATGAAATCCTCCGTCGATCGGGATCGCGTGACCAGTCGTGAAAGGAAAGTGTCCGAGGAGCAGGGCCGACGCCCCTTTGCCCAGATCCTCTCCAGTCCCCCAACGTGAAAGGGGAACAAGATCTCCATCAGCAAGTATCTCATCATATTTGTCCTTTGCGCCAGCGGTCATATCTGATGTCATTATTCCGGGCCTCAGGTCATTCACTAGTATGTTGTGTTCTGAGAGTCGTGAAGCCCATACCTGAGTGGCCATGGATAGCCCGGCTTTTGAAATACAGTAAGCACCACGATTAACGGACACAGTGTCTGATGAGATGGATGATATGTTGATGATTTGATAATGTGTTAATCGGGGCACATTGCCCTGTTTGATCATCATTTGAGCTACTTCCTGCGTTAGGAAGTAAGGCGCTTTCAGATTCACTGTCATGACAATGTCGTAATCCTCTTCTGTTGCTTCTAGGCAGTCTCGCCGGTTCGGTTCGGTGATTCCAGCATTGTTAATGAGTGCATCTATGTGACCAAATTTTTCTGTAATCTGTGTAATGATAGTATGCCTGCTATTTGAATCTTCTAAGTTGGCTTGGATCAGGTCAAAGTGTTGATTTTTATTTTTGGATTCTTTGAGGCATAGGTCCGCTGTTTCGTCCGCGCCTCCTTTGCTGGATCCGTAATGAATAGCAACACTGAATCCGCACCTTGACATTTCTAAAGCAATTCCACGGCCGAGACCTCTTCCAGCTCCAGTGACTAGCACGACGGGGGTATCATTAGAATCTGAACTCATTTTTTACCTTTAGTGCATGTTCTTTTTAATTGTTAGAACAAATCTATTTCAATTAGCACAATATCGACTATATTATTTGTACTAATAAAACGATAGAGCAAGAGATTTATGCGTAATTACAGACCCATAATCATAGAAAAAATAGGTATTACATTACCTAGCATTGAAATACTTAAGCTCCGTCTCAATGAGCACTTACCTGAAAGTAGATCTTCATTTCATAGCCATAACCATGGGCAATTTTTAATCTATTTGCGAGGGTGTGGAGAACAAACTGTTCAAGGGAACCGGTACCCTGCTAGGGCAGGTACAGTCATATATGTTGGGCCTAATGAACGGCACCGCTTTGAAAAGGAAAGATCTAGACAGCCTCTCTGTCTTGTGATTGATGTTAATTTATTATCTAATACTAAGAACCGAAGTATAACGACGTTAGCAGAACTCCCGGCAACAGAACTTAATCTGATTCGATCAAGAGTTTCTCAATTATTTGAAATGCGTGGACCAGGTAACGAAGATAAAATCGTTGCAGTCGGAGCTGTGATTCTTGATATTCTTGATCCGGTTCTCCGGGCGATTGGTTGGCTTGAGTCTAAGGGATTTAAGAGCTTATCAAGGGGCACGGTTAATGTACGTGTCGAAAAAATAATAAATAATCAAATAGAGGACGCGTCTCTAAATTTAACAAAAATTTCTAAGATGTTGGGATTTCAACGTGACCACCTGAACCGTTTGTTAAAGAAAGAGAGCGGTCTTACTTTTTCCCAAATTCGTTCTCAGATTAGGTTAAAGAGAGCGCAGAGAATGTTAATTAATGGGTCAAGAGTCGGTGACGTTTGTGTAGCTGTCGGAATAAACGATCAGAATTATTTTGCTAGATGGTTCCGTTCCCAAGTTGGAACAGTACCAACAAAATGGCGTTCGGAAAATGCTACTTCAATTGCATCAATTCAGGCTTGAGAATCCAGAAAAATCAGACGGATTATTTTATAATTTTAAGGCTTTTTAGGGGGGGCGCTTCTGCAGACTTTATTGCTTCACTGCGAGTAATTTTAGCTTTCGATTCGAGACCAGTAATGTAGTCTTGCATTGTTTTTGACGTTTTGGGGCATCAAGCTGGCGGGTGAGTTCTTCCTTCACATCTTCGAATTTGCGCTGACCTGCTTTGGTTTTTTTTGTGACCTTGATCAGATGATAGCCGAATTTTGTTTCAACGATCTCTCCGACGTCACCGACTTTTTGAGTGAATGCGGCTTTCTCAAAGGTCGGGACCATTTGACCGCGACCAAAGGAACCAAGGTCACCGCCGCGGGCGCTGCTCGGACAATCTGAGTGCTCTTTAGCTAGCTTATCAAAGCCTGTTCCCTTTGCAGTTATTAATTGCGCTCTGAGTTTTTGAATGGCCTTTAATTTTTCTGATTTTACTTTTTCATCTAAGCCTGGGTCAATTTTTAAGAGGATGTGACTAGCAGTGATGTTTTCTTTTGAGTTAAAGGATTGCTTATTCTCTTCGTAGTGTTTTTGAAGTTCGGCGTCTGTCGGCGCTTTTACCGCGCTGAGTATTTCCTGGACGTGGAAGTTAATTAATAATTCTTCAGCCACCTCCGCTTCGAAGCTCTTTTCATTGTGTCCCATTTTCTTTATATAGTCTTCAAACTTAACGGTCGGTGGAAGAGATCCTTTGATTTGCTCAAGAGTTCTCTTTAATTCTTTAGCATTAGATTTTGTTTTTGCTGTTTTAGCAGCCCCTAAGAGGAGATTTCGCGAGATAAGTTCTTCTGCCATTCTTGGGGTCACTTGTTTGATGGCGTTAGCACGTTGCTCGGCAGGCATTTGATTTAGGCTCGGCCCATAGCGCATGAGAAGAGCTCTTTCAATATCAGCTGGCGTGATTGTTTTGCCGTTAACAGTCGCTAGTTCTTGATTTTTTGTGTCTGGATTTGCTTTAGCCTCTGCAGCAATTAGCAAGGCAAAGGAAAAAAGAGTTGCGAATAAATAGGCGAGGATTCGAAATAGTTTGAACATGGGTTTGTTTCTAGATCTATGACCTTGAGAGCCTTGTTAAATTAAGAAGGGCGAGTTCATTCGTCTTATAAGAGCTCTATGGCAAACTATATTTAAGAAATGAAGTATCAAAAATTGTAGAAATTTAGAATTAATTTGTTATTTTAATAAGGTCTTGGATATGGAATTAGATCAATTATGTCTATCTGCTAGGGTTCGAATCTTTCGTCGGATTGTCTCTGCAATTATGGTGCTCGTCTGGTTATGGTCTTGCGGTGCTTTCAGATTTCTTATTGGGGTTCCAGCTTTCGTGGTTTTACCAATAATGATAATTGTGCCAATCACTGTGGTGCGTTCATTGAGGTGGAAGAAGCCTATTATGGTTATTGCTGGTATTCTTTTTGTTATTTCTTTAGTTCTGCTCTTACTTGAAAAGCCAAAGCGTTATAAGGATTGGATTGAAAGTTGCAAAAAGCCTCCGGTCGTTCGGCTTTCAAAAAATAGGGAGGTGGTTAAAATTGATAACGTTAGAGAATTCAAGTGGAGGAGTGTTGATGATTATGACGCGGCCTGGGTAACGCGTAGTTATTATCTTGATCAACTCGATTCTCTTGACCTGGTAGTAGAACCATTAGGTGATTCGAAACTCTTTGCTCATTCCATGCTTAGTTTTGGTTTTGGTCCGGAGCGGAAAGTTGTTATATCGGCTGAAGCAAGAAAAGAGGAGGGGGAATCCTTTAGCCTCCTCCCAGGTCTCTATAAACAATTTGAACTTATGTATCAGGTGAACAGTGAGCGTGATGCGCTCACTCTGAGAGCTTGTCAGGAAGGAACTCAACTTTACATATTCCCGATCAAAGCGAGCCAAGAATTCATGAAGAGTCTCTTTCTGAGTATGGCCGGAAAGGCTGGAAAGTTAACTGATGAACCTAAGTTCTATCATTCTCTACGGGCCAATTGCACAACTGAGCTTTTTGATCACATAAAGAAAAATTATGATGGATCAATCAGTTATAGGAGGGGAGTTCTTTTTCCTGCCCAATCTGGGAAGGTACTTCATGAGATGGGCTGGATGGATACGGACTTAGATTATGAGGAGGCCATGGAAAAATTTCGTTCTGGGATGAGAGTCAGGAAATTTGCAGATCACCCAGACTTTTCCAAAAAAATAAGAGAATAATCAAAAGTTATTCTTCCACATCATTGATTCCATCGGTAGTGGGGATCTTTTATTGTATTTTGCAGAACTTTTTTGTGAATAAAGTGTATCAACTTGGCCTTGAAGTTCAAAGTAGATCAGTTGGCCTATCGGCATGAGGTGATAGACTCGGACGGGCTTGGATGCGGAAATTTCAAGTGTCCAGTGATTACAAAAGCCGACGTCTCCTTTTCCTGCCGTCGCGTGGATGTCAATTCCTAGTCTCCCGACACTGCTCTTTCCTTCAAGGAAAGGTACATGCTTGTGAGTTTCCGTGTATTCTTCTGTCACTCCTAGGTAAACAGTTCCCGGTTCTAGAACGAATCCATCTGAAGGTATTTCGAAACTCTCAATTTTGTTATGTTTTTTTGCATCCAGAACTTCATCAGTGTAAGTGGCAAGAGTCTTTCCGAGCCTAACATCGTAACTGTTAGTGCCTAGATGTGACTCGATATAAGGTTCAACAACAATGCTGCCTTCTTGCATCGCGTCTCTTATAGCATGGTCAGTAAGGATCATGTTTTTGTATATTTCGTGAGGTTAGCTAAATACAACAGTTTTATTTTTTAATACGAGGACTTTTCTTTGAGAATGAGCCCACACGCCCCGCGACAATACGATTTTCTCTAGGTCCCTTCCATGGCGAATGAAGTCAGACAAGGATTCTCGGTGAGTGACGCTAATTACATCTTGAGCAATGATTGAACCTTCGTCTAAATCGGCGGTGACGTAGTGGCTCGTTGCTCCGATAAGTTTCACTCCGCGCTGATATGCTTGGTGATAGGGTTTGGCTCCCGCAAAGGCCGGGAGAAATGAATGGTGAATATTGATGATTTGATTGGGAAAATGATTAACGAAATTGTCACTTAGTATTTGCATGTATCGGGCCAAAATAATCGTATCGACATTGTGCTCCTTTAATATCTCAATCTCTGCTAATTCCTGATCCGCTTTATTTTCTTTGTTGATGGGGAATTGATGGAATGGGATGCCAAATCTGTCAGCTACTCGCTGGAGAGAATCGTGATTGCTTATAATTAACGGTATTTGGATGTGGAGTTCTCCAGATTCATGTCTTGATAAGAGATCATATAAGCAGTGTCCTTCCTTCGTAACGAATATCGCAACCCTTGGTGGTTGGTCGTTATAGTGAAGGTGCCATGTCATTTCGGAACCGCTGGCAATTTCTGTATTAAATTGTGAGTTTAATTGATCTTCTGTAAGTTCGAATCCGTCCATCTCCCATTCGATTCTCATGAAAAAGGCTTCATTTTTTTCATCTACATGCTGATCCAAATAAACAATGTTTCCTTTGTTCTTGCCGATGAATGTAGAGACTGAAGAAACTAGACTAGGTTGGTCAGGGCATGAAATAAGTAGAATGGCGGTCCTCTTTAATGAAGGCATATGTTTGTATGGAGTGCGCAAAGCACTAGCACTTAATAGAGATAAAAACAAGTTCTCACAAGATAATGGAGATGAAGCCCTCTGATGCGGCTCCCTAATCCTTGTAAATTTCTTTCGATTGGTCTAACGAGACACTATGAAATCATTTAGGAGGCTTACTTTTTCAATGATCATTCTTGTGGGGTTACTTGGGATTGTGCTTCATGCAGCCATCAAGTCTGTTTCTTCTGAAAGAATAGTGAAGAGGTATGCCGTGGGGGGTGGTTTTTTTCTGGTGCTGCTGCTTTTATGTTCTCCTAGTTACTGATTATTTTTTGATCTGCATAAGATTAAGCTTTGGCGTCAGATGGTTTTTGAGGCTCCTTTGATGCCGACTTTTTAACATCGGGCTCACTCTTTCCTTTCCATTGTTTTACGAGTTCAGTGGCCAGTACCTTTTGTTCTTCGCTGAGTTTAGGTTCCAATCTTTTAACGGCTACTAGAGCTTCGGAATTGCCTTGTTCTGCAGCAAGAGTTATCCATTTTTGAGCTCTTACGAGGTCAGTCGAAACACCTTGCCCGAGAGCATATAGCATCCCTAAGGAAGCTTGACCTTCGGGGCTTCCCTGATTTGCAGCTTTCATTAGCCATCCTATGGCTTCTTGTGGATTAGGGTTTGATCCTTCACCCTTTAGGAGAAGTAAAGCCAAATTGACTTGGGCATTCGAGTGGCCGAGTTGAGCTGCTTTTTGATACCATGCGGTCGCTTGAGCTGTGTTCTTTTCCATATCAATGCCGTTATGATATAGTGTGCCAATCTTGAACTTTAAATTTGCGAGTTTAAGCTCAGCTTCGGAAGATTCAATGGCTTCGGCGATTTGCTGAATGGCGAGAGCTCTTTCTTTGCCCTCTTTAAATTGGGATGCTAAGTCCAAGGTCTGTTGCATCATAACATTACTCCTTTTTTGTATTTCTTTTGCGACACCTAATGATTGAGTAAGGATTAGTTTTTTGTCATTTTCGTTCCCTGACTCTTCAATGGCAGCAATGATTTCATTTAGGGCGGCGGCCTTTTCTTTGATTGGTTCGATTTCTTTTATCGATTTGATTGCGGCGCTGAGGGTTGCTTTACTCTCTTCCTTGAGTTCGCAATTGAATTGAGCAACAGAAAGATAAGTGAGGGAAGCGGCTTGAGCTCCCTTATCTTTCATTGAGGTAATAATTTTTTGAGCTTTTTCAATCGTTGCATTTGATTGTTCTTTCTCTCCAGCTTTCATCAAAGTCACTGAGAAATCGCAAAGAACTTTGACCTGATCTTGAGGGTCTTGTATTTTCTTTATGAGAGCTAAAGCCGGGTCTTGTTTGGGTTTTAGAAGGTCCTTGATTGATTCTAATTGCCCCATAAATTTGGTCACTTCACTTACTTCAGCGAATTCTTTTAGTGCGAGGCTTAAAGATTTAATTAGTTTTTCTTTCTCATCGGGTACCGTTATTGCAGACAATGCTTCTAGGCAGGAGTTCATGAACTTCTTAGCTTTTTCATTATTGTTAGAATAAAGGTTGGCGAGAGTGAGGTTTTGGCTAATCAAGAGCTTGGATTTAGGAGACTTTGCGGAATTAACTAAGGAGATGAAAGGATTTTCAGTGGGCAGTGCGGTTTCACTTTTTGTCGTTGTTTTAATTTCTATGGGAGAACTGAGGGCCAAGATAATAGGGTCGCTAAGTTCACCAACTTCATTAGTCCCGGCGAAAGGCTTTAGTGATGCCGCGAGGCTTGCTATGAGCGCTCTTTTTTCCCTAAGGTCATCAATTCCTCGGATGTTTATTTGGCAATCAGTAAGAATATTCATTACAGGCTCCATGTTTCCTGCGTGCAGATTGGCTATTGCAAGATGCTCTAAGGTTTTGCCTTTCTGTGTTTTGGTCTTTGCTTTGTCTGCAAGAATTCCGAAAGGAGTTGTCTGTTCCGCGGCGAGGCCATCAGTTGATTTCTCGTGAACGGGATTAGTAGTGCCTTGAGAATTAGGATCAGATCCATTGTTGAATATTACTCCCAAAGCGAAGATGCATGCTAGCGATGCGATAGTTAGGATAATTTTGTACCGTTTGTTCATTTCTCTTTTTCTATTATTTAGTTATTTTTTGAGAGGGGAGTTTTCAGTAGATCTAAGTGTTTTTTTTCCTTTGTGATCTTTTGAAAAGCGTTGATGTCTTTTTCCATGGCGACCTGTTGTGCCTGATAATACATTTCTGAGTAGAAGAAAGCGCGAGCGACGTCTATGTCGACAAGTTCGATATCTTTCTCGGTCACTCTAGGTATTAGTAGTAAGCGACCTCGTGAAAAATTACTAAGCCGCAGAGCGAAATCTTCAGTATTAAGACTGATGGCCTTTTTTGTCAGAATGGCATACTTCAGTCTATCTATGTCGCCAGTATTTCGTAGGAGGACAGTGAATCTTTGTTGACCGTTCTTTGTGGGCTGATTCATTTCCCAGAGGATCTTGCTCCAACTGTCTTTGTTTGGGCAATTAATAACGCTTATGGTTGGAACTGGTTCACTGAAAATAGAGTCTGCCTTTTCGGTGAGGCGATTCATTTTAAATGAGAGGGCAATGGTCTTTGATTGAGGTTTGCTGCCGAGAATTCCAGGCGCATTTTGTTTAATGTATTCTTCTAGGAATAGGACGCGATTTCCTGAGCCGATATTGAGATCAGGCTCAAAGAAAATGATTTTATTCGAACTTATTTTTTTCTGCACGCCTCTGCGCTTAAGGACTTCGTATATTTGTCTGTAGCATAGAATCTCTTCGCCCGGGACGGAATCACCGTAGAAGTTTTTGTATGGGTATTGACTGACTAAATTGAGGTTTCTTGCGGCTAGCTGCTTTGTTAGATCCTTCATTCTCTGGAGCTGTTTGTTTTCGTACAGATAATTAAGATCGAAGGTGTCTTCTCCTCTGATTCTATAAGAGTCTCGGAACAATTGATTGTCAAAACTGTCAAACGCGTCTTCGTCCATTGGGGTGCTCTTACCAATTGAGTTTTCATCGGGAATAACGAATGGGGTCAGTACAATGATGACTTCTCTTTTGACGGTGTTTGTTTTTTTGCTCTGGAAGAAACGCTTGATGATGGGGAGTGAGCCGAGAACCGGGACCCTGTCCTTGGTAATTTGTTTATCTTTGGCAATGAGGCCTCCGATGATGAAGGGTGTATTGTTGGCTACTCTGACATAGGTTCTTACCGAGCGATTTGAAATGGTTGGAGAGCTTGCCATGATGGTGCCGTTACTGCTTCGGACATTGACATCAGCATCAGGAATCTTGGCAGTGACTTCTGCATTGACCTGCATGCTAACTTCTTTGCCTTCAGTGTCGATCCTAGGGCGGAGAGCGAGAGTTATTCCCGCTTTTTTTATAGTGAAGCTGGTACTGGCATAATTGCCGGAAATTGAGTATGAAGTATTAGCAATGGGAAGGTCTTCTGAGACATTTATGTAGGCCATTCGATTGTCGAGTGCTAGTACGCTGGGTCTGGATAGAACTTCAGCCTGACCCTCTCTGACTAGGGCTTTGATTTGTGCGTTGAGTCCTTCGAATATGCCGTTAGTTCCTCCTTTGGTTACTAAATCAAGTGCAGCACCTGTGGCTGGATGCTGAAGGCTGCCGATCGTTAGGGCGCTCATGTTGGTGCCGATGAAATTATTTGCTCCTTCGGTCTTGGCCCATTTGATGCCCAGTTCAACCAGTGCCGTTGAAGAGACTTCAAGGATCATTGCTTCGATGATTATTTGTCTGGCAGGGGTGTCTATTTCTGACTTAATTTTTGCAAGTATGCCACTCAATTGCGAAGGGATTGAGGGGTCATGAAAGATGACAAGTTCATTGAGGGGGTCCGTTTCTGTTTGAGGGAACTTCTCCTCTGGCTTTGGTATAATTTCGTGAAAGGTTGTTCCTGGAAGGGAAATGATAACAGGTAAGTTTTTTGGGTCGACAGATTCACCCGGCTTTCCAATTGTGTATCCGTGCAGACTCAGTAATTGAGTTGCTCTTAGAGGGTCAATGTAACTGAGAGTGATCCGTTTGGATGCAATTTCATCTTTCGGAGCATTGGGTAGCTCAGTTAATTCATCAAGTGCTTGCTGAAGCCATGGAGTGGCTAGGCTCGTACTTTTGACGACTAATGCTTCAGGAGCATTTTCTTCTGCTAAACCATAGTTGAAATTTATCAGTAAAGAGCAGGTGATACTCGCCGAAATTATATAGATGTTTTTTTTATTCATTAGTCTAACTTTTTTTCTATTTTGATTCACTGTTGTCGGGCACCATTTCTGGAAAAAATGTTTGTTTAGGGTTCCGTTTCTTTGGCCATAAGCGCATGACCTTATTGATGGCCGTTGTCTTTTTCTTTTCGGGTTTTGATTTGGCTTGCTCCGTGGCATTCTCTACGGCCTCAATCGCTTCCTCGTTCGATTTAGAGTGGGTTAACTCGAGGTATTTTTCTAAGTTTTGGTATTTAGCAAGTATCGGCTCGAAATCATTTCTTTGAATTTCATATAGGATGGATTCAGTGTTTGAGGTGATAGTGGATTCTCTCCACTGTCCGCCGAGGAATACACCTTCGCCGAAGTGTTGGCCTGCGCGTATTGTTTGAGCTTTAACTTGGCCAACGTCTATGCCGTCTACATGACTGATTAATAAGCCTTCTACGCATACAAACATGGAACTTGCGATGTCTTCCTGCTGGTAGAGGACCTCACCCTCTCCGAGTGTCCTCTTCGTCATTTTTTCCAACAAAGAGTTAAATTCTTTTGCGTCCAGGGACCGGAACAGTTCGGTCCTTGTTAGTAACTGGTACAAGTCATTGTCCAGAGAAGCGTCGAGTGATCTTTTTTCGCGTTTCGATAGAAAAATTTCCTGTTTGGAATGAGCAGGGACAATTCCGGAATGCATTAAATGATCAAGGACTGTGTTGTTTACCAAATGCATTGATTCGTTTGGCGAAATGAACTTTGGAAGGATGAAGTAACGAATCTCGTAGATCATTCCTTCTAACGTTGAAGCCTTCATCCGGACTTCAGGCTCCGGATCAATTAGGACACCCTCATGTTCGCAAGCGGCGCGGATTCCAGCAGTGAGAACTCTTGTTGCTCTTTCGGAGCTCACATCAAAATCCAAGGTAAAATCCACTTCCAATCTGAAGTGTGGATTTGGCTTCATGTAGTTTGTTACAATAGTGTCTCCTAACTTACTGTTAGGGACTACGACCATATTGTTTTTTGTGGTTCTTAAGCGGATCGTCCTCCAGTTCGTTTCTATGACTTCAGCTATGATGTGAGTTTCTACTCGGTTCTGGTGAACCATGATCCAGTCACCAATCTTAAATGGTTGGTCCACGTGTATGGCGAGGCCCATGAAAAGGTCCAAAATAATTGTCCTTAGTGCGAGTCCGATGACGATGCTGACCGCACCAGAAGCAGCTAATATTTTGGTGGTGTCTTTATTGAAGACTGTGGAAGCTATAAGCAATGCAGCAATTGAAAACAGAACAATGGCCGTAACGTCCTTCGGGAGGCGAGGGACCCGACGGTCTGAGATGCGTCCGATGAATCCGTCCCAAAAGAACAAGTTAATCAATCTGTTCAAGAGAAAAGTTGAAGAGACCCAAGCACCAATTTGTATGCCGTAGGAAAAAACTGATTCTGAAACAAATCGCCCGTGCTCTAAAAAATCGTGATAGATATCCCTTCGGTTTAAGAGCGTAACTAAAAACGCACCAAAAACCGCTCCTGGTAACCAGATGCGATTAATTGTTTTCACAATTTCCCCAATTTCTTAAAAGCTTGGGTGTTAAGGGTATTTATTTTACCAATAACTCATCAATTAGTTAACAGACCAAGGTATTTAAGGTAATCAAACTATTTAAGATTAATTTCTAACTTATTTGGTATGAACGGGTGGTGAGAAAATTCCTCTTTTAGTTAACTGATATTTTGAATAATTTGTTGAGCAGAGATTTTCTTGAAGCTAACAAAATCCTAATAGTAAGATCGCAGCTCCTATTTATACGTTAAATGCATAAATAAATACTTTGCGCCCATGCGAACAGTTTGCTCTAAGAACTAGGCTCAACAGCTCTAACTGATATATAAATAGTTTACTTTTGAATGGGGAAAACGATGGCTTTGCCGTTTAACCGAGGATCGTGCACAGCTTCCAGTCCTTTACCTAAATTACCAATTGCTTGAGTGGCTCCGCCATGACCTCCAATGTATATTTGGTGTCCCATTTGTTTTAATGAATCAATAACACTCTGGCCGGCGGTGCTTTCAATTCTGATTTGGTTTGGCTGCCATTGATGATGGAACCGTGGTTTCATTAGTGCTTCACGGATAGAGAGATTGTGGTCGAGAGTGTGGATGAGAGTAAGTAAGGTTTGGCTGATGATGGTTGGGCCGCCTGCGGCGCCGACCGAGAGAATGGGTTTATGGCCTTTTAATACTATCGTTGGGCTCATGCTGGAGAGAGGTCTTTTACCTGGAGCGACGGCGTTTGCTTCATTGCCGATCAATCCGAAAGCGTTAGGTGTTCCCGGTGAAATGGAGAAATCATCCATTTCGTTATTCATAATGACGCCAGTGCCAGGGATAATAACCTTTGATCCGAACGATGTGTTGATCGTTGCAGTAATGGCTACCCAGTTCCCTTCATTATCACTGCAACTGAAGTGAGTGGTATGCTTATTAAAGAAATGTTCAGTGGATCCTGGTGGGGTTCCGTGGGTTATGACTTTTCCAGCTTTCTTAGGATGAATTTTCTTTGCTAAGCTCTTTGCGTATTCCTTGGAAACTAACCCTAGAGGAACTTTAGCAGAGGAGGGGTCCCCGAGCCAGTGAGCCCGGTCAGCGAAAGCGAGTTTCATTGCTTCGGTGATTAAATGATAGAACTTGGGTGAGTCTGAATCAATGTCCTTGATTTCGAAGTGTTCCAGAATGTTTAAGATTTGAGCCACGTGAGTTCCTCCTGAGCTCGGAGGAGGCATTCCAACTACGGTAAATTCTCTGTACGTTGTTTTTACCGGGTTGGGATAAGTTACGTGATATTTTTCAAAGTCAGTCCCTTTCATTATTCCTCCGTTTTTATTCATCCATTCTTCTGTTTTTTTCGAAAATGGCCCATTGTAGAACCAGTCGATACCGTGCTGTGCTATTTCATTATAAGTTTTAGCGAGATCTTTCTGAATGAGGATCGAGCCGGCTTTGATGGGGCCTCCGTTCTTATCTGAGAAAATTTTTGCCGAGGCTGGATAATTTTGAATTTGCTTGAAATTCCCTTTAACTCTCTGGGCAAAAGAAGCCGGGACCTTGAATCCATTGAGAGCAATGCTGGAAGCGTTGTCTAAGTGACTTTTAAAGCTTAGTTTTCCGTGTTTTTCACATAGTTCTGAATAAGCCATCAGCGAACCTGGGACAGCAATAGCCAAGGCTCCGGTTTGGCTGAGTTTAGTTTGGGCCTGGCCATCACGTATGAACATGTCTCTGTGGGCTTTTTCTGGTGCAGTTTCACGCCCATTAATTGTAAAGAGTTCGCCGTTTGCTTTTCTTGCAACGATAAAGCAACCGCCACCGATGCCGGAGTTATATCCATTTACAACGCCGAGAGTTAAGGCTGCGGCAACTGACGCGTCAAAGGCGTTGCCTCCATCTTTCAATGCTTGAACTGCTGCGTCAGTGGCAATGGGGTCGACAGTTGCTATTGCAATGCCTCGCATTTTTACGTCGGCTGTGACTGAGCTCGTAAACAATAATAGAGATGTGAATAAAAAGTTGAATATTGGTAATGGTTTGGTTCGCGGTATATTCATCTAATTGATAAGTATAATTTTTTCTTTTCTTTGTTAAGATTTATTTATAATTGAGAGTATTAAGAATTAAAATACGCCACGCTTACTTGCAGTTAAAATTAGGATACTTGTTTGCTTTTTATAGCTAAAGATTCATTGTTAAGTAGTTTTTGTAATTTACCCACACTGTTGTGTTCTATCTTAATTTTCGAATCGAGGGAGGACTCAAATAACTAATCTAAACTCCATGAAATTAATCTTATTAAAATTAGCTGTTGTTATTACCGTACTTGGTTCTTTTTCGTTTAAACTAAGTGCTCAGATTCCAGATCCTGTCGTTTATTTTGACTTTGAAGGGGATTCTGGAGACACCGTTGTAGATAAAGGGATCAATGGTAATGATGGAATAGTTACGAAGCCAGGCCAGACAACACTAGGTGATGAAGGCGCTCCTGGAGGATCGACGCCTGCGACCGGGGCGAGTTTTTCTGATGGCTTAATCGATGTGACTGCTGTTGATGTTTCATCAATAGTTTCTCAGGATGGGAGCTATACTCTTTCTGCCTGGCTTAAGCCGACAGATTTGAATGGAGATAAGTTTTTCTTTGGTCAGACAAATCAAGGTATCCACAACGGTATCCGTAACGGTGGTTTTTTGCATCAGGCACATTGGGGAGCTGATACGAACGGTGCTACAAATCTCAATAATTATTTAAATAATGATGATGATGGCTGGATACATGCGGCTTGGACCTATGATGGAGTATCTGATATGGGGAAGATATATCTAGATGGAAATATTGACTGGGAAGGAAACAAGAATCCTCCTAATGGAAGCGGTAACCTTATCGTTGGTGGCCGTAATGGTGGTGAAGCTGGTTACGTTGGATTGGCTGATGACATAGCAATGTGGGATGAGGTTTTAAATGATGACGCGATCCAAGCGTTGGCTGATGGAGCGAGCCCGAGCGGTGCGTCTCAAGAAGATGATGATGAGGATGGGTTGCCTGATTCGTATGAGGAGAGGCTCGTTGATAATTTAGAGGACCTTAACGGGAATGGAGCAGGTCCTGGGCCAGGTTCAGGGACTGGAGACTATGACGGGGACGGGTTGACTGACCTTGATGAGTACGAAGAGACCAGAACAGATCCTACTAAGAAAGACACGGATGATGATGGGCTCAGTGATGGTGTTGAAACCAATACTGGTGAATGGGTGAGTGTTAATTCGACTGGAACTGATCCTTTGAATGCGGATTCAGACAATGACAATTTGTTGGATGGTGTTGAAAATCCAGATTTGCCATACAGTGAGGATGATCCGGAAGATCAACCTGGGTCAGACCCTAATAACCCAGATACGGATGGTGACGGCTCTCCGGATGGAAGAGAGATTGTCCTTGAAACAAATCCTACAGTTGAAGATCAACCTGACATTGAGGGTTATGTGAACAGTTTCGATGGTTATGCTGATGGGACAATAGATCTCGGAGACGGTACCGTGATGTCTGGTGCATCTGCAAGTGTTGTAGACGGGCGGTTGCAGCTTACCATTGATAATCAGGGGTTAGGATATGCAAGTTTCTCGATCCCTGCCATTGAGGGATCATCCAAAGGATTTAGAATGTCATTTGACTATGAGCTGAATGATAGTCCCGGTGCTAATGATCCGGCTGATGGATTTTCTATCAATTATGGCGACGCGATCCTAGGAGAGTTGGGTGGAGCAGAAGAGGGAATGTCAAGGCCTGATAATGGAGGAGTCATTCCAGGTGTGACTGAGAATATATCTTTTGAAGTAGATACTTGGCGTAACGGGGACGCTGAGCAGGGGCTCAATATTTCGGGTGTAGGTGAAGGTGCTGATCTTGGTCAGTTGGCGTTTGAAAATGGGATCATTCTTGAGGATGGGTCACGCAAAGAGGGGACTATTGAAATTTCTTGGAACCCACAACTTGGAGCTTCTTTTAAAACGACCGGCATGACAACGAATGCCGAGTTTACCGATGTCGACACTACAGGCTTCACCGCTGATGACGGGCATAATTTTATTTTCACTGCTCGTGTAGGGGGAGCTAACCAGGATCTATTTATAGATAACCTAATTATCGAGGTGGGAATTTTTGATGGCGACGAGGACGGTGATGCTATACCCGATTTCTATGAAAACGAAATTGCAGGTAATCTTACTGATCTTAATGGTAATGAGGCAGGCCCTGGGCCTGGAGCAGGCACTGGAGACTTTGATGGAGACGGTTTAACGGACCTTGATGAGTACGAGGAAACAAGGACTAACCCTATTAAGAGTGACACTGATGGTGATGAACTCAGTGATGGTGTTGAGACTAATACCGGAACCTATGTGAGCGCGACCAATACCGGGACAGATCCTAAATTGGCGGACACAGACAAGGATGGACTCATTGATGGGGTTGAAACCAATACCGGAATTCTAGTTGATGAGGAAAACACCGGAACCGATCCGAATAATGCTGACACGGACGGTGACGGTTACTCTGATGGCGGTGAAATTGCTGGAGGAACTGACCCTCACGATCCGAACAGCAAGGGAGCGCTTCCAGCTCCATACCTTTTCCTCGACTTTGAAGGTGAGGTGGAGGATTTGAGTGGTAATGGTAATGATGGTGTTGTTGACGGATCGGTGAGTTTTGATGTGGCGGGAGCAGATGGTGGGTCAACTCCAACGACTGGAGCCAATTTCACTGGCGGTCATATTGATGTGCTTAGTATTGATATGAACTCTGATCTTAATACTTTTGAGGATGGAAGTTACACATTTGCGTGTTGGATCAAGCCGATCGGTTCTGCCGGTGGTGAGGGCTTTATCTGGGGCCAGACCAATCAGGGTATCCACAACGGAATTCGTAGCGGCGGATTACTTCACAGTGCACACTGGGGAGCGGACTGGAACGCCAGCACTGTGCTAGAAGCCGAGCAGTGGATCCATGCGGTGTGGACCTATGACGGAGCCGCTGACACGGCGTCGATTTATCTGAATGGTCAGCTTGACGGAGGACCACAGGCCCAACGAGCGCCTAACGGTGGAGGAACGTTCGTCTTAGGTGCACGCAATAACGGTGAAAGCCAGTTTGATGGCTATCTTGATGACGTTGCTATCTGGAGAGAAGTGCTTCCAGAAGCTGCAATTGCCGCACTCGCTGATGGATTGAGCCCGATTGGCGCAACGCAGGAAGATGAGGACGGTGACGGGTTACCTGATTCCTGGGAGGAGAAGTACGGAGTCGATGATCCTGAAGGGGACGATGACAATGATGGGCTCACTAACATCGAAGAATATGAATTAAGGACCAAGCCTAATAAGGCGGACTCGGATGATGACGGGCTCAGTGATAAAGCTGAAATCGAAGTGCATGAGACCAATCCATTGAACCCTGACGCGGACCGTGACGGTCTGCTTGATGGAGCGGAGATTGCTGCCGGCACGGATCCTGAGAATAAGGACACGGACGGTGATGGTATTTCTGACTTCAATGAGATTCAGGACGGAACGGATCCGTTAGTCGTTACGGCAATTGCTTTTGAAACGAATTTAGTATCCTACTGGCCACTGGATTCAGACTTTGATGATGCGAAGGCTGAGAATCACGGCGTTGAGGAAGGTGGCCCGATTGAGTTCCAGACCGGTAAGTTTGATGGAGCCATTTACCTGAACGGTAGCCAGAGCATTGCGATATCGGGTGACGAAAACACATTCGACTTTGCTGGTGAGAGTTTCACGGTTTCCGCCTGGTACACAGCAGAGGCAATCAGCAAGAATTGGCAGTGCCTTGTGGCCAAGGGCGAAGGTAACGGTTGGCGGGTGCACCGTCGCGGAGGAGACAATCCACCGGAGATGACCTTCACCGGAGGTAATGGTGATGTTGATCGTCACAAC
>DUBC01000037.1 GCA_012960505.1 Verrucomicrobiales bacterium
GTGCCGATGGTGTTCCACCCAGTGTTTGCGTCCCCGGTGTCAGTCGTATTCTCATCGGGATTCGGCATGCGGGTGAACTGCAGAGTATAAATGCCCTGGTTGCGATCACCAAATGTTCCAGTATTATCCCGTCCGAAGGCGATGCTGGAGATGGTCATCTCCGTCGCCCCGAGATTGATTCCGCAAAAAGAATCCAACGAGTTGCCGATCCAGCTGTTACCGTTGCCATAAATACCGTCGTTGAGGTTGGGAATGTCGTGGGATGGCCTGAACGCGCCGTTGTTAATCAGGTCGAGCGCAAAGGCAGTGCCTGTCAGTGCCAGATTATCTGGCGCAAAATCGCCGGACTCTTCGACCAGCACCAGGTTACCAGGTCCATCAAGAATCACTTCAGACCGCAAACACGACATGAAGCCCATCATTACAGTGATTACGAGGGCGTTGAAACGGGTAGACATAAAAAAATTATAAACAGATAATTGCCCAGAAAACAGCAAAACCCGATAATAATTTCATACCCATAGAATGGGCTAAAATCATTATAATTGGCAAGCCGATTACCTTTCATCACAAAACCTGTCCATGCGCGATAGTCACTGGTCAGTCGATGTAGTGGTCAAGCGAAGTCCAAGAATAACAAAAATATCAACCAATTGCGAATACCCTGTTGTTTCCTGTTCATAATATTTTATCGCTGTTCTGATCAGCCATAAACCCTTTTATAAAATAGCATGTAATATCAACTGGGCCCCTGAGTCTTATTTAATTTAGGGGAACGATATTATTTGCCCCGAAAGGCTTTACCGTTCCGGTAATTGCTAAGCGCGGCCCGGAGACCGGCATCATTAGCACCTACTGATTGAGCATAATGAAGCGCTCTCGTTGTAGTTTCGATTGCTCCCTTAAAGTCACCAGTTTCAGCGAGTGCTGCTGCCAGTGTAGACAGTGTTGTGTGGTTTTTTCCACCATCTGCTTTAATGATTGGCGTAATCAGTTTGACTGCTTCCTCACCGTTCCGCAATTCTGAATCAGGATGCGTAGAAAGAAGCCAAGCTAGATTATTTGCGGGGAACATCCAACCGGGACGGACTTGAAGTGATTTTCGATAATGCGTGACTGCATCGTGGCCCTTTCCTGTGGCCTGCAAGGCATTGCCAAGTTGAAAATGCGCTACAGCATCAGTCGGTTTCATTCGGACACAAGCACGAAAATGATTGAGGCTTTCTACCAAGTTACCGCTTCCGGCTTCGGCTATGCCAAGATTAAAACGGAAATCAGGATTGTTCTTATAAACAGAAAGTGCGGCTCTGAGATGATTGCGTGCCGGTCGGATCTGATTATACTTTAAAAGCAGGATACCGGCACTGCGGTGATAGTCAGCTTCGTTCTCAGTAGTAGCCGATATTCCGGCAAAGACCCGAACGGCTTGTTCTAAATTATTTTCATCGAGCAAAAGCCTTCCAAGGTAGAGGCGGGTTTCTTCTGACTCGAAGCGTAGAAGATAATCTTTGAGATAGCGTTTGCGCAGTGATGGGTTTCCGGCCCTAGCAAATGATTCTGCTAAACGAATCGCCTGTGGAGGGAAAAGATCCGAAGCCCAGCGTCCAGGGAAAGGCACAGCTGCATCACGGGCTTCAATTTCCGGTTTGCTCAGTAGAGCTACATCATCAAGAAGCGTGGAAAGAGGAACGTGACCTTTGTAAATTGCTGCGACCCGACCTTCTTTATCCAATAAGAAGCTAGTAGGGATAGGCAGAGGTTGCTGTTCTGTTCAGTCAGGACCTAAGCGAACCTTTGGAATTCTGGGGAGACGACGATGATAGCGTGGCGAGTGGTGGAGAAACGACAACTCATACCACAGGCATATTTGAAGCTGTTGATAAATTGTTTTTGATAGTAAAAAAGAACGAGTAATTGAGGCATTCGGACTGACACAAGAAGAGCAAAGGCTTGTGCATTGCCTTGGCAATCGATTTTGGCTCATTTTTGCCGGGGCATAAATAAAAAGATCCTACGGTCTATTATTCCTATCTCATTCCTTAGTTCAGGCCACACTTGCGATTATTGACACGGGTTAATGAAATGGAAAGCTCATCATCTATCTCACTTGAGGAAAACCAACAATCGATCCATATTAAGATAACCCCTTATATAAGACTCTCCTCAAATGACATTCATTCGTCTCATCATCCTCAGTTCCCTGACATTCGTATCTACCTCATTAGCTGAAAAATACCCTCCTCCTCCTGGCGGCTGGGACTACAGCTACGACGGCAACTCGGATTCAAATATATCTACCAAGGCGCTGGACGGAACGTGGGACCATAACAACAGTTCAGATCATTGGGACGGGACCGTGCCCGGGACCGGTAATCCTGGAGGAGTGGCCACGGTCCCCATAAGTGGTGAACCTGGGAACAAGGCACTACAAATCGTGGATGCAGTCAAGTCTTCAGGAACGAACAATAACCGCAGGCTGACACTCACGCATGACTTAGAAACGAACGAAGGGACACCAGCAAACTTTATGGACGACGGTGCAACTTTCGCCTTCAGACTGCGCCTCCCCGAATCAGCAACTGATCTGCAAAATGCTCCCAATGGGTTAAATCCTCATAGTGGAGCAAAAGGAATCATTAATTTTCGAGGATCTAAGGGCCGGGTAGGTTTTGCGTTTGGAATCGCAGGCACTGATTCTGCTTATGAGGAAAGCGGAATGTTCATCAGTGACAGTTCTAATACAATATTCAAAAGCCTCGATCCTACTGCCTGGAACGAGTTCTGGGTAACGATAAGGAAAAACGAAGAGAACACAGAAAGGTACGACCTCAAGATCTACATGAACGAAGCGACCGTACCTAATTTCTCTGAGACTATATCCTTAGCAACGAGCAGTGACGAAACGTATGCCTACATGTCCATGCAACTTTCATCAACTTCTGACCAGGGAGCCGTAGAAATTGATTATATCGCTTATAAGGATGGACTCTTCCTGCCAAACAATTCAGACAATGATGAACTGCCCGACACTTGGGAGTTGAGCCACTTCCCTAACCTTCTTGAAAATGAGAACGGGGACCCGGATGATGACGGACTCATCAATGGGAGCGAGTTCACCTATAACACGGATCCCAATTCATCGGACACAGATTCAGACGGAGTCAATGATGGGCATGAAGTCAATGTTTCCAGAACGGACCCCACTTCCCCCGACACCGATAATGACGGGTTAAGTGACGGTGAAGAGATCAACAGAGACCCACCCACTGATCCTAAATTAGCCGACACGGACTCGGACGGGCTCGGGGACCTTGAAGAATTAGAAACATATAAAACTGAACCGACAAAGAGTGACACTGATGATGATGGTTATGAGGACAGTATCGAAATAACATCCGGTTCTGACCCTAACGATACAAATAGCGTTCCCAGCTTCCCGACCCTCGATGACCTGCTAATTAGTGAATTCATGGCAAGCAACAGCTCTTCAATCCTCGACTCAGACGATGAAAGCTCTGACTGGATTGAACTTTGGAATCCGACCAATTCAGAAATATCACTTAACAACTACTACCTCACTGATGATGCTGGGCGGCTCAATAAATGGGCAATTCCCAACATCAGTATTGGCCCGAATAAATTCCTGGTCATTTTCGCTTCAGGTAAGGACCGTAATGATCCGTCCAAGGAGCTTCATACGGATTTCCAACTCAGTTCATCTGAAGGATCTTACGTAGCGCTGACTCGCCAGAATGAAGATACTAATTTTACAGTTGTGTCAGCTCATGGCCTTTACCCTCGTCAGGTTGAGGATATCTCTTATGGAGTTTTCGGAGATAAGTCACCCCTCTCATTGGGGTTCTTTAAAGAACCTTCACCGGGCGCTTTGAACGATGATATCGGAGTTGAGGGTTTTGTTAAGGACACCACGTTCAGCACGGACAGAGGAATATATGAAGAACCTTTCAAAACAACGATCACTACGGAAACACCGGGAGCCACGATCGTTTATACCACTGATGGAACTGTTCCATCCAAAAGTAACGGAATTAAAGTTCGCCCTAAAAATATTGTCACTGTACCGAGCGTGGAGATTGAAATATCAAAGACCACGGCCATTAGGGCGATGGCTTACAGGGAAAACTATGAACCCACAAACGTCGACACTCACACATACATCTTCCCTACCGACATTCTCAAGCAATCGAGGAGCACTGTCCCGGACCATGTGAACTGGGGACATGCTGGACCTGACTATGAAATGGATCCGGAAATAGTGAACCATGCATCTCCCGAAGTTAGTCCAATCCCGGAAGACTTTCTCCGGGTACCTACAGTTTCTCTTGTCCTTGATTGGAATGAATTTTTTGGAAACCGTGGAATATATATTCAGGGAGAAAGCTCAGAGAGGGCCACTTCCATTGAATACATCAATCCTGATAGGAACCTTGAAGATCCTAACGCGGCCGAAGGCTTCCAGATTGAAGGAACTGTTCAAATTGTCGGCGGATCATCTACCTCAAGATGGAAGTCCGACAAGTTATCACTCCGACTCAAGTTCCTGAAAGATCTTCGTTATCCATTATATGGAAATGCTCGAGCTACCCGTTTCGATACTCTGGTCCTGGACAATCGCCTCAACAATGTCTGGCATTATAACCGGGGTGAGAGTCAGAGAGTCAGGGCACAGTACACCCATGACCAGTTCCCTGCCGACCTGCACACGGCCATGGGAGGACTCTCTCCTGCCGGCCATCATGTCCTACTCTACATTAACGGAGTCCTGTGGGGAATCAGTGAAATCCATGAAAGACCAGATGACAATTTTGCCGCTCAGTACCTGGGTGGGGATAATGATGATTATGATGCAATGAAGCACCGCACATCTACTGCAGTGAACGGAACGGCTGCCAATTATTCAGAGATGCTCAGTCTTGCCCGCAAAGACATGGAAGATCAGGAAAACTATGAAGCGGTCGCTGATGTGCTTCACATCGATAACTTTATCACCTACATGATTGCCAACTATTATGTCGGTAACACGGACTGGGCCCACCAGAACTGGTACGCAACATACAACAAAGTGAGTCCTGACGGAAAATGGTATTATCATAGCTGGGACCCGGAACACTGCATGGAGAGTACCGGACATGACTCGACTGGGAGGAACGATTCTGGAGGACCTACCGAGGTATTTCATAGACTCATCAAGAATCAAGAATTTAAGTTGCGCTTTGCAGATATTGTCAGGCAACACTTCTTTAACGGAGGCGTCATGACTCCCGAAGAAACCGAAAAGGCCTACCTCAAACTGGCTGATCCAATTGAAAAAGTTGTCCGCATAGAATCCGCAAGATGGGGTGATAACGCGCGCCGCAATCCCTACACTAGGCTGGACTGGATTAGGACCCGGGACCAGCTACTTGGCAAGGCTTCCGGAAGCGCCTCAGATAATTATTTTCCTAGGAGAACAGACATCGTATTAAACCAGTTCAAATCAAGGAGATGGTACCCGGGCACCGCGGCACCGGACTTCTCGCAGCACGGCGGATCCGTCTCATCTAATTTTAATCTATCAATTGATGGTCCAGGT
Source organism: Verrucomicrobiales bacterium (assembly GCA_012960505.1). Classification (GTDB taxonomy): domain Bacteria; phylum Verrucomicrobiota; class Verrucomicrobiia; order Verrucomicrobiales; family DEV007; genus EC70. The sequence goes on from DUBC01000037.1 coordinate 5,594, forward strand.
AACGGAACTATCTACTATACCCTGGACGGAACTGACCCACGGACACCTGCATCGGCAGCAGTGGTCACTGAGCACGTATTAGTACCAGAGCTATCCACTAAGCGCGCGATCATGCCGGTGGATAATTCACTCGCCAATACATGGTTCGGCATCGATTTTGATGATTCTTCATGGGAAGAAGGTGAACTCGGAGCCGGCTACGATTCGGCGAACGGAAGATACATCGAGATCATTGATCCAAATTTCAATTTCTCGGATCAGACCAATTCAAGTAAAACGGAAACAATTTATATGAGAATGGATTTCGAAGTCGATGACCCTTCACTCTTTGATACATTGACTCTGAAAGTCCGCTATGATGACGGGTTCGTCGCTTACTTGAACGGAACAGAAATTATCAGGGACCAGGCCGGAGGCAGTCCAGGGACTCCGTTAGGATACGATGCCACGGCCTCTTCGAGTCATACCGATTCACAGGCCGAAGTCTTTCAGTCTTTCCTCGTCTCAGAAAAAGCGAATCTATTAAAAAAAGGTAATAACGTTCTAGCCATTCACGGGCTCAACGTGAGCGCAGGATCCAGTGATTTTCTAATCGACGCCTCTCTCATTGCCTCTGAAGGGATCGGAGGCGGTAACGGAGGGCTCTCGGACACTGCTATTACCTATGACGGTTCAATAAAACTGACCGGCCCTGAGACGATGGTCCGAGCACGCGCTTTCTCAGGTAACGAATGGTCCGCTCTGACAGAAGCGGTCTTTCTCACTGACGTCGATTCTGCCGGTCCTCAGAACCTCGTAATATCAAAAATCCATTACCGCCCATCGCCTCCAACTGACACTGAAATAGAGGCCGGACATAATGACCGGAACGACTTCGAATATATTGAACTGATGAACATCGGGGAAAAGAGCGTCGATTTGAGAGGTGTGATCTTTGATAAGGGGGTCGATTTTGATTTTAATGAAGGAAATTCTCTAGTCATTGAATCAGGGAAAAGAGCTCTCATTGTCGAAAATGATGATGCCTTCGGGAACCGTTTTGGGAATGGCCTTCCAGTACTAGGGAAGTTTGCCAATAATACCAATCTATCTAATGGCGGAGAAAGGATCCTATTATTAGCGGCCGACGGCAGCACAATCAGAGACTTTAAATATGATGATGATTCTCCATGGCCTGAGACGGCCGACGGCAAAGGGTATGCCCTCGTACTTAGAAATCCAGAGTCGAATCCAGATCACAAGGTTCCGGAAAACTGGCAGCCCAGTTCTGTCCTCGGTGGGAACCCCGGATCAGAAACACCAACGATAGGATTTGATGATTGGCAAATAAGTAACTTTTCGAAGTCCGAACTTGAAAATATAGATATTTCCGGACCAGGAGCCAATCCTGATGGGGACCTTTTAACCAATCTCGAAGAATTTCTGTCAGGCAATGCTCCTAAGTCATTCGATCCGTCAGATGCTTTACTGGATATCAAAGTTGAAAAAATTAGCCCAGATCAAGGGCAAGAAGAATCCGCATTCTTAAGGCTCAGATTAAATAAAGATGCTCGCTCTTCCCTGGACTGGAAAGTCTTAGGATCCTCTGACGGATCGAACTGGGAAGACGCAATGAAGTTCCTAGAATATTCGGACACAGAAGACCTTGGGAACGGCAATGAGCGTGTCCGTTATCGAATCAAAGCACAGCAAACTGAGAAAAAGCTTTTCTTCCGGATACAAACCCGCCCCTGACAAGATCAAGCAATAAGATCCATGACCGGTTCCCCGCTAGATATCATCAGCGGACGATCTTGAGTATCATAAATGTGAAGTCTGGAATCAATGCCGAGCAAGTAGTAAATGGTTGCAGTTAAATCTTCAGGGGTCACCGGGTCCTCTTCCGGCTCGGACGCATGCTTATCAGATTTTCCATAAACGAATCCCTTTTTAACACCGCCCCCCGCCAAGAGCACACTATAGCATTGAGGCCAATGATCACGGCTGGCATTTTTATTAATCTTTGGCGTCCTGCCAAACTCACCCATCCAAACAACAAGAGTTTCGTCAAGCATTCCTCGTTGATCCAAATCCTCAATTAGGGTAGGCAAGGTTTGGTCTGTTATTGGCAAGTGATAGGCTTCTACGATTGGATACATCCGGGTATTATCAAAACCATGGGTGTCCCAACCGCCGTTTGTCTTGCTCCTACCACCAATGACGTTTGAGAAGTAGCAAGTCGTAAACTTCACGCCCGCCTCAGCCAATCTTCTAGCCAAAAGACAACCTTGCCCATAAGTGGAACGTCCATACTTTTCCCTCAGCCATCTTGGTTCCTTGGATACATCAAATGCATTCCTGACCCTAGGAGAATTTAACATTCCAAGGGCATTCTTGTAGTAATCATCAAGACCACGCGCTCGTTCTGAAAACTCAAGCATTCTGGACTGTTGATCAATGACCGTCTGCAAACCTCGCCGAGATTGTATTCGGTCAAGGCTCAAGCTTTCCGGAAGGCTCAACTCAGGAAGCTTAAAATCATCTTTGTTCGGATCTCTAGGAATGAAAAGCGGATCATACTTCTTACCAAGAAAACTTGCATGCTGGCCAGGGGTCCTTGATCCGTCCGCGATCACATGCGGGTAGGAAACAAAGGTAGGCATTCCATTATCTGCATTGGGCGCAAACTTACTAACCACGGAACCGTACGCAGGGTAAAGATCTGGAAGGTCTCGGAGCCGCTGATCATCACTGGGTGGTGCATGACCGGTCAGGGCATAGTAACCAGCAGAATTATGATTCTTCATCTTGTGGTGAAGGGTCCGGACCACGGTACATTTGTCCATATACTTAGCCATTCTTGGCAAATGCTCACAAATCTCAATGTCAGGACAAGTGGTCCTTATCTGTGCATGTGGTGACCTGTATTCTTTCGGTGAATCAGGTTTCATGTCGAGAATGTCGACCTGACTCGGTCCTCCCCACTGAAAAAGAAAAATGACCGACTTGGCTCGAGCCATGACCTTGGGCCGGGCCGATGTCAACTCATCAGCACGCAAGAAATCAGGAACATTCATACCGAGCATTCCCATGCCTCCCGCACTGAGCAGTGTGCGGCGAGAAACTGACACCTTTCCGAGACTCTTGCAGTGGAACCGTTTCATTTTCTTAATAAAAATTCCTTAGCATTTAAGAGACCCCAGGAAATATCCTCCATTGCCGATCTTCTGTTCTCCGCCAAGCTAACATAACTGAGCATCATCGACCATTCTGCTGAGGAAGGAGGCCTCGTGAGTACTGCCCAATATAGCTCATTAATAATTTGAAGATCATCTTTTCCCTGCCCGATGAGATGACCAATACGGTTATTTTCCTTCTCGATGATCCCATTGATCATTTCACCCGCAGTCATCTCAAAGACCTGTGCGAGAGTCGTGTCATTACTTCTTTCAGTATCAGAATTAGTGAGGCGGGCCGGTTTTCCAAAGACTTTCAAGAAACGGTCCCCATGGTGTGGCTTATTCGACAAATGCACGGACTCGACTCCAGGCATACTGATTGCTCTAATGCTCTTCGATGTATCAGAAAATTCTGCCTTCACGGACATGGATTGGTGAACGGCATCGATGACCACCTCGGCTGGATATCGAATGACCTTTGCCCTTGCAAAGTTCTCTTCCGTTCCAACGTCCAGAACTTTCCCAGGATCAGAGGATAACTGGTAAGTCGCAGAATTAGCAATAAGCTTAATTAGTTCTCGCTGATTGAAGCCACTTTTAATTAGTTCATTTGCAAGAAAATCGATCAGTTGTGGATTCGATGCTGGGTTCGTCTCACGCACATCATCAACCGGATCAATTAGAGGCTGACCCATTAAGTTGGACCAGATCCGGTTCGCCTGCACCTTAGCAAATCTTGGATGAGAAGTGATCCAGGAAGAAAGCTCGTCGAGTCTATTATCAAATGACTTAAGAGGGTCTGCATTAGCGTCAAGGAAGCCCGGGACAGGACGTTCCTTGGTCCTCGGATCTTTTAGTAATTTCTTTTGATCCATGTCCTTGATCGGAACCAACTTCACTATCTGCTCACCGACGAACTTGTGCTTATCAAATCCGTCCTTCTTCTTATTCTCAATGATCTCATAGTCAATGGCGTCAAAGATCGCAGCAAATCTATAATAGTCCTCTTGCCTAACATTTTCAAAAGGATGGTCATGACACTTAGCGCAATTTATCCTCGTTCCAATGAAGACCTGAGCAACAGCCTCAGCCCTGTCCACTGGAAATCTCAATGCCCTATAAAAATTTGCCGGGGGATTCTCGTAAGTGCTCCCAGTTGCACACAGAATGTCACGGGTAAATTGATTCAACGGCTTCCCTTGTTCTATCATTTCAGATAACCAAGTGTATATTTTCTTCACTCCCTTTGAGTCCAAGGTCTTTTCCTCAACCCTAAGTAAATCAGCCCATTTGAGCGCCCAATAATTTGCGTATTCTTTTGATTTTAGCAATTCATCGACGAGCCGCGACCGCTTATCTTTCCTTTCATCTAATAGAAATGACTTAGCAGTTCCTGGTTCCGGCAATGAACCAGTGATATCCAAACTCACGCGCCTAAGAAAAGTCAGATCGTCAGAAATCTTTGTAGGATTCTGACGGAACAATTTCAATTTTGAAAAAACATGTTCGTCTACTCGGTTCTTAGGTTCTGGCCCATTCCATTCATAGCCGCTCTGAGATTTAATCATTGCCGCCCGCATCGATGCTCTACCATTCAAATACCTCACAAAGACGGTCGTTTCCCCTGGCTGCTTGAACTCAATGTTTCCAATATCACTGACCTCAGCTATCAGATTCGAACTTTCAAAAACTGCCCAACGAGTCACGTCTATCTGCTTACCATCCGAAAACTTAGCCTTAACCTTAATATCAATTCTTTGTTCAGGAGCTAATATAATCGCAACGGGTGGTGATATCTGAATAGATTCGAGCTCGGGCTTCGTCTCTAAATCAGTGTTCGCCCCTGCTCTGATCCATTCTAGTAGAATGCGATACTCATCTGAACCTACATCAAAACGTTTTCCTCCCTCATGCTTGCTCTGTTGGGTCGGCTTTAGGAGAATCTTACTTGATTCAGGATCCTTAAGATTCACGCGCTTACCTGATGATAGAATCTCCTTATGATCGTGACTCGAGTCTCCACCCCATAACGATAATTTAAACCCTCCCTTTCCATCCTGATTCCCATGACATCCTCCAGCATTGCATCCAGACTTAGAAATCACAGCCATCACATCTCGCGAAAAACTCACCTCTCCAAAAGCGAACAATGGAAAAGATAAAGTAATTGCGGCTAAAAAAATTACGGATTTGAATGGCAAGGCAACCAAGATTGCCCCAACTGAAGGGCACTCTCAAGCATTATCCGATTCTCTAAACATAACGACATGAGGTATTGAGGCCTCCTCAAAAATTGGTCCTTCTTGTCGATAACCTAGTGATTCATAAAATTTAGTCACCGCAACTTGTGAATGCAGATACGTTCGAACCATCCCGAGTGATTCTGACTGCTTAATAAGATTTCTCATAATTTCAGATCCTATACCTGATCCTCTCCACTCCTTCAAAACAGCTAAACGACCTATTTTTCCTTCAGGGGAAAGTCTTCCCGTTCCCAGCACCTTTCCCGAGCTGTCATGGGCTAGAGAATGATGGCATTGATCGTCCTTTCCGTCTCTCTCAATCGAAACATCCACGCCCTGCTCTTCCACAAAAACTGAACTCCTCACCTCATATAAGAGCGCAGATTCAGTTTCCCATTCAGCGTTACGAATGACCCAATCTCTTTCCATTCTATTTAAATTCTGAATCGGCGCTAAAGATTCATCAAGTCAGGAACGTCATTTCTTCCCATAAGAGCTAATTGAGTATATAAATATAATACTGATGCACTCGAGAAGAGGGAATTTAATTAAATGCATAGCTATGATTTGGATCTTGGCATCCGGCATCATGGACACCCGAGCAGGGAAAATGCTCATCAGTGACCGGGGAGCAAGCCGAATCCGAATTGCGGATCTCGACGGATCCAACTTGAGGACTCTGATCCCTTCTGCAGGAACCAATGTCCGGGGAATTGCGATCGATGTAAAACGTAACTTATTATTCTATGCGGACAATGGCGGCAACGTCATCTACCAAGCAAAACTGGACGGATCCGACAGAGAACCAATCGTTTCGACCGGGTTACGGTTTCCCGCTGACCTTGCACTGGATAAAAAATCATCCAAGATCTACTGGTGCGATAGAGACAATGACCGGATCGAACGATCAGATTATGATGGGAAGAATCGTGAAACTGTGATTGAGACGGAAAGCCCCTACTATCTTGACCTTGATCTTACTCAGAAAAAACTCTACTGGGGTGATTTTTCAGGAGGCAATATTTTTCGCACTTCTCTTCCTAATGCGGAAAGTACCGAGAAGATCGTTAGTGGCCTTATCCGGACCCGGGGAGTCAAGGTCGATCCAAAGGGTGGGTACTTTTATTGGTGTGACCGAGAAACGCACAAGATTCAACGCAAACCAATAAATGGTGGTGAGATTGAAGATCTTTACACTGGCCTGGACACACCTCATGGGATGACTTTGGACATCAGTGCAAAAAAAGTTTACTGGGTTGATACCGGAACAAACTCGATCGGCGGGACAGGAGCAAAGGCAGTGAGCAGAGGTGATATGGACGGTTCAGGAAAGCAGGAAGTCTTAGCGAGTCTTTCCCAGCCATGGGATCTGACACTCGACACCAGAGTCATTAATTACGGAGAATGGACAAAAAGACGGTTCAGGAAAGACGCGAACGAAGCATTAACTTCACCCGAATCAGACCCGGACAAGGATCAGAAAAGTAACTTGTTGGAATACTTCTCGGGAACGAATCCGTTCGTCTTTGGAAATAAAGAAATGCTCTCATTGATCAAATCGAGTCCATATATGGAACTCAGCTACAGAATGACAAGTCAACCCATTCTTGATATAAGTGTTAATATAGAAGGCTCTGAGAACCTCCTTGATTGGGTCATTAACCCACAGGACATAGAGGATCTGGGGATCAGTTTAGGTGAAGAATCAGTACTCATTAATAAGCGATTCAATTATCAAACAGGAGCAAAGAGAAGCGAGCAGATAAGGCTGAAAATTTCCCTCATCGATCCGTGAAAATCCGCACCGCAACCAATGACGATAGTGAAGAAATTATTACCCTGGTCAGTTCAATATATGATGAGTACGGTGAAATCATGTACACTGATGGAGCCGACAAGGATCTTCTCGACATCCACCATCATTATCATGAATCAGGTGGTGACTTTGTCATCTTAGAAAATGATCAGAAAAAAATCGTGGGCTCCCATGCGACACTCCCCAAAGATCAACCAGCAGGCCCCCTCACCTTCAGAAGACTCTACCTTAAAAAATCAATGCGTGGGTCCGGAGCAGGGAAAACTCTAATGGACTGGGCAATGAATTGGGCCAAAGATCACAAATACAAACGCATCGAATTCTGGTCAGACACAAGATTCACAAGGGCTCACCAATTTTTCGAAAATTATGGTTTCCAAAAGACCGGTGAAATAAGGGACATGGATGATGGTGCATTGCCTTATTCTGAATACTTTTTCTTGCTCGATTTAAATTTCTGATTAATGACCTCCCAAAAAGATATTTTACCTTGTTTATCAATACATTAGAGATTATTCTAAATTGTATTGCTCTCATGAAAATCCTCCTATTAGCATCTCTATTTTTGATGCCGTCACTCGCCACAGGGGCAACGGTACTTATAGGGCCAGGAACTAATAACGGAAATTTCAACGAGGACACCAGTGCCACGGATTCCCGGAGCTTTGGAAATACTGCAGGTTGGACTAATCTTGGAGCAGCACAGACGATGCAGGCCACTCGATTGAATCTGAACTCGGACGGTTCAAGGAACGCTGTAATTTCAGAAGCTGCGAACCGAATCTTCGGTAATGCGACTGGGCACACAATACAGAGCGCAGACATTTTCAGCGTAAGTTATCAGTGGCGCGATGCTTTTAACTGGAACGATGCAAGTGACCAAGTCCAAGTGATCCTATTTACTACAGACGATAATACGATCTTTGGGAACCAAAATATACTGGTCAATGATCTTTCCGGAACTTCAACTCAAAATAGCACTTACGAGCTTGTAGATCATGATGCAATCTACACAGCGACAGCTTCTTCTGCCGGGAAGCAATTATTTCTTCAGTTCAGGGGCTTGGACGGAAGCGGAAATGCGAACGGATTTGGGAGAGTGGATGATTTTTTACTAGAGGTATCACAATCCAATTCAATACCTGAGCCAGCCATTGGTATTCTTGGTCTTTTTGGATTGATGCTCTTGTTGCGTCGCAAAAGATAATAGATCTAGCCAGCAAAATAGACTAGTCATGACCTAACTATTTCATGCGTAGCAGACCAGGATTTTGTATGCAGTTATAATTTATCTTATGAGAAGCTGGATTAATCTGATTCTTGGCATTGGCCTATCTCTTATTGTTACCGGACAATTACCCGGACGCTCTGCCGGGGAAAGTCTTCCAAACATTGTATTCTTTCTCGCTGATGACATTGGCTGGGCGGATCCGGGCCGTTATCACGAACATTACTCTGGAAACGATGCAAAGGTTCCAACTCCAAATCTGGACAGACTCTGTGACCAAGGAATGATGTTTTTGGATGCGCAACTTCCAGCTGCTCTCTGTGCTCCGAACCGTTTCTGCATCATGACTGGAAATTATACCCAGCGCTCAAGGCCAGCGGGCACATGGAACAGAACAGCAACATCCGCATTTCATTTTGGTAATGCCAAGAATGATCGAATCGACAATCCTCACGAAACAATTGGAACGGCTCTCAAAAAGAAAGGTTACCGAACCGCGTACCTTGGAAAAATGCACTTTGGCGGTGACTTCTTTGATCCGGAAGGAAATATATTAAGAGACCAGCCCAATGATCAGCTCGGTCAAATTGATTTCAGGAAACGTTTTCGTAATGGGCTATTGGACCATGGTTTCGATTATACTTTTGTGACCCCGGACGGAATCCAAGGGCCACTTTACGCTTACTTTGAAAATGACCTTTACTCTCCGATCAGCAGTTTTGCATCCGACGTAAAAGGTGTTGATATTTCCAATGATTCGGTACTCCGTGCGTTCAGTAAGGGGCAGAGAGTCGGTAACGGTGAGATGATACAGGTCGGTTATGGTGACTCCGAATTCGACACAAGTGAACACGGGCCGATCCTATCCCACTTTGCGCAAGAATTCATGGGAGAGCATGTGGCAAACGAACCTGGAACGCCTTTCCTCCTCTACTACGCAACACCAGCAATCCATGTCCCACTCACTCCTTCAGTGAATGGAATCAAAGCAGCTGGTCATAGTCAGATAGGCCCCAGGGCAGATTTCGTTTATGACCTAGATGCGCAGCTAGGACTCTTACTAGATAAACTCAAAGAACTAGGTATTGAAAAAAATACACTCATCATTTTCACTAGTGACAATGGAGGTGCAATTAGGGGAGGTCAGGCTCAGATCGCTGCCGGGCAAGACCCAAATGGTCCATTACGCGGAAAGAAGTCGTCCATTTATGAAGGAGGTCACCGGGTTCCAATGATTTGGAAATGGGGTGATGGAACCAGAAAAGGTTCAATCATACCTCCCAACACTAAGTGCCAACATCTCGTTTCTGTAATCGATTGGATTGCTAGCGTCATTGATCTGACCGGAGGCAAAGTCGAAGAGGACCAACACTATGATTCGGTTAGCCTCCTCCCATTGCTCTTCTCTGAAGAACCCGATGAATTGGATCCCTTGAGAAATTTCCATTTCTATAGCGTCGGTGACTATCGTGGAGTCCGGATGGATGATGGTCAGGGAAAGTGGTTTTACAAAAGAACCAACGCCGACGGAAAATTGGAGCTCTTCAATATAATGGAAGAACTCGAGCAAACTGAAAATCTGATCGATGGATATTCCTCGATAGAGGAAATTCCAGAAGAACACCCACAAAAAAACAGAATCCAGATAATGGAGAACTGGTTCAATGCTCACAAAGCAACGACTAGCCCCAGGACAGCCGAAGCACTCGATTATAGTGACAAGAACACTGAAGGAAGTAACCAGAGAATTATCAGCACTAATTTCACAGAGTACACAGGAGACCCTCAAAGAATAAATAACGGTGAAACCTTCGGTATTGAAGAATTAGACAGCGTGACAGATGGCTGGGTTAATCTCCACAAGACAGACCAGGCAACCGAGCTAACCAACAACCTCAACGAAAAAACGGACGCCAGTCTCTCCATTAAACACCCCAATAACTGGGGAACAGGAAATGTGGCATATAACAATACCCCGATCAAAGCAGGGGTCGATGACTTCACAGGAACCAATTCACCAACATCGGTTACATTTATGGGGCTCAATGCCACTTTCCCCGACGGTTACAAGGCCATCG
>DUBC01000038.1 GCA_012960505.1 Verrucomicrobiales bacterium
GGATCAGTTTTAGTCTCCTCGTACTCATCAATGTCCGTTAACCCGTCCCCGTCAAAGTCTCCGGTCCCTGAACCAGGACCAGGACCAGCACCGTTACCGTTCAAATCATCAAGGTTATCAACGAGCGCTTCTTCCCAGGCATCGGGAATCCCGTCATTGTCGGCGTCGAGATCAAACTTATCAGTGGCCATACCGTTGCCCAGGTCATCAAGGACAAGACCAATGCCCTCATCACCAAGATCCGAAAGTGCTCCTGGATTTTCCGGATCGAGACCGGACACAGGTGACCATGTGATTCCGGTAACCTCACCGGCGTCGTCGTCATCGAAAAGAGTAAACAGTTCGGCCGCCTGGACGGGAGAATAGTCGAGGCCACTCAAACGAAGGTTACGAATCGCGTTGACCTGATGGATGGATAACTCACCCGAGAAAACAAAGATATCATCGACGATTGCGTCGAGATCCTGGTTGTCGTATCGACCGATCTCAATTTCGAGCTCTCCGGGCGCGTTGCCGCCATCTCCAGAACTGGAAATAGTGCTACTGATGATAGTGTCAGCAACAGCATCACCAACATAGAGTATCGCGCGGTTCTCTAGTTTACTGAAAGTGGCTACCACATATTCCCAACTGCCCGGGGTCGGAACAATACCTGAATTGGTGTTACCACCACTTGCGATCGACCATTGAAGGTTGTGAAGGTTGATACCCCGGTCCCAACCTCCATTGTCGATAGCCATGAATCCTGGAAAACCTTCCGCTGTTTCAAGGTTCACCCAACCGCCAAAGCTAACCTCTTCCAACACGTCGGGGTTAGCATCAATCGGGATATTAATCGTTCCGCCAGTATTCCCTCCGCCATTGGCATCCGGGTCATTGATGTCAGCGCCACGGCCTCGAAAGCCATCCGTAAAAGATACTTCGTCCGGGTTCTGGGTAGGCACCGCGGTGTTGTCGTTGCCAGAGACATCGTCATAGCTGTCCTCGAATGGGTAGTAGCCAAGAAGGCTTTGGCCTTTCAACGAAGGAACAAAAACAAAAACCGCCACAACGATAAAAATATTACTAAACCTATGAAAATTTAATTGTCTCATTTTAGTGTTAATTTTTTTGTTATTTGAACAATTAATATTTTAGAAAATTTAGAGTACAATAGTCAATTCAATTAATTAAAGTAGAATTATTTATACACAAAACTGATCATGGTGGGACTTCATCAGTTCACTGGTAAGGTTTCGCGATATGGTCGTTTCTTCAAGTATCCTTCGCGTCGCTTCTGCAACAATCCCATTATTCTCTTATCTTTCGCGGCCAATGCCAGTCCGATGGCGGCATCGACAGTTTTCACTGCAACGACAAAATCACCATTAGCGGCCTGTGCCGCAGCGAGAGTATCAAGAACGCGCAAATTAGATTTTTTTGACGCCTTAGCACTTTGCTCCGCGAGCTTGAGAGCCTCGACCGGATTGTAGATCTCTGCATCGGTGTGAGTCGCCAGTAACCAAGCCAATTCATTGATGACAAGCAGTGAATCGGGCTGCAAATTCAGTGCTTCACGAAACAATCGTTCGGCCTCAGTGGCCCGCCCCAATCGCACCAGCGAATGTCCATACCACAATTTGGCCATCGTGTCCTCAGGATTAATCGAGCTTAAGTAATGCAAGTGCCGGGCAGCGTTGACATGATCGTTAGTCTGAATCAATGATAGGCTAAGCATTTTCCGCGTATTATGCACCTGAGGTTGCTCGATCACCACTTTACGTAAATGTGGGAGGGCTTCGATATAGCGCTGCATGCGAAACAAAAGCGTCGCTAGTTCGAGACGTGCGCGCGTTTTCTTGGAATCCAATTTTATCGCATGAGCGAAGGCCTTGATTGACTCGTTAAAGTTTTTTTGGAAGCGTAATTCAGAACCGACGATAAAGTATGACTCGGCGAGATCACGGTTCGCCCGCTCATCACCACTAACAGTGAACTGATCAAGATAATGCTTGGCAGCTTCTGGCTGTCCGAAGCTCATGAATTTGTCGAGCATACCCGTCGGAGTCGCTGGCCAGGGTCCTTCTATCCATGTTCCTTGGAAGTGAGAAGCTTCCACGTTTAAAACTTCCTTAGTCGCTCCAAGCAGAGCCACGTCAGTCGCTAATCGTTTAACCTCTACTGGTCCCTTGTAGATTACCGCTATACGACCCTTCGCGTCCAACAGGATACTACTGGGAACCGGCAACGATTCATATTTGTCGATCTGTGCACGGCCGGCCACTTCGAGCACTTCGAGGAAACCTGCGTCTGCAAGCCCCACGGTGAACGGAAACTTTCTCTTTTCCAAGAATGGCTTCACAATCGCGCGTCGCTCAGCTACTGGATTGTCGAGTTTGTCGACGCTAAGTGCCAAAATATCGATCCCGAGTTCACGTAGCGTCGCCTGTTTCTTTGTCCAACTGTCCATCTCGGCGATGCAGGGCGCACACCAAGTTGCCCAAAGATTAATTAGGCGTGGACGCCCACGTTCGACGGCGATTGTTTTCTTACCATCAAGTTCGAGGTATCTGGCCTCAGGAAACGGTAGCCGCGAAGCCATCACTATACGTGCAGATTCTGATGGTAAGACAATATCCTTTGCCACCGGGATAGTTTGTAGAGGTTTAACTTTCGTCGGAACTTGCCATTTATGTGCCTTGCCAGATCCCTGTTCTACCATGAAAAAATGACCCGGTTCGACTCCAGTAATCTCCTCACTCTTTCCGCCAGGCCAGAGAACTTTCAAACCTTTAATCTGCGCCCCATCGGCAATTCCGAAATGAATCCACTTACTCGACTGTGCGAGGAAACCTTCACCGGCCCGCAAGGTAAGTATCTGCTTCGACGGTGTTCCTTCCAACAACAATTCAACGCGCGCCCCAACCGCATCACGATTGCAGCTGACGCCTATGAGTCTCACTGAAACAAAATTATTACGTGTCTGCGAACGGTTATGTTGCAGTCGTATCCGCGGTGCGGTGCGGTTACTAATCCAAAAATCAAGCTTACCATCGAAATCCCAATCGGTAACCGCGATGGCCCTTCCATCGTCCATCAGGTCAAGTCCACAAGCTCCTGAAATGTCAGCGAACTGGGGTTGCCCGCCACCAAGATTGAGAAATGCGCAATTGCGTTCAAACCCGCTGTAAGAACGTCCTTCTTCGAGCATCGTATTCAGTGCCTTCCACGCTTTACGATAAGCAAAGATTCTATTCAGATTCATTGATTCGTCGGGTGATTGCGACGAGACCCGCCGCCACGCAAAGCTTCACAAGTCTCCGCTGTCCCCAGCGGAGATCATTCCATTAGCAACCACCAAGTCTTGTCTACCGTCATTATCTAGGTCAATAAAGTTCGAACTCCATGCCCAACGCGCCATATTGGCTCCGGATGACTGTGTCTTATCAAAAAAGGTTCCATCGCCCGCATTAAGGTAAACGGAGTTTCCGCGTGCGTGGCGGCGCGCTTGTGCTCTTGTCGCTTTATCTGCCCCTGGAAGGAACTGCTTCTGTAAGGTAATACGGTTACCTGCATTGGACCACATATTGGCAACATAGAGATCAGGATGACCGTCGTTGTTGTAATCTCCCCACGCTGCTGACATTCCCGGTCCGATGTCTAAAACTTTTGCCTGTTTGGCAATATCAACGAAAACATGCCTCCCCGGTTCGATTTCGTCATTACGGAACAAGTTCTTACGACCGAAGTCGTTAGCGACATAGATGTCCTGATCTCCATCATTGTCAAAGTCCTCCCAAGCGCAGGCAAGACTGAAACGCTGATTATTAACGTCCATGCCAACCGCTTTGGTCACATCGTTGAAAATAAAATCTCCATCGTTTTGAAATAGGGTGTTCGGACCTCCGTTATTGGCATCGTAATACGGCATAGGAATTCCTAATGCGCCTTGCTCCGCCTTAATCGCACCACTAGCGTCCCGTCCACAGACATAAATATCCAGATCGCCGTCATTGTCGTAATCTGCAGCCGCCATCGAATTCACCTGACCCTCACTTCTGAAACCTCCACGTGGTGTAAAGTGCCCTTTGCCGTCGTTTTCCATAAGAAAAAGCTTCCAAGCAAGACCTATCGCAAGATCTTGATCTCCGTCATTGTCTAAATCGATCAGTAGAGCACTACGACAAAAATCGAGTATATCGACACCAGATTCAGTCGAAGCGTCTCGGGCTGTGCCGTCAACCTGATGAATAAGTAGCCGGTTCGGAAGGCCCCCGGGCTGAAGAATATATACGTCATCAAGCTTGTCACCGTTGACATCACCGACAATAACACCCTGCGCGCCAAGCAGATCAGCTACTAAACTCTTGTCCGAGCGGGCGCGCCAGTAATCAAAACTCATCGCCAGTTGCTCACGGTAACTCGCCACGTCAGAAAGTAACGCGGGAGCCACATCAATAAATTCAATAACTCCATTTTTTCCTGGAGCCACTTCGCGGTAATCACTGACCCGAATTGAGTGTAATTTCGGCGGATCAGCAAGTATCCATTGACAGTGCCATGTCGATGTCACCTGTCTTCGTCCTTTGGTTGTTTTCCCATGCATCTCGAAGAGCATCTTGGTCAAGATTAGATCTCCCTTTACTTCCACATGCATGACCTTGAACTTTGCGCGCCTTTCAGATGCATTTTTCAGGACATTTGCCAAGTAATTCAATGCTTCGGTAAAGCCTTCAACACCTCTCCGAACGGATTTCTTCGTCTTTTCGCTATCGGTAACCGGACGACTAATACGCATGGATCCACCTTCATTGATGGTCTCAAGATTAGTGAAACGCAGTGGCCCACTAATGAACCCATCAGCCAGACGCACTTCGAGTTCCTTGGCTGCTAGGCCGTCAGGATGGACCAACAGCTTGGCTATCGATTTCATCTCAATCGATACAGCTTCGCTGAAACTTTCACTTTCCCAGCCATTCTCTCCAGGATCGATGTTAACAAACTCATCTACCAACCGCCGGTGGAATTCAAGTCCGTCCGATCTTCCGGAGACAGTTTCGCTATCTGCCCACACATTACCTATCACGCCTAATAACAGTGAAACCACTAGCACAATAGCAGTATCGAGCCATGATCGATTTGTTAGGCTCCTGCTATTCATGTGTCGATCTTATACACACAAAGCATGCTTCGACAATAAAACTTGGAAACGTTGAAGAAAAAAGAAACAGTTTTTCTCTTAATCCACCTAACTTGTTAACTTGATAATTATATCCGTTAGTTAAGAAAATACCAGGGACAAGAATCGAACTTGCACTCCCAAAGGGAACCAGATCCTAAATCTGGCGCGTCTACCAGTTTCGCCACCCTGGCTTTATTAAACTAATAACCAGTATTTAATCCTCTTATCGACAATGTCAACCTCGACAAAGACACTTCGCTTCAAAATTAATTAATTTAATGAAGTTCTATTAAATGAACCACATTACAAACATGCTGGACATTGACCGAAAAATTCGAGTTCATGGTATATGCCAGAGAAACCGCTACTCGCCATCACCTCTTTTTCCAGAGTCTCAACTGGACATTTAATACTCAGAGTCTCAATTTTTCCGCAATCAGTACAGACAAGATAATCATTATGCTCGCCAGGATAAGAAAAAATGTAATAAGCCGCTCGCTCTTGAAAACCCAACTTTCTAATAACACCCTTACCTACAAGCCTTCCTAACAATCTAAAGACTGTAGCACGATCACATTGATTGCAAAGCCCATCAGATTCACAAAGATCAGCCAATGTCTGAGGCTTCTGAAATGTTATCAGCACTTTTAAAAGTTCACGCATAGCCTTGGTTCGGCGCAAACCTCGTTCACTGCATGTCTGTATTGCCCAGTCGAGGCGATCTTGGATCTCTTTATCCATTTATTAGTACAATATGATTTATTTAGTATAATTACATGATTTTCAACAATATTAATTACATCAATTAAGTGTTCTTATGCCCAGTTGCACTCTTACCAAAATATCGCTAAACTTTAAGCAATAACTTTATAACTCATTTAACTACATGAAACCGCTCATTAGTATACTGGTAATATTAGTCTTAGGTATTTTTACATGTTCTTGTGATCATAGTGGAAACTCCACAACGAAAAAACCTGGAAAAACAAATTCCCCTGAAACGGAAAAACAGAATGTAAATGAAAAAGAAACTGAGCCAGTTACCATAAAAACTGAAACAGAAGTCGCACAAAAAAAACCCATTAAAAAACCGGAGCCAAAACAAATGCAAAAAAGGAAAGCATATGAGCCTCTCAGCGATGAACAGCTAAGGAAAACTCTAACTCCACTACAATATCAAGTAACCAAACATGAAGCCACTGAGCGACCTTGGATTAATAAATTTGATGAACACTTCGAGGAAGGTATTTACGTATGTATTATTTCAGGAGAACCTCTTTTTTCATCTAAAGATAAATACGACTCGGGCTGTGGATGGCCAGCTTTCACCAAACCTATCAATTCAAAAGAAATAGTAAGCAGCACCGATTTTAAAATTGGTTACGCTAGGACCGAAGTCAGAGCAAAGACAGGAAACTCACACCTCGGTCACATTTTTCCAGACGGTCCAAAATCAAAGGGGGGGCTTAGATATTGTATCAATTCAGCCTCATTGCGTTTCATTCCTAAGGACAAACTCGCCGATGAAGGTTATGGCGAATACGTTCAACTCTTCGAAGAAAATGTTAAGGAAATTCCTCAGTGATTAATCCAGAGGGGATTCAGGCAATTGGTGAGGAAATCGCTATCCGGTGGGATAACGGAACCGAAACGTACTGCTCAATGGAAAAGTTGCGCAAAGAATCCCCAAGCGCAGAGAATAAAGGAGAAACTGATCTCACAGGAAATAGGATAGGAGGTTGCGATCAGAAAACCTTTCCTGGAGTAAAAGTCACTGGTTGGGAAATGATTGGAGGTTATGCAATTCAATTCACCTTTAGTGATGGGCATAATACAGGAATATTTAGTTACGATCTCCTCCAAGAACTTTCCTCTTCGTAGAAAATTAACTATACATCTTCTTTCAACTCGTCTTCTTTCGCGGACTCCTTTTCCTCAATATATACCCACTCATCTTGTTGCTCTGAGCGCAAAAAATAATTAATTAAAATCACAAGAGAAAAGCCGAACAGACCAAGCGTGATTTCCAAAAGTCCCGGAGTAAAAAATATTGGTAATATATTAGCGAAAGCGTCACGGATAAGCTCAAATGTCTGTCTGAAAAACAGCACACAGATAAGAATGGGCCCCACAAAAAAACCTATCCAGAACGGCCCTAATCTCTTGCGTTTCTTGTTCGAAAAATTACCTGCCTTCATTTTTTATATATAGATTCTAGCCGCATTTCACGCTTTGCAATAAGATTAAGTTCATTGAGGATTATTATCATGCACATTCATTTGATTCAGACGGATATTATTTGGGAGCGTCCTACTGAAAATAGAGATTCTCTAGAGAAAATGTTTGGAGAATTAAATCCAATAGCTGGT
Source organism: Verrucomicrobiales bacterium (assembly GCA_012960505.1). GTDB lineage: Bacteria > Verrucomicrobiota > Verrucomicrobiia > Verrucomicrobiales > DEV007 > EC70. The sequence goes on from DUBC01000038.1 coordinate 7,531, forward strand.
GACATTATAGTCCTACCTGAAATGTATGCTACCGGGTTCAGCATGAACACTGCCCTTAGTGAAGAAAAAAAGCAAACAGACGCACCAAACACATCTTACCTAATACGTAAATCCAAAGAATTTCAATGTTGCGTAATAGGTGGTATAGCAATCCAAAGTAAAAACCTATTTCACAATGAGTCCGTCGCTGCATTTCCGAACGGGGAACTTGTAAGATATCAAAAAAATAACCTCTTCCCATTGGCAAATGAAAATCAAACCTATACAGCCGGTAAGGAACTAACGACCTTTGAATGGAATTCATGGATCATCGGTATGTCCATATGCTATGACCTTAGATTTCCTGAACTATATCGAGGACTTACCGCCAAAGGAGCTAATCTAATGATTAACATTGCGAACTGGCCAGTAGACAGAATTGATCATTGGGTAACCTTACTAAAAGCAAGAGCCATAGAAAATCAGAGTTACATTGTCGGTGTAAACCGTACCGGCGCCGATCCTAACAGTAATTACAATGGAAGAAGCATGGCCATTGATCCCATGGGGAGCATTATTCTGGATGCAGGTGAACAGCATGGTGTATTTAGTACCACTATAGAAATCGGAAAAGTATCTTCATGGAGAAATAATTTTCCAGCACTTAAAAGCATACAAAACTCGAGCTATATTTAATAATATTCTGTCCTTAATCCATTAATAATGCATCAAAAAATACCAAATGGCATTATAGAAGGTGAGGTAGTAGTCCTAGCCTTTGAAGTTGATCCAATTAAAGAAAGTTGGACAGATTATGCGAATTCTCTTCCAAGAAATGAAATAGATAGGGCCAGAGAATTTCATTATCCACAGGACAAACTACGCTTCACCAAATGCAGAAGCATACTCAGAAATACACTGTCAAAATGGTTAAATGATAACACAAAAGAACTAAATATTGCCCTTGAGACAAATGGAAAACCATACCTGAAGGAAAATCCAGAAATACAATTTAACATCTCACACACTGAAGGCTTCGCAGGAATCGCTTTCTGCATGGAATATGGAGTTGGTATCGACGTAGAGAACACCGCTAGAGCCACTGATATCGATCAAGTCGCGAAAAAAGTTTTTACTGAAAGTGAACAAGTAATTATAAATGCAGAAACTACCCCTGATAAAAGGAAAATGTTTTTTCGTCTCTGGACGGCAAAAGAAGCTTTCCTTAAAAATACCGGCCTCGGACTCACTCTCGATCCTAAAAAAGTTGAATCCAATCTTCCAACGGAAAATAAAAAATATGGCACCTTTGAATGCTCCCAAGTAAAGAACTCTTCTGGTTTACGATTCGTCGAAATATCATGCCCAGAGCCATACATCATGACGTTGAGCGCATCTGAAGAATCATTAGGTGAAATCAGTGTTTTTCCTCTCTAGGTCTAAACTTTCTAATTAAATGCCTTCAGGAATAAATTTGGAATTCCCACTAGCGTCTAAAATCGATATGCTTTTATACTTTTTGGCAATAATTTCATTTCCATCAAGAAAGATATCAATCATTTGGTTCGGTTTTATTGATGTTTTAGAAAAATTCCTACGTGCGTGCTTTTACTTCGATAGATAGAAGCTCCACTTGTCCTGAATTAATGCCGAGAAGCCCTAACACCCAATCGACAAGCCTATCTGTAAAATTATCTATTAGAATAAATAAGCTGAAAAATATAGTAAAAATAATTCCGAAAAATATGTAAACCATTACGATTAAATCTAGTCAAAATTTATTCGATTAAGAAATATTTCTAATAACCTCTAAGATCTCATTAGGGTTACTGATAATGTGATTGGCTCCAGCCTCTCTAAGCTCTTCCTCCTCTCGGAAACCCCATAACACACCGATCGTTGTCATCCCAGCTGCGCCCCCAGTAAGAATATCGACATTAGTATCACCAACAAAAACAACATTACTCGGATCTACTTTCATCTTATTGCATATTTCAATAGCGGCATCAGGTGATGGTTTTTTTTCTACTCCTTCTCTTTGCCCTAATACAACTTCAAAGTGTTCATTGCCAATTAGGCTTTCCACGCACATTTCAGTGAAATGATGAGGTTTATTAGACAGAACAGAGGATATAATACTGCGAGCTTTTAAATCAGCCAAGCATTCCATAATACCTTCATATGGCCTACTTTTGTTGTTCCAGTTTTTGGTATAGGCTTCCCCGTAATCTTTTAAAACTTCTTCAATTAAATATTCATCATTGAGGCATTCATCAGGTAACGATCTTTTGATTAAATTCTCCATGCCATCGCCAATGAAAAAACAATACTCCGCATAAGAATGTGTCGGGTACCCTCTTGCAACCAGAACCTCATTTACAGAATCCCCCAAATCCTCAATCGTGTCCAAGAGGGTTCCATCCAGATCAAATACAACTAATTTAATCAATCGTACTTAGAGAAATAAATTATTAATCGATTTTAGAAATAACCAGAGGGTCTGGATTATTTAATATCCTTAACCTCAAAGTGCCAATCTGTCCTCCACCGGTTCTCCTTATAGCGCCTGTAATCAAATGCTTTAATCCCAGCAGCAAAAGAAAGAGCCTTTCGAACAGAATTGGCAATTTCAATGAACTCATCACCTTGGGGTATAACAAATAGGTTAAAAGAATTCGCGATGATCTCATTATTCTCTTCAACTAATGTTAGCCAGTCCCCAGCGAACTGCGTCAATGAATCAAATCTGACTTTCATTACCAGACCTGTAATTTTTTCTTCGTTAGGCTCAACAATACTGGCCGCTATTTCTTCAGTAAATTTTTTGGAAGTACTCAAGAAAAACATCTCATCACTAATTGAAAGTGAGGGAAGGAAATCATTACTAACAAAAGGAAGCCCCATAAAATGAGTTGTTACATTCTTACCCTCACTGGACAATGAGTCAGGTAATTGAAATTCCTGACCCGGCTCCTGCCCTGGAACGACCGCCACAATTTCATTAATTGCCGGAACCAACTCATCCCAAGCTTCACTTAGGAGTTTACGATTTTTTACAGAATTAAAGACAGCAATTCTAGGTAATTTACCATTCTTAATGAGTTCTGCCGGAAAACCAGGAACCTTTGGCATACTGCCATTAAGATCCACGACAATACCGCCCTCAGACCCAAGGCCATTGGCTACTTTGTTTTTCATGATTCCCCACAACTTAAGAATTTTCGGTGTAAGCATCTGGTCAAACATTGCAAACATTTGTCCTACATCTTCGTCACCTTGAATTTTTACAGCTGATGATCCGATAATATGAAGCAATTCTGCTATCGTTTCAGTAATCTCAATACCTGATGTGCGATACTTTGGATCCTCAGCTGCATTCAATAAAAAGAATGCATCTTTAGGAGCATTCGGCGCCAATTTAAGAGATGAACTGGAATCTATTCTTGCAGCACTGTAACCTCCAACAGAAGCCCATTTTAATCCATTCTCACGATACAAAACTCCCGCAGTCGAATCTATTGAGATATCTGCCATTTTCGTAATCTGAGTGCCAAACTTCTTCATGAGAGGTACCGCTTTAGTTAAATCAATCCCTCCCTCTTTCATTGATTCAATTAATTTTACAGCTGAATCACTCATCGCCTTAAAGCTGTCCTTGGCATAAAAAGCCGTAAGGGCTGATTCCGATAAATAATTATATGCCAAAATTTTCTTCTCCCCATAGCCCTTAGCAAATTCAAAATCAGATACGGCTAACAATGAATCCTCCTCGCTCTTAGAGAATTTGATATGCTTATGGTCTGGACCAATTCCCACTATCACATACTCGTCAATAGATCCGAATGAGAATTCAACTTTTTTGGTATCAATTATCTTTTCCAATTTTGCAGCTAAATCCTCATCTCCAATTGCTTCGCGCATCTGCTCTCGGGCGCTATCATCAAAAACGTCCTTAGCCGCAACACTCCAAGACCTGAACTTCTGATCCCCCAGAACCTTAAACTCGGAAGTGAGGACAAATGGTGGCAAGTCAGCTTCTAGGGCAGATAATTGATTAACTAACTGCGCTGACATCCCTTTGCCCACCTTGGCTCCCGCTATAAATGAAGGTAACTGTAACTCCTCCATTAATTTTGCATTCTTACCTTCATCGGCTGATAGAATCTCCTTCAGAAGATCTCTCAGAAACTCCTCAGGATCAGGTTCATCAGCCCCGCCCAAACCAAAAGCAGAAAGCATCTGAGGACCAGCAACCTTTAATAAGACTTTATTATAAGCATTATTTATCTCATTCAATTTTTCTAAATGTTCCGCTGTTCCATTACCAAAACTAAAGAAAGCATCCTCACCCACAAAATCCATTGCTGAACCCCAAGGCTCGGCCACTTCACTCAAATCAAATCCTGATTCCAACTCAAATAATTCGATGAGTTTTTTCCACGTATTACTTTTACCAACCTCTTGTGTGAATTGCTCAAGATTGCGGAGTCCGAAAATTATCTCAGTGTCTTGAGGCATCCTTGAAACAAAACCGAATGGGGTTTTTTCTTTTGCGTCTTCCTGCGAATAGACAAAAGCTTGCCCAAACAAATTAAGACAAATTACGGCTAATAAGGTTTTTACAATTTTATAGTTCATTTTAATGCGTTTATTTAATTCCTCTCTGATTGGAGATATTTACATTTTTTTTTAGGCTAACTCTTAGTTTTTTCACTCCATATCGTCAAATTGACTTTTAGTCATTATTACCCCCGAAATGGGGCTAGGTCTTATTGACTAAAATCCACTAAGATAATTAAGAGATGTTAAATAAAACCAACCCCAATCTAATTGTCTCATAGTAAGCAAATCGGCATATAATTCCATTATAATAATTTCTTCAATTTATAATGGGGAGCCTTTATTAGTGTTAAAGACAACCAATAAAATTACTAATTTATTTACCCTCAGCTTCTAACTCTTTACTTGTCTTGACCCCACTTTTTCGAAGCTTCTCGCCCGTTTTGTTTCGTTCATATTTAAGTGCCACATCTAGTGGAGTCTGATCCCTTGAATTTTTGACATTCACTTTGGCTCCAGCGGCAATTAACAAATCACATATCTGAGAAACATTTTCTTCCCTAATCGACCGCGATACAGCGTGCAGAGCGGTTTCTCGTGCTTCCCAATCATTAACTAAGCCCGGACTTAAATCCCTACAACTCACATTAACATTCGCACCCTTTTCTATTAACACTTTAACAAGATCTCGATACATCTCAAATGTTTTAGGGGGAGCAAATGACGTAGATCGTGCTGCAGAATTAAGTATGGTATCAGGCCCTCCGAACAAACCTATGGCATTAACATTCGCACCAGCTTCGATAAGTAAAATTGCTGTTTCTCGGTTACTTACAGAATGTAATGGAGTTTCTTTACAATCGCAGGTTGCCTTCACATTAGCCCCCCTATCAATTAAAAGTTTAACGATTCCACGATGACTTCCTTTCAAATCGGCACTGACAGCATGGTGCAGTGCAGTCCATCCAGGTTCATCTTTTGAATTAATAAAAGCTCCATCATCTAATTGCTTTTTTATAGCCTCAATGTCTCCCTTTGAAACAGCAGAACAAGTGGCAAGAACAGCAACATATTTTTCATATCAAAATATTTTTAATAAAAGAAATATTAATCATTCCGTTAATATTGGAACAGACTTACGCTTACCGTCATACCAATTAATATTCCTTGTCAGGTACATAATAGCAGCGATGACAACAAAAAGTCCTATTGATCCAATAAGTAACGCATAGTCCTGACTCCTTAATAGAACATAGAGATATCCATACAAGACAATGGCTATCAATCCTACAATAGAAGCCTTCACTGAGCTTTTAAGAATGACCAAAGAATATGAACTTATTAAAGTAACCACTGCTACGCTAGCTGTTATATAAGCAGCAACAAATCCTATGTGTTCAGCCAATGATAGTTCGAGTAAATAAAAAACACACATCCCTGCACCAAGTAGCAGGTATTGAAGGGGATGTATACGAGATCCAGTCAGGATTTCAAATAGCCATAAAGTAATAAATGTCAGCATTAAAAATAGAGGGGCATATTTAACACTTCGAAAACCCATCCGATAATTATCAATAGGCACTAAGAATTTAACGCCAAAGAATGAAGCCCTAATAACTTCATTTAGATTAGAACCAGTCTTCCACTTTTGAGGATAATTACGACCAAGATAAGGCACATTCCATGTTGCGCTGAACCCGTCAATCCCTACCTCATGACTCCTTGGAAGCCAATTACCTACAAAACTTGGATCTGGCCAATCAGATTTCAAATCAATTTCAGTTTCATGCCCATAGGGTGTGAAAAAAAGACTGTCACTACCATTCAATTGAATAGGAAAAGAAAATTCAAATAATTCGCCCTCTAGATAACTTCCAAGAAGCGCATGAATTCCAGGACTCCCATGATTCGAACTGAAAGCTTGGGCAGTAGAACCTGGCCTGAAATTAATTTTTTCGCTACCCCAATCAAGAACACTTTGTTTAGTAATGCCTTTCGAATCCGAGATCCCTAATGACAAGTATGCTCGATCCCAAAGTATATCTTCCGAACTAATTCCCCATGACGAAAAATCAGGTTTGGAAAACTCACCACTAATTGTTGCAGAAAAATCATACAAAGGGACTTGAAAAATTCCTCTTTTCCTTAAATCATTGGAACTGCTCCCGTCAATTTTAAGTTTTTCAGGTAAAAAAGTGGCATGTCGAGTCTCGGTAGTAGTAAAATTTTCAACACGATCACCGGATGTTCTTTTCTCTACTTTGTGATGCGAATAAGGAACTGTAATCCATGGTCCCATTATAGCTTGATCACCTCCCCAGCTACTCGTGACATCTCTGAATGCTTCATCTTTTGTCTGCTCTCGTTCACGGATCACTCCATTAATCATCAGAATTGGAATTTGCAAAATGAGGATTAAAAATCCTATAAAAAGAGTCCTTAGAAACAGGGATTTTTTTATGGATTCCATCACAGGTGATAACCAATCATTTATTTTATTTTGATGTGAGTTGCTCATGTTTTATTTTGGCTTTTTTTACTTAAATCCGTAGAAGTTAATACGTTGACTTTCTCTATTACCTTTCAGATTCGTGTTATTTTATTTTTTATTGGCTAAATAACTGACTGAGCAGATTAAGCATTTACAATTACCTACGTTTTTACTTTGTATGACAAAGTATATTAGGTCAAGCCATTACTTTGTGAGGCAAAGTATAATTAAAAACAGCTTAAAATATTCAAAAAATTGTCTAAGCAATCATCAACTAATACATTTTTTTTTAATGGAACCTCGTGACCTGATCCAGAACCGGATTAACCCGTGAGTAGGGCTAAAGATCCAAGCCATAACAAAAAACATCATTCCACAAACGACCGTAGAAGGCGCGGTAGGAATTTTAAAGGCGACAGCTAAATGAACTCCCCCAATGGCACTCATAAAGGAATGCATAAGGCTAAATAACATCATCATCCAAAGCCTATCCGTTAAAAGATATGATGTAGCCGCTGGAAGGATTAACATCGCAATTACCAAAATCGCCCCAACTGATGAAAATGCCGACACAACAACAACGGACAACATACACATCAAAAGATAATGAACTAGCCTAGGGCTAATTCCTATTGTTGCTGCCAAATTTGGATCAAAGGAACTTACAAGTAATTCCTTATAGAATAAAATAATCAAGCCTCCAACAATGAGAACGATCATGCCCATCGTCAAAGCCACTCCAGGCAATCCCATGATGATTTTTTCTTTTGAAGATAAGAAATCAAGTTTTCCAAAGAGAACACAATCTAAATCCAAATCAGTATGACTACCATGCAAGGATATAAGGATTACGCCAATAGCAAACATTGTTGAAAAAGTAATTCCAATAGCAGCATCCTGTTTGATTCGAGTTCGAGAATGCAAGATCTCAATGATTAATGTTGTCATAACTCCAGCCACCAAAGCGCCGATGAACATTGGAACCTCCGACTTTGAGTTAGTTAGAATAAATGCAATAGCTATGCCAGGAAGTACACTGTGACTAATAGCATCTCCGATCAAGGAAATGCGCCTTAAGACGAGATAATTACCAACTAGTCCACATGCTGCGGTAACAAAAAAAGCCATCGCTAATATAGGCCAATATGTCGAAGCATGTCTTTCCCAGGGCTCTATAAATATTTGATAAAACCTCATATACTTGCCCTTCCCGGAATAGGCTTACCGTGAGGATCTTCCTGTGGATAATCCAGATAAGACTCCAACTCAGAAACCTCTTCTTCACTTAAAAAATGCTCTACCTTTTCCGCGTCATCATGCACATGATCTAAAGCATAATTAGCTTCATTCGTCAGATAAAGTTCCCATAACCTATGATTACGAACAACTGATCTAGCTTTATCGAATCCATCGTCGGTCAGGCTGACATTATCACCTTCCAACTTTACTAAACCGGATCTTTGCATGTTTTTAATTTCTTTAACTAACCCCGCTATAGACATTTTCCGATGACTGGAAAGATCCTTCATTAATACTCTATTGCCTGAACTTTCCAGCCCTTTACTTTCCAATACCTTATATATGGATTTAAGAGAATTTTCCTCACGAACTTTTTTGACACGAGCACGGTGCCTTAACCACTTAGTAAATCTACCATACTTAGGTGAAAAAAGGTAAGCCATAGTAAAAATTGAACTCGCAGAAAGAACCATAAAAGGCCCAGTCGGTAGGTTACTTCCAAGAAATGAGAGGAATACACCAATGACGGCAGACAACATACCAACTCCCATCGCTATCCATAGCATGCGGTGCATACGATCGACCAGAAGATACGCTGTGGCCGCTGGCGTAATAAGCATCGCTGAAACTAAAACGACACCAACAGCCTGAAGGGAAATAACAATAGCGAAAGCCAAAAACATTTGGAATAAAGCTTCCAAAATCCTCACAGGAAAACCTATTGAAACCGCAAATTGTCGATCAAAGCTTATTGCAAGGAATGGTCGGTAGAGTAGACCAAACAGAATAACGGTCAAAATAACAACGACCCCCATTGTTATAACATCATACCGATCTAGAACAGCGACATCGCCAAACAGATATGATTTAAGCCCCGTGATTTTTGAAGCTCCTTCGTTATTCTGTATTATACGAATAAGACAGAGTCCTATAGCAAAAAATGAAGCGAGAACAATTCCAAGAGCCGCGTCTTGTTTGATGCGAGTTGTTCTTCGTATAGCTCCCACTAAAAGTGATCCTGCTAGACCTGCTAAAGTTGCTCCAATCAGTATAGCAACTGGATCCTTACTCATACTCCACAAGAATCCTAAAGCCACACCTGGAAGAACTGCATGCGAGATAGCATCCCCGAAAAGAGCCATTTTACGAACCACAATAAAACTTCCTAACAAACCACAAACAGCTCCAAAGAGAAGCGCCCCTATCAAACTCAAACGCAATCCACGATCTGACAGCGTAATGAATCTTCTCATCTGATCCCAAGGATTCGTCTCAACTATCTCACCTATACGTGCAGCGGCAGCTTCATTTACTGCCACAGAGAGAACTAACACTCCAAATATGATTATTGATCGAATCCTAGGCACTGCTAAATTAATTAACTTTCCTCTTTTGCAAACTTTTCAGCAATCTCAGATAGAACAGTCAAGCGACCTCCATATGTCTTCTGCAATAGATCTCCAGTAAACACTTCTTCAGTTTTTCCGAAAGCAACGACTCTCATATTTAACAGAAGCATCATATCAAAATATTCACGGGCACTACCCAAATCATGATGAACAACAATTAATGTCTTTCCTTGATCTCTAATCTCTCTAAGAAGTTCAACAATCGCTGATTCCGTAGCCGCATCAACGCCTGCAAAAGGTTCATCCATTAAATATAGGTCACTTTCCTGAGCCAATGCTCTGGCAAGGAAAACACGTTGCTGCTGACCTCCGCTCAAATTTGCTATCTGCCGTTTTCCGTATGCCTCAAGGCCCACTTTTTTTAATGCGGCATAAGCCTTTTCTTTTTCTTCTTTCCCTGGCCTTCGGATGAGCCCAAGTCTTCCGTAACATCCCATAAGAACAACATCAATCACACTAACAGGAAAATCCCAGTCAACGGATTCACGTTGGGGCACATACCCGACTCTCGAAATATTCTTTTTTAAATCTTCACCAAATACTTTTACCCACCCATCAGAGCATTGAACTAATCCCATTACTGATTTTATCAGCGTAGATTTACCTGCTCCATTCGGTCCAACGACCCCAACCATACTCCCAGCAGGAACCGCCATATCGACTCCATATAGTACTGGTCTCTTTTGGTAAGAAACCGTTAGATCATGTATTTCCAGAGCAGGAACCTCAACATCCTCAGTAGACATAGCAATTATTTAAGAGCTTCCACAATAGTGTTTATATTATGCTTTAGCATTCCTTGATAAGTCCCTAAGTCATATTCCTCATCATTGGACTTTTCTATGTCGCCAGGCTCCCCCATAGCGTCAGAGAACAATTCCCCACCAACCTTAGCGCCCGAATCCTCCGCAATACTTTTAATTGCCTCAGGAGAAACACTAGACTCGACAAAAATTGATTTAATCTGATTTTCTTTTATAAAATCGACAAGATTGACCCTTTCAGCAATTCCTGCCTCTGTTACCGTAGAAATACCTTGAAGCGCAACTACCTTGAATCCATAAGCTTCACCAAAATATTCAAAAGCATCATGACTTGTAATCAGAATTCTAGACTCCTCAGGCAGTGACTCTACTCTGGATCTTGACCATTGATGTAAATCTCGAAGCACTTCAATCAAGTGATCGCCTCTTTCTCTGTAATAAGATGAGTTCTGAGGATCTGCATCACTGAGCTCTTTAACAACCAAAGGAACACAACCTTCCCATATCTCTGCATTACCCCAAATATGGGGATCAGGATGTGATTTCTGACCTTTGAGTTGATTCTCAGAAACAGTGGATCCAAAATCAATCCCTTCTTGAGTTTTAAGATCAGATGTCATCTGACCCTCAAGAAAAAGTCCATTATAAAAAATAAGATCGGCTTCACTTAAAGCGATACCATCACTCGGTATTGGCTCATAAAGGTGAGGATCCACTCCCGGTCCCATTAAGCCAGTGAGTTGAACTTTATCGCCGGCTATTTGTTTAACCATATCAGTTATCATTGTTGTCGTTGTCACAACAGAAATTCGGGCATCTTCATCCATAGATCTATAATCCGAACTGCAACTCGAAAAAGCTGTCAATGCCAACAAAATAACAATTCTGTATATTAGTAATGACCTAACAAGCGCTTGTGTAACCAAATTGGGCATACCTAAATAATCTTTCTTTTTATTATAATATTAATTATTTATAGCCTAACCTAACTTTAATTGTAAACCCAATTATTATTTTGTTTGCCAAATGATTTTAGCCATGCCACTATTCTATCATGGCTGCAATTGTCAGTACCAAAGCAGACACTCCACGTGGGACTCGTGCTCAAGAAGATTATCTGGAGCAAATACTCAGCCTTATAGAAAAAAAAGGCTATGCGAGAGTAGTAGATATTGCCAAAAACCTGAATATCGCCCAAGCGAGTGTCACAGGAATGATTCAGAGAATGGATGCAGAAGATCTCGTATCGTATGAAAAATACAGAGGAGTTATCCTGACCTCTGAAGGAGAAAAAATAGCTAGAGCTATCATTAACCGTCATGAAAGTTTAACTAAGTTCTTCAAACTTTTTGGATTATATGATGATACTATCTATGAGGATATTGAAGGAATTGAGCACCACATGAGTCCACCCACTCTCGCCACAATCCAAGCCCTTACTAAAGAATTGGAAAGGCAGCCAGCTCTACTAGATCGAGTAAAATCTAAAGTATTCCAAGCCACTTAATATAACCTCATGCGAAGAGGAATCTTAGGAATAGGTGTATGCACCTTGGACATATTAACTAAAGTTAAAACTCTACCTTCTGATGAAAGTGTTGAGGAAGCTGACTCGGCCATTTTTATGGGAGGGGGGCCAGTCCCAACAGCATTAGCTGCTGCAACTCATTTAGGAAGCTATACAACCATGATTGATATTCTGGGTGACGACTGGAAATCAAAACTAATTATAGAAGAATTAATGGATCATGGCATCCAATGCGAAAACATCACAATCAAACCAGGTGCATCAGCCTCACTTGCTTCAGTCCTTGTCAGATCATCTGACGGAGCTAGAGCCATCCGTTTTGTTAGGAGTTCAACTAAAGCAATCAATCCGCAATCACTTGATGATAATACAATTAACAATCACAAAATTCTACACTGTAACGGAAGGCATCTCGATGCCTGTTTGAAAGCTGCAGAAATAGTAAAATCACATAAAGGAGAAACCCTTCTTTCCTTTGATGGCGGCGCTGGTCGCTACAGAGAAGAATTACTTCCATTAATGAAAAGAATCGATATTGCTATCGTCGCTCAGGATTTTGCACTCAAGGCAACTAATGAAATTAATTTAACCCAATCCACTTGGATTAAATTAAATCAACTATTCCCAAAGGCTCACATCATTGGAATTACTGATGGGAAAAAAGGAAGTTGGATCCAACACGAAGACCAAGAAGCCTTTCATCAACCCGCATTCTTAGCCACAAACATTGAAGACACGACCGGCTGTGGTGATGTATATCACGGAGCATTTCTTCACGCTATTGAATCCGGAATATCAGTTAATGAAGCAGCAAAAATGGCTAGTGCCGCGGGCTCAATGAATGCCACGGCTTTGGGTGGTAGGGGCTTTCTTCCCAATAAAGAACAACTGCAAAATTTCCTAGCTAAAGCCAAAGAAATTAAACCTCTTAAATTTTAGGTAATTTTCCGGTACTATCACCTAGCTTGGAAACTTTTGCTCCAACCTTATCCAGCATAGCTACATACAAGTTAGACAATGGAACTTCTCCTTGAAAATCCAAATGACGTCCAGGCTCTAGAGTCCCACCACCATGACCAGCTAAAAGAAGAGGTAAATCATGATGCTTATGACTGTTACCATCAGCAATACCGCATCCATAAACAATCATAGAATTATCAAGAACACTCTGTCCTTCAGCATCTTCCATAGATTTTAATTTGGTTAAAAAATAACCAAATTGCTCAATATAAAATCTGTCGATTTTAGCAATCTTATCGAGCTTCTTTTGATTATTTCCGTGATGTGATAAATGGTGATGCCCTTCGGGTATTCCAATATCTCGAAAATTTCTGTTACTACCATCATGCGCCATCATGAAAGTAGAAATGCGGGTCGTATCAGTCTGGAAAGCCAAAGCAGTAAGATCATAAAGCAATCGAATGTGATCCTTGTAATTACCAGGAATCCCTTCCGGCATCTTCATGTCAGGAGCTTTGGCCGCAAATTGTTCGGCCCTTACAACTTTGCGCTCAGTATCGCGGACAGCAGTTAAATATTCGTCAAGTTTCTGTTGATCATTACGACCCAACTTACTGTGAAGTCTGTTTGCGTCTTCCAATACAAAATCAAGGATACTTTTCTGTTGCTTTGCAAATTTCAACCTCTGCTCTTTGTTTCCTTTCTCTCCTGAGCCGAATAATCTCTCAAAAACAACTCTAGGGTTAGCTTCGGGAGCCATTGGTAATTTTTCATCTCTCCAAGAAATATTATACTGGTAAGCACAGCTGTAACCAGAATCACATTTTCCACTCTTTCGAGCAGCATCACAACTCAGCTCTAACGAAGATAATTTTGTTTCTTTCCCAATACTATTGGCTGCAACTTGATCTACAGAAACACCAAGTCTTATATCAGCACCTGCTGTCTTCTTCGCCCTCATTCCTGTCAAGAAAGTCGCATTAGCTCTTGCATGATCGCCTGCACCGTCTCCACCGTTTGTTGCGTTCCTATGATCAAGACCACTAAGTACTTGAAAGTCCTTTTTGAGATCCTCTAACGGCTCAAGCGTGGGTGACACTTGATAATCCGACCCTAATGAACTTGGCCTCCATTTTTGCATATTCTTCCCGTTAGGCGAATACACAAATGCCATTCTCTTTGGAGACTTAGGCGAAACATCCGCAGCAAAAGATTTCGAGCCTAAGGAATCCATTAGAGGTAATGAGATGCTCACCCCCAGTCCTCTAAGGACCTTTCGGCGTGATACTTGTTCCCTTTTCATGTTCATATAAACCTGCAAAGTTTTTAGTTAATACTAGTTAATACAACATCAACTTCCGATAACTGCAAAAAATTACTATACAAACGTTAAATATTTAAGCATTTTTTCATTTTTTATAGAATAAAACACTAATCGAATAAGTTTTGCTTGGGAAAATAGGTATTAATTAAAAAAATGAGGGGATCTCAGTAAATGCTCCTGATCTTTCCCTTCACTCTGTTTAATAAACGGATTCATTTTCTTTAGAGCGGCGAGGATAATTTCGATATTTTATAAACTAGAATGCTAAGATTGAGAAATACCATGAGTATTGAAAATTTAATTAAGGCACCCAAGTGAATCGACCCCAGTTTTTTTTGTGGGGTACAATTGGCAATTTCTTTTCCCCTGATTCAGTATCAACCATGACTTTAGGTCCACCCTTTTTTGGATCAGGAAAAGCTCGGGTTACATATCCATCGGGAGACCAAGTAGGGTCATCTCCCCTCCCGAATTTGCGCCGATTCTTTCCATCACTGCCAACTACCCAGACGTGAAACGTCGATGAGATCATTCGGTCTCGCTGAGGGTTAAGGACTCCCGTAAATTTGCTCATGTGAATCATCTCAACGCCTTCCCAATGGGCAATCCATTTGCCGTTCGGCGACCAGGCAGGAACTTTCTGTTCAATGGGAGCCTTTATCTCCTTGTGGTATTCCACATCCGGACGAGAAATTAGTTTAGCATTACCTCCATTAAAGTCGCTGACCCAAATACGCATATTGCCGCTTCGGTTGGAGACGAAAGCGATCCGATTTCCTTTGGGCGAGACGACCGGCATAGCATTACTGAACTTCAATTGCTCTTTATCGGTGAAAAATCTACGCGTCTGGCCTGTTTTTACATTTCCGAGATAGATCTGCGCATTGCGGGCTGGATCTTGTTTCGGCTCGGGCTTCACCTTCATCCATACCAGATGCTCTGAGTCAGGCATCCAAGAGGGCATCAAATTCATACCCTCTTTCACCAATGTTTGGGCATTTTTTCCATTGATATCGGAAATCCTTAATGCCAACCCGTGACCAATCTGTTCAACATAGGCAAGCTTCTTTCGGTCGGGGGAGCAACTCGGCATACGGCACCCGCTCTTTGAATGAGTGAGTTGATGACTGCCCGTACCGTCCTCCTTCATGCGGTAAAGTTGTAGGATACCTTTCTCATCGGTGTGACTAACGATAACTTCACGCAATTCATCTCCGGCTAAGGCTTCTCCCGCTTTCTGAAAAACTGTAAAAGCGAAAAATGCAATGACGGCCAGAACAGCATTGAGTATTTTCATTTCCTGACTCTAGCACCGCTCCCACACAAGAAACAAGTGAGCTATTTTATAAAAACTTTAAAGCCACTCCACAGATCACTGATAAAATTCTAAGAAAAGTAAATCCAGTTTATTTATGTTGAGCACTCTTTCTAATATCCATGAGTAATTTATCGCATCGCTGCCGAATCGAATTCAACTTTCCAAGATAATTGGGATCCTTCGATAGATTATCTCTTTCATGCGGATCATTTTTAAGATCATAGAATT
Source organism: Verrucomicrobiales bacterium (assembly GCA_012960505.1). Classification (GTDB taxonomy): domain Bacteria; phylum Verrucomicrobiota; class Verrucomicrobiia; order Verrucomicrobiales; family DEV007; genus EC70. Next base: position 23,331 of record DUBC01000038.1, read on the forward strand.
CTTCATAGATTGGATCCTGCTCAAAATAGCGAATATATTTCCAATCTTTCGAACGGACCCCTTCACTTTTTGGAATTTTTTTATGTTCGAAGAGGTGCTCGCACAAGAAATCTTCACGCCATGCATTCTTGACATTTCCTGAAAGAAGTATCTTTAAACTTCGCCCATCCATTGGAGTTTTATTCTTTACCCCAGCAAAATCAAGAATGGTGGGAGCCAAATCCAAATTTAGCACCATTTCTTGGCGCAATTTGCCTCGCTGACTCTTAGCTTTTGTACGTGGGTCGAAGACGATCAAAGGAACACGGATAGATTCTTCATATAATAACCAGCAATCACTTAGTCCACGTTCTCCAAAAAACATTCCATTATCGCTAGAATATATAATTATCGTGTTCTCTCTGAGATCTAACTTTTGCAATTGATCCCTTAACCGACCAACTGCATCATCCACCCCACTGACCATTCGATACATACCCTTCATCATTGTTTGAAATTTTTTAGGTGTATTAAATCTCCAACCCCACCGTTCCCTCCCAAGAGAATCTTGCAGAAAATCAGGCTGTCTTTTAAAAAAGTTCTGATCTGAATTTAGTGGTTCTGGTATTGTGGATCCTGCGTAATATTCGTCAAATCGGACTGGCCAGATGTATTGCCTAGGATCATCATCTTGAGCATGAGGAGCATTGAAGCACAAGGTTAGACAGAAAGGCTGATCACTTTCACTCCGTTGCTTCAAGAATGCAGTGGCTTTATCCGCTGTCACATCCGTAAGATGTTTTTTCCCTCCGTTTAAATTGGTAACAAAGTATCCTTTGGGCCCACTCTTTCCCCAATGCTCAAAGTTATCAAAATCATCAAACATCAACCCCAATGATTGTTCTTCATCCTCCACCATTATTTCACCATTTGACTCAATTCCAAACTTACCTATCAAAGCTGTCCGATAACCATTTTCCCGTAATAATGCTGGATAGCTTATTGCAGCCAAGTTGGCCTGCAATGGATCCGTATTAAAGGTGAACCCATGCCGGCGACGGTACATGCCCGTCAGAATACTTGCTCGACTAGCACCACAAATAGGAGTCGTCACAAAGGCATTTTGGAAACGCACACTTTCTGCCGCTAAACGATCTAGATGTGGTGTGGAAATAATCCTATTACCAGCACATCCCATTGCCCAGGCCGGTTGGTTATCGGATATAATAATAATGAGATTAGGAGGCTTCGAAATTTCTTCCTCAGCAGGCAATAATTCAATTAAAGAAAAAAGGATTACTATAGCAGCGAAGAGTTTCATGCGCATATAGATCAATTCAATTCACTGGCTTCAACAATGGCTACAATGCTTAAAATTCATTTTACTGAAGAACAGTCACTAAATTGAGCTAAGAATTTAATCATAAATTCTCCTACCATCCCCTCTTCTGTATTGAAAAGGCACCGAATTGACCACACCAAAAACCAAAGATGAAAATTTTAAATTACTGGATTTTAAGAACTTAACTATAGCTTCTATAGCCAGCTTATCATAAAATTCTATTCCTCTGCCCAAAGCATAAGTGAGCATCATTTCACTGGCACATCTAAGAAAATCTTCGCGCTTGGCTGTTAAAAGAATTTTTTGAAATTCCTCATGCGTTTTGAAGGACTCTCCAGATACTAATTTGCCAGAAGCATCAATGGGAACTCCTTCATCATTCTCACGCCATTTACCAATCCCGTTAAAGTTTTCATATACTAACCCAAGAGGATCCATCAAGGCATGACAAGATGAACAATTAGGATCTTCACGGTGCTGTTCTAACCGCTGACGAAGGTTGCCTTTAAGTTTCTTATTGCCATCAAGCTCATCGACACCAGGAGGCGGTTCTGGTGGGAGTGTCCCTAGAATGTTTTCTAGTATCCATTTACCTCTCTTCACAGGTGAAGTTCTTGTTGCGTTTGACGTAATTGTTAGAATGCTACCGTGAGTTAAAATCCCCTTTCGCCGCGTTCCTTCCAACGAAGTTTTACGAAACCCATCTCCTTCAAATCCTTTGATCCCGTAATGCATGGAAAGTCTTTTATTTATAAATGAGTATGGAGCGCTGAGCAAATCAGTTACTGGGAGATCTTCCTTTACTATATGTTCAAAGAGCATTTCCGTTTCTCTCTTCATTGAAATTTTTAATTCATCATCAAATTCCTTATAAGTTTTAGGATCAGGATCAACGATAGAAACATCACGTAACTGCAACCATTGGCCTGCAAAATTACTTGTTAGCGATTTAGCCTTTGGATCTTTTAGCATTCTATTAACTTGAGATTTAAGATTCTTTCTCAGAGTCGATTGCGTAGCATGAAGAAACAGCTCATCATCAGGCATGCTAGACCAAATAAAATATGAGAGTCTGGAGGCTAATGAATATTCATCAATACGGTACGTGGCATCCGGGTCATTTGGATCAGGTTGAATTTCACCACGAAAAAGAAAAAACGGAGAAGCCAACACCGCTTGGCAAGCAAGCTTTATACCATTTTCAAATGCATAATCCCCTCCCTCTTCTATTCCAATTCTAACAAACCTCATCAAACGTTCAATCTCAGCCTCAGGAACTTTTCTTCGGTAAGCACGACTCGTGAACTTCCATAGTATTTTCTTCGCCTCTTTAATTCTGTTCTCAGGACTGATTTCAAGCCCATTAAATATCTTTTGGTGAAAATTTGGCAACTTGTCATTGGATACACCCAAAGGACCTTCCACTTCTATGGATCCAATGAACAGGTTCCTATCCCGTCTTTTCGGATCTTTGTTTTTGGGATCATAAAAATCATTAATAAACTTTGTTTCAATCAATTGAATCCCATTATCCACTTCATATTTGCGGGCAAATTCCTCATCATCTATGCGTAGCCGGTACTCGTAAACTTGCATCTTTTCAGGCCTATTCTTTACCTCAAATGTACGTCTTTTTTTACCTCTAACATATAATGGCATCTTTGCCGGTTCGTTCCCTGCCTGCTCAGCCCCTGCACGAATTTTTACTATATATTCTCCCCCTTGAGAAAACTTGTGCCTGACAGTTACGGAACCATATGTAGGTAAGATACGAGCCCCTCCTCTGTCCTCACCTCCTTTAAGTGCACCGGCTTCATATTTTTTTGTTTTTTTAGGTGGATCCGATGTTCTAATTGCAGCCGAAGTAACTTGTTCCGCTGCTTTTAAATATTTCTCTAAGAGGACCGGAGAAATACTCAGAACATCACCAATGTTATCAAAACCATAACCACTATCATCTGGAGGAAAGTCCTTCGCCGGCTCGAAATCGACCATCATTAAGTCTTTTACCGTGTTATTATATTCCTGCTTATTCAAACGGCGAATCGTAACTCTCCCAGGGTCAGGATTATCAGGGTCCAGACGGAACACTTCATTTTCAATCCAATCGATAATTTTTTTCCTTTCCTGATCACTAGGTTGAGATTTTCGTTTAGCCGGAGGCATCAGTTTTAATGAAACGTTCTTTAAAACATCCTTCCAGGTTCCAATGTCAGAAATTCTTGATCGAGAAGAATCCCACGAATCGAGTGAAATGTCCCCCTTCGTTGTTTCATCTCCATGACAATCAAAACAGTGCTCCTCTAGTATCGGCAATACTTCCTTTTCGTATGAAACGTTTTGAGAAAAGATATCGTTACAAAACACCCAAAAAAAAACCAAAAGAATTCCGCGCAAAGACAATCCTGTATTTAAGGAACAGATCCTTTTTCTATGGTTAATAAGATCCATCTTCAGTAGAGATACTACCTCATAAGGTAAACATCACTCAATTATGATGAGTTAATATTTAATTCAATTGCACTGTGCAGCCTAGACCGGCCAGCATTTTAATGACAACCTCAGCTTGGGCCACAATGACCTGCAAATTCCTCATCTGTAGGCATTCTGCCATTTTCAAATACCAAAGAAACCCAGCCACCAAGAGTCTGATGAACACTTTGAATTGATTCCTGAGCTTTGACGAAGGCATTTGCAATTTCATTCTCTAGCATTTTATCCCTAATCTTATTGTATTCCTCAACCTCACCTGCCATCAGTTCCACCCCAGATTGTTGTTTCATCTGCAAAGATTCCCCCTTGGTCTGCATTTCACTAAATAGTTCTTTAGCCTCATCATTCTCCATGAAACTGTCGATAGATCCAAAAACCTCTTTTAAACTAGGATCTTCGAGCAAGGACTGACAAAGTTCCTTGGCCTTTGCTTTGTAATCAGCTTTCGTTGAGGAAGATTCATCAATAATCATAGACATATTTTGATGATCGATCCGCTAAGAGCAATAGTCAACAATAGTAAATTAGTTTATGAATGAAGTAATGGCATTAGTTGCAATGCTTCAAGAATTCGTATAAATATTTCAAATAGCCGCTAATAAAAATGCGGTAAATGACTAAAAAATACTATAAATTTTATCTTATAACATCATGTCTGAAACAACTACCAATCGATTTTTCAAAGGCGAAGCCTGGGCCTGTTTTTTTCTTCGCATGTGGATAGGAATGCGTCTCATGTTCGCAGGCCTCACTAAATTTCTAAATAAGAATGACGAGGGAGGCTGGTCCTTTGATCAGGAAAAGGCAGGAAAAGTCATGGGATCAATTACTGAAACCATGAAAGCAAATACAGCCATACCTGAAATCATGCTAAATCAATACGCAGTTGTTCTTCCTTGGGCATTGCTGATTGTAGGTGCAGCAGTGATGCTTGGCTTGTTCACTAGAATTTCATTGTTTCTTGCTGGAGGACTGATCCTCTCACTAAGCTTTGGTCTCATGCTCTTACCTGATGATACAGCTGCGGTTGAACGTGGTGTAGAGATCATTATTGTTGGTCTAGCATTAATGACTGTTAAGCACAATGTAGGAGCCGTTGATAACCTTTTCCAGCTGGCTTTTTCCAAGGACGACGAAGAAGAAAACTAAATCATCCGTTAATTAGAAAAGCTAATAAGGATCCGACTATAACTTTAATACGTAGAAATTTCATTAAGTCATGAACTTTAAACATATCGGCCAAGACAATTCTAAGAAGGAAGAGACTACTACAAATTCTGAACCATCTCTTACAAGACGCAATTTTCTGCGTAACAGTTCGACTGCGAGCGTAGGTGCCGGACTAATCGTGACCAGCAAAACGGCACTCGGTCAAGAAGGTCCTGACAAAGGTACGAAAGTAAGGTGCGGTATAATTGGTTACGGTGACGAAGGCAAGGCTCTAAGAGAATCAAGTATGTTCCTTAAGGACCTCGTTTGCTTTCCTGCAGTTTCAGATATCTGGCCGCGAAACTTAAGAGCAGGTGTAGGCCAAATTGCAGCGAGTAAGCAGGGAGGTGGAGAGGATGGCAGTATCTGTAACGGTTACGCCGAACCAGAAGAGATGATAAAGAAAGAGGAACTGGACTGCGTCATCGTAGCCACTCCTGACTTTGTTCACCATAAGTATTCAATAATGGGCATGGAAGCGGGCCTAGATGTTTACTCTGAAAAGCTGATGTCAAACTCGGTAGATTTTGCCCGTCAAATGGTACAATCACAGCAGAAGACAGGAAAATTACTGCAGATTGGGCATCAACGCCGCAGTAATCCACGCTACATGCATGTCAAAAATGAGATAATCGAAAAACGTAAACTGCTAGGTTGGATCACTCACATGACAGCTCAGTGGAACCGTTCTCGAGGAGGCTCAGTTCCTCGTGAAATCCCTCAAGGCAAAGATGCTCTCTCCGATGAAATCCTTCAAAAGTATGGTTACAATGGAGGAGCCAAAGGCATGTTCGAATTCCGGAACTGGCGAATGTATAAAAAGTTTGGAGGAGGGATTATTTCCGATCTTGGCGCACACCAAATTGACATTTTCAATTGGCTTTTGGATGAATATCCAGTTTCTATTTTTGCACAAGGGGGAACCGACTACTATACCGGTGAGTTTCTTAATGATTTACTAACAAGTGAAGTCAAAGAAGCCATGGAAAAGACAAAATCAAAGAAGCGGAAAGCCAAACTCGAAGCCGAACTCAAGATCGTTGAGCAGATCAAGGACGGATACGAGCACGCTGATAACGTGATGGCGTTCTTTGAATATCAAACCAAGCGTGACAAATGGGGAACTAAGGGTGGCTCCGGAGACACATTAAAGACCCGAGCCTACTATCAGGTACTCACCACTTCCAGTTCACAAAAGTTCTATGAAAAGTTCATGGGCGAAGACGCAACAATGTCCATCTCTGAATTAACCGAATATAATCAAATTTACCGTGAAGCACATGCCGACTCTTGGGAAGAACTTGCTAATGGAGAAAAGCCAGTCGTTGAAAAGAATTTATCAAAAGAAGAGATTTATCACAAGTTCTGGGAACAACCTGCTCCATGGAGAAGTATAGATAAGGCCAAGAATGACAAATGGCTTTCAGGCAAGAGCCTTACCGATGCCCGAGTATCAAAAGGACTCGACCCATGGGAAATACCCTCACATGCACAATTCGAAGAAAGACCTCACACTCCTCACTTGAGAAATTTCTTCGAAACTGTTCGTGATGGAGGTTCTCAAGATGATCTCAATTGTCCGGCAATTGAAGGATTCCGAACTACCGTGACCTGCATGAAAATCCATGATGCTCTTGCTAATGGAGGAAAACTTGAATTTAAACCTGAAGAATTCGAAGTTTAAATAAATTACAATAATTCGAATTTTTACCGAAAGAATTCGTCTTACTTTTAAGTATATTAGCAATTAATCCTATAAAATCCTTAAAATACAAAAAAATGAAAAATTCGTTCATCGTAGCATCAGCACTGATAATTCCTATCTTAGTGGCAACTGCACAGGACACAGACAAAAGTAAATGGAAAGACGTGGGAATTGACTTTCCTAAGCCCATGTTTGTTGGAACACCTGTAGCAGCTAAACTTCCTAACCTCGATAAAAGTAAAAAGCCAAGACTTGTACTTAAAGCACCTGAAGGAGCCGAAAACTTAGCACTCGACATGGAAGTTACTTCGAGTGATCCCGAACCTATCATTGGTGATCTTGAAATGATCTGTGACGGGGACAGGGACGGAGCTGACGGCTCGTACACCGAATTAGGACCTGGAAAACAATGGGTACAAGTTGACCTTGAAGAAGAGGGCACTATATATGGAATCGTCGTCTGGCACTTCCACAAAAATGCTCGTGCCTACATTGATGTCGTTGCTCAAATCTCAAATGACCCTGAATTCAAGACAGGAGTGACCAATGTGTTCAATAATGACCATGATAATTCTTCAGGAACCGGAGCAGGAAAAGATCTAGCTTGGATAGAAACTAATCACGGCCGAATTCTTGATGTTGGAGGTAAAAAGGCCCGTTACGTTCGACTTCTATCAAATGGAAACACTGCTAATGAAATGAATCATTACGTGGAAATTGAAGTTTACGGAACTCGTTAATTTTTAATTACGAACAATTCTTCAAAAAGGGTCACACAATAGTGTGGCCCTTTTTTATACCTAAAAACTATTAACCTTCTTTTTTTAGTAACATTTTCTGTAACTTAGAAGCATCAGCAGTTGGGAGCTCGCAGTGCTTCCCTTTACAAAGAAATGCTTGAACGTCTGTCTTTTCACCGTCAGCTAAACTTTTGGCAAATTCTTCAATAGGGCCAGTAGTACCAAGCACAACCTTATGCGGCTGATACACTGAATGTACGGCACGCAATAACTCTTTTGCTTTGGTGCTATTAATTTCTCCAGCGATCACAACTCTATTAGGTTCTCTTGAGGCAAAGTCAGCAGCGCTCAACATATAAGGAACCGCTATTGCCATTGTTTTCATTCGGCCTGAAAAATAAGATAATGTCTTATCTGCAACCTCGCGATAGGATTTATTTCCGGTAATTGCGGCCAATTTCAGAAGAGCATAAACAGCAACAGAATTACCCGAAGGCTCGGCACCGTCATAATCTTCTTTAAGTCTAAGGATCAGATCCTTGGTTCCAGTGCTTTGGAAAAAACCACCAGCTTCTTTATCATAAAATGCAGCAATCATTCGATCAGCAACTTCAATTGAAAAACTTAAGTAATTGTTATCAAGAGTGACTCCATACAACTCTACAAGGCCACTTAACAAATAAGCATGTGTGTCAAATATCTGAGCCTCATCACGCTCTCCGTCTCTCCACCTGTGATATAGTCGCTTTTCTTTATTGTCCCAAAGATTTTTCTTAATAAAGGCTACATTTTTATGAGCAGCTGAAAGGTATTCATCCTCCCCCAGAACAACTGATGCCCGCGCAATCGCTCCAAGCATCAATCCATTCCAGGACGTTAACACCTTATCATCAAGACCAGGGCGAACCCTCTTTGATCGGACCTCAAACATTTTCTTCTTAGCTGTCTCAAGCAGTATTATATCTGCAAATCCTAGTTTAGAATCAACGACGCTAAGAATGTTCTGTTCTTTAAGAGGTTCTGGATCACTATGATCTTCGAAATTTCCTGATCTAGTAACACCATAATATCTTATTACAATCCCCATTTCCTCCTCAGTCAGAAGCTTCTCAAGATCGGACTTCGTCCAGCAATAAAATTTACCTTCTTTACCTTCACTATCAGCGTCCTCTGCAGAATAAAACCCACCATCAGGATGAGTCATATCTCGCAAAATATATCGCAAAATATCTTTAACGACTAAGGAATGGGACTTCTCTTGAGTCAGCAAAAATGCATCAAGGTAAAGATGTACTAATTGCGCATTATCGTAGAGCATCTTCTCAAAATGTGGAACTAACCATTTCTCATCAACCGAGTAACGGCAAAAACCACCTCCGAGTTGGTCATACATTCCGCCGGCTGCCATCTTTTTGCATGTAAACGAAACTTGTTGAATAGCTTCAGGATCAAGTCTCGATCCCAATTGCAAAAGAAACATCGGTTGGCTAGGACGTGGAAATTTAGGTGCCTTTCCCCATCCTCCATAGATAGGATCATATTCACTTTTGAGCTGTAGTAGGCCTTTACTAAAATCCTCTTCCTCGATTACGCCTCCTTCTCCCTTGCCTTCATTAGCAAATTCTCCCAATTTTTCTGAAATATTATTAGCATCTTTAATAACATCTTCACGTTTATCCTTCCAAACCTTTGCAATGTTTTGCAATAGGTCAGGCCAACTGGCTCTTCCTGGAGCGGCTTTTGGTGGAAAATAAGTTCCTCCAAAGAAGGGCTTGAGGTCAGGAGTTAAAAATACATTAAGCGGCCATCCTCCACCACCGACAAGAGCCTGCACGGCTGTCATATAAATTTTATCAACGTCCGGCCTTTCTTCTCTGTCCAATTTAATACAAATGAAATTATCATTCATGATCTTTGCTATTTCCTCGTTCTCAAAAGATTCGCGCTCCATAACATGGCACCAATGGCAGGTAGAATAACCAACACTGAGAAGAATGGGCTTCTGCTCTTTCTTCGCTACCTCAAAAGCTTCTTCACCCCAAGGATACCAATTAACCGGATTATGAGCATGCTGCAAAAGATACGGTGACTTTTCGTTAATAAGTCGATTGGTGAATTCATGTTCTTTCTTTCCCTGTATCACTTTCGATTCATTTTCTTTTTCTTCAGCATTCACTTTAAAACATGAGAGCACATTTATAAAACTGAATGCAAATGCAATAACGTAGACATGTTTCATACATTGGAACAATACCTCACCATAAGAAACCATCAAGTACCCATACTTATTACTAATTATAATATATAATCAACCGATCCCACTGATTGACAGGATCCGACCATTCAACCATGATCAAGTATGCAATTCTGTAAAAAAATTCACTACTTATTAATATCAATCTCATTGATTTTGACATTGGCTGCAGAGCCCCCAAAGGAGGCAAGCGTCGCCGCAAGTGAACAAAAAGAAAATAAATCTAATGGTACAGATTTTATTCGCTTCAAAGAAAGTGAAACTTCCGCTTCCCTTGAAACCGCTTCAGCTAAATACACTCATAAGGACGGCACAACTGTTGAGCTCATTGGCGCAGTTCATATTGCCGACAAAGTTTACTATGAAAAACTTAACGAACAATTCAAACAATACGACGCTTTACTCTACGAAATGGTGGGAGGTGACCCAGATAAACCACTAACTAAGGAGGATCTACAAGCTAACAAAAAAAACCCAATGAGATTCTTTCAACTCCTTATTGGAGGCATGATGAAATTAGATTTTCAACTCGATCACGTTGATTATACCGCAAAGAACTTCGTTCACGCTGACATGACTCTTGAAACTTTTCAAGGTAGGCAAAAAGCAAAGGGGGAGAACCTCTTATCCTTATTAGAAAAATCAATCAAAGCTCAGGAAGAAGCAGCGAGCCAGAATAAGAATAATTTTAATTTTGCCTCTATGTTTAAATTATTCAACGATGAAGGAGGGCCTAATGGAATGAAACTCGCGCTCGGAAGGCAATTCCACGACATCGAATCCATGATAGGTGGAATGGAAGGCCCTGACGGTTCCGTACTGGTAGCAGAGCGGAACATCACTGCTTTAAAAGTAATGGGTAGAGAAATTAAATCCGGAAAGAAAAATCTGGGTATATTCTATGGAGCTGCTCACTTGCCAGACTTTGATAAAAGGCTAACAAAAGAATTAGGATTCCAGAGAACGGAAACTAGTTGGAATGCCGCTTGGAAGATCCAAAAAGCGGCAGGTAAAAACACTACAAAACAACCTAAAGAGTCTCAAAATAAAGATTCATAATACTCAATGGCTGGATCAGTCATGTGCCCATCAAAGGATTGTATTGATCCATTATTATGAATAAGAAAATTATCTTTATACTTATTTGTTTTCTGAGCTCTGATCCATTGATGGGTGAAGAGTTTAAGGAATATGGCCTTTTCGCAGATAAATCACCAAAGCCTCAACAGATTGAGCCCTCAGAAACACTATTACCGCTAAAGATTAATTCGAAATCACGGATAGCATATGTTGGGAACACATTACTTGATCGCTCTCAACACTTCGGACACTTCGAAGCTTTTCTTCACCAAAGATTTCCAAACAAAGAATTGACTGTAAGGAACTTCGCCTGGTCCGCTGATGAGATCGACCTTATGCCAAGGCCTGATAACTTCGCATCCGTTGACCAGCATCTATTACATCACCGAACAGACATAATTTTTGCCGCTTTTGGATTTAATGAATCTTTTGCAGGTGAAGAAAAAGTTTCAGAATTTAAATCAAGGCTTCAAACCTATCTACAACATACAAAGAGCAAAGCTTACAACGGAAAGTCCGGCCCAAAAATTATTCTCATCTCTCCGAACCGAAATCAGAACCTTGAAGGTGTCAGGGCAGCAGATATGAATAATAAAAGGCTGGGCTCCTATACTGACGCGATGCGAGAAGTGGCCGATTTTGAAAAGATCGGGTTCGTTGATGTTTTTAAAACAGAATATCCAGTCGAATCAACTTTCAATGGTGTTCACCTGAATGAAAAAGGTTACAGAACATTCGCTAGAGCTCTTTTCAATGGCACCTTCGGAGAAAGCCCTAAAACATTAAACGAAAATATCAGGGCAATGGTCATAGAAAAGAACCGTCAATTCTTCCGACGTTACCGCCCACTGAATACCTTCTATTATACTGGAGGCAGAAAAGGCAGATATGGTTATTTGGACTTTCTACCCGCAATGCGAAACTTTGAAGTAATGGCTGAAAACAGAGACCAATCAATCTGGTCAATAGCCAAGGGGGAAATAAACGACACGTCGATTGATGATTCGACTGTTCCTAAAATGCCTGAAACTACTCAGAGCAGAGGCGGAAACAAATGGATGAAATCATCAGAAGAGCTGAAGTCCTTTACGATAGACCCTAGATTTGAAGTCAACTGCTTCGCTTCTGAGGAAGACTTCCCTGACATTGCCTGCCCGATACAAATTCGATGGGACTCTAAGGGACGACTATGGGTCGCCTGTTCAACGACTTATCCTCACGTTTATCCGGGACAAGAACCGAAGGATAAGATTGTCATACTTGAAGATACTGATGGAAACGGAAAAGCTGACAAATCAACAGTTTGGGCTGATGACGTACACATACCTTTGAGTTTCGAGTTTGGTAACGGTGGCGTTTTCGTATCAGAAGAACCTGATTTCTCCTTTCTAAAAGACACTGATGATGATGGTAAAGCCGATCTAAGATTGCGAACGCTAACTGGGTTCGGATGTGAAGACTCTCATCACGCTCTGCATGATTTCGTATGGACTCCTGATGGAGATTTGATTTTCAGAGATTCTATATTTTTAAATTCACAAATCGAAACTGCTTACGGACCCATAAGAGTCAAGAACTCTGGATGGTTCTCTTATCGACCAAAAACGCATCGCTTGAGAACTTTTGGAAGTTACCCAAACACAAATCCTTGGGGAGTAACTTTCGACAAGTGGGGACATCACGTTGCAAGTCATCCTATTTTTGCATCTACCTTTCATGCCACAAATCCTCCGTACCCAAGCCAACATCCCAGACCAAGTGGCATTCAAGCCTATTCAGGAACGTGCGGTCAGGAATTCATTGACTGGAATACATTTCCTGAAGATATGCAAGGGGGGTTCATAAAGGTCAGGTACAAGCCCACGAATCGGGTCGAATATCACCGATGGATTGATGCAGGTGATCACATGGAAGAAAAATACGTATCTGATATTATTTTTTCAAAGAACTTAAGTTTCATTCCAGTAGATATTAAGTTTGGACCACGAGGCGCCTTATACGTATGCGATTGGTACAATCCCATAAAGGGACACGCACAATATTCACTACGTGATGATCGTAGGGATAAGCATTCTGGACGCATATGGAGAATCACTGCAAAAAAACATAAATTAACTGACCCAGTAAAAATAAGCGGGGAATCAATATCCCATCTCTTGAATAATTTAAAGCGACAAGAGTATCGGATCCGTTATTGGACAAAAAGAGAATTACGTGAACGTGATTCAGACAAAGTAAAAGAAGAATTGGATGAATGGATTCAACAATTAAAAAAGGATGATATTAATTTCCGGCACCATCAATTGGAAGCTTTATGGACCTATCGAAGCATTGGTAAGAACAACACGAATCTACTTACTGAACTCCTAAATTGTGACGTTCCTCAAGCCAGAGCAGCAGCAACTCGTCAGCTAAGATATTTGAGTAATGAACTTGATGAACATGCTCCAACTCTCTTAATGAAATCAGCTAATGATCTTAATGCAATAGTCCGACTCGAAGCTGCAATTGCTTGTTCATGGATAGGAACAGAATGGGCATTTGAAACTCTAATGAAAATTTCTAAGGGAGAAATGGGAAACCACCTGAATTACGCCGTTCAGAGCGCATTAGGCTCCAAATCCATGCAAGCGTATTGGGACCCAAAGAATAAAGAGATTCAGTCCTTCTTAGCCAATTCTAATAAGAGAAATCAGCTCAATGCTGGAAAAAACACTAAGAACGCCAAAGAAGCAAATTTCGATAAGCAAAAAGATATAAAGAAAATTCAAATCAAATGCATACCTGAAAAGATGCTTTTCGATAAAACTGAATTTACAGTCCGCGCCAAGCAACCGGTTAAATTAATCTTAATTAATCCTGATCTGACAATGCATAATCTTGTAATTGCAAAACCTAACTCATTAGAAAAAGTCGGGATAGCTGGTAATGAAATGGCCAAGGACACGGATGGGCTCAAAAAGAACTACGTCCCAGACCTAGCTGAGGTCCTTTGGTCCACACCTCAATTAAAACAAAATACGAGCTATACGCTTCGATTCCGAGCTCCAAAAAAACCCGGTAAATATCCATACCTTTGCACCTTTCCTGGCCATTGGGTCATCATGAAAGGAGTAATGATTGTTAAATAATGGTATAATTGAAAAATACTAATTTTCTCTCCCTTTCTTTGCATTTGCATACTTGTGAATTTTCTATGGATCTGAAAGAATACGGTATGAAAAAATGCCTTATCCTCTCCTCCCTCATATTTTTCTCATTATTTCATGTCAGCGTTAAAGCTGAACGATTTGTTTTAGTCGGAGCATCATATGGAAAAAACATATTAGCCATTTGCGATAACAAAGGAGATACAATTTGGACATATGATACGGCAGGTCCAAAACGAGGCCATACCGGTCATCATGATGTTCACTTACTTCCAAACGGAAACATTTTATTTCATGACACATGGACAACTCTTAAAGAAATTACTCTGGATAAAAAAATAGTATGGGAATACGACAGCGCCAACAGTAACGGAAACAAAGGAAAAAGGGTGGATGTCCATGCTTTTGCCAGATTAGCTAACGGTAATACAGTAATTATTGAAAGTGGCGTAGGCCGAATTATTGAAGTTGATAAGAACGGAAAACTTGTTCATCAATTTCCGCTCAAGAAGGGGGGCACTCAATCCACTCGTTGGGTTCGTCAAACTCCCAAAGGAAACTGGCTCGTTTGCTCAGAAAATCCAGGTGTCGTAACTGAATATGACAACCAAGGAAATGTAGTCTGGGATTACCTTATTAAGACACGAGTTTACGGTGCTATCAGACTGAGCAGCGGAAACACCCTCATTGCCTCAGGAAGCGGAAACAGTATCGTTGAAGTAAATCCAGAAAAACAGGTGGTTTGGGAAGTGAAAGGTCAAGTTCCAGGAACGGATATACAATTAAAATGGATGACCTGCCTTCAAGAGCAGAAGAATGGAAATTACATCGCCGGAAACTGCCACGCTGGACCAAATAATCCACAAATCTTTGAAATAACAAAGGATAAGAAAGTCGTTTGGGAATTTGATGAATATGAACTGGTCGGAAATGGACTCGCTTGCTGGCAAGTCCTTAATGACAATCAATCATCAATGGTTCGAGAAAAAATCGCCTCACTTAAAAAATAACAAAGTAAATTAAACCTTCGCTTCATCCTCCATCGAAGGAGTTAATTTATTCATTTCTTCAAGCTGCTTTTCAAGCATCTTTGAAGCGGGCGTAATGGCTAGGCCTCCTAGTCCAGTGCAACACAATTCTCTGGGCATTAACTCCCCCACCTGCTTCATCGCTTCAATTACTTGATCAAGGGGAACGAGGTGATCATAATCGGCCAAGGCCATGTTCGCACTTGATAATGCATTTGAAGCGGCAGTGACATTTCTACCGAGACATGGAGCCTCTACCCGGTTAGCAAGTGTATCACAGGTCATTCCAAGAGAATTCTGCAGAGCCATCGAAGCGGCACTCATTTGCTTTTCAAAATTACCTCCAGCCAATGAAACAATACCAGCCGCAGCCATGCTAGCTCCTGAACCACATTCAGCCATGCAGCCAGCCTCCTCAGCTGCAAACGTAGCCCCAGAAGCAATGAATACTCCCACAATCCCGGCCGCAAACATAGCTTCGACCCGTTCTTCTTTTGTCTTATTTAAAGCATCAGAAACGCCCAAAACAGCGCCCGGAAGAGCACCACATGATCCCGCAGTAGGAGCAGCCACAATAACTCCCATAGAACTCTTCATCTCCATCATTGCTGACACATAAAGAATGATTCGATTCAGAACATCACCCGGAACTAATTTCCCAGAATCCATCATCTGTTCAAAATTAGGAGATTGTGAATGAAGAATCCTATCCTTGTATGCAGTTCCCGTAAGACCAGTGCTAATAGATTGTTCCATGATCTCGACTAGATTCTGCATTCTTTGATTCACCTCCTTAAGATTAACCCCAGCACGTTCACTCTCGTAAATAGCGCCAAGTTTTCCAAGGCCCATCCCTTTACCTTTATCTTTCCTATATTCGATCATTTGCTCCACATCAGAAAAAGGAACACTAATATTATTCCTAGCCAAAACAGTAAGTACTGGATTTAATATTCTCACAGAACTAACCAATTGATGAGCCTTCAACTCATCAATTAAATCATTATCAGGGCAATCCCTGCTCTTTAAATTAATGATGGAAAGGTTCTCACTTTCAGCAACAACGACTTCATCAAAAGATCCTTTATTAAGCCAACCAATCAAACCTTCATCTAATCGATTTAAATAAATCAAAATTTCATAATAGTCCCCTTTCAAGCTAAGAGAAACACCATCAATTTCCTGAATCTCAATCATCCCTCCACCCGTCGAAATTGCAGTCATCGTATGTTCGTTTTGATGACCCTTAAGATTTAATCGATAAGTGTTTGGGTGCTCTGCCCCATAGGAAATGTAACGAATATCAATTTTTATCCCTGCAATACGTACCTCACTTTGATAATCAGGGAGTCGGGAATCATCTGTTTCCCATCCCATCAAACCACCACTAAGACCCAGGTCAGACCCCTGAGATTTATGGGTAGTTACAAGAGACCCGTTCGGATCATAATCAACGATCACCTCCGTTATGTCAGAATCCATCAAATCACGCGCGATCCGGCCAATCCTTAGAGAAGCCGCACTATGAGAACTTGACGGACCTCTCATAACAGGGCCAAGAACATCATTAAAAATACTAGGAAACGAACCCATGCAGATTATTAGTCTAATCCATACATCATGGCTTAGGCAAGTAACGTTCGGAAATGTTAACTATCTGCTGACTTGTTGATTTTAAAATCGTCTATAAAAATAACAAACTTATGAATTTAGATGAAAATAAAAGTCTTAATTTTGTCACTCATCTTGAATGCTCGAAGACTGGCAAGGAATATCCATCAAACAAAGTCATTGGTTTATCTGAGGATAACGCTCCTCTCCTCGTCAAGTATGACCTGAATGCACTTTCTCAATCATTGGATAAAAAAACTTTAGACCAAAGGCCTGAAAACCTTTGGAGATATAAAGAATTCTTACCTGTCCGCGAAGAAATTAATATTGTAAGTCTGGGAGAATCCTTCACTCCATTACTGCATGCTCCTAATTTACCTGGTAATCATGTTTACATAAAAGACGAAGGAAGACTACCCACTGGTTCGTTCAAGGCCCGGGGCCTATGCATGGCTGTTTCCATGGCCAAGGAATTAGGAATTAATAAGCTCGCAATTCCAACGAACGGGAATGCAGGAGCCGCCATGGCCGCTTATGCTAAGAGAGCAGGAATCGAAGCGTATGTTTTCTGTCCTGATGATACTCCTGAAATCAATATCAGAGAAATAGCATTGCAAGGAGCAAGTACTTGGACCGTTAATGGATTCATCACTGACTGTGGAAAAATTGTTCGTGAAGGAATTAACTCATTGAACTGGTTTGACGTGTCCACTCTGAAGGAGCCTTACAGGATTGAAGGAAAAAAAACCATGGGTCTTGAATTGGCCAATCAATTAAACTGGCAACTCCCTGATGTTATCATGTATCCAACAGGAGGCGGCACGGGTCTCATAGGGATGGTGAAAGCCTTCAATGAACTCGAATCCATCGGATGGATTGGAAAGAAAAGGCCTCGAATGGTAGCTGTCCAGTCAACGGGTTGTGCCCCTATCGTCAAAGCATATGATGAAGGATTAGAACATGCTGAATATTGGGAAAATGCTGAAACTATTGCCTCAGGCATCAGAGTTCCTGCCGCGATTGGTGACTTTCTCATACTCAGAGGCATTAGGGAAACGGACGGTTTCGCAACTGCGGTAGATGATGAAGCCATTGTGTCAGCGCGTGAAGAGATTGCCGATTTGGAAGGTATCCTTCTCTGTCCAGAAGGAGCAGCTACATATGCTGCCTATCTAAAAGAACTTAAAACCGGAAGAATCTCTTTAGATGATTCGGTCGTCCTATTTAATTGTGCAACAGGATTAAAATACCCTATGCCGGAAGTTGTAAATCATCTAGATAAGGATCAACCCATAAACTACTCTTCTTTATAACAGGTTAAAGTTTGCAAATTGATCCATTCAGTTTCAATGTTGAATTATGCCACAAAAAGTTGATTGGCAGGGCGTTTTCCCTGCAGTTCCCACACAATTTCATGACGATTTTTCCCTTAACATTGAGGGAACACAGAAACACGTAGAAGCGCTCTTAAGTGAAGGAGTCCACGGTCTAGTCATGCTAGGGACGATTGGGGAAAATTGCTCCCTTTCCCTCGAAGAAAAGATCCAAATATTACATGCAACAAAAGAGATCTGTCAGGACTCCGTACCCCTTATTAATGGGATCTCGGAATTCACTACTTCTAATGCATGCGAAACAGCCATCGCTGCTGAAAAGGCCGGCGTGGACGGCATTATGGTAATGCCTGCCATGGTATATAACTCGGACAGAAGAGAAACGGTGAATCATTTTCGAACAGTCGCAGGAGCGACGGAATTGCCAATGATGTGCTATAACAACCCCCCAGTATATAAAGTAGATATCACCCCAGAAATGTTCGAGGACCTTGCAGACGTAGAAAATATTGTAAGCATTAAAGAGGCTGGTGGCGATGCCAGACGAATCACTGACCTCTTTAATAAATTTGATGACCGATACATTATTTTCTCCGGACTCGATGACGTGGCACTCGAAAGTATTCTTCTAGGATGCACGGGTTGGATATCAGGTCTAGTCAATGCATTCCCAAGAGAAAACGGCCTCATGTGGGACGCAGCAATGAGTGGCGACTGGACAAGAGCACTTGAAATTTACCGGTGGTATATGCCAATGCTGCACTTCGATAGTGTTCCTAAGCTCGTCCAATACATTAAACTAGCCTCATCAGAAATGGGATACGGAACAGAAACAGTACGTGCGCCTAGGTTATCACTGATCGGTAAAGAAAGAGAAGACGCTCTGACCATAATTAAGCAATCAGTAGCAACAAGACCTTCTTAAAAAAATCAATATTGACTAATTCTTGATTACTTCATTATAGGCAAGGCCTGCGCCTACGAGGTCACTCATTGCCATGCCTATAGATTTAAAAAGAGTTATCTCTTCTTCATTTTCACGTAAGATCGCATCGCCTCGACACATCTCACTGAGTTCAGCAACGACTCCGTCCTCAGTAAAGGCTCCCTCTTTGATAGGAACCAAAATTTCTCCAGCCTCTTTAAAAGCATTAACTCTACTATCAACATACACCTTTGCTTTTATGATAAGGTCCGTATCACATTCACGCTTATCCGCATGATGATTACCTATGAAATCCGTATGCGTTCCAGGTTTTATCCATTCACCAAGCACTACGGGCTCATGTGATCCTGTAGCAGCAACCACTATATCAGCCTGCGAACAAGCAACTTGCCTGTCCTCTATTGCTGAAAATTCAACATCAGCGAACTCCTTTTGCATCATCCCAACAACAACTTCAGCCTTAGCTAAGTTCCTACCCCACATCATGACTTTCTTAAGAGGTCTAACACTTAGATTAGCGCGAATAATATAAGGAGCTAAGTTCCCAGCACCCAAGAGGAGCATAGCCTCTGAATCTTCTCGTGAAAGGAGCCGAGTAGCCAAACCTGATATCCCTGCCGTTCGCCAGAACGTGACTGTTGTCCCATCAACTAAAGCTACAGGCTCCCCATGCTCTCTATTGAAAAGAAGAATCTTAGAATAAAGGGACTTGTAAGGCTCTTCTGCCTCAGGAAAATAAGTAAATGCTTTCACTCCAATGAATTGATCACTCCATGAAGGAAGCACCGCAAATGCATCATTATTCGTATTTTCATCAAGAAGGAAAACCTGCCGAGGTGGCATTAAATATTTACCTCCATAAGCTTCCTGCAAAGAATCTACTAATTCAGGATAACTGAGAGCGGAATGAACTTCTTCGGCACTGATTACTTTCATGAAATTATTTTTTTAACAGCCTTAATGCTCCAACATTTCAAAAAACTCCAGTAAAATAAATTATTAATTAATAGTGCCTATGAAAAATATTATCCTCATTATCGCCCCTTGTCTGATAGTCTTCAATATTTGTCAGGCTGAAGAAAAGCCATTTCACCTGTTCATTTTATCAGGTCAATCAAATATGCAAGGCATGAAACCTGAAGCGGGGTTTGTCCCCGAAGCTGAAAAACTATTTAGCGGAAATGAAGTTGGTTATATTAAAATTGCGAAAGGCGGCCGACCAATACGACTTTGGGTAGAAGAATGGAATTCAATCGCAGAAAAACACAAACTAAGCCCAAGAATTGAATCAACTATTTTCTATCAACCCATTCTAGATCAATATGCAAAGGTAATTGCAAAACATCCAAAAATTACCTCAGTCACATTCTGCTGGATGCAGGGAGAAAGAGACGCGAAGGAGAACCTGAGCGCCGCCTATAGCGAAGCAATGAAACAGCTCATCAGCAATCTTCGTAGGGATTTAAAACAACCAAATATGTATTTTGTTATCGGTCGCTTATCAGATCACCTGAAAGAATCTCATAAGTCTTGGACAGCCGTAAGAAAATCTCAGGTCACTGTCTCCGAAGATGATCCACTGGGTGCCTGGGTTGACTGTGATGACCTGAATAACAAAACAGGGGAAAATGGTAAAAACCATGATGATTTACATTACACAAAAGAAGGTTATTCACTTTTAGGAAAGCGTTATGCGAGGCAAGCAAAACTTTTAATCGACGGGAAAAAACCATCTCTTAATGGTCGCCCCGAATAATGGATGCTACCAAAATTTTGATCTTTGACGCTCACCTTGATCTCAGCCTCAATGCCATTGAGTGGAATAGAGATCTTCGAAAAAAGACTGAAGCAGTAAGAGCCGCAGAATTCGGCAAGACTGATCTTCAGGGTCGAGGAAATGGCACGGTCAGCTTTCCAGAGATGCGCAAAGGAGGAATTGGTATTTGTGTGGCCACTCAACTAGCTGGTTGCATGAAACCCGCGGCTCCGGTCGGTTCATGGGAATCACCTCATCAGGCATGGGCCATGACTCAGGCCCAATTGGCCTGGTACAAGGCCATGGAAAATGAAGGGGAATTGCGTCAGATCCTAACCTCAAAATCCTTGAAAAAGCATTTAAAAGAATGGGAACTAGATTCTTTAAATACACCTATAGGTTATATTCTCAGTCTAGAAGGGGCCGATTCTTTAATTGATATCTCATATCTTGAAAGGGCTTATAATTATGGGTTGAGAGCTGTAGGTCTCTCTCATTTTGGAGCAGGCCGTTATGCATTAGGACACGATTGTAGTGGGCCCTTGTCAGAACCAGGTAAAGAACTGCTTAAAGAATTAAGCAAATTCAAAATAATTCTTGATATCACTCACTTATCAGAACCCTCTTTTTGGCAAGTAATTGATACTTTCGATGGTCCTATATGGGCCAGTCATCATAATTGCCGCGCGTTAGTTAATGATCCAAGGCAACTCTCCGACGAGCAAATTCAGGCACTCATTCAAAGAGAAGCCGTTATCGGAAGCGCGTTCGATGCATGGATGCTAACTCCGGACTGGGTGAGAGGAAAATCAACACCCGAAAATACAAACGTAAGAATCTCCAATGTGGTAGACCATATTGACCACGTTTGTCAGATCGCTGGCAATTCAAAACATTCAGGAATAGGAACTGATCTTGACGGTGGTTTTGGGACAGAGCAATCTCCCGCTGACCTCAACAGCATCGCGGATGTTGCATTAGTTGCTACTATACTTCTCGATCGTGGTTATTCAGAATTAGATGTGAAATCTATTATGCACGGGAACTTTGTCCGATTCGCAATAGAATCATTACCGTCCCGATGACTCAATCAAAGCACTTCAAGCAGGCAAAACGCGAACTATTTATTTTCTTAACCGGATGGTTATTTTTCGCGGCCTGGGTCCTCATCTACTCTTACTACAATGCTTATAAAGATCAGAATGAGGAGCCCTCAATCACACTTGGAATGCCATCATGGGTGTTCTGGGGAATAGCTATTCCCTGGATTTGCGCAACAGCCTTCACTGTTTATATAAGTCTCTTTGTAATAAGGGATCAGGAATTTAGCAATGAGGAGGAACAGAAAAAATGAATCCTGCTTTGGTAAGTTTTGGACTATATGTCTTAGCAGTCTTTGCCCTCGCATGGATCGCAGGAAAAAGTAGCTCAAAGAGCAAATCATTCGTTAATGAATATTTTCTGGGGGGACGGTCTCTCGGGCTTTGGGCGTTTGCTCTGACATTTGCAACAACTAACGCTTCGGGAGGAAGTTTTATAGGTTTCCCCGCAAAAATTTATACTCATGGTTGGGTACTAGCGCTATGGATCGCTGGATACATGACAGTCCCATTCATAGCCATAGGGGTCTTAGGAAAGAGACTCAATTATGTTGCTAGAAAAGTAAACGCGATAACTCTTCCGGAAGTATTAGGAAAACGCTTTAAGAGTGAGTCTGTCACACTCGTCGCAACAAGCATAATTGTCCTATTCATGTTTTTTTATCTCATGGCACAGTTCAAGGCAGGAGGAATGATCCTAAGCACCTTACTTTCTGAAGAGCCACTATTCATTAATGGCACAGAATTCATCTCTCAATTCACTCCTGACGGAATGGATCCCGAATACTTGCTGACTCTAATAATTTTTTCTTTAGCCGTCATTGGGTATGTTGTTTATGGAGGATTTAAGGCCGTAGTATGGACCGATATAATGCAAGGCATTATTATGTTTCTAGGCGTTGCCATTATGCTGATTCTTGTTTTATCGCAAGTAGGAGGATTAGAGCGCGCCACGCGTGAACTTCATAAAATGGTTCCTCCGAAAACCTGTGAAGCAATCTTTGAAAGGACTCCAGAAAGTCCGGTAGGTAAGATACTTATCAAAAAAGGAACCTGGTATAAGACCAACAATGATACGGTTTTTATAGTCCCCTCCGAATCAACAATCATTAAAGAAGGAACCAATGAGTCTTCTAATGTGAACGCATATCTTTATGAAAATTCCAAACCTAAAAACCTCTCAGAAATATCCTCAGCTCAGATAAAGTCTCAGAAAGGTTACGCTTATGGAGAAAATAAAAAAGGAGTTTATCTAACAGCTCCTGGCCCAGATTTAAAAAAAGGAACCGGATTTCTCGCCATCGTAACTGCTCTTAGCTTCTTTATTTTTTGGCCGTTCGGAGGCACGGGACAACCAGCAAATATGGTTAGACTCATGGCCTTTAAAAACACACAGACTCTGCGCCGTTCAATCATCACAGTCGCTTTCTTTTATTCCTTCATCTACTTCTGCCTAGTAGTCATTTTTTGCTGTGGAAAAGTATTAATGCCGGGCATGGAAGCCAATGCTGACAGAGTCATGCCCGAACTAGCGGCATTGTTATCGAAAAACGCGGGGATGCCTTGGTTGGCCGGATTGCTCGTTGCCGCGCCTTTCGCTGCTATCATGTCTAGTGTTGACAGTTTCATTCTTATACTCTCTTCGTCATTGGTCAGAGACGTTTACCAGCGAATAAATCCAAACGCTTCAGAAAGAAAACTCAAATCACTTAGCTACATGATTACACTTGGCGTGGGAATCTTAGCCGTTTTCGCAATGATGAATCCTCCCCAATATCTACAGGATCTCATTATTTTTGCTAGTGGCGGTCTTGCAGGATGTCTACTAATGCCAATGGCTCTTTGCCTCTATTGGCCAAGAATGACTCCTAAAGGCGCGATCGCAGGCATGCTCGGAGCATTAATTATTCATCTCGGACTAACGATCATCGGTTTTAAAATGACAGGAAATTTTGAACCTTATGATTTGCTTGATCTCAACCCTTTCATTTGGGATGTAATTGGATCAGCTATTTTGATCGTGTCCGTATCACTCCTTGGTAAAAATTCGCATCAAGGACACACCGACCCATTCTTTGTAGATTAGATGAATTGGCCAAAAATTGACAGACTCGAATCGATCCCATCTCCTGCTCTATTAGTGGATCCGGGAAAAATATCTGCAAACATCGATCAAATGATTCGGATAGCTGGAGATAATTTTAAAGAGAGATTGCGCCCTCATCTTAAAACCCACAAGATGAGAAAAATCACTCAATTACAAATTGATAAAGGTATAAATCAATTCAAAGCAGCCACTATCGCTGAGGCAACCATGGCTGCACAGTTAGGGGCAAAGGATATACTTTTAGCCTACCAACCAGTAGGACCTAACCTTAATAAGTTTGGAGAACTTATAGATAATTTTCCAGAAAGCTCATTTGCCGCCATTGTAGATAATCTTGAATCAGCAAAAACAATAACCTCAAAAATAGGAAACAGCTCTAATCCTGTTCGATTATTTATTGATATTAATTGCGGCATGAATCGAACCGGCATTTCCTTTAACGGATCCCTAGGACCTCTGAGGGAATGGATAGAGAAAGAGCCAAGAGTCACTCTTTCCGGACTACATATTTATGACGGTCACTTGCACCAACCGGAACTAAAAAAACGCAGAGATGGAGTTATTAAAATCAATGACTCCATTAAAGATTATATTGGCATAAACTCAGTTCCTGAAATCATTGTCGGAGGATCTCCCACTTTTGGATTGTGGGCAGAGCAAAGTGACTGGAACTTGAGCCCTGGCACGGTATTACTCTGGGACGCAGGCTACGCAAGAGCATTTCCTGATCTTAATTTCAGTATTGCATCCTGCCTCCTTACCCGAGTCATTAGCAAACCAGAGAAGAATCTCATCTGTGTTGACTTAGGTCATAAATCAGTTGCCGCCGAGAACCCTCTACATGATCGTGTCTTTTTCCCCGATCTCAGTGACTATGAAATAATCGGACAAAGTGAAGAACATTTAGTCATTAAAACACATCATTCAGAAAAGTATGACCCAGGCCATTTGTTACTGGGCTTTCCAAAGCATATATGCCCTACAGTTGCCCTACACAGTCACGCCAGTGTAATAAATGACAATGTCGCCTCAACTGAGACATGGGAAGTAAATGCCAGAAATCGGATCTAAAAGATCAGGATTTACTATTCAATTAATTCAATAATCAATTCAATTTCAACTGCAATGTTGCCAGGAAGTGCATTAGTTGCAATAGCACTACGGGCACCGATACCACGATCCTCACCAAAAACATCCGCCATTAACTCGCTGAATCCGTTAATAACTTGAGGCTGCTGACAAAAATCATTAGCTGAATTAACCAAAGCCAAAGTTTTAACTAATCGACCCACTTTGTTAAGATCGCCTAGCTGATTCTTCATTGTTCTCAGAAGTGCAAGCCCCACCTGCCTGGCCGCTTGTTGACCTTCAGCTAAATTAAGATCCTCACCGACACGGCCTGTAATATATTTATCATCACCTAGATACGGGCCGTGCCCTGACAGGTAACCAATGTTACCGGTGATCACTAAGGGTTTATAAATTCCACCAAGCGGAACTGACGGTGGAAGCGTTAACCCTAACTCTTGAATTCTTGATTCTGCACTCATAAAAATTCTTTTAAGTTATAGCTTTACGAGCCTCTCGTTTTCTTTCCACGGCAGAAAGGGCACGCTTCCTCAGTCTAATGTTCTTCGGCGTAGCTTCAACTAATTCATCCGTAGTAATATACTCAATTGCTCTTTCCAGTGAAAATTTAAGCGGAGCAGAGAGTTGTATCCCCTTACCATCTCCGGTCGATCTATGATTGGTGAGATGCTTTTCTTTTGTTGGATTCACAGGAAGATCATCGGATCTTGGATTTTCGCCAACGATCTGACCCTCATAAATATTCTCTCCCGCTTTTATAAATAATTTCCCTCTAGATTCGAGCGCATCAAGAGAATAAGCCATCGCCACACCTGTCTCCATAGAAACTAATGTGCCAGATGATCTGCCCGCAATTTCACCAACTTTAGGCGCATATTCTTTGAAAAGATGAGACATTATTCCATGACCACTAGTCATATTTAAAAGCTCAAATTCAAATCCTATCAATCCTCTGGTAGGTATCATGGATTCTATCATCGATCCTGAACCTGAAGCAGTCATATTAACAATTTCCGCTCTCCTAGCAGCTAGACTCTTCATGACCCCACTCACATATTGTTCGGGAACTTCAACATATAGGGTCTCAAATGGTTCAACTATGACATCGTTCTGGTCACGTTTCGTTATAACCATTGGCCTAGAAACTAGAACCTCGTAACCTTCCCTTCTCATTTCCTCAACGAGGACTGCTATCTGCATCGCTCCTCGTGCTGAAACATTAAACACACCTGCCCTATCACTGTCAGTTACTTCTATGGAAATATTTGTTTTAGTTTCTCTAATCAGTCTATCTCTGACTTGCCGAGAAGTTACATACTTGCCTTCTTTGCCAGCAAAAGGTGAATCATTGACAGAAAACTGCATCTGCACCGTTGGTGGATCAATTTCAACAAAAGGAATAGATTCTGAATTCTCATCCGCGCTTAGAGTTTCTCCAATATCAACGTCTTCGAATCCTGAAAGACCAATAATATTTCCTGCTTCTCCTACCGTAGAATCCTGGGACCCTGTTACACCACTATATTCAAATACTTTAGTTATCTTCACAGAAATACGTTTGCCATCACTGCTAATTCTCCAAATCTTATCTCCTTTGGCAATTCTACCAGAAAGGACCTTACCAATCGCAACGCGCCCAACATAATCATCCCAATCGATATTACTGGCTAACATCCTGAATGGACTATCAATATCAATTTGAGGACCATCAATGCGATCTACTATAGTTTCTAATAATGGTCGAACACCGTCTTTCTCATCGTTAAGGTCAGCGACAAAGTATCCCTCTTTTGCGCTTCCATATAAAAATGGCGCTTCGAACTGACTCTCGTTTGCCTCCAACTCAAGAAAAAGCTCCAATGTATTGTCATGGACAACAGAGGGATTTGCATGGTCCCTATCCACTTTATTAATAACAACAATCGGAGCCAAACCCTGAGCCAATGCCTTTCTTAAAACGAACCGGGTCTGCGCTTGTGGTCCCTCCGCTGCATCAACAAGTAAAAGGACACCGTCCACCATCTTCATGACCCTTTCCACTTCACCTCCAAAATCAGCATGCCCGGGAGTATCAACAATATTGATTGTGTAGCCTTCCCAATGAATAGCCGTATTTTTAGCCTTAATCGTAATACCCCTCTCGCGTTCCTGATCCATAGAATCCATTGCCCTTTCCTTCACTTCCTGATTGTCTCGGTATACACCACCTGCATGTAACAATAGGTCAACTAAAGTAGTTTTACCATGATCGACGTGAGCTATGATAGCAATGTTACGAATATTCTGAGCTCTCATTTAATAAGGAAAAACGGTTAGCAGCGAGCGCCACTTAGCCTGAAACAAGCGAACCGTCAATTGATAGTATTCCAATTGAGCAAAAGAATTATCAATTAAAAGTCAAAGTAGTATTGAATTTTACTAGCACATTCATTTGCCTAAAGCATCTTTTCATTAAAAAAATTCCATTAAATGCAAAAGAAAATTATCATCTCACTACTGGCAGCGTGCGCTCCCCTATTATCAGCAGAGGCTAAGAGACCAAATATTCTGTTTATTTTTTCTGACGATCATGCTGAGGCAGCAATTTCGGCTTACGGTAGCCACTTAGCAAAAAGCGCGCCGACCCCTAACCTCGATCGCATAGCTAAGGAAGGAGCAATATTTAAAAATAGTTTCTGCGCTAATGCGATTTGCGGCCCTTCACGTGCCTGCATTCTAACCGGACTCCATTCTCATGCTAACGGATTCCTTGATAACAATCATTCCCGCTTTGATGGAACTCAAACAACATTCCCGCAATTAATTCAGAAAAAAGGATACCAGACAGCGATGATCGGAAAGTGGCACTTAGTAAGTAATCCTACAGGATTTAATTATTGGGAAATCCTACCTGGTCAAGGCTCTTATTATAATCCTGATTTTATACAGATGGATAATTCCCGTAAGCGCTATCAGGGATACTGTACCGATATCATCACCGACTTAGCATTAAAATGGCTTAAAGATGAACGGGAAAAAGACAAACCATTTGTCTTAATGTGCCAACACAAGGCACCTCACCGGAACTGGGCACCGGCTCCACGTCATCTAAATTTATTTGATGATATCCAAATGCCCGAACCTGATACTCTCTTTGATCGTTACGAAGGGAACCGATCTAAGACTCTGAAAGAGCACGAAATGGGAATCAAAGATCATATGTATTGGGGGCACGATATGAAATTTCACGGCAAAGAATCAATGTTTCCAGAACATTTCCTAAGCGGAATTATTAATCGTCAATACGAGCGCATGAACGATTCACAAAAAAAACAATGGGACGCAGCCTATGAACCCAAAAATAAGAAACTCATTAATGATATAAAGAGCGGCAAACTCAAAGGTAAGGAAATTACTCAATGGAAATATCAGCGGTACATTAAGGACTACCTACGATGCATAAAGGCCGTTGACGAAAACGTTGGTCGTTTACTAAAGTATCTTGATGATAGCGGATTAGCAGAAGATACCATCGTCATTTATTCTTCAGACCAAGGGTTCTATCTCGGAGAACACGGATGGTATGATAAGCGGTGGATGTTTGAGGAATCGCTTGCAATGCCATTCCTTATCCGCTGGCCAGGAGTAATACCTGCAGGAGTAGAGTCTAAAACCCTGATTCAAAATATTGATTACGCCCCAACTTTTCTTGAATTGGCCGGAGCCAAAGTTCCTATAAAAATGCACGGAAGAAGCCTTGTTCCAGCCTTCAAAGATACTTCCAAGTCTCCTCCAAGATGGAGAGAAAGCATTTATTACTCCTATTATGGCGAACGAACACACCATGTAGCAAAACATGACGGGATTAGAACTCAGCAGCACAAGCTTATTCACTTTCCTACTACTGGAGAGTGGAACCTTTATGATCTCAAGAAAGATCCTAATGAAATGCAATCAGTTCACCAAGAATCTGATTACGCTTCAATCCTTCAATCACTCAAAAAACTTTACACCAAAGAAAAAAAGAAATTCGGCGTAAATAACGCTACCGTCCCTCGCCCAAAATTGGATCAACAATGGTGGAAAAATCGTCACAGAGAAAAGGTGAACCTCGCCAACAAAGGCGATTATGATCTATTATTTATTGGCGACTCGATTACTCATGGATGGGAGAATAAGGGGAAAGCCGTTTTTGAGAAATTCTACTCTCACAGAAAAACACTTAACCTTGGCTTTTCAGGGGACAGGACTGAGCACGTTCTATGGAGACTATTAAATGGTGAATTGTCAGAAAAATTACAACCTAAATTAGCGACAATCATGATAGGCACAAATAATACGGGACAAGTCCATCAAGAATCTGATGAGACGGCATCTGGCATTAAGGCAATTGTTGACCTACTTCAAGATCGGCGCCCAGAGATGAAAATTCTACTACTTGGAGTCTTTCCAAGATCAATTAATCCAAATGACTCTCAACGAATCAGGAACCAAGAAGTTAATAAAAAAATTAAAGGGCTCGCCGATTCAAAAAATATCCACTTCCTAGACATTTCGGATAAGTTTTTAAACAAAGACGGAAAATTGCCTAAATCCATAATGCCCGATGCATTGCATCCAAATTCTAAAGGATACGAGATATGGGCAAACAGTATCGAAGATAAAATCTGCGAAATCGGAGGTTGGAGTAAGGTAAAAGATTAACTTGAAATCTAACTAGTTTATCAACCATTAATCCTCTGGGGTTAATCCAATGATTATTTCCCATTTAGCTGCAAATTCCCCAGCCTTAGATTCCTTGATTGGCGAAAAGTTAACCGACGTTAATTTCTGACCAGTTTTTCCGAGGCGCTTATATATAAAATCTTTATCATTACGTTTATCGCCCTGGATATAACACTGAGAGGTAAGCATCCTCTTGCCTTTTATACTAACAGCCACATGAATGTGGGGTGCGCGCCCTGGATACGTGACAGGTTTCACAGTGCGGAAATAATAACGGCCCTTTGAGTCGGTCAGAAATCTGCCGTATCCTTGGAAATTCTCATCTCTCCCCTCACGGTCATCTTTTGTGTGTAGATATACACCCTTGGCACCGACTTGCCAGATCTCCACTAACGCATTACGAACCAGATCCCCTTTTATATTTTTAACTACACCAGTCAAATGAGTCACTTCACCAACTGCGGGAGTCAATGAATCACCTATGACAAGTAAATCATTATCTGTATCGAGTGGCATCACGTCTGGATAGAAAGGTCCTTCAGTTTGCCTCGGAGTAGGCTCCGTTAATGCTTCAGCAAATAATCCCGGAGTCAAAAACGCGCTCGCACCAAGCCCCAGCCCGTAAAGCATTTTTCTTCTGTCCCAATAACCTATTTGTAGCAGATGATTATCTTTCATTATTTCTAAACTATATCCCAGTATCATTAACTAGAAAATAAAATATTCTTAATCTTGATTGCCTATTATCTAACCCCTATTAGGAATCAGTAAGAGAATTTGGAAATTCTTTGTCGTTGCAATGATAAAAGAAAATAGAGATACTTATGCAACTAACATAAATTAAAATGAATAAATTTAGTTATATTACTCTTAGTTTTTTGACCATATTTTTAATCTCATGTCAGACAACAAAAAGACCTTATCCTTCAGCCTACTATCAGTGCGAGAAATGCGGAGAAACTTTTGAAATATCGAAATCAATAGATGAAAAAGATCTTGCTTGCCCGGACAAATCTTGCGAAGGCAAAGTCCAAAAAGTTGCTAGTTACAAAAGGTACGGGTCAGGCCTTAATACCAGATACGGTTACAGCGATCCATGGGAAGTTGGCTACTCAGGACCATATGTCGGTAGTCGCGGTTTTTTAGGTGTAGGTTTTCATGGAGGAGGCCACCACCATCATTATTATCATGATGACAGACATTCAAAATCAGGACCTAAAAAATCAAATCGGCCACCAGCAAGAAGAATAGTCAATTCAGATAACTCCAAGAGTAATTCAGCACCAATGAAAAGGATCCACTCAGGATCCAGCTCAAGTGAAACTCCAAGTAGCAGTTCCAGAAATTTCTCAAGGAGCATACCCAGCAAAAGCTCAAGTGGAGGATCAGGTAACAGTTCTAGGAGCCCCTCCAGAAGCATTCCTAGTAAAAGCTCAAGTAGCAGCTCTAAAGGAAGTTCAGGTCGCCGTATTAATTAATCTTGTAAATTAACTCTCGACGATTTTCTCTATTCTATTATTAGAGTCAACGAAGGCTGTCTTCGCCTTTAGGGGATGGTCTGTAATCTCAAAACCAATTATAATTATTACTTCTCCTTCATTAATGAGTCGTGCAGCGGCTCCATTCACACATATGATCCCTGAACTTCGTTCGCCTCTCAATGTATAGGTTTCAAGCCGAACGCCAGTATCCACACTCGCAACCAATACTTTTTCTCCTACCCACAATCCAACCGCATCCAACAGATCTTCATCAATAGTAATACTGCCAATGTAATCTACATTAGCCTCTGTAACCTTGGCTCTATGAATCTTTGATCTGAGGACTTGTCTCATGTTTTCTGACAATGCTTGCCGAAATTAACAGGGCCACGGAAGAAATCAAGGGATCCAAACACTTTAAGAAATTATTAATTACTCATCTAAGAAATATTAATTTCAAATTCTTGGATTCTACCCCAAGAACCAAAAATATCGTCTTTCTTCTTCCCCTGACCTTTACCTCCACCAATATAAAACCTGGTTCCATCCTCGCCGAAAACAATATCACTGCATCGGATACCTGAATTTTGAGAGCATAAAATATTACCTGTATCAGTATCAAAGAGAGCAATATTCCAGTTACCTTTAAACATCCTTCCAGCCATAACAAAGAAATCACCACTTGGATGAAATGATAGACTTTCCATTAGTCCTTGGCCGATTTCGCCATCAATAGCACTGCGTTTCCTCTTGGGTGATTTCTCCTCATCCCTCCATAAAAACTCTTCCCAGAGTTGTTTCCCGTTGCCAGCTGCAGGATCACGAGTACTTCCCATACCTGCCAAGTAAATCGAACTGTCATCTGGTGAAAATTCAATAGAGAAAACACCTCCAGTATAGTAATGACCTTTAATTATTCCCCAACCAGTAAAACTTGGCGTGTTCCAGCTAGTGTACATTTCTCCTAAACTTAAATCCCAGACTCGCACCTCTCCCATCAAATTACCCGCTGCTAAATATCGACTGTCATTACTAAATGCCAAAGATTGGACAGGAGGAACATGAGAGAATTTATGGATAAGTTCCCCTGAAAGTGTATCAAACACTTTTATGGAAGGTTCCGTTTCGGAAAACGGTTCATATTTATATCCTCCTGCAAGGTACTGGCCAGTAACAGAACCAATCATTTTTGAATCTGGGGATACTCTGCTTTGCCACGACCAAAATTTGTGAGCCTTTATCTTTCTTTGCTCTTTTCGAGAGTCAATGGCAGTCCACTTAATAATTCCGTCATAGTCGGCCGAAACGATTACATTATTAGACACATTGACTCCCGATACGAAATTATCGTGACTGACTATCTTATCCTTCTTGTCTTTCTTATCTAACAAATAGACTCCCCCATCCACACATGCGGCATAGAGTTGACTATCTGGTCCACGCGTAATTGAAAGACAATGCGATGGAAGTTTAATTTCTTTCTTTTTCTTTATTTCAACCTTCATGACAAAACCTCCTTTATCGGTTGAATTTTCTCCTCGACCCGATGAAAGGTTGGAAAATTAGGTAAATTATATTCAGCGTGCGGATCAATTCCCAGAGCACTAAATATGGTTGCAAATAAGTTACGCTCATCATAGGGAGAATCCGTAACCTCAATTCCCATCTCATCAGTTGCGCCAACCACTGTTCCACCTTTGACTCCTGCCCCAGCCATCGCAAAACTCCAAGCATTAGGATAATGATCCCGGCCCCGTGCCTGATTAATCCATGGAGTCCTACCAAACTCACCCATAGCAACAACTAATGTGTCTTCGAGTAATCCTCGATCCTCAAGGTCATTAACTAATTGAAAAATGATGTTATCGAGGTCAGGGACAATCATCTGATATATCTCATGATTGAAGACATGTGTGTCCCACGGCATTCCATTTGCAACCATCACAAAAGGAGCACCTTCCTCTACTAGGGACCTGGCAAGTAATGTGTGCTGCCCAAATGTCCCAGGACCGTACCTTTCCTTATCCTTCGCTGGCAACCTATCAAGATCAAACAAATCAGAACAACTCATTAGACCGCGGACCCGCTCAAAAGTTGCATTGTAAGACTCGACCGCTGAACTTTTTGTTTCATTTTCAAATTTCTTTGAAAAGAATCTACGTAGTTCGGCGCGTGCTTCATGGTCCCCATCAGTAATAGAGTCCAATTTCTCTGTGTCAGGAATTTTATATTTTCCTCCAACCCTCACTGGCGCATATTCAGCCCCTAACCAACCTGCCCAATTTCCAGCCTTAAAGCCTTTGAACTCATTTCCTTCGGGGCACGGATCAAGTAATATAAAGTTTGGAATTTTACTTCCTAATTGGCCTAATTGTTGAGCCAGCACAGAACCCATCGTGGGTCGAACAAATGGAGGCCTTACTTTGTTTCCCCTCTGCAATAAATTAATGGCTTGAGTGTGCTCCTTCTGGGCTGTTTTCATTGACCGTACAATCGCTAGCTTGTCCGCTATCGAAGAACAGGATGGCATTAATTCAGAAAAGTGCACTCCAGGGACTTTCGTAGGCATACTTTTGAAAGGGCCACTAGTGGGCTTCCCGGGTTTTGGATCCCAAGTCTCAAACTGGCTCGGGCCTCCGCAAAGCCATAAGAGTATGCAATGCTTCTGTTTGCGTTTAGCTATCTCTGCAAATGCAGGAACCGAGAACAGGCCAGACCAACTGAAAGTGGACAGTGCTCCTGCAGTCATTCCCTCGAGGAATTTTCTTCTGTGAATAAAGTGATCAGGTGAACCGCAGTCCTTTATGTTATTATCCGCCATTAAATTAACGATTCATTCTGAATTCTGAACCTGAAACCAAAGTCCAACAAAATTGCTTCAATGATTCTGAACCTCGGTCCAGGAATCTGGTTCCTGCTTCAATTTCCTCAGGATCCGGTTCCCTTCCAAGGATTAATTTAAAGGATTCTTTTACTTTATTGATGTTGGAACCCTGCCTCTCAATAATTGATAAGGTGAAATTATCTTCAGAAATAAATAGTTTCTCTATAGCTTCATTATTACTTAGATAGAGAGCCTGTTGCACAGTCGGCGAATAAACTTCAGGAAAGAGATCAGGGAACTTGACTGCAAATTCTCTACGTAATTTTTCTGAATCTACATGTATAAATTTTCCATTTTCATCCGGATAGTGCCCCATTGCTATTAGTATTGATTTGGAAAATGCCTCAGCTGAAATAGGCTTGATTATATGATAACTAAAAGTTTGAGGAAGTGGTTTAACTTTTGCCGGAACATAAGATGACAACTGATAAGCACGACTCATTAAAATCGCTCGAATGAGTCGACGAATATCGTAACCAGAATTTGCAAAGTCACGTCCCATCCATCGTAATAAATCAGGGTGACTTGGAGGATGCGCTGAATCCATTAAATCGACTGGATGTACAATTCCTCTACCTAGGAAAAGGGCCCAAATCCGGTTAATAAATGACTCGGCGAATGAGGGATTATTATCACTGAAAGCCAGTTCAATAAGTTTCTGCCTTCTAGAAAATTTTGGAACCGGAGCCCCGTCAACTTTAATTAAGTTGTATCCTTTCTTCTCTTTATTTTTTTTATCAAACCATGCCTTAGAAGGAACAGACACATAAAGATCTGAATGATCTTTTTCTGATGCATCTAATACCTCCTTGACCGGTTCACTTCCAAAAAGAATCAACTCACTTGGATAGCTCTTCCCACTAAGGTCAGCATACTTGGAATAACCTCCAGTAGCACGTTCAGCAACACGTATGCCTTTATTTGTCTGGACATTAATTGACCTACTAAAAAAAGATACCATCCCCCAATAATGTCGCTGTTCGATTTCAGGAGAGACTGGATGATCATGGCACTGAGCGCACTGGATTTGTTTCCCCAATAAAGCGGACATTGTTATTTTAGCCATCTCCGGATGATCATTCTTTTGCTCAAAGAGGAACCAAGAAGCACCCGATTCGACTCCTTCATTAGGTCGCGATAAAACCAAATCCTTAGCAACAAGGTCCCATGGACGATTTGTTCGGAAAACCCATTCCAGATAATTCAACCAACCATTTTTCTCACGCTCGTCCCTGCTCTTCTTTCTTTCTGATTCACGACCAAGCAGAATTGCATTGAATATTTCAGACATATAAGAAAAATGCTCATTTTTTAGGAGAAGTTTATCTATTAGTTCGGCCCTCTTACTTGGAGATTTACCATCAAGAAAATGATCTAACTCCTTACGAGATGGAATCCTTCCGATAAGGTCCAAATAAACTCTTCTGCAAAACACATCGCCTGAAGAATTTAAAGACGGTTCTATTCCTTGTTCAGACCAGGACCGCTTCATGGCAAAATCGATGGCTTGTACTAAAGAAATATTTGCAGGTATCTCGAATTTTGATTGTGTCTCTTTTTTTGCTATTGGAACTGCATTTAACCCATCAATCCAAGAACGTAAATCCTCAATATCCTTTTTATTCAATTGATCTTTTGGAGGCATATGAGGATCACTTCCTTCCAATAAAACTCTATACAATTGACTCTCCTCAGCAGACCCATGCACAATAACAGGACCATCTTCCCCACCCTTAATCAATGATTCATAGGTACGGAGATCGAGCCCTTTTTTTTTCTTCGCTCCTCCATGACACTTCACGCAATTAGATTGGAACATAGGAGCAATATCTGTATCCCAAACCTCACCAGACAAATGGCCCTGAGTTAGAATTATTGCAGCGATATAAGAATTAATCCGGAGCACCTGTATAAAATACTAATCTTCTAATAATGATAGTTCAAATTGTGGATTCGTTTAAAATCTTAGAATAAATCCTTCTTCTCTTGTGGGTTCGATAATCATAGCCGTCCCACATAGTTAGAACACTCGAATTCGTCTCTAGTTCTCCATTCGTTTCGGCCCACTTTAAGCCATTATCAAAAGCTGTTTTATGCATTTCATGCATTACTATAGAATTTAAGCCTGCACCACGAAATTTGTTAGCAACAGCCACTAAGCATAAATCAAGCACATCATTTGATTGCATTGCCAAAAACATTTTCAACCAACCAAATGGTAGCAATTTACCTCCTGAAGATTGCAACGCCTTGGACACAGACTCCATGGCAACCCCCACAGCCACAATATTGCCTTTCTCATTTACCACGATTTTCACATACTTTGTTTCAATAAATGAAAAGAAATGATCAATCAAATAATCAATCTCCTCATCAGAAAGAGACACAAAATCATGTAATCCGGCATATGCCTCATTAATTAAATTAAAAAATTCCTTACCTCTCAATATAAGTTGTTTCTTTGATCGAGCAGACCACAACGAGAGGCCTTTTTTCTTCAACACATAGGACGAAATTTTTTCCACCCTTGGGTCGGGCCCTTCAGATATTTTGATTCGATGTTCTAGGTAATCAACTTCTTTCGCATAACCATAGCTCTCTATGTGCTTACCATAGTAAGGATAATTATAACTGGATATAGCTGTAGGTAATTCATCGAAACCATCAACAAGAACACAGTTCCTATCAAAATGGCCAGGACCTAGCGGCCCTTCAACTAGATCCAACTCTTTTTCATGCGCCCAGTTTTCAACCTCATTGAGTAAAATCTCACAGACAGATGCGTCATCAATAAAATCAATCATACCAAACCGAACTGCTTTCCTTTCTCTGATTCGGTTATCTTTTCTGTTAATGAAAGCCGCTACTCTTCCGACTATTTTATTGTGGCGCAAAACTAACCAACATCCGAAATCTGATTGGTTAAGAGAAAGATTCCTTTCAGGGATCAAACTCTTAATTTCCTCCATCATCAATGGTGGAACCCAATACTTATCCCCCTCATACAAATCATAAGGAAACCGAACAAATTTCTTCAAAAGCGCCTTTTTATTGACCTTAACAATTATTAGATCAGAGCTCACAGAAGAGAATCAAAACCTAAAGCTAAAAGAACTTCAACACTGCATAGAGCATATATACATATCAATATTGAATATTGACTATAAATAGGTAGATACTCCAGAATCCTGATATAATGCAGAAGCAAATTAAGAAGTCTAATCGACGCAATTTTCTTAAAAAGTCCGCCGCAACTGTCCCATTACCTCTGTTCATTCCTTCGTCCGCTTTCGGAGCCAATGAACGGATCAATTTCGCAGGTATCGGAATGGGAGGAAGAGGAAGAGGAGATCTGAACTCATTCCTAGGTTTTAGTGAGATCCAGACACTCGCTGTATGCGATGTAGTTCAATCCCATGCAGAACAAGCTAAGAGCGCAGTAGATCGACGATATGGCAACAATGATTGTAAGACCTATGTTGATTACCGTGAAATCATCATGCGCGATGATATTGATGCTGTCCTCATAGCCACTCCGGATCATTGGCATGCAAAGATAGCCATTGAAGCAATGACCTCGGGAAAGGATGTATTTTGTGAAAAACCCGAAACTTTAACCATACGCGAAGGGCAAATGATGCGAGACACGGCACGAAGATTCGGACGCGTTTTTTCCGGTGGCAGTCAACGGGTCTGGGGTGATTATAACTGGTTCCACCGCATGATCTACGGTGGAGTCATCGGTGAAATCAAGGAGGCATGGGTCAATGTGGGGGGGCCTTCAGGAGAATGTTACCTTCCTCCTGAGCCATTACCAAATGGGGTCGACTGGAATCGATGGCTCGGACCAGCTCCATGGCGCCCCTATCATCCTGCGCTAACAAGAGGAGGATTTAGACCTTTCCGCGACTATTCAGGAGGAGGAATGACAGACTGGGGCTGTCACGGTTTTGGAGGCGCATTGTTTGCCTGTAATCTACATGAAACGGGACCCGTCAAAATAACACCCCCTGACGGCAAGGACGTGCAACAACTCACCTATGAATTTGCAAACGGAATCAAGATATATCATGGAGGCGGATGGGGAGGACTCTTGTCTTTCCGCGGCACTGAAAATGAAATTCCATTCAGAAATAATTCGAAGAATCGACCTAACCCACCGTCCGTTCACATACCAAATTACAAAGGACAAGGAGGCTTGTCCGGTGATTTTATTCATTGCGTCCGGAGCCGGGAAAAACCATTCAGGGACATCGAGAGAGCTCATCGCACGGCAACGCATTGCCATTTAGGAAACATCGCTTACTGGCTCAAAAAAGAAATCATATGGGATCCTGAGAAAGAGGAAATTATCGGTGACCCTGAAGTATCAAGATGGATTGACAGGCCAAAGCGGGAACCTTTCACGATAGGGTAACCTGCTAAATTAAATCAGATGAAAATTTTAATCTTTACTCTTTCTTCTCTAATATTTTCCTTAGGATTAAGTGCTGACGAGCTTGATGATAAACTTTTATTAGCCGGAAAGTTCGTTGATGGGAACCCATCTGAGCCCCTAAAATTCATTGAATCCAAGGCTGTAGAATCTCTTAAAGATCCACAATTAAGAGATTCTCTCGAAGAAAAAATACTCGGTTCTCTAGGAACAGCAAATTCCAGAAGAAGTAAGGATTTTTTGTGTCGCATGTTACGAATAATGGGTACAAAAAAGTCCATTCCATTAATGAAAGAATTACTCTCGGACCAGGAAAGCGGACACATGGCAAGGTACGTATTGGCCTCAATGCAATACGAAGAATCCGGAGCCGCTCTTCACCAATCCCTCAACACGGTACAAGATAAATTAAAACAAGGAATCATCGATAGCCTGGGAGACATCCGCTATAAAAAAGCAGTTCCTGACCTAATTAAATTGCTCGATACAGCATCAGTCGCTAATAACGCAACCCGAGCCCTTGGCTTAATTGGTGGAGATAGTACAATGAATCATCTACTCCCCAGATTAAGTAAAACAACAGGAAAATCATACCGCTGCACGGTTCAGGCTCTTCTCAGGTGCGCAGAGATTTACTTGGGAAAAGGGAACAAGGACAAGGCCTTATCTATTTATGATCGTTTCACGAAATCAGGAACTGATCCTTACGTTATCTTGGCCGGCTTGCGAGGCGCAGCAAAAGTAAACGGTGAATCAGCTGTCCCTCTCCTGACCGAAGCCATTAAAAGTGGTAATAATGAATTAGCCAATGGGGCTGCTTCAATTATAGCAGAGCTAAAGGGGGAGGATATTGGATCAAAACTAAAATCCTTACTTGAATCCGCACCGGCAAACATGCAGATACTACTCATCGGATCGCTTTCAGAAAGAGAAGACAAATCCGCGATTCCTTCAATCACAAAATTAACAGAAAGTGAAAATCTCGAGGTTAGGTTATCAGCTATTCAGGCCTTGGGGAAAATCGGAAACGGCTCCTCAGTAATCCCTCTAGCAACGATAGCATCCTCGACAAGCGGTCATGAGAGAAACGTTTCAAGGAGTGCTCTGTCAAATCTTAAAGGCAATAATGTTCAAAATACATTAAAAAAACATCTCCAGGAATCTTCACCTGAAATTCAGAGTGAATTAGTGAGAGCCATAGCAACACGGGCCGAATCAACAGCAATGAATGAACTTATGATTCTTGCTAAATCTAATACTCCAGAAATTCGAAAAGAGGCCTTACGCGGCATAGGCATTCTAGCCGATCAGAGTCACCTGGATGAAATATTAATGCTTCTATTGGATCCAAAAGAAGAGTCTGATCGAGATGATATTGAATCAGCAATTGCTTATAGTTTTAGGCGAATATCTGACAAAAAAATACAAACGGACGCTCTCACAAAAGCTTTGGAAAAAGCTGATGAAATCGCCAAACCTTCAATCCTTTCGCTGTTGGGAAGGGACCCTAATGAACAATCTTTGCAATTATTTATCTCGGCCCTAAAGGAAACCGAATCAATTCAGCTAGCCGCTATCGAAGCACTGACCAAATGGCCAGACCACGGCCCGGCAAATGATCTCTTAAAAATTGCATCCGAAGAAAAAAATTCCAACAAGGACACTGCTCTTAATGGTTATATTATTTTATCCTCTAAATCTCCGAACCCAACCCTTTCTTACAGGAAAGCTTTAGAATTAAACAACTCAACAGCCACTGCCAAAAAAGTTCTAGCAGGGCTGGGACAGAGCGGAGGAATACAATCACTAGAAATCATTAAGCCTTACCTAGAGAATTCCGAAACAAGTAATGAGGCCGCTTTGGCCGCGACTCAAGTCGCGAAGAGAATGAAGGATTCACATACGGCTATAGTTCGCACTGTCTTGACAGCCATTCTCAAATCTAATGCGTCTGAATCAGCAAAGAAAGGTGCCGCTGATTTACAATCAGAACTGGATCTTTTTAAGGACTACATTCTTGACTGGCGAATCACGGGGCCATATTCAGTGAAAGGAAAAGATGCCAAATATGTTTTTGATACAACTCTGGCTCCTGAAAAAGATTTAAAATCTGTACGATGGAAAAAATTTAAGACTAAATCAAAATCCGAAAAATCTCTCTGGGCAATCGAGCTCGATTCAATTTTAGGACCTGAAGCTAATGCCGCTGCATATGCAATGACCAAAATATGGGCGCCTGAGAATCTTAAAATCAACCTTGAAATGGGAAGTGATGACCACATTAAAGCATGGCTCAATGATGAAAAAATACATGAATCTTTTTCAAATAGGAGCCTTGAACCTAGACAGTCCATCATTCCTGTTACCCTTTCAAAAGGATGGAATCTGATCATGCTCAAGGTCGTGAACACGAGCGGACCATGGGGACTTTGCTGCCGAATCCGTGGAAGAGACGGAAATCCTGTAGATGGGCTGAAAATTGAATCCAAATAAATTACCATTACCTCTCTCAATCAACAAAGTACGTCCTTTTGAATTATCGTTATTGACGAGACACAGTTAAAAAGTTCAATCTAAAGATATGGCAAACACGAATACACATAACAGACGAACCTTTATAGGATTTGGCCTTGCAGCTTCCGCCGCATGCGCAACTCGGTCTCGGGCACAGTCACCTAACCAAAAATTAAATGTCGCCATCATTGGCGCAGGTGGACGAGGAGGAGCCAATACGAATGGAGTGAAAAGTGAAACAATCTACGCTCTCTGTGATACGAATCCGGGAGTCCTAAGTTCCGCAAAAGGACGATATCCAGGTGCTAAGACCACCAATGACTGGAGAAAAATAGTCGATGACCCTGCCATCGATGCTGTAGTCATTAGTACAGCTGACCATCATCATGCACCGGCTGCAATCGCTGCAATGCGGAACGGTAAACACGTTTATTCTGAAAAGCCTCTCGCCCATACAGTCCAGGAAGCAAGATGGATGCAGGAAGAATACATCAAACGCAAAGACAAGATAGCGACCCAGATGGGTACACAAATTCATGCGACTGATAATTACAGGAGAGCCGTGGAGCTAGTTCAAGCAGGAGCTGCTGGAACAATTAAAGAAGCTCATGTCTGGTGCGGCAGAACGATCAGACCAGTGGGCGAGGAAGTTCTTCCTGAACAGCCTGTTCCCGATGGATTTAATTGGGAAACTTGGCTAGGACCTGCCCCTCAAAGAGCATATAACCAAGGCTATTGGAAAGGCGGTAATCTTAACTGGAACCGACGTTGGGACTTTGGAAATGGAGTCCTAGGCGATATGGGAAGTCACCTCATTGACCTTCCTTATTGGGCACTGGAACTTTCAAGACCTAACAAAGTAAAAGCAGAAGGACCCAAAGGTGACGAGGTAGCCGCACCTCCTTCTCAAATCGCTACATGGCATCATCCGGATGCAAATGTCGGAGGTGGAAAACGCGGAGAAATTGATCTCATATGGTATCATGGCCCTGAGGGAATGAAGACAATGGCCGAACGGCTCCAGCCAAAACTAGGCAAAGACACTAACATATCGAAGTGGCATATCGGCGTGGCCTTTGTAGGTGATGAAGGAATCGTTGTTTCAGATTATGGAAAAATCGTCCACAGCCCGGGAGAAAAATTTAAGGATTACAAGAGACCCAATCCATCAATTGCAAAGTCTTTAGGCCATCATAAGGAATGGATAAGCGCCTGTAAGGGTGAAGGAAAGAGTCTATGTAATTTTGAATATTCAGGTGCCCTTATCGAACACAACTTACTAGGCAATCTCGCTCACAGAGTCGAAGTAGGAAAAGAATTCGAGTGGGACGCTGAAAAATTCGAAATCACTAATGATAAAAAAGCTACCGAACTTCTTAGCAAGACTTACAGAAAGGGTTGGGAAGTATCCTAGTACTCTTAACCCCTCAAGCTAAATAAATAGGCTAGTAAATCAGCTATATCATTTTTGCTAAGAATCTGAGCAGTAGGAGGCATTAAGCTTCCAATCTTCTCAACCTTCTCAATAGCATCCCGCGATATACGGTGCATGCCAGCGCCTGCAAAGTCTCTGAGAAGAATCTTATCCTCTTCTCGGCTCGCCTGTTCATATCCCTGTAAGGTCTGTGATTTTTTTGTCACTACCCTCGTCAAGGAGTACCCCTCCTTGACTTGAAGAGTGGGCCACATGACCTCAGTGACAATTCTATCAAATGGCACCCCGCTGCCCAAAGCCGAAAGATCAGGACCAATTATGCCGCCAATGTTACCGACCTTGTGACAGGCAACGCATCCAAGCCCCGCGGATTTAAATAGATCAGCACCTTTCTTTGCGTCACCGGCATTGCCGGCTCTAACAAATTCACGGATATTTGAATCCGTGAATTCTATTCTTGGTGCCGGGATACCGGCTAACTGATCAAGACTCGAAGACAATTCAGGACTCACTAAACCTTTAGCTATCCATGCCTGCCTAATCAACGATCCCTTCTCCTTATTAATTGAAGATCCTGGT
The DNA here is from genome assembly GCA_012960505.1 of Verrucomicrobiales bacterium. Taxonomy (GTDB): domain Bacteria; phylum Verrucomicrobiota; class Verrucomicrobiia; order Verrucomicrobiales; family DEV007; genus EC70. Next base: position 66,285 of record DUBC01000038.1, read on the forward strand.
AATTCCTCTGCCAGTAATTCCATAGCACCATTCCTTGATGCAACCGCATCAAATAGCTTTGATATCTGCTCAAAAACCAATTCCTTCTTGAGAAGATCAACCGCTAATTTAACCCCATTAGGGACATGCATACTAATCACAGAACCGATAGCATCCAACTGACAAGGATCATTGTCATTGGCCGCAATTTGCTTGCTAATTAGAAGCACATCCTTGCCGCCAATTACACCCATAGCCTTAAATGCTTTTGCTCTAAGATTTTTATTTATCCTTGCATTAGAGGCAATGTCTGAGATTTCCTTTATCAGTTCCTCAACTTCCCAGGCTCCTATCAAATCAATTATTCCTTTTCTTATTTCTTGATCTTCAGTTTTAAGAAAATTTGCTAATCTTTGATGAATTTCAAATTCTGGTCTTTGTTGATTTTTTAACGCTATCAATACTGATGGGCTGAGTTCCTTTAAATTTAAAACAAACTTTAAATCATCTTCATCGCCCAGAATGACAAGTGAGCTAAGGAGGTTCGCCGTTGTTTTATTATTGGCATTTTCTTTCTGAACAAGATCACGAATATCCGCAATAATTGCTTTTGAATCAGACTGGCTCAATACATCCGAAAAGCCTGACTGATATTTAGCAATATCCAGATTGCCTTCTCTGAACGCCGGTATCCATATAGGCTTGAGGTGGTGAACTGCCTGAGAAAAAGCATAATTAATCCATTTGTCTTTTGGAACTTCCGCAACAGCTGCAGCCACCAAAATAGAATTTGGTTCCGGTATTTGAGCGCACGAAAGAAGAGCCTCCATCCTGACCCTCGGATGCTTGTCCTGTGCCAGACTTAATAATAAGTCCTGGTAACCCTCAAGCCTGGTACCCCACCTACCTATGACCCTAGCCGCATAAGCTCTGATCCTTGGATCATCTGAATTAATATTTTTAATTACGATTTGAGAATCCGGAGCACCCAAAAACTCAAGAAGTGATAATGCCTCCAGTAAATCAAGTCCCTCGCGAGAGGCAACCCAATTACGCAATAAATTAATTACTTTCGATTGATCTCTCCTCGAGAGTACTTGTTTAGCCTTGAGCCTTGTCCATCTTTCCGGAGAAGCTAGCTTATCAACCAAATCTTTATTTGCTAGACTAACCAATTCGGGCACTTTGAGGGCACCTTTCTTCGGTGTTATCCTCCAAATCCTACCATGTGTTTTATCCCTCACTGGATGTCTATAAAAATCATCCTGATGACAAGTTAAAGGATTGTACCAGTCAACAACATAAATGGCACCGTCAGGACCAATTTTAACATCGATGGGGCGAAAATTACGGTGACGAGAACGAAGAATAGGTTCGCGCCAATTCACTTTAAACCCTCCCCCATCAGGTGAAACCGCAAATCGGCTAACTTGATTCTTTTTATAATCACCGATAAGGAAATCACCTGCCATTTCTGCTGGTAAATTACTAGCACCCAAACAATCGATACCGCAGTAACCTCCAGGACGACCGATCCGGGGTAACCGGAGACGCCTTTTTGCCGGAATTGATGCCGGAGTCAGATAGGATACACCGCCAGCACCATCAATAACAAATGATTGACCATAATCATCAAAGGCCACGCCCCAAGGATTGCCTGGCCCCATGAAATCATCCAGCAAAGGATCCAACTTAAGTTCATCTGGTCTCAATCTATATACACCAGCCTGAAACAATGAGGATACACCATAAGGTGTTTCTACTCTCGATTCTATTCCGTCTCCCTGACAAAACCAGAGCTCACCTCCAGGAGACCAAGCGAATGAATTCATGGTTTGATGCGAATCCCCATTACCAAAACCACTCAAAACCAGCTTTCTCTTTCCTTCCCAGTCAAAGAGCAACAATTCAGTATTCTGCCCAACATATACCCCATCAGCACCAACTTCCATTCCGGTAGGGATACTAAGACCTCGTGCAAATACACTCGACTTCTCGCCGACCCCATCACCATCAAGATCTTCAATCATCATAACCTTATCATTCGGCATGACTCCAGGTTCAATTTGTGGATAAACATCCGAACAAGCCACGAACATCCTCCCCCTAGCATCCCAACGCACTGATAACGGATTTGCTATGCCTTGAGTCTCATCGGCAAAAAGATTAACTTCAAAACCATCCATGACATCAAAGGCTTCGAGTTCTTTTTTAATGTCTGCTTCACGAGAACCAGTTCTCTTGGGCGGAGAGCCTGGTACATTTTTTAATCCTTTGCGGATATTAACTTCTGCATTCTCTATGAGTTTTGGAAATGACTGCCATTCCTCCTTGAATGAGGGGAGACCCTCGGCCGCATTCGAAAAAACACGTTTACTGTCATCTCCAAAGAGGCACTTCCAGTTTGCAGGCCTCCAGTAATCATACCAGAGGCGATGCTTTTCCCTTACCGACAAAATCAGATTCATTGGAGGCTCTTCACCAAGTTCCTCGGCGAAGTTCTCTTTAACGAATGGTATCTTTTTCTTAATTGCGAGAGATTCAATACCTTCAGTGTATTTATCAAGAAATTGATCATTAGCGGCATCCCATTCAAAGGATGAAGGAGCAAGGATGACAACTCTGCAGTTCTCGGACTGCAATTCGTTAATAAGTTTTTCATAAGACTCTAAGAATTCTTTAAGAGCAGCTTCTCCATTGAGAGACTCCATTTTGCCAAACTGGGAAATGACCACATTTGCGCCTACTCTTTTGAGTTGCTCGTTAAGACTCCCGAACGCCTCCCGTCTCCATCTTTCACGGACCGTACTTTGAAAGAAAACAGTATCCCCTTCCCATGCCAAATCCCTGAACTTAATATTTAAATCCTTAAAACGATGAGTAATAGCTGCTTCTAATGTCCCATCTTTCTGAGCTCTTACTAAATCACTTCCACCAAGAAAGGCAATAACGTCCCCGTCTTTTAACTGAAGTGGTTTAGCGGAAACTAAGGAAATAGAAAAAAATAAAATCGCTAATAGCCTAATCATCATATCATTGGTTTGGTTTGACTCCTTAATTGAAACCAAACAGCGGTGATTCCGCCTCATTCTATAAAGTTAAATCCACTGGTCAATTCTTTTCCCATGCCCCTATAACAACGGCTCTAATTTACGGTACCCACGTCAACCCACTCACCTATTTTTGAAGATTTCAGAGACGCATCGGTAAAGAGCTGAGCCTTGAGACCATCAACTAGGTTAGGCGCATCCACTTCTAACTGGGACTTACCACTCATCACTTCACGAAGTGCAGGAATGACCCATTTCTCAAACCGATTACCAATATCAAATCCTCCAGGATCAACCTCCTTAACAACTTCAACTGAATCATCTGGCCGACCAATCGTAACCTTACCATGGAACCGGTCCACCGTTAAAGAAGCCTCGGTACCATGTAACTCGAGCTCAGGAACGAGACCTCTACGGAGAAAAGGGGCATGCGATAAAACAATAGATCCAACGACTCCCCCTTCAAATTCCCAGGTAATACTGGCGTAATCAACAGTATTACCTTTCCTTGAAGATATGCCGTCAGTGCCTTTGTTCCCACACTCAAGGGCTTCGGTAAGATTCACATTACCCAAATCAAGTTTTGCTGGAGTAATAGTATCAGCATGTGCAAGGACCCTGATCGCATCTTTTCCAATTATCCATCTCACTGTGTCATAGGCGTGTGATCCGACATCGGCAATTGTTCCAGATGATGAAAGGGTTGGATTATCTCTCCAAGTTAATGCCATCTCCGCTGGACGTGGATTATGCCAGCGGTATATGACGGCTTTGACTTCTCCAATGGCTCCACTTTCAACTAATTCCTTAGCCGCAATGAAACCAGGTGACCATCGGGTCCATAGAGGCACAAAATGTGCTAACGTTTCCTTGTCCAAGTATGCTTTGAGCATCTCCCTAGCCTCTTCAACATTCATGGCCAAGGGTTTTTCGCAGAATAAGTGCTTACCAGCAGCCGCAGCAGCCATCACTGCCTCATAATGAAGTGCGTCAGGAGTCCCAACTACCACATAGTTAACATCAGGATGTTCTATGACCTGTCTCCAGTCATCAGTTGCAAGATCAGCACCATCCTCAAGGGCCGCTCTTTGTAGAGGCCCTTTGCGCCGAGCGCAAACCGCAACGATCCTCACCTCATCACATTGACGCATTTCCGCACGGTAAGGCTCGCCTATGTAACCAGTGGCACCAAGAACACCTACACCAACTGGATGAGGTTCAGTACTCATAAATTTATCGTTTTACTGAAATGTCCTTGAACGCGACTACCATCTTATCACCACCGTGAAGCTGAAAACCAATGTAGCCTTTATCGAGCCTCTTCGCTTTTTCATTATCAATGACCTCGGATGCAATTTTACCGTTGATCGTGAACCATAGTCTGTTCCCTTTAGCATAAACGACCACTTTATTCCAATCACCTGCCTTAGCGTCACTAGGCTCAAAGGCATCAGCTATCTCTACGATTTCTTTCTTACCACTCTCATTTATGGTGACTTTGTGTCCCCTCTTTGCAAGATAATCACCACGATTATTTTCATGGAAGTCCCAAGCTCCCAGGACCTTGTCACCGATCCCAATGTGCCCAATGTCAGCATGGTATCCATGCAGCCTACTTGCCTTACCTTTGACCGGATGACTTCTTACTTCTACTCCGGTATTACCTTCGTCACTAATTAACTTGTAAGAAAATCTAAGTTCAAAGTCCCCGAGTTGATCGTTGAACATAAGGTAAGATTCTTGACCCTTACCACGACCAATGATCTGGCCCTTTTCTACTGACCAATTCGTTAACTGCGAAGGTGGCCGGCAATTCCATCCATCCAAAGTCTTTCCATCAAAAATTGACTCGGACTCATCTTCTGCATACGTAGAAACAAGCCCACAAATTGTAACCGTTAAGGAAAATATAAATATAAACTTCATTTTTTTATCATAATTCGTCAATTAACAACAAAGCAAGACTCGCATCCTCAGTTATTTTAGGTCAAATTTCATTTCAATGGTCAAGGAATCACTTCCACTCAATGCTCGCATCACCATCCTAGTGGTTGCTTTTCTTGGGTGGTTCTTCGGTGGCATGCAGATTGGGATGACCAATCTGATCAACGATGCAACCAAATATCTGATCATTGAATCAGGTTGGTCAGACAAATTAAATCCGGAACAGCTAAAGAACCTCATTTCTGACTGGTGGGCCTATCAGCAATGTGCATTTCTTTTCGGTGCTGCAGCGGGTGGCTATATTTTTGGAAAACTTGGCGATAGGATCGGAAGAACCCGTACCCTTGGTATTTCAATCCTCTGGTTCTCAGTACTCACAGGACTTGCTTACTTTGTTAAAGATCCTCTTCAATTACTTTGCATTCGTTTTCTTGCCTGTCTGGGCATTGGGGGTTGCTGGCCAAATGGTGTTGCTTTGGTATCCGAGGCCTGGTCCAAAATTGCACGGCCAGTCATGGCCAGTCTGATCGGAATGGCAGGAAACATCGGTATCTTTACCTTTGCGACAATGATGGCTCAAAATCCAGTCGATGCGGATTCATTCAGAAGTGTTTTTTTGATAGGTGCCTACTCAGCCCCACTAGGAATAATCATTCTCTTATTTGTTAGAGAATCTCCGACATGGATTGCTTCTAAAACCCAAGACAATGAAGAGAGAGCTGAAAAATCAATTTCCCCATCTGTATTTAAAAAGCCTTACCTCGGGGTCACCCTAATCGGCATTATCCTTGCTACTGTTCCTTTACTGGGAGGCTGGGGATGTTTTGCGTGGATTATACCTTGGGCATCTGAAATCGGTTCACCCGAATTGAAATCACAAATTTTACAAACTCGTTCCATTGCCAGTATCATTGGCAGCGGGTTGGCTGCAATTATAGCTCTAAAGATCGGGAGGAGATCATGCTATTTTGTATCTTGTCTATTTGCCTTAATTATATCCCAATACATATTTTGGTTTGCGTCACCAACAGATTCCAACTTTTTAATTTTTGTTACTCTTTGGGGATTTTTTAATGGGATTTTCTTCGGTTGGTTACCGTTCTTTCTTCCAGAACTCTTTGAAACTAAAATTCGCGCCACTGGTGCAGGAGTCAGCTTCAATTATGGACGAATCCTCACAGCAGCAACTATTTTCATTACTCCTTGGTTGAAAGCAATGTTTGATGGCAACCACGCACAAGTAGGACAGATCACTAGCCTAATTTTCATTCTAGGGATGATCGCTGTAATATTGGCACCTGATACGAGTAAACGTGATATGAACAAATAATGACACGATTAGCGTTTCAATTATCTAGTTATCAGGAGGAGTTCCTTATTGCGGCATCATGGATTGATGAAATTAAAGTAGTTAGTATTGATGAAAATCCAGATGCGATCGTCACTGACAATACCGATATCAAATCCAATGAAAAATCTGTCCTCTTATTTGGGTCATTACCCATTGAGGGAAAATCTCTCATAACCCCAGCCTTACCAAAACGGTTCTCTCCAGAAGTCATTGCCTTACGGGAAAGTCTGGATGCTGGTAACTTAGGGGAATTAGGTCTACTAAGGATGCACTTATGGAATCAAAAAAAATCAGACAGAGTTCAAGAAATGGTCCATGCCATTGATCTAGCTCTGTGGTTCTTTGGTGCTAATCCTGAATATATCCATGGAGCGGCATCAGCTGAAAAAGAAGTCAAATGCTCACTGATTCACTTAGGATTTAAATGTGGAGGGATGGCTCTTTTAGATTTCACCAACTCACTGCCTACTGGTGATAATTACGAATCATTAAGCTTAATAGGATCAAAGGGTGCAGCCTATTCGGATGATCACAGAAACCGTAATCTCTTTTTTAGTGGCGGAGCACCAGGCGCAAAATGCCCGGATATCAGAATGAATTTCATTGGGCCCATGCTAAAAGACTTTACTCAAAAAATACAGACTGGCGCGGATCTGGAAAGCAATTCAAAGAGTTACAATACAGCATTCAATATATTTTCAGAGGTCAGGCAAAAATATTATTTTAAATGAAGTGCACTGATAGAAAGAAAAAACCTTTTAAGGTAGGAGTCTTAAGCGTGGTCAAACATGACTATCTCCCGCGCGCCATAGCTGCGCATCCAAGATTTAGCTTAAGTTTCGTTAGTGATGATATTTCCAGACCAGAATGGACACACGAAAGAAATCAAAAATTCGCCGATGAATTTCAAATCCCTTATATAAAAGACATCGCCGCAGCAATAAAAGATAATCAAATTGACGCCGTTGCGGTGAGTCCTGAAGCCGAGAGACACTGTGAACTGGCTATCATTGCAGCTGAAGCTGGTTTACATATCGTAGTTGATAAGCCCCTTTCCACGAACACACATAAATGTGACAAACTGATTGATGCCGTTAATGAAAACGGAGTGAGTTGCCTGATTTGGAATCGCAACTACTTACCTGCACTGATTCAAGCAAATCAGAAAGTAAGTTCAGGAGAGATCGGAAAATTATTATCACTTCACTGTGATTTCTATTTCTCAAAAGATGCTGGCCCACCAATCGGCTCAAGAAAACCCAATGATCCGCCGATCGAATGGTTGGACAGACAACTCGAAGCCCATTCTGACGGCTCTGATGGCGGGGTAGGAACTGAGGCGATGGGTGAGCTCGAGGTGGAGGGAATTTACCCGCTAGCATACATACAAATGTTAACGGGAGGGGCCAAAGTTAATAGAGTATTTGCACGGACAAAGTCCCACTTTCATCAGGCTCACTTCGATAACAACGTCGATGACCTTGCTACGGTCACACTCGAAATTGAGGGCGGCATAACAGGTTCACTCAGCATAGGAAGGATCGGAGCCGCATCTCACCCTGACATTGGAGAAATTAAACTACATATAATAGGGACAGAAGGTTCAGTAGTTATTTCAGAAGCCAGGCCTGAAGTTTCGATTCATTATCGTGATCAACCAATGGCGGAGTTTAAGAACCAAAGAATCGCGGATCAAAATAATTACTTACTTGCAGAAAATTTCGCACGATCTATTGATGGGACGGAAAAACCCATACTTGATTGTATTGAAGCTAGGGACATTTGTGCAACTGTCAGTGCTGCGATTGAGTCCTCTAAGGAAGGTAAACCCGTTAATGTTGATAATAGAAAAAAATGACACCCGAAAATTTCCGAACTGCACTACGATCAGAAGAACGTATCTACGGCACTCTTGTAGTTTCCACTTCTCCATTCTGGCCAAAGATAATAGGAGACTGTGGACTCGACTTTGTGTTCATTGACACGGAACATATCGCCATTAGTCGGGAAACTCTTAGCTGGATGTGCAGAACCTACTCAGCCATGGGAATTCCTCCACTAGTCAGGATCACAGACCCGGACCCGGACCGAGCCACCGTTGCATTGGATGATGGAGCCGTTGCCATCGTTGCCCCTTACATTGAAACTCCCGAACAAGTACAGGCCCTCAGAGGCGCAACAAAGTTCAGGCCCCTCAAAGGAAAGAAACTCGACCAATGCTTAAAAGGAGAAAAACTTGATGAAGAACTAGATAATTATATAGCAAAGAACACTGCCAATAATGCTCTAGTTATAAACATTGAAAGTGTAGAGGCCATACGCAGAATGGACGAACTCATGGGAGTTGGTGGTGTGGATGCAGTTCTAATTGGCCCTCATGATTTATCCTGCAGCATCGGGTTACCTGAAAAGTATGATCATCCTGAATTTCTTAAAGCCACAGAAAAAATAATCACGAAAGCACGTTCACATGGGATCGGTGCGGGCCTGCACTTCTGGGGAACTAACGATGACCATGTACGTTTTCTTGACATGGGTGCAAACTTTCTAATCCACAAAGCCGATGCAATTTATTTCCGCACCGGCCTAAAGAAAGAAATTTCCGAGATCCGAGAAAAAATGGGGGACTCAATACATGAGTTGAACGAGGGAGAGACTGCAATCTAAAATCAGAATATCTACTAAATGGGCATCTATTGGCAAATAGTAAAATTGGGAACTTTCTTTCTGGTAGCATTAATGAATGCATCAGGAAAGGAGCCTGCATACATAAAAGATATTGATCTAACCTCCAGATTACTTGCCGGAATTTCAGTTCCAGAAGAAAAAGATATCACCTTGACCGAAAACTGGAAAAAACATGAACAATTAATGACAAAAGCTTGGAGCCGTTATAAAAAATCTAACCTATGGCCAATAAAATCTTGGTCTGAAAAAAAATTAAGCAATTCAAATCGATCTGAATTTATAAGGTATCCTTTCAGCGGCCCCGACATCCTTCATGCTTTGTATACATTTCCTAAAGCAAAGAATTTTATACTTTGTGGACTTGAGCCCGTAGGTAATTTCCCTAAATCTGATATTCTTAGAGGAGAAAATTCCACTCAATCACTTGAAGAAATTCGCAAGATTCTGGAAGAAAGTTTACGTTTCAGTTTCTTTAAAACAAAGGATATGAGGACCGAGCTATCAAAGTCCTTTTACAATGGCACTCTTCCGATCATGTGCCTTTTCTTATCAGGTTCTGGATTCACCATAAAAGACATTAATTACATTAAACTGAACAAGGATGGTACCATTAGTGAATTGCAAGACCCTCACTCAAGTAATAATGCAGTGCGGATCAAAGCTATACATGAAAATGGAAGAGAGGTTCTAGTAAATTATTTTAGAACTAACATTTCCGATGGCTTTATTTTGAAGTCGGGATTTTTAAAATACTTAGAATCAATCCCAAAAGGAAGGAGCTATGTTAAAGCCGCATCCTATCTGATGCACAAGAGTTATTTTTCACAAATAAGAAATCATTTATTATCCAACTCAACGGCCATCATTCAGGACGACTCTGGTATCCCAATGAGGCATTTCAACCAAACCTCTTGGCAAATGAAATACTTTGGAACTTATACGAAACCCATTGAACTCTTCCAAGATCACTACCAACCAGATCTAAGAGATGTCTACAAACAAGAATCACAACGGTTACCTTTTGGAACTGGATATCGTTGGAGAAAAGGGCAATCAAATCTAATAGTTGCAGAATATTTAAAAATAGGGAAAGCGCCAAGAGCGACTCTCGTTGCGAAAAAAATAATTTCTAAAAAAGAAAAAAATATACCTGCTGAAATATCGAAAGAAAAATCACTCGATCTTAATCTGAGACTCATTGCAAGATCTGTCATTACAGAAAAATACATGACTGATAAAAAAAATGCATTCGTCTTAAATGAATATGTTATAGTCAGAGATGACGAAGAAAATCAGGACCTATCCGATCAAAAAATTCGCGTTGCCAGGACTGGTTTATTTAAAGGAGAAAAAATGCCAGAGCACTCGATAGGATCAATTTTCTCTGTTAAATTAGACCCATTATCTAATTATCCTTCACTCATGAAATGGCCGATCAAAAATGATTTACCTAAATCAGAGAACACAATTATCTATGTTCCGTCCCAATCTTAATAAGATGAAAATAGTTACACAATACTTACTGATTTTCTTTCTGCCATTTATTCAGTTAAGAGCAAAAGAAGATCCGACCCCTATATGGTCCCTCACAAAAACAATTCAATCTCCCGAAAGTTGTTACCTTGATAAAGATTCTGGATTCCTTTTCGTTTCTCAAATAGGCGCTGGCGGAGGAACTGGGAAGGACAGTGACGGATGGATTTCTAAATTAAATACAGATGGAAAGATAATTAAAAATAAATGGGCCATTGGATTAAATGCCCCGAAGGGGCTTCGTAGTACTGGAGGAATCCTATGGGTCACTGACATTGACAGGATCGTAGGCTTCAACCTTAAGAACGGAAAACAAACTAATTCTATAACAATAGCCAATGCTAAATTCCTTAATGATCTGGCATGTGGTGAAGATGGTGCCGTTTACTTCAGCGACATGATCGCAAGTATCATTTATCAATACAAAAATAATAAAGTCTCAATCCTCGCACAAGGAGCAGAAATAGAACATCCAAACGGCCTACTTGTTCAGGGAAGTAACCTAATCATTGGTGCTTGGGGAAAAGAAATTCAGGCGGATTTCAGCACAAAAACTCTTGGCCGGTTACTATCCTTCGATTTACAAAACAAAAAAATTACTCCATTAACCAAGGAACCGTTAGGTAATCTTGATGGGGTAGAATCTGACGGCAAAGGCGGTTACATAGTAACTGACTGGATCGCAGGAAAAGTTTTCCACGTAACTGCAATGGGAGAATCTAAAATATGGTCAACCTTTCCAAAAGGTGTCGCAGATCATGCATTCTTAGTAGAAAAGAAAATACTTATTCTCCCTGAAATGCTAGAAAATAAAGTCAGTGCGTTTCATTTCTCATCGGACTCAAAATAGTAGTCCTAGGGACTGAAATAATCAGCAAAATAACTTATTACTTGATCAATAGCATCCTGATTCACATCCTTGTGAGTCACTAGCCTGAGCCTTGAACCAATGAAGCCTGTCACAAGGACATTGTTATTATTAAGGTGCTCAATGAGCCCTTGTCTCTTTTCTTCCTGAACTGATACGAATACCATATTCGTGTAGGCAGGTTCGGCATCAATTCCGTCAATGGACCCCAAAGAATTTGCCAATTTATGAGCATTTGCATGATCCTCAATCAACCTGTTCACATTATTTTTTAAAGCATACAGACCAGCCGCGGCAAGAATACCTGACTGCCTCATTCCTCCACCCAGCATTTTTCTCCACCTCCTGGCCTCTGCAATAAATTCAACATCCCCCAATAAAACAGAACCTACAGGAGCCCCTAGCCCTTTTGATAAGCATGTTGAAACAGAATCAAAATACGATGCAATTTTTGAAACTGGCATATTCTCCTCAACTGCCGCATTAAAGATTCTCGCACCATCCAGATGAAGGCCAAGGCTCCTCTGTTCAGCAAGACTCTTCGCTTCTTTAAGATAAGTCTCAGGTATAACCTTTCCCCAGGTCGTGTTTTCGAGACAAAGTAACCGGGTCCGAGCATAATGATAATCATCAGGTTTAATTAAGGACAAAACTTTGTTCAGATCCAGAGTTCCGTCCGGTTCCTGATTCAAGGGCTGAGGCTGAATGCCTCCGAGACAGGCTCCTCCTCCCCCTTCAAAGAGATAAGTGTGCGCTTCCTGACCAACGATATATTCGTCGCCCCTATTACAATGCGTTAGTAATGCCGCAAGATTACTTTGTGTACCGCTAGGCAAAAACAATGCTGCACTCTTTCCAAACATTTCGGCTGCGGACAACTCTAAATCTATGACCGTAGGATCATCACCAAATACATCATCACCGACCTCGGCATCATGCATAGCTTGTAGCATCTCATTGTCCGGACGTGTGACTGTATCACTGCGAAGATCAATTATCATTTTTGGAAATTTAATGAACTTGTGACATTTCTGAAAGAACTAAAGTTACAAAAGTATCAAACAAATAGTTAATTCAAGTCAATCTGATAGCGTGAATTGACTGAACATCATTTTAGGGCGAGGTTCGTCACACAGCATGCTCATTCTTCACAGAATCAAAGCCACCTGCCCGGCTATCCTTGTGCCTGCCAACTGCTAATGAATTTATCAATCATTTTCAGGTCAATCAGTTACCTTCTGCTGATCCTCGCAACTGCGATGGGGATTGCCGTTATTGCCGGTTACTTAATTCCAGCAGGACCAACACATAATAATGAAGTAGCTCTTCAGTCATGGCTCATTTGTATTTCAATTACTCTTTTTTCAGCATTCATTCTTTATGGTAGTTCCCGTTATTTAAACAAAAACAATGACCAAAAGATGCTTCGAAAAGAAGCCATCGCTATTGCTGGAATTGCATGGTTCGTATGTGGATTACATGCGGCACTACCTCATCTTTTGTGTAATACCGATCTTTCATTCGCCCAGTCCATTTTTGAAGCTATTTCAGGGCTGACCACTACAGGATCAACCGTGACTGTTGATCTACAAGAAATACCAATATCCTTATTATTCTGGCGCTCACTAACTCAATGGCTCGGAGGACTAGGGATTGTTATGATCTTCCTCTTATTACAATCCAAGGACGGAACATCCGGAAAGATGATGTTCGGCGCAGAATCATCGCTGCCAATTTCAGACCTGAATTTTTCCAATTTTAGTAAAGCCCAAAGATCCTTATGGATCCTCTATATTGGCCTAACACTGATCTGCGCACTTGGTTACTATGCATTTGGAATGAATTTATTCCAATCTATCAACCACGCACTCACCACAACTGCAACGGGAGGATTTGGAACTGAAAATGACAGTTTCAGTAGCTTCGGTACCGGGGCGAAGATCTGGGCTATTTTATTTATGCTAATTTGCAGCATAAGTTTATTCCTCTACTTATTACTGATTAAGAGACGCCGTCTAGGAGATCTCCGGGAAAATGAAGAGACCAGATGGTTCCTAATTCTCCTAATCACAGCCATTTCAGTAACATTAATTAACAATTTCCTTAACTCAGAAAGTGATTCTTCTCTTAATATAATATTTAACATTGTTTCTATCGCCACAAGTACCGGATACGCTTCAGGCAATTACGATCAATGGCCCATACTCAGTAAAGAAATACTTCTCATTCTTATGGTGATTGGAGGCTGCTCTGGATCGACTGCAGGAGGACTCAAGGTGAGCCGAGTTCTTCTCTGGGCTCGATTTTCCAAAAGTGAACTGACGCGAACGTTCCGCCCGCAAATGGAATCAATACCTAAAATGGTGAACAGTTCCAAGAGCGTAGATAAAAATATATTAGGTCAACTCTTCGTTATTTTAACTTCTGCTTTTTTCTTCCTTATTCTCGGATCTCTTGCAATGCGCATCTTAGAACCAGAATTATCATTAACCGGATGCATGGCATCAGTTATCACAACCCTATCCAATAATGGTCCGGCCTTTGCAGAGTTTGGCCCTACAAATAATTTTGCCCACCTTTCAACTCCAAGCACTTTAATGCTTTGTCTTTTCATGATCCTAGGAAGACTAGGATTTGTATATGCCCTGGTACTTTTTAGCAGAAAACTCTGGAAACACTATTAGTAGCTCCAAGCTCTAGGGTGAAGATACACCAATGACACCAATTTCCGCAGCCGATGCCCAGGTTCCTCCGTTAACCTCGGACAAGATCTTAACCTTAAGGTAACGTCCTTCTTTTGATTTCTCAAAATTTATGGACTGAGGTTTCTTATCCTTTTTAAATTTTCCTACCGCGTTTGGCTTAGAATCAAACTTCTCAGCATCATTTGAAATATAAACTTCAACGTCAGCAAATGCACCATTCCAACCGCCATCCTGCCTGACAAGGTACCGGACACCGGATACCTGATATTTAGCTCCTAGATCAATGACCAGTTGATGAGGATGCTTTTCTGTGCGGTCCGACCAACGGGTATGCCATATTGTCCTTGAATCTCCGTCAATTACATACTTTGCTAATCTCCTATTTGATGTGTTCTCACTGCTAAAACTTACAAGTTTCATTTTCTTCGCAGGTATAAGATTCTTATGCTTAATCTTGTTCACCTTGCCCTGAACTTTCTGGGGCTGACCGTTAGAATTTCCCCACTTTGCCCAACGGTCACGCTCATGTAGAGTCCTATCAGAATATTTACCGGTCCTAGAAGGAGTGTGTTCTCGAGCTGCGATTGTCTTTAATTTCTCGAGTATTTTCTTATTGGCTCCGGAAACATCACTCTTTTCGCTCACATCCTTACTCAAATCATAAAGCGCCCATACATTCTCTTTACGATTTAAGATCGCTTTCCAGTCATCAACACGAACAGCAAATTGGTTGCCAAATTCCCAATATAAAAAGTCATGATCTTGCTGTTTCTTACCCAGCAATGTTGGCAAAAAAGATATGCCGTCCAAATCATCAGGACATTTAACTTCAGCAATTTCTGCGAGTGTCGGAAAAACATCCGGCTGATAAAAGACAAGGTCACTAGTGACCCCTGATTCAATCTTCCCTGGCCATCTCGCAATGAATGGTATTTTTAATCCTCCCTCAAAGAGGTTCCCTTTTCCTCCTCGATATTCTACTCCAGACTTCGGATTCACATTTGGACCAAAAAATCCCCTGGCATGATCCTTGGAACGGAATCGGTCCTGGCCCCCGTTATCTCCAGTAAAAAAAACTATAGTATCCTTTTCCAGTCCCAGTTCCTTGAGCAAATCTAATACCTGACCAACATTATAATCAACCATACTGACCATGGCGGCATAATTTTTTATATCCTGAGAGATCTTAGGATCTTTGATCCAATCCTCATCCCTGTAAAGACCCCAGGCAGGATCATTTTCAGGAATATCGTACATGCCATGGGGTGGAGTTATCGGAAAATAAGCGAAGAAACTTTTATCTTTGTTCTGCTTTATGAATTCAAGTCCGGCCTCAACGATTGGGTAATGGGAATAGGTGTCTCCGGACCGACCACCAACGTTACCTTTTAATGGAACCTCTTCACTGTTTTTAATTAGATAAGGAGGATAAAATGAATGCGCATGAACCTGATCATAATAGCCAAAAAAAACATCAAACCCATGATTCTCGGGCACTCCCGTCGAACCACGACCACCGCATCCCCATTTTCCAAATCCGCCAGTCGCATACCCTTTCGTCTTTAAAGCACTCGCAATAGTAATTTCATCCTCTCTGAGTGGAGTTCCTCCATCATTAGCTCGAACAGAAGCATGCCCCGCATGCTTACCTGTCATTAAATTACATCGTAAAGGTGCACAAACCGGTGAACCCGCATAAGCATTAGTAAAACGAATCCCTTCCTTTACCATCTGATCAATTCTCGGAGTCTTAATGTATGGATTACCCATATGAGAGAGCTCAAAATAAGCCAACTCATCTGACATAATGTAAACGATGTTAGGTTGTTTGGACTCAGCCCCGATCACAAGTAATGAGTACAATATTAATACCGAGAGAATTTGTTTCATCAGTTTCATGTAACTTATCAACTTCAGAAAGAAGTTGGGCTTAGAATTAATTATTTAAGAAAGTAATAAGGCTACTTGATTGGAGCGGCCTTCATATTTCTATACTCAATGGACATTACCCTGCCACCATGGAGTTGAATACCAATCTTTCCTTTTTTAGGAGCAGTTTCTGACTCATACTTCATCACTTCTTTACCAGCGAGCCAGACAGTATATTTCTTTCCCTTTACTCGAATTTTCATTGTGTTCCAGTCATCCAGCTTGAGAAGGTCTTTAATGCCCTTAGCTTCGACCGGATAACCTTTGCCTGAAATGTACGGGGATCCAGTCATGTCCCTCTTCAGGGATCCCGAGATGCCAAT
>DUBC01000039.1 GCA_012960505.1 Verrucomicrobiales bacterium
TTCTGATTGCCAAACAAAGAATGAATGTTATGCACCGCAACATGCGGGAACACCAAACTGGTACAACCCGTAGAACCCACAAATACGGTGTCTTCCGGAGCTGGCAAGCTGGCTAAGATATAACGGAAGGCGATGGACTCAGGACAACCAGCGCACAAAGAATGCTGCTCGATCAATTCTTTAGAGGAACCAATGTCCTTCCAGCCGCGATCCTGGTTGCCATAAGTAGCCGTTTCAACTAACTCCTGATACTCCGGCGGCATTACATCAGCCAAGTCTTCACATATTTTGATCTTTTCCTTACTCATAAATTCCCCTTAAATTAATTTCCCATTTCTAGGAAAGGTAACTTTAGAAAGTCAGCTTGGGTCTCCTACTGTTACATTCGTAGAGGAGTGGTTTCCATACCCAAATGAATTTTGATCTGTTCCACAATAACCTCAGATGGCATCGTCATACCACCGCAGACATGCGGCCCCACATACACCCTTTCATTATCTGGGATAATGGACTTGATTTCTCGAGCCAGCCAGCCGGTCACATTAAACTCTGGAACAAAAATATGTTTCGCGTTTTTGGTAACCCGCCTGATCTCCTCAGTCGGGAACGGACGAATAGTTTTAATTTTAACCAGTCCGACCTTGATTCCTTCTTCTTCAAGAAGGCGAATGGCTTCTCGGCTCTGGGATACAGCAGTACCAGAGGCCACAATCAGAATCTCCCGGTCGGCATTGTACTCGTCAATCAAACCATCCAGAAGAGGAATAGTATGCTTACGAGAACGCTCAACCGCCGCTTTAATTTCCTGTTGCCAGGAAGCGTGGGTAGCATAGCTGATGTAATTGGATTTCATAACAAACGGATCACGCATCATACGTATCGGCGATGTCTCCATATCCATAACCGGCTGCGGATTTTGATATGGGTCATAAGGAGTCAGAGTGAGATCCAATGGGGGAAGCTCAACCGTATCCTTGGTGTGAGTCACGAAGAAACCGTCACAACACACCGCAATCGGAACATGCACATCCGGTTGCTCCGCAACGATAAAACCTTTCAAAATAAAATCAAAAAGGTCTTGCGCTGTTTCAGCATGCCAAACCAACATTCCAGTCTCAAGCAGATAATACATTTCTAAAGTATCAGGCTGAATACTCAGTGGAGAATTAATCCCTCGGCAAGTCACACAAACCTGGATCGGCAATCGCGCTCCGGCCCACATGGGAAAATTTTCCATGGCCCGCAGGGTACCTGGACCAGCTGTGGTAGTAAAAACCCGGTGCCCTCCAAAAGCCGCACCTGCGCATTGCCCCATTACTGCAAACTCACTCTCACCACGGAAATATTCATCAAGATAACCTTCTGCATAAATTTCACCGATCAATGCCGCCGCTTCACTCTGGGGAGTGATGGGGTAAGCTACAGAAGTTCCAACACTGGAACGCTTAATAGCTTCGCGAATGACTTCACTGCCCGTCAGAAAATTGGGTGTTTGTTCAGCCTCAAAGAAGATATCGTTGATATCCGTATAGGTCTGATTCATCCTATTTTTTTGACCCAGTTTTACATGGTTCGAAGCTATGATTCTCTTATTCTTTAGCCCCACTTGTTTATTCATAAATTTACTCCCGTATAAAAGAGTCCTTTAAAATGATTAAAAAAAACCTTATCCCTATCACTCAACTTTAATTACCTGATCCGACGACCGGGCCGGTACGGCTCATTTTAAATTGATTGAAAGGGAGAGCTTGAGATTCCACACCTTCCGATTTCAACTTTTTAACTGCTTCCAAAAGTTTACGAATCTTTTCTACAGTCGCATCACGAAAAGAAAGACACGCATCTTCATGCCCAGCCATAGCACACATTGCCATTGTATAACAATTTGTCCCACCACGAATGATTTTTAAAGACAAGTTAGCCTGATGGCAATGAACCCCAATAAAAATACAGACATCGATCTTGTTATGCCAGATCGTCAAATTTGGATGGTTAGGATTGATTTCAACTTCTGCTTGAATCTTAGGGTACTTAGGTCGATAGTCCGCCATGGGAATTATTCGCATCGGGGCCTCATTGGCTAACTCCCGAATGGCCTTGGCTTTTTCTACAACATGATCGTTCCATTGCCACAGCACCAGTGGACCCGGAAATATAGTTGGAACTTTGGCTCCTAAAACTTTTCGGGCGAAAACTTCATAAGCCTCGTCCTCGGGCACAATCCTACCTTCGATATGTGCTTCCCCAGGATCGGGCAAAACATTCCCCATTGATGCAGCGGCGGGAGGCAAAAAGGCCTCCGGCCCAGGCAAGACCTGATATTGGCTCATTCTGATAGTCCTTAAATATATAAGTTAATTTTGAATAAAAAGAGTTTAATAGTAAACCAGGCTAAAAAAGTTGTCAAACCCTAATAACTGAAATAGCTTAGCCCTCAATAACCTTCTTTTCGTTCAGTACACCCTAGTATATCCCGTAGTATATCCCGGTTACGCTGTCACCCCTAAATTTAATACTTAAAATTAGGATCACGACACTTACTCTCACTAGATATTCACCGATTAAAACCCTTAAAGCCCTAGTAGTAGCCACTCTAGGGAACACAAACCCCTATAAATTGGACAAATTTCGACAATTTCTACATCTCCCTACACATCTGCAAGGATCAGAAAAGCTTGTCTCGACAAAA
>DUBC01000040.1 GCA_012960505.1 Verrucomicrobiales bacterium
TAATCTCAGTCAACGAAACCGACTTCAATAAGTCCCCAAGAAAAACAATCGCAGGTTATGAGGATCACCGGAAAATATACATAACTCAGGTGGACCGTGACGAAACGATCACTATCGATTTCCGCAGAACAAAGGGTGGTCCCGTGAAATCAGTTAAAATGACCGTAAATATATCTTTGACCGGGCCTGACTCTGCCAGAAAAAGCATTCGCAATATCCCCATAGGAGAAGGGAACAGCATCGGTTACATCCATCTATGGGATTTCATGTCCAGAGAAACCGCTTCTATTCTGAAAAATGCTTTAAAAAAAGAACTGCAAAATTCAAAAGCATTGACCATTGATCTCAGGGGAAGAGGAGGAAAAGTCATGGTCATTAACATGATTGCCAGGACCCTGAAAAATGAGAAACGCCCCACCGCTCTTCTCATCGACAGAGAAGCTCGGAGCGCCAAGGAAATGCTCGCTCATCGACTGCAGGGAATTCCTCACGTGACACTGATCGGAGAAACGTCGGCCGGGGCCGTACTTCCCGCGAATTTTATTGACCTGCCCGGAGGCGCAAAATTAATGATACCCAATCAGCGTGGTGATTCAGGCATTCTTCCTTTCATGAAAAATCAGAAACTTGAAGGTCGTGGAGCCATTCCTGACATTAACGTACTATTTGACCTCCCTTTCAAAGCAGGGGCCGATCCTATCCTAGATGAAGCCATTCAGGTCCTGAA
This sequence comes from Verrucomicrobiales bacterium, assembly GCA_012960505.1. GTDB lineage: Bacteria > Verrucomicrobiota > Verrucomicrobiia > Verrucomicrobiales > DEV007 > EC70. Next base: position 728 of record DUBC01000040.1, read on the forward strand.
AAAACAACTCTCCGGCCGTCTGCTCCGAATATAACCCTACCGGTGATAAGGCTCTCCACGCTTCAGTGTGTAAACCCTGTATATCTGTTCAACGGCAGCGACAAGAGCCAACTCATGCTGGAGGGTAAGACGCCCAAATGAAATTAATAAATCAGCTGCATTACGCACTGACTCATCATGACCTTCGGCCCCTCCGATAAGTACAGCCACTGATTTACAGGCGCCATCCATTTCAAGCGAACTCACTTTTTTAGACAATCCCTCAGTGTCAATGAGTTCACCACGCTCATCAAAAACAATCCTAAAAGCACCTTCACTGGCCTTCATCAGTCGTTCACCTTCCTCTTTAGGTGAACCGTTCTTAACCGCAATAAATTCTGCATTACAATACCGGCGCAACCTCTTGAGGTACTCCTCAATCCCTATCCTCGCATATTCGAGAGAAGGCTTTCCAACAACAACAAATTTCCACTTCATTTATTTTCCCCCTTCACTGGCAGAAGTATCAGCCAGTTTATTCTTCAGTGACCTGACCTGATCTTCAAGATTACTCATCTCTTCAACCAATGCACTATAGTCTCCAAACTTAGAACCGGATCCCTTATCAGTGCTATTCATCTTCGCGGTTTCCTCCTGAGCCTCCTGCATACCGGTCATGATCACACCTATAAAAAGGTTCAGCATTATCATTGTTCCTAAAAGCACGAAAGACACATGAAATATCACTGAAGGAATGAGTGCTCCCTGAGGTTTAATACCTGGGTATCGTGCCATTTCTGCAACCTCATACCCTTACTTGTCTGCACCATACACTAATCAAGTATTGAGACGCACGCTAAGGACATAAGAGGTACCTGCATCCGCATATGGCCCGAACCTCGGATCACCATCAATCTCCAATAGTTACACGGAAAAAGAGCTTTCTGGAAACTGCAGGATCAGGACTAGAACCTACCGGATATTCGAAGTCTGTGATTTTTCCCTGTGAAGGGAACCCGTCATCCAACTCCTCCCACTCATCCATCAGGTCCGCCTTGACCCAAATACCATAAGATCCATTGGGCCTTGAGTTCCAACTGAATGTTATATTTCCTTCAGTGTCTCGGGTAACGTCAGTGATGCTGAACTGGCTCCCTCCGGCAAGACCGAGAGGATCCATCCCGTTAGCAAGATCAGCCACACGATCTTCCGGCAACACGGCCTTCCATACCGAGACATCATCAACGAGCCCATTAACCCAATGGCTGGGAGCGGCTCGAAGGATCCCTCCGATCGTCGTGGTATTGAGGGGACTCGTGAGCGCCTTGAAATTCCAATCATCTCTATCCAGAACACCATCAATGAAGAGCTGAATTTTTTGTGCTGTCCCATCATAAGTATAAGCTAAATGGTGCCATTCCCCGTCAAGCGGTTCACCGACTGAAAATTGATGGTTAGGAGTGCCTCCGTCTCGCAGATAAAGATCAACCGTGTTATCTGCTCCATTATTTTTAGTTCCAAGGTTAAAGAGAGGATCATTGGTGGCCGTTGATCCTTCCGAAAAGAAGCGTAAATCGTTCTGACCAGCCCCTGTAATCTTAACCCATAAGGAAATTGTGTAGAGGTCAAACTGATTGATCGGTAATTCTTCGCCCTCCTCATTGTTGTGAACCAACATCGTTCCCAAGCCATCAAATGAAGCGACCGTGCGCCCCTCATCATTGACAAAGTTACTCGTATCCATATCTACCAGATTAAGATCATATCCGTTCGGACCGAGGTCAGGCGTGCTCTCCCCGTCAGTCCCGTCAAGGGGCCAGTAAGCCACTAAGGAATCTTCTAGGGTAGGTGCCGGGGGATCTTCCGGGTCCATGGGATCGGTCCCTTCAGCAATTTCACCACCGTCCGCGTAACCGTCACCGTCCGTGTCTGCATTATTAGGATCCGTGCCGGTATCATCGTTATCAACTAAT
>DUBC01000041.1 GCA_012960505.1 Verrucomicrobiales bacterium
TGCTTTTGAATTTTGCAGTTCTTTTTTTAAAGCATTTTTCAGAATAGAAGCGGTTTCTCTGGACATGAAGTCCCATAGATGGATGTAACCGATGCTGTTTCCTTCTCCTATGGGGATATTGCGAATGCTTTTTCTGGCAGAGTCAGGTCCGGTCAAAGATATATTTACGATCATTTTAACTGATTTCACGGGACCGCCCTTTGTTCTGCGGAAATCGATAGTGATCGTTTCGTTACGGTCCACCTGAGTTATGTATATTTTCCGGTGATCCTCATAACCTGCGATTGTTTTTCTTGGGGACTTATTGAAGTCGGTTTCGTTGACTGAGATTATCTCGTCTCCAATGAGGAGTCCCGCATCACGTGCCGGTGACCCATGCATCATTGATCTGATGAAATATCTTTGCTGACCATTCACTTCTACCAATTGAAAGTAGGCGCCGAGATGAAAATGCTCACCGCCACCGAAGAGGTTCTTGGATACCCAAGGAGTAATAATTGCTGTATGAGAAAGTTTGAACAGATCAATGATTCGGTTCATTTCTTCATAGGTACTTTCACGGTTTGTGTTTTCATGTACGGCTTTAGTGAGTCTTTCTTCTAGAGGAAGCCCATCAGTTTCCATTTTTGACAGACCTTTTTTGAAGAGTTTGTTTCTAGAAATTATCCTGTTTATTTCTTTTGCATCGCGGACCAGTAGAGGGTCAAGGTTTGCCTGGAGATCGAGTTCAGATCCGTCCCTTAATACTTGAATAATAGTGGGCTCAGGTTTGAGTTTCCTCAAGTGATCAGTGAGCGATATTCCTTGATTGAATCGCCAATTTTCAACTCTGACAATGATGTCACCTTCCTCTATTCCAGTCCGGTCTGCAGCTCCTCCTGCGAGCACCTCATCGACCCGGAATCCGTTTCCGGTTTCCTTGATGCGAACTCCTAAATAGGATCCCTGATGAGAAGGATTAAAACGTGTCTCATCCTCTGTGGCCGTGATGGCGGTAGAGAACAGAAGAAGAGCAACAATAGTGGGCAAGTGCCTCACTTGGATTTCTTGTTATTCTGCTGTTTTTTTTGCTTGGGCTTTTTTGGCGCCCTTCTCACTGGACGAGTATCCTCAGGAACTTTGTATTGTGTCCTTAACTTTGCGAGTTCCTCTTTGAGTGTCTTTACAGTGTCTGTGTATTTAGTGTCAGAGTATACGCTCTTGAGTTCGTTCGGGTCCTTTTCAAGATCGAACAGCTCCCAGGCTTTGACGTTGTAAAAGTTAATGAGTTTATACCTCTCTGTCCTGATTCCGTAATGGCGTCGGACTGAGTGGGCCCCTGGAAATTCGTAATAATGATAGTAAAAGCTTTTTCTCCAATCCTCAGGTGTTTTGCCTTTGAAGACCGGGACCAGTGATCTTCCTTGCATCGGCTCGGGGATCTCCTTGACTCCCGCAATGTCAAGAAAGGTTTGCGCGAAGTCCAGGTTGGAAACAAAGTCTCTATTCACTGTTCCTGCTTTTATTTTTCCTGGCCAACGTGCGACGAGCGGAGTCTTGAAGCTCTCTTCATACATCCATCTCTTATCGTACCATCCGTGCTCGCCGAGATACCAACCCTGATCAGATGAATAGATAACTACCGTGTTTTCTGCTAGGCCGCTCTGGTCAAGATGCTTAAGAATTCGTCCGATATTATCATCCACACTTGCAACGCAGCGGAGATAATCCTTAACGTATCTTTGGTATTGCCATTTAATCCTTTCCTTGCCTTCGAGCTTGGCTTCTGTGAAGGCCTTATTCTTTGGTTCGTAGGCTGCGTTCCAGGCTTGTAATTGTGCAGTAGTAAGATTCCTTGGTTTATTAAGTTTCAGGTCATTGGGGGAAAGGTGATTCGCAACAGTCATGGCCTGAGTGGATGCGGCTACTGTCCTTCCTTTGTAATCGTCCCAGAAAGTTTCCGGGTAAGGCATTTCAATGTCATCATACAGGTTCAGATGATCAGGTCCCGGTTGCCAGTTCCGGTGAGGTGCCTTGTGCTGGCACATGAGCATGAAAGGCTTGTCCTTGTCCCTGTCTTCTTTGAGCCATTCGAGAGTAAGATCGGTGACGATGTCTGTAGTGTAACCTTCAATTTTTTGAGTCCCTTCTACACTTTTCATTGGCGGGTTGTAATAAGGTCCTTGTCCCAGAAGAACTTTCCATTTGTCAAATCCAGTAGGATCAGTTTTCAGATGCCATTTCCCAAATATGGCTGTCTGGTATCCTTTTTTCTGCAACAGTTTTGGAAAGGTTTGTTGTGACCCGTCGAACCGATCACCGTTTGTCATGAAGCCGTTAAGGTGACTATGTTTTCCTGTTAGAATGACGGCGCGACTGGGTCCGCAAATTGAGTTGGTTACGAAGCAATTTTCGAATCGCATTCCTTCTGAAGCTATGCGGTCGATGTTGGGTGTTTTATTGCGGTTTGATCCGTAAGCACTGATTGCTTGATATCCATGGTCATCCGTGAAGATGAAGAGGATATTAGGTCTTTTTGCGAAGGCTAAGCTCGTTAGAGTTAACGTGAA
>DUBC01000042.1 GCA_012960505.1 Verrucomicrobiales bacterium
AATAAAATTATCAACGGAATGTACCCTTGAACGGATCTGCTCCGCGATGCTTCCGTATCGAACAATAGGACCCGCAATGAGTTGTGGGAACATGGAAACGTAACAGGCGAAGCTTAAGAAATCATTGGCTGGTTTTGCATGCCTTCTATAAATATCAATCGTGTAGGACATTGATTGGAATGTATAAAACGAAATTCCTACAGGGAGGACGATCTCGTTAAAAATTGGTGGGAGCGTCACTTCTCCTAGGCCTAATGCTTTTGCTAGGACTGAGACATTTTGAGAAAAGAATCCTGCATATTTGAAGAAGGCAAGAATCCCAAGATTTACAATTATTGATACGATGACCCAAGATTTACGTATTATTTCCGAGGATTTATTTGCATGGATTCTTTTGCCGCAGAAGAAATCAATCGCAGTTGATATTAGCATCAGGAACACGAACCAAGGGTTCCACCATGCATAAAAAACATAACTGCAGGCAGTTAGAACCAGATGACGCCCTCTTTTGGGTGCGACGTAGTAGGCTCCTAAGACAAGAGCCAAGAAATAAAAAATAAAAATATGGGAGCTGAATACCAAGTCCTTTTCCCTGTTAACTTAATGGGTATGATAGAAGCTTGTAGGAATTACGAAAACATTAAAGTCGCTCTAGTGTTAGCTATCCAATTTAGGCACATTCTTACCCAATTTTTTAGGTTGAGTGATGAATGGAGCTCTAAGATATATTGGTTCTGGGGGAACGGATCTTAGTTCTTTGATTTCTTCGTTTGAGAGTTCTGCAGCGATTCGAGCCAGTTTCTGAGCGCAGGGATTTGTTTTTTCGATGCCGGGGAATGAAAGGTTTTCATCAAAAGAGAAGAATTGCTCTTTTTTAATTTTGATTTTTTCGTTAAGTGATTCGACTGATTCGAATAGTTCTGGACCTGAAATGATCTGATGACCTTTCACGGTGGCAACGTACCAAGACCCGCGTCGGGCATCTCCTATAACATGGTAGAGGGAGTTCGGATCTGTAGATTCGGCACTACAAATGGAAGGGATCCCAATGATAGGCGCTTTCAATGCCATTGATAAACCAAGACCCGCAGCGATCCCAATCCTTATTCCTGTGTAGGATCCAGGACCTGTCCCGACAACGATAAGAGAAGGTGCATGGTTGCAGGACATGAGAGCTTCTTCGAGAGGAGCAAATATTTGTGAGTTGTGGGACCTTTCAGAAGTGAACACCTCATTAAAGATGATATTATTTTCTATAAGAACACTGACCCTTCCTTCTTTAGTGGAGGTATCTATGGCTAGAGTAGCATTCATGGATTGTTAATTTCTTGAATGATTCTTGATCCATTATCTTTGATGTTGAACTGCAGCCATATTGCGATCTTTGGTATAATTTCCGGAAACTTGTCAGCCCATTCTATTACACAGATTCCATCCGATTCGGCGTAATCTTCCCAGCCGATATCAATTAACTCATGAACTGAATTGATTCTGTAAAAATCAAAATGGTAAATTGGAACTTTGCCTTGCAGGTATTCATGCAGCAGAGGGAAGGTTGGACTGGTCACTGAACTTTCACATCCTGCTCCGTGAACTAAACCCTTAGTAAAATGGGTCTTCCCGGCACCGAGATCTCCAATCAATGCAAAAACGTCACTGGGCTTTGCCGTGGATCCGAGCTTTTTTCCTGCTCCCACCATTGCCTCTTCAGTATCAATGATTAGATCTTTCATTATTCTTTGGCTAAAAATGTTTCCAGCCTCCCTTTAAGTCAGGGTTCGCATTTCCTTTAGGGCTGAGTTTTCCTATTCGAGTTAATGTGAGGCTTGGGAATTTTTTCTGCCAGGCCACTTCAAGTTTATTACAATCCTTTGAAGAAATTGCAAATAGCAGCTCATAATCTTCCCCATCACAAAGAGCTTCCTGAATGCTCGCTCCTCTTGTCCTTGGTATTTGATTCTTCTCAATAGAGTATCCGCAATTGCTTGATTTTGCTAGGCGAGGCAAATCAGATGCAAGTCCGTCGCTCAGATCCATCATTGCGCTTAGTTTAAATTTCTTTGTGAGCCATTGAGCTTCTTCAATGCGGGGAGTGAATCTTAAATGATGTCCATTCAAAGATTTTCCCAGTTTTCCAGTAACAAAAAGGATGTGTCCTGATTTACCTTTTGAACGGAAACAGCAACGATCTTTTCTTACCTGACCAGTCAGAGAAACCGTGACGGAAGGAGTTCCATTTTCCCCACAACTAGCCGTTTCTCCACCTACGATGCTGATATTATAAGGTGAGGATGCCTTTGATAGTCCATGGTAAAGGGAATTCACATAAGACACATTGCATTCAGGCCTTAGAGATAAACTTATCATAGCATGTTTGGGTGTTCCTCCCATAGCTGCGATGTCACTTATTGCCCGTGAGAGAGCCTTGTAGCCGACAGCTGATGGAGGAGTTGATTTCATGTAATGGATTTCTTCAATGACACAATCGATTTTCAGCAATACATATGACTGAGGGTCATTGCTCGTTATTACCGCACAGTCATCGCCTGCTCCGGCCACAACATCTTTTCCAAGGGGTAGATTTTTGGTGATGCGTTTGATGAGTAGATCTTCTCCAATCTCTCTGATCTTCTTGGAAGAATTAGCCATTGGATAGAGTCAGAATAAAACAAGAATTGATCCCGTTGAATAGAGCATGGATTAGGATAGGGACAAAGATGGAACCTGTTATTTCATAGCAGAGAGTTAATATTATAGCCAAGAATAGTAGAGGAACGAGCCCTTCCATATGGCCGTGCACAACTGCAAAGAGCAGTGAAGTCATGAAGCCAGCAAAGAGACGATGAGAATATCGTTTCAGTATCGGGTAAATGTATCCACGGAAAATGATTTCTTCGACCATAGGTGCTACTATTATAGCTGAAAATAAAAGAGTAATGCGGATCGTGACATCATCACTGGAAATCATTGTTTGAACAATCTCCTGCATTTCCGGAACCTGTTCTTTTGATGGAATGATTAACTGTGTTATGAAGTTGCCTAATCCAATAATAATATATACCGGTATCATTGCCCCGAGCCCCCATTTTAAGATCCTACTAAATGAGATTTTATTGAGTCCGAAGACCTGGTTGGGATTTCTTCCGCGGATAAAGGATGCAAATGAAAACACGAAAGCTCCAATAATGAGAAAAATAATGTTATTTAAGATGGCTCCAGAAAGAGTCATGCCATTTTTTTCTATGGGTGAGGAATCACCTGGATTCATTGAATTCTGGAAAAGCACTACGGTGTTACCATAAAAGAAAAAAATGATGGTAAGGGCAAAGAGAAGATCGATCATATCGATTTTCCCAGGAATAGGTTCTATTTCATTTTCGACTTTGCTAATTGTTGCAAAGGTTCGTATAGACCAGAATAGAATCAGTCCCAAAACAATGCCCAAGACGGTGAGCGTTGCTATATAAAATAATGTTTGCGCTTTAACAGGGTCCATGACGTTGAACTAAAGCTAATACTGTTGAATTCAATCAGAAAGAGTATCTTTCAAGATCTTTGAATGCTTGACCGTAGTGCTTGGGAAGATCACTCGCAAGGAGGGACCTTCTCGATTCTTTGTCATTGAATATTGCATGCTCTGCGGCCCTTCCGTTGATCCATGAGCCTACGCATGCTGCATCATAGACTGATACTCCACTGCCAATTAATGCTGAGCAGAGTCCAGTGAGTGTATCGCCTACACCTCCAGTAGCCATTCCATTATTACCAGTTGAGTTGAATCCCGTCGGTGTCGTCTCAGATTCTGATGCGACAACTGTTCTGGCTCCTTTTAAGAGTACAGTTGAACCTGTCATTCCTGCTAATTTTTCAGCTCTCTCACGCCTAGTCCCTGAAATTTCTGGGCATAGTCTGTGCATTTCTCCAGGGTGCGGTGTCAATAGTCTAGGAGCAGGAGCATTCACAAGATCACTGGGTTTATTCCTTGCTAGCAGATTAAGAGCATCAGCATCGACCACAGTTGGTCTAATATCTGAAACCAACAAATCGAGTATCTCATCGTCCCAGGAACCTTGACCCAGTCCAGGACCAATGGCGAGAGTATCAAAATCCATATCCGATACTTGAGCATATGATTTGACGCACCGGACCATAATTTCCGGAGGAGCCATTGCCGCCAATCTCTGGTAAGAGTCTTCACGAGCAATAATAGTTACCAGTCCCGCTCCGCCCCTAGCAGCTCCAGTAGATGCAAGTACTGCGGCTCCGTTCATTCCATTGTTACCACCTATGATTCCGATGCGGCCGCACGTTCCCTTATGCGCGTCATGTTCCTGCCTGCTGTTCCTGCCTGCTAAACTGCTTGCAGTAATTAGCATGGCTCTCGTGTCTCCTTGTCCGGGTAATGGGCAAATTGAGGGTAGCTCAATTAATGCAAGTCTTCCCACATTATTGATTGCTTGGTCTGCTAGAAGGCCCGTCTTTGGATGAGCAATGGTCAGTGTGAAGTCTGCAATCACGGCTCCTTCATAAGGTTCACCAGAAAGACCATCGAGTCCCGAGGGAATGTCGATAGCAAAGGTGTGAGCGGCATGAGTTTTTCGCAACTCATTCATCTCATTAGCGGCTTCAAGGTATCCGGGACGGAGCCCTCCAACTGCTCCTATTCCCAAGAGCCCGTCGAGAAGTATCAGTGGATGATGCTGAGGTTCGTAAATCTCTGATGTTGGATTTATTTTTCCCCGCTCAAATTGGTGTAATTTTTTTGCAGTGAGTGGCTTCAGCTGATCAGGGGAAGTGACTAACCGTAACTGTGTTATCCATCCGTTTTTCTTGAGATGTTTTGCAGCAACCAGAGCATCTCCTCCATTGTGTCCACTACCAATAAATACAATTAAAGTGCCAGGATTAGGAAAGAACTGGGATACAGCTTTTGCTATTCCCAGACCCGCTTCATCCATGAGTGGCTCGGGGTTTACACCTCCCGCAATGAGTTGATTCTCGGCTTCAGCAATTTCTTCTGGATTGAGGATCATAATGAGACGCTATTAATTGCGTTAATAGAACACTAAGATTGCATTCAGATTTTAGTTTGATTGGCGAAATTTTATTATGCCCATTGCAACGGCTTCAGCAATCCGTTGCCTGTACTCTGGATCCAGAGCCCGGTATCGGTCTGAAGAATTTGATAGGAATGCGCATTCCAAAAGAACGGCTGGCCGATTATTTTTGGATAGGACTAGGAAGTTGGCTTTTTTGACCCCGCGGTTGCCTGCTCTTGTCTTGTAAAGTGCAGCCGATTGCACCATATGAGCAAGTTTGAGGCTTTGTTTATTCCTGCTATGATAAAAGGTTTCAATGCCTGCAGCTTTTCTGCTGCGTGCATGGTTGAAATGAATGCTGACAAAAATGGTACCCGATTCTGCGTTTGCAATTCGTGCTCTCCTTGGAAGGGAAATGAATGAATCATTGGAGCGAGTCAGCTTTGTACTAATTCCTTGCGATCTCAGATAAACATCGACTCTTCGTACAACATCAAGGGCAAGATGTTTTTCGAAAGTTAATCCGAAAGTACCTCCAAGGTCATGGCCTCCATGACCAGCGTCTAGGATAACTTTTGTGAAAGGAACCGATCTTGCTTCATTCTGTGAGCAATTGAAGATTATCAGCGATAAGAACAGACTGAATAATCGGCAAGTGTTATAGATTCTAAAATTACTCACTGCTGGACACTTCGCATTGTAAAGGTAAGACGGATTCTAATTTGATATCAAACCAGGAGGCAATTCAGAAGCAGATCGAGGTTTTTCTTTTTGTTCCGGAGGTTTGGTTGGATCATAAGCAATGCCTCCTACAACTTTAACTATTCCGGCAGAGTCAATGACTAAAGAAGGTCTCGTGTCTGCGGTTTCACGATAATAATAGTTTCCTAGGAATGTTCCTTCCGAACTGACCCTTGCATGGGAATAAAGTCTTGGACTGATCATGTGCATCACATTGAGCCTGCTCTGAGAATCGATAGTGGCTTGAGGTTTTCTTACATTGATAAATCTGCCAAGTGAAAAAGTACAATACACTTTGGTTCCTTTTGTTTCTCGGAGTCTTACGTACAGAGCTGAATTTGAAGAATTTCCTCTGTGCTCGTGCAGAGAAAATTGTCTAAAGCTGGCAAGTTTGTCACGGCCTTGGGATACACCGAATGATTGTTTCCAAAATGCCCTTGCGTCAGCTACATTAACTCGAATTTTTTTAGAACTGAAATAAGTTCTTTGAGGTGGAAAATAGACCGAAGCATTAATGGCGTAGCTACCGTAATCTGAGACAGGGTATAGTTTATTGAGGTCTATTTTTTTTGTTATGCTGCGCCCTGATTTTAACAGCATCGTTTCAAACTTTCCGCCGATACTACGCGGTGATAGTAATTGTCCGTCACGATAAACGTTAAAGGTCATCCATCCTTTACCTTTTGGCCCACCCAGTATCAAATCGTTTCCGGCTCGATTATAAACAGTCACATTGGCGACCATCGATTCATAAGACAAGTAATGTGTCTTAGGAAGCTTCATCTCCACAATGAGTTGAGCGTCTGCTTTTTGCGTAATAAAAATTACCGCCAGACTCATTGATACGATGAGAAGACCTAAGGGTCTAAATTGTGAAGGGGTGACCATTGATTATTTATTGCCTAGATAGAATACAAAGATTGGTATTATAAAATGTTATGAACGTATAGCCTTTAATGCTTTGCCTGCCAAGCGGTCCTTAGGTGAAAATCTCCTTATTTTTTACGGTATTTAGTATGGGTTAAGATAATATTCCTCAGCCAAGCCTAGTTTAATTATTTTAATGACTCAATATGGTCGATTAGGTACGGTTTTTATTAAGGTATGAGTTTCTTTGCTGGAGCTTTTTTGAGTCTATAAAAATTTTCAGAAGAAGAACTAAAAATATCTTTATAATGCCAATGATATGATTTCGCAGGCTCGCAAAATATTAAAATGAAAACATATCAATATATCAAATTGGTTCCATGCACCGTTCTGACCTTTTTTTGTTCGTGGTTCTCTCTTTCTCATTCAAAAGATGAATCAAAAAGAATTGGTAAACCTGGATCACTAGAGAGGCTAGGAGCTACAGCTGATAAAATGCTCACTGACCGTGCAGCTCTCGAGCGTGGGCATGTGCCTTCTACGCCTAATATCATAGCCTCAATGGGATTGCTTTTCCCAGGGCAGAAGGAAGTACTTAATTTCACTGCCCCCAAGGATCCTGGTGAATATGTTTATGTATGCACTTTTCCGGGGGCACTGGCGCATAATGAAAGACGTAATGACTGTAACAGCAGCGCAATGATTTATTAATGTGAATAAGATGGATGCATTGCCTGTTATTATTTTCTATAAATAACAGCTCTTTAATTTCATGAATTTTTTTTACAATAACCCCTTCACAAGGCGTTCTTTTTTACGGGCAGCTCCCTTGGGGGCAGTGCTTGGTTCTTCAAAGGTTTTGAATGCTAAAAATGAAAATGATGTTGTGATATCAAAAAAAGAAATGATGCAGAATTTAATTGATTGTCTTGGTGGGCCCTGGCCTGAACCCTGTCCACTTAAACCCAATCATAGGGAGACAATTAAAAAGGAAGGTTATCGGATAGAATCCGTTACATATGAAGTGGAACCAGGTGATCGAGTTCCTGCATTAATAATGATACCCGATGAGGCTAGTGAAGATAATCCTTCTCCGGCCATTGCTATATGGCATCAGCATGGGGGAGAATATCATTTAGGAAAGACTGAACCTGCTGGACTCTCTGGTTCCGAAATGCATCATACTGGAGTTGCTTTAGTCAAGGAAGGTTATGTAGTGATTTGTCCGGATGCACTCTGTTTTGAAGAACGACAGGATCCTGAAAATAAATTGAAAGGCGGGAGCTTTGAGCGCTTTGAATTTTTGCGTTATGTTGTCGAGGGGAAATCAATGGCATGGAAAAACATACTCGATATGCGTCGTGCAATTGATTATCTGGTGAGCAGGCCAGAGGTCAAAGAGAAAAAAATCGGATGCTATGGCCATTCGATGGGTTCGACGCATACCTGGCTCGTGGGGCCACACGAACCACGCATTAAAGCACTAGTGGGAAACTGCTGTTTACCAACCTATTCTGCAATTCATGATACTAGGCTCTTACACTGTTTCCCTAACTTCGTTCCAGGTTGGCTCGAGTACGGAGACACACCTGAAATAGTTTCACTAATAGCGCCCAGAGCTTTGCATTTAAATTTAGGGGAGAATGATGCAGGGAGCCCAATCAAACACGCAGAGGAAGGCATTAAGAGAATAACCAAAGCCTATCAGAAATTAAATGCCGAAGATCAATTCAGTGCCTTCATTCAAAAAGATACTGGGCATGTTTTATCACCCGAAATGTGGCATAAAACAAAGGCATTCTTTAAAAAACACTTAAAGTCTTGAGTGTTGATGTTTAACGAGTCACGGCATTTAAAAGTATTGCTTAGGGGCAATCTTTTAAAGAGAATGATCAAGTGAATAAAGTTCAGCGCATCCACTCATTTGTATTTCTATTCTTTTTTGTGATTTCCCCTCTTCTTTCTTTTGGTGAGGACTGGCCAACGTATCGACACGATTTTTCCAGGACAGCCGCAACAAATGATCAGATAGATCTCCCCCTTCAGCGGGTCTGGGAATATTCTTCGAGGCAGTCAAGGAATGCACCTCGTCAGAAAGGTGAACTACATATTGAGGTGACCCCGGAATTTAATCGTTATGCCCTCGCTCTGATAGCAGCGCAAGGGTCTGTTTTCTTTACCAGTGCCAGCGATGGAAGGGTCGGTTGCTTGAATGCTGAAACAGGAGAATTGATTTGGGAATTTGTTACCGGTTCCGCGGTTGGGCGTTCTGCTACGTATTCAGATGGAAAGATCTATATCGGAAGTGATGATGGTAATGCTTACTGTATGGACGCGAAGAGTGGAGACTTGATCTGGAAATATAAGGCCGCGCCTGCTGACCGGTGGATGTTTTCATTTGGACAAATGACATCAGCTTGGCCCGTGCGCACGGACATTGTTGTTAATGATGGAATAGCATATTTTGGAGCGGGGGTTTTCCCTCATGATGGTACCTTTGTATATGCACTGGATGCAAAGACAGGCAAAAAAATTTGGAGGAATGGAACGCATTGTGAAACACTGAACCGTTGGAGTCTTGCTCCTGTTGGATACATATATGCAACGCAGAGCAATCTTTATATGCCGATGGACTTTAAGCAGTTTCATTGGGCCGTTTTCAATAGTTACAAGAAATCTACGGGGCAAATTGATCCCTGGGCAGGCACTGATTCAGACAATCCGGTAGGTTATGGGGATCCTTTTTATCCGATCATCGGCGCTCTCCATGACAATCACCGGTATCACGGGAATGAGGCCTTCCTTGCAGAAATCACTGTCGATGAAAAAACCAAAAAGAAACAAACAAAAACAGAACGTCTTTGGCAGGTTAAAACGCCGGAATTTCAGACTGATATTCACTCAGTCAGCGGTGTCCCAGTGATGAGGGGCACAGTGACTAGGTATGACCCCGACATGTGCAGTGTCATTTATGCCGGGGGAGTAGTTTTCAATGCGGCACTAAAGACAGACATTGAGAAAGGTGCAACGGGTAAGATTTTTGCACGTAATCCCAGTGACGGAAAAGAACTGTGGACAACAAACATACCAGAATGGCCCAATCAGCTGATTGCCGCTGGCGGAAGATTATTCGTTAGCACTCGTGACGGAAGAATTCATGCCTATGCTAACAATAACAGTTCCGGATTTAAGAAAATAGAGGAAACTATCACTTCCGATTCATTAACTTCAGATCCTATGACCAGTGTGGCAGCTGATGAAATACTGAAAGTTGCATTATTTTATCATTCGGAAGGAGAAAAGACTAAGGTACAGGACCCGGCCAAGCTCGTAGGTGAGGCTCTCGTGCTTGATTGTGAAAGTGGGGCCCTAGCTTATGCCATCTCGCAGAAAACTAACTTGCGTTTGTATGCTGTTTTTGATGATGAGAAGAGAGCGGAGAAGGCCAGGGCCGCTTACAATGAGGCGGGGGTCCATATTTCTAGGATCACTGTCCTACATGTGAAAGAAAAGGATAAGGTTCCGTATCCGTCCAGATTTGCAGACTTTATTTTTTCCGAGCGAGTATTAAATGGAGGCAAAATGCCAGTTGATGTTGCTGAGATTAAGCGTCTTCAAAAGCCGCTCCGTGGCTTAATAATTGTTGGAGGGAAACAGACTCCCGAATCGATGCAGGAATGGATCAATGGGACCGGCATTCAGGGTTGGAAAAGTTTTAATTCTCCAGATGTCAAGATGCATTGGATAGGCCATGAGGCTCCGAGGCTCGCTGGTGGAGGCGGCTGGACACATGGTTATGGGGATGCAGGTAATACCATGTGCAGTCATGATTCTGTATTAAAGGCACCGTTAGGAGTTGCCTGGTACGGGCCACCCTATTCTAGTCGTGGAGCAAAAGGAATATCACCTCCGATTATTGTTGATGGGGTCCTTGTTTGTCAGTTTCAGGATTATATTTTCAAGGAGAAGACCTATACCGAAGGCTATGATCAGTACACTGGCCGAAGATTGTGGAGGCGTGAAAAATCAATGACCGATACCATTGCTGCTCCTGGTGGTGTATTTCAACGGTTCTTGGAGGTTCTGGTACAGATTGACCCTTGGACAGGAAAAGAGATCAGGCGTTATTTGCCACCATTTAAGAATGGTCAGTGGAGCGGAATGGCCGCTGACAGTGATGGAAAGACACTTTACCTTTCATCAAATGGTAAAGATGCCAATGAAAAGGATTGGTCATGCATTCTTGGGATGGACACTGGTACCGGGGAAGTGCTGTGGATTTTAGGAGGCCCAGGCAAAGAAAAACAGTGGTCTAGGTGGAATTCGATCAGTGATGGAAGGCTATATTTTTTAGGGGAAAAGGCTGAAGGCGCGCGCCGGGAAGAGGCCATCTCTGAAATGGCCCAGTGGCTAAAGAAAATGCCAGGAGAAGAATATAAGGAATTTGCCGGTAAACTTAATGAACATGATTTTCGTGTTCTAAGGGCTGTGGATGCAAGGACCGGAGAATTACTTTATGAGCATGGTGTTGATATTTCAAATGCAGGTGGTGGATGGACGCGGTCCGTCGTCACTGGTGGAAGACGATCCTACCAACCTGTTCTTGGTGGTGCTGTCATTGCGCATGCAGACGTGGTCGCCTTTGCGACTGCTGCAGGTGCTGACAAATCATGGGCCGTCTGGCCGAGCGGGGGCTATAAGGCACGGGCAATTGCAGTCCATGATGGAGGGACCGGAAAATTACTCTGGTATCGGTTCGCTAATTACCGTGCACGTCCTGTTATGACGGATGATCTGATCGTTGCCGAACCGTGGGCATTTGATTTGAAGACCGGGAACCCTAAAACAAGAATCCATCCTATCACTGGTGAGCAGGCTCAGTGGGCCTTTTGTCGTTACAATAAGCAGTGCGGCACGTTTGCAGGTTCCAGATATCTCATGTTTGGACGTTCGCGTGGCGTAGGATATCATGACCTTTTGGGGGATGATGGACTTTATACATTTTTGCAGAGCCGCGCTAGTTGCTGGATAGATACTTCTAGTGGTGGAGGCATGATGATAAAGCCGCCCCATGCCATTGGTTGCAAGTGCGAAGTTTCCATGCCCTTTACGATTGCTTTGGCGCAGGTGCCTCAACAGCCAGCAGTTCCTCAGACATTTGCCCAGCCCGGGCCTCTGTTGCCGGTCAGGCACTTGAACCTTGATTTGGGTGGGACCGGTGAAAGGAGGGACAATGAAGGAAATCTGTGGGTCATTCCCCGCAAGGGCCAGCACCAATTGCTCCTGCAGTTTGAAGCGATTCCGACGTTCTTGGAAGGCGGTGGTCCGGTTCAGCGGAGCGCTAACTATACTCCCATTGCCAACACGAAGACCCCCTTTGTCTTTGCTAGCTGTTTGCGTGGCATGCAGAATTGCGTGATACCTGTCACGACCCCGGAACTAGGAAAGTTTTCATATAGGATACGTGTTGGATTCTCGGCCTTACCAGGGGATGAGCTTGGTCAGCGTGTTTTTGATATGACACTGAACGGTAATAAGGTTCTGAAAGGATATGATATTTTAAATGAATCGGGTCAATCTGACCATGCTGTATGGAAGGAATTTGTAGTCGAAATAGAAAAGGACCTGACCATTGAATTAAGTTCCAGGTCCGGACCTTCAGATCTTTCAAGGATGCCTTTAATCAATGCGGTTCAGGTCCATCGTATCAACTAGACTAACTTACATGTTCTTCAGGAAGATTTATTGTATCCAAGAAATGAAATTTAATATAAATTATATGATGTATAATTAACCGGGGCATTCCCTCACGATAATGACTTTAGTTACAAGAGTTTCTGTTCTTATTTTTTGCTGTTATTTATTGGCCTTGAGTTTACTTGAAGCTTGTCAGGTCCCGGTCTTCCGTTATGCGCTTGAGCGTTGGGCCGCAGATAAATACGAACTCGCTGTCTTTTCTAAGGGAGAGCTTACCGAGGCACAACAATCCTTGATTGATGAAATAGGGGATGATGTGAATCTTGAAGTTGTGGTCATTGATATTGGAAAAATGACCGAATCGGATCATGCGAGGTTCGGGAATGTTAACGTTCCCGAAGGGAGCATTATTGGGCATCTTTATTATCCGTGGAGTGTTGGGAAAGGTAATCCGTTCTTGAACGTGGATGATTCTTTATGGAATGGAAATTTAACGAAGGAATCTTTGAATCGAATTATAAGTTCTCCGGCACGAAAAGCGATCCTGGAGAAGATAATTTCCGGGGAATCTGCAGTATGGGCGCTCATTGAATCAGGTGATGAGGCAAAAGATAAGGACGCAGAAACCAGGCTTTGGAAATATTTGAACGAAGTAATTAAGTTCATTGAGATACCTGACGGGGTCGTAGGTCCTGGTGAACTTGACAAGGTAGCGACCGGTGAGGTGGACGTGGAGGATGTTCTTCGGTCAACGATTCCTCTGAAGATTTCTTTTGATGTCATACGTATCAAGCAAAACGATCCGGAGGAAAAGATTTTCTTAAAGATGCTCACTTCATTTGTTCCGCAGCTGATAGAGGAGAGCCCTGACCAACCTTTAATATTTCCAATCTTTGGCCGGGGTAGGACATTCGACGGGATCCCTGCCTCGATAATGAGTGAGAAACTGATGCTGGAGGCTTGTTCTTATCTTTGTGGGGCCTGTTCCTGTGAGGTTAAACGTGAAAATCCAGGAATTGATCTGATAATGAATACAAATTGGACGAAATTTCTTGTCGGTAGCGAGATCATTGTCGACAAGATCCTGCCACCACTAGAGGGTGTAGGAGATCTTGTCGGTTCCGACACTCGGTTCCCAGATTTTGCTACGGTTCCACCGCCTGATTCATCATCCACCGCAGGACCCGGATCACTGGAATCAATTTCGGAAGACGAAATTACATCCGATCAGATTGATTCTATTCTGGGTTCAGAGATTGGTCAGAGCAGTTTCAACAGGCTCATTGGGATTGGTTGTGCTCTAGTCTTGGGAGTGCTTGTAATTTTTACCGTTTATATCAAGAAAAACTCTTAGGGATTCATTTGTTTCTCGGACTAATCTCAGTCTTGAGTTGCCATGAATTGTTAATTCTCTAAATTGAAATACAATGCTGTCGCTCTTTTCAGATGATTTAACCCGCAATTGTGAGGGTTTTAGCAGGCGTGAAATTCTTAGGATAGGAACTCTGGGACTTGGCGGGCTCACTCTGAGCAATGCTCTTAGTTTAGAAGATTCCGGTTATGTTAAGGATCGTTCCGTGGTCATTCTCAATATGCAGGGGGGACCTTCGCAATTTGAGACTTTTGATCCGAAGATGGAAGCTCCTTCTGAGATCCGTTCTGTATTTGGTGAAGTTAAAACGAATCTTCCCGGTGTTACTTTTGGAAGTCATTTCAAAAAGCTGGCAAAGATGGCTGACCGCATGGCCGTCGTGCGTAGCTATCGGCACGGAATCAGTGACCATGCCAAGGCCGCCATGCATGTGGCGGCGGGTGGTAATCCGACTGGCGCTTGTATGGGATCGCTTTATAGCCGCATTGCCGGGATCACTAACCCACATAGTGGAATGCCATCCAACACTCTTATCGTTCCTGCCGCGGTCGAACCCAAGGACGCTCGCCGGTTCAATTCTGTGCCTAGCCGAATCGCCAATACCGGTAATCTTTCGAAGGTATTTAGTGCATTTGATCCTAGCGCTGGTGGTGAAATTTTGGATGATATGAAGTTACAGGTTCCTCAGGACCGCATTACTGATCAATTAAGTTTGGTGTCTAGTCTAGACAAACTGAAGCGTCAGCTCGATTCATCGGATGCGATTCATCAGGCCTCATCCATTCAACAGCAGGCAGTTGATGTTCTCATGAATGGAGTTGGTGAGGCATTTAACTTTACCAAGGAGGATCCTCGACTCATAGAGCGTTATGATACGAGCAATTTTGATGTTCCAAAGCCTGCGGTAGATCGCCGCAAGAACAAGGATGCGATTCGTGGGCATTCGCCCATTTCTCTTGGTAAACAAATGTTGCTTGCTCGGCGTCTCTGTGAGGCCGGTTGCCGGTTCATTACCGTGAGTAGCCCCGGATGGGATATGCATGGGGCTCATGAATTTGCCATCACTGATGGAATGCCTGTCCTTGGTCCTGCCGTTGATAAGGCGGTCAGTGCATTTATTAATGACATTAATGAGCGGGGGCTTTCAGAGAAAATCCTTCTGGTTATTACCGGAGAATTTGGACGCACTCCAAAAATTAATGACAAGGGAGGCAGAGATCATTGGGGCAATCTTTGTCCGCTTGTCTTTGTGGGTGGTGGTTTGAAGATGGGACAAATCATTGGAGAGTCGGAC
>DUBC01000043.1 GCA_012960505.1 Verrucomicrobiales bacterium
GAATCAGAAATTGCGGCGGGTCAGTTTCCCTGTTCCCGGTGCGCCTGATGAAAAACAGGATGATGACCGGGCTATTTTCACAGTGAGAATTAAAAAAGTGAGAAAACTACACTTGCCTGAATTGACCGATGAGATAGCGCAGCGGGAAGGGTTTGATACGGTTGTAGATCTTCGTCGAGCCATCCATATAGATCTTCAAGGCCACAAGGATCAGGAAGAGGAATTGCGAATCAAAGAAAACATTTTTAATTTACTGGTCAAAGATGCTGAGTCGGACCCTCCTGAATCTCTGATAGAGAGAGAACTTAAGTTCATGATTGAAGGCATGAAATATCAAATTGCCCAGTCAGGGATGAAGGTGGAAGATTCTGGATTTGATCCTGAAAAAGCTACGAAGGAATGGCGAGAAAAAGCCATCTTTAATACCACGGGTTATATGATGCTGGAGTTCGTTGCGAATTCCGAGAATATACATGTGACACAGCAGGATATGGAAGGCGAATATGAACTTCTTGCGAAGCAGACGCAGCAGAGTGTGGAAGAAATTCAAAAACGCATCATGTCCAATCCCGACTCTTTGAATCAGACCACCACCAAGATATTGGGCCAAAAAGCGATGAACCTTATTTATTCCAATTGTGAGTTTGAATTTTTCAAAGAAGGTGACGAGCCAGTGACTGAAACCAAACAGGAAGGTTGAGGGTTATGAAATATGTAAAAGTTATGAGCGAAGAAGACCTTCCTATTGGTAAATCCGCCATCATATCAGCGGGTGAGGATGAAATAGCTCTGTTCAATTATAAAGGGAAATATTATGCCGTAGCCAATAAATGTCCGCATAGAGGTGCTCCTTTAGGAGAAGGGCGGATTGAGGAAGGCATTGTGATTTGCCCTAATCATGAATGGCGTTTTAAATTGGAAAATGGAGCAAATATGCAAAATCCTGAACTCTTTATCCCCACCTATCCCGTAAAAGTTAGAAACGATAATATCTATATTGGACTGGAGGGGGAGAAAGGCAATATAGCTTATGGAAAAAAAGCCTCTACATTGCCCTCGAGTCTCAAGTTCAGCGTTCCAACCATTCAAAAGCCGCGTAACCCCGACGAAGAGCTGGATTGATCTGATTTCATGCCAGTGATTTAACCGGTTGGGTTATCGTCTTCAATTTCGACCCATTTTGGATCTCCATGAGCTTTATAGTTTTCTGTCCCACTAAAGCTTCCATTGTGATAAATGTTTACCTTGAATTTTCCACCGCCATATTTTTCGGTGATATAAGGAACCGGATCTTCAACTTCGATGAGTTCGGGCGTTTTATATTTTCCTATCAGCTTGAACTCCATTCCCATTCCTGAAGGGAGTAAGACATAAAATTTAAGATTGGTTTCGGCTAAAATTCTTTTAAAATCTTCATCGCAATCTTCACGGCTATAAGTAGGCCCTACCTTTTGTCTTGCTCGACGTTTGAGGTAGTCTTCCAATAGATTATAAAACCACCAGTTTTTCTGCTTGCGAGTGTCATGGAGAAACGGATATTCTAGAAATCCGTGTTTATTAATATAAGGTTTTTTTGCCACCCTTGATTCCTTAATTAGTTGCAACAATTCCAATGATTATATTCTTTTGTTCAGTAGCTGACAAGCGATGGAAATTTAAACTAACAAAATATAAATGAACAGATTTTATAGCAGGAACTATTGGTCGATAGGATTCCAATCTAGATTGTATGATGGCTTGACCCCCGAAAGTTATTTTGAGTCTATGCGGCGGGTCGTTACCTATCTGCCAGATGGAGACTCATTGAGCTTGTTGGATGCGGGTTGTGGTTCGGGAATTCTAATACAATTTCTTGAAGCACGAATTCGGAAAGGGTTGGTTTACACTGGAACGGATTTGCTGCAACCAGGCGTGGATCGGGCATTGATACGTGCAGAAGAGTTGGGAGTTGAGATTTCCTGTTTCCAGTCCGATTTGACGGTTCCTTTTCCTGTCGATGTCGAAAAGTTTGATGTGGTCGTGGGACATTTTAGTCTTTACACCCTAGCCTCGGATGAGGCTAGGCAGGCGGCTTTAGAAAATTTGAAGTCTGTTTTGAATACTGAGGGGCTGCTTATTCTGGTTAACCCTTCTGTGGATTATGACGTTGATTCTATTATTGAGCGCAGTCTCGAGTTGATTCGAGAACGTCAGGGATTACTCTCATGTCTTATCAAGCAATTCATGATTTACCCTTTTACCAAGGCAATGGGGCTTCGATTTATACAAAAGCAATTAAGGTTAAAAGAATGGAAGGCTTATTCGCGCGAGGAGTTTATTCAAGTAATGGAAAGAGGAGGCTTTGAGGTTGTTCACCTAGAGGAGGTTTATGCCGGAAGCGCATTTTTAGGGGTAGGCCGATTGAAGCACAGCGCCTAATAGGGGAACATGCGG
>DUBC01000044.1 GCA_012960505.1 Verrucomicrobiales bacterium
CGCCAAAGTGCACTTAAAACGCGATTTAAAACGTTCAAATTTGATTTCATTATCCTCGAGTAAATAAATTTACGGTGATTTCTTTATAATTCGAAGTTTACCTCATCTAGAGCCCCATTCTTACTTAAATAACTCCTTCCCTGTAATCCTACCTGCATTTTTTTTTACGTTTTTCTCATTTTTAATATTTTCATTACTTCCCTCCATCCATTTATCTAAGTAAATAAATAAAATTTAATTATTGGGAATATTTTTTCTGGTTTCCTATCTGTAATAAGGACTTAAGGTAAAAAGGCGGGCCTTGTTTAAGGCCTGCCAGTCTAGGAGTGTGTTTTTGTTGACTCTAAAATCTTTAAAAACAAACATCTTTGTCTTACATGAAAGTTAATTTTCTCATAGATAGGTTTGTTCTCAATGAAAGATAAAAATATTTTTTTGTATCCGTTTTTTTATATTACTGCTTATTTATACCGTTGTTTTTATTTATTTAGGGGGGTGCACTTATGATACGCAACGCATTTATTAGCCTATCGCAAAGTTTGAGCATGCGGATTTTTGCGATCCTTAGCATTACTTTGGGATTCGGCCTGAATCCAGTTTATGCCGAGCCTGGTCACGAAGATCACAAGAAAGGGCACGAGCGTCCGGCTTGGTTAGACAAGTTGGAAAATCAGGTTAATTACGAAGAAATGATGGGTGGCATGGAGGGCCGTCAGGGAAAAATGGATAATACCTTCATGAAACTAATGGATCAGCTACAGAGTAAAGTAAAGGAGCATGCGACTCCAGCCTCTACAGGTGGCGGTTTTCATGATTCATGGTCATCGCATCAACTACAACAAAGTTATCTACTTGGACCTACCGAAGCTAAACAAAAAGTTTTCAAGGGTGCGCACTGCCCAAGTAATGCGCCTGTTAAAAAATATAATGTAACAGGAATCAATGTGGAAGTTACCTTGAACCAATGGGGTGATTACTATCCAGGATATATGTACGTTTTAAATAAGGACATTGATAAGGTTCGAGCTGAAGAAAAGAAAAATGCTGCCGCTCGTAAAGATGAATTAGACCCGGGAGCTGTGTCAAGTGGTTTGCAGGGGGATGCGATTCAGCCTCTTGTTTTGCGTGCCAATCAAGGTGATTGTCTTAGGGTAAATTTCACAAACCAAATAGAAGATGAAGATGCTGGTTTCCAGGTTAATGGATCAGCAATGATTATCAGTTCCTCCGGGTTACCCGCTTCTGCGGCTTCTAAAGGTGCTATTACAGCATCTGGTGAATCTCAGGACTTTGAGTGGATGATTCCGATCGATGAGCAGGAAGGTAGTCATATGATCCAGAGTCACGCCGGTCGTGACCCTTCTGCACTCGGATTAATAGGTGCTTTTATAGTTGAGCCTATGGGTTCTAAGTATCTTGATCCATGGGACTCAAAAGCCACAGAGAGCGGTTGGGAGGTCATGATTTCTAACGACAGCAAGAGGGACTTTCGTGAATTCGTTTTATTTTATCATGAAATAGGAGATGAATCGTTCCGTCCGCTTAACCGTTTTGGTGAGATGATTCCACAGCGTGATCCCTTGACGGATGCCTACCGTCCTTCTGCCCGAGCTATGAATTATCGTTCTGAGCCTTTTGGTATTAACAACTTGGCTCAACAAGAAAAGAAGTTTCACTATGAAGATGAGTCCTTATCTTATAGTTCGTATACATTTGGTGATGCTCCTACAACAATCCCACGATCTTACCTAGGCGACCCTGCGAAGTTCCGCTTGATTCATGGTGGAGGAGAGGTTTTTCATTCGCACCACCCACATGGGGGCAGCATTCGCTGGACTCGTTCTCCAGGTCGTGAAGTTCAATTGGATAATCTTACTAAGGCAGCCTATGACGGGCCTGTCAAGTACCCAGTTGTTCGAACAACGACCGATCGTGTAGATGTTGAAGTTATTGGTCCTTCTGAAGCACTAGATCTTGAGACCGAATGTGGTTCCGGTCTTTGTCAGCGTTTAGCTGGTGACTTTCTTTTCCATTGCCATGTGGCTCATCACTATGTCGCAGGAATGTGGGGATACTGGAGAGTTTATAATACTTTACAGAATGGGAACTATCCATTTGGTAGTACCGATATCATGCGTCCGTTGGCTGAACTTCCTGATCGTGAGGGTCGTATCCCACAAGGGGTAAGCTCTGACAAGATTGCAGGTAAGACAATGGATTGGTTTGGTACCAAGTTCAAGGTGGTTAAGAAGGGGAAAAGTGACTGGACTAAGGATACCCGTGTCGTAAACATCAAGGACTGGGTT
>DUBC01000045.1 GCA_012960505.1 Verrucomicrobiales bacterium
ATGTAGATAGTTTTTCAGGTAGATATCGGCAACCTATTGTAAATTAATAACTTATGATTAATGGTATACAAATTGCTTTTGTATATAATCCTAATTTAAGGGTTCTAATAATGATGAGCAGACCTAATTTTATACTAAGTTATTGAAAATTAAATAGTTAAATAATTTCCTAATGTCATATCCTAAAAAACAGGGTCTTTACGACCCGAAGAATGAAAAAGAGAACTGCGGGATTGGTTTTGTGGCCAATATGAAGGGTAGGGCAACTCATGAAATAATCCGCCAGGGGATTGAGGTCCTTAATAAGCTGGAACATCGAGGGGCCTGTGGTTCTGATCCTCTTACAGGGGACGGCGCTGGGTTGCTGATTCAGATGCCCCACAAATTTTTTAAATCGCAGTGTCCAAAAATTGATATCGAATTGCCCGAACAAGGAAAATACGGAACAGGGCTTGTCTTTTTCCCGAAGGATGTACGAATTCATTCTTTCCTAGATATCTTTAACAAGATAATCAAGCAAGAGGGGTTATCTCTATTGGGCTGGCGGAAGGTGCCGGTTGATAATACGACCATTGGACATGTCGCGAGAGAAGCGGAACCTGAAATATGGCAACCATTTATCGCGCAAGGTGAAAACCCGATTGATCAGGAAGAATTAGAGCGGAGACTTTATAAAGTTCGCAAACTTGTGGGAAAAGAGATCCACTACGCGGGAGAGGCGGAATATTTTGTTTCGTTTTATATTTGTAGTCTTTCTACTAGAACCTTTTGTTACAAAGGTCAACTAATGTCAAATCAGTTGGAGACTTATTTTCTTGATCTTAAAGATCCTGAGATTGAGTCAGCCTTGGCTTTAGTGCATTCGCGTTACAGTACAAATACATTTCCTTCCTGGGGAAGAGCTCAGCCGATGCGACTCATTGCTCACAATGGCGAGATTAATACCGTGCGTGGGAATCAAAACTGGATGCGCGCTCGCGAGGCTATGTTTGACAATGACTTTTTCCCGGAAATAGATAAAATCTTGCCCGTCATCGCTCCGGGAGGAAGTGACTCTGCAGATTTTGACCATGCGCTAGAAATGCTTGCGATGACTGGACGCTCTCTTCCTCATGCAATTATGATGATGATACCCGAACCTTGGAGCGGTCATGAGTCAATGACTGAAGAAAAAAAAGGTTTTTATGAGTTTCATGCTTCCATGATGGAGCCATGGGATGGCCCCGCATCCATTGCTTTTACAGACGGTGAAGTGATAGGGGCTATTTTAGATCGTAATGGACTCCGTCCTTCTCGCTATATAGTAACCAAAGACGATTTGGTTGTGATGGCTTCTGAGGTAGGTGTGTTACCAATCGATGAATCTAACATTTCTTTTAAAGGGCGACTAGAACCTGGAAAAATGTTTCTTGTCGATCTTAAGGAAGGAAGAATTATCACAGATGATGAAATTAAGAAACAGATATCCACAAGGAAGCCATATTCTAAATGGATTAAAGAAAACCAGATTAATTTGGCCGATCTCCCCGCATCCAAAAAAACACTTGAAGTGGACGTAGATAGTTTGCGTAAGCGTCAGATCGCTTTTGGCTACACCAAAGAGGATATCAAGTTTGTGATTTCATCAATGATCGCTCATGGAGAGGAGCCTACGGGTTCAATGGGTAATGACACGCCGCTTGCTGTGCTTTCGCAGCGACCGCAGTTATTATTTCATTACTTTAAGCAATTATTTGCTCAGGTGACAAACCCAGCAGTGGATTCTATTCGGGAAGAGCTCGTGATGAGTATGGAAATTACCTTGGGTGAGGAAAAAAATTTACTCTCAGAATCACCCAACCATTGTCGCAAACTTAAGCTGTCACATCCTATTCTGACAGTAGAAGAAATTGAGAAAATTAAATCCCTTGATCAAAATGATCTAAAGTCAGCTGTTCTTTCAACAACCTTTCCTGTGTCTGAGAAAAGTGGTGTATTGAAAAAAGCGATGGATAGCTTGTGTTCCAAGGTATCCAAATCTATTGAAAATGGCGCCACCATTATAGTTCTTACTGATCGAGGAGTGGATGATGGAAATGCAGCTATTCCAAGTCTATTAGCTGTTTCAGGAGTTCATCACCATTTGTTACAGAATAAAACAAGAACTAAGGTAGGGCTAGTTATTGAATCAGGAGAACCGAAGGAGATGATGCATTTTGCGTTACTTATAGGTTACGGTGCAGGCGGTGTATGCCCATACCTAGCTTATGAAACTGCGCTGGAGACGGTGAAAGAAA
>DUBC01000046.1:0-67650 GCA_012960505.1 Verrucomicrobiales bacterium
CCCGTGTTGAGAAAAATCAGGCGATTCAGTTTCAGGATACAGACCACGGGCCCGCAATTGGGATATTGTAACTGGTGTTCGGAATGGAAACCATTGTTCGTATTCTCGTTTAAGTGACCTTTCCCAATCATTGAGATTTAGTGGTGGTTCTCGTCGGAAATCACCCCATCTGGCACTTTCTGCTTTGAGTGCCAAGCGAATTCCATCAGCGCGTTTCTTCCACAAATTTGCACTATTTTCAGGAGTAAGTGCTCCCTCATTAAAAAGATGCAGGCGTGTTCTATCAGCAAAACGAATTGCGTATGCGGGAATTTTCAATAGATCGGTATGTATTGATGTGGGTCCGCTCACTGTATTTTTAGTTGTCACGTTAATTGAAATATTTCCTGATCCTGTGTTAAACCCAGCCCTTTCAGCATCATGGCAGAAGAACATATATTTTCCTGGTGGCGATATTTGTCTCATTGCCCGCACATTATTTTGATCCCAGTCATTATTGCCTGCATGAAAATTGAGAAGCAGGTAGTCAATGAATGAATCAAGATCTAGATATTCTTGAACACCATCCAAATCATTTGATTGCGCGGCATCTAATATTGATTGCCAGCTTTTAAGCATTCGCCTTGAGACCTCCTGTTCAGTTCCATTGATGATTTCGATGTTGTTTCCTCCAACGATTCGGAACCCTTCCCATTGGTCATTCTCTCCACCGAACCGTACGGCGCTCCATTCTTCTTCGATCCGCTCAAAGAGGTGGTGCATGCCCCAATATAGGCCGTTAAAATAGACGTGAACCTCGCGTTGCAGGGCCTCGGGGTAGCCCATGGCGTGGTGAGCATCACGAAACCACTGATCTCTGATATACATTGCATTTTTGTATACATTTTCATGAGGGTGGATCCATGAATTGCCATTTCCGCCTCGCAATATGATGGAATTAAATTGGTCTGTAGGCGCTTCTGATCCGAACAATGGAAAATTGAGACGACCGGGACCGTAGTCGTCTCGGAAAATAAGGCGAAAATTATGTTTTGGCCTTGTCGGTGACCTCGAAGCATTTCCATTCATGCGCATTCCTGCATCTAACTGCAATGCGTTTTCATCGGAGAAGTTAAGCAGTTCGACTGAGACACGACGTTCGGAACCATCTCCAGAATCTTGAGAATTTACTTGAATACCTGTCTGCTGATCGAAGAGATTGGCGATGTCAGTAACGATCGATACAGTTGGAATATCTAATAGACCTTCTTTAATTTCTTCTCTTATGTATAGGGATCCGACGACATTGGGGTCCATTCCAAAGTCACCATCGATGATTTGGCTCTTCCTCTTCCAGGGAACTGGGTAACCTTGTGGATTTTCATCTTGATCCAGTACATCATCCAGAAATATATAAGTTTGTGTGTCTGTGTTGGATGGCATGAGACCAGTTTTGACAGCGATTGCTCTTAAAGGGGTGGTCTTTTCAATTCTTACTTGCGCGGAGGGTTGAGTGTTTTCATTAGTAGCCATTATTATAGTGCCATTTTCTAGCCCAGGTTCACTGCCATCCGTTGTGTAAATTATTGTTGATCCACTTGTCTTGCATGAAATAACAACGTCGAATGGCTCCGTGAAGAAACCTCGGTCAATACTAAATGTGGTATCTTTAACTAGTCCTGTGTAAGTAATATTGGAGTTTGGTTTTCCTGGGCTTGGTGAATTAAAATAACCTTTTTTGGTGTCGGTTCCGGGTGAGCTTAATTGTGCAATTAGTTTAGGGATTAGTAGAATATCTGAACTGGTGATTGAATTATTCATTAAATGGAAGGAGAGGATATTTTCACCTTTAAATAATTTTCCAGCAAAATCTAAGCTGAAGGTTTTCATGGGATCTCCAGAGAAAACTTCACTGTTTAAATTGTTTGATGCGGTTGAGTTTGGTCCTGGTGATTCAGGAGCGCTTTCACTGATTACTTTGTGTCCGTTAAGGTATACGACTACTGCATCTTCGAAATGCATTAATAAACTCATTAATTTAACGGATTGGGGATCGTTTACAGTGAAAGTAATTCTGATGTAAGCGTTTGGAGAGATGCTGCGCATTTGCAAACTTGTATTACCGCCCAGTCCTATAAAGTTTGGAAAATTATATCCGAACCCTATTCCAGTCTTGCCTTCGAACCAATTTGAGTCATCAAATTCCGGTAAGTGCCATGTATTTTCTGTACTATTGTCTGGTATGATCCATTTAGCAGTTGAAGGCCATGGTATTAAGGTTTTTTCGATAGGTTTTTCGTGAGAGCCAAATCCGTACGAGTAATTATGAGGTTGTTTTGGATAAGCAGGAGAAAATTTCGTTACAATGCCGACATTCTCTGGACCTACTAGAGCAAGAAATTCTCCATCTGAAGATAGAGAGAAATTGGTATGAAGTTCGCTCCCTTTTTTGTTTCGATTTTTTCCTGAGGCGAAGATAATTAGAAAACCATTTGATGGAATTATTTCGTCAGGGAAGCTCCACTTATTAAGATTATTTGAATTGTCAGTGAGGTGGTAACCTTTTGTTGATATAGCTTTGGATTTTGGATTTTGGATCTCTATCCAGTCGGAGGAGTCCCCATTTTCGTCGAGATAGGTTCCTTCATAGTTAGCCGAGAATTCTGTGATTTTTAGCTGAGAGAAAGTCTTAGCAGGGCAAAGAAAAAGTAAAATAATGAAGCAAAGGATTGGGGTCTTATCCATATTGAAGTGATTGCTATAAGATACTCAGAATCATTGTTGATTCGAGCATCTATATCCAAAACCTAGGATGTTTTTATTTTTTCCCTTTAAGCCAAGGGGTTACAGGTACGGATTTTGGATTATTTTTCACCCATTCAGGTTCTGGGAACCATCTTATTGATGAATATCTTTTATATGTTTCAAAGATATTTCCTCCGTTCAGCGCGCGTGGATCTTTGGTTTCAGTCAAATAAGCGTTTAGTTGTTGAGATAACTTATTGCGGATCATCAAATGATCAGGGTCATTTGCTAGATTTACCAGGCAACCTGGATCTTTTTGGATATTGAAGAGTTGTTCTTTGGGTCGCTTGTTAACAGCTAACTGAAAGTACTTTGCAATTTCGGGATCTTTTTGTTTAGCAATCATGAAATTTAGAGAGGGGCATGCATCAATGTCATGATATCCCCCATGTTCAGGCCCTAGTCGAGATCCTGGCTTCCCGGAAAATTTTTGACCCGGTCCAGCAGGCCATCTTTCCGGCCTGAAGTTTTTTATATATAAGAACTCATCCGTCCTGATGCAACGTTGTGGGTAACCTAAGGAATTATAACGTGATGAGGAGTGCCGTTCTCTGCCTGCATAAATAGGAGAATTTGTATCTATGTTCAGATCTTCCAATTTGATGATATTATTAAGGAAACTCTTTCCCATAATTGGAAATTTCTTGGGGGCACTAATTGACATTGCTTCATGAATCGTTGCCGTAATGTCTATAAAGCTAATTAATTTTTCGCATATTTGATTTGTGGGTATCTTTGATTTCCAAGAAATGGCAAGGGGCATGTGAATTCCAAATTCAGTGCAGTTTGCTTTGGCATATGGAAATGCCATTCCATTATCACTCGTAATAATGATTATAGTGTTATCATCCAAATTATTCTTTTTTAAAAGCTCGAGCATTTTTCCACAGTCCTTATCGAAGCGTTCAATTTCCAATGCATAGTCGAGAAGATCATCACGAATGATAGGTGAATCTGGTAGGAATGACGGCACTTCTGCTTGCTCTAAAGTTTTACCGGACTTTTGACCACTTCCTTTTTCGAAACTTCTGTGAGGATCTTTTGAGCCGAACCAGAAAGCGAAAGGAGAACCTTTGGGTTTTGATTTTATGAATTTGGAAAAACCTTCACTATAGTTTCCCTTTTTACTGACATAGATGGGTCCTGCTGGATTATTTTCCCTGCCCCCATCAGAATAATTTCCGGGGCCCCATCCTTTACCTGTGTGTCCGGTATGATAGCCAGATTCCTTGAGTAGATCCATAAAAGTCAGATATTTTTTATGGAAAGAAGAGGCATGTGTTCCAGCATGTTCAATTTGCCATATGTTTCGCCCAGTTAGAAAAGCAGCGCGGGATGGACTGCATCCGGGCGCTGAGCAAAAAGCATTTGTGAAGAGGACGCCTTGACTTGCAATCTTATCAAAGTTTGGAGTGGAAACCATTTTGGATCCATAAGCGGATGCATGGGGAAAAGATTGGTCGTCACTTATCATTAATAAAAGGTTGGGACGTTCAGAGGCTATCCCTTTTTGTAAGAGGAGAAGTGTTATTAATTTTATTAAACGAATCATTCTATTAAGTTTATGTATCAGATATATGAATTTATTAGTCCACTTCATAGCCTCTTTCTTTCAAACTCTGTGACAATATTTTTGATTTTTGAAATTAGCTGTTAGTATTGATATGAATATGGAAGCAGTCTGGATTCATATAGTCTATATAATTTCATGCTTTAGTATGTTCATGAAGAGATTTTTACTGATAATCCCATTCTCATTTCTGTTATTTGATGTGATTGCTGAACAGATTGATTTTAATCGCGATGTCAGGCCAATTCTTTCTCAGAATTGTTATGTGTGTCATGGTCCTGATAAGGCCCATAGAAAAGCAAAGTTGCGTCTAGATACTGAAGAGGGATCAAGGAAGGTAGTTTCAATGTCTAACACTTCTCAAAGTGAACTCATTGCAAGAATCACTTCAAAGGATCCCGAAGAAGTTATGCCAACCATTAAGAGTGGTAAGACTCTTACTCCGGATCAAATCGATATTCTTACCAAGTGGGTTCGTTCAGGTGCAAAGTATGAAAATCCTTGGGCTTACATTCCTCCTATTAAAACACCGATCCCAAAGAATGTGTCTAAAGAATGGACTCATAACTGGATCGATTCTTTTTTATTTGCGTATTGGAACAGGGAGAAAATAAAACCTGTCCGAGACGCTGACAGTGTGACCCTAGTAAGAAGACTTTCTTTTGATTTGCTTGGGCTTCCTCCTAAAATCGCTACTGTTGAAAGATTGAAGAAAGCGAAAGATGTAAATTTAGTGTATGAATCGATAGTTGATGAATTTCTTTCTTCTGAATCTTTTGGTGAAAGAATGGCAAGTTATTGGCTCGATCTAGTTCGATTTGCAGATACTGTCGGATATCATGGAGATCAGGATCATAATATTACTCCTTATCGGGATTATATTCTGGATTCATTTAATCAAAACTTACCTTTTGATCAATTTACTCGGGAACAGTTAGCCGGGGACTTATTAAATGGTTCTACTATAGATCAAAGAATAGCGACAGGTTACAATAGACTTTTACAGACCTCCCACGAAGGAGGTGTTCAGGCACGTGAATACTTAGCAATATATGCAGCTGACCGGATACGTAACTTGTCGGGTGTATGGATGGGGGCAACTTTAGGCTGTGCTCAATGTCATGACCATAAATATGACCCTTATAAAGCTCGTGATTTTTATGCGATGTCTGCGTTCTTTGCGGATGTGGATGAATCAAAGCATTTTGCAGTCGGATCCAATTCGTTGCCAACTAAGCGGCCTCCTGAAATTTCTGTGCTAAGTCGCAAGGATCGAGAGTATCTAAAATCTTTAGAAGCCAAGGTTTCGAAGACCAAAGAAACTGAAGACTTAATCAAAAAAATAAAGAGGCGATCCGTCCTCACGATGGTAACTCAAAGTATTGAGCCTCGTGTTACCAGGATCCTTCCTCGAGGCAACTGGCTAGATGAAAGTGGAGAAATTGTTCAGCCCGCAGTTCCAGAGTTTCTGGGCAAACTTGATATTGGAGACCGTAGAGCAAATCGCTTGGATCTTGCAAATTGGCTTACCGATTCCAAGAATGGAGCCGGAGGTTTAACTGCCAGGGTGTTTGTGAACAGGCTTTGGTATTTGTTTTTTGGTGAGGGAATTTCTTCGAGTTTGGATGATTTTGGAGGTCAAGGATCGCCACCTGCGCTGCCAGATCTTCTAGATAACTTATCAGTTCATTTTTATGAAAATGGCTGGGACGTCAAAAAAATGGTTAAATTAATTGTAACGAGTCGCGCATACAAGCTGAGTTCGAAAGCTTCAAATGAATTGAAGGTGAGAGATCCCCTTAATAAATTATTTGCTAGACAGTCGAGGCATAGATTGCCTGCGGAAATGATTCGCGACAATGCTCTCGTTGTTGGTGGTCTGTTGGTAAATGATTATGGTGGAAGTAGTATTAAACCTTATCAACCAAAGGGATATTACAGGCATTTGAATTTTCCTAAGAGGGAATATGTACAGCATCAGGATGATCGCCGTTATAAGAGATCAGTTTATATGCATTGGCAGAGGCAATTCTTACATCCCCTTCTCAAGGCCATGGACGCGCCAAGCCGAGAAGAGTGTGTTGCTAAAAGATCCAGATCTAATACACCTGTTGCCGCAATGGTTTTATTAAATGATCCTAGTTTCTATGAAGCGGCGGAATCATTTGCTAGGCATCTTTTAGAAGCAAATCATGATCATGAAGGAGACAGGATTATTGATGCTTTTCGAAGGGCCCTCTCAAGGCCACCTTTACCGCAAGAGCAGAGTGTCCTCATTAATCTTTTTAAGAATGTTATAAAGGAAAATCAGGGAAAAGAAGATGCTGAATTGCATGCATGGACAGCAGTTTCAAGGGCCATCTTTAATAGTAGTGAATTTAATACTAGGAATTAATGATTAAGACACAGGGCAGTTTTATCAATGAATTGAATCGACGAAGTTTTCTCGGGAGCGCGGGTATGGGTATTGGTTCGGTGGCTCTTAATAGCATGTTAGCTCAGGATGCATCGTGTAGGGATACGGGAGTTGCAGGGCTTCCGGACCTTCCAGTGAGGGCCAAAAGAGTTATTTTTCTTTGTATGGCTGGAGGGCCCTCACATCTTGAAACTTTTGATTACAAACCAAAGCTTGATGAGTTGCATGGGAAACCGATGCCTGAGTCCTTCACCAAAGGTCAGCCCATTGCTCAGTTGCAGGGTCAACAGCTCAAAGTTCAGGGGCATATGACAAAGTTTAGGAAACACGGTAAGAGCGGACAATTAATCAGTGATTTTTTGCCTTGGACTGCAAAGATGGCTGATGATATATGCATTCTTAGATCCATGCTTACTGAGCAGATTAATCATGACCCTGCTCACACATTCATGAATACTGGAACTGCAATTTCGGGTCGTCCTTCCATGGGGTCATGGATAAATTATGGTCTTGGCAGCGAAACTGATGAATTGCCTGGTTTCGTCGTACTTTCAAGCGTTGGTGGTCGCAATCCTCAACCGATTGCTTCTCGTCAATGGTCATCAGGTTTTCTTCCCGGACGGTATCAGGGAGTTGAATTTAATTCTACTGGGGAACCAGTAAATTACCTCAGAAATCCCAAGCAGGTTTCTAGAGAAAATCAGAGGCGTGTTGTTGAGGCTGTGAAGAGATTGGATCAGATTAGAAACGAATCTATTAAAAGTGATGATATTAATACTAGGGTGTCTGCTTACGAAATGGCATTCCGAATGCAAACTTCTATTCCTGAGCTCATAGATTTTTCCAATGAGCCAAAACATATAATTGATATGTATGGGGCAAAACCTGGAGATGGTTCATATGCAACTAATTGTCTTCTGGCTAGAAGGTTGGCTGAACGAGGCTGTCGATTCATTCACTTATATCATCGGGGATGGGATCATCATGGTGGTCTAGAAAATTATATGAAGATATGTTGCGGGCTGACTGATAAGCCTACGTGGGCGCTGTTAACAGATCTTAAACAAAGGGGGATGTTAAAGGATACTCTAGTGATTTGGGGAGGAGAGTTTGGCAGGACTCCTATGTTTCAGGGGAAGGGTGGAGCAGGTCGCGATCACCACATGAAAGGATTTTCAATGTGGATGGCTGGAGGAGGTGTCAGGGGAGGCATGTCCCATGGAGCAACAGATGAACTTGGATATAATTCGGTGAATAATGTTGTTCATATTCGTGATTTGCATGCGACGATGCTTCATTTACTCGGGATTAATCATAGCCGGTTCACTGTTCAATATCAGGGTCTTGATGCTCGGCTCACAGGAGTGGAAAAAGCCAACGTAGTTAAAGAAATAATAAGTTAGACATAACAATCTGATTGTTAGCCGTTGATATTATTTTAATTAAGATTGCTCTTTTTCTCTCTTAGCTATGCCCTTTAGAAGTCTTCCAAGAATGTCGGCTCCTGTGATAATTCGTTTATCGCTGCCGTTCCAGTAGATGATTACATCTCTATCGATAATGTCATCTTCTCTGTCATCTGCTTCTACAACAAACTCTCCAAGAACTGTGTCCAGTGTTGCGTCGGCATCTTTCACTACGATTGGGCGATGACAATAATCGTATATGTCGGAATTTCCATCACTGGATACAATATTAAAGAGATAATCTGAAGTCTTTAGTATGACTCTTGGTTCTCCTTCTTCGTCTGTGATGATTGCACGACTCTTATCACTTTTACGAAGTGCATCTATAAATTCGTCACCTTCGGTAGTGCCTGCTTTTGGGATTTCAGGAAGGTCCATATTAGAGGTAAAAGAGTGTATTGTTGCCGGATCAATGCTCATTCCTTCTTTGGAAATAAGCCGATCATCAAGATCTAGAAAGTTTAATGCTCCTCGCCCCTCGGTTTCACCTATTTCTGAATCTTGT
Organism: Verrucomicrobiales bacterium; assembly: GCA_012960505.1. Lineage (GTDB taxonomy): Bacteria > Verrucomicrobiota > Verrucomicrobiia > Verrucomicrobiales > DEV007 > EC70. The sequence continues at coordinate 8,742 of DUBC01000046.1, forward strand.
TCTCTGATGTGTTTTTGAAGGATTACCTCAATGTCTTTTTCCCTCATGAAATTGACTCCTTCTGCCCCGACCCATCCATCAAGAATGAGAGCGCTTGGTTTTGCAACTGGGAACAGGATGCACTGATAGAAGTGGATGACTGGTGCTAACTTTGATCCGATCCTGATAGCATTGCGAGAGAAGTAAGCCTGCGGAAGAATTTCGCCAAGGAAAGTGATGCCAACAGTTGATATCACAAAAGCATAAAGACCAGTTCCCGGAATGACTGAATTCATCAACATTGTCAGAAGAACGTTCACTCCAACATTTCCCCAAAGGATTGTAGAAAGAAGAAAATTTGCATCTTTGCGCAAAGCAAGGATTTTAGCCGCAGCTTCGTTTCCATTTTCCACTTCAGTTTCAAGTCGTAATCTTCCTATCGAAAAGAAGGCAAGATTTAAACCGGAAAACATTGCCGACTGACTGAGGCAAAATGCGATTGCTATCGATTTGAAAATAAAAAGGGTATGGTCGTCCATTGGCTGCTGCTTCCGTGCATATTTAGCACATGGCAGATAAGTAAATTAACTATAAAGCAAAAATCATATAACAACCAATTATAATTCGCATTGCTTTTTACTCTGTGGTTTCTTGATATTTTTAATTAAATTAGTGAATGAGCAAAATAGCATGTTTAGATCTTGAAGGAGTTCTTGTTCCGGAAATATGGATTGGAGTTGCTGATAAGACAGGGATTAAGGAGTTGAGAGCTACGACTAGAGACATACCTGATTATTCTGAACTGATGCGTATGCGATTGAATGTATGCGATCAGAATGGACTGACTTTGAAGGATATAAGCGAAGTCATTTCTAACATGTTGCCTTTGGAGGGCGCTGAAGAATTTCTGTCTTGGCTTAGAGAAAGGTTTCAAGTCGTAATCTTATCAGATACGTTCTACCAGTTTGCCTATCCTTTAATGAAACAATTAAATTTCCCTGCATTGTTTTGTCATAATCTTGAGGTTGATGATAATGGTCGAATTACTGATTTTAAATTGAGAATGAAGGATCAAAAAAAACAAGCAGTCAAAGCATTTCATTCTTTGGGCTTTCAAGTGATTGCAGTAGGCGATTCTTACAATGATACCGCGATGCTTTCTGAAGCTGACAAGGGCATTCTTTTTTGTCCTCCTCAGAATGTAATTGATGAGTTTCATCAGTTTCTGATTACTAAAGATTATAGCGAACTTCGGGCTGCTTTTAGCTGATTTTTTATTATTTTGAATATAAATATTCTGATTTTTTTCTTTAGTTAAATCAGTATTAAGGCTTTTCTTGAAAGATACGGAATTGCAATCATTAAATACTCTAACAAAATGCCCTTAACAAATAGACGTCATTTCATTAAAACATCTGCATTGGCAACTGTGGGTGGTTTCCCTTTTATTTCTAATACCAAGGCTGCCCCTAAGGCCATTGGAGCTAATGACAGGATGAGAATTGCTGTTGCTGGATTAAATGGTCGTGGGAAGAGCCATATCGGAGGTTTTCTTGGTCAGAAAAATGTTGAAATTGCTTATGTCATTGATCCAGATCAACAGGTTTTAAGTCGTACGGTTGAGAGCCTTAAGGGGCGAGGTCAGAAGAATGTTAAAGGGGTAACTGATGTGAGACAGGCATTGGAGGATAAAAATGTTGATGCTTTGACGGTTGCGACTCCGAATCATTGGCACTCTTTAATGACTATATGGGGGGCTCAAGCAGGTAAGCATGTATATGTTGAAAAGCCAATGAGCCATGATGTTTTAGAGGGTAGAATTGCGGTTGCTGCACAGGAAAAATATGGAGTAGTTATTCAGCACGGTACTCAGCAACGCAGTGATGCTAGTCGTGCTGGTCTGCATGAACAGATCAAGGCAGGTAAGTGGGGCCGCCTCAAGGTTTCTTACGGTTATTGCTGTAAACCTCGAGGCAGTATTGGTCACAAAAATTTTAGTGATCCTCCTGCTCATCTTGATTGGAATCTGTGGAAAGGGCCTGCAGTGATTGATAAGTTTCATGGGAATTACGTTCATTATAATTGGCATTGGTTCTGGGCAACTGGTAACGGGGACCTTAACAATCAAGGGACACATGAATTGGATGTGGCTCGTTGGGCGATTGACGATGATCAGACTCATCCTGTAAGGACAATGGCCATTGGTGGTCGTTTTCAGTGGAAAGATCAAGGAGAGACTCCTAACACAATGTTTGGGATGGCTGAATATGCTAATGGCCAGCAGGTTTTCTTTAATGTTCGCAATGTAAACTATAAGGGTTATCAGCGTCAGGTTGAGAACCAGTATTATTTTGAAGATGGAGGGCGAATCATTGGTAGGAGTTACTATCCGAAAGGAAGTGATAAAGGTGAAAAGATCGATTTTGGTAAAGGCAAAGTCACGCCAGGCGGTAATTGGGGTAGTTTCATTGCTGCGTGTCGCGCTGGGAAGCCTGAGATGGCAAACGGAAATGTTAAAGATGCACACTATGGCTGTGTATTAGGTCATCTAATGAATAATTCATACAGGCTAGGTGAAGAAGTTCCGTTTAATCAGGAAGCAGGACGTTTTGGGGATAATAAAGATGCAGCTGAACATTTTGGTAAGCTGCATGAAATTATGGGCAAGGGTGTAGGAGTTCCTGAAAAAGATAACTATTATACTGTTGGACCTTGGTTGAATTTTGATCCGAATAAGGAAAGACACACTGGTGAATACGCAGTGGATGCCAATAAACTTCTCAAGAACCCAAATAATTCCGGATTTAAAGTGCCGGGATTAAAGAATGTTTAGATATTCTATTTAATATATTACCAGTGATCTGAAGTTAGATTTTGACGTTGTAGCAATAGATAATTTCTTGATCTCTTAGGTAGAGCTTCCCACCGATAACTACTGGGTGAGTCCAGATTTTTCCGGATGGTTTTCTTAACTGGGTCTGAGGGCTTAATTTGAAGCGGCTTGATTCCGTCCAACCCTTAGGGCTTGCTTTGACTAGGGCAATTGTGCCGTCACTTTCGCCAAGACAATAAAGCATGCCATCCGCGTAATGGATCGCACCTTTGCCGAGATCTTTAGACTTCCACATTTCTTCACCAGTTGCAAAGTTCTGACACTTCCAACCACCTCTGTCTGAATGACCGTATAAGTGATCCCCGATGAGAATGACTCCACCATGGTGATTTATTATAGTGTCATTGCTGTATTCTTCTTCAACTTTTCCTCCTTTTTTCAATCTTATCATTTTACAGCCAACGCCATAACCTGAGCTGATATAAATTTTACTATCTTTGTATATGGGAGTTGGAATAACTGCGGTCCTACCGTTCCAGTCAATTTTCCATAGTAGCTTTCCATTGTTAGAATCTATCCCGGCAAGTGTTTTCATAAATAATTGCACATACTGAGATTTTCCTTCATGAGTGATTGGTATGATTGAAGAGTACTGTGCGTTATCATTGAGATTTTCACTTTGCCATAATTTCTCTCCGGTTAATTTGTCGAGTGCCACCATGGATCCTTTCTTTCCGCCTGGCGTACACACGACCTTTTTCTCATCAATTAAAACTGATTCGCTATATCCCCAGAACGGAACCTTTCCGCCAAATTGATCGACAAGATCAACGTTCCAAATGTTTGAGCCGTCCTTGGTTTTCATGCAAGCGACCTCTCCATTTGGCCCTAATACATATACCCTGTCTTGGTCAACTGTTGGGGTGCCCCTTGGGCCGTTCCCCCAATTATTTTTGAAACCGTTGCCGATTTTTTTACTCCATATTTCCTTACCGCTTTCAGTGCTAAGGGCTATTAAATATATTTCACCTTCCCTTTCTCCCATTGTGAATAGCTTATTATCTGAAATTGCTGGACCAGAATAACCGACTCCGGCATTTTTATACAACCATACCTGTTTGGGCCCTTCCTTTGGCCATTTTTTTAGTAGGCCGGTATCTGGTGAATGGTCATTAAGACTGGGGCCTCTCCAACGAGGCCAATCTTTTTGAGCTTGCGCAAATGAAAGTAGGGTCAGGCTTAATACAGGGATAATTAAATTTTTCATGATTATTTTATATCGAATACTCTGAATCGGTCTTGATGAAAAATGTAAACCGAACACTATTCATTATCAATCCTAACCGTTTGGCTCATTAAATGGTGATGAAAATTATTACGTTTGAGTTCAATTTTAGCTTATGTTTAGGCCCATGAGATTGTGTATCATATTATTTTCAATAATAAAAATGGCGGTGTGGGCACATGCTGCTCAGCAACCGAACTTTGTTTGGATTATTTCTGAGGATAATTCAATCCACTATCTGGATCATTTTTTTCCAGGTGGTGCTGATACGCCAAATATCAAAAAAATGGCTAAACATGGAATAACTTATGACAATGCTTTTTCCAATGCGCCGGTTTGTTCTGTTGCTCGTTCAACACTAATTAGCGGATGTTATGCTCCAAGGATAGGGACACAGTATCACAGGAAAACTTCCATGGCGCCAATGCCTGAAGGGGTTCGAATGTTTCCATCCTATCTTCGTGATAAGGGCTACTATACGACGAATCGAGCTAAGACTGATTATAACGCAGTCCCGGGAAAGGGAGTTTGGCATGAATCTTCTGGAAAGGCGCACTGGAGAAAAAGAAATGAAGGTCAGCCTTTTTTCCATAAGGCTAGTTATGCCATTTCTCATGAGAGTTCATTGCATTTTACTGCCCGGGCAATGGAAAATCAGCCAACAAAACATGACCCTGATTCTGTACGACTTGCTCCCTATCATCCTGATACTCCAACTTTTAGATACACTCATGCAAGGTATTTGGATAACCTAGTCAAAATTGATGGCGTCGTTGGTAAAGTGATCGATGAGCTTAAAGAGGATAATTTGCTTGAAGACACTTTTGTTTTTTACTTTGGGGATCATGGAGGTGTTTTACCTAGAAGCAAAGGATATGCTTACGAGAGTGGGCTTCACGTTCCATTAGTGGTACGTGTGCCAAAAAATTTCAAACATCTAGTGAAATCCGAATCTGGGCATCGTGAGAAAGGCTTCGTCGAATTTGTAGACTTTGGGCCGACAATATTAAATCTTGCCGGAGCTGTGATCCCGGGAGGTATAGATGGAAGACCATTTCTTGGGCAGGGTGCAGGGACACGGAATCATACTTTTAATTACGCTGATCGATTTGATGAAAAGTATGATTTTGTTCGATGGATTAGAAAAGGAAAATACAGTTACCAGAGGAACTTTCAGCCTTTCAATTTTGATGCTTTGCAGAATGATTATCGATACAGACAGCTTGCCTTTGAGGAATGGCGTCAGCTTTATAAAAAAGGAAAACTTAATGCCATTCAGAGACAATTCTTCGAAACGAGGCCAGTAGAAGCTCTCTATGACGTTGAGACTGATCCTCACGAAACCCGTAACCTTGCCAGTGATCCTAGTTTTGCCAAGGCCCTTGATGAAATGCGTAATCTCATGAGTTCAGAGCTACGTGAAATTAATGATCTTAGTTTCTTTCCTGAGCCGATAATGTTGAAAGAGGCTATGAAGAATCCCGTAAACTACGGTAAGGATAAATCAGATCACATCGACAAGCTTTTAGGTATTGCTGATTTACAGCTAAGACCATACGAGGAAGTTCAGGCTCAGATAAAGGAGGCTTTAATTTCCGAGGATCCTTGGTCCCGTTATTGGGGATGCATTGTTGCTAGCTCACATCGAAAGATTACTAGTGAACAAGTTGGCTTGATAGCAAAGATAGCAGATAATGATATGGAACCATTAGTGCGTTGTCGAGCTGCGGAATTCTTGGGTCTCACGGGTGAAAAGGATCCTAGGCCTGCCATTAAAAAAGCTTTAAAGATGTCTACCATGGCCGTTGAAACCAATCTCATTCTTAATACGGCGGTGTTACTGAATGATGGACCGTCAGGCTTCAAATTTAATGAATTATCTATGGAAGATGTTAATCATGATGGCCGTTACGTTGAAGCGCGTGTTGCTTATTTATCCAATAAAAAAACATCTGCCCCTTTAAAGAAAAAGAAACGAAAGAAAGGCTAGTTTTTCATTTTTCAGGCATGCATTCACTTTTGATAGGTGATTAAATTGATATGATAAAAATAAAAAACCGCCACCTAATTAAAGGCGGCGGTTTTTATGTGATACTATGCTAGGTCTCTAACCTACTTCTGCAATTGTTTGCAGGACTCTTGAGGCAATCGCATAAGGATCACCTTGTGAGTTTGGTCTGCGATCTTCGAGATAGCCTTTGTGACCATCCTTAACAAATGCGTGAGGCACGCGGATTGATGCACCACGGTCAGCGATTCCCCAACTGAATTTGTCTATTGACTGTGTTTCGTGGAGTCCAGTTAATCTCATGTGATTGTCTGGTCCATAGGCAGCAATGTGGGCTTCCTTGTTCTTTTCGAACGCCTCCATGAGGGAATTAAAGTAATCTTCACCTCCTTCGTCACGTAACTTATCAGTAGAGAAGTTACAATGCATTCCAGAACCATTCCAGTCTCCTTCGTACGGCTTGCAGTGTAAATTAACGTCCACGCCATATTTTTCCGCACAGCGCAGAAGAAGATAACGAGCTACCCACATCTGGTCAGCACAATTTTTGGAACCTTTACCGAAGATTTGGAATTCCCATTGTCCCTTAGCCACTTCTGCATTGATGCCTTCGTGGTTAATTCCTGCAGTGAGGCAAAGATCAAGGTGTTCATCAACAATTGTTCTTGCGATGTCGCCAACATTTTTATAGCCGACGCCAGTATAATATTCACCTTGGGGGTCAGGATATCCTGTCTCAGGCCAACCAAGGGGGCGGCCATCCTGTTCAAGGAAATATTCCTGTTCGAATCCGAACCATGCGCCAGGATCATCAAGAATATTTGCCCGTGCATTCGATGGGTGAGAATTTCCATCTGGAAGCATTACTTCACACATGACAAGTGCTGCGTTTCCTGAACGTCCCGCATCAGGATAAACCGCAACAGGCTTGAGAATACAGTCAGAGTCACCACCCTCAGCCTGAAGAGTTGAGGATCCATCAAAACCCCATTCAGGTAACTGATCTAGGGTTGGAAATTCTTCATAATCACCAATTCTTGTTTTACCTCTTACGTTAGGAACCGGGGTGTAGCCGTCTAACCATAGATATTCGAGTTTGTATTTTGCCATTTTTTTATGTAGGTTATTTTTTCAGGGTATTTTTTAGTGCTAATTGCAACTTGATTGGCTGTCCATACGAATTTTCGTATTGGCAGAGAATTCATTAGAAAAGCAGACGGCATGCCAAATGTCCATTTTCTTTAATTAAAGATATCATAGGAATTAAGGTTTCTTAAATATAATATTTTCCTTGGAATTTTATTATAAACACCGAATTGCTAATAGATAGGTATTAGGCAATCTAAGGTCTTAATATTCATATTTATGAGGGAAGAAAAAAACACTCAGCGATCACTGGTAAACATTGGTTTTGATGGGCGAGTGCACAAGATTTTCAGGGGTCCAAAAGCTGAGGAGCGTTTTTCAACTGAAGTTAAAGTTTTGAAATTTCTTGAAAGAAGGGGTTGTGAATTTGTTCCTAGATTACTCGAATCAGATCCTGATTCATTAAAAATTATTACAAGTAATGTGGGCAAGAAAGTGGAGATAATGGGGGAAGAAAAAACCCAAGAAATTTTCCAGCAACTTGAGGCATATGGGGTGCGACATGAAGACCCTTATTTGAGAAATATAACTTACCGGCCATCCGATGGTAAATTTTGCATTATTGATTTTGAGTTCGCGACTATTCTAAGCGAAGAGAAATCTAAAAGTGAAGGAGGTAAAGAGGTGAAATTTGATGTGATCGTTGAATGGAATTGCAAGACAGATGTGGGTAGGTTAAGAAAGAAGAATGAAGATGAGTTTCTTGCCTTGTCACTTGATTGTGAAGGGGTTCATTTTTTAGGATCCAAAGGATCAGCGCCACTTGAAGGGTCTGACTTTATTTTTGCTGTTAGTGACGGAATGGGGGGAGCCCGTTCAGGAGAGTTTGCTAGTCGTATTGCTGTAGAGAAGATTACAGGTTCTTTGCCAGCACATTTCCGTTCAGGGGTTGCTGGTTATAATATGGATTTGAATGTTCTTAATGAACTTTATCAATCTATTAATTCGGAAATGATTAAATTTGCTGATGCTTATCCGGAATGTAAAGGGATGGGTACGACTTTGAGTATGTGCTGGCTGCTTCCAGATCGATTATTACTCAGTCATATCGGAGATTCTAGGATTTATCGGTATCGGGAGGAAGAGGCTGGCGAATCATCCCTAATTCAATTAACGGAGGATGATACGAGAGTCGCAGCTATGTTGAGGGCGGGAAAGATTTCCGAATATGAAGCTCGGAATCACCCTATGAAGAACATGCTCAATAAAGCATTGGGGGCAGGTAACCAATTTGTAGATCCACAAGTTAAGGAGATGAAGTTTGATTCAGGAGATCGTTTTTTGATTTGTTCGGATGGTGTTACTGATGGAATATTAGATAGCGAATTGGAGGAGTTAATGAGAAATGGATCTGATTCTGGATCCATTGTTGAATGTGCGGTCCGGGTCTCAGGAAGAGATAATGCAACAGCGATTATTATAGATATTCTTTAAGTTAATTGCCGATGTACTTTAAAAAGAATCGATGAAACCCAAGCGATTATTATTTCTAGTAGTCTATTCACTAGGGTCATTAGTGATATTTAACGAAATATATACTAATTAAGTAACGATTTCTTTAATGACTTTGCCGTGCACGTCAGTGAGACGATAATCTCTTCCTTGGAATCTGTAAGTGAGTTTTTCGTGATCAAATCCTAGCAGATGTAAGAGAGTTGCCTGAAAATCATGAACATGAACTTTGTCTTTTGCTACGGAGAAGCCGAGTTCATCTGTTTCTCCATGTGAATATCCTCCCTTTGCTCCTCCTCCAGCAATGACCATGCTGTAAGCATCAGGGAAATGATCGCGGCCCAGAACTTTTCCTCCTGCTGTTCGCCCTTCCCTGAAAGGGGTTCTGCCAAATTCACCTCCAATGATAATTAATGTTTCATCAAACAGTCCTCGTTCCTTTAGATCCTTAATCAATGCGGCGATTGGTTTGTCTGTCTTGGCGCATTTATTAGTTAGGCCTCCGCGAATGTCTTCTCCAGGATTGGTGCCATGAAAGTCCCATCCCCAGTCAAATAATTGCACAAATCGAACATTTTGCTCGGTGAGTCGTCTTGCAAGAAGGCAATTATTTGCAAAGCTAGATCCTCCTGGCTGAGCTCCATATGATTCGAGGGTTTTTTTCGATTCTTTAGAAATGTCCATTACTTCAGGTACTGCCATTTGCATTCTGAAAGCTAGTTCGTATTGTGCAATTCGAGTCAGCGTTTCGGGATGTCCAAAGTCTTTTGCAGCTTGTTCGTTGAGTTGCTTAAGTGCATCTAGGGAACTTCGACGAATGTCACGATTCATCCCCTTAGGATCTGAAAGATAAAGAACAGGATCTCCCTTAGAGCGACATTGAACGCCCTGATAAACTGATGGGATGAATCCTGTTCCGAAAGAGTTTTTACCGCCGTTTGGTTGAACGCCGTTAGAGATAAGCACAACGTATCCGGGTAGATTTTGATTCTCAGTTCCTAGACCATAAGTTACCCAGGATCCGAAAGAAGGTCGCCCTGGTCTAGGGGATCCTGTATGCACGAAAAGCTCTGCCGGTGCATGATTGAATTGGTCTGTATTCATTGATTTGATGACACAAAGGTCATCTGCTAAACTATGGAAGTTAGGTATTGCGTCGGACATCCATGTTCCACCCTTGCCGAATTGCTTGAATGTTCTTGGTGTGCCCATTAGCTTTGGCCTGCCGCTTGTAAATGCAAATCTCTTACCTTTGTAAAATTCATCAGGGCAATCTTCGCCATTTCGTTTTACCAGTTCGGGCTTATAGTCCCAGAGGTCGAGATGAGGTGGAGAGCCTGTTAAATGGATGTATATGACGCGCTTTGCTTTGGCCTCAAAATGAGAGCGCTTTGGCAGCAATGGATTAGTAGTTGTTGCATTGGCATTTGATCCGAGCATTTGATTAAGGGCAATGCTCCCAATGCTTATGCTGCTGCCTCTTAAGAAGTGTCTGCGAGTTTGGTGCTGGATTTGCTGATTGTAAATATTCATCGCTTCATTAAAAATTCATCCAAGTTTAATAAGACGTTGCCTACAACTGTTAGGGCTGCAAGTTTTGAATTGTCTAGCCCTTTTTGATTTTTGACCATTGGTTGAGTCACCATCATTTCGGCCAATTTTGGGTCTTGTTTGTAAGTGCCGTAGGCCTTTTTAAATAGCTTTTCCAATCCTTCCATTTCTTCAGGCTTTGCAGATCGAGATAAACAAATTCTAAAGCCATGACGGATGCCTGAACCACTATCTTTTTCTTTAGAGGAAACTTGATACATTTTTCTTGCGAGGGATTGTGCAGCTTCAACGTATACGGGGTCATTTAAAGTTACTAATGCCTGGAGCGGAGTATTTGTGCGGTCCCTGCGGACAACGCATACCACCCGGTTAGGTGCATCAAATGTTGCCATTGAGGGATAAGGGTTAGATCTGCGCCATGAGGTATAAATGCCACGACGATACTTGTCTTCTCCTTCTGAAGTTTTCCAGTCGATTCCTCCACCGAATGCAGCACTAATTCCGAATTTTGGTTGTGGTGGTCTTACAGGCTGTCCATACATTTTAGGGCTTAGTAGACCTGCAACTGCCAATGCCTGATCGCGTATCATTTCTGCAGAGAGTCGAAACCTTGGTCCTCTGGCAAGTAATTGATTATCGGGATCCTTTTCGAAGGATTCTGGATTCACATTTGATTCCTGTCGATAGGCTCCAGACATGACGATAAGTTTAATGAGAGATTTCATATTCCAACCACTCTCGATGAATTCGACAGCCAGCCAGTCAAGTAGTTCTGGATGGGATGGAAGTTCTCCCTGTGATCCGAATTCCTCACTCGTGGCTACTATTCCAATGCCAAATATTTTTTCCCAAAATCGATTTGCCATGACTCTTGCGGTTAAAGGATTTTCATTATCAATGAGCCATTTAGCTAAAACTAATCTATCTACTTTGTCCTCTTTAGCTATCTTGTGAAAATTCGATGGTAGTGCGGCAGTCACTTCTTTATCTTTTGTGAGGTAATTACCTCTTAACTGGATGTGAGTTTTTCTTAATTTTTTTGGATCAAGTTCTCTCATGACGGGGACAGTAGTGGAGGGTTTAATCTCCTTTATTTTTTTTCTACCCTCTGCTAACTCAGCACTTAATTGGATTGCTTTCGGATTTAGTTCCGCAAAATGATCAAGTAATGTTTTTGTATCTTGTTTTGTTCTTTCTTTCTTTGGTTTGTTAAGAACGCTGGCGATGTTTATGGGTAGGGCTCGGGCCGGAAGGTTTTCATTAGTTACGGAGATTCGGAACCTTCCTATCGCATGATCTCCGTAAGTTTGTCTTAGAGTGAACTTGAGGTCTTTGCCTGATAATGGCCGGTCCAACTCAAAGACGGCATGATGATCCTTTCCTACATTAGGGCCAACGGCCCACCCGGAATGACCCCCGCTATTACCATCGATGGCAAGATTTATACCAAAATCTTTCTGATTAAAACTCGAAGTAGCCAAACTGAAAACGGCTTTTGATGCGCCATTTAGAAGAATTTCCTGTTCTTGTTTTGGAGCTTCTTTGTAATTTTGAGTCCAGACAATTTTCCGTTTTTGGTCCAGTACTGATAGATGGAATCCGTTCAGTCTACTACTTACGTTTCCGTCAGTTCGGTTCCAAATTATAATCTTTGATATGTCATGTTCACTTCCAAGATCTACTTCCCAGTAAGGGTCGCTCTTTCCGGTGGCAGTATGAGAGACGCTCCCCTTATTATAATCCCCATTCTTGTTCCCATCAATTGCTCTGGAAGCAACTGCATCGAAATAGTCACTCGATTGAGTTGCTTTCCCTTTAGTCGCAATGTTTCCCGATTGAGTTAATACCTCCACTTCTGCAAGATGTATCATTTTTCCGTTACCTGGTAAATCGATGCGAACAAATTGCCCCTTCTTTGCCAATGATTCAGTCCCAGCGTGAAGTTCGATTTCATTAAGTACAAAGTTACCTTTTCTACCGGGACCTTTCCAGTCGCTGAGACTTTCGTGACTAAGAGGTTCAATCTTTACGGCCGTTATTTGATCTACTGGTGAAACTCCTTGAATGTAATAAGTGTCCGTTGGCGCTTCTTTACCACTTACAAGAAAAGAACCATCGTTCAAAAGTTCAAATGTTGCGCCGGAATCAGCAGTTGCTTTAATATTTTGAAGTGGTTTCCATCGTTCATTTTCATTATTTAGTTGCGATTCCCATTCATTGAGAGCATTTAAATTTTCCTCATTTGGTGAGGTGAGCGTGGTTTCAAGTTTTATTATTCGTTCTTCTAGATCCTTTATTTTCTTATTCTGATCAGGACTCATGACCTTGATGATAGGACTTTCATCGCGTCTATCTGCATCTTGAGTCTGGTTCAAAATTGCAAAGAACTGAAAGTATTCTTCTTGTGTAATTGGGTCATATTTGTGTGTGTGACATTGAGCGCAGGCCATTGTAGTTCCCATCCAGGTGGCCATGGTTGTGTTGACTCTATCTACTATTGCGACGTTGCGGTATTCTTCATCGTTAGTGCCTCCTTCATTATTAGTTTGAGTGTTACGATGAAAGGCAGTTGCTGTTAATTGTTCGGTAGTTGGTTGTGGGAGGAGGTCACCCGCAATCTGCTCGATTGTGAATTTGTTAAATGGTTTATTTTCATTAAAGGAACGAATTACATAGTCTCTATATGCCCAGATAGTTCGGGGAGGATCATCCGCATAACCTGATGAATCTGCATAACGGGCTAGATCTAGCCACATCCTTGCCCAGTGCTCTCCAAAAGAAGGGTTATCTAATAATCGATCTATGAGGGTTTCATAAGCTTTTGGGCTATGATCCTTCATGAAGGATTCTACTTCGTTAAGGCTTGGAGGTAGACCAGTTAGATCTAAGGAAACTCGTCGCACTAGCGTTTCTTTTGAGGCTTCCTTTGATGGTTTTAAACCTTCCTTGGTTAGTCTTTCTTGTAAGAACGCATCAATTTCATTCTTGATGCTAATATTAGAATCTTGTGATTTTGGTACTGGAGGTCGGATTGGTTTTTGATAAGACCAGTGTTTTTCATATTTCCCGCCTTCTCTGATCCATTGCTTAAATAATTCGATTTGTTGCGCAGTGAGTTTTTCTCCTCCCTTCTTTGGTGGCATTAATTCTTCAGGATCGTCAGTACTGATCCGGTAAATTAATTCACTGTCGTCAACGTTTCCGGCTACGATGGCTCTGATACCTTCATTGTCTTTGGTCGCTCCTTCGAATGTGTCTAGTCTTAGATTAGCCTTACGCTCCTTTTCATCCGGCCCGTGACAACGAAAACAATTATTGGAAAGTAAAGGGCGGATATCATTCTTGAAGCTGACCTTTGCGGATGCGGCCGAGAGGCTTAAAAGAAGCAAAGTGAAGTAGCGGGTCAGCATTACTTTAGATTAACAGCAGGTTCTTGAATTTGCATCAAAAAACAATCTAATGTTTCATTGTATGGATTTATATTAACGTTCCCAACGCATTTTCCAGATCGGGTTCAGAGAATGCGCTTCCTTAAATATTTCCAGAGCATTTTTTACTAGTTCTGGTTTTTCTTTTCCTAAATTTTGTGTTTCTCCTAGATCGGTACTGAGATCATATATTTCAATGGGTGGGATTAGATTTTTTTTGAGATTACGTTGAACCGCTTTCCAATTGCCGAATCTTATTGCTCTTGCCCCGCTCCGTTCGTGAAATTCCCAATAAAGATATTTGTGTTGTCTTTGATTTTTTTTGCCAAGGAGAACAGGTAAAAAGCTGATCCCATCAATGTTTTGAGGTATTGCCTTTCCGGTCACCTCACAAAGTGTCGGGAAAATGTCCCAATGAGCACTCATATGATCTGTAACAGTTCCAGGGGCAATTTTTCCGGGCCATCTAGCCACTAAAGGAACTCGTATTCCACCCTCGTAAAGATCGCGTTTATGCCCCTTTAATGGTCCATTAGAGTCAAAAAAATCAGGCATGTGACCGCCTTCCCGGTGCGGTCCGTTATCAGAACTCAGCATGACTAGTGTGTCCTGATCGAGTTCAAGCTCTTTTAGAATTCCAAGGATTTGACCGACACCCTCATCAAGTTTTGTCATCATTCCTGCAAACATAGCTGCCGGATTCTTGACTGTTGGTCCGGAATATTTTCCGATCTTATTTTTGAATTGGGGGAATTTTTTTCTAAAAGGGGCAGCATATTTTTCAGGCACGTGCATTGAGGCATGCGGAATAGTAACCGGCAAGAAGCAAAAAAACGGACCGTCCTGGTAGGATCTAATAAATTCCAAGGCCTCTTCCATGATTAAATCATGGGAGTAGGTTTTGCCATCAAGAGTTATTTTCTTTTCATTATCAAATAACCACTTCGGATAATAAGTGTGAGCGTTCCTCTGACAATTATACCCAAAGAACCGGTCAAATCCTTGATTCTCGGGAGCCCCTTCAGAGCCTGGATTCCCTAGGCCCCATTTTCCAAACGCGCCGGTCTGGTAGCCTCTTTCTTTTAGCGCTTCGGCGATCGTGAAGGTCGATGAGGGGATGGGGTGCTGGCCAATTGGTTTAATCTCTTTATTGCCTCGGACCGGAGTATGTCCTGTGTGCAATCCTGTCATTAAGACTGAACGGGTCGGAGCACAAACCGTTGAACCCGAATAATGCTGAGTGAACTTAATTCCTTCTTCGGCGAGGCGATCAATGTTTGGGGTTTGAAAATGTTTTTGCCCATAACAAGAAAGGTCTCCGTATCCTGCATCATCAAGAAGAATATAAATGATGTTAGGCTTTGAGTTTGTTGCTCCCTGCACAGAAGTAACAAATGCGAATATGCTGAAGAAAAGAATAAGTTTCATAGGAGCAATTATGCGATGCTTTTGCTTTATACTCGTTTTTAGCAGAACATCTTACTTTGTTTGTTTGTATTCGATCTGATGGTATTGGTTGATTTCTGGTTCTTGGAAGGTCTGAATCTCTCCATTAGGCCATCGGATCTGAATCTCGGTAACATCTTTAATTTTTCCAAGTCCAAAATGGGCGATCGCTGGTCCTTGTGATGTGAATCCATCACCGGTGACGATCGTTTTGCTCCATTGTCTTTCCTTAGATTTCAT
Organism: Verrucomicrobiales bacterium; assembly: GCA_012960505.1. Classification (GTDB taxonomy): domain Bacteria; phylum Verrucomicrobiota; class Verrucomicrobiia; order Verrucomicrobiales; family DEV007; genus EC70. The sequence goes on from DUBC01000046.1 coordinate 24,110, forward strand.
CGATATAAATGTTCCAATAGGAGACATTTCCGGGCTATTTTTCAGCTTTACACCTATCCATGAATGTTCCGGATTTCCTATATTGCTATATAGATGCATCCGCTGAGTCATTGTTGAAGATTGGTATTCAATGACTATCAGATCCTGGGTTCCGTTCTCATCAAGATCAGCGGCGATGACAGCTCTGGAATCGTATTCGAATGCGGTACCCATGAGGAAACTTGCATTAAAAAAACCTTTGCTTGGGAGATTGATGAACATTGCATTGTGTTCGAATCCGTTCCAAGAAAAATCGCGACCTAGCCCAGACGAGAGTTCAGTTTTAAATAAACTGTCAATGACTTCATTCGATTTTGAAGTTCCTGTATAAAGGTCATGGCACCAGAATCGGGTACAGTAGTCTTTTGCAGATTTTCCACTGATGTGCCCATTGGAAACATAAAGATCAGTGTCTCCATCAAGATCGAAGTCCGTAGCTGCACAACCCCATGACCAGCCGGACCGAGCGGCTCCTGCGGTGAAGGATGGTTGAGATAATTCCCCTTCCTTGTTCCTCACATAAAGTCTGTTGCCGAATGTCATTGGCGCGCGCATTTCTGAATACTTTTCATACCCTGGTTTGGATATGCCAAGTCCGTCCAATCTTCTTGCCGTGGTCGAACTCATTCCTACGAGGCACAGGTCCTCAATTCCATCGCTGTTCCAATCTCCAAAAGTGTGAGACATTCCAAAGGCATGCCGTTTCTTTCCAAGCTGGTCCGTGATGTCGGAAAAATGGCCTTTCCCATCGTTAAGGTATAAGTCTAAACCAGAAAAATCAGCGACAACGATCAGGTCAAGATCCTGATCAAAATCTAGGTCAATTAACGAAGCACTGAAGGTGCGTCTGTTGCTTTTTCCGGAAAGTCCCGAACTGTTAGTAATGTCCACGAATGTGCCATTCCCTTCATTGCGAAGTAAATAGTCTGGGTATCCGTCATTTGCATTGTAATACGGAGTAGGCATTGATCCTCCAATGTAAGGTGCTTTCCATTGTCCGATGAAAAGATCAAGGTCTCCGTCGCCGTCAATGTCTCCTGCACTGATTGTATGTAATCCTTTGAGTGGCGGAATATTAAATTTGTAAGGACTGTCTATGAATTGTCCTCCTTCTGATCCAGAAAAGAATAATAATGATCCGCTCTCCGAATCGCCGCCAATATAATCGATGAAGCCGTCACCGTTCAGATCGGCCAGTAGGCCTGCTTCTGCTGGTCGATTGATACCATTCTTTAAGAAATCCCTTTTTGTGTATTTACCGTTCCCTTCGTTTTTGTAGACTAGATTACAACCTGCTGTAACTATTTCAGATAGTCCGTCTCCGTCTAAGTCTCGAACCAGTAACGGACTGAATCTTGGGAACCGACCAGGCGCTTCAATCCCCGGGTCCGCATCCATGATTTCAGTAAACATTGGTTTCCCTTTGCGGGCTATTATTTCTAGCCCGGTCGTATCGATAAGGCTTGGGATTGGTTGGCCTTCTTTATTATTCGCCCATGTTACTTTGAGTTTTCCGCGGACAATGATTCGCTGTTCATTGCTGTTGAAGAGGCAATGCAATTCGCAGGAAATTATCGAACGGGCCGGTGAGCTGTTTGATGCTGGATGAAAACTAGTGTGATGCCATTCGCTCTGTTTAAGTTTACATCCTTTCTTAGAGAGATCACTGAGGAGTTCTCTAAATTCAGTGACATTAAGCTCCTTTTTTGTGCCGTTCAGTGAAACGAACTTAATTCCTGGAACTCCCCACTCTGGTGAAGGGTTCGGAACCGGTTCACCTAGGATAATGTTATCGAACGGGAAATTATTGAGGACCTTATAAGGGTCATCATTTCTTAATTCATCCCATAAACGAATAAATACCTCTTCATGACGCACTGCTTGAGTTTCATCTGCAAAAACAGTCTGATCGAGTTTTGCTCTTTCAGTTTTTAATTTCTCGAGAGTGACAGTTGTGAAATTTGTAGAATCCTTATCTGTATCACCATTAATTGATTTATCATTACAACCAATTAATGAGATAAGAGCGACTATAGGTATGAGAGCGGTTCGGCTCTTAATCAATTGTGCGTACACGATAGAATAAGCTCTTCTGTTCACCAAGTCCTGATATATCAATGAAAGTGGCTTTTCCTTTTGTTCCGATCACATTATCATCAAGTTCTTGCCACAATTCACAGTCTTCAGAGACATCCACTGCATAAATGACGTTCGGTCTTGCATTGAAAGTGAAAGTGACCTGACCATCCTCATCACGCTCTACGTCTGTGATAGTAAAAAGGGCAGGGGGGGTGATTAAGTCGATTGCTAGATTTCCATCGTAGAGGGCTTGAATTTCTGCGATATCAAGTGGGCGATTGTAAATTGCAAAGTCATCAATTCTTCCTGCCATACTGCTATTAAGGTTGTTTCCTTCTGCGCCGATGGTAATGATACCATTGAATGGATCCAGTGGCTCGGCTCCTCCTTTTTCGGCTCTGAGTTCGCCGTCGACCCAGATTTCCATGTTTCCGTCCTCATCGCGTTGGAACACGAAGTGCTGCCACTGATTGAGTTGAACTAATCCTCCGACAGTGAGTCGGTGAGGGGCTCCGCAACAACCGGACTGATCAAAGTAAATGGTGCCATTACTCCAAGGAGTGTGAGCCTGAAATCCGCGTTCATTTGCGCCTGCGGCAGGTGCATGAATCCAGAATGCACTAGTGTTACCAACCTGTGTGGTATTTTGCCAGAAAGCGACTGACATTTCGTTAGTTTCAACAGCCTCATCAAAGTGCGTGCCTTCTGGTGTTACGGCAGCTGAGCGATCATTGAAACCGCCAAGGTCCAACGCATAGTCGCCGGCAGCTCCACTGAAACCGCCTCCGTCATCTGAATACTTGGCAGGCCCTGTAAAATCTACAGCAGGTGAGTTACCGGACACATCCGTTGCTGATTGCGGGTCTGATGGGTCATTAAAGTCCCAATAAGCGAGGAGTTTTATTTCTGGTTTTGGTGGGATGCTGTTAGGGTCATTTGGATCCGACAAGGAATCAATTGATTCTTTGGCATCACTGTAACCATCTCCATCCGTGTCTTCTTTCAAAGGATCGGACCCAGTGTTATTAACACTGACGAAGACTCCGGTATTTGTTTCTACCCCATCCAAGAGGCCGTCCCTGTCAGTGTCTGGATTGAGTGGATTTGTTTTGGTGTCCACTAATTCCTGCTTATCATTTAAACCGTCCTCGTCCGAGTCCGCTTTATTAGGTTTGGTCCTCGCCTCGAGCTCTTCAATGTTGGTCAAACCATCATTATCATCGTCCCCTTCAGGGTCATCGACTCCGTACTTCTCCTCCCACGAATCAGGTAACCCATCACCGTCCTCATCTTCTTGCGTTGCACCGATCGGGCTCGCTCCTTCAGCCAAGGTTTTAATCGTTGGTTCCGGAAGCACTTCCCTCCAGATGGTCACGTCATCAACATAACCATTGTATGGTACGTCTCCATTATTGCGGGCACCAAAGATAAAGGTTCCATCACCGTTAGGTGCTCTCTGGGCCTGCGGTCCTCCGTCAAGCTCTCCGTTCAAGTAAATCGTCGCCGTGTCCGTGGCTCCATCATAGACCCATGCCGCATGTACCCACTGTTCAGCTTCCAGTACCGTTGAAGCATTCCAGTCTGCTCCCCAGTGTGCACTGTGAAGGAAACCTCCATTACGGATCCCGTTGTGAATACCCTGATTGGTCTGTCCCCACATAAAGCCTTCACCACCAGCAGAACCGATCGGCTTGAGCCAGCAGGCAAAGGTATAGCTGCCATCCTCAAAATCACGAATCATTGAATTCATATCAATATCAAAAAAGTCAAGAAACCCTCCAGTGAAGTTAGCGCCGGTCAACGGTGTTGGCCCAGTACCGGCCCCTTCCACATCAAAACTCACAGTCCCGTTAACTTCGCCGTTGTAGTCATTACCACTGAGATCAGTAGCATTATCCTCAAAGTCTACATAAAGAAACGGAGAAGGGATCGCCCCTTTACTATTTGGGTCATGAGGGTCTGTTCCGCCTGCAAGCTCGCCACCGTCTGTATAATCATCCCCATCCGTGTCAGCATTGTTCGGATCCGTTCCGGTGTCTTCCTCATCAACTAATGTTCCGGTATTTGTTTCAACACCATCAACGAGTCCATCACCATCAGAGTCTGCATTTTTCGGATCGGTTCCGGTATTGATCGCACTCACGTAGGTTCCTGTTCCGGTCTCAACTCCGTCTAGTAGTCCATCCCCATCCGTATCTGCTACGATTGGATTCGTTTTCGTCTCCTCGTACTCATCAAGATCAGTTAAGCCGTCCCCGTCAAAGTCTCCGGTACCTGAACCGGGTCCAGGACCAGCTCCATTACCATTCAAATCATCAAGATTATCCACGAGCGATTCTTCCCAAAAGTCAGGGAGTCCGTCCTCATCATCATCACTCGTATCAATCAATGCCATTGGACTTGCTCCTCCGGCCAACGTCGCAATCTGATCCTCGTCTAGCGTCTCATTAAAGATTACAAAATCATCAATGCGCCCAGCCATACTATTGTTCGTGGTTGGACCCTCAGCGCCTATGGTGATGATACCGTTGAATGAATCCAGAGGCTCAGCTCCACCCTTAGAGGCGGCCAGCACGCCATCGACCCAAATCTCCATGTTCCCGTCCGCATCACGCTGGAACACAAAGTGCTGCCACTGATTGAGTTGAACTAATCCTCCGACAGTGAGTCGTTGAGTGCCTTCACAGCAGCCTGACTGGTCAAAGTAAATCGTTCCATTGCCCCAGGGAGTGTGTGCCTGAAACCCGCGCTGACCTCCCGTAGCATCTGGCGAATGAATCCAGAACGCACTCGTATTACCAATCTGAGTAGTGTTCTGCCAAAAGGCAACAGACATCGCATTATTATCAAAGGCAGAATTTAAATGCTCTCCTTCAGGGGTCTGACCATAGGACCTATCATTGACACCGCCAAGGTCCAACGCATAGTCGCCGGCTGAGTCACTGAGACCTCCACCATCTTCCGTGTAGGCGGCGTTACCATTAAGTCCAAGGTCAGGAGAATTTCCTGTTATATCCGTCGCAGAAGTGGCATCGGATGGATCATTAAAGTCCCAGTAACTGAGCAGTTCAAGGGCATGACCTTTCTGAAATGAGGCTAAAACAATGACTGTACTAAGAATGAGGCTAGCACAGAAGATAGCTTTTTGGTATTTTGAACGTTTCATGTGATTTTGGTTTTTGAAGTTTATCTTGTATTAAGATTTTTTGATTATTGTGGTTGGTAATTGTTATTCAGTGGCCCGACTGACCCGATACAGAAGCTTTCGGAATTCTGCGATTTCTTCATCCAAGAATTCAGTCACTTCACTATCGTCGCTAGCAGGATAAGAGTCATCCATTTCTTCCCAGAAAAGAGCATCTTCACTCTTTTCAATAAGAAAGGCCTCGCCGGCACGAGAAGGCCAGGAAATAGATATTCCATTATCCGAATAGGAAATATTGATAATTTGAAAAGGTTTATTGTTTGTTGGAATATGTATACCTTCTTTGATGTTGAAGAAATCAATATCAACGGCCCCAGACTGTGGTGTTGCTCCAAGACCCATTGCCATGTAGGTAGTTCCTGCATCACTTCCGGTGCCTGCGGTCAGAAAATAACTTGAAGGCGTGCTGTTACCATTCATGTAAATGTCTGCTCGGTGAGATCCAGAGCCTGACGTGTCCGACTCTATAGTGATCCAGAAGTCGTTCCAGTTCAGTGGTTCAATTGATAATAGATTCGTTTCTCCGCTACCATCAGTCGCATCTACTTCGGCTGAAGGGTTTTCTCCATTGAGCCTATTCATTGAGAGGCCAATACCTTCAGAATAATCGCTTCCTGGTCCCGGGTCCGTGGATAATGTAAATGAGATAAGTTGTCCGCTCAGGCTGTCACGGATGCCGAAAGTGCCTTTTCCGCCGTCGTGAATGGCATAACCGTCACCATTCGGCGCCCATTCAGATTTATTTCCTCCGCCAGGGTGTGCATCATCAAGTGGTAAAGTGTTATCCGGAACTGGTACCCGGGCTCTGAAGTTTAGAGTAATTCCATCGACTAGAGGGGAGTAATTGTCACTTAAGATAGTGGTCAGGTCCTTTGTGAAGTATACTTTCCTGTTTGATCCTGGGTCATCGAAGCCGTGATTCCTTGGGTCTCCTGTATCCTGTATTCGAAGAAAGTTAATTTCATTCTCATTTAAGATGGCGGCTCCGCCAGGAGCTCCTGATTCCAGATCAGAGGAGTCCCAAGCATCAGAGCCATTGTCATGATTCCATTCTACGGACAATGGATCTACGTCACCGTTAAAGGTATAATTCCAACCATCTAATGGTGCTGTGAAGTTACCGCCATTACTAGGAGGAGCTAAGACATTGATAAGAACTTCTGTACTTTCGCTTTGCCCTCCAGCACTTGCCGTTAAAATGTATTTGGTTGTTATTTCAGGTGAAACTGAAACGGTCCCTTCAGGTTCGGGGGGTACTAACCAAGCAATTGGAGGAATGCTGATAGAAGCATCTTCCCGGACCAGCCAAGAGAGCGTTGTATCTTCGCCTGAGTTAATTACTGAGGGCTCTGCGATGAAGTAACCAATCAATGAAACGCCAACCAAAACAGAAGCAGTAGATCCTTCTTCTTCAGGGGTGTTTATGGTTAACGTGTATTCAGTTTCTAGATTTGGAGTCAATTCAATTGATCCTTTACCATCAGCTCCTGTCTTTGCCAAAATATCAATGTTGCCCGGGCTGATGCTAGCGAGTGTGGATTCAGGACTGATGGCCCATTTTAATGTAACGCTTTGTCCGGGGGCAATTTTTTCATCCGTTGCAGTGAATTGCAGGATTGGAATTTCGCTGTCGGCTGGAGGAACAATAACGAGTCCATCCAACTCAGTTCTGCCACCCTGGTCATACGGAAGTCCCTTACCTAGCCGAACGTTAATGGTACCGTCTTCGTTTGCATTGAAATAACCAATGGAAATCGCATAGGAATCAGGACCGATTCCATTATCTTCCACAATAGGTAAACCCCCATCTTTAATGCTATTTACTGTGATCATTTTTCCCTGAGTTATAAGGCTAAGCATGTTACTGCCTCCGATCCCTTGTCCTTGGACTGTTACGCTGTCACTTGTTAATGAGTAGACTGAATAGAATTGATTTAATCCTTGTCCGGCTCCAAAACCGTCTCCGCTCTCATCAACGCCAGTATAATCGGCTTGACCATTAGGTGATATGTTCGTGGTAACACGTTGCCAGCCATCATCAATGATCCATTGTAATGTTCCACCCAGAACTGGATCAGTGTTGTTAGGAGAATTTTTATTTCCAGCTACACCGTCTAACCGATTATCTACAAGAAGGTACCAAGTAGTTATTCCATCTGCTTCCACAAAAGCAGAGTAAGGATTGTTGTCTCTTGCGTTGTTAGCAAAACGAACATAATCGCCACCAAGAAGATAGCTTGGCAGATCAATTATTTGAGTTCCGTTCGTTGATAAGTTCCCTTCATTATCAAAAGCGGCTCCATTATGTTGATGAGTACGGTCCGAAAAGGTGAGTGATTCTTCATTAAATTCTTGTTCAATAATTGCTGGTGAGTCTCCACCAATTCCTTCTTCAGAAATTTCAAGAATCATTGTGCTTTGACTGCGAGCCCAAGAAAAATCATAGCTATTTGTTTTGATGACATTCAGTACAAATACTTCAGCAATGTCACCAGGGTTCAAACCTGATACGGTTGCAGTGAAATCAGATGATGGATTCGACTTATCATCGAAGATGTTTCCGTCACCAAATTCATCTGAGGCAACTGCAACTTCATTATCGCTACCGTCAGGCCAACCCCAGTCCACGGCATCTGTTACCATTGAAATATTTGGATTTGTGGAACTTGCGTAAGAGGAACCTTCGCTAACAAAGTCAAGATAGATGGATCCAGGGCTGATTGCTTCTTCCACTTCTTCTGCAGTGATTGCGGCAAAAGAATGAGCAGGTAGTAGGATTAATATGAGCATACCAACGATTAATCTTGAATGAGTAATAGATTTAATGATGAGAAAAATATCCATTTTTGTCGGGTCTTGCTGGCTTTTTAATTGTGCATTATTTAATTTCTTTTGAGCAAGTTTAAATAATGATAAAACTAAAATCCAAAGATCCTTAAATTTGAGAGAATCCTCTGAGTTTCTGATATTTAAGCTTCTATTAAAGGTTTTCTCCGGCATTGCAAAATTGAGACTTAAAATTTGTTAACTTATCAACAGATATTAACAATTTAGAGAAACAAAAAAAAAGTTTTTGCGTAACTCGTTGAATGCCAGAATAGGAGTGCTTTGAGGCGCTAATAAAATTATTTTTATTTTGACCTAGGCACAATATATTGTGCATATTAGCGGGCGCTTCACCAAGATATAGTGGTTTATGCAAATGAGTTACCATATGCTTTTTGTTGCGAAAAGACGTGCTTTTACGGGGGTTTTAGCTGATCAAAAAGCGGAGCTTCGACCAAGATAAAAACGTTTAAGATAACTAAAATAGTAATAGTAATTGATTAATTTGAAGACAAAAAATAAGAAAGAGGATCTGATCTAATGGAAAAGACGTTCGAAATAGGCAATAAGAAGTTCGTTTTAGACCAAGACAAAGCAGAAGAAGCTTTTGCTGCTAAGGCAGTTATAAATGGTCGTCCGACCATGGCCTTTAACCTGTTACCTTTGAAGTATCAGTGGGCTTATGAAATTTATCGGGACATGAAAGCAAACCATTGGGAACCTGAGGATATTCCAATGGGAAAGGATATTGAGCAGTGGCAGTCAGACAAGGAACTATCAGATAGTGAGCGCTGGATTATTCGTATGGGAATAGGTTACTTTTCTGCAGCGGAAGGCATTGTCGGTGACAATATGCTTCATGTTGTCCGTGAACTTGTAACCGCTCCTGAGCTTAAACTCGTCTTGGGCAGGCATGCTCACGAGGAAAATATCCATGCTGATTCACTACTCTATATGATTAGTTCGCTGGGTATTAATCCACACGAGTGTGAAGCAATGTTTGAGCAGATACCAACGATTAAGCGAAAGAATGAATTCGTTACCGGTATTTCTGGCGAGTTACGTAGAGATATTGATCTTACTCAGCCAGAGAATAAAAAACTACTAGCTAAGAATATTTTTGTTTTTGGGCAATGCATGGAAGGCACTCAATTTTATGGTCTTTTTGGAATGATTTTAAGTCTTTACCGGCAAAATAAATTTCCAGGCATTGGGCAAATGTTTAGATATACGCTCCGTGATGAATCTAATCATATAAAACTCTGTCGGAATCTGTTCATGGATCTTATAGAAGAAAATAAAGAAATTTGGACGGATGATTTTAGGGATGAATTGCGAGAAATAATGAGACAAGCAGTCACATTAGAAAAAGAGTTTATAGAAGACTGTTTGCCAGTGAATTCTGTGGGCTTGAGTTGTGAGGAATTCACCCAATACATTGATTATGTTGCTGATCGCAGGCTCGAGGGTGTCGGGCTTAAACCGTTATGCTCTGATGTAGAGAACCCATTTCCTTGGCTTGCGGAAATGATGGACATTAAGAAAGAACAAAACTTTTTTGAAGGAAGAGTCACTGAGTACCAGAAAGCTTCGTCTCTTGAGAGTGTAGATGATGATGAACTTTAATTGATTTTCTATTTTAATACCACAAGACACTAAACTTATCCTGCCAATATTTCCAACTCCACTGTCATATGATCGGAAGAAATGTTTTAGAAGAAGATATATTACTTAAGCAATTTACTCATGCTTCGGATGAAGAGAAGCCTCGATTTAATTGGTCTGACTTTGCTGATGAAGAGGCGCCCTCCCTCCCTGGCAAGCTTCAGATTAAAATAGAGATTGGAGGTCAAGTAAGAGACTATAATGTTGCAGATGTTGCTGACACTGTAGGTGGAGCCCTCACTGATTTACTACTTTCTCGCAAAGAAGAAAATATTTTTAATGACGAAAATCAGCGGTTAGTTGCGGGTATTGCTCGCTCAGTCACTGAGGATATTGTTGAGCAGACGGAGGATTCAAGTTCTTCTGAGGTTACTTTCAATTCAGTTGAATTGACCAAAATTATTGAGCGTGCACTTGTTAAGAACAATGCGCACGATGTTGCTCGTTCATTGATTATGCGCTTACGGAATAACGCTGAGAATTCTACGCCTGATGATCAAACAAAGAATCAGACTATCAAGGTTCTTCGTCGCAACGGTAAGTCAGTTAGTTGGAATGCTCGAAAGATTGAGGCTGCTGTGAGTCAGGCTTTCCTGTCATTACAACTTGATCCTAGTCCGGCAGCTGATGTTACGCAGGGACTGAGTGACAAGATGAGTGAGAGTGAGGTTGGGTTTATCCACATTGAGGATTTGCAAGACAGGGTCCAAGAAGAATTGATGCGGCAGGGGCACTTTAAGGTGGCGGAGGCATATATCCTTTATCGTGCTCATCGCGCTTTGTTGCGTGAGGTAGAACGAGTCGAAGCAGAAGAAGCTGCTGCCACGGAAGCTGATCCGAATCAAGATTCGTTGGTCTTGGTTCGTAATGAAGACGAATCAACTCTGCTTTGGGATGGAGCTGATTTACGTAAAAGAATTGAGTTCGCTTCTCTCGAGCTGAATCTTTGTTTGAGTACAGATGAGATAGAACGAGAATTACGACGATCTGTCTTTCCTGAAATGAATCGGGCTGATTTGGATAAAACCATTGTTCTGAATTCTAAAAGTTTAATAGAGAAAGACGCCGATTTTTCTAAGTTTGCGGCAAGAATTTTATTAACGTATATATATGAGGAGGTACTTGATTGGAGTATCGTTGATGATGGAATAGGTGCCTTGCCAGCGGCTCACCGCAAGGGATTCAAGGCTAGTGTGCAGAGAGGAATTGATATTGGCCGTCTCAATAAACGATTGAGAGAGCATGATATTGATGCGCTTGCTGAAGCGATTGATCCGGCTGCGGATTTAGACTTCGATTATCTTGGTATCCAAACGTTATATGACCGATATTTAATTGTTGATAAGACGTCTGAAAAGCATCGTCGGCTAGAAACTCCACAGTTGTTTTGGATGCGCGTGGCCATGGGTTTATTCTTGGATGAATCGAATGATCGTTCAGAGAAAGTTATTGACCTATATCGTTTATACAAGGGCCGCAGATTCTGCTCTTCCACTCCAACATTATTTAATTCTGCTACTAATCATTCTCAATTAAGTTCTTGCTATTTATACAAGGTAGACGATTCGATCGAATCCATCATGCAACGAGGTATTGCTGAGAACGCTTATCTTTCCAAGTGGGCAGGAGGTTTGGGAGGATCATGGACAGCAGTTCGTGGAACTGGTAGTTACATACAAGGGACGAACGGGGAAAGCCAAGGAGTGATCCCATTTCTTAAATTGCACAATGATCAGTTAGTAGCTGTTAACCAAGGAGGGAAGAGAAGAGGCTCAGGTTGTGCTTATTTGGAGAGTTGGCATTTAGACATCATGGACTTCCTTGATCTGAGGAAGAATACCGGTGATGACCGTCGGCGAGCTCACGATATGAATACGGCCAATTGGATCCCTGACCTATTCATGAAACGGATGGAAGCTAGGGAAGATTGGACTCTGTTCCGTTCGAATGAGGCTCCAGACCTACATGAACTTTATGGTAGCGCTTTTGAAAAACGATATTTGGAATATGAAGAAAAGGTCAAATCTGGTGAGGTTTTTGGGAAAACAATGCCAGCGATTGAGCTTTGGAAACACATGTTAAAAATGCTCTTTGAGACGGGCCATCCGTGGATAACCTTTAAGGATCCATGTAATATTAGAAGTCCCCAGGATCATTGCGGGGTAATACATAGTTCTAACTTGTGTACTGAAATTACTTTAAACACAGGCCCTGACGAAACAGCAGTATGTAACTTGGGATCGATAGTGCTTGATAATCATCTTGATGAGAATGGTGAAATTGATCATGAAAAACTACAGGAGACTGTCAGTATTGCTGTCCGGGCACTCGATAATGTAATTGATATTAACTTTTATCCCACAGAAGCTGCTCGTAAGGCCAACCAGAGGCACCGACCAATTGGTCTTGGCGTGATGGGACTGCAGAACGCTTTATTCCAGAGAAATAATTGTTTTGGATCCCAAGAAGGAGTTGATTTCAATGATGAATTTATGGAGGCCATTGCTTACTATGCATATGAAGCATCTAGTGATTTAGCGAAGGAGCGTGAACCCTATTCTACTTATGAAGGATCCAAATGGCATCGAGGCCTATTACCTCCGGACACTGTAGATCTTCTGGAGCAGGAGAGGGGAGAAAAAGTTGATGTGGCTCGTGGAGGTAAAATGGATTGGGATAAGTTGCGCGAAAAGATAAAGAAACAAGGGATGCGTAATTCTAATGTTCTTGCGATTGCCCCGACCGCAACAATTTCGAATATTATGGGAAGTTCGCCATGTATTGAGCCGACTTATAAGAATCTCTTTGTTAAGAGTAATCTTTCTGGTGACTTCATAGTGTTGAATTCATATTTGGTAAGAGATCTTAAGAAGTTAGATCTTTGGAGCAAGGACATGGCTGACCAGCTCAAATATCATGATGGGGAATTGGACGATATTGATGAGATTCCTGATGATCTAAAAAAGAAATACTCTACGGCTTTTTCCATTGATTATGGATGGTTGATTAAATCTGCAGCCCGTCGTCAAAAGTGGATCGACCAATCGCAATCATTGAATCTCTTTATCGCCACGCCAGATCTTAAGGTCTTATCACATATGTATAGAGAGGCTTGGCGTTCCGGTTTAAAGACTACTTATTACCTTCGTAGCCTTGCGGCTTCAAATATTGAGAAATCCACTGTCAAGGGTAATAAAGAAGAGAGGAATCGATCAGTAGGGGAGGAGGAAGAAACCAAGAAAGAGCATACACCTGAAGAGGTTGAGGCTTGTAGTATTGAGGCTAGGATGAACGGAGAAGAGTGCGAAGCTTGTCAGTAATATTATGAAATATATTTCGCCTAAAAACTATTTCTTCATATTGAAATAAATGTGGATTACTATCTATTTTTGATAGTTAATTAAGCGTTCGACGTGCTTTGCTATAAGATCGAATTCTAAGTTTACTTGGGCTCCTTGATTTATCTCTATAAGATTTGTGTTTTTATGTGTATGAGGAGTGATGAAGCAAGTAAAGCTGCCGTTGTCATCATTGACTTCAGCAATTGTTAAACTGATTCCATCTACTGAGATAGATCCTTTTTCAATGACCAGATTAGCCGTGTTTCCAGGAAGAAGAATTTCTAACTTATGGTCTTCATCCATTGGCTCGTAGGTGATTATTTCAGATACGGTATCTATGTGTCCTGTGAGAAGATGTCCGCCTATCCGGTTACCTGCAATGAGGGCCCTTTCAAGATTAACAATCATTCCGGGCTTTAGTTCATTGAAGGCAGTTACCTTTAATGTTTGTGCTAGTAAATCGAACGAAGCTTTCTCTTTATCTATTGCCGACACAGTCAAGCAGCATCCGTTGACAGCTACACTGTCCCCTATGGATAATTCATCTGAGAAAGGAATATCTATAATTATTTTAGCTTCTTTCTCTGCAGCTTGCACAGTTGAAATGCTCCCTGTTTTTTCGACGAGTCCAGTAAACATTGTTAATTCTTGAGAGGTTGTTTGTTGATAATCATAGATTTGGGAATTCTCTGAGAATTAATTATTCCTTTTTTAAGGCAAGTGCCATTAGAGTTTCAAAATGTGGGGCCTTCTGCTCTTTATCAACTATTGCAGTTTGAATGGAAATGAATCCAGCATTTTTAAGATATTCTATTAGTTCAATTTCTGTAAATCCTAGCCAAATGTCAGCATAGAGGTCACGGGTTTGCTCGAAGTCATGCCTCAAAAGATCAAGAATAACTACTCTCCCACCAGGAGCTGTAATTCTAAAAGCTTCATCAATGGCTATTTGCGGTTTGGTAGTGTGATGTAGTGCTTGACTTAAAATGGTGAGATTTACCGTATCATCATCTATGGGTGGAGATTGGATATCGCCGAGCCTGTATTCGATATTGTCATAACCGTTCTCCTGACTGATCTTAGATGCATAACCAATCATTTTGTTTGAACTATCAATGGCAATAACCTTTGTTGCTCTTTGAGCTAGGAGTTGGGTTAAGGTGCCTTCACCAGATCCTAAATCAGCGACAATGCCTGGATCCATAATTTGGAGAAGCATTTCAGCTAAACTTTTCCAACTCCTACCTGGCACGTATTTTTGACCAAAATTGCCAGCCAATTTATCGAAGTATGCCCTTGCTTTATCTGAACGCTTTTCAAGAGCTAATTTCAATGCTTCTGAATCCTCAAAACATTCTGGTATTTCCTCTGATGCGGAATCGATGACTGCAAAGATTCTATTGAGGCCCTCTCTTTCTGCCTCATTGGGTTCAATTATTTCATAATAAATGTTTTTGCCGAACCTTTCGTCCTTGAGTAGGCCTGATGATTTTAATTGGGCTAAATGGGAAGATATTCGGGATTGCCCCATTCCAAGCACATTTTGAATTTCTGCTACGGAGAGTTTTTCTTTACGCAAAATTCGCAGAATTCTTACTCGTGTGGGATCGGCAAGCAATTTGAGCCATTTCAGTATTGACGTCATAGGTTTTTAGACGGACATATCAACATATCACGATATTTAGATATATGGCAAATTCCTTAATTTTTTCTTCAGAATCAGTCACCGAAGGGCATCCAGACAAAGTGTGTGATACTATTTCAGATGCTGTATTAGATGCATGTTTTGAACAGGACAATTCATCTAGGGTCGCGTGTGAGACAATGGTCAAAGACAATGCAGTGATTCTTGGTGGTGAAATAACAACTGGTTCAGAATTCGATTATCGCTCGGTTGTCAGAAAGACACTCGAGGACATGAATTATGATTCTGCTTATGCGAACGGCACAGATTTCAGTTATACTTGCAAGTTTGATGCACAGAATTTTTTCTTTCTGAATTTACTGGGTCAACAGTCACCTAATATTGCGCAAGGGGTGGATGCAGCAGCGGCTGATGATAAGGAGACTACAGAGCAGGGGGCAGGTGATCAGGGGATCATGTTTGGTTACGCGTGTAATGATACTTCTGAGCTCATGCCTGCGCCGATAGCTTATTCGCACCAACTTGGTGAAGCGATGACCAATCTAAGAAAGAGTCGTGCACATACGTGGTTGAGACCAGACTCCAAGACTCAGGTATCAGTCGAATATGTTGAAGGTAAGCCGAGTCGCATCACGGCGGTTGTTGTTTCAACGATGCATGCCAAAGAAATTTCCACTCAAGAAATACGGGATATTCTCAAGAAGGATCTAATAGAAAAAGTGTTACCGCTTGAATTGCTTACTGAAGATACAAAATATCATATCAACCCGACTGGTTTATTTATTGTTGGTGGGCCAGAAGGAGATTGCGGTCTAACTGGCCGCAAAATAATTGTTGATACGTATGGAGGGATGGGCCGACATGGAGGAGGAGCCTTCTCAGGAAAGGACCCATCAAAAGTGGATCGCTCAGCGGCATATATGTGTAGATGGGTGGCGAAGAATATCGTTGCTGCTGGTCTCGCTGATCGATGCGAATTGCAGACAGCGTATGCAATTGGTTTTCCGGAGCCAGTTTCTCTTAGTGTAGAGACTTTTGGTACTAACTCAGTTGATGAGACTAAAATAGAGAGTGCCGTTCGCGATGTTTTTTCATTCAAACCGGCAGATATTATTTCTCAGCTTAATCTTCTTCGTCCTATTTATCGGAAGACAACTAATTACGGGCACTTCGGAAGAGAGAATGAGCAGGAATCCTTAACTTGGGAAAAGACTAATAAAGTCGAAGATTTGATGTCGGCAGTTGGAGAGTAATTTTAATATTAAATTAATGAGTAATATTTCTACAGAGGTAAAAGACTATAAGGTTGCCGATATTGAATTGGCGAAGTGGGGACGTCGTGAAATTTCAATAGCTGAGCATGAAATGCCTGGTCTAATGGCGACCCGAAGAAAATATGCTGCTGATAAGCCTCTAGAAGGTGTAAGGATCATGGGCTCTTTGCACATGACAATACAGACGGCCGTTCTTATTGAAACCCTCAAGGATCTCGGGGCAAATGTTAGATGGTGTTCGTGTAACATATTTTCTACTCAAGACCATGCCGCGGCAGCCATTGCTGCATCTGGCGTTCCTGTTTTCGCCTGGAAAGGTGAGACATTAGAAGAGTATTGGCAGTGTACTTTGGATGCACTTACATGGCCTGATGGTAAAGGTCCTGAACTTATTGTAGATGATGGTGGTGATGCAACTCTTCTCATTCACAAAGGAGCAGATCTTGAAGAAGGTTCGGAGTGGATTGAATCACAAAGTGATTCTCAAGAGGAACAAGTCATTAAGGATTTATTGAAAAGTATCCATTCTGAAATTCCTGATAAATGGACCAAGTATCTGGATGATTGGAAAGGAGTCTCAGAAGAAACCACGACAGGAGTTCATAGGCTCTATCAAATGTCTGAACAGAAAAAGCTTAGAATTCCGGCCATTAACGTGAATGATTCAGTTACCAAGTCTAAATTTGATAATTTGTATGGGTGTCGAGAATCTTTGATTGATGGAATTAAACGTGCGACGGACGTAATGATATCAGGGAAAGTTGCTGTGGTCTGTGGTTACGGAGATGTTGGTAAAGGGTGTGCACAGGCGTTCCGCGGGCAAGGAGCCCAAGTAATTGTTACCGAAATAGATCCGATATGTGCTCTACAGGCAGCGATGGAAGGGTTTCGAGTATTGACCGTAGAGGATACACTTGGGTGGGCGGACATTTATGTCACCACTACAGGCAATAAAGATATCATCCGGGTTGATCATTTATTGATGATGAAGGATCAGGCAATAGTTTGTAACATTGGTCATTTCGATAATGAGATTCAAGTGGACGCGTTGAATAATTCAGAAGGAGTTATTAAGGAGACCGTAAAACCTCAAGTAGATCAATATACTTTTTCTGATGGAAGGCAGCTTTATATGCTGGCAGAGGGAAGACTTGTTAATCTTGGATGTGCCACAGGTCATCCGAGTTTTGTAATGTCTAACAGCTTTACTAACCAGACACTTGCGCAAATTGATCTATGGGAAAATAGAGAAACATACGTTCCTGGCGTTTATGTTCTTCCTAAGAAGCTAGATGAAGAAGTCGCATTTCTGCACTTAGGAAAAATAGGTGCTAAACTAACGCAATTGACTGAAGAGCAGGCAGATTATATTGGAGTTCCGCAAGAAGGTCCATATAAGCCTGAGCATTATCGGTATTAAGACTTTTCTAGATTCCACGGTTCACGCATTTTGCGTGAAAGCATAGATGCTCCCTGCTTGCTATTGGTTATCATTTCTTTCTGAGGGTTCCAATCTAAAGCTGTATTTAGCCTCATGGAGATGTTTCCTAAGTGACAAAGAGTCGCGCATCGATGCCCGATCTCAGCAGGAAAATAAGGATCTTTACGAGACTTCACGCAGTCAAGAAAATTGCGGTGCTCTCCACCTTTGCAGGTATATAAGTGAAGTCCATTTTCGGGAATGGGTTCTTTAACAATATCGATTTTGTTGGCTTCAAGCCCTGAATCCCAGCTTTTACTTCCACACCATCCCTCGGATCCATAGAAGTGTATGCTCGTTCCTCCACTGCTCACAGATAATTGAATGTCATTAGCGTACGAATATTTTATTTTATAATCAACGAAAGTATTATACATGCTTCCTTCATGAATGGTTCCTTTCCCTGAAATTTTTATGGGTCCTGTATTTTCTGTGTTATTTGCCCACTGAGCTGTATCGAGTTGGTGCATTCCCCAGTCTGAGAATTTACCGCCAGAATAGTCCCACACATGGCGCCAGTGTTGTTGTTCGGTGCGGTTTTTGGTGTAAGGAGATTTTGGAGCTGGCCCTAACCAAAGATCATAGTCTAGACCTTCCGGAATCTTGCTTTCCTTCTCGTTTGGAAATCGCTTCCCTGCAGGTAAGGTTACTTTTATTTCTTTTAGTTTTCCTATCCTTCCGTTACGGACCACTTCTGCCAATCGATGATAAATAAATAAACTTCGATCTTCTGTGGAAGTTTGGAATATGCGTCCTGTTTTCTTTACAAGGTCTGCAATGTAGCGACCTTCAGCAACGGTTAGAGTGGGTTTTTCACAGATCACATCCTTGCCTCTCCGAATAGCCATTGAGGACATGAGTGCATGCCAATGATCGGGAGTAGATATCATTACAGCATCAATATCTTTGCGATCCAGTATTTCACGGAAGTCAGAGTGCATTGAGCAATCATTAGATTTATAATGCGTATTGGTCATTCGGTGAGCCTTGACCATTCGACTCTTAAAGACATCACTAACCGCAAGTACTTTGGCATCAGGTTGTCGTAAAAACATATTAAGATTACGATGGGTCCCATGGTTTCCGGTTCCAATCATACCAACAGTGATTTTATTGCTTGGTGAGTTTTTTCCCAGTAGTTTTGCGGGAATAATGTTCGGAAAGCTTATTATTCCTGATGCGATGGTCGTGCCCTTAATGAAATTACGACGAGTCATAGTAGATGAATATAAGCAGTGATCATGTCTTTCGGCAAGGCTCACTGAGAATTGTTTATTCTTCCATTTTCGGACAAAGGGTCCAGGAAGTAATTAAAATGCAAGTCATCAATGATAGTGGAGTCATGGGTGACACCCATTGATTATTACTTTGAAATAGGACCATGCTTACTGCCAAATAAATAATTATTGTAAGCAAAGATCTGACTACTGCTTTTGAGCGTTTTAGCCTGATGAAGTATAGACCAATCAATATGATGCCGATCCAAATGAAATATTCATAGAATGACGAGAATGAGTTGATGAATAGATTGCTTTGTATAGTTGCTATCGAAAGGGCAATCCGTTCTGCATTGGAAATGTTTACGCCGAACCTGAAAGGTATTAGTTGTTCTTTTTTGGTATCAATACCTACGAGAATAATGCGATTTGATAAGGACCTAAGTTGTGATTCATTGAGTTCCTTTTGTGGTAGGGATAATATATTTATGTCTTCTTTATTAATGTCTGAGCGTGATCCGGTGAAAGCTTCGAAAGACCCTTTAGAATCGATTGGTATTGTAGTCCCACTCGCGAAAACAATCTTATCTCCTAAATGGATTGTGAGGTCATTGGAATCCATCTCCTGTTCCATCATTATTGCTCTAAGAATAAAGGAAGGAACAACAGTTTCTTTAATGCGAGCTAGGAGTGGAACCTTTAGAGGATTATCTATCTTATCCTGTTCAGCCATATCTATTGAAGTGAACCCGAAAGGGATCCCGATTGATGTTAAGCGTCGATCGGGTAATGGATCTATCATCGTAAATTCAGGGATGCGTTTTATATCGCCGCTAATATTTGATATAGGGTTGAGTAAATTAATTAACTTATCATTGGGTTCGAACACGGATTGGTCCATTTGAAATACGGCACCCATTAGCAGTTCGCCCTTATTATATTTAAGGCTGGCTGTGCGCAAAGCTTCTAGCAAGCCTTCCCCTGCATTGTTCCATGACATTGATGGTTCAATTGCTACTAGCTTGGCCTCATGCTCTTTAAGATTTTTTAGTATGATAGCATAATCTATCGGGCTGGGAGGCCATTCCTGGAATATAGAGTTTTCAGAATTACTAATCCTGAGCAAGGTCACTGACGGTGGCTTGGATTTGACCTTTTTAGTATCAATGAGCCAATTAATATATCCACGGTTAAAATTCGAGAATGTTCCGTTATTTTCTTCGCGACTGATGAGCGATATTAGAATCACACATAGAATTAGGAAAATAGTTGCTTTCTTTTTATAGCTCACTTGAAAGTCTAAATAATTTTCTAATTTAGTTCGATTAGGAATTTCTTTTCCAGTTCACCGGCTTTTAACGTGATATGATTATTGCTGCCATGCCATCGATAAGCTCTACCGTTATCTAGATCTCGTAGGTAATAGAGTTTTTGTTCTTTTAGATTATTATTACCTGAATTTTCGATGTGAATTTTGGCTGATCTTTTTATCGAAGGGTCAGTATTATTGATTATCAGGAGGAATTTTTTGTTAGCTATTTTGTCTAAAGAAACTTTAAGTTTTGGATCGGAGCTCAGACACTTTATTGAAGTGTTTTCCATAAGAAATGAACTTTCATCTGGTTCTTCTTTTTGAGGGTCTAAGTGAAGATCTTTTTTCTTTGGATTTAGGAATTCATTACAATCGGAAAAGCCAACGCTCAACATTTTTTGGCGTTCCTCTTCTGTTAATTTTTCTTTCGTGATAAAACTAATATGAGGAAAGTCTTTGCGTAATGACTGGATTAAATCATCCCAAAATGACAGGGGAAACTGAGTGATTTCTAACAGTTCGAATATTTCTATTCCTTGAACTATCCAGTAGCGGAAAATGGATTCCCATTTGGCTCTTCTTTCTTGCCACCCTTCACTAATTAGGTCAGGGATTCCCTTTGCGGAAAATTGGGAAGGTTCTTTAATTCGGAATGGATGAGTGCTCGAACAATGAATAGGTAATGTCATTGCCAATGTGATTCCTCTGAATGAAATGTTAGCCGCGAACTTACCAAAGGTTATGGCGTCTCCTATTTCCTTATCAATGCTGTAATGGCCGAGACCATTATTTCCGATTAAATTATCATTTCCGACAGGGAATATTGGAGGCAATAAGAATACATCTGAAGGATTCGCTTCAGGGAAAGTATTTATTTCAGAAAGTGATAATTTTGATAATTGATGCCAGTTCGCCTGTATTAGGTCGGATCTTTCAGCCCTGAGAGTGCGAATGTTTTCGGCTTTGTTTAGTTTGTGAGTTTCATATGATTCATTTTCGTTCCATAGCTCGACCTTCCATTCATAGTTTCCGGGGTTTGGCGGAGTCCATGTCCCTGCCCATTTTTGTTCTTCTACCTTACTTAATGGCTCTTTATTCCAAGAATTACTATTAATAGATCTCCATCGAAGCATCCCTTTAATAAGGGCATTTTCAGGATGGCCATAGGCATGCACGACAACTGAAAATGGTTTTTCGGCTGGACTTACATCAGGATGTATACTGGAACCTGGATCAGTTTCAAATATGTCGAAGTTAGAACCTGAATCAGCAACTGCTAAGATCGGAAGCGGCTGGATCGGAAGGTTTTGGTGAGGCGTTCTTTGGAATGCCTGGAGCATTTTCTATTTCACTTCTTTTAAAACTCTAGAGCTTCATCGCTTAGGTAAGGCTCGAGCCTTGGCAGAATGTTTTCTTTACTTAGTATCTCACGTAAATTATCTAATGCTTGAGGTATATATTTTAGGAAGTCAGTCTTGCCGAGTTGATTTCCTAATCGTGAATATGCTCCTAGTGCTTGCATGAGTCTTTGAATTGCACAGCCTATGAAGAGGGGTTCCCATTCGGATTTTTCTTGTCCCTTGAAAGCATAGTCGGCTAATTCGGAGCGTTGTTTTTTTGTGAAACTTACGTATGGGTCATATAGGAGTGACGCTATATCATATTCACGAAGACCTAGCCTCAGACCTTGGTAGTCTATGAAGTGAGGTTTATTTTCTTTTAATAGTATATTTTGTGACTGAAGATCACGATGTATAAGTGTTCGTTCAGGGCTAATTAACGTTTCAATTAGTCGTTTAAATTCTTCTTCTGCTCTCAAAGAATTCTGGTATGAAGGAGCCCGCCTTGAATAATAAGATAGAAAATGATCAAAGAAGTAATCTTGTTCCCATTTGTATAAGTTTTCATCAAAAGGAGGTTCAAGTTGGATTAATTCTTCTTTATTTAGTGATTGTTCATTTTCTTCGTGAAACTTCCTAGACTCATCTATTACAGATTTGTATAAGGCTGATCGTTCGTCCCATTTTGCATCACGGTGATCCCACAAGTGTTCAGTTCCTAGATCCTCTAACCATATAAGTTGATTTTCCGAATCATGGTTTAAAATTTCTGGAGTCGCAGCGCCAAGTCTTCTGAGTGTATTTGTTGCAACTGCGAACTTTGCGTTATCAGGTCTTTCGCTTGTGTATTCCATAACAATAAGACTTTGATCATTATTGAGATTGATACGGTGATAGTTACGATCAGATCCACCTATACTGATGGGCTCACAAGTAGCTTTCTTGAAATCTTTATCGGGAAGTGCCTTTATAGTGGCTTTAATCAAATCATCAGACATTAAGAATTTAACGGTTGGTAATAATAATACTAAACATCGATATTTTCGAGTTTTCCTTTAGCAATTTGTCCATGCCTGACGACGCAGCGTACTAATTGAGAGTCAGAGGTTACTTTACTGTTTGGCCAGATGATACTGTTAATGATATTGGCTCTTGAACCAATTGAAGCTCCTTTTCCAATGTATGAAGCTTTATCGATTTTGGCATCAGGCGCGATTTGACTTTCTTTAGAATGGTTCTTTTTGAAATCGCTTTTGTCACCTGTGAGATAATTTGGAAATTTAGATTCTGATAGTATTTGATGTGCTTCAAGGTAATTCGTGCGTGTTCCCATATCCCACCAGTTGCCGTCATCGATGACGATTCCTCCCAGTAATTTTTCTTGAATTAATTTTAAGAACACTGGGATCACGGAGTGCTTTTCTTTGTGTTGAAGGTAATTAAGGAACTGTGGATTACAGGCGTAAATTCCTGTGAACTGGTAATTTCCAATATTGCCATTATTAAGCAAATTTTTTATATCAGTTACTTTCCCTGCATTTGAGTTCAGTGCAATGTGTTTTCCTGTGCCATTCGTACGTAATGCAAGGGTGACTATATTTTTGTTGGCGATATGATGATTGAGAAGATTGATTATTGGTAGGTCAGTTAAAATGTCGCCGTTGTATACTAGGAATGGGTCAGGAGATAATAATTCAGATACGTTATCAATTCCTCCTCCAGTATCAAGGAGCACTGGTTCATGCCTGAATGTGATTGGCGTTTTTTTGTAATGGTTATTTTCAAAATGATTAGTGTATGCTTTTGCGCAGTGATGTGTATTGACTATGAATTGGTTAATGCCTGATTCATTAAGGTGATCAAAGGTATATTCGATGAGAGGTTTACCGAACACCGGTATCATGGGTTTCGGTAATTTCTCTGTGAGTTTCTTAAGCCGGCTGCCAAGCCCGGCACCTAGAACAAAGGCCTTATTCACTGTAACTAATTTCGTGGCACTGGAGTAATTGTCTAATGTAATAATGTTTTTGATAGTTTATTTATTGTTATTTATGTGTAATGGGCCTCTATATAAATAAAAACTGTTAGTTTAATATTAAAAGTAACGGTCTGATAAATTATGCGATTAGTTGCTGGGAATTTATTTTTTATCTTTTGTTTGAGCTGTGGCAATAGCCAGGCTCAAGGTCTTTTTGATTTTGGGAGTGAAGCTTTGTCGCAATTTAGTCGAGGTAAAGCAGAGCAGGATGAAGGGAATCTAAAAGAAGCAATAGGATGGTATAAAAAAGCGATTAAAACAGATCCTAGGCATTACCATTCCTATCATAATATTGGTTACATTTATGGGAGTAAGGGATTCCATGAGCAAGCAGTGGAATGGTACAAGGGGGCAGTTAAAGAGAATCCAAAATTTGTTGATAGCCTTTCAAATTTAGGAGCGAGTTACATTGAATTAGGAAAAAACGATTTAGCTGTAGGTGTTTTGAAAGAAGCAAACAAAATCGATCCTGAATCATTTCATGTGGCAAGCAATTATGCTACAGCGCTTAGGGGGGTAGGCGATACTGATGGTGCTAAAAGGATACTGGAGAAATTTAAAGACCAGGAAATATCATCAGAATTGAATCCTTTAATGAGAGGTAAGCAATATGAAAGTCGAGGTGATTTTCAAGAAGCGATAAAGGCTTATAGATCTGCTATCAAAGCGAACCCATCCGGATTGTCTGCATATTCTAATTTGGGTTCTCTTTTCATTAGAATGAAGGAATTTGATGACGCGGAAATTGTTCTCAAGGAGGCAACCAAGATGAAGGGCACTGATTATCTCATTTACCTGAATTTGGGATACGTTTATCTACAAAAAAAAAATCCGGTAGAGGCTCAAATCTTCTGTGAAACAGCAGTTAAAATGAACTCTAATTCAGTCTTGGGATGGTCAAATCTGGGTCTTTCCCTGATTAGGCAAGGTAAAAAAGCTGAAGCACAAAGAGCGTGGGGGCATGCGCTTAAGATTGATCCAAAGAATCAGCAAATTCGAAAAAATTTAGAGGCTATAGGAGTTACTAATGATGAGTAAAATTAGTTCTTGTGCTTGACCATTTAGAGATCCGGATCAACGGTTTGTTACCAACAAGAATTTAGCATTGATGTCTTACCTTAATGATCCTTCTTCAAACAGTGAGTTACGATTAGAGGCCGTTCGTGGCTATTACGAATTGGAAATGTATGACGATGCATGGGACGAGTTAAAGGAAGTTGAAAGGTCTTTTCCCCTGACTCCATCAATTCTGCAGATAAAGATTCTTTTATTGCTTAAGGAGAAAAAATGGGATGCAGCTTACGCTTTGAGTGAGGAGCTCCAACGGATGGAGCCTCAGAATGGAGTCGGATTTATTCAGGGAGCATATTGCCTCCATGAAATGAATCGCACAGACGAGGCCCTTGCATTGCTAGAAGAAGCGCCTGAATCTGTTCGGAAGGATGCAATTTATTTTTACAACAAGGGATGCTATGAGGCCGTAATTGGTAATGTTGATACTGCTTTTGATTGTCTTAGAAAGTCATTTGACCTTGACCAAAGTTTATTAGATGTAGCTCGCAAAGATCCTGACCTAATTGCGTTAAAGGATTCCTTTTAATTTCGGGCATTAATTTGCGAATGGATGCTCTAGGTCTAAGAGAAAAGATTGAACGGATCTTTAAATTAAACTTTAAGGAAAGAGAAGAGTTCGGAGCCTCAGTGTCTGTATGGATAGGTGGAAGAGAAATTATATCTTTGGCTGAGGGCTACTGTGAAAAGGAGTGTATTAGGCCTTGGGATGAAACAACACTAGTACCTGTTTAGTCAGCGACTAAAGGTATTGCTTCTGCCTGTGTTTTAAAATTTTTGGATGAGCAAGGTCTTTCACTTGATATAAAAGTAGTTGAGATATGGCCTGAATTCGGAAGATCAGAAAAAGAAAACATTAGTTTTAAGGATGTGCTCACACATGGGGCCGGAATTCCCGCTCTAAATGAACAGGTCTCTGTTTTTAATTATAACGAGGTTATAAAAGCTATCGAAATGCAGGCTCCTTTATGGGAGATCGGGGTAGGTCATGGTTATCATCCCAGAACTTTTGGTTTTTTGTTGGATGAGTTTGTTCGGCGCTTAGAAGGAATTTCACTAGGTCGGTATTTTAATGAGACTTTTGCAGTTCCGATGGGTCTGGAATTTTGGATAGGGTTGCCGCAAGAATATCATTCTAGAGTGGCTACACTTTATCCCGGGAAAATGTCGAATCCTGATGATGAAGAAGCTTTTTACAAAGCTTTCATGGATTCTGAATCTTTGACTCGTAAGGCTTTTGGATCTCCTGCTGGATTGGGAGGTGTTTCAGGAATGAATTCACCTGATTCCTGGAGCGCAGGTTGACCAGCGATGGGAGGGGTCGGCACAGCCCAAGCACTGGCCAAATTTTATTCAATGCTTGCGAATGGAGGAGAATGGGATGGGAAGAAGATAGTTTCGAAGCGCGTACTTTCTCTAATGGAAGAGCCTTTAGTTTCAGGTGAAGATAAGGTTCTTTGTTTGGGGAATGCATTTTCTGCCGGATTTATGAAGGGCAGAAATGATCTAATAAGGCGTAATCTTTTTGGAAGCTCTAAAAGTGCGTATGACCATTCTGGTGCAGGAGGCTCCCATGCTTTTGCTGATCCAGAAAATCGCATAGCATTTGCGTATACAATGAATCAGATGAATTACGGAGTCCTTCCTGGTCCAAAATCTATTGATATGGTTGATGTTCTCTATGGGCTTTAGTAAGCCGATTTTCTGGTCTTCCAATTACCTGAAAATTCTGCGGACCTTTCTCTCGGGAAGGCTTCTTGTTTCCTGAACCTTCCTCTTCCTGCCCGTTCTACTCTTGCAGGATGGTTTCCCCCCGGTAGAGCCAGGCGTAGGGAATGAAGAGGAGGGCGGTGATGAACATCAGGATGGTGAAGAACCAGTAGTAGTGGGCACCCTCAAGGCGTTCTCCACCGCCGGCGAAGAACGTGCGATGGAATTCTCCTGCCTCTTCCTCATCTTGTTCGTTCTTATAGCCAAGCTTTTCCTTGCGGCGTTCAAGCCATGGGCGGTCGGGGCGCAGGGATTCCGTCCAGGATTTTTCCTGCTTCTTTTGTTGCTCCTTCAGTTTGACACGAATTCCTACGTCCCATTGCGTCTGTGCCTCTGTGTCTGGACCATTACTGGTAATGCGGGCGCTCTGGCTGTTCTCAAGATAGTAATGAAAAGCGTTCCCCCACTCGTCCTTCAGTCCTTCAAGTTCTCCGGAACCCACTTCGGGACGAGGTAATATGGAGCCATTCGCCCGGGACCAGGACTCGATTATTGAGGCTGCTGCCTCGAGTGAGGATTTACTCGGGATTGCGACCTTTGTTTGCCTGCCAAACTTGAGGGAATACACCAGGTCGTCGTCTGTTCCAATTTTCCCATCGGCGCCCGGGTGCGTTTCGGAGGCAGTCGCCTTGTGATCCTTGCCCGCTGCCATTTCCAATTGTTTTTGGACCGTCTTTCCAGGTTCCGGAATCTGGATGTAGTGATTCACGCCTGCGGTGAAGAGATTCCCGAGTGCCACGGCGGCAAGAAAGAGGCCGAGGATCATCGACTTCATCGTACGGGGTGCCTGTGTATAGGAGAACTCGAGGGCCACAATGGAGACGAGGATCTCGGCGGCGGTTAGCAGAAGGTAGGCAAGGATTTGCCAACCGATGTTGGGACGCTGGCCGGCGTCGATCCATTCCTGGATGGTGGAACTGAGAACGAAGGCAGCACCCATGAGGAACAGTCCGGCGCCTACTTTCCGCAGGGGGGTCAATTTTATTACCTTTCCGACCATGGGGTAGACTAGGAAGGTGAAGAGGGGGATGAAGGTCAGGATCAGGACTGGATTTACCGCCTGGATCTGTGATTCCAGCCACTCTACTCCGAGGAAGTTTCGATCCATTTCTCGGGCCTGAAATACCCATCGGGAAGCGGTCTGGTCGAAGAGAGCCCAGAACATGGCGACGAAGAGGAAGAGGACAGAGAGCTTGGCCATGGCCTTGAGGCCGACGGGGCTGAAGGTTTCCCGGAGGAATGTCTTTCCCCCGGGGGGAACGTGAATGAAGCGATTGCGTCCCATCCAGAACACGACCGTAGCGAGGAGCATAAGCACTCCGGGCACCCCGAATGCAAGGTGAGGGCCGTACCACTCTAGGAGCCAGGGGGTGAGCATGGTGGAGAGGAAGGCACCCAGGTTGATGGACCAGTAAAAGTAATTGAATACCCGGGTGACGAGATGACTGTTGGACTTTCCGAACTGGTCGCCGACGTGAGCAGACACGCAGGGTTTGATTCCTCCCGAACCGAGCGAGATAAGGACCAGTCCGGCAATAAACCAGATCGCGGCCTTACCCTGAATTCCCATCAGCGCAAGCGCAGCGTGGCCCGCACAGTAGACAATGGAGAGACGGATGATGGTTTTGTACTTTCCAAAGACAGAGTCTGAGATGAAGGCTCCGAGAAGAGGAGTGATGTAGACTGCAAAGGTGAAGAGATGGACCTTCTCAGTAACGGAAGCCTCACCCATGGCCTGCCCTGGAGTGTCATTCATGAGCCAGAGATACTTGGTCATGAAGACGGCCAGAATGGTCTTCATGCCGTAGAAACTGAATCGTTCGGCAGCCTCGTTGCCGATGATGAAGGGGATGCCCGAGGGCATGCCGGTCAGTTTAGGATCCGGGGAAGTGCGGTATTTGCTCATCGAAGTTGGATATAATGCCTTTTTTCTTGGGTGCTGCCAAGTGTTCAGATTAAAAAGTCTATAAATGATATAAGAGTGAAATAATTATCAGGATTATGCTTTTGCGTCGATCCATCAAGATGAAGTTTCTTGATTGGACACTTCTTTTTGGATCCTGATTTTATGGCGGTTTAATGTCCACCATAGAAAAATGAGGAGAATTGAATGTGCGAATAATGAAAAATATCCTGATATTTGCATTAATCTGTCATCACCGGAGGTGTTCATTATTGGTAGAACCAATAAGTAGACTGGAGATGCGATAGCGGAGAGGCCAGCAAGTAACACTGGAATAGTTTCAATTCCTCTAACTCCTAAAATAGAACTGGTCAGAAGTGGTACGAACCAGCCTAAAATAACAAATAATAATAATGTCCTCTTGCCGAAACGCTCAAGGATAGCATGGTAACACATTGCATAAATAATGAGTCCGAAAGGAATGATTCGTAGAATGGTAGGATTGTATTTGGTAGTATCGATTCCGACAAGATTAGGGGCGTATTGTATTATAATTGACCATGCAGCAAAGGTTAATATGGAGAAGCCCAAAGCATGCCATAGTCCGGTCGCACCATCTGCGTTGAGTGGAGCTTTAATTTCTCCCTTCGTTTGATTTCCAGATGTGTTTTTATCTGGTCCTGAGGTGCTTACAAGTTTGCGAGCTTTCCGTAATGCACGGGTAAATTTGTCGGAATCAGGTGTGGTAATTGTTATCATCCCAAAGGTGAGCGCTAGGAACCCTATTCCCAATGAAGCTAGAATGCCGGATTGAGTAAGAGTATCTATAGTTTCCTGTGTAGCAATTTGATCAATGTTATTGCTATTTTCATTCTTTTCTGAGGTTCGTTGCTCAATGAGTATTTCTGCTGCTCTCTGTGATCTTCCTCCTGAAAATTGAGTTTCATCTTTAATGATAGGAAGAGCGTTCCCTGTTATTAGTGTCAGGATCCATAAGTGCACGGCGAAGGAGAAGTTCTTTCCTAACAAATGGTTCGTTGGTTGCCGCCACTTGCGATATAGAATGGATAAGAATATTACAATTAGTGAGCACTGAATGAGGAGGGAAAAGTTTACTGTGTTTAGTTTCCATTCGAACAGTAAGACTTCACCAATTTTTTCTGGTGAGGGAAAGCGTTCAATTATAGGACCTCTTACACTTTCAAATTGTTCAAAAATCACCGGTCGCATGGTCAGGTATTCAAAGAAAACAAATCCCAATTGACTGAAAGCGGGTAAAACAAAGTAAAGCAGGATTACCATGATTTGTGCAACGCGCCCAGCAAAGTGTCTTCGCTTGACTATTGTTCCGGCAACACAACCTGTCAGATGATAAAGGATAGCAGAGGTTAAAAGTATTCCATATACTTCGCTGATGACTCCTATAGGAATATTTCCTTCATTAATACAAAAAATAGTAAAGGGTAACGTGACAGCAAAGAGTACATATTCCCGGACCGGTAATCCAAACAGATAACCGACGATTTTTGCTAAGGGAGTCATTGGAGTCAGCCTCTGGTAGTCAATCATTCCGTCTGCTGATTCTCGGGAAATTCCTCCGGCAACGCTTCCGGTTCCCATGAATAGAAGTATAACCATTTGGAAGAAAAGTATCGGGTAAAAAGCATCTCGAGCAGCAGCTGGAGAGCTAGCTTTTAATCGATACAAAGATGAATAATAGAAGAGGAAGAATATGCTTGTTGCTACCGTTAGTACGAGTATTACCCATGTGATCAGAGGAGCAGGGCGGAGTCTAGATCGGGTATATCGGAGGAATATTGGATTAACCCAAATTTGCCACCATGGAACTGGTCTAAGATTTTCAGTCATTGATTCTGCTCCGGTTTTTGAGTGCTTGTATTTGAATCAATTTCAAGAAGTATCTGCTCTATACTCTTCTTTCGTTCTTGGAGTCCTTTAATAAGGAATCCAGCTTCAATGATTTCGGTGATTAGTTGAGCTTGCTCATCATCTTTACCTTTGAAGGTAAAGATGATGTCTTCATTAGAGGTAATGATTTGATTGATTCCATGCTTGTTATTGAGAAATTCAAAAAGTGGCATTGGGTTGCCTAGACAACTTATCACTAGGTTCCTTTCTTCTGAGCTGCGTCGGGAAATGACATCATTTATTTTTCCGGAGTCGACAAGAATTCCTTTAGACATCATTCCTACCATAGTGCACATGTCTTCAAGTTCGGAAAGAATGTGAGAACTGAGTAATACGGCAGCGCCTCCGTCTGCTAATTCTCGTACTGTATTTCTCAGAGCCTGTCTTGATACTGGATCCATTCCGCTTGCCGGTTCATCAAGTAGAAATAAAGAAGGTCGATGGATTAGCGTCTTAGCAAGAACAAGTCTCTGCATCATTCCTCGTGATAGATTCTTACAGAACTCTTCTCTTTTATCATTGAGTGAAACCTTGTTAAGGCATTCTTCAATTCTTGATCGACGGTCAGTTCTGTTGAGTCCATGAGCGCTAGCGAATAGATCAAGGAATTCCCAAACTTTGAGGTCCGTCGCTATTGGAGCTAGATCAGGCATGTAACCGAGATGCGTCCGAGCTTCCTCAGGATGTAGAGAAATATCTATTCCGCCTATGAAGACATCTCCGTAAGTGGGCTCCATGAGAGTAGCCAGTACTTTAAAGCTGCTCGTTTTGCCGGCTCCATTGGGGCCAATCAAACCATAAATTTCACCCCTAGGAACGTTCAGACACAGTTCATTCACAGCGACAAATTTTCCGTAATCAACTCTCATGTCGATCGTTTGGACCGCATATTCTTGATTGTTTGAGGGGTTTTCGGACACTGCACTCTATTATCTGCTTTATAGATCCCTTTGCAAGAACCTGAAGAATAATATTATTGAGTGGTGAATGTCTTGATGAATTTAGTCATTCGAGTTTCAATTCTTAAACTATGAGCAAATCACGTCGTCATTTCTTGCAAAAAGCGTCATTGGCATCAGTTCCACTTATTGTGAATTCGTCAGTTCTTGGTAGAAGTGGAGCCACTTCTCCTAATTCAAGAGTTCAGTTAGCTTGCATCGGAGTCGGGGGGCAGGGAACGGGGAACATGAATAATTTTTTGCAAGATGATCGAGTCAAAGTGCTTGCGATTTGTGATGTG
The DNA here is from genome assembly GCA_012960505.1 of Verrucomicrobiales bacterium. Taxonomy (GTDB): domain Bacteria; phylum Verrucomicrobiota; class Verrucomicrobiia; order Verrucomicrobiales; family DEV007; genus EC70. The sequence continues at coordinate 55,484 of DUBC01000046.1, forward strand.
GATCAGAATCACAGGAACCGTGCTTTAGGTATTGCAAAGTTGAATGATAAGGATGGATATAACAATTATCGGGAGTTAATGAATAGAAAGGACATTGATGCCGTAATGATAGCAACACCTGACCATTGGCATTCACTGATTACTGTTGCTGCGGCCAGATCCGGGAAAGACATTTATTGTGAGAAGCCATTAGCTGCGAGCATTGGGGAAGGCCGTTTTGTGGCAAATGTTGTTAAAAGTGAAAAGAGAGTATTACAGTGCGGCACTTGGAGGCGTTCCGGAATTCACTCGCGAATGGCTTGTGAATGGGTCAGGAACGGTTACATCGGAGATTTAAAAAAAGTTGAGATTGGGGTTCCAGGTGCTTTCCAGATTCGTGGAGGATATAGTGGAATGGAACGACCTCAGGAGATACCTAAAGGGTTTGATTATAAAATGTGGTCAGGCACGACGCCTGATGCACCTTATACAGCGGCTCGGTGCCATTTTAATTTCAGGTGGATTGATGATTATGCTCCGGGATATGTTACAGACTGGGGAGCTCATTTCATTGATGTCGCTCATTGGGGTATGAACACAGATGATACGGGACCCGTTGAAATTTCTGCGAAGAATGTGAAGAGGCGAGAAAATGGAATCTATGATGCGGTTGAAAGTTTTAATGTTCGTTACATCTATAATACAGGTGTCGAGATGACGCTTTTTAGTGCTAACGATTCTTCATTATGGGGAACCAAGTTTATAGGTACCGAGGGGTCTGTTTTTGTAGAAAATCAGAAATTGATAACAGATCCTCCTGAACTCTTAAGAAAAAAGCTTAATGGAAACGATGAGAGACTTTATGTGTCGAAGCACCATCATCGTAATTTTATTGATTGTATTTTTTCTCGGGACATGACTGCGTCTTCAGTTGAATCAGCTCATCGAGCAGCAAGTGCGTGCCATCTTGGATCGATTGCTGCACATATAGGTAAATCACTTAAGTTTAATCCTAAGAAGGAAAAATTCCTTGGAAATTCAGCGGCAAATGATCTTTTGATGCGCAAATTTCATGGAAAATGGAAGTTATTTTGAGGTATTTTTTTTTCAAAAGCGATACCTGATTAGATGAACCAGATATACCAAAAAATAGGGAATCGGTCTAATAATTGTCATTTCAAGGATACTTTCTTTGCAATAATGCAATATATCTGAGGAAAATTGTTGCAGTTTCTTTTCTAGGATATAAGTAACGCAATGGATATTTATGTAGGGAACCTCCCTTTTAATCTTGATGAGCAAACGATAATTGATGCATTTTCCGAGTATGGAAGTGTGGCTAGATTTAAAATGATCACTGATAGAGAAACCGGCCGACCAAGAGGCTTTGGTTTTATAACGATGGATGATGATGCGCAGGCTGAAGCAGCAATTAATGCGATGGACGGCCAAGAGATTGGTGGGCGTGCAGTTCGGGTTAATGCAGCACAGCAGAAGAGCGACGGCGGCGGCGGCGGCGGCGGCGGCGGCGGCGGCGGCGGAAGAGGTAGAGATAGAGATAGAGATAGGCGCTAATTTCATTAGGGCTTCGTCTTTCTAAGGCGATCCTATATTCTATTTTTTCTTTTAACCTCAGTTCGTGTTTGAGGCGAATCCCATGAAAAGTAGACTTCTTGGGAATACTGGGATCGAAGTATCTGAAGTCGGTTTTGGAGCCTGGCAGATTGGAGCTGATTGGGGGACTGAAATACCCAAGGACTTGGCGATTTCATCGCTACATACTGCAGTAGATGCGGGTATCAACTTCATTGATACGGCTGATGTTTATGGAGCCGGACGCTCCGAAACTATTATTGGTGAATTTCTCAAAGAGCGTAATGAAACTATTTATGTGGCAACTAAGATGGGCCGAGGCTCTTCGGAATGGACTGATAGTTATGATCAGATCGCGAAGGCTGCTGAGGATTCCTGCAAAAGGTTAGGGGTGCCAGCACTCGATCTAATACAATTACACTGCATTCCTGAACAAACACTTATGGCGGGTAAAGCTTTTGAGAATCTTGAGAAAATCAAAGATGTAGGGCTCATTAAGAATTATGGAGCGAGCGTTGAGACTATTGAAGAGGCATTGTTTTGTATTCGAAGTTCATCAGCATCAACTTTGCAGGTTATATTTAACATTTTTCGACAGCGTGTGATTTCGGATTTGCTTCAAGCGGCCTCCCGTAACCGGGTAGGAATCATTGCCAGAGTTCCTTTGGCTAGTGGTTTATTGAGCGGTAAATTCACGAAGGATCATCATTTTGCCGAAAATGATCACAGAAAATTTAACTGTGATGGGCAAATGTTTAATGTGGGAGAGACCTTTGCGGGGGTCCCCTTCGAATCAGGTGTGGATTTCGCAATTGAAGTGGAGCGTATTCTAGAAGGGCAACTGCCCAATGCAAATCTAGCTCAAAAATCATTGAGATGGATTCTCGATCATGAAGAAGTGACTACCGTAATACCTGGTGCAAAAAATCCAGAACAAACTCGTCAAAATGCTGCAGTGTCCGCGTTCAATTCTCTTTCAATAGAGTCTCACGAAAAACTCAGCGATCTTTACAAGGAAAAGATAGATAAACAGGTAAGGGGAAGGTATTAGAATCCATATTAATAGGAATCGTATTTAAGGCTTCCATGGATCATTGTTACTGCCTTTGGATTGGAGAAATTTTGCATTAACTTGTTGGTACCATTTATGCAACTTTGTGCGCATAGAGATAACTGTTTTTGCATTTTTTTCTGCTATGTCATTTCTCTCTCCTGGATCATTGTTCAGATCAAAGAGGTGAGTTCTCCCATCCTCATATCTTTCGACAAGTTTCATTTTACCTTCTCTGATTGCTCCTCCAGGAAATCCTCCCTGATTTGAGTAATGGGGATAATGCCAATACAGTGCTTCTCTTTTTAGTTTCGCTTTTGGATTCTTTAGCAAGGGAGCTAAGCTTATCCCATCCAAATGCTGGCCGGGCCTTTGTTCAATTTTTGCAAGTTCAAGAATGGTTGGATAAAAGTCAGTGCTGATGACTGGAACGTCAGAAGTTCCTGAGGCAATTAGCGAAGGATATTTTATAATGAAAGGCTCCTTAATCCCTCCTTCATAGACCCAACCCTTTCCTCCGCGTAGTGGCAAATTGGACGTTGGTGATCCTTCTGATGTCGATAATCCACCATTATCAGCGGTGAAACAAATTATAGTCTCTTTTTCAATTCCAAGCTCTGTTAATTTGTTGAGAACTCTTCCAACAGCTTGGTCCATTTTTTCAACCATCGCCGCATAAGTGGCATGTTTTTGAAGGATCCGAACCCTTCTTTGTTTTGCGCCGGGCCATACTTGCTCTTCTGGTCCGAATTCTTCACCTTCTATTTTTTTTGCCTTTTCTTGATATTTTTTCACCATCTCTTTAGGTGCTTGGAGAGGGGTATGAACGCTGTAAAAGGATAGGTAGATAAGAAACGGATCTTTCTGTTCATGAAAAGTATTGATAATTTCTAATGCTTCATTTGCGAGCCTGTCAGTGAGATATTCTCCTTCTTTAAGATTTTTGAGGCGTGGATTTTTGTATGGTGAAAAGTATCCGCCGGGTGGGCTCCCCCGATTATGACCGCCAATGTTAATATCAAATCCTTGGTTCTCTGGCCAGAATTCGGGTGTTGGGCCGAGGTGCCATTTTCCCAGAAATGCAGTTCTGTACCCTGCGTCTTTTAGTGCCTCTGCTAAAGTAAATTCCGAAAGAGGCATATTACTGTTCAATGGTGCTGGATTGAATTTTCCTGACCGTGTTCCACTGAACCAATTGGTAGCACCGATTCTACTCGGATATTTTCCGCTCATAATACTATATCTTGTTGGACTGCAAACCGGATTTGCAGCGTAACCGTTTGTGAACTTTACTCCAGTCGCAGCGAGTCGATTTACATTAGGAGTTTTGTAAAAAGTTTTCGGATTATAGGCACCGATATCCATGTATCCAAGATCATCCACGAGAAAGAAGATGATGTTTGGTTTTGCTGATAATTTTGCAATTGTGAGGACTAGAAAAGTAAAAATGAGAAGTCGCATTGAATCAAAATTTGTAACTCTTATAGGATAAAGTATCAATCAATGAAATGGATCCGGCTTATTTTAGTATTCTTAGATATTAATGTGATGATTTTCGAACTGACGGATCTCATAGTGGACTAGGCCTAGCCATATCAAAAGCATGCTCAAAATGCTTAGGCTTAAATTTAGAGGCAGAACTCATAAAGAATGATCAAATCAAATTTATATTATCTAGAGCTGATATAAAAATCAGTCAGATAATCTTAAGATAATCTAAGTCTGTTACTATCTTAAATATAAATTCATGAAACCTCTTAGAGATTTCACAACTTTGAATTACTTTTAACAATTAATTAATAGAACAATGATCGCTAAACACAAATTTATGAACCGAATTACAATTATTATTTTTCTTTTCTTAGGTATAGGAGTCACGTTATTGACTGATGCTTATGCCCAAAGGGAAGAATCCAAAGGTCGTGATAGGAATAACAACCCGCGTGCCAATCAGCAGCGAGGTGGTGAGCGTCGTGGTGCGGATATAGAGGCAATTCGTAAAAGCATTGCAGAACGTTTACGAGGTGGTGCGGACATGGAGTCGATTCGTAAAGGCATTGCAGAACGTGTGAGAAAAGGTGTTATTAAAAGAGAAGATGCAGGGAAGATGCTTGAAGGGCTCCGTAAACGCGATGAAGGAGCTAAACGCGCTCATGAGAATGAGAGACATGAAGGTGAGAGACATGAAGGTGAGAGACATGAAGGTGAGAGACATGAAGGTGAGAGACATGAAGGTGAGAGACATGAAGGTGAGAGACATGAAGGTGAGAGGCATGAAGGAGAACGCCAATTACATGATTGGGCTAAAGGTATGGAAAATCATATGAAGCAATTACATCGTCGCATTGATGAAATGAGCAATGTTATTGAAACCATGAAGAGAGAAATTGAACGTTTGCATAGGGAGAGGGATCAGGCTAACCATCGGCAGAATGACAACCGGCAGAATGACAACCGGCAGAATGACAACCGGCAGAATGACAACCGGCAGCGTGACAACCGGCAGAATGACAACCGTCGGGAGAATGACAATCGTCGGGAGAATAACAACAGCCGTGAGCAGGGCAATCGTCGTCAGACCATATATTAGGATTATTTCTTCAACTGATCAGCAATAGATTCAGCAACTAAAGTTGCTAATTGTTTTGATCCTTGAGGCGTGAAATGCACATTTGCTTTGCGCCCAATTTCATCCCAATTCTCTTTTGAAAAACTATAGAGATCATTGGTTGGTATTCCATATTTTACCATAATTTCTGCGGCTGATTTATTGTATTTATAGGAGTCTCCAACAACACGTCCTTTTGAACCTGCCGGAACTGGAGTTGTGTTTCTCCAGATCAATTTAGCCCCTGTTTTTTTCATTCTCTGAACCAACTGATCTAAATTTTTGCTGTACTGTTGAATGGAAACTTGTTGCTTGTTTGATGGCAATTTCGGATCTGCAAGATTCTCTTCGTTTGGCCCTATATACTTCAAATCATGGAGCCCCCAATTGAAATGAATAACATCCCATTTTTTATCGCCAAGCCATTTATCGATGCTTTTTAGTCCGTGCTTAGTGGAGGCACAGTTTGCTGGTGGGCGGTGGATGTTGGCAAAATTTTCTAGAATTTCTCGGACAGGGATTGTGTAACCGATTGAAATGGAATCTCCAATGATTAATACCTTAGGCAAGTTAGGCTCATCTTTAATCTGTGTTAATGGGCCTTTTGTCGTAGGCTTTATCTTTTGTGGGAGAAGTTTCACAGTGAGCTGAGCTTTTCCTTGGATAGGATATCCCGGTTCATATTCGCCGACACTACCACCAGGGTCAGATCCGACAGCCAGTCCATCGATCGGCATTATTTTCAGTGGTTTCACTTTGCCTGATCCTACTAATTTATTGTTAATAGATATGAAGACATCCCCTGTTGGTGTCATTTTGGATGTGAAATCAAACTTCAATACAGAGAGAGGTTCTTCAGTCTGGACCCTGCTTATTTGCCCATCAACACAGGTGATAAAGCGAAGATATCTGTTATGTAATAATAACGCGAACCCTTGTGAATCACCTCCCTGAGCAATGATCACGCCGTTTGGTTCTGAGGATTCTACGTTTCCTTCTAGAAGAATTCCACGATTTGCTATGTTTGGTGATTTTTCCTGAGATAGCTGATCACCAGATTTTAATTTAAATGATTCCTGATCACTTAGTTTTTTTTTTACTCTTGGCTTACCTCTCCATGTTCCGATTGGTGAAACATCGGCTCTATCAGCATACTCTTGATAGGCCTTTGACAGCTCTTTAACGATTTCCGTTTTGTTCTTTGAAAGATCGCGAAGTTCCGTTCTATCTGTTGCCATGTTATAGAGTTCCCAAGGCCTATTTTCTTTAGATACAAGTTTCCAATTCCCTTTACGGATTGCCCGATTACCTTCATGTTCCCAATAAATAGCATCTCGCTGAATCTCATCTCCTTTGAAGGCAGTGTTCAGACTCTTCCCTTCTAGGGGTTTTATCTTTTTCCCATCCCTTTCCTTTGGATAATTGACTTTTCCTAGATCTACGCAAGTTGCCATTATATCAATGAGATGTCCTGGTTGATGGTCAATTTCTCCTTTGCGCTTAATGCCTTCAGGCCAGTGAGCAATCAAGGGGGTGCTTATTCCTCCTTCATGAACCCAGTGCTTATATTCTCTGAAAGGAGTGTTTGAGACATTGGCCCACCCTAGACCGTATCCTATGTATGTGTCCGCAGGACCTGGCATTACTCCTGGGCCTGTGCGAACCGGGTATCCGTCTCGGGTCTGTCTAGGTTGCATTCTTGTTTGCAATTGATCCTTTGTCATCGGAGGCAAGTTTGGTTTTTCTGCCCGCGGGCCAGTTGATTTATTTTTTGACCTTCCAAAGGCTTCTGCGCATCCGCCATTATCTTGTAAGAACAGGATCAGGGTATTGTCCATTTCCCCGTTGCTCTCAAGAGCATCGATTATTTTACCAATTCCTTGGTCCATTTCTTCGACCATTGCAGCGTAGACTTCCATGCAGCGTATTTCCCATTCCTGCTCTTTGACTTTTCCCCATTCCCAGGGCTGTGGTGAAAGTTCAGTGTTCTTCTTAATGATTCCTAGTTCCTTCATTTTTTGGAATCTTTTCTGGCGGATGATTTTGTAACCGGCATCGTATTTTCCTTTATACTTAGCAATGGTTTTTTCGCGTGCATGCATTGGCCAGTGCGCAGCAGTAAAAGAAACATAACAAAAGAACGGCTCATTAGGCTTGGATTTCACGTGTTCTTCAATGTAACGAGTTGTCTGGTCAGCGATGGCATCAGTATAAAACCATGGCTCTTTGGGATTGTATTCGGGGTCATTGACCGGAGTGATCTGGGTGTTATCTCTGGTCAATGTGTTTGGATCCCAAAGTGATCCTGCTCCATGAATTGTTCCGTAGAAACGATCAAATCCTCTTTGTTTGGGCCAGTTGTTTTTTGGGCCATCAGGAGAGATGTGCTTAGTGACATGCCATTTTCCAGCCATATAGGTCCCGTAACCTGAAGTTTTAAGAGCTTCCGAGATAGTTATGCATTCACGGTTAATTTCGCCTCTGTACCCATCATGTCCGCGGTCAGTCATCATCCAGCCAACGCCTGCCTGATGAGGGTACAGACCACTCAGTAGTGAAGCACGTGTAGGACAACACCGAGCAGTGTTGTAGAATTGAGTGAAGCGTAATCCATTTTCAGCAAGTTTGTTAAGCCTTGGTGTATCAATTTCGCTGCCGTAACAGCCTATATCTGATATGCCCATATCATCAGACATGATAACAATAATGTTAGGCCGTTCTGCAGCAGATATTGCTACGATTATGCTAATGCTAAGTAAGAATGAAGTGAGAATAGTATTCATGGAATATTTTTGATGATTTATTGATCCATCGAGCGTTAAACCAACGCCATTTCATGACTTGGTGAATTTTAGGGAGTTCAATTCTTGAGTATTTAAAGAAATTTCTATTCTTCCTTTAGCATACCCAACTTTGCGAGTTTTGGCCAAATGACAGCTCTGCAGTAGCCGAAAGTTTTATTATTATCAAAGAAGTCCTGATGGTAATCCTCTGCTGGATAGAACTTACTTATCTTTGTAATTTCTGTTACTATTGGGCTATCAAATTTTCCTGACTTATTCTTTTTAGCTCTGGAATTTTCTGCAACCTTTTTTTGTTCTTCGTTATGATAGAATATGGCGGATCGGTATTGAGTTCCTTCATCCGCACCTTGTCTGTTCAGGGTCGTTGGGTCATGTAATTCCCAAAACACTTCGAGTAATTTATCAAAGGATAGTTCTTTCGAGTTGAATTTCACTCTTACTATTTCTGCATGACCTGTAGTGCCGGTGCATATTTCTTTATAGGTGGGATTCTTTGTTTGTCCTCCCATATAACCGGATTCTACGGTCATAACTCCTTTGACCCTTTCAAGGACAGCTTCAATACACCAGAAACAGCCGGCTCCAAGGTCAATGGTTTCTAGCTTTGCCTGTTCTTCTTTTGATATTTTCTTTTGGGTAACTTTGTCTACTGGTTTCACTCTTTTTCCTCCGAGGATGGCCTGACCAGCGAAAACAAAAGTTGCTGTCACGAGGATAACAGCGATTAATCTAGTTAAATTTCGGATCATGGATTTTATTTTATATAATATCCCAGTGACAGGAGACTAAGTCAATGCATCAGAGCCTTCATTATGCTTCTTTCTTGCAAGGAGCTGTAGAACTTTTAAGTTTATAATTATGATAAAAGATTTTTCATTATTTTTCATTATTTTAAGTGCTTCTTCCCTTTTTGCTGACCAGACTGCTCAGAAAATGAAGGAGCAGGTCAGCGGACAAAAACTCTCTTATTTGATCCACGTTCCTGACGGGGCCGCTCCATCTGATGGGTGGCCGATGCTTCTTTTTCTGCATGGGGCCGGAGAGAGGGGAAGAAATTTAGAGAAAGTCAAAGTTCATGGGCCGCCAAAACTAATTGATAAGTTTCCAGAATTAAAAAATTCCATCGTAGTTTCCCCACAATGTCCACGTGATAGTTGGTGGGTTTCAAATACTCTAATGGCTCTTGTTAAAGAGGTGTTGAGTTCACATGCGGAAAAAATAAATGAACAGAGAATTTATGTGTCTGGTTTAAGTATGGGAGGTTACGGATCTTGGGACTTAATTTCAAAGAACCCTGATTTTTTCGCAGCTGCTGCACCAATCTGTGGAGGGGGAAGTATTGAGCGATTGAAAGGTGTGCTTAAAACGAAAGGTGCTAAACCTTTTGATATTAAAGATTTGATTACAGTGAAGGACATGCCGATCTGGGCCTTTCATGGGTCGAATGATAAGGCAGTGCCGCAAAAGGAAAGCGAGGTCTTGGTAGAGGCTTTAAAAGAAGCCGGCAATGAGAGTATCAAATTCACTTCATACAAGGGAGTCGGTCATGACTCATGGACACGAACTTACAATAACCCTAAATTTTACAAATGGTTGTATTCACACGAGCGTCGTTCCGGAGGCTGAGATACCGTAAAGAATCGTTTTAGTTTTCAATAACTTTAAAGAACAGGCTCCGGGCTCCGACTCCTTCCGGATTTTCAAATCGATAAGTCGTCGATTCTCCGCCTGAGTCGATACTGTCATCGATGTCTGCGTCCCAGTTCTCGAGGGATGTGTTATATAGGAGCATGTAATTTCTTCCTGGCTTGGAATCCCAGGTCACTTCTATCTCGCCGGATTCAATGTCATAGATAATTGCTGTAATTTGAAATGGCAATTTTGATCCGATCGGACTGGAGCCTTGGGCAAGTTCAGTTATTGCTTCCGATTCAAGTACCATGTCCCACATGGCAATGTCGTCGGCCAGCCCAACGTAACCTGCTCCTCCGCCATTACGCCCACCAATGATCAAATTACCACCACCGTTGGGAGCGCGTTTGCCGCCTTCCCAGTCAAGGTTGCCATCAAGGTAGATCTTGCCAGTGTCGGTTTCACCGTCATATGTCCAGGCGGCATGAATCCAACCATCTTCGTCTGCCTCAAGATAACCATTGAGATTTGTGGCGCCGTTCGTGTCTGCTCCCCAGTGAGCTTGGTGCAGGAATCCACCGTTACGAATGCCATTGTGAATTCCCTGACTTGTCTGACCGAATAGGAACTTGTCGCCTCCGAGATTAGTTGGTTTAAGCCATGCGCTGAACGTATAGCTGCCTTCTCCACTGATAATTTCTGCCATTTCAACGCCAGGGACATTAAGAAGTCCGTTATCAAACTCAATAGCAGTTCCAGGGCTAGATCCTTGCGGCGCTCCTCCTGGAACTCCTAATGTGGTCTGACCTGGGCGGGTCACATCCGCATCATTTCCCCTATCTGCCTTGTCAGTTACCAGATCTCCCTCATCCCCTTCGAAATCATAAAAGAAAAGAGGTTCGTCGACGGGTGGTGCTTGGGGCACGCTGTTCGCATTGAGTGGATTACTACCTGCTTCTATCTCTTTTAAATCCGAGTAACCGTCCTCGTCCGTGTCGTCCTTGGTCGGATCAGTGCCGGAATCTTTTTCCTCGCTGTCGCTGAGTCCGTCATTGTCCGTGTCTTTACTTAGGGGAGATGATTTTCCGGCGACTTCAGTGCCATCATCCAAGCCATCTTCATCGGTGTCGGCTTTGTTCGGGTTTGTTTTATTGTCGTATTCGTCTGCATTTGTGAGCCCGTCCTGATCAGGATCCGCTTCGGGATCATCGACTCCGTTCCTTGTTTCCCAGAAATCTGGTAATCCGTCTTCGTCATCATCAGTATTGTTTTGAGGGATCGGGCTAGCTCCTTCGGCCAGGTTGGCAATAATTTTTTCAGCAAGCACATCGTTCCAGACTGCAATGTCATCGATGAGTCCAACGTAACCTGATTCACCGCCATTGCGTCCACCGATGATCAGGTTACCGCTACCGTTTGGAGCTCGTTTATTGCCTTCCCAGTCAAGGGCACCGTCCAAATAAATCTGCCCAATGTCTGTTTCTCCATCATAGGTCCAGGCCGCGTGGATCCAGCCGTCCAGGTCATTGTCCAGATAATCATTCAGGTTCGTGGCACCGTTGGTATCTGCTCCCCAGTGAGCCTGATGCAGGAATCCTCCGCTACGGATGCCATTGTGAATTCCTTGGACCGTTTGGCCCCAGAGGAACTTGTCGCCTCCAAGTTCGGTCGGTTTCAACCATGCAGTGTAAGTGTAACTACCATCATCGTTAATAATGTTACTTAAGTTGATTCCTGGAACGTTCAGTAAACCATTATTCATTTCGGCTCCAGTTTCTGGAGAGGATCCGCTCGGTGCTCCTCCAGGAACTCCTAAGGTAGTGCCGTTTGGTCTTGTGACTTCTGCATTGTTCCCTGAGCCACTCTTATCAGTAACTGTATTGTTATCATCCCCTTCAAAATCGTAAAAGAGTATGGGCATGAGTGGATTTGGAAAGCTGTTTTCATCTAGAGGGTCTGTCTTTGCCAATATTTCTGCTTGATCTGAATAACTGTCGCCGTCCGTATCTTTTTCTGTTGGATCGGTTCCGATTTCGTTCTCTTGGCCATCCTCGAGTCCGTCATTGTCGGTATCTATGAGAAAAGGAGAAGTGCCTAAAGAAATTTCTTTTCCATCATTTAAACCATCACCATCCGTGTCTGCTTCTTGAGGATCTGTTCCTTCCTCAAATTCATCAATATTAGCAAGCCCGTCCTGATCCGGATCGGATTCTGGGTCATCGACGTCGTGCCTGTCTTCCCACCAGTCCGGTAATCCGTCCTCGTCAGCATCTGCAACCTTTCCTGATACTGGACTGGCTCCTTCGGCCAAAGATGCGATAAATTCTTCACTCTGTACATCCTCCCAGATGGCAATCTCATCAATGAGTCCAACGTAACCGCCTCCACCACCGTTACGCCCACCGATGATCAAGTTGCCGCTACCGTTCGGTGCATTTTTAGCACCTTCGTAGTCAATAACACCATCGAGGTAGATCTGACCAGTGTCTGTTTCACCGTC
>DUBC01000046.1:67839-68459 GCA_012960505.1 Verrucomicrobiales bacterium
AGTTAGATCAATGCCTGGAACATTGAGAAGGCCATCATTTAATTGGGCTGCAGTGATGGGACTAGATCCTCCCGGCGCGCCTCCCTCGATCCCTAGGGTAGTCTGATCTGGACGGGTCACTTCAGCATCATTTCCCCAAGATCCTTTGTCTTTGACTGTGTTTCCTTGGTCTTCTTCGAAGTCGTAATAAGCCATCAGAGGAGAAGGTATGCTGTTGTCATCATTGGGGTCACTGCCGTTAGCTACTTCAATTCCGTCTATGTAACCGTCCCCGTCTGTGTCCGGGTTCGTCGGGTCAGTTTTTGCCGTAATTTCGGCTCCATCATTTAAACCATCGTTGTCTGTGTCGGCATTTGATGGATTTGTTCCGTCATCGATCTCAGTAAAATCATTTAAACCATCATTATCAGAATCCGACTTGGTCGGATCAATTATTCTGATGTTGTATTCTTCAGTGTCAGTGAGCCCGTCCTTATCAAAGTCTGCTTCTTCATTATTTCCATCAAGATCAGTTAAGTTGCCAGCAAACTTTTTCTCCCAAGTGTCAATGAATCCGTCCTGATCTGCATCGACGAGGGAAGCGACTGGGCTACCGCCCTTTGCAATTTTGAGGATTTCAT
>DUBC01000047.1:0-1021 GCA_012960505.1 Verrucomicrobiales bacterium
GAGGATAGTATTCGCTATATTCCTGATGCGAATGGAGATTCCCGTAGGAGCTCTATTAAACAAGTGGCTTCCGGTCGATTTGGAGTGAATAGTTTTTACTTATCCAATGCAGATGAAATGCAGATAAAAATTGCGCAGGGGGCCAAGCCGGGGGAAGGGGGCCAGTTACCGGGACATAAGGTCAGTGAATATATTGCTAAGATTCGTAATTCCACTCCGGGTGTGGCTTTGATCTCACCCCCGCCACATCACGATATTTATTCCATCGAAGATCTACAACAATTGATATTCGATCTGCATAATGCCAATCCAGATGCGAGGGTCAGCGTTAAGTTGGTTGCCGAATCAGGTGTGGGGACCATTGCGGCGGGTGTTTCCAAGGCTCATTCTGAAGGAGTGCTCATTGCCGGCCATGATGGCGGTACCGGGGCTTCACCGCAAACCTCTATTAAGCATGCAGGGCTTCCTTGGGAATTGGGACTTTCCGAAACCCAACAGGTTCTAGTGCTCAATGATTTGCGTGGACGAATTCGTGTGCAGGTTGATGGTCAACTTAAAACTGGTCGCGATGTAGTGATTGGCGGTATTTTGGGAGCCGATGAGTTTGGTTTTTCAACCACTGCTCTGGTGACTATGGGCTGTATCTTGATGCGAAAGTGCCATCTGAATACCTGCTCTGTTGGAATTGCAACACAAGACCCAGATCTAAGAAAGAAGTTTGATGGTAAGGCCGAATATGTCGTTAATTTTTTTAGATTTATTGCGGAAGAAGTTCGCGAAATTATGGCTCAGATGGGTGTACGTAAATTTGATGATTTGATAGGTGAGGTAGGCTTTCTTGAGTCCAAATTTGCAGTAGACCACTGGAAAGCTCATGGCGTCGATGTCAGTCGAATTTTGTATAAACCAGATGTTGATGCAGCTGTCCCTATTCGTAATATTTGTACCCAGGATTTGAGTGGTGACTTGAATGATATTCTGGATCACAAACTGATTAAAATGAGTGCAGCAGCTTTAGAGA
>DUBC01000047.1:1031-2106 GCA_012960505.1 Verrucomicrobiales bacterium
GTCCCCATTGTAAATACTGATAGGGCAACGGGTGCAATGCTCAGTTACCGGATTTCAAAGAAGTATGGCGAAGAAGGGCTGCCTTCAGATACGATTTGTTTTAGTTTCAAAGGTTCGGCGGGACAAAGTTTTGGTGCTTTTCTGGCTCCGGGTGTGACGTTTAATTTGGCGGGGGATGCCAACGATTATGTTGGGAAAGGCCTCTCCGGAGGAAAAATTATTGTTTACCCTCCAGTGGAGTCGACTCTGGTTCCAGAAGATAATATTTTGATTGGTAATACCATTCTATATGGGGCTGTTTCCGGAAAAGCATTTTTTAGAGGAATTGGTGGAGAGCGATTTGCGGTGCGGAATAGTGGCGCACAAGCAGTAGTAGAAGGGGTTGGCGATCATGGTTGTGAATACATGACGGGGGGTGTCGTTGTGGTTCTGGGTTCCACGGGGAGGAATTTTGCTGCTGGAATGAGCGGTGGATTAGCCTACGTTCTAGATCGAGATAACACATTCCCGATTCACTGCAACCAGAGTATTGTTGATTTGCTTCCTGTTGAAGAACCCGAAGATATTCAACAGTTGAGAGGTTTGATTGAGGAACACTTTCAGCACACACAAAGCAGTGTTGCTAAAAAAGTGCTTGATGAATGGGAAGAGATTTTGCCAAAGTTTGTCAAAATTTATCCTACAGACTATCGTAGGGTCCTGGAAGAACAAAACCGAAAAAATGAAATACTGGTTGCCTGAAGGTAACTTTTAGAAAGGATGTTAAAAGTTTAATGGGTGCGATTAAAGGGTTTATGGAATACGGGCGGGAGACACCACCTGGACGGTCAGTTGAGGAAAGGCTCAAGGATCAGAAGGAGTGCTACGCCCCTTTCCCTGAAGAAAAATATCAGCAACAGGGTGCCCGTTGTATGGATTGCGGTGTTCCGTTTTGCCAAAGTGAGGCAGGGTGTCCACTCGGAAACCTGATTCCCGATTGGAATGATATGGTCTATCGAGGCCGATATCAGGAAGCGGTAGAGTTATTGCAAAAAACAAATAATTTTCCTGAATTTACTGGGCGCGTATGTCCTGC
>DUBC01000048.1:0-183504 GCA_012960505.1 Verrucomicrobiales bacterium
GCTTCCTTCCAGTTGGAGACCAAGTGTTCAGAATAATGGGAACCCGGGCTCATCAGATGCTACCTCTTTTGAGGGAGATGGCCATGGGACTATTCTTTCCTATTCTCTTAAAGAATCACCATTCAAGAACGCAAGCTCTTATGGAATTACTCAATTAGAAGATTCTGCCGATTTTGTATTTATTGCCAATATAGAAGTTAACCTCTCAGCTGATGATGCTGTCTATTCTATTGAATTCTCATCTGATCTACAGCATTGGGATGAGGGGATATTTCTTGGAAATATCCATTCTAACTCATCTAGAAACACCTTGTCATGGCAATCAAAAATTTTAATTAATGATCAAAATTCACAACAATTCGCAAGAGTTAAAATAACAATCAGATAACTCATCGCAATTAAATCGACCACAGATAGATTGTTATATCACTAACATTATGTTACTTGCTATTGAAAGTTCCTGCGATGAGACCGCCGCGGCCGTCCTATCACCTCCCTCTTCTTTATTAGCAAGCCACATAGCATCCCAAGTAGAGAAACACAGACCTTATGGAGGAGTAGTTCCAGAACTCGCTTCACGAAATCATCTAATTTTATTAAATCCCATCATATCACAAACTCTAAAGAGTGCCGACATTAGGATTGATGAAATTCAAGCATTCTCTGCAACTTCGGGGCCAGGACTTTCAAGCTCCCTATTGATGGGAAATACCGCAGCCAAGGCTCTGGCCTTAGCAAGCAACAAGCCATTCATATCAGTAAACCATATTGAAGGGCATCTTTGTTCGCCATTCATGCAAATGGAAATAAAACCACATATTGCACTCATTGTGAGTGGAGGACACACTTTGCTGATCAAAGTTAACGAATTTAATAACTATAAAACACTAGGAAGCTCCCTAGACGATGCAGCTGGAGAAGCCTTTGATAAAGTGGGGAAAATGCTTGGGCTCCCATATCCTGGGGGACCGGAAGTCGAAAAATTAGCAAAGCGAGGAGATCCTGAACGTTTCAATTTTCCTCGAAGCATGATCAATAGAGACAATTCAACATTCAGCTTCAGCGGCCTAAAGACTTCAGTTCTTTATGCCTTAAATAAAATACAAAATCCTGACAAACAAATACTAGCCGATCTTTGTGCGTCCTTTCAAATTGCAGTTGTAGAAATATTAGTGCATAAAGCAACTGAGGCAGCTCTTAAAGAAAATCTAAATACCATAGCCCTCAGCGGAGGAGTGGCATGCAATAATTCTCTTCGCCAAGCACTAAGAATTAGGTGTCAAAAATATGGTTTAGAACTTATTGCCGTTGACCCTAAATACAGCACTGATAACGCTGCAATGATCGCAAGAGCGGCCGCTGAAAGGTTCATACGAAAAAAATTCTCACCTCTCTCCGAAGACGTTAATCCGAATCTAAGAATTTAATGAGAAATTATAGTTTATTCTAGTTGATATGAGAGATCACTCTTTCAACCGCTTCTAAAAGTTTTTCTCTTATAGGTTCTGCTTCATCGGAGAATATTCTCTGAATTCTCTGATATTCATTCCTCCCCTCAACCGTTTCTATTCGGACAGGCTCACATCCTAATGAAGTCAAATCATAAGGGCTAGCACGCATGTCAAGTTCTCTAATCTTAGCTGCAAGCAGAAAAGCATCTGAAATAATTTCGGTAGGTATCCACGGGCTCATCTTATATGCCCACTTATATAGATCCATATTAGTATGCAAACAACCAGATTGCTCATGAGCCATTCTACTTGAAAAGGTAGGATTACTTATATTCTTTGGCCTTGCCAATGGTGAAAAGAAACGGACAGCATCATAATGGCTACAACAGATTCTTTGCTGATCTAAAAAGTTATTTATTTTCTCAGAACTCAAGCGAAGAGGGAATTGAGAATGTCGCAGTTCAGATGTTGGTAAACGATATACCATCGCCCATTCATGTAACCCGTAACATCTATAGACAGCAGGCCTTGAAGAAATGGATTTCATAAGTTCACATATCCAAAATGCAGTTCTTTTCTGTTTTCCCTTCATTAACGAAAGATCAAGTAAAGCTAGATTCTGATCTCTTTTCCAAAACTTTCCTAATTGAGTCTTTGAATCTACTCCTTCCAAAGAAAAACCAATCCCAGGACTCCATCGAGTCAATTGTCCAGGCCGAAAACTATAATAAGTGAACAAAAAATCCACCACAGGATTGACCTGCCCCCTTGCTCGACGAAAACGAAATTCCTCGACCCAAGGAAGAACCCTCTCAGAGTGAGACTTCGCCTTACTCCTCCAATCTGAAGAATTAAGAATTTCCATGTTTAAAGTTTTTACTCATAAATATAAATGTCAGATTGCCTTCTCTGATTGGAAATTATATAAAAATCTTCTGTTAAATAATAGTGAATGATTCTATTAACTAATAAAAACACATTAGAATTTGAATAATGACAAACAGCGAAAAAAAATTTCTATTTGAACTCTTATCTGCGCCAAGCCCAACCGGATTTGAAACCGCAGGTCAAAAGGTATGGGCCAAGTATATTAATAAATATGCAGATACAGTTCAAAATGATGCTTATGGAACAGCTTGGGCAACGCTAAAAGGACAATCGCCAAAAGCTCCCACAGTGATGCTCGAAGCGCACGCTGATGAAATTGGTTACATTATCAAGCACATTTGCAAGAATGGATTTCTTAGAATTGATCGAGTCGGCGGTTCCGATGCCGCTACTGGACGAGGCAGACGTCTACAGATCTTAGGAGACAAGGGAGCAGTAAAAGGAATTATAGGAAATACTGCAATTCATCTGAGGAAAGATTCCCTTGGAAATGAAAGTGCACCTAAAATACACGAACTTTACGTTGATGTTGGGTCATCTTCTGACAAAGAAGTCGCAAAATTAGGACTGCGAGTTGGCCATCCTGCCGTTTATTCTGACGAACCTGAAGAATTTTCAAAAGGTAAAATTGTTAGTCGCGCTCTTGATAATCGGATTGGGGGATACATTATTGCAAGAGTAATGGCAGAATTATCAAAAGAAAAAAATAGATGTGCTGCCACAGTACAATGTGTGAATTCAGTCCAAGAAGAAATTGGAGGTCACGGAGCAAGCATGATCACCAGAAGGCTAATGCCTGACGTGGCTGTTTGCCTTGATGTTACTCATGCTACAGATACACCAGGAATTGATCATTCCATTCACGGTCAAATCAAAATGGGAGGTGGCCCATCAGTAACGCATGGAACATGCAATCATCCAAATGTCATAAAAAGGATTTTAGAGGTTGCAAAGAAAAATAAGATACCCATTCAGCATGAATCAAGTTCTAGATATAGCGGCACAGACACAGATAACATTTCATATACCGGGGAAGGAATACCTAGCGCATTAATTTCATTACCTCTTAGGTATATGCACTCAGTAGTTGAAGTCGTGGAAATAAAAGACGTTGAAAAAGTAATATCGGCGCTCGTTAAATTTGTTCAGTCACTGAAACCTGGAGATAAATTCGGTATAAAAATATAGCTTGCCTAAAACTATTCAATAAAATTGATCTTTCCTTCAGCTTTGTCCATCGCAGCATGCTGCTCGTCGGTGCAAGCAGAATCAGTTGGTGCGTCTGCTTCGTTATCTGCTTCTATGACAATACCTTTATCAAGCATATATACTTCAACCTCATCCCCACTAACATCAGCCAACATCACGTCATTGACTGCCACACACGGCGAAAGAGACTGACCACTTCGCTGTTCCATTTCCCATCGAAAAGCGGGGTTAGCAATAATATCTTTTTCTTCATAATCAAGACCATGTTTGCGCATAATGGCCCTAACTCCTTCACTCCATCCGCAGTGAGTTTTAAGATAGGCGGTAATTACAGGTTTATTGTCTGACATAACAATCTAATGAAGTTACAATAAGTATAGATATCAAGAAATCAACCAATACTGAATATTTTGCGCTTAATTAACGTCAAAAAACAACAGCCAATATCATGAAAAATATACACCTCATCGTTATTTTTTGTTTTCTATCCATTAGCTTAGGACAAGCAGGTAATAATATTTTTTCTCGATCTCCTTACCTGCAACTTGCCACTGATTCATCTATTCACATTGTTTGGCGGACCAAAACTAAAATGAATCCAATCATCAGATTTGGAAAAGATGTGGATGCGCTAAATGAAAAAATAGGATCAGAATTTATCTTGGAGCGCCGGACTGTAGATGAATCCGATAAATCAATTAATGATGCATTATCACTATTTGATGCCCCTAAGGGAACTCGTCAATTTGAAGCAAAGATTTCTAATTTGGATTCAAATTCAACTTACTACTACTCAGTATTCGATGGAGAAAAACGCCTAACTCCAAAAGATTCAAGTTATCATTTTAAGACACACCCAAAACCAGGCACAAAATCACCTCTCTATTTTTGGGTAGTTGGAGATTCCGGAACCGGAGGAGAAAACCAAGCAAAAGTCCACACCGCAATGCGTAAGTACAATCAGTTTAAAAATCTAGAACTAGATATGTATATTCATGTTGGAGACATGGCCTATACGAGCGGAACTGATGGTCAGTTCTCAGAACGATTTTTTAAAATGTATGAACCGACCCTACGGAATACAGTCTGCTGGGCTGCTATGGGAAACCATGAAGGTAAGACATCAAAAGGAGAAGATGGAATCGGACCTTATTATGATGCATATATTTGCCCTAAGGCAGCTGAAGCTGGCGGATTACCTTCTGGGAAAGAAGCCTATTATTCTTTCGATTATGGCAAAGTTCATTTTATTGTTCTTGACTCCCATGATCTTGATAGAAGACCAACCGGGCACATGGCTCAATGGCTTAAAGCAGATATAGAAAAAACAAAAGCCGAATGGCTTATCGCATATTTCCATCACCCCCCATACACCAAGGGATCTCATGATAGTGATAAGGAGCAACAACTCATAGAAATGAGGGAACACATTATGCCAATACTGGAAAGCGGAGGCGTCGATATCGTGTTTACTGGCCATTCACATATCTATGAAAGATCAATGCTTATCAATGGCGCCTATGCAACACCAACTGTTTCTGAAGGAGTCATTCTTGATGATGGAGACGGCAATCCTACTGGTGATGGCCCCTACATAAAGAGCGCTGGACTTGTGCCACATAATGGTACTGTTCAAGTTGTTGCTGGGCATGGGGGCACCAAAGTAAGCAGGAAAGGAACAATGCCAATCATGCGATCCATATTTGTTGAGAATGGATCAGTGCTTGTCTCCATTTCAGACAATGTTTTGACAGGCACAATGCTTAACCTTGATGGGCTCATCCGCGATACATTTTCAATCAAAAAAGAAGGGACCGTAATCCATTCACCAATAGAAAATCCTTGGAACCCTGTCACCGGAAAAAAACCAATCAAAAAGAAATCAATTAGTAGGGGCATTAAAGTGCCACCAGTTGCAACAATGATTATAAGAAAAAATTCTCAATGGGCCTATTTTCTTGGCACTGAAGATCCTCCAGAAAATTGGAATATGTTAGCATTCAACCACTCTTCCTGGAAAAAAGATGAATCAGGTTTCGGATTCGGAGATAACGATGACAGAACCGTTCTAGAGAGTATGAAAAATAAATACACAACACTTTATCTACGTAGGAGCTTCGCTTTGCCAGAAGGAATAGATTACAAAAAAATCGGACTCGTTGTCTCTTATGATGACGCCTTCATTGCGTACCTTAATGGGAAAGAAATTTTGCGAGTGGGCATTGAGTCAGGAAACGGGGGGGAAGCCCGCAATATCAGCCCTCACGAAGCAGAAAAAACTTTTGAATATTTTCCCTTTGATACGAACGCAATTAAAGCCCTAGAAGGAGGAGTTAACATACTTGCAATAGAAGGACACAATCATGAAAAGAAAAGTTCAGATTTCACAATCCACCCTACTCTGATTCTTAAAAAATGATGAACAAGAAAGTCTTCAGGCTTCACTTATTTTTTGCTCTTTTTTTTGTGGCTCTCGGGTCGCATGCAATATCACATCACGACACAAAGGTTCTAATAGAAGAATTAACAAAAAGAATAAACTCAGGTGAATCAACAGCAGAGAATTATTATAAACGCGCGATTGAGTACCGTGTATTAGGTCAACTGAAAGAAGCTGTAAATGATCTAAAAATAGCTCTACACCGTAACGCGAACTTCACCCTAGCTAGACGAGAAATAACTCGAATTCTAAGCAAACAAGGCCGACATAAACTTGCAATTCTCTCTGCCGAAAAAGTTATTACTAATGCAATAACACAAAGAGAGAAGTCCTCTGCAATGATCCTTCTTGCACAGATGCTATTAAATGCTGGAGAGCCATCAGAAGCAATTAAATACAGTTCTACAGCATTTAAATTAAATCCCAACGGCAAGTTAGAATGGTATCTATTGCACGCTCGTTTATTGGGAGAACTAAAACGGGACAATGAAAGACCCGAAATTCTTCGTACAGGATATCAGTTAACAGGTAGTATCGTATTGCGTAATGCATGGATAGACTCACTTCTTGAATGCAAAAAATATGAAATAGCTCTGCCAATCATAGAAAAAGAATTAACGTCAAGTAGACTCAAGAGCTCCTGGGAACTCAGAAGAGCAAAAGCTTATATAGGAACCGGGAAAATTAATGCTGCAATGAATGATCTTAGAATGTGCCTAAAAGAATTAGATCAAAGGATTCATCCAAAAAAACCTGACATGACATTGATAGCAGACCGTGGAATGGCAAATGCATTACTTGGAAATATCGATGCAGCTAAAAATGATCTTACTCACCTCATTCATATAGGCGCTGACAAATGGGTTACCATCCACTTAGATAAAGCTATTTCCTTGATAGAGAATCAATAAATTAATCTAGAATTACACTTCTAGTGATAATCTTAAGGAATCTCTTCTCCAGAACCAGTGTAGCGCCACTCGAGAACACGATTACCTGAAATGATGGCCATTCCTTCAGTATCAAATGTACCAAATAAACTCGTGGTAGGGTAAGTAACAGTCGCAGTCCAGTATGGTTTTCCTTTCCAAATCTGTGGCCTTGCAAGCCCCCAACCCTTAATCTTCCCCAAGGTTATCTCTGTGACCTCTTTTCTTTGAATACTTGCAATCATTACAGAATAGCCTCGTGCGGTCCTGGCGGGAGGAGAGCCTACCTGTGATTCATATTTATCCATTTCCTCTGAGGTCATCGGTCTAACGATGTCTCCACTGAATCCATATTCAGCTGGAAAAAATGCCTCAGGCTCAGGCTCAGGCTCAGGCTCAGGCTCAGGCTCAGGCTCAGGCTCAGGCTCAGGCTCAGGAGGATCAAAAGGAACATCAATAGGTTCAGGATTCTCTGGTGGATTTATTTCTTCATTATTATCATCTTTTTTATTAACCTGAGATGATTTCTTTGGTTGAGGAGGTCTCTTGAACTCTTCTCTGTATTGGCGCAATTTAAGAGCCGTTTCAAGTTGATCTGACTTCGTCAATTCGAGCTGCAACTCAGCAAGGCTTCGATCTGTTGCATAAAGAGCTTCGCCATCTCTGCTTCTCTTTAGATTATTTACTCTGAAAACAAATTGATCATACTGAGATCTCATTTTCCTCACATAATCAGGAGCCGCTTCTATGTCCTTAGAACGTCTGGTATCATTTGCTTTAATCCTAATGATTTCAGCTTCCAAAGCATTAATGGCCCTAACAGCTCCAATCTTAACCATTCTTTCTTTAGCCACGCCAAGAGCACCTGAATATTTGCCATTCAATTTAGACATATAACCAATGTGCTTTTCCTCATTAGCCTTGAGAGCAGTTTCATATTTCTTTAATGGCTCAAGCTGTTCTGGTGAAAGAAAATTAGGAATATCTGGCTGAGCCTCTATTGCACTAAAAAGTTGACCCATCAATATAAGGAAGAGGTTCGTTACAATTAAAAGATACGAACCTAATTTCACTTGATAGAATTTTTTATTTATTGGCATTAGTGAGTTTTCTACTTCTTGCTACTAACCAAATAGCGCTCATTATAAAGTTTTTGTCTATAATTGAGGCTAAAGTTTTCTCCTAAATTAGCCTAAAAATCAAAAGTTTTCCGATTAAATTCATGATTCCAACTAATCATCATTATACCTTTTCAGATCAGCAGCATCTAATCGACGCTTTTCCTCCCACTTTTTAATTTTCTCAGGCTTTATCAGTAAAAGCTTAAAATCCTCAAGGACCAAGTATATAGATGGCACAAGAATAAGCGTAATAGCTGTAGCAAACAAAATGCCAAAGCCAAGAGAAATAGCCATTGGTATTAGAAACTTTGCCTGCAAATCTGTCTCAAAAAGCATGGGACTCAACCCCGCAAAAGTTGTCAGTGAAGTTAATATAATCGGGCGAAATCTAGCCGCTCCAGCCTCCCATGCAGCAGCAATTAGCGACTCACCCTTAATCCTATGACGATTAACATAATCAACAAGGACCAAACTGTCATTTACCACTACGCCTGAAAGAGCAACAATACCACACATCGACATTATACTCATGTTTGCACCCATCAATATGTGCCCTAATATCGAACCAACAATACCGAATGGAATCACGCTCATTACTATTAGGGGTTGAACGTAAGATCTTAATGGAATAGCCATCAGAACAAAAACTGCCAACAAAGCAAATATGGAACTGGATTTCAACTCTTCCATGCTTCTCGCCTGATCTTTCTGTTCCCCATAGAACGCATAATTAATCCCGGGAAACCTTTCTGCTAATGTTGTTAACGTCTCATTTTCAAGAGTTCTTCTGGCTCGATTAGCATTAGCCTTTGGGTTTCCCCGATCAATATCAGCAGCAATGCGAACTGCACGAACTCGCTCTGTACGTCTAATGACCGATTTACTACGCCCCTCTTCAAAATTCACCAAAGCCGACAAAGGAATTTCATTCCCTGCCCTCGCTCTTATCTTAATTTGTTCTACATCCTCCAAAGAAGATCGGTCTTCTTTCGGATAACGCACCATAACTTTCACCTCATCCCTCCCACGCTGCAACCTTTGAACCTCTTCACCATAAAAACCTTGCCTGAGCTGTATAGCAACGTCAGACAAACGCAATCCCATAGATTCTCCTGCAGGAAGTAATGACTTAAGAACCACCTGACGTTTGCCGAGATTATTTGAATCGCTTATATCAATAATTCCATCAATCTTAGATAAAGAATTTTTAACCTCTTCGGTTGCCATAATTAACTTGTCCATATCATCACCTGAAAGCTCCAAATCAATAGCATTCCCTGAGCCAGCTGATTGACTTTGAAACGAAATCTCTGAAGTTGCTGGTATAGGACCCGTTAATTTCCGCCACTCAGCAGCAAGTTCCCTCGCAGAAATTGATCTTTCTGATCCTGGTAAAATCTCAAGAGCAACTTCACCCAAATTATCTCCAGTCGGAGTAACTGGAGTAAATCCTGTCTTAAAGGGCTGACTTCCAACCGTCGCCAACATATTAATGATTAATGTTTTCCCGGAATCATTTGAATACTTTTCATTCAGTTTAATTGCAGCCTTTTCAATGCGTGTAACCGCATCTGATGTTGTTTCAAAAGCAACCCCTTCAACCATTTTAACTTTTGCTGAAATAATCTCTGCTTCGACCTCAGGGAAAAATTCCCATTTAATTCTCTCTCCTTTTACTAATCCTATAGCAATAAAAAATAGAGCTATAAAAATAGTAATTACCACATACCGCATTCCAAGAGCTAATTTAAGAATTGGCCTATAAAATTTATCAACAAACGTTTCCATTCCCTGCGCCACTTTGCGCTGCACTTTTAGTATTGGATTGCGACTCCCTTCATTATTAGACGGTCTTAGCAATGCAAGATGAGCGGGAAGGATAAGCTTAGATTGAATGAGAGAAAAAAGCAGCGTAGGAATCACAATCAATGGAATATTTCTCCAAATCTTTCCGCTAACCCCACTAATCCCGAGCATTGGAGTAAATGCAACAGCTGTTGTCAAAACACCGAAAATAACAACTACACCAACTTCATGAGTCCCTCTCCAAGAAGCGTCTCTTGGGTCTTCTCCTTCCCTGATGCGGCGGTATACATTTTCACCAACCACAATAGCATCATCGACAACAATTCCTAACACTAATATAAAAGCAAAAAGGGTAATCATATTAATAGAAATACCCGTAGTAGGCATCATCCATATAGCACCAGCAAAAGAAATCGGAATACCAATAGTTACTAAGACAGCAAGACTCGGACGAAGAAATAATGATAAAATAACAAGAACTAATAAGAGGCCCCATAAAGCATTCTTCCTAAGTAGATCAAGGCGGCCCTGAAGATATTGAGAATTGTCATTCCAAATCTCAACATAAACTCCTTCCGGAAGTTGTTTGCGAATCTCCTCTAAATATCTTCTTGCAGATTCTGCTACTTCTAAAGTGTCTTCTTTGCCAACTCTATAAATCTGTAAAGTCGCTGCATTCTTACCATTAAAACGACTAATCAGATCAACGTCTTCAAATTCATCCAATATCGTCGCAATATCTCCAAGAAATACCACTGCCCCATCAGCCCTAGTGATAACAGGAATTTTTTCAAAGTCTGCTGAATTATATCGCTTTGACTCAACCTTAATGAGTATTTCCCCAGCATCAGTCCTCACTGCGCCGCCCGGAAGATCAATTGAAGAAGCTCTAACCGCATCCGAGACTGTTGCAAAAGTGACCCCATAAGCCCTCATATTATCTTCTGAAAGTTCAATTGAAATTTCGTATTTCCGTAAGCCGGAAAGCTCCACCTGACTGACTCCACTAGATTCACGAAATGAAGAAGTTATTTTGTTAAGCCAGCCAGTTGGCTTTGGCGGGTTATATGTCAAGATCCCATCGCGTATCTTTTCTGCGTATCCGCGAAGCGTTCTCTCATCAGTATTGGCAGATATCGCAACAGTCAGCACCTGATTCTTAATTAACACTTCTTCATATAGTGGGGACTCGGTATTCTCTGCAAAATTCTCGATTGAATCGACACGTGTTTTAATATCATCAAGAACATCTCGAACATTTGAAGCGCTAGATACTTCAACATAAACGACCCCATATGAATTAGCAGCTGTGGAGCGCATAATATCAATCCCCTCAACGTCACGTATTGCTTCCTCAATCGGTATGCATATGCCCTTCTCTACTTCTTCTGGTGTTGCACCTGGGTAAGGAACACTCACAGATACAACGTTCGTAGACGTTTCTGGAAATATTTCTTTTTTAAGCTTAAACCAAGTAGTAATGCCTGCTATCAAAATTGCAGCCATAATAAAATTGGCAAAAACATTGTTCCTAGAAAACCAGCGGATTAGATGTCTCATCTGATCAGTTTTTATCTTTCTCAATCAGATTACCGGCGGTCACTGAGTCACTTAATTTACTAGGATTAACTTCCATCCCGTTAATAACATTTGGAATTGGAGTCGTTGCTATTTTTTCACCGTTTGCAATACCGTCCCTAATAATCACTTTATCTCGCTCCGTTCTAATCACTACCACTTCTCTGGACGATACTTTATTATTAGAATCAACGATAATAATCTTATTTTTCCCATACAATGCCCTACGTGGTAAGGCATATATATTTTTTAGTTTTTTCCCATTAATTTTCGCATTAAGAAATAATCCAGGGGAAAGAAACTTATCTCCCTGAACAATATTAACATTCGCAACAAAAAACACTGACTGGCTTGACTTGTCCACTTGACCTTCTGTTCTTACCAGCTCTCCTTTCCAGTAATAAAGTACATCTGCAATGCTAGCCTCAAGCATTACCGGAGTTCCTGTCACAACATCTATAAAAGCATAATCTTCAAGGGAAACAGATAACCGCAATTCGAAATCATTGGCACTTTCCACCGATACGGCAGCCGATCCCGCAGCCAAAGTTGATCCCAATTCCACTAATTTCTCCCTAATTTGACATTTGTAAGGGCTACGAATTTTAGTTCGATCAAGATCGCGAGTCGCTTTTTCAAATCCGGCCTTCGCAGCAACAACCTTTGCTAAAGCACTCTGCATTTGTGGTTTCCTAAGAACAAGATCATTAGGGGCCCGATCACCACCAAGAGCTTTCCAATCGATAAGAGCCTGTTTTGCGAGAGCATTTTCCTTTTCCAGAGCGAGCTGGGCATCAGCTAAGACTGAAGCCGCCTGTGATTCCGCTGCCTCATAATCAGCTCGATCCATCTCCATAATAATCTCTCCTTCATCAAAATTTTCACCCACTTCAAATTTTGGAGACACGGCAACCACTTTACCAGAAACCTCTGCAGCAAGGAGAGTAGAACGTTTTGGTCTAGTAACGCCCTGAGATTTTATTATCACATCATAATCAGAAACTTCAGCCTCCCACACCTCGACTGCGGGAATGTAGCGGCTGCGTTCTTTAATTTCCGCAACAGGCTTTGTCAAAATGAGACCAAAATAGACAAACGCAGAAATGGATCCTATGATTGTAATCAGTATTATTTGAGCGGATTTTTTCATTGTTTACTTTTGATATTACCACCGAGAGTTAAATGTAGATTGATACGATTTTCTAACCTCATTCGCCGCATCTCAAGCACTTGTGAACTGACGCTTAACATTTGCCTCTGAGTGAAAAGTAAATTCATTGAAGTTCCAATACCTCGCCGGTATTCATCAACAGAACGTTTATATGCTTCAATAAGATTAACTTCGGCAAGCACCAAAGCATTCCACCTATTTTTTAAGATAACTTCATTATCAAGACAAGTCTCAACCTCACGCAATGCCTCTAACACCTCGCTCTGATAATCAATATATGCTTCAGTTTTCATGATCTGACGAAGTTTCACATTAGCCAAAACTTCTCCAGCTCTAAAAAACTGCTGTCCCGCTTGACCGCCAACATTCCATACACCAAATGCAGAGTCTGCTAAATCTCTTAATTTTTCACTTGTTGTACCTCCACTACCAGTAAGAGAAATTTGCGGGAAAAGAGCCAATTTAGCCTCTTTAATGCGCCTGTCTGCTGCCGCCAACCGACGTTCAGCAGCAATTATATCCATACGCCGATTTAACAAATCAGAAGGAATACCAGGAGGGGGGGGAGGAGGCATTTTTGGAAGACCACCTTTAGCTTCTATCACCCCTCCAGGATAACGTCCCAAGAGAATTTCCAATTGTCTAGCCGCAGCTCTAACTTGCGATTTTCTCTGTTCTAACAATGCAACAGCAACCTCAACATCAGAAGCTGCCAACCGGATCTGTGAAGCGGCTCCATTTCCAGCCTCAAAAGCATCTCGCAACATACGCTGAGTTTCCTTGAAGCTAGCCAAACTTCGCGATGCAAGCTCTTTCTGCTCTTTGGCTCCGAGTAAAGAAAACCATATCTTTGCTGTTTGACCAACAAGAGAAGCTTTGAATCCTTTTAACTCATTAGCAGAAGCTTCAAATTCAGCAATGAATGCCTCCTGACCTGCCCGCATTCTACCCCACAAATCAATTTCCCAATTCATATCTAAAGACATTCCGTAACTGCTAAAGAGAGCCTTTGAGACTGTAGGCTTTGTTTCAGAAGATTCCTGATCGCCACCGAAAGGGAAGCCTAAAAAAGATCGTTCAGTGCGCGCACCTCCAAAACCTCCACTGAACTTTGGGTACTTTTTAGAAGCTGATATTTTCGCATTCGCAGCAGCTCTTTGAACATTTGTAGCAGCTTTTTTAAAATCCCAATTATTTAACAATACTTCTTCTATCAATTTTTCTAATTTGCCATCCTTAGAAATCTGCTTAATCCAATTTGTATCAGAATCAATGACGTCCAATTTACTTTGATATGATGAAGGTAATTTCAATTCTAATGATCCCTTCCCCTTGGGAGGCGATTTTGCAACGCACCCCGAAAAAAGAAATACTACAACTATTAAATATTCAGGAAAAAAACGAACTCCATTAACTCTATTAATCCTCAACCGTTTCATCTTTATTTTGATGTATCAGCCAACATGCCAGCAGAAATAAATTGAACTAATTCATCCCGAAGACTATCCAGCGATGATATTTCACACCGTCCCTCAGAGATTATTACAAGTTTATCATAATGAAATAATGAATGCGCCATGGCTCCAGCCATGAACATAATTCTCATATGCGCTACATCCGAACTGATCCATGGACATACTAATCTCAAAGCATCAACAAATTTTGCCAGCACTTCAGGAAATTGACGCAAAACTAAACTAGTGATTCGCTCATCACGTGACGCAATGCATCGACTCATTAATTTGCAGAACTTCTGATCCTCTTCATCTCCACGCGAAGCGGCTTCAATGACTGGATCAATAAATGCCTCCACTATAGATTGACACGCTCCAGAAACATCTAAATTTATTTGCCGCAACAACGCCAATCTTCTTTGGTTCACTGGACCAACTAATTTCTCCACAACGGCTGCTATCAGTTCTTCTTTAGATCCAAAGTGATAATTGACTGCAGCAAGATTAGCCTCAGCATTCTCAGTTATTAGCCGCAGTGAAACTGAATCAAAACCACTCTCAGCAAACAGCCGCCCAGACACATCCAACAGCCGCATTTTGGTGGCTGTTACTGATGCTGATATTGACTCTCTCTGAGCTATAGGCACTAATTAACTTAATTAGCACGTATTTATAGAGAATTCAAACAAACGTTTAATTGAGTTGCTTTATTACCATGCTCACAATTTTCATCATATCTTGACCTTGAAACTGTGAAACCCTTGAAGAATCAATTAATCTCCAACTACAAATAAATAGAATTATGGACAATTTCTCTTGGGAAAACAAATTTTTGACTGCGTTCAACTCAAGCATTGAAAAATACCGCTCTGGTGATCAAAACCTAGATAAGTTTTTCTCAGATAAAGATCTAAAATATTTTAGCTCAATCGGATACAAACCACGTGAATTTTTTGATTTCGTTGAAGATTATTGTGATATCGGAGCACCAAGTATTGAAACTGCAATACTCATTGCTGCTGCTAGGAGAGATTACTTCTACACCATCCAAAAGAAAGAAATAAGCACCAATGAAATCACATCAAAAGATCTGCCGTCTCGTGATTCGAAATTAGGCGATATATCATGGCTCCCAAGAATTATAACAAAATCTCGAGCCAAGCTTCGAGGTGAATTACATCCAGACGTAATGTATTCTTGCCAAGGAGATATGAATTTCCTTCGAACTCATAATATCCATCCAGCCGATTTTCTTCGGGTCGTCTGGGCTGCCGGTGAAGATGACAATCAAATCATCTCATATGTAAAAAATGAATGATTCTAAGGATCTTTCAGTTTGCCATTTAATCCGATGATTTTAATAGTTCCATCTTGCCCCCAAGGATCGGTAAATAAAAGAATCTGCCAAACGTTTCTCTTTTGGAGTTC
Organism: Verrucomicrobiales bacterium; assembly: GCA_012960505.1. Lineage (GTDB taxonomy): Bacteria > Verrucomicrobiota > Verrucomicrobiia > Verrucomicrobiales > DEV007 > EC70. The sequence continues at coordinate 15,476 of DUBC01000048.1, forward strand.
ACTGATTTTCGAAGAATCAAAATCTTCATCAAGACTAGGCTCAAATACGAAATCTTCCCAAAAATTATGATGCCCCGGACGGTAAGTTTGTGAAAAATATCCCTTCAGAATAATCGGCTGATCAATTAACCCAGTGATGGTAGTCTGAACCCATTTTTCCAGCGGAGACGTATACCCAGCAGTTGGTCCCTTTGGATAAGGTGGCCAGTAAAATTGGGTTTCAATTGAAACTCCTCCTGATGAAAAAGATCGAGTCTGCAACATACTACCCTCTTGCGCTGGATCAGATGGGTGTCCGGGTACAAGTTTAACAGTATCGTTTTTTGTAGTGCTTTCATTGACCCCATCAAATCCAGAATTATAAACAGGAACGGAGTTCCTGTAATCAGCACCTAGGAAATAATTAATCTGAGAGAGACCTCGAACCGGATCTTTTTCATACTCAGTAGAATTAGGCATTTGACCATCAATCCAATAGCTAGCCTGACCATGCTCACTATTCCAATTCCACGAATCTCGGGCATAACCTTGGTTGCCCGATTGGCGCATTCTAAACCGATGGTTAGACCAATCCGAAGGCTTTCCATTAATGTTTTTTGTTTCACGATTAAGAGCAATTTCAACCTGTGCTTCAGCGATAAATGAGTTTCTTTCAACTTGAGGGTTCACCCACCGGTTTTCGCCCTTCATTCTCCAAAGCGATTTGAGCCTATGATTGCCCATTACAGTTCCATATTCACCCTGAAAAACCATCAACCCCGATGACGATCCTATAATTGCGAGATCTTCAGACCCACTACTTGAGTTCATTGGAATTTCTCGAATTTGTTTTATAACAAGCTCACCGCCACGAACCTTTTTGTATTCAAATTCAAGATGAGGCTCCTGATTTTCAGGAAATCGCTCTATGTATGCCTCACTAATTTGATAGAGCATCTCAATCATTGAAAGATAATCCTCTTTCCAATCCATGACAGCATCATCGCCTAGCAATAAAAGCGATGAGCGTTGCTGTAAGTTTACCCCTTCATAATTCGATGCGCCTCGATACAAATAACCATCAACAACTTCAGGGATCGATCCACCTTCAGGATTAGTAACAGACACAGCTCCTTTTTGAGTGACCATACTAATATCTACCCTAGTACTTCTACCACTCAGACCTCGAACAAGCGTTGCAACACCATTCGCTGTTTCAATTTCATCAGGGAATGAATGATGAACTAAAAGTGCCATACCGACTTCAGATTCACTCACCCCATGCCTAAGCCGCTCCAGATAGGCATTTAAGTTGTAGAAGCTGGCGTAGACTTTGCGCATAGCCCGAAACACTCCCCTCTCATTAGGCTCATCGGGATCACAATGAGACGGACCAGTATCGTTATTATCGGTATCATCAAGAACACAGCCACTAAAGCTATCGTAAAGTCCAGCACCTACAAAGTACCTCGTATCCTCAACATTCGTGCTACTTCGGAAACGGATTTTTCCGTTTGGAGAAAATCCGGAAAGCTCATTAAGAATGGCTGACTTTTGTTCAGCAGAAAAATCCGAAGCTTTAAGGATAATATTTCGGATATCCCGAAGAGCTTTATCAAGACCAGCTATATCGGTAGGCCATGACAAAAACGGCTCAATTTTGGAGTTAATTTCCTCTCTAAGAATTTTATCACCCATCGGCTGGTCCATGAATTGATCCCAAAGATCAAAAGTGAATGCAATTGCTGCAGGAGAATTATTTGGAACTGTCCTACGCAAAAATCCAAAATTTGCAGCTTTACCTCCTATATAACGACTATCCGAAGGCCATACCTTGGACAAATCTTTAATAGCGATCGCTCCCTTTAAACTCTTACTATTGACATCAAGCTCAGGAGCTTTCTTGAGCTCAAGAATTTCATCGAGATATGGATCTGAGACACTGGAAGCATCAAGAGTCTCGATACTGCAACTCTCCCAATAACCACTGGAGGTCCTTAAAAGAGTCAAAGAATCAACCAGACTCATCGCTTTTGCGCGCCCGACTGAGTCCTTTATGTAGGCAAAAGGTATTCCATAAGATTGGGCCAGTATGGAAACATGCGAGTTAGGGGTTGTCGGAGAAAGCGAAAGAATGCCCGCAACGTATGGAACTTCAGCGGGAACAAAATCTGTGAGCAAAATATCTGTGGGTTTGAGCTCACCTCTCAAATAAGCTTCATCAATTTCATCTGACTGAATATATTTTAATCTGCCAATGGCCCATCCAGGAACATAGCAGCCGCTCTGACCGGACCATCGGTCTGGATTTGCAACAGCAATATTATTTTCCTGATAATACTCAGCATCGGCTTGGATAGAAGATGCATGAGCAGCAACCGGCATTAAATACGCATCCCATTCCCGAACTCCATTGATCGAATTTTCAACGGTCTCAAAAAGAAACTTCATCATTTCTTTTGGATACAAATCCTGACCTATAAACTGCACAGCATATTCCTTAGAGTATGGCGCAACTAGAACTGCTCCTAGAATAGCTTTTTGACTACCAAGATATAATGTCGCATCATTAAACTTTTCAGCTGTCATGCCTCCGAATGGCTTCAAGCGATTCTTGGCAAAATCGTAATGAAAGAGATGTTTTCTTGAATCCTGAAAATAAACCCGATTTGAATCGTCAGTTAAAATAACAAACTTTACCCACTTAACGATTTCAAAAGATTCTCCTAAATTTTCTGAAAGAAAAGGCTCGTCAGGGAAGTCTATACTTCGCTTCCATGAGCTATGTGAAACGATTCTAGGACGAACTGATTCCACAACTCTAAATAATCTTCGTTGGTCAGAATTTGATATTGGGAAACTCCATTCATTTTTTCCAGTATCTGAAGTCAATATAGCCCAAGGACTATAATCATTTTTAAATTCAATCCTCTGAGACTTTTCTGGGCTTCCTAAAACTTTTAAAACTAACGTTTCTGAATCATTTTCTACATCAAGAAAAGGAACTTCATTTGCCCTAACTGAAAGCTCCTTAGAAGCAAAAAAATAAATGCAGGGGAAGTAAATAATGAAGTGTATCCAATCTCTCATCGATAACATATCTTACCATCTTCAATTACACATTAATTAAACATTACTATCGCATGAAATTGTTTTCCATGTGTTAAAAAATATTCACCGCCAGCGCAAGTTACTCCAAAGCATTAATTCCCCATCAAAAACAAATTCCCCATCAAACTTTTTTCCTGATAACATACCTGGAATCCAAAAGGCATCATCTGCCCACATTTGATCATATGGTATTTCATCAAAACTACACCAAAAAGGCTCAGCCTCAGTAGTTTTAGAAGGATTGCCTTGAAATTTAGAAGCGCAAAAAACAGTGCAGTGCAACGCCAAGCATTCATCATCAACAAATTGGAAACGCAAAATTCCCATTTCCGTAGGCGAATCGACTTCAATCTTAACCTCTTCTCGCACTTCTCGAATTGCCGCCTGTTCGGCCGTCTCTCCCTCCTCTATCTTCCCACCAGGCGCATTAACCTTGCCAGCACCCAAGCCTGTCTTTTTATGAATTAATAATACTTTTTTTCCTCTTAAAATAAAAAGAAGGGTAGCATGCATATTAGGATCCCATGTTGACCAATCAATCTTATCTGGGCAGCCTCTATAATCAACATTTCGATTTCTAATAGCATCATCCATTCCGTTATCAAATTAGATTAATTGGCGCATGGAATAGAACTCTTTAATTATCCACTATTCGACAAACCTCGAGCACGCTCAATGGCTCGAATCAACCCCATCGCTTTGTTGACAGTTTCATTGTATTCATATTCAGGGTCCGAATCAGCAACCACACCTGCCCCTGCCTGAACATAAGCTTTGCCCCCCCTCACAACTGCCGTCCTCAAAGCAATGCATGAATCATGGTTTCCATCAAATCCAAAATACCCTATTGCCCCAGAATACGCACATCGCTTACTCTTTTCTAATTCATTAATTATCTCCATTGCTCTAACCTTTGGCGCGCCACTCACCGTCCCAGCTGGAAACGTTGCCCGCATCACATCATAAGCTGTTTTCCCATCAGCCAATTTCCCACTTACATTAGAAACGATATGCATTACATGGCTATATCTTTCTACTATCATGAAATCATCTACACTAACGCTTTCATATTCAGAAACTCTACCAACATCATTTCTCGCCAAATCTACAAGCATTATATGCTCTGCACGCTCCTTCGGATCGTTAAGAAGCTCCTCTGCCAAAGCATCATCCTCTTGTGAGGTTTTTCCTCTCCAGCGAGTTCCTGCAATCGGCCGGATATCTATTCTTTGATCAATTGCACGAACATGAACTTCTGGAGAACATCCCACCAGAGATAAATCCTTGCCAAGCTGCAAACAAAACATATATGGGGAGGGATTCACAGATCTCAGAGCCCTATATAAATCAATAGGCTTTCCACCATATTCGACTTCAAATCGTTGTGACGGAACGATCTGAAAAGCATCGCCCGCATTAATATATTCCTTGGCCTTGTTAACCATTTCACAATATTCATCCTTAGTTGTATTGCTCTTTGAAACTACTGGCTCATTGACGACGCCTTCTATTAAAGGGCAAAAATTAGCCTGTGTATGCAACTTCCTAGCAATCTCATTTATTTCATCTCTTGCCCGCGTGTAAAGAGAGTTCAAATCGTCTTTCTCGTCTATAAATACATTGGAAACTATCAATAATTTACGGAGACGGTGATCAAATATTATAACGGTCTGCGCAATCATAAAAAGCATGTCCGGCAAACCCAATTCATCTGGCGGTGCTTCAGGAATGCTAGACTCAAAATATCGCACTGCATCATAAGAAAGGTACCCAACTGCTCCTCCATAAAAAACAGGAAGTTCCGGCCCCGCAACGGGTTCGTACCGACTCATGAATTCTTCCAATTCGCATAAAGGGTCACCAGATTTACTCTCAAACTCTTGAGACTTATCATTCTCGGTAATCTTGACCTTTGTTCCACGCGCCTCAATGATCGCTCGAGGGTTACTTCCTATGAAAGAATATCTTCCTGCCCGATCCGTGCTTTCAGCAGATTCAAGAAGAAAACTATGAACTCCATCTGAGATCTTGTGAAAAGCAGAAAGAGGGGTCTCGTAATCAGCAGTTAATTCAGCATATACAGGCACAAGATTACCTTTCGAAGATCGGTCTTCAAAAATATCAAATGAAGGCGTTAGCGGAATATCGCGCAACTTACAATGCTTGTTAAAGTTATACTCTTCTTACTTTCGATTATCACTTCAGTATATCAATGAGCAAATATATAAAATTCTCTTATAAGAAATCATCGTATTCATTTAATCAAATAAAGTGAATTCATCTTGGGAATAACCTCCCCTCTCATAAAATTGAGCATCCTCTTCACCGGAACCTTCAACCATAAAAGGGCCACTAACCTGATCACGTTTAGCGCAAATTACCTCCACTCCACTTATTCCCCTCATTGACAAAGCCAAAATCATCTCAGCCTTTGCAATTTTAGAAGAATTACAATCTTCACTGAGGTGAGCAAGAACCACCCTCTCTAATATGCCTCCCTCTGCTATCAATCCTATAAGTTCTGCCGCCTGCTTATTTGAAAGGTGCCCATGACGTGACGCTATCCTTTGTTTTAATGGCCAGGGCCTTCGCTCATCATTCTGAAGTAACGTCTCATCATAATTTGCTTCTATGAAAATCGTATCAACTACGCTCAAAGTAGATTTCATGATTTCTGTGACATAACCAACATCACTAACAAATCCCAATTTTTTCCCATTCTTTTCAAAGATAAATCCCATGGGATCAACAGCGTCATGCATGACAGGAAAACAATTTATTGAAATGTCTCCTATTGAAAAAGGGTCACCGCATTCAATTATACGCCAAGTTTCAGCACTGCTGACGTTCGATGAAAGAGATTCTCTGGTTACTGCATTACAGTAAATGGGAACGTCTAATTTGCGGCAAAACACTTCCAACCCTCTAGTATGATCTCCATGCTCATGTGTTATTAAAATTCCGTCTAACCTGTCAGGATCGACCCCAGCATCCTCCAACCTAATGCGTAATTGCTTAGCACTTATACCCGCATCAACTAAGACAAATGTCTTTGCGGTATAAACGAGAGCACTATTCCCCGAACTTCCGCTGCCTAATGAGATGAAACCCAACATTTCTAATATTAAAAAATTGTTTTAATATATACACCAATCTTTCACATTTAAATTAAAGGGGTTCTCATAGTATTATATGATAGACATTTGACCATAGGAGATAATCCTATGAGCTTATATCGAATGCAACGCATACTGCATATATTTGTTCGTCTATTTCTTCTATTAGCCATTATTTTTGGCGTTTGGATTGCCGTATATGCTTATAGCGAAGGCTTCACCAAAAAATGGAGGAAGCTTATAATGGAAGAATTCGAAAAACGTGGAATTGATGCCGAGATAGAAAAATTAACAATTGACCCCTTCCAAGGACTCGTTGCGAGAAATGTTAGAATCTATGCCGACGAAAAAAACAAACCTCTACTCGCATCTATTGATAATATCACACTTGATATAGATCCCATTAAATTACTACGAAAGAAACAATCGTTAAATTCAGTAGAGTTTCGTAATGCCGACATTTCGATTCCAATTAATCCCGAAGATCCTGAAAGCAAAAAATTAGAAATTAAAGATTTACAAGCAAAAATAATAATTCCAACCGACATTATAGAAATAAAACATTTCGAAGGTTATGTGAATGGAATTCGGATAAATGTAATGGGATCATTACTTCGATCACAACAAAGACAAAATGATATAATAACCCCATCCCTAACAGAAGAGAAAATCACTCTCATAAAAGAAGGAAGAGAATTAATAGACCGAGCGTTAGATGAAATAATTCAATTAGACTTTAAAAAGAGCAATCCACCTCACATTCAAATTAAATTTGCCAGCGATCTAGACAACTTTTCAACAACTTCAGCAATAGTCATAATTAATGCAAAAGATGTAAAACGTGCGGGATATAAATATAAAAACATCTACGCAAATGCTGAATATATTAATTCTAATATTAATCTTAAAGAGTTTAGAATTGATGATAGCAAGGGAACTCTTTTTGGTGACGCTAATTGGTCAATAAAAAGTAAAAAAATACCATTTAACATCAAATCAACTATTGATTTTCAGAGTTTACTCAGATCGTTTGGTAACAGTCCCTTATTAGATGATATTACATTTATCAATTCACCTCAGATTGAAGCAAGGGGGACATTTCATTTAGGAAATTTAGAGCTCCCTACTGACCGTGACACTAAATTGCAGGTTGAATTAATCGGCACATTGAAATCCGGCAGTTTCATCAGCAAAGAAATCTTATTCGAAGAAGCGTATTCTGATTTCTCATACAAAAAAAATAAATGGTATGCAAGAAATCTCACACTCCAGCACGCAAGTGGAACTGCAAATGGAAATATCTTATGGGACACTCTATCAGGCATTCAATTCGATACTGAAATCAATATGGACCCAACTGTTTTTGTTCCATTTTTCAAAAAACCACCCAAGTTCTTAGAAGATCTCAAATTCGAAAAAAATCCTACAGTACATCTCAGCCTCAAAGGCAAAGGCTCAACAACAAATCCAATCAACTGGGAAACAAAAGGTTACTTCGCCACAGGCCCTTGCCATTATCAACAAATTCCCTTAACTGCAGCAACCGGAAAAATCCGAATCGATAAAAAAGAAATTATCATTGAAGAATTTCGTCTAGATCGTGAAGAAGGCTATATAAATGGTGAAGAAGTAATCATTGAAACTGAAAATGGACTTGTTAATTTGAAGAATATTTCGGGGAAACTATTTCCAACTAAGTTGGCTGCATATTTTTCACCAAATATAGCATCCGTTTTAGATCACTGTAAGTTCGTAGATCCTCCAAAACTTGAAATTAACGGAACTATTGACACTAAAAAAAATAATCAATCCAATTTAAAGGTCAACTTTGATTCGAAAGGACAAGTATATACAAATCTCTTTAAGAAAAAAATACCACTCACTCAACCCAAAGGTTCAGTTCTTTTAAAAGGAAAAAAAATCATCCTAAATATCGATACAAAAATCTTAGGAGGACAGATATCACATAAAGGATTATGGGAAATGAAAAAAGATACCAACTTGTATTCTGGAGAAATAATCGCATCCAATATAGATTTCGGTAATCTTGTAAAGCTGTTTGAATTCCCCACTAAAACAAAAGGCATTCTCAACAGCAATCTACAATTTAAAATTCCCTTAAAAGAACCGGCTGAATGGTCAGGATCTGGTTCCGCTTCACTTATAAAAGGAAACATTTTCTCAATACCTATTCTTGGTCCCTTATCACCCATGATTAGTGGGGTTCTTGATCAACCTCGAGCGGGATACAGCATCGCTCAGTCAGCTTCCCTCAATTTTTTCTCGGAACAGGGAATTATTAAAATTCTTAATTTTCAAGCCCTTACACCTGGTTTCATTCTTGATGGAAAAGGAACTATCGATGGAGTGAACGATAACTTGGATCTTATAGTAGAAATGAATGCTCGAGGACCTTTACGGTTAGTTGGGTGGCCAATATCAAAACTCTTGCGCTACAAAGGCGAAGGCACATTAAAGGAACCAAAATGGAAACCTATTAACTTTTCCATTCCACTTAATATTCTTGCAAATGGAGAGAAATTGATAAAACAAAGCAAAATTATTCCTGAAGCAATTAACATTTTACCCAACGCAATCAATAAAAGCTTAAAAGCGATTGAGGCTTTGACGTTACCAGGAATATCACCAAAGAAAAAATAAAAGCTCCCAATAATTGCGAGCAATTATTATCTTGCTTTCATTAATCATCAACAGTGTTGATTACTTCGCGAAGCTTTGCAGATATCGTTTGAATATCAAAGGGCTTGGATAATATCCCAGAAAAAACAGGATCGCCTTTTGCTTCCGAAGCATTAACTAAATCTCCCGAATTGTAACCACTGCAAGATATGATTTTTGCATTAGAGTCAATGTCTAAAATTTGTTGCGCCGCTTCTTCACCGTCAATTCCACCTGGCATTGTCATATCCATCAACACCACCGCGAAAGAATTTTCAGTATTAAGTCTACGCCGATATTTCGTTACACTTTCAGACCCTGAGTTGGCAACCTCAACCTCATACCCAAGTTTTATTAACAATTTACTAGAGATATCTATAATTGCATCATCATCATCTACCACCAACACAGATCCACAACCGCTGTAAACTGTGTTCTCTCTCTGATCTTTTTGTACAATTTCAGTTGTACCAGTAGCAGGCAAATAAACTTTAAAGCTCGTACCTCTATCTTTAATTGAGTCAACAGTTATAGCCCCCCCATGATCTCCTATTATTGCTTGGCAATTCGAAAGCCCCAAACCACTTCCACTCGTTTTTGTTGTGTAAAGTCTATCAAATATTTTACCCAAATCTTTCTCGGAAATTCCGCATCCATGATCAATTACTTCCAATTGTAAATATTTCCCCCGCTCCAAGCCCTCAACACAATGTTCCGTCAATTCAATATTATTAAGATTGGCAAAAATTGTGCCCGAGTCATCCATCGCATGCCTCGCATTAATAATCAGATTATTAATTAGTTGAAAAATTTGTGACCCATTGACGTTAGCTGACCACGCACCTTCCTGAATAAACACTTCACAATGAGCCCCTGAGCCCGCAGTGGACATGCGAACGGCAGTAGTTAAAAGCTCTCCAATATCCTTTTCTTCCCTATGACTCTGACTAGGATCTCGTGCTTGAGATAGAAGATCATTCGCTAAGTCTTCACCTTTGCTAGAAGCTTCAAGCGCATCATCTATACCAGACAGTATAGAAACATCTGTAACGGATTCACGAACAAGAGATAAATTAGCAACTATTGTTGTAAGTATATTTTTAAAATCATGCGCAAAACCACTTGCAGAAATAGCCAACGCTTCTACTCGGCCTAAAAAACTCTCTCTTTGAGTTTCATCAATTCCACTCACTTCCAAATCTAAGTCGCCATCTTTCGTATTTATTTTTGTGGAATAAAATTCTGCAGCCACCGCAACACGAGCAACTGAAAGCAAGAAATTAACAGATCGACCGCTTTCATCTAATACACAACTAACACGCCAGCGACATAATAATGGTGATCTTTTTTTTGCTCTTAAAAGATCATTGGTAAACTCAAAAACAACACCATCATTCTCCTTTTCAGCCACTTCTGCCACCGCATTAAGCCTTTCAAGTAATGCTTGTAATTTTTCTGGACCAAATAATTTAGATAATGAACAACCTAAAAGCTCTTCAGTGGAAAATTCCGATAATTCACCAATTCCCCGATTCGCAAAAACTATACATGGCCCTAACCCATGTTGAGGATACAATTCTAGTATAATAACACCTTCTTCCACTTGGTCGATGGCACTCCTCAAGTGAACGTTTTGGGTCGAAAGTCTGGATATTACTCCCATATCACTATATTTAACTCCGGCCATTAATTGAACGAATTCGCATCATTCTGATTACAATTATTAGTAAAGTAAACTTAATTATTAGCTAAATTAGAATACTTACTTAATAAAAATTAATAAAGAAGCGGAAAAAAGCGGTTGCGAGATATGTTGTTTCCGCTACTTTTCTCGCCCCATGGCAAGAACGGCGGGTAAAAGCAAAACGCACAAGGCAATTTCCAAGCGAGTCAAAGTGACTGGTACGGGTAAAATGTTGCGCCAAAAACAAGGAAAACGACATCTACTCCTTAATAAAAATCGCAAAAGAAAGCGTAATTTAGGGAAGTCGACACTTGTTTCTGCAGCAGACCTACCGCGTTTTCGTGAAAATCTACCATTCAGCCACTAATCCGCACCCTGTGAAAATAGTCTTTTACTGATTTTAAAATCAACCAAAGACAACAACCTAAAGGTCTGATCCCCGGTAAGCGGGATCTAATCGACCAGGTGAGACCTTAGGTAAAAATATTAAACCAAACAACCTGACCGAAAAATGCCAAGAGCAACTAATTCCCCAGCCAGCCGAAAAAGACGTAAGAGAATGCTCGCGAAAGCTAAAGGTTTTCGTGGTTTCCGTTCAACAAAATATCGCTTTGCAAAAGACGCCGTCCGTAAAGCAATGACATATTCGTATCGGGATCGGAAAAACCATAAACGCACTTTCCGTGCACTATGGATACAACGCATCAATGCAGCATGCCGTTCCCGTGGCATTACATATAGCCGATTCATGGAAGGACTTAAATCACTGGGCATTGAGCTTGATAGAAAAATCATGTCAGACATAGCTATTCATGATAATCAGGCTTTCGATAGTTTAGTAAATCAGGCAAAATCGGCTCTAGATAACAAGAAAGCAGCCTCCTAATTCTTCTAGCTATAAACAATATAGCGACAGAGTAATACACGGCCCAAAATTTGAGGTCGTGACACTTGTTCACAGAATGATATGGTCGAAGAACTCGAAAACATTCTAAAAGATGCAACATTAGTAATCTCTAATGCACGCACAATTGATGAGCTCGATAAATTGAGACTTACTTATCTTGGCAAAAAAGGAATAGTTACGACCATTGCCGCCAAGATGAAAGATCTTGGCAAAGAAGAAAAACCTGCTGCGGGAAAAGCATTAAACAAAGCAAGGACAGCAATCAATGATGCCTTAGAAGTCAAAGTCTTAAATATTCAAGAAGAAGAAGATAAAAAAGTAGGTGGAAACATAGACGTAACTCTGCCAGGGACTCCCCTACCAAGGGTCGGACGTCATCCCATTTCACAAATGCTAAGCGAAGCAGTAAATGCACTTAGAAGAATGGGGTTTTCATTAGCTAGTGGCCCCGAAATAGAAACAGAATGGCATTGTTTCGATGCATTAAATACTCCGGAAGATCATCCAGCAAGAAACGAAAGTGATACATTTTATTTTGCTGATGGTCGCCTTCTCCGCACGCATACTTCCACTGTTCAAATACGAACAATGCAAAATAACGAACCCCCAGTTCGCATTATTTCACCAGGCGCCGCCTACAGAAGAGATGAGATTGATGCAACCCACTTAAGTCAATTCAATCAACTTGAAGGATTATACGTAGATGAGAATGTGTCTCTTGCTGATTTAAAAGGAACCCTCGAATATTTATTGCACTCAATTTTTGGAAAAAAAACACAAATAAGATTCCGCCCTCATTTTTTCCCTTTCACAGAACCCAGTTTTGAAATCGACATTCTACTTCAAGCCCAAGGCAAGCAACCAAAATGGATAGAAGTCGCTGGTTGCGGAATGGTTGATCCCAATGTCTTCATCGAAGTAAATAAATCACGAAACGATAATAACTATTCACCAGATCAAGTTTCAGGATTCGCATTTGGTCTTGGATTAGAAAGGCTAGCGATGATACGTTGGGGGATCTCCGACATCCGTCTACTAATTGAAAACGACACTCGATTCTTGCACCAATTCGCATGAAAGTTTCACTCGATTGGTTAGGCAAACATATTGACCTAACATCTTACTCGCCAGAAGACCTTGACCGTCTTTTGACTTTCTCAGGCATTGAAGTGGAAAACATCATAACGATGCCTGACAAAGTTATTGTTGCAGAAATTAAAACCATAGAACCTCATTCTAACGCGGATAAACTATCAGTCTGCATGGTAGACGATGGCACCGAAGATTTTCGCCAAATCGTATGTGGAGCTAAAAATTTTAAAATAGGTGATAAAGTCCCGCTCGCATTACCTGGCGCTAAACTTGAAAATGAGTTTTCCATCAAGCAAAGTAAACTGCGAGGCACAGAATCTCATGGCATGCTCTGCAGCAAAAGTGAACTTGGAGGAAATGATGATCAAGGATTGTGGATATTACCCGAAGAATACAATATTGGCGTCCCACTTAATACAATTTATCCAACAATTTTTGATCTTGAGATTACTCCCAATCGCCCTGATTGCCTCAGTCATCTAGGCATTGCTAGAGAATTGTCAGCATTGTCTGACAATAAGTTGAAAGGCAATTCTGATTACGCATTTTCCGAAAATCCACAGCGAATTGCAGAAGAATCAGAAATAAGCAACTTAGCTCCAAAAACATGTAGCCTTTATACTACTCGGATAATCAGAAATGTTCATGTAACAGAAAGCCCTGATTGGCTCAAAACAAAACTTGAGTCCATCGGATTACGCTCAATCAATAATATTGTGGACATCACAAACTTCGTTATGATGGAAATGGGGCAACCTTTGCATGCTTTTGACTTTAACACTCTCGAAGGAGGAATCTGTATCAGACCAGCAAAGAATGGTGAAAAATTCACCGCACTTGATGGTTTAAACTATGATCTAAGCATAGATGACTTAGTGATTGCGGATGAAATGAAAGCAATTGCTATTGCAGGAATCATGGGAGGAATTGACACCGGAATCACAGAAAAATCTCAAGATGTGCTCCTCGAATCTGCTTACTTTCTCTCGTCATCAATAAGAAAAAGCAGTCGGAGCCTGAACCTCTCTACTGCCTCCAGTTATCGATTCGAAAGGGGTGTGGATCCCTCGCAAATAATTGGATCTTCGGAATTAGCTACAAAATTAATATTGGAATTGGCTGGAGGAAAAGCAGAAAAAGAAACCGTTATTTTTAATGCGGATCAAGACTCCCTGCCAAGTATTTCATTAGATGCAGACAAATGCAGAGCGGTTCTTGGACATAATCTAAAGAATCAAGAAATGTTTGAAATACTTGAAAAACTCAGGCTACGAAAAGCAGCTGATAGAGATAATATTTCTGATTGGGAAATTCCCAGTTATCGAAGAGATTTAACTCGACCCGCCGATCTACACGAAGAAATCGCTAGAGTTTACGGAATCGACAATATCCCATCACGTCAAGCCGGTTGGTTCTCTAAATCTTCAGAAGCTGACCAATTCTTCGATTTTATAGAAACTACAGCCAATGAACTTTCATCAATTGGTTTCTATGAAACACGCACAATTAAACTGACATCAAAACTCAAGATTGCTGATTGTGTATGCACTGACAATTCCAATGCTATTGCGATTAAAAATCCACTGAACGATGACCTGACCCATATGCGCCCTGGACTAATCGCCTCTTTAATTGATGTGGCAGAACGAAATCTGCATCAAGGAGCAGAAGGATTACGTTTTTTCGAAACAGGCACTGTATTTCCTGGCAATAAAATAAGTGAGGAGGCTCAACATTTAGCCATTCTCATTTCTGGACCAGAACAAAGCTCATGGATTAATCCATCTCCAAACCCAGCTGATTTTTTTACATTAAAAGGTATATTAGAACGAATAATCGATAAGCCTATAGAATTAATTATTGCTGACTCGAAGCAAGAAAATGCCGCATTTATTGCTAATATTGCTATAGATGAGGAAATTATAGGGCGCGCTGCTCAAATTACACCTTCAAGAGCCCGGCAAATAGATGCTCGGCATCAAATCTTTGTAGCAGAGATGAATCTAGATTTGGTTTTTGAAGAAAGTTCACGGCAAATCATCTATAAGGAGCTACCAAAATATCCCGCAATCCGGCGCGATATCGCCATGGAGCTGCCTCTTTCATTGCCTAATATAGAGATTGAAAAAGTCTTACTAGGCATAGATTCCAATCTACTAGAATCATTTAAAATCTTTGATTTATTTTACGATGAGACTGGGAATCGAATGGATAAAAATAAAAAATCAATTGCTTATTCGTTGACCTATCGCAATCATGAGCGCACACTAAAATCAGCAGAAGTTGATACTGAGCATGAGAAAATTCTCAGTGAATTGAGATTAAAACTGCCAATAGAATTCCGCTGAAAATATATTCTTGGAAATAAATACACCAAGAAATGTTCTTTGATTTTTAGTTTTGAGAGAACCCTGCCGTGTTCGCGTTCGCGGATAACATGGGCCCGGCCCGTTAGTACGTTAAAGGGAGGCTTAGCCGGTTGTTTGATGTCAGGCCTTCGCTGGAAGGCAGATTTCAGCAAGGCGGCCACCCACCTGGAATTCACCGGGAGACGTGAGCCCTCAAGTTCCGCAGTCGGCATAATGTGGGGCCTCAATTAAAAAGCACTTCAGCTAACCCTGGAGTGCTTTTTAATTACTATCGAATAATAAATAACATCAAAAACTAAATCACCTATCAATACCTCCAACCGATTCCTTTTTATGAACCTGATCGTTAATCAAACCATTTCCATCATAAATGCCCCGCAACCCACTCAAGTGTGCGGCAGCTTCTTTATCCTGAACGCTAAAAAAAGTTGGTCCCTTTTCAGTGAAATCCAACCTTGCTGACAAAAATCTATTATCCATTTGCAGTTTATTTATGCGCATCTGTAAATCCTCAAGAGCTACCTCTTTCAATCGGTTTGTTTTTAGCAATTGGCTACTATCCCTTTGAGATTCTTCATACTTAACCCGCAAAAGACTATACTCCTCACCAATCTTCGCCAATTTATTTGACTGAGAAGACAACGCCTGACTTAAGGCTTGAAACTCCGCTTTAAGCTCTTTTTTCTCATCTTGAAGAGTATACTTTTCCTGGTTCCACTTCTCTTTAGTTAAATAATTTTCCTTTAAAACCGATGCTAAATTAATCTGCAATTTCTCAACCTTATGTTCTTGCTTCAAAAGACGCTTAGAAAGGGCTGTGTTCGAGCCTTGAGCAACATACAACACAGATTGATAATCTTGCAATTTGTTGATATGACTAGCGTTTTCAGCAATTGCGGATTCTAAATGTTTTTCAAATGTAGTACTTTGGGATTTCAGAAAATCAACCCGGGCCGACAAACTGCGAACTTTACTGCCAGTTCTTCCTAGTAGGATTAAAAAAAATGAAAGGATTAGAGAATAAACAAAAAATCGCAATGGTCAGTATAAATTAATATCATGGAAAGTAATAATTATTAATTTTTAATCAACATATAATTTTTATATATATTAAATAAAATGATATAATCAAAATTTTCACTACTTATAATGATTTATTTATACAATTCATCAATCACTGTTAATTTCACTTAACCTAATGCCCTTCCAAAAAGTAGTTTCCTCAGACGATACTGTAATCGTTCCAGCCATTTTGGATGATTTACCTCAACTCATACAGCTCCTGATGGAACTGTTTGAAATGGAAGGAGATTTCGAACCCAATTCAGAAAAACAAGAAAAAGGTCTAAAATTAATCTTGGAGCATCCTCATCGTGGGCGAATCCTAGTTATAAAAAATGAATGTAAAATTATTGGTATGGTAAACATGCTCTTTACTATAAGCACTGCAAAAGGAGGGTTAGTTCTTCTATTAGAAGATTTCATAATTCATCCAATCAATCGCGGGCAAGGTTATGGGAAAAAACTTCTAACAGCCGTTAAGGAATTTGCACAACAAAAAGATTTTAAACGCATTACGCTCTTAACCGATAAAATCAGTGATGAGTCGCAGAATTTCTTTAATAAAGAAGGGTTTCAATTCTCAAAAATGATCCCAATGAGACTTCACCTTAATTGAAGATAACTATTTGAAGCATCCTAAATAAAATGCTCCATTCTAGATTTTACCTATAGAGAATAGGGTGTATCATTTATGCCCCTATTTTTCTCCATAACTTATCTACTAAGGCCCTGAGCAAAACTAGATTTTACTAATTACCAAAAAGAAACGAAAACCTCAAAATTGCATGGCACGCCAAAGCGTAGAAGAAATCAAAGCTGAAAACCGAGGGCTTTACGGCAAGATTATTGAAACTCTACTTTCAAACGAATCTCATTTCGAAGAAGCTGAATATCAATTACTAAAGTTTCACGGCAGCTATCAACAGGACAATCGTGACAGTCGCAGAGAACGTCGCAAACAAAAACTCGATAAAGAGTGGATGTTTATGGTTCGCACTAAAATGCCTTCAGGGACACTTACTCCTGAACAATACCTAGCCCACGATTCTATGGCTGATAAGTTAGGGAATTCAACAATGCGATTGACTACAAGGCAGGGAATCCAATTGCACGGCATACTGAAGGGGCATCTTCGTGACGCAATTCGATACATCTCCGATTGCGGTTTAACAACATGGGGCGCATGCGGAGATGTCGTAAGAAACACTATGGGCCCCGCAGCACCAATAAAAGATGAAGCTCACTCATCAGCACTTGAATTAGCAGATGAAATAAGTCAAGTATTCAGCGCACAAACAAGCTCTTACAGTTCGATCTGGTTAAATGGCGAAAAGTTAGAACTAAATACTAATAATATAAGCGAACCAGAAAATGAGCCGCTCTATGGGGAGCTATATTTACCTCGAAAATTCAAAATCGGAATCGCCATACCCCCACGTAATGATGTGGATCTGTACAGTCAAGATGTTGGGCTAGTTATGCATACAGAGAACAATAAAGTGCTTGGTTATTCAATTTATGTTGGTGGAGGTTTCGGAATGACCCACGGTATAGAAACAACTTATCCATGCCTTGCCAAACCTTTATTTTACTGTTCAAAAAAAGACATCGCAAAAGCATGTGAAGCAATCATAATTGTACAAAGAGATAACGGTGATAGAACAGATCGTAAACATGCACGGTTAAAGTACCTTGTAGCTGAGAGAGGTATTGATTGGTTCAGAAAAGAAGTTCAAAAAATTATCAGTTTCCCTACTGAGGAAATTAGAAAAGCAAACTTCGATACCGTTTCAGATCAGTTAGGTTGGCACGAGCAAGGAGACGGAAAGCTCTTTGTCGGTATTCATGTAGCGCAGGGAAGAATTAAAGATAATGAAGAAAAACAAAATCGAACTGCCTTTCGCCAAATTGCACAAAAATTCAATTGCTCAGTCCGAATAACACCAAATGCAAATATTTACTTTTACGATATAGAAGAAAGCAACCGTTCCGATATCGATCAGATATTAAAAGATTTCAAAATACCAGTCGGGAATGATTTTACTGCTACCCGTCAAACTGCGCATGCTTGCGTAGCTTTGCCGACTTGCGGCCTTGCTCTTGCAGAGAGTGAGCGTGTTTTTGATACATTATTAGATTCAATTGATTCTCTCTTAAACGAATTAGGCTTAGATAAAGATCAAATATTAATCAGAATGACCGGTTGTCCAAATGGTTGCGCAAGACCATACAATGCTGATTTTGCATTTGTCGGTAGGGCACCAAATAAATATGCCATGTTTGTTGGCGGCTCTAGCTCTGGAGATCGTTTAGCAAGCCTCCATAAGAAATCAGTCTTGTTCGATGAAATACAAGGTGAGATCCGAATTCTCCTCCAGGACTTTGTCGAAAACCGTTTAAGACAAGAAACATTTAGTGCATTCTGGGGCCGAACTCACGAAGAATTAACTCATCCAATCCCCAAACAGTTTCATTTGGAAAAAAATGAATATTAAAACACTTCTGTTCTATATATTATCGGAAAAAATAAATGGTGCGCGATACTGGATTTGAACCAGTGACCCCCACAATGTCAATGTGGTGCTCTACCCCTGAGCTAACCGCGCATGTTATTCCAATTAATTACACACAGAGCGAAAGATACTCAAACCATTTTCAATTACAGTTTTTATTATTTTGGATCATCGGCTAAAAAGAGGCACAAAAAAGCTCTGGCACTTTCGAGCCAGAGCTTTTGTGATCCTCTTTGCTGAAACTCAGAAAAATAAATTCTCCTGCGAGCGCTAGCGTGAGGTTACTATGAGTTGCGCTCAAAGTAGCAATGCTACTTACGCTTCTTAGCGGCCTTCTTAGCAGGCTTACGCTTAGCAGCCTTCTTAGCAGCCTTCTTAGCAGGCTTCTTAGCAGCCTTCTTAGCAGGCTTCTTAGCAGCCTTCTTAGCAGGTTTACGCTTAGCAGCCTTCTTAGCGGGCTTCTTAGCAGCCTTCTTAGCAGGTTTACGCTTTGCAGCCTTCTTAGCAGGTTTCTTAGCAGGTTTACGCTTAGCAGGCTTCTTAGCAGCCTTCTTAGCAGGTTTACGCTTTGCAGCCTTCTTAGCAGGCTTACGGTTTGCAGTTTTTTTTGGTGCAGCTTTTTTGCGTGCAACTTTCTTTTTTGCCATGGCAGTTTTGTTCTTGGTTAAGGGCTTGTTAACGAGCCGCTATTAAGATGATGTTTTATAGATATCTTGCAAATGTTTTCTGCGAAGATTTTTTAAAAAAAAATATCTTTGGTTTTCCATCTATTTCCCAAATAATAGTAAAGTGTTAGTGGTTTCTTCCACTTGTAAAAAAAATTAATAATTTCTTGTCGCTACCTCTATAAACATTTTTTGCTTAACCTAAATAGCAAACACATATCAGTAAAATACAGGTGAAAAAGCTTATTTATGTTAACTAATTAATTACATCAAACAGAATTCAACTCACTAATATCGTGCCCTCTTATTTCAAAAATTCTTAAAATAGTCTCTTCAATTAAATTGTTTGGGCAAGAAGCACCTGCGGTAATGCCTACAGTTATTGGTCGACTAGAATTAAAAAAGTTTCCTGAATATGTAGTCTTTTCCATTTTTTTCTCTAAATCAAAATGTACAATTTGTTCAAACGATTCCAAACAATTGGCATTTCGAATAAAAAATGAAGGTATTTTTTCTTCTCCTATTTCGACTAAGTGTGCCGTATTTGAGCTATTATAACCACCAACAACTAACAGCACATCCATTTCCAATTTAAGCATTTCATATAGTGCATCTTGCCTTTCTTGAGTAGCTCCACAAATAGTATCAAAAAATTGGAAGTTGTCCTTTGCCAACTCTTCATCCCTATCCTTAATCGCCTCGTATAGTTTCTTTTGAATCTCCTCAGTTTCGCCTTTCAACATTGTTGTTTGATTCGCTACACCTATTTTATTTAGGTGTTTGTCAGGATCAAATCCAGACGAATAAGCATCTCTAAACTTCTGTAAAAAATTCTCTTTGATCCCACCTTCCCTTATATAATTACAAACATATTCACAATCCTCAATAGTAAGAATCACTAAGTAATGCCCTCCTAAGTCATCAGTTGCCCTACTTGCAGTTGCTCTCGTTTCCTCGTGATCTGCTTTACCATGGATAATAGCTGTAAAATCTTCCTTAGCATAATTACGAACTCTCTTCCATACTCTCATAACATCGCCGCATGTTGTATCTACTATTTGGCAACCCTTCCTATCAATCTGAGCCATTAATGTAATTTCCGCACCAAAGGCAGGGACGATAACTATATCATCCTTCGTTAAATCGTTAATCGTGGCATCAGGGTTGTTCCCTGCCAGATTCATAATCCCCATTTTTTGAAGTCGATTATTAACCTCTGGGTTATGAATTATTTCGCCAATCAAATAAATGTTTTTATGGGGGAAAACTTGCCTAGTTGCATACGCAAGATCTATGGCCCTCTCCACTCCGTAACAAAACCCAAATTCTTTAGCTAATATGACAGTAGTAGTCTCGATTGTATATCTGCCGCCAGATTGTCTAAATTTTTCAACAATACGGCTGCGATAATGTTTTTCTACCTTGGTCTGCACATGAGGCATAACTTCTGGTGTTCTTACATTAACACGCCGATTTTTCATCTTCTTCTTCTCCTCATTCTTATCTGCGGCCTGCATGTCTACTAATTTTCTTTAAATAAAGAGCCTTTTAATTCAAGGTCATCAAAATATTTTTTCGAAACCATATAGGAATTCTTGGGGTCAGAGTCCTTATAATCTTTGGGCCGCCGAATTTTCTTTCCTATAGTTTGATCTTCAGGAAACGACTCAGCTATTTTTATTTGCGTCCCTTCATCTACCAATGCGAAAAATTTTGGAGCCACATTCTTATGAATACGCAAACAGCCATGCGTTCTCGGAACAGGATGAACGTATCCAGTATGAAATCCGTACCCGGTCTTAAACTCCACCCAACAGGGCATAGGATAACCTACATATTTTGATTTAGATGGCGTATTAATTCGCTTCCCGGATCGAATATCATTGCCTCTAACATGAAACCCATAAGTATTAGATCGCTTTCTGGGTAATTTATTAAATGCCTTATATGTCCCAATCGGAGTTGGAGTATCTTGCCTACCAATACATGTTGCTGTCACTAAAAGAGGCTTCTCTCCCTCCATCACATATATTGCAGAATTGCTTAAACTCACCTTAACACTTACTGCATTTTTATTTTTTGGCTTATAAGCCAAGCAATTATAGGATCCTTGTTCAAAGCTATTGCAGTTAGTGTTTAAAAAACTCACCGCCACTAAAACAACCATTGTATAAAACACTTGGAAGTTTTTATGAATCTTAGACTCTGTATTACTCAAACTAAAAATCTGAAACCGGCACATGTTTTAACTATATTTGAAAACAACATTAAAAATGTTAAGCGCTTTCTAATAATTGACAATAAGTAAACACTTCATAAGTCTAATTAATAGCTTAATTAAGCGACCCTTTATTTGTGTTTCATTTTTATAAAGTGACTGGTTAAAATTCAGACACTATTTTTTGGCCGACTAAAATCCTCCAATGTATTTTCTATAAAAGGCACCATCTTATCAACTCGACCTCTACATTTATGACGCTTTGAAACCGAATGATTTGGAGGCCCATTGGGAAATTCCTTTATTAAAGCAACCATTAAATCAACTAAATCTTCGACATCTTTAAGTTTAACATATTCCAAATCTATTTTCCCGTCTTTGTTACAGTTATGATAATTTCCTAAAGGAACTGAAATGCCGGCAGCCTTAATTCCAAATGCCGATAAAGCTGATGCCTCACATGCACCGCCATCCAAAAGTGCCCGTTGAACTGGAATTTCATGTTTTTTCCCTGTCAGAAGAATTGATTCAGTTGCATCATTATCAAAAATAGTAATTCTATCCCCAACTCTACATATAGGCCCTTTCCCCATTGAAGAATCACCTACCGGAACACTAGTCTCGATAGAAACGAAACATGAATTACTTGTAAACGGCCATTCCTCAGCAAGCTTTGTTGCACCTACAAACCCAACTTCTTCTGACCGAGTAAAAACTGCGCCAAATGATTCTTTATTTTGAGCAACATCTAAATGCTTAATTAAGGAAACTATTGCTGAGCACCCCACTAAATCATCACATGCCCTTGATCTAATTTCATCATTAGAAATCGCAAAAGAAGGCAAATCCCACATGGCAAAACGACCAAATTCCTTAATAGGAAACTTAGTTTCCAGATACGAATCGGGAACACCCCCAAGAAAAACGAATTTATCTCTATATTTACTATTAGAAAAATCTCCACAGTTAGAATTTGGCAATTCAACAAATCCCGGATGATCCATATGCGCCCCAAAAATCCATTTAGGCACCTTGTTATCTGGCCCCACTATGACAATGAGATTGCCAAAAGAATCCCTTTCTATCCGAGCCGAATGGCAAGATTCAAGCAAACTTTCAATTACTCCTAAAACATGATATTCATGAAAGGGTGCAGTCGGAGTATTTAAAATCGACTCTAGAACTATTGTAATTTCACTACTATCCATCCAATGTATTTAACTTTCGATTAGTTAGTTGAACATGAAATCCTCTGCCAAGCAATTTCGTTATTACATAGAATGGATTGCTCTAAATTGCATGAAATTCATCATCCCGTTAATTCCTCGTACATTACTGCTTCCTATTGCCAAAAGCCTAGGGACAACTGCGTACATATTCGACCGGCGAGGAAGAAAAACTGGAATTGCAAATATTCAATCAACAAACGAATTAAAGGGCATTTCTGATTCGAATGCTGCTGAGCTTATACTAAAAAGCTACCAGTCCTTTACTCTAAGCATGTGTGACCTTTTTTGGGCTTCAAATATAAATGAAACAAATTATTCAAAATTTATCCAAGTCGAATTTGAAAATAGAGAAGCATGTGAGAAGGCTCGACAAAATGGCGCGATATGGGTGACCCCCCATTATGGAAACTTTGAACTCATTAGCCTTGTCATGGGATTCTATAAAACAAAATTCACAGTTGTTGCACAAGATTTTAAGAATCCGCGATTAACTGAAATTTTTAAGCGTGCCAGAGAACATAGTGGGCACAAAGTTATTTCTTCTAAACGGGCTATGGTCAGATTATTTAAAACTTTAAAATCAGCAGAAAATGTGGCTTTCCTTACTGATCTAACCGTACCCCCGGGAGCTGAATCGATTCCTATACGTTGCTTTTCTCTAATAACATCAGTTACCAGACTCCATGCATTCTTGCACAGTAAAACTAATGCCCCGATTATACCGGGAATTTCGATTCCTTGTTCAGACGGAACTTACATTATGAAAGTTTTGAGCCCGCTCGATATACCTGATGGATGCGATGAAACTGCAATAGCACAGAAATGCTGGGACATTTTTGAACCTTATATACGTGAATTTCCTGAACCTTGGCTTTGGATGTATCGCCACTGGAAATACAAGCCAAGAGAGACTGTTAATGAGAATTATCCTTACTATTCACATACCTCCAAAAAATTTGATGCTTGGATCAAAGAATCAAAAAAAAACTAAACGCCCACAGGCGCTAAATCTCCAGGATTTACACCCTCATCCAGCGAATCATCCTCATCTTTTTTTGGCGATTTAACTTTATGATTATCAAAATCCGGCGGGACAGGGCTTGGAGGAGGGTCGCCCATCTCACCATCTTCCATTAAATCTTTAATGTGATTTGCATTCAATGTTTCAAATTCCAATAAAGCATTGGCGATAAGATCTAATTCTTCTCTATGACTTAAAAGCAACTCTCTAGCTTTATTATATGCAGTATCAATAAAGCGTTTAACTTCATTGTCGATTTTCTGGGCAGTACCTTCAGAATAAGATCTAGAAGCGGTCATGTCACGAGCAAGGAATGTATGCTCTTGATGGTTTCCATATTCCACCATTCCTAGGTCATCACTCATTCCCCACTGACATACCATTTTCCTTGCTATATCAGTTGCCATTTTAATATCCCCACCAGCTCCATTAGTTACATCTCCAAAAACTATCTCTTCCGCTACTCGACCACCCATTGCTACCACTAAATGATCAAGCATTTCAAATTTACGCTGAGTGTATTTATCTTCTTCAGGCAAGAACATTGTCACTCCTAAAGCCGGACCTCTTGGTATTATGGTAACCTTGTGTAACGGATCTGTATACTCAAGCAATTCATTCAAAATAGCATGACCTGCTTCATGATAAGCAGTGTTCTCTTTTTCTTTTTCGCTCAGAGCCAAACTGCGCCTCTCTCTCCCCCACCGCACTTTATCTCTAGCCTCTTCAAGTTCATCCAATGTTATAGCTTTAAGCCCTTGTCTTGCAGCCATAAGAGCCGCTTCATTAATCACATTCGCCAACTCTGCCCCTGAATATCCTGGCGTGCCCCTCGCAATAACCTCCAAATCGACTCCCTCAGACATCTTAACCTTCTTGGCATGTACTTCTAAAATTGCATGCCTCCCACGAACATCAGGTAAACCTACAGTTACTTGACGATCAAAACGACCAGGACGAAGCAATGCTGGATCTAATACGTCAGGTCTATTAGTTGCAGCAATTATTATTACTCCTTCTTGGGTTTCAAATCCATCCATTTCAACCAAAAGTGCATTCAAAGTTTGTTCACGCTCATCATGCCCTCCACCCAGGCCATGCCCTCGGTGCCTTCCAACAGCATCAATTTCATCAATAAATATTAAGCATGGGGCATGCTTTTTGCCCTGTTCAAACATATCACGTACCCGTGAAGCTCCTACTCCAACAAACATTTCAACAAAATCAGAACCACTAATACTGAAAAAAGGAACATCAGCTTCACCTGCAATTGCTCTGGCCAATAAAGTTTTTCCAGTGCCTGGAGCACCAATCATCAAAACTCCTTTTGGTATCTGTCCGCCTAATCTTTGGAACTTTTTGGGATCCTTTAAAAAATCAACCAGCTCTGAAACCTCTTCTTTTGCTTCAGTAACTCCTGCGACATCTTTGAATGTTACTTTTTTGTTATCCATGCTAAGCATCTTTGCTTTGCTCTTACCAAAACTCATTGCCCCGCGCCCAGCCATCTTCATCTGTTGGCGGAAAAAGAAATATAAAATAAGCAGAATTAAAATAATTGGAAGTATGGCTATGATTAATGATCCGAAAGCATTACTTACATATTTGGGGGTGTACTGAAGCTCATTATCTTTGAGAAGTTTAATCAGTTCTTCTTTTTGGAAATCAATGTTGACTGGAACTTCAATTTTTACCTTCAGTGATGAATCTTCAGGCTTCTGACCCTTTTCCATTGACCCTTTTCTATAAGCAATGAGCATTTCTTCAGAGCTGTCTTGTGTTCTGACTAACTCCAAAGGAACTTCGTCATTAATGATGTTTCCATCTTTTAGCAACTGTTCAAATGCTGGCCACGTTATTCGCTCACCCTTAGTGCTACTTTTAAGTGAAAAAGCACTGAAAATAATTGCAAAAGCGATTCCGATAAAAAGGAGCCCTCTTATATTAAATGAAGATTCATTCCCCTTTGGGTCATTGGGATTTTTCTCTGGTTGTTGGCTTAATTTCTTGTCTGACATGGGATACCTGAAATCGTAAGCATTTGGGCGCTTACATAACTAATAACACAAGCGGCAATCTTGAGCAATTCGGCTCTTAAGCAATCATAAATTGTGTAATTCGCACAATAATTGGTGGATTTTTACTCTCTAAATAGAGCTAATATTAAAATATTACTCCATTACATTAAAATCTGTTCAGTTAGACTCAATAATCACTTCCCTAGACTTCCCAATAGCATTACAAGTTTTGTTCTTACTAGTAAGAAGCGGGAAATGTAATGCCCAACCCTTTCAGCATAAAATTACTTAACGTAAAACATAGGTATGATCGCACCAATACTGCGATACATTCGTTAAATATAAGCGCTCGGTCGGGGGAAATGATTTGCATAATGGGGCCAAGCGGTTCTGGAAAAAGCACCCTTATTAGAATTCTTGCAGGACACTTAAAACCTAGCAACGGGACCATACTTTTTAATAACCGTTCACTTTATGATAATCTTCTTAGCCTCAGACCTCATATCTCATACGTACCAGAAGAGGAATCTCATGATCCCTTACTTACTGTTTACGAAAATTTGTCGTACTCTTCAACAATACGATGCCCCGATTTAAGTAATTCCGAAAGGAAAAAAGCATTGGAATCACTTCTAATCGAAATAGATTTAGATCCCTATTCCCAAAAGATAGTCGGCAGCGAAGACACTAAAAACCTTTCAGGAGGCGAACGGAAAAGGCTTCATACTGCTATGGATTTAATAAGTAATGCTAATGCTTATTTTTTTGACGAGCCAACTTCAGGGCTGTCTTCAAAGGATTCAGAAAATGTTTTAAACCTTATAAGAAAAAAATGTGAGGAGAAAATATCGTTTATCAGCATCCATCAACCAAGCGCTCGTTTATTCCATCTGTTCGACAAGGCCTTACTGTTAGATAAAGGGGGGAGAATTGCTTTTTACGGAAAGCCGATGGAAATGATTGAGTACTTTAAAGGTGCACAACAATACTTGCTACATCTTAATCAAAAAAGAAATGACGCCAATAAAACAAACAGTATAAACAACGATATAATTTCACCTGAATCTATTTTTGATATCTTGGATTTCTCCAAAAAGGCCAACGATGATCTTCCAGAAAATTTTTGGGAAGATCGCTTTATAAAGCAGCGACAATCGTTATCAAATGAAGCCAAGGATGATCTTCCAATTATTAGCACAACGCAACCAAGCTCTAAAAAACGCTTCGCTCACTTTAAAACTCACATCAGTAGAGCTTTTTTGAGCAAGATTCGCAATAAGGGAAGTCTAGCAACCACATTATTAGTTGCTCCAATTTTAGCGCTGCTAATATCATGTGTCCTTCGCCACTCTGAAACAGAAGTATATCAATTCGGCAGCTCCTCTCATATTCCTGCTTACATATTCATCACACTAGTGGTGGCCATGTTTCTTGGCCTAACTAATACCTCAGATGAAATAATCAGAGATAAGAACCTATTGAAGCGTGAACGCAATCACTCAGCTAGCATTTGGCAATATGTTCTGGCCAAATTCTTAGTTAGTGCGGCGTTTGCATTTTCTCAATGCTTTATATACCTATCCATAGGAAACGCAATTCTATCGATAAATGACATGTTGTGGATCTATCTTGCATGGACCGTACCTACTTGCTTAGTTGGGTCATCTTTGGGACTTCTAATCTCGAGCTTAGTTAAATCGACCAAAACAGCACTCAACACAATTCCTCTCGCTCTGATTCCTCAAATAATACTAGGAGGCGCCTTAATTAATTATGAAGAAATGAATTTTAATTATTCACTATTCAATACAAAAGTAGAGGAAAATCAACGCAGTGAGATGCAAGTGCCCTTTATCTGCAACTTCATCCCATTAAGGTGGTCTTATGAATCCTTAATTGTTGCTCAAGACACTCTAAATCCATTAGCTAAAGCAATAGCCGAAATTGAACACCATAAAAAATCTCTACTAACTAAAGGGAAACTAACAGAAAAAGAAAAAGAAAAATTAAATCAATACAAAGATGCATACACTGTAGTTTTCGGCATCACTGGAAAAAACCCAAAAGACATTAAGATTAAAATTGATAAGATTAGAGATGAGTTAATTTCCAACAAATTCGATGCGGACAAATATTACTCTAATAATAATCAGGGCGCACTCAGCTCCACGGACGCATATCAAAATGGAAAGATACGTGACTTAATTATAAAAGCAGAAATTGATATGCTTGATTATAGAATCCATGAAAACGATAACAAAAATAAAGACATTAATGTTTTCTTAGGTAAATCAAAAAAAATATTAGACAAGCAAATCTCTACTTTGCGAATGAATGCATTAGTCCTGCTCTCCTTCACTCTTGCCATCCTATTTTATTTAAGCCTCATCTTACGGAAACAATCCTTAAAGGTTAAATCCAATTAATTTGAACCCATTACACGACCAAAACCCTTTCTTAAACCTAAAGAAAGACTAGTGCTTAGAGGCGTTCTTGATAAAGTTCCTAAAACATGTTCTCCATAAGATGATCGACTGCAGTAAACAGTGAGAACCGACCCCTCCCAATCTCTAAAATCTGTCGTTGTTGAAACCCCTTCTGTTACTGCATTTTTCATTCCCTGCCGTTCTTGCAGATTCTCTACAGCTAATGCAATTCCTGAATTCACAATCACGGGATCAGCGCCAGAATCAACGAGTTCTTTGCCCGCCATGTCCGTAATAAATATACCAGTCAACAAATCTTGGCTATAAGCCCACTTCACAAAAGATTCGAGCCTGTCCACTAGTGTAGTGCCTGCTACACTATCAATAAAATCAGGTTCTGCTACGCCTTTTAATTCACTGGACCGCAGCAATCCACTGTTTTTGGCACGTTGTTTTATCGCAGCTAACTGTTCTCCTATTTTCTCAAGATCTAATTGAGGAGATTCATTCCCATCAACTGAACTATAAAGAGTATCACCAAACAAATTAACTAAAGGTTCTTTGCTCTGATTAAGAATTCCCTTATCAGATTCATCATTTAATTCAGCGCCTAGCTGAGCTAATTCTTCCGGATCAATCCAGTAGTCCTTTAACACCATGATCTTTCTCCATATTTTTAGACAATCCAAGCTTAATTTCAAGCTCTGCTGCAAGTTGATCAAAAGCTACAGCAGCCGAAACAGGATTCGATGACAGCAAACCTACAGGAACTCCCAAACTACTCGCTCTTAAAAAGACGCTGTCCCTAGGTATTGACGTTTGGAACATTATGCCTGATGGCAAGGCTGATCTTAATTGAGATTCAGATTCAACACTTTCACGTTGATGCGGATTTACCATAGTCATTAAAATGCCAGACACGCTAACCTCCGATCCCCTCCTCCTTATACCCACAATTTTTTTGAGAAATTGAGGAATAGACCGAACCCCTAAAGGTTCAGATTGTTGAGGAATAATAACTGAATCACCTTCCTTAAGAATATTTGAAGTGATTGCTCCGATACCCGCGGCGGTATCAACAATCACCAGGTCATTATCTTGGCCTCTTAAATTATCAAAAAATATTTTAATTCTGTCTGACCATTGCGCGTCACTCTGAGCGGACTCATCTAAAAACATCTCGGATTTTCCAGATGTCATTAATTTAAATTCAGCAAGCCTCGTCGGAATAATTAACTCCTCAACAGTCTTTATTCCTGCAATCGCATCATAAAAACCATATCGCTCACGAGCTCCACGAGAAAGGGATAACCCCACAGAACCTTGTGGATCAGTATCAACCAAAAGGATTCTATGACCACGAGTAGCTAAAGAAAACGATAAATTGATAGCAACTGTAGTCTTCCCAACGCCTCCTTTCTGGCTAGCAATAACAAGTATAATCACAGGAAAATTATTTAGTTAGGGGATAGTTACTGAACATTTGATCGCAACGACCCCAATAGATTCAACATTAATAACAGAAATATTCATGGAATGGGCAACTTAATTTAACCTAGAAAAATGCATTTAATATTAAAGGTTCCAATCCATTCATTAATGCACTGTTAATGTCTAATTATCAAACACTGTTGGACAACTCCCCATTCCTTGCAATTTTAATGCTCCCCTAATAATAGCTTCTTTATTTAAAGGCTTCCTTATAATCCCAATAACATGCACAGCAAAACATTAAAGTTCTTCATTCTTTCAATTTTCTTTATAGCACCACATGTCTATGCAGACACCATTAAGCTAAAAGATGGAACCACATTAGAAGGTAAGATTCTTGAAGAAAGTCCTTCAACTATAAAAATAGAATATAACGTCACTAAGAGCATTAAGGATATAAAAAGTATTAACCGTTCTGAAATAAAGGAAATCGATAAGG
Source organism: Verrucomicrobiales bacterium (assembly GCA_012960505.1). Lineage (GTDB taxonomy): Bacteria > Verrucomicrobiota > Verrucomicrobiia > Verrucomicrobiales > DEV007 > EC70. The sequence continues at coordinate 45,495 of DUBC01000048.1, forward strand.
TCTCTGAAGACGAAGTAGCTTTCAATGCAATCAAATCCTTACTACCAACTGATGATCTATTATCGACTGATGACTATGATGAAATATTAGGTGATAAACCAGCCAAATTTCTTGCACTGTACCCATCAAGTAAGCGCAAGAATTCCGTGCAGAAAATAATTGATGAAATAGAAAAGGGAAAAGCCGTCACCGAATCGGGAGGGATTAAATTGAATGGAAAATGGATTACAGGCGATGAGGCAGCAAAAGATGAATACAATCATCAAGCACAAATTCTTGCGGTGAAAATAATCAAAGCTAATAAGAAAAATAATTACTCTCTTATACTAGATCATTTCGATGAACTTCAAATGAACTATCCTTATTCTATAGCATACAGCGAAACGATCCCTCTCATCAAAGAAATCCTTCCAAAATATGACGCAGTTCTCAATCGTGAAGAAAAAGCATATGAAGTAAGGAACAAAGAAAGAGAAGATCAATACAAGAGCATGGAAGAAGAAGATAAGAAACGCACAGAAGCGGCGTTTCAAGCAGGCATGAAAAAGTTCCAATTAAGAAAACAAGAAGCTAAGGAACTAAAGAAGATATGGTTGCCTGTAAATAAATGGGATCTTGAAAGCCTACTAAATGCACGGCGAACAATAGTTAAAGAAAGCGATAAGCTAGAATTATTAAATATAGCACTGAATGGATCTACGGCTAAGGCATTATCTGCAGCCTTCACAGCCTTTGCTGAGAAAGAATTGGAAACAGCAAAGAGTCACCTTGAGATTGCGAAAAAGAACGGAGCAAGGGGCAAGGCTATCGACAAACTAAGTGATAACCTTGAAGATTCGCTCAAGGCTGATGCGGAAGCTAAAAAAGCTGCAGCAATAGCTGCTGCTGCTGCGGAAGCAGAAGAGACTTCTAAAAAAGAAGAAGAGGCAAAAGAGCAGAAAAAGAAAAATGCTGCTGATGAAAAAGCAATCCGTGAAGCCGCTGCTGCTGATGCTGCTGCTGCTGAAAAAGCAAGCCGTGAAGCCGCCGCCAAAAAGGGCGGGATCAGCTTTCGAACTATACTAATTATTTTGGTCATTATATTAATTGGCATTATCCTTTGTGCTAAAATATTTTTAAAGCCAGGAGAAGAATTCGAAGAAGAACTACTGCAAGAAGAAGAAAACTAAGCAACTTATGCCTGAAACAAGGACAGCCTCAGAAAAACGCGATACTGCGGAAACAAAAATATCTATTGATATTAATATAGATGGCTCAGGCGATTCCAGTATAGACACTGGGATTCCCTTCTTCGATCATATGCTGACATTATTCGCCCGCCACAGTCTTTATGACTTAACTATTGTGGCAAAAGGTGACATCGAAGTTGATTACCACCACACAGTTGAAGATGTCGGAATTGTTCTAGGCAACTGTGTAAGAAAAGCCTTGGGGGATAAACGGGGCATCTCAAGATATGGATGGTCAATACTACCAATGGACGAAACCTTAAGTAGAGTAGCTATTGATTTCGGGGGAAGACCCTTTTTATCATTTAAAGCTCCAGAGAAAATAGAAAGCATCCGTGAATTTTCCTTCGGACTAGTAGAAGAATTTCTTCGAGCATTTTCAAATAACGCTAGAGCTAATATACACGCAGAAGTATTAACAGGTCGCGATGCTCATCATATGGCAGAATCAATATTCAAAGGGCTAGCAAAAGCATGTGACTTAGCGAGCCGTCACGATTCAAGAGTAAAAGGAATACCAAGCACTAAGGAAACTCTTTGATTCCTAAAAAATTAATCGATCAAGGTTAATTTAAGCCATTATAACAATGATTGGAGTTATAGATTACGGAGCCGGCAACCTCAAAAGCGTATTCAATAGCTTAAGCGCAATGAACGCTAAAGCTAAATTAATAAAATCTCCCGAAGATTTATGCGACGTCACTTCGATTATTTTTCCAGGCGTAGGATCCTTTGGAGATTCAGCTCAGCATCTTGAAGAACAAAAACTATCTACCCCCCTAAAAAACTGGATCATAGAAGATCGGCCTTTTCTTGGAATCTGTATAGGATTTCAAATGTTATTCGAAACAAGCGATGAAAGTCCCGAAGCTATGGGCCTGGGCATATTTCCTGGTAAAGTTGTGAGATTCGATCAAAATAAATCCCTTAAAATTCCTCATATGGGATGGAATAAGATCATTATAAAACAAAAATCTGATCCGATCTGGGAAGGACTTGACGAGGATCCACACTTTTACTTCGTTCACTCTTTTTATCCAAAACCAGATGAAAATAAAATCATCGCATCAACAACTCCTTACGGATACGAATTCACTTCCAGCGTAAAAATAGGTAATCTCTTCGCCACTCAATTCCATCCAGAAAAGAGCCAAGGAGCCGGGCTTAGATTGATTCGGAATTTTTTATCTTTGAACTCTGAAATATAGCCACGGTATTAAATTACCACTCAATTTAATTCACTGACTAACACGCATTGGCATCAATACGTATAAAAATGATCCTGTAGTTTTAATCACTCCAGGACTCATCTCATCGATCAGCTCCAAGAAAATTTCATCAGCGTCTATATTTCTCAATGGAGCCATTAAAAATTCTGGATTAAATGCTATAGAAAATTCAGGTCCCTTGTAAGATACCGCTATTGATTCATTAGCTTCTCCCACATCTTGAGAATTCGCGGTTACATCTATTTGATCTTTTCCAAATACACACTTAACCGAATTAGACTTCTCATTGGCAAGTAAAGAAACCCTATTCACAGTGCTTAAGAAACTCTCTCTGTCGAGTGAAATCCTCTCCTTCGTTTCCTCTGGAATTACCTGATTATAATTTGGGTAATTACCCTCAATTAGTTTACTAACCAATAAATTATCATTTAACTCAAAAGCAATTTGAGAATCACTAATCGAAATCTTAACTTCTCCATCATCTGCAAGTAAACGCTGCAATTCATTCACGGCTTTAGTTGGCACTATAACTTCTGTCTCTAAACTCTTTGGAAATTCAACATCATTTTGAACCATAGCTAAACGACGGCCATCGGTAGCGACTAAAGTAAGCAGCCCTTCTTTAAATGAACATAATATGCCATTTAAAACGTAGCGAGTCTCATCGTTTGAAATTGCATAAGAAGTCATCTTCAATGCCTCCTTAAATACCTTTTGTTCAATTTTATATTCATTAGCATCTTCAAATGTAGCAAGCGGCGGGAACTCATCTTTCGCGAGGCCAAGAATTTTGAAGAAACTCGGACCACTCTTAATCGAAGCTACATCTTTAGAAGTGACTTCAATACTAATCTCATCAGCAGGCAACTCACGAACAATACCGGCCAATCTTCTGGCCGGTAACGTTGTTGAACCAGGCTTGGCAACTTTAGCTTTAACTGAACCGGTAACACCAACATCAAGATCTGTTGTAGTTAAACGCAATGAATCACCATCGGCTTCCAGTAAAACGTTGGACAAAATAGGAAGGGTTGTTCGATTACTAACAACATGCTGAACCTGTTGGAGGCCTTCAAGAAAATCCTCCTTAGAAATTGTAAACTTCATTTTATTTATTTCTTAAATCAGTAAAACGTTAAAAATTTGATCAAGGTTTTCAACTCAATTAGATTAAAGACTTTAACACCTTATTTAGCGAATAAATAAAGAGTGTCTAATACAAACTACCCTCTGACTGAGAAAGACGCCCTCAAACTAAGCCTTTAAAAACCAAATTTGCCTTTAAACGCTAGATAATCGACTTCCTAAAATACTTATTTTCTGACGAATGTCCTGAGACCTTTCCATCCTCGTTTCCACTCTTTTGACAGCATGGATGACCGTACCGTGGTCCCGTCCAAACGCTCTGCCAATTTCAACGAGGGAATGATCTGTCATCGTCCTAGACAAATACATAGCCACTTGTCGAGCAAAAGCCAAGTCTGATCGACGGCCTCTTGCTGTCATATCTGCTATCCGCACATCAAAATGCAAAGCCACTTCCTTCTGAATAGAAGGTATTGTTACTCGACGTCTACCCTCTTCACGCAAAATATCTTTTAACAAACCTTCAATAACCTCATCCGTTAACGACTTTCCACTTAAAGAAGAATAACTTGCTAACCGCATCATTGCTCCCTCAAGGCGGCGAACGCTTTTCCTGATACGATCAGCGAGAAATTCCACGATGCGATCCTCTAATGATACTTGCCACATATCCATTTTCTTACGCAAAATAGCTAAACGCGTCTCGACATCTGGTAATTCTAAACCTGCCGTGAGCCCCCATTCACACCGAGAAACTATGCGCTCTTCAAGATCAGATATTTCTGCAGCAGGTCGATCGCTAGTCAGAACAATATGACGACGGCCATCACAAATCATATTAAATGTATGAAAGAATTCTTCTTGGGTCTTTTCCTTGCCTGCAAGAAAATGGATATCATCAACTAGAAGAAGATCAGCTTTCCTGTAACGATTACGGAATTTTGATAATAAATTATTTTGAATTGCCTCAATGAATTCATTAGTAAATTGCTCACAAGTCATATAAACAATCTTAGATTTTGGATTTCTCTTCACATGTTCATAGCCAATAGCATGGAGCAAGTGTGTTTTCCCTAAACCTGGACCACCCCAAATAAATAAAGGATTATATCCTTCCGAGTTCCCCTTTGAGACTGCATGAGCTGCGGCGCACGCATATTCATTATTTGAACCTACTACAAAAGTATCAAATCGGTGATTCCTATTAAGGCCAATCTTTCTAGTAAGCTTTTCTATTTGATCATTAGAAGCATTAATTGCTACCGGCTCTTGTCGAGATTTAATTTGCTTACGTGCGGCAGGCAAAAGCTTTACCTGTTCCTCTGAGACTGGATTAGAATCATCCGAAATAGCCTCCACCTCTCCTGATCCTATTTCCCATTGAATTTTGCGAGGCTGACCAAGAACCTCAGTCACCGCATGGTTAAGAATCGCCATGTAATTGGAATCAATCCATAACCCATAAATATGATTAGGAACAAAGATTCTTAAGTTACTTTCATCGGCCTCTATCAATTTGGTCGAAGAAAACCAACGGCGAAAAGTATCTGCGCTGACCTGCTCTCTTACTTTGGAACAAATCTCCTTCCAGATGACGTTAAGTTCGGTTGCCATTTTCTAACAAATCAGCAGACGTGAGAACTCGAAGATATTTTTACTAAATGCGTTCTAGGTGAAAAATATTTTTGTCGGGCTTGAATCTTCATCAGTTGTGCTGAGTTGTTAAATTTTAATCGGTTGAATTGGTCTACTTAATGTCAACATGTTGGTAAAATACCCGCTTTAAATTAAAGATGATATTTCGAACAATAAGTGGGGGTGAGATTATTTGGTTCCTTCGACCCAAATGTCAAAATCTTAGTGACACTTTAAGAAAAAAAATGCCTGTCCCCATACCATTGGAATATTTTATAAATATATTGGAGATTTGGATTAATTTTCATAATTTAACAACCTCTCAAAAATCCATAATAATTGTTCTTATGGGTACCTTTGATAATTTCACCTCTAAATGAAGGATTTTATGATTCTCCATTCCTCTATTTTTATTTCTGAGACCGGATCTATGCCATTTCACTTTTTAACTGGAAATAAAAGCCCGGCCCCAAGTGTAATGAGGCAAGTAACTGGCCACATCCATGCATAATGGATAATGGGGGATATCTTTGAAGACGTCACTTCAATTGGTAACGGCAACCACGTCACCTCAATTGGTAAAAGTGTCACCTCAATTGGTAACCAATTGTAATCGAATAACTTGTCCGCAGAAGTCCAGCTCAAATTAATCAGAATGTTGTAAATATCTACCCGGACAAGCAAAACCATAAATACTGAAATAATACAGCCTATGAATAATCCACGGGCTGAGGATTTTCGCCTATCCGCTAATAAAGCCGCCAGGAACAATCCTAATAGTGGGCCAGTCGTATAAGCGATCATCCCAAAGGCAAGGTCCACCATATTTATGTTACCTCTTAATTCATCTAGTCCAATGGCACATAAAGATAAAATAATACCCCAAATAACAACTAAATAACGAGAAATACGCAATAAAAAAGCTGGATTCTCGCCATTTTTCACGGCCAATGAAGGATCAATAAAAAGAGCCAATGTCGTCTGCGAAAGAGCAGCAAGAATAGAATCAAGGCTCGAAATAGCAGCAGCAAAAATGGCCGCTATAATAAGGCCCCTCAACCCCACAGGTAGGGTAGTTGTGATCCAAGTCGGAAAAACGTAATCTTTACTCTGCTTAAACAAAGCCTGCTCTGCCAAAGAAGGCTCATTGACGCTATAATGAACAAATAGAGCGACCCCAACAAGAAGCATCAATAGCGTCAAGAATTGGCCAATTGAACTCCAAATAATCGCTTTGCGGGCTTCTTCTGCAGATTTACAGCAGAACATTCTTTGAGCATTCAACTGATCGACACCAAAAGAATTTAAATTCAAAAATGGTACAGCTATTATTGCAACCCACAGAGTAAAACCAACATTAGGATCAGTGGTAAGATTTAATAAGGTAAATTTACCATAATCCCCCGCTTCTTGAACATTTCCTCCAACTTCCTTAAACGTAGCCCACCCACCATCAATCTGAGAAACAATCCAAAAGAGGGCCATGACCCCTCCAATAGTAAATAAAGCAAACTGCATAACATCAGTCCATATCACGGTGCGCATGCCTCCCATCAATGTCCATACAATCGCAAATACACCGATTACCCATATGCATTGATAAAATTCCCAGCCAGTGACAACCTTCAAAGCCAATGCAGCAACGAGAACTCTGACACTCTGCCCAAGAATGCTACCAATTGAAAAAATTATTGTAGCCAACCGCTTAACTGAAACCCCTAACCGATTTCCCATATAATCATATGGACTATAAATTTCCTGCTCATAATAAACCCGCACAAAAAAGTATCCTACCAAAACACGAGCTATAACAGAGCCCAAAGCCCACTGTAAGTAAGTAAAATTACCAGCGAGCGCAAACACCATACCAGGAACCCCTATGAAAGTCACTCCACTGATTTCTGTTGCAATGATAGATCCGCTAACTGCTTGCCACGGTATGGAGCGCCCTCCGAGAAAAAAATCCTGAATGGTCCCCTGCTTCCCTCTCATCATATGACCCACCCAAGTAGTCAAAGCCAAATAGCCAAATACTACTATCCAATCAATGCGAGTGAAATGCTCGTGAACTTCCATTAGCAATGATGCTGTTCCGCAGTTACAGAAATATCAATACTCATTCGTTTTACTTTCCTTTAATTATTCATTTCAGTATCCTTATCTATCAATAGATGCCAGATCAATTTGATAAACTTAAATATCTCTTGAGAAAGAGAATCGAAATCATAGCGGATCACGAATTCCGAGACAATGACCCCGACGCCCATTTAATAGCGTTAAAGGAAATCTCTGAATCAATCGAGAACCATCATCATGAACTACGAGAGGAAATTTCCCCACAACTTGAACATTTTTTGGATAATCGAAGCTATAATAAAGCATTGAAATTCTTAGAAAAAGTTCAGCCAAACTGACTGCTCGACATTTTTCCTGTTAAATATATTCTTTAAGTACAGAAAACCCTAAATCAAAAATAATGGCACACGAATTACCTGAACTAACTTACAGTCATGATGCATTGGAACCCTTCATTGACTCCAAGACAATGGAAATACATCACGGAAAGCATCATAACGCTTATGTTACCAATCTAAACAACGCTATTGCAGGAAATGAAATCCTTGAAGCTAAAACCATAAATGAACTCATAGCAGACCTCGGGTCGGTCCCCGAAGAAATTCGTGGAGCTGTAAGAAACAATGGAGGAGGTCACGCCAACCACTCTCTTTTCTGGAGTATCATGGGGCCAGACAAAGGAGGCGCCCCTAGTGGTACGCTCAGTGAAGCCATCAATTCAACTTTCGGTAGCTTTGAAAATTTCCAAGGAGAATTCACTAAGGCTGGAATGACAAGATTCGGAAGCGGATGGGCGTGGCTCAGTCTTGCGAACGGATCCATAGAGGTAAGTTCAACCGCAAATCAAGATAGCCCAATAATGGAAGGCAATACACCCTTGCTCGGTTGTGATGTTTGGGAACACGCTTATTACTTAAATTATCAGAACTTACGCCCGGATTATATTAAAGCTTGGTGGAATGTTGTCGACTGGGATGCCGTCTCAGCACGTTTCACCGATGCTAATTAATAAATAGCATTATAAATTAAAATAAGAACTAATTAATAGATTAATCCCACGAAGATGCCTCGCCTCTAAAGCGAGGCATCTTTCATAAAAATCCTTATGAATATTCATAGAAAATTCTATTTAGCTCTAGCCATATATTTAATTAATTTGAATGTATCTTACTCTAACCCCAGCCAACACAATCAACTCACAGAACAAGAAATACAAGCAGGGTGGAAATTACTTTTTGACGGAAAAAAAATCAAAGAATGGAGACATTACGATTCGGCCACCAAAGAAATTAAGGGGTGGGTAATCGATGAAGGCACTTTGCACAAACCTTCAAAAGTTCGTGCAGGCAATATAATGACCATCGACACTTATGAGGACTTTGAATTTTTCTGGGAATGGAAATTAGAATCAAAAGGCAATAACGGAGTAAAGTATTTCATCACTGAGGAAAGAGCCGCCGCGGTGGGGCATGAATATCAAATGATAGACGATTCTAAAGTTAAGGATGCATACTCATCAAATGCCTCATTTTATCTCATTGTTAAACCTTCAGATAAGAAGCTGAACCGGCCAATGGGGACTTGGAACCAGTCGCGTATCCTAGTAAGAGGTAACCATGTCGAACACTGGCTAAACGGCATTAAAGTGCTTGAATACGAATGCGGAAGCTCTGCAATAATGGAAAGGATTCCAAAAACAAAATTTAAAAAGTATCTGGGATTCGGGGAAAAAATAAAAGGGCATATACTTCTAACTGACCATAATGATTCATGCTGGTATAGAAATATAAAGATAAGGAGGCTCAGCCAGAAGAAATAAATTCCACCCTCTATCTGGATCGTTAAGATGCAGGAATCTCCAAAGGTAAGAGATTAGGAATAATGGTCGTGCCGGCCCCCAATAATTCTACCAAAAGTTGGTCCCATAGCCGAGATTATGGTGCTCTTGTCGCTAACCCTTTCCCAAAACAACCTCAAAAGCGACGTGACCCATACGTAAAAACATTAATTAAAAAAAGGCGAATAACTAAGAATTCAATACCGAGTACTTATTCACGAAAATCAAGAAGGAAACTTTGCCCCAAAAAGAATTGCCGCTCATCTATTGAATATAGTAAGAACAAATAGGCTAATCTGAAGAATTTAATTTAAGAATTAATAATTCTTAAAACTTTCGAATGAAGAGGACTTTATAAAAGAACAAACTGCTTAACTAATAACAATCAATTTGAGCTCAACTAGAAACAACAGGCCCAATTCAGGTAGTGACGGCATAGGAATCAAATTAGTGCGATTTGTTATTGTTCCTTTGATCATACTTGGCATGGGATATCTCATATATGAACAAATAAAACAACCAACCGCTAAACCAAAAAAACCACCCGGAATTCGTAAGGCACCTAAAACCAAAGTCATTGAGCTTCATGTCGAAAATTACACGTCATCCATCGAATCCAATGGAATCATTAATGCTCACAATGAAGTCAATTTAACTTCTCTGGTATCCGGAAGAATCGTAAAAATACACCCCCAATTCGAAGATGGTGCCTTTTTCAAAGAAGGAACAATTTTAGTCGAACTAGAAGAAGCTGACTTTCTTACTTCGGTCGCAGGTGCCGAAGCAATGCTCGCTCAGGCATCAGCATCACATGCACAAGAAAAAGCAAGATCAGAACAGGCCAGACTCAACTGGGAAGATCTCGGCTATGACGAAGAACCCAATGAATTAGTTCTCAGGCTTCCACAATTACGTGAGGCTGAAGCGCGGGTCAAGTCCGCATCAACTCAATTAGCACAAGCAGAACGTAACCTTAACAGATCTAAAATAAAAGCGCCTTTCGATGGAAGAGTAAGGAAAAGACTAGTCGGCGTAAGTCAGGCAGTTTCTGGCAGTATACCTTTAGGGAGTATTTTTGCGGTAGATTACGCCGAAGTAAGAATTCCAATCAACGCCAAAGAAATGCGTCATTTAAATTTGCCTGAAAATCCTGACGATCCATCAGTTGATATTACATTGTATGACGCATTAGACGAAAAAAATCAAACCATATGGCCCGCTAAAATAATAAGAACTGAAGGTACTTTAGACCAAAACTCATTGGAACTTTTTGCAATTGCTAAAATCTCAGATCCTTTTGGACGCAATTCTACTCTGCCAGTGTTGAGAATCGGTCAACCCGTCAATGTCAAAATACCCGGAAAAATCCTTGAAGGAGTCATTAAAATTCCTCGAAGTGCTGTGAGGCAACTTAGAAGAATCTATATGATTGATAGAGAAAAATCAACAATGCATGGGATATCAGTTGAACCCATAAGAGAAACTCAAACACATATCATCATTCAGGATGATTCAATTAAAGAAGGCACCCTGCTTTCCATTACTCCCATGCCTTGGATCCCAGACGGATCTAAAGTTGAAATCATTTTTGAAGCGGCTACTCCCAAAGAACCAGATGATACTGAGGATGGAAAACCCACGTTAATTTCCCCTTAGCAATATGATCCGTTGGTTTGCTAACAATGGCATCGCCGCCAATCTGTTAATGATAGGAATTCTTCTTGGCGGTATTTATACTGCTTTTAGGCTCCCTCTTGAGGTCATTCCATCGACGGATTGGCAAACTGTTTCCATGGAAGTTGTGTACCCGGGAGCTACTGCAAAGGATGTGGAAAAAGGTGTTCTTATTCCTGTAGAAAAGGCTTTGGAAGGTTTGAGCGGTATCAAACAAATAAATGCAGATGGAGACCGCAATCGAGCAAAGTTTTATTTTAAGGCGGAAAAAGGAACTGACCTGATTGAACTCCGTGAAAATATTCGAGGCCGAATCGAACGGATTTCTTCTTTCCCCCAAGAGACCGAACCCCCCAGGATATACATACCCAACATTTCTCATTATTTCCCTGTAATAAGCATAGCGGTTACCGGAAATCTTCAAGAACAAGATCTTCGGGAAATTACTCATCGGGTACGCGATGATCTACTTGAAATTGAAGGGATTAGTCAGGCTAGGACTCAAGGAGACCGCGATTACGAAATTGCGATTGAAGCAAATATGTCAAAACTCGAATCATACAATGTCGGGTTCAGGGAATTGGCAGACGCTATTCGAAGGTCTTCAATCGACCTCCCCGCCGGCTCAATCAATAGTGAGAGTGGCAATCTTGTAGTTAGAACTCGAGGCCAAGCATATGTTAAAGAGGACTTTGAAAAAATTCCAATCCGCGCATCTAATGGCGCCAATGTTTTGCTGGGTGAAGTGGCAAAAATAAAAGATGGCTTTGAGGAAAATAATGTGATCACTGAATTTAATGGCAGACCCGCGATGTTTGTCCAAGTGATGCGGACAGGAGATGAAAGCGCCATAGATATATCGAATAAAGTACAAGAATACATTCAAGGCTCTCCGAACAGATTCCCGGAGGGTGTTTTTCTCTACACTTGGGACGATAAGTCATTATCAATGCGAGGGCGACTGGGAACTCTGACCTCCTCCTTATTGCAAGGATGTCTTTTGGTGTTTTTAGTTCTCAGTTTATTTCTTCGCCCTAAGGTCGCATTTTGGGTCGTCCTCGGTATCCCAATAAGCTTTGCTGGAGGCATAATGCTAATGCCTGTAATGGGCATTACTGTAAATGTAATGAGTTTATTCGGATTCATTATAGTATTGGGCGTAGTTGTCGATGACGCAATCGTCACAGGCGAAAACGTATACTCTAAACTTCAGGCCGGCATGAATCCCTTAGAGGCTTCGGTTCTTGGAACAAAGGAAGTCGCTATGCCTGTCACTTTTGGTATTCTTACCACAATCGCAGCCTTTGGAACGCTATTCTTCTATGAAGGACACTGGGGAAGTTTTGCAGCACAGATACCTCCAATAGTTGCTCCCGTGCTGTTATTCTCTCTAGTCGAATCAAAGCTCATTCTTCCTTCACATCTGAAACATATCCGTCTTCGCGGAAATAATTTAAATGCGGTGAGCCGTTTCCAAAAAAGAATTGCCTCCAGTTTGGAGATTTTTGTTGAAAAGATATATGAGCCTTCTCTTAAATTCGCAATAAGATGGAGATTCAGCGTAATAACAACCTTCGTAGCAATGGCTCTAATAATGCTAGGCCTCTGCACAAGTGGACGCCTCGGATTTTCATCATTCCCATCAGTCGAAAGTCTCAAAGTCACTGCCTCTATTAACTTACCAAACAACTTAAAAATTGATAAAACAAAAGAGCTAATTAATCAAATCAGTGCAGCAACTGAAAAACTAAAAGAAGAATTCATTGATCCAGGAACTGGCAAAAGCCTCATTAGAAATGTGGCTAAAGTCACTGGATCGTATCGGTTAGGAGGACGATATGATCACTCCCGCGGACAGGTCATTGCTGAGGTAATTCCTCCAAGCCAACGCTCCGAGCCTGGACCCCGCAACAGTAAAATTGCAAGCAGGTGGAAAGAAATTGTTGGGGAAATCGAAGAAGCAGATGATTTTTCTATTCGTGCGGAACTGACAGGTAAAAGAAACAGTGATGACGACAAAGAGGCTGATCCCCTTGAATTGGAACTGAGAGGTCCTAACTCCGAAAAAAAGAATTATATCGCCCAAGAAATAAAAGAATTACTAGGTAAATTTGAAGGTATAAATGGTAGTTGGGCGAAAATTAATCGAGGCCAAGACGAACTCGAATTCACTTTAAAATCTCGCGCAATAGAATTGGGCCTGACTCAACAATCATTGGCCCGACAGGTACGACAATCTTTTTATGGTGAAGAAGCCCAAAGAATCATGCGTGGCACTGATGAAATCAAAGTCATGGTCCGACTCCCTCAAAAAGATCGCGAATCGTTACACACTCTTTCAAAAATAAAAATTCGCACTCCTAATGGAACCGAAGTCCCCCTGTCAACTGTCGCTAAATTTAAACCCACAAAATCACCCACATTCGTTGAACGAAATGATGGAGCCGAAGTAATCCGAATAGGAGCGACTCCCGCAGATGAAGAAGTTGATATAATTGGCATAGCACGAGAATTGACTTCCCAAATACAAGAAAAAGTAAATCAAGAAGAAGGTCTTTCTTTTCAATTCACTGGACACGTTGCCGAACACGAAGAATCTAAAACAAGAACTAGAATAGGAGCCATCGCTTTATGCTTTACCTTATTCACATTACTAGCAATTCCCTTCAAATCAGTAATGCAACCAATATATGTGTTGCTAGCAATTCCTTTCGGTGTCATAGGCGCATTACTGGGGCATATGATTATGGGTATTAATATATCTTTCCTGTCTATTTTTGGCATGCTTGCCCTGGCAGGAGTGGTCGTAAACGATTCACTCGTCATGGTCGATTACATAAATAGAAAGCAAACCGAAGGACTTAGTCTTCGTGAAGCTTGCATGCAAGCCGGACCCCGAAGATTTAGACCCATATTGCTTACTTCACTGACAACCTTTGCTGGGCTCGTGCCATTACTAATGGATCAATCACTTCAGGCTCAGTTCCTAATTCCAATGGCAGTCTCGCTTGGTTATGGAATTCTTTTTGCCACCGCCATAACCCTTTACTTAATACCATGCTCCTTGATCTGCGCTGAAGACATTGGCAAGCTAATCAGATCCTCATACATTAAAATTTATCCAAAAAAGAATAGCTCTTCTTGAATCTAAATTGTCTTTAAAGAATACAAATATCGATGCACCGCTCAAGCTTACCCACGATAAAAATCTATCCATCTCAACTCAATTTGTCGCGTGTCCATTAGTTTGCTCTGCGGAAGTTCAATTTCAAAATAGCCAGGTATCTTTTTTGATCCTTTTAGCAAGTAACGCCCCTTCAAAGAATTTCCTTTAGAATCAAGCATCCTAATTTTCAAATCTTCTTTCGCGAAGGTTTTTCCTTTAATTTTCGCAATTAATCCTTCTAACCCTGATAAATAGAATCGAAGAATAACTTTATCAGGCCATTTTCTATTTTTAGAAATTAGTGATCCTTTCCCAATACCAAACTGATCACGGACCTCAAAAACAACTGAATCGGTTTTCTCTATTATCTTTATTTTCCGTGTTTCTGCATGGGCCGCACCTTTTGGAAATTTAACTTCAAATCCAGAATCATCTTCAGAATTACTAGCATGCGAAGAAAAATCAAATGCCAATAAACCGAAAACACAAAATCCAAGAGACCTAACCATTCTAATTAACTTTAATATATCAGGTCACAATTTACAACCGATATTAATTGTGTAAAACAATAAAAATCATTGTGATTTTACAGCACTCTACTTGACCTACCTTGCTGATGAGATCAATATCTGCGATCCATGGCTAAACTTAACAACAACTATCTTAAACTAAAGGCAGGTTATCTTTTCCCTGAAATCGGTAGAAGAGTCAAATCGTTCTCTGATAGTAATCCGGAAAATGCTGAAAATCTCATAAAATGTGGGATAGGAGACGTTACTGAACCTTTACCATTAGCTGCACGCAATGCCATGAAAAGCGCAGTCGACGAACTGGGAAATCATGACACGTTCAGAGGTTACGGACCTGAACAAGGTTATGATTTTTTACGCACTGCCATCGCTAATGGAGATTATAGAAATAACGGAATTTCGGTAGAGGATGGTGAAATTTTCGTTTCTGATGGATCAAAATGCGACACTGGAAACATCTTAGATATATTCGGAAATGGTAATAAGATCGCAATCACTGATCCCGTGTATCCGGTTTACGTAGACACCAACGTCATGGCTGGAAATACCGGCGAAGCTAATGAAAGTGGGGCTTATGAAGGAATTCATTACATGCCATGCAATGCAGAAAACGGCTTCGTTCCAGAAATTCCTCAAGACCGAGTTGATCTAATTTATCTTTGCTATCCTAATAATCCTACAGGAGCCACTGCAACAAGAGAGCAGCTTGGAAAATGGGTTAGCTATGCAAGAGAACATGGTGCAGTCATACTTTATGATGCCGCCTATCAAGCATTCATTCAGGATCAATCAGTGCCACGATCAATCTACGAAATTGATGGTGCACGCGAATGTGCGATTGAATTTAGATCATTTTCCAAGAACGGAGGATTTACTGGTGTTCGATGTGCTTTTACTGTCGTTCCAAAAGAGCTAATGGCTGAAGATGAAAATGGTGAAAAACACTCACTTCATCCTTTATGGTCCAGAAGACAGTCCACTAAGTTTAATAGTGTCAGCTATCCCGTTCAAAAAGCAGCAGAAGCTTTGTACTCAGATGATGGAAAGAACCAAGTAAAGAGTTTAATAACTCATTACATGGAGAATGCCCAAAAACTTAGGTCCGCTTGCTCTGAAATTGGTCTATCTGTTTATGGTGGGCAAAATGCCCCTTATGTGTGGGTCGCTTGCCCTGACTCCATAGACAGCTGGGGGATGTTCGACAAAATGCTCAACGAAGCCAACGTCGTTATAACGCCTGGAGCAGGTTTTGGTGAAGCTGGTGAAGGATTCTTTAGAATTTCGGCCTTCAATTCAAAATCCAACGTTGATACCGTTTGCGAACGATTAAAGGCCACTCTTTAATCAGTTGATTTTTTTATTGTATAAAAAGAAACTGCTGCGTGTTCAATGTGGACCACAATATACTGCGCGCTGCCATAGTACCGGAGATTGAAGCTTCATCTCTAAGTAGGCTCTTTTCATATAATCTAGGATATCTGGAGAGGACTGTCAGATAAATGATATCAATTAGCTCGTCAGAATCTTGTGCAGAATTCATTCTTTGAGAAATCACTGAGTTGGAATTCATTAAAAGCTTTAAGAAATCTCCATTCATCAATGACAATGCTTGAGTTGTAGATGCCTTATAATTAGCATTTTCAATTAATGATCTATCGGACTGTCCAAAGTCGCGCAAGAAATGACCATCAGGTGCCGGACTTGAAATTTCAGAAGCTCTAACATATCCTCGAAACATTCTATCCTTCTTGTCAACGCGTGACTTCTTTCCATTTTTCTGCGCCTTACCAATTTTAGATTTCATCTTTGAGCTTGCCGCTTTCTTATAAATATTTGGATATTTTTTACTGGGGAATGCATTCTTTAATTCCGCAACGAGTGCTCTCGGAGTATTTCTGAAAGGAGTTCTAAAGTACCCCTTAAACTCAGAAGGGTTCCAGTAAGTAAGCCTAGCATATTCGACAGTAGCTTTTTCATTAAAGTTTAAAATTCTTCTAGCTAGTGGCAGCGCCTCGCTTTCTTTTTTCTCGGAAATAACTCCCTTAACTTGTTGACGGAATTGATCCATCTTTTTCTGTGTATCCTTGTTGAAAGAAGCGACCTCTTTAGTCCTTTTGATGAGAGCCTCTGGGGTCTGTTCATTTAACTTTTCCCATGCCTCGAGCCGAGGGTTATAAGAGCTCTCATTAGAGACTGTATCAATATCTGATCTAATCATGGACACGACAGAATCCCATATTTGTTCTGCACTCATTCTTTGAAGCCTAGGACCTTGAAAGTAAAAGTTCTCACCTGAGTTCAATTCAAATGATTCAGATTCCCTGCTAAATGCATCAGCATTGTAGAGAACGGCGTTGAATTTTATCATGTCATATTCCAAATCGATCATTAATTCCTCGAGATAAGCCATTAATTGAGCATCAACAGGTTTCGTAGAATTATCTATTTTATCAACAGGTTCATACAATCCCACCCCAAACACTTTTTTCCACATCCTGTTAACAATAGTTTTAGTGAATCTGGGATTCTCCGGAGAGGTCATCCAATCAGCGTATACTTCTACTCTGCTATGACCGTTCTCCACTTCAATACTTTTGCCAAAGGGCGTTGCCGGAAATATCACTTCATTAGGTTTTGCATCATCATATTGATAGTCATCAGGAAGTTTGAGTGCGGCCTTAGTTTCCCTGACGATCGAGTTGCGAAAATTGTCAGTTAGACCCTGAAAAGCTCGCTGGAGTTGCCGCGTCTTATTTTTTCTTATAGCATTAATCTTACCCTTATTGCCACGAGGCACCTTAAGTTCATTCTGTGCAATTTGAATAGCCTTGTCCATTGACTCGGTTCGCCTAACTGATCTTACAGGTGTGCTAAAAGCAGCAAGTTGGTAATAGTCCATCTGACTCCAATCATCGAATGGATGGTCATGGCATTGAGCACATACGAGTTGTGTTCCAAGAAAAACTTGAGCAGTGGTAGCCAGATGATCAAGCTCCATACCGCGGTCACGAAGATAAAAACCAACGGCTCCATTCTCATCAATCATCCCCTCTGCCGTAATTAAATCTCTCACAAAATTTCTGTAACTCTTATTCTCACGGATCGACTGTTTAATCCAATTAGCGTAAGCAATTCCGTTCGCCGGGCTCTGACCTTGCATCCTTGTATTGACTCTCAGTATGTCCGCCCACCAATTGTACTGGTGACTCACGTACCCTTCTGAACTAATGAGGTTATTAATAAGTTTCAGTTTCTTATCCTTTTCCTTTGAATTAATAAACCTAATGGTCTCGGACTCGGTCGGAATTCGGCCGACTATATTTAAATAGGCTCTCCTAACAAAGACTGAATCATCAACTCTTGGATTCAGAGAAACCTTATTCTTATTGTGATAAGTGGAAATGAGTGAATCTATCCTCTTCGTATAAATCGATAAATCTTCATTTGCATTAAGAAGAGAAAAGAACCAGAGATTAATTAAGAGTGTGTAGCAAATTATTTTCAAAGTAGCGGACTTCTAATTGAATATTATGAGAACAGCTGCATGACAGGATCACCATGGTTTGCCACGGTGAATGGACGAGCATTTTTCGTAAATAGTCGCTGGTCTAGGGGTAATCCACATCCATAAGCAATCGTCGCATTAAAATCAGCTATTGTGACAGGGTCGTCCACAGGCTCGGTACCTTTGTTATCAGTTTTACCATGTACGTATCCACCCTTAACGCCCCCACCAGCGAGAAGCGCTGAGAATGCTTTAGGATAATGATCCCGACCAGCGTTCTGATTTATTTTTGGAGTTCTTCCAAACTCAGTAGTGAGAACAACGAGTGTTTCCTCAAGCATACCACTGGCATGGAGATCATCCAACAAAGCGCTCAGTGCCTGATCAAGTATAGCAGCATTTGATTGGACTCTCTGAAAATTATCCTGATGAGTATCCCAACCTCCAAGCTGGACTTCAACGGATCGCACCCCAGATTCGCTCAAGCGGCGAGCCAAAAGACATCCTTGTCCAAAAGCATGTTCACCATAACGTTCTCTGAGCGATTGGTTTTCCTGAGATATATCAAAAACCTTGAGATCAGAGCTTTTCATAAGCGTAACAGCCTCCTCATATATGGCAGTATATGCATTGGCATTCTTATCCTTATACTTGGCATGGAATTTTTGATCGATGCGCTCAGAAAGTTTCCGTCTCCGCATGAATTCAGTGTCAGAGATTCCTGTAAAATGCTTACTGTTCTGAAGTCCCGCCTCTGGTTTTCCAATGATTAACGGCTGACAATTGACTCCAAAAAAACCAGCGCCAGCCTCTTTACTGCCACTCGCAATCGATACAAATCCGGGCAACTGTTGATTTATTCGATCCTCGTATTTTAATAACCATGCTCCCATATGAGGATGTTTAATTGTCCCCCGCTTGGAATAATTGGTTTTCATTAAATACCTTGCCTGCTCATGAGCACCTGTTTTTGAATGTAATGAATTCACAACTGCAACCTTATCCATGTGCTTTGCAATGTTCGGCAAGTATTCACTGACTCTTACTCCATCTGCACTCGTTCTAATTGAAGAAAGGTTACCTTTAATTTCAGATGGCGCCTCTGGCTTCGGGTCAAAAGTATCGAGATGCGACATTCCTCCAGCCATATATAGATAAATAACTTTTTTGGCCGGTTTTTTGCGGAATGGAATTTTCCGATCCTCGCCCCCTGCTCCAACCAAAACATTGGACAAAACATTAACACCTAGAAAAGTTTTAGCCGCACTAGCCATGAAAGATCGGCGATCTAATGGATGTGGCAGTTCTTGCGAGAGGTTCATATTGATAATAGTAAGGGCTAATGATTATTCTTGGATTATGTTTGATCAATTTTTTAGATCAAAACACTACCCACATAATATAACTCCAAATCATAAGGGATTCTTATATTTAAAATAGAATTTTTATGTGATAATTTGGCTCTAGTTGTCAGGATAATTATAATTCCAATGGTCCAAAGCGAAGCG
This sequence comes from Verrucomicrobiales bacterium, assembly GCA_012960505.1. Lineage (GTDB taxonomy): Bacteria > Verrucomicrobiota > Verrucomicrobiia > Verrucomicrobiales > DEV007 > EC70. Next base: position 64,970 of record DUBC01000048.1, read on the forward strand.
CCATTGTTCCATTAATCTCTTCTTAATGTTATCCGATAATTGATGTGTATTCTTCTGATATATTTTTTGATCTTCAATATATCGCTCAATCTTAATGACTGATTCTTTATTTACTTTAATCCCTAAGCCTTGGTAAATATCCTTAACAACTGTCATCGGATCAGAATCTAGATCCTCGTATCGAACTTCATGGTAATCTTGAGAAGGAATGTTCTGCCGCTCCTTCAAGTGAGCTTTCATTATTCTCTCATAAAAAGAAAATGTAAGCTCCTCATAATTGATAGATGCATTTCGATGCCATGAAAATGATGGCGTCATACGATTCCATAATTTCATCATTGAAGGAAACACTTCAAAAGGATTACGAACGATATGGATAAACTTAGCATTCGGAAATATTTCTTTAAGCAAAGACATCCTGCTCGTGCAGGCAGGATTCTTATATAACATAGTCTTTCCATTATTAGCATAAGTCATTTTTTTGGTTAAATAAAGATATGCCGATTTGAGTGATTCCTTTTCCTGCTCACTCATGCATTTTAAAAAAACAGAGGAACTAAAGTACTCTTCAATCCTCCTAGGAAAATAAAGGCATTTTAAGAAAGAAACAGACCCCAATGCTGCCAATGCAAATTCTTCTTCTTGGGGAGTATCGGGACCAATAGCGACTTTATCCATACCGCGATTCTTTGGCATCATAATTTTCATTAATGCGCGAGCAGGACGCAACTTGCCTAGACAATCTAAAGGCATCAGAGACCTTGAAAAAGTAATGAAGGCGAACTGATCATCCTGACTTAACAAATTATGCAAGTGCGTCGTCCCGCTACGCCAGTGGCCAATTATAAATATTGGCCCATCTTTAATCTCTTGTGAGTTTATCGCATTCTTATGTCTTATTTTTTCAAAAAATACAGACGGAATTCGAAATGTTACAGCCATAAGTGACAATAATCTCGATGGAAGAGAATAGAGAGTATAGGGCCAATTATTGAAATAGAGTTTCCAAAATTGGATGAACCCACATCCTCCGATAGGATGTAAAAGATCTGGAAATTTTCTCTTTGCCATAGGCTAACCTTTTATGTTGGTTGACTCAGAGCTGGACTGCCCACGAAATCTCTGAATGGCTTCATCAGTAATAAAATAACTCTGCATTTGCAAACGAGCTGAACCAAGGCCCAAATTATTAATGAATGCATAATGAGATAATGCTTCAGTGCCAGTGAATTCACCCAGAGTAACACCCACTCCGGAATCCATTTCAGTGAAAATACTTGCTAAAATACAACCGGTCATCTCCCTAGAATCTCTCATAATAATAGATTGCATTTTTTCAGGGTTAATAATTTCAAGCATCTCTTCCGCGGCCCTTGGAAGATAAATAATTTCTTCAATTTCTTGTCCCAATCGTAGCTGCCCTCCCGAAGTAAAGATCAAATCTCCTTTCTGTTCTGTTCTCCTTGCCGCATCAATGAGACTAAATGAACCAGGGAACGAATAATCAACGATCATGGTCCCTGAACGAACCTTTCCAATGTCAATTATATTGGGAACATTTGAAGCCGCTATAATCAGCTCGCTCTCATATATTTCGTCAGGAAGTTCACCGCGAGAAGAAAAAATATCAATTTCTCCAACAAAACCACTGGCCAAGAGTCTATCCTGCAATTCTTCGAGCCGACCCTTTTGCCGATAAATATCTGACATAATAATTCCACGAGGATGAGGTAAAACATCCAACATTAGGTCAAGTGTACCCTTCCCGATCGAACCGAGACCAATAAAAGATACTCTAAGTTCAGATATATCACGGCCCGATCGAGCTAGGATTCCCTCGATAGATTTTATGATTGTTGCGCAACGCGTTGCATTACCCGTAGTAATGATTGGCAAGTTAACTTCTTCGTCATTCTCCCTCATCCAATTAATTACATCCAACCCATCCTTAGTTACTAATGGAAGAACTCCAGTCAGTGATGCTTTTCTCGCACCTAATTTTGCAGATAAACGCAATCCATCCATAATAATTGAACTGATTGGATTAGAATCATTGTACAGATCAATCTCAAAAACCGGCAACATAATAAGCCCTATAGTCCCCCACTGAGTTCTATAGGAGTTAGTCAATCTTGCCTTATTTCCAAACCAATTATTGATTAATTCCGCTTTACTCAAACCAGTTACCTCACTGAAGGATTCAGGTATGTAAGAAATAGCGACGGCATCAATGTTGGGCAAAGATTCTAGTTTATCATGGTCAATAAATTGGAAAGAAAGGTATTCAGCATCCACTTCTTCTCCACTAGATAATGATTCAGAAACATTTTCCATGGATGCAGAGGAATCGACAAAATGCGCAAACTTCTCAATGCTTGGAAATCTGAAAAAAGCATCTAAAGAAATATCCTTTTCCAGAACATTAGAAACTCTAGAAACAATTTTTACTGCCATCAAAGAATCACCACCCATGTCAAAAAAGTTATCCTTGATACTTATCATAGGATTTTCAAAAGCATCGGAAAATATCTCAGCAAGCTTCGTCTCGGTAATTGTTTTTGGGGGAATGTACTTATGATCCAATCCAATGATCCCAGATTCAGGGGCAGGAAGTGCCTTGCGATCAATTTTTTGATTAGGCGTTAAAGGTAATGCTTTCAGATTAACAAAATATGCAGGCACCATCACGTTTGGTAATCGATCACGTAAATGTTCCTTAATACTAGCTAATAATTCATCTGAAAGTTCTGATTCTATAACAAAATAAGCCACAAGAGCTTCTCCACCTGGTAAATCATCACGTTTAATAACCACAGCAGAACTCACTGCCTCGTGTTTCATTATCGTAAATTCTATCTCACCAAGCTCTATGCGAAACCCTCTCAGTTTTGTCTGAAAATCAATTCGGCCTAGACATTCCAGTGTCCCATCAGGGCGCCACCTACCCAAGTCACCAGTTCTATAAAGTCTTTGAGGGCCCTGATCAGAAATATCAACTTCAATGAAACGCTCATTCGTTAATTCTTCTTTCCGACGGTATCCCCTAGCAAGACCTGCCCCACCTATACAAATTTCACCAACAAAGGAAATCGGTTGAATATTATTTTTATCATCAAGTATATAAATCTTTGTATTGGATATAGGTTTCCCAATACTCAATTTCTCTTCACCCGAAAGGATTTTAGTACACGTGGACCAGACCGTTGTCTCGGTCGGCCCATATAGGTTCCATACCTCATCAGCACTATTAACGAGAAAATCAGCGAGGTCTCTTGGCATCGCTTCACCTCCACATAAAATCTTGAGTCCGTTACGGCCCTCCCATCCACTTTCCATGAGAATCCTCCAAGTAGTTGGAGTCGCTTGCATAATTGTCACTGAATGTTCATTGAGCAATCTTGAGATCCTCCTCCCATCTCTGGCATCCTCTTTAGTGGCAATGACAACTTGAGCACCTGTAATTAGCGGCAAAAAAATCTCAAGTATTGAAATATCAAATGAAAGAGTCGTTAAAGCCAAGAGCCGATCCAGCCTAGTAATTCCCGGAGTTTGTCTCATTGACGTTAGAAAATTAACTGCTGCAGAATGGGAAATCTCTACCCCTTTTGGTTCACCAGTCGATCCTGAAGTATAAATAACGTATGCTAAATTATCAGCATTAAATAGGGGAAGATCGGGTAACTCTATAATTTCAGGACATTCCTCGACTCGAAGAACGCTAGCAAAATCCGGAGGTGACAAATGATGCGTGTCTTCTGAAACAAAGAGCAGTTGAGACCCCGAATCTTTCAACATTTGCTGAATCCTATGACTAGGATAGTCAGGATCAATCGGAAGATAATGCGCACCAGATTTCAGAACCCCCAACATAGTGACAATCATCAGAGCATTTCTTTCAACCATCAGGGCAACGGAGTCACCAGGCCCAATCCCCTGAGCGATCAGGGTTTCTGCCACATTATTAGCTGATCTTTCAAGTTCTTCATAAGTGATTTTTTGTTCACCAAAACGAACGGCAACTGCATCCGGAGTTTTTGATGCCTGTTCTTCAACGAGGTGATGAATGCCTTTATCTTTCGGATAATCAGCCTCAGTTGAATTCCATGAAGAAATGATTAGTTCTGATTCATCTTCACTCAACAATTCTATCTCAGAAATCTTAATGTCTGGATTTCTGGTTACATTTTCCAGTACAAGAGAAAAAGTTTTACTTAATTTTTGAATGGTTTCTGAGTCAAATAGATCACGATTATATTGCCAACAGCCGAATATTTGACCTCCACTTTCCTCAACGACAAGAGTAATTTCAAATTGCGCCTGGCGTAAATTAAGGTCAATGGTTTCCACGGTCATGTCTCCAACCGAAAATTGATGCCCCCCCTTCCCAATCAGGAAAACGGCGATACCTTGTTCATCAATGCCAGGCACGCGCTCCATGGCAAACGAGATTTGAAAAAGCGGTGATCTCGCCGGATCACGCGACATTTTCAAATCATTGATGATGTGCGAAAATGGGTAATCCTGATGCTCAATAGCTCCATTCACGGATCCTGATGTTCGATCTAAAAATTCAATGAAGCTCGGGTCATCATGCGTACGACTTCGCAAAGGAACCATATTGACAAAATATCCAAGCATATCGCCGAGTTCCTTTTGATTTCGCCCAGCCACCGGACTACCAACCACAATATCATCCTGATCACAGTAACGATGAAATAATGCATTATATGCAGAAAGCATCGTAGTATAAATCGTCACGCTTTGGCTTTGAGCTAGTTCCAGAACTCTTGAAGCGAGATTGTCATCAAGGATGAAACTAAGTCTTCCTCCATTAAATGTTTGAACGGCTGGGCGTGGATGATCAATCGGAAGATCAAGAGAACCAGACGCACCCTCAAGGAATGAAAGCCAATACTCAGAAGCTCGTTTTTTGTAAGGCCCTGAAAGATTATGCTGCTGCCACTTAACATAATCTTGATAACTGTATTCAATCGGGTCGAGATCAGGAACTTTTCCAGACTTAATCGAAAAATAACTTTCAATTAAGTCATTCATCAACAAAGAAACGGACCATGCATCAGAAATGATGTGATGCATCGCCAGTAAAACAATATGCGAACCTTGATTGTTCCGAAAAAGTTCTAACCGAATAACAGGACCTTTTTCTAAGTCAAAAGGTAATTCAGCATGCCTTCCAATGAGTTCTTTGATTTGTTCCTCATTCATCCTTGATGCATCATGTTCCCGAAAATCAATTGTCTTTCCATGCTCCATCCGTTGAATAGGCTCTCCATTAACCTGGTGGAACGTTGCACTCAGCATCGGGTGGCGTTCAAAGAGGGTTCTGAAAGCAGCTTCCATTGATCCAATATCAACAAGAGGAGTGAGTTTGGAACTGAAGACTAAATTATATGCGGCACTTTCAGGTGAAAGCTGATACAAAAACCACAAAGATTTTTGCCCCTCGGAGAGGGGAAATTCCACCAGTTCTTCACCAGTTCTTTCGAATACAGCTATATCACTTGATGACAAATTCCCAGTTGAAGATTTCTCTGAAAGATTTTCTTCTCCGGCAAGAATTTGCTCAAGAATGCTAGCCGCTAGCTCCTTTATGTTCGGACCGTTCAGGACAGTCCCCATCGGTAAATTAATTCCAAGCTCAGATTCCATCCTATTCATAAGCTCAATTGCCATAAGAGAATCTAATCCAATATTGGTAAGCGCCGTGTCACGATCAATTTTTGCAACATTAGTCCCAAATACACTTGCCACTTGGTCAGCAATAAAGTCTTCAAGTATTTGCAACCTTTCATTACCTTGAGCCGCGATGACTTGAGGGCGGACAGATCCTCCTGATCCTCGCTCCAAAAATTTATGGACTACTTTACTATATAATGGAGCCGTTGAAAGCGCTGGACTCAGCTTAACTAGTTGAGCCCAATCAACTACAGAAGCAGCGACCTGAGCATTCGCTTTTGGAAGAAAAAGCGACATCACATACTGAGCATCTAACATCTTATATGGCTTCATTCCGAGTTTGTTTAGGTAAGCAGCAGTCTTCTGATTGCGCTCAACAAACCCAGCTTCAATCAATGCTCCCCAATTAATAGTTAACGACGGAAGTCCTCTAGCCTGGCGATAATGCGATAAGGCATCTAAAAATGCATTCCCTGCATTGTAATTAGCCTGTTTCACTGCACCAATAACTGTAGAGAAAGAAGAGAATTTAATAAAATGGTCTAAATTAATATTTTGCGTCGCCTGATGCAAATTCCAAGCCCCTAACATTTTAGGGTAAAGAACTTTATTAAAACTTTCCTCATCCATGTCGCTGATGAACTGGTCATCGATGACCATTGCTCCATGAATTATACCTTTTAGCGGAGGAAGGTCTGAATCAATTTGAACCATAATCCGTTCCACATCTTGGAGCGAAGTAACGTCTGCTCTTAAATCTACAATCTCTTTACCTTTTAATCTTAAATACTCAATATCTTCCAAAATAGATTCATCCCTAGCGCCACTGCGGCTAACGAGGACCAGATGAGATGCTCCATTCTGGGTCATCCATTTGGCTAATTCAAAACCAAAACCACTCATGCCTCCCGTTATCAGATAGGTTACATCCGATTTAAATAAGTGCCCTTCCTGAGTGCATGGAGAAATAGGAATAGAATCACAATCAAAGCTAAGTACATTCTTGCCAATGTGCTTTCCTTGAGCCATGTAACGAAAGGCTTGAGCAGCTTCCGTTATAGGAAAAACAGTATGCTCTAAGGGAGAATATTCACCTGAATCAAAGCTCTTGGCTAGTGAGGTAAACATTTCTGCTACATAATCCGGCTTATCCTGCAAATGTTGTGCAAGATCGACAACAAAATAAGAAATATTGTTACGAAGTTGCTGAAGCCCAATCTTTGAGTCGTTATAAACATCCACCTTCCCGATCTCAATAAAACGCCCAAAAGGTTTCAAGACTGAAAATGATTTTGGTATAAAATCCCCGGCGAGAGAATTAAGTACACAATCAACGCCTAAACCACCCGTAACCTTGATTATTTCATCAGCAAAAGATAGTGACCTAGAATCCATCGCATAGTGAGCTCCAAGCTTAAGAAGCAGATCACGCTTTTCAGGAGTTCCAGCAGTCGCGAAAATTTCTAATCCTAATCTACGAGCAATTTGAATTGCAGCCATTCCTACTCCGCCAGTTCCAGCATGAATAAGGACACTTTCTCCTTTTTTCATACGAGCCAATTCATTCAAGCCGTAATGCGCAGTCAAAAAGACGGTTGGCAATGTAGCCGCCTCCTCGAAAGTCATCGAACTAGCTTTCTTAAAAATCATCTTTTCACTAACTGTAACAAACGAACGAAAAGAATAAGGAGCCATACCAACAACCTCATCATCTACAGCAAAATCCTTCACCTTTGCTCCTACACTGACAACAATTCCTGAAAAATCATCGCCGAACCATCTCAGATCAATCGGGTTGCCAGGATACATACCCAACGCCTTCATAACATCTCGAAAATTAATCCCTCCGGCCTTAATTAAAACCTCAACTTGATCTGGATCAGGTGAGTACCGAATCGTCTCATTGAGAGACAAATTAGTGAGAACTCCAGGTGAGCTAACCTCTAATCTGAAAGGAATTATCGACTCGTCTGACAAAACTGCTTCAGTTAAACGGTCTGATTGGTTTTCAGCTTTAATAGAACGTAATCGATTCACATATCTAACACCATCCCTATAAGCAATTTCATTTTCTTGATCAGATAAGAGAAATTCTTCAGAAATATCATATCCTTCGAATCCGCAATTTCGTTCATCTAAGTCAATATGTTTCCAATGGAAATCAGGATGCTCCCCTCTAGCCACACGAATGAGCCCAACCACGGAAGACATTGCGATCCCAGCAATTAGATCACCTTCTTTAACGTGTACGGAACCGCGGGTTAAGATTAATACTTTTGGACTTAATTTAAAGTCTGTTGACGATAAGGTTTTGATCAATTTAAGCAAATGCACAGATCCAGATCTCTGAGCATCAATTAAATCATATTCCGAAAGGTTCTCATCTAATAATCCTAACTCAGTGCCAAACGCATGAATAATTACATCCACTTGGGGCGTATTTGTAATTACTGCGCCTATGTCCTGATTAAGTGAAAGCCTAACGACTTGATCAAATTCACCATTACAACATTCGGATAACTCCTCAAAAAAATCATCATCTTCAGAGAAAATGATTGCTGCGCTTTTCTTTTTTATATCATCAGGACCTTCCAAATTGTCATCTGCCTTGTTAGAATGAATTTCTTCAATAAATGCTGAAGGACCTCTTCGGGTCATGAAAGCAGTCTGACCAGACTCCTCCGGATCAGGTGTATTCACAAATGACACCACGTCCTCATAACCACAACTTGATATCAAATCTTCCCACTCTTGGCGGTTCAGTAATGCCGAATTGGGCCTCAGATCAATATCAGTATACTGCCACCAACCCTTCAGCAATCCAAAGACAAGATCCAATGCGCTACGAGAACGGGTTACTTCTAGAAAAATGAGCAGGCCATCATCTGCCAGACAACATTTTAGCTGTTCAAGAGTATTTCTAAGGTCAGAAGTGGCATGAATTACATTTGTTGCTAAAACTAAATCATAAGATTCAGGAACGACCCCTTGATCTGATGGAGATTTCTCTATATCAAAAATACAAAAATCAACTGACGAGTTTTTAGCAAATTCCTTCTTAGCATCAGCAATAAAAGCCTGACCAGTGTCAGAAAAGGTATAATCAATTTTATTTGGAGATAATTTTTCAAGAACACTCCGAGTCAATGATCCTGTCCCGGCACCAACTTCAAGAATCCTGACAGCACGCTTATCCGGAACACCCTCGATAGCTTTCTGAACAGCCTCCGAAATCATCTCGTTATTAGCGGGGAAATCAGCTCCATTAATATAAAAAGATTCAAGCACCTCAGAGGACCCTTTCGGGAAAAGAACTTCAAGAGCATCAGTTTCTCCTGAGAGCACCTCAGTGAGCCTAGGCCAAACTAGTTTATAAAGATCAAGGTCAGCTTCTCGGTTCGGATACTTAATCCTAAGATGGTCCAATTCCTGAACCATATCGATGCCGCCGATTTCACGTATTACCTTCCATTCCCCTTGAGCCAATTCTTCTAAGGGTCCTGCAACTGATAGCGCCTTCAATTGAGCCGTAACTAAGCGTTCATGCTCCAGAGAAATGCCTAACTTCTCGATAATCTTACTCGTTGTATAAATAGAACCAGAATCCGGATTCCACCCTAGCTGCTTTAATGAATTTTCAAAACAGAGGCATGCCAAACTGTCAACTTCTTGAACGAAGTCCTTATAATAATTCGCAAGATCATATCTTTCATACCTCTCGTCCTTCCCCGCATTAACCTCCTCAATAATCTGATCAAAATTTGTAAATGCTATTTTACCTCCAACCCGACTGCCTTTTAATCGCTTTGGCTCCCAATGAAATTCATAAAAAGAATTATTAATAGCTTCTATTTCCTCATCTTTTTGGTCAATTCTTTCCACGCAAAAACCCAAAATATCGGCAACCCTTTTCCCATCCCCACTCATAACAATAATATCAGCTATTACACTTTCACCATTATCAAATGTTACCACTGCATGTGCCCACAACTTATTTGGAAGAGCATCTCTATACAAGTGCACCCTACGAATAGAGGAAGGCAGGTAAAAGTTTTGGCTCGTTCTCGACCCTTCCGGGATAACTTGTGCCCCTTTTAATGCATGAAAACAAGCATCGAGAACAGCAGGATGAAAATGATAATTTGCAAGTGTATTGACTATTGATTGAGGAACTTGAATCTCCGCTACGGATTCATTTGGCTTACTCCAAACATTAAGGAGTTGGCGAAATCTAGGACCGAACTGATAACCAGCCTTATCATATTCTTTATAATAATCCTCATGCGTTGAATGTTTTTCCATACGGGATTGGATACAATCAATAGATTCATTAATAGGATCTGGTTCTGAATTTGCCCGTTGAATCAATCCCTGTGCATTAAGCTCCCAAGTCTTACTCTCATCAGTGGAGGAATATACAGAAAACGACTTTTGCGATTCATTATATACTACACGAATTGTGGGAACATTCTTATCTGAAATAAAGAGTGCCTTCTCTGTTTTAATTGCTTCAACCGCATAGGGCTCATCAGGGAATAAATTCCTAGCAACTGCGAGACCCACCTCTGCATAACCTGCTGCTGGAAAAATAATACTGTCCCAAAAACAATGATCCTGGAGATAATCGTGCTCTCTTGGGTCAAGGCGAAACTCCCAACAAGGCTCAGGAAACCTCTGCCTCAAACCAAGTAAAGGGTGGTCGATAGCCTGCAACCGATGCCGGAAAGATTGGTCGCATTCAATCCAAAATCTTTCATGGTTCCATGCATGCTTTGGAACACTCACTACTTTACCCCCGCTCTGATTAATTGAAACCCAATCCACTTGCACGCCCTCAATATGAAGCCTTGCTAAATTTCCAAGAATAGTTTGTATTTCGCTTTCTTTGCGGTTAAGCGAACAAAGTACCGAGCAATCTCTTTCAAGGACTCCAACGGAGTCAGCGATCGGACCAGCAAGCGCAGGATGAGGACCTAATTCAAGGAACAACTCAGAACCATCATTAGATAATGACTGAATGGCAGAGGAAAAAAGAACAGGCTCCCTTACATTTCGCCACCAATAATAATGATTCAAATCGTCACTTTCAAGAAGTTCGCCAGTAACAGTTGAGTAAAATGGAATCTTGGAATTCTTTGCAGAAATTGGCTCCAACGCATCGAGTAGATCATTCTTAATAGGATCCATTTGATGAGTATGGAAAGCATAATCAATACGAAGCCATCGCACAAAGATCCCTTCTTTTTCAATTTTTTGAATGGTCCCTTCCAATGCCTGAGTATCTCCTGCAAGAGTGACCATTGCTGGCCCATTTACAACAGCTACCTGAACCTTATCTTCTTGGCCTTTAATTATCTGTTCTGCCTCAAATTTGGACAATCCAACAACAGCCATCCTACCCTTCCCGTCGGTCTTGTTTTGCAAATAACTTCGGTGATAAATAATTTTAATCGCATCTTCAAGACTATACATCCCTGCCACGTATGCTGCAGCAACCTCACCAACGCTATGTCCAACAACTTTCTTAGGCAAGACTCCCCATGTTTTCCACAATTCAGCGAGAGCGACCTGCAAAGCAAAAATAGCAGGCTGCGCAATATCTGTCCGATCGATTCTAGATGTTTCCTCATTAGAATTCATTTCTTCTACCAAGGACCACCCAGTCAACGGCTCTAAGATGGAATCAATTTTTTCTATCGTTGCTCGAAAGATAGGCTCATTTTGAAACAGTTCTTGGCCCATGCCCCACCACTGTGAACCCTGTCCAGTGAATACAAACACTGGATCACTATTGGTAACGGAACGTTTCCCAATAATACATTCTGAAGACTCTATATGATTAAATATCCATGATTTTAAAGTCGATCGCATTGCTTTATAATCATCACCAATGACAACCATTCTCTCATCAAGATTCTGACGATTTAAACCTACCGAAGAGCAAATTTCACTAATGTGCTGAGTGTCCTGTTTGAGAAATTCGCAATACGATTTAGCTACACACTCAAGACCTGATTCACTATTTCCACTGATCGGCAATAAAAATGGACGGTTAAGCAAATTCTCGTAAGATTCGTCACTCCTTAAGCGATCTTCATTTTTTACTGCCTCAAGAACTACATGGGCATTGGTTCCGCCAAACCCAAAAGAATTCACAGCGCTCACAGGAGGAAAATCGCCCTTAGATGGTATGGACATATTTTCTCGAGGCACCTCCAGTTTTAACTCTTTGAAAGGAATGTTAGGGTTTGGCGTTTCATAATTAAGGTTTTTAGGAATTTGCCGATTATGCAAAACTAATGCGGCCTTAATGAGGCCAGCAATCCCAGATCCAGATTCCAAATGGCCTATATTGGATTTCACAGATCCTATGATACACTGTTCAGATTCTGATCTCCCCTCACAGAGAACTTCTCCAAGAGCTCGGGTCTCAATTGGGTCACCAACAGGTGTGCCCGTGCCATGAGCTTCCATGTAACCAACTCTGCTAGGATCAATACCGGCTTGTTGGTAAGCCTGACGCAACATAGCAGCTTGTGATTCCTTACCTGGGACAGTCATCGAAGATGTATTACCGTCCTGATTTACTACAGTGGCCCTGATCGTAGCATATATACGATCACCGTCCCGATGAGCGCGAGCAAGAGGTTTAATGAGAATCATGCCCGCACCTTCTCCTCTCACATATCCGTTAGCACGGGCATCAAAAGCAAAACATTGACCGGTAGGTGAGAGCATCGACGCTTTGGAAAAACCAATTGAACTATCAGGCATTAACAATGCATTAACTCCACCAGCGAATGCAGCATCACATTCCCCACTCCAAATGCTCTTACAAGCAAGATTCACCGCTACAAGAGCAGAAGAGCATGCCGTATCAACAGAGATGGAAGGCCCTTTTAAATCATAAAGATAACTAATACGATTCGAAGCGATTGATAATGTGCTGCCAGAATTTGTATGAACATCAATATCTGACTCCCCCATCATTTGGATCGAACCATACTCATTTGATGATATGCCTACATAGACACCGGTGGCTGAGCCTCGCCAATTGATAGGCTTCTCCCCGGCATCTTCAAATGCTTCCCAAGTTAGCTCAAGTAACCAGCGCTGTTGCGGATCCATACGCTGGGCCTCTCTAGGGGAAATGCCGAAAAAAGATGCATCAAATTTGTCCACGTCTTCAACGAAACCTCCCCACTTGGTTATCATCTTGATAGGAATTGAACTGTCAGGATGATAGTACCGGTCTACATTCCATCGATCATCGGGAACTTCTCGAATTCCCGATTTTCCTTCTATTAGAAGATCCCAGAACGAATCCGGGCTATTGGCCCTCCCCGGGAACCGGCATCCTATTCCAACTATCGCGAGAGGCTCTTGCTTTGATTCTGGCATTCAGTTTGCAAAAATTAATTATCTTATGCACTATTAATTTAAACGAATCCATCATAAAGGAATCGATCAAAAAATAAAGCAATCCCACTAGTTTGTTAATACCTAGAATGGATTTTATATTTTATATTTTATAGAGAAGCACAAATAATTTACATCCAGCCCCCAAAACATTAAAATCCAATCGAAGCTCCACCGTCAACCGTTAGAAGAGAACCTGTTACAAAGCTCGCTGCTGGCGAACAAAGAAAAACCGCCGCATGACCAACCTCGTCAGGTTGACCCATTCTACCCATCGGCGTTCTACCAAGAACTTTCTGCCGCCTAGGCTCATCCCCTTTAAATGAATTTAATGCCATCGCGGATTCAATCCAACCAGGCAAAATCGCATTCACTCTGACTCCATTCGGAGCAAATTCAGCTGATAAATTATATACTGCTCCATGCATAGCGGACTTCGCCATTGAATATGAAGTGACCAGTGGCAAACCTATCACAGTTGCCATAGAGGAAATCCACAAAATCGAACCAGATTGATTGTCGAGCATTGCAGGAACAAATTCTTTCGTAATGGCAAGGGCCCCTCGTATATGGACATCAAAAACCTCCATAAATTCTGAATCCTCTAAGTCAACGAATGGCTTCTTGCAGTTAATCCCAGCATTATGCACCAGGCAAGTCGGCTTCCCATGATCAGAAAGGACCTTTTGAGCAAAGTCTGGAATCTCATCAACTCGAGCGATATCTTGAGAAAGATAACTGACCCGTTCACCAAGTTCCGCGACAGCTTCGGCCAGCACAGTTTCACGCCTTCCAACAAGAATCACTTTTTCAGCCCCTGCAGCAAGCATGCATCTTCCAATACCTAGACCAATGCCTGTTCCTCCACCTGTTATCAAAATTGTTTCTCCGGACATGCTGTAAGGATTTTCCATACTCATAAGTTATTATATTTATATAATATTAGATATTTAGGAAACCTTTTTTCCATACTTACTCATAGCTTCTTCGGTCAGAGTAGTACCTGCTCCTGGGTTTTTAGGGGGATCAAAATAACCTGACCTAATCTCAATAGGTTCAATAAAGCAGTCCTTGATCCAAGGTATAAATTCCAACAACTCAATTCCCGGATGGGAAATACTCAGATGAATTTGAGTTTGGGCCATATCACCTGCATGAGGAGTTACGGGGAGGTTTGCTTCGTAAGCAACATTAGATACTTCCAATGCCTCAGTAATTCCTCCAAGCCGAGTCGCATCAGGTTGAACATAATGAACTGCCTCAGAAAAAATAAACTCCTCAAAATGAGCTAACGAATATAACATTTCACCCAAGGCAACTGGCGTCTCTATAGCATCTGAAAGATCTTTGTGCCCACGCACATCATCATGCCATAGAGGCTCCTCGATCCAAGTAACGTCATAATCTTTCAACTTACTCGCTACACCCAATGCCTCAGGCATACGCCAGCGACCATTCGCATCAGTCATTATACGAACCTCTGAACCAACTGCATTTCTGACCGCTTCGACTCGTTGCAAATCCTCATTATGATCCGGCTTACCTAATTTCATTTTTATACTTTTGTAACCATCCACCTCAGTGAGTCTTAGTACATCATCTATCAACATTTGAGTTGAAAGGTTCAACCAACCACCGTCGGTATTATATGCTTCAACTCTATCAGCCTCGCTCCCACCAAGAGTCTTCCACAATGGTTCATCTAAAGCCTTTGATTTAATATCCCATAACGCAATGTCCACAGCCGCCAAGGCCATTCTTGTAATACCTGCCCGCCCCACCCATTGGAGTGGCGGATAAAATGCCAACCTCTCCCATAATGAAGAAATATCTGACGCTTCCTGACCTATCAATAACTCAGCATAGCAGTTGGATATACAGTCTGTAATTAATCTATCACTGGCTAAGTGAGCATGCGTTCCCGTAAAACCATATCCAGTAAATCCTTCATCAGTAAAAATTCTTACTCCCGGCATGCCCCAATGAGTAATCGAATGCGTACTGTCAGAGATGTGGTTCCGTGTAACTGGAACATGCAAAATAAATGTCTCAAGCGAAGTGATGATCATCAATTTAAAAAGAACAAGAGAATCTACCTTGGCCTCATAAAGGTGTTAATTAAATAGATAAAGACGATCATCCAAATAATTGATGGTGTATTCTTGATTCTTCAGTTCCTGTAAGGCGTTGATCCAATCCCTGAAACCTGAATGTCACTCTTTCATGATCCATTCCGAGAGCATGCAAAATTGTTGCATGCATGTCTCTAACCAGAACAGGATTCTTTTCTACATAATAACCAAATTCATCAGTCTTCCCATAAGAGATGCCTCCCCTGACTCCTCCCCCAGCCATCCAAATAGTATACGCTTCTTTATGATGATCTCGACCCGCTCCATTTAATTTAGATCCCTGAAACATAGGAGTTCTACCAAACTCTGCACCCCAGACAATTAAAGTCTCATCTAAAAGTCCTCTCATTTTCAGATCTTTAATTAAAGCGGCAATTGGCCGATCTATTTCTTTAGCCTTTTTCTTTATACCCGCTTCAATGCCACCATGATGATCCCATCCATCATTATACAGTTCAACAAATCTTACTCCTCGCTCTACAAGCCTGCGAGCCTGCAAGCAATGATTTGCAAATGATCCTTTCCCATACATATCCCTAACATGCTCAGGTTCAGTTCTTAGATCAGTTAGTTCAGGTACTGACATCTGCATTTTAAATGCTAACTCATATTGATTGATGCGGGTTCTTATTTCAGGGTCCCCCCTATTTTCCAATTCCACTTCATTCAATGCATTGATTCCATCAATGATTCGCTTTCTGCGAGATCTATCAACGCCTTTCGGATCTGATAAGAATAGAACCGGATCACCAGTACTACGAAACTCAATCCCCTGATAGATGCTGGGCAAAAATCCATGGCTCCACAGAGTGGAGCCTGCTCCTGGAACAGGACCAGAAACCATTACCACATAAGCTGGTAGATCATTTGATTCTGCGCCTAATCCATAAGTGACCCAAGATCCCAAACTGGGGCGACCAATGCGGTTAAGCCCTGAATGGAAAAACATTTGCGCAGGAGCATGATTAAAATCCTCAGTCTGCATGGATTGAATGATAGCAACTTCACCAGCAACCGACTTTAGGTGTGGAAGAACCTCTGAAATCTCTTGACCGTCATTGATTTTTGCAAATTCAAAAGGCGAAGCCATCATCTTTGGATGTCCTCTAAGAAAAGCAAATCGCTTTCCTTCAATGAACTCTGCAGGAGCTGGCTTGCCGTGGAATTCCTTTAGTTTAGGTTTGGGATCAAAAAGATCCAATTGGGAAGGCGCCCCCACCATATGTAAAAAAATGACTGACTTTGCCTTTGGTGCAAAATGCGCAATTCCTTTACCATAAGCTGCAATAGGATTTGATGAGGATTCTCTAGATAAAAGGTCATTAAAGGCCAAAGTCCCTACACCGAGACTAGTTGAATTACGCAAAAAAGCTCTTCTAGATAGCAAACGCTGAGTCAGATTATTTTCCATTATCAGTCAACGGTTTAGACTACTTTGTTATAGTCCCATGAAGGTTCAATAACGTATTTGCAATTTCGAACCAGGCACTTTCAGCAGAACCTTCCGTGTCAAGAGCCGTGAAATATATATTTTTTAACGCCGTAATCTCAGCACCATTGGGATACCTAGAAAGGGCAAGCCTAAAGGCATATTCCAATTGTTTAGGAGCGTTCAATTCGGCCGTCTCCTTTTTTATTCGATCAGCAAAGGCCTTAGCAATTTCCACATAGACTGGATCATTTAAAAGTGTCAGAGCCTGTAAAGGGGTATTGCTAGATTGCCTTATAACCTTGCAAGCCCCTCTACTTGGGGCATCAAAATTTGCAAAACTTGGATAATGAGCGGAACGGCGCCAAATAGTATATATCCCTCTACGGTAAAGGTCTTCATTTTCCGACGCATAATATTTGTTATCCACTTCACCAATGACTCGCCAGAAATTGGCTGGCTGGAAAGGCCTCACCGGCATTCCATACATTTTGGTTGAAAGTAAGCCAGAAATAAACAAGGCATTGTCTCGAATTAATTCTGCCGGCAAACGTAGGCTCGGACCCCTAGCATAATAACTATTATCAGGATCCTTGTTTCGTTCTAACTTAGAAACTGTGAAGCTTTGCAAGTATACAGATGAAAGCACGATCCGCTTGATTGTCTTTTTCAATGACCATGAATCCTCCGACTGAAAAGTCACCGCTAACCAATCAAGCAATTCAGGATGAGTAGGAAATGCTCCATTTGTTCCAAAATCTTCTATCGTCGTAACTATTCCTCGCCCAAAAAGTTCTGCCCATATCCTATTCACAGTAACTCTCGCCGTGAGAGGATTCTCTTGAGATACAAGCCATTGAGCCAATCCTAAGCGATTCCTCGGATACTCCTTCCGGAACAGATGTAATGATTCTGGGGTATCGGCACTTACTTTCTTTCCAATATTTCTGAAGTCCCCACGCAACATGATATGCGTGCCCCTCTTTTTCCCCATCTCTCTCATAACTCGAGAAGTATAACCGATCTGAAAAGTTCCACCCTTGGACCTGTTATTGTTATTAGCAATCTGCTTCTGTAATTCATTTAGAGCTTTTGAAGATTTTCCTTTCTGAAAAAGAGCCTTACTTATTTTCAACGCTTCCTTAAAATCTATTTTTGATTTTCTAATTAGATCTACTTCTTTGGGATGCTTTTCAACTAGCTCATTTAACTGATCATCAGAAAATGACTCACAAAGTTCTTCGACCTTAGTTACATAATTCTCTTCCACTTCGCGAGCCTTGTTCTCAGCCTCATCTCTCTTATTTAGCTCATCAGTAGGTACTGGAACATTAATGTCCGAACCCGCATAATCCATAGATGCATCATTGCCACCAGGCCTACGTTTCCCCTCAATTGGAGTGTTGTTAAAAAAAGCAAACATCGAATAATAATCACGAATCGAAAAAGGATCATGCTTATGATCATGGCACTGGGTACATTCCATCGATGTTCCTAGCCAGACTGTGGAAGTGGTATTGACGCGGTCCACGACTTGCTTGACTCGATCCTCCTCAGGATCAGTTCCAGCTTCTAGGTTCAATATCGGTCCGCGATGAAATCCTGTAGCGATGATTTGATCTTTAGTAGCTTCAGGAAGTAGATCCCCGGCCAACTGTTCGATAGTAAACTGATCAAAAGGCATATCTGAATTAAAGGCCCGTATGACCCAGTCCCTGTATGGCCAAACATTACGAAATCCATCACGCTGATAACCATCAGAATCAGCATATCTTGCAAGATCCAACCACCCTAGTGCCCATTTCTCACCAAAGCGGTTTGAACTTAAAAGCTCATCAACTATTTTCTCTAAATGCTGATCAGAAGGATCTAACAAAAATGAATCAACTTTTTCTATTGGGGGAGGAATTCCTATAAGGTCTAAAAATACCCTCCTAATCAAACGCGCAGAAGATTCTCTTTCCTTAGGGGTATGACCTCGCGATTCCATTCTCGATAAACAGAAAAAATCGATTCCATTCCGAGCCCAATCAGCATGTTTTACTAGTGGTAAATTCGGCTTAGTTGGAAGCTCATAGGCCCAATGCAAATCCTTGGCCTCTGCTGCAAAAACAGCAAAAAGGATAAAGCAAAGAGATCTCATATGAAATTAAGTCATTAATTTGTGACCTTGAGCGTTCCAAACATCAACTGACCGTGTCCAGGATATGTACATACATATGGGTAATTTCCAGGTGCGGACGGCACACTCATGTATAGAACATATTTGCGCCCAGGTGCAACCTGAGGTGAAGAGGCCAACACCTCTGGTATGTCAGGAACAAAGTTCTGTTCAATAGCTTTAGGCCCAATAGTCAATGCCGCAGCAATTACCTTTTGCCTACTACCAGGTGCACAAACAGCTAAATTATGCATAAGCCCGGTAGGATCATTGTTGATGAATTCTATACCGATCCTTTCTCCAGCTTTCGCCTCAAGTGACTCAACATCAAATTTCATGTCTGGCTTTGCTCCGACCTTAAGAATCCGCGCATTCTCATAACCTTCAGGGACAAGTGCAACTAGCTTCTTACTGAGCGCGTCCATTTCAGCCTTCACCTTCGCATCCTGAATTCTAGACAAAGACTCGTTTCGGAAGTTATTAATAAATCCTCCGAAACTTGCACCGCCTTTAAAATTCCGAGACTTCGAAAACCAAGTGAAAAATTGCTTCCTAAGATTTTCATTCCAGCCTTCTTCAACGTTCTTGAGCGCATAAGCATACCATATTTGCTGCCTCTGTGGATTGTTCGCCTTTTGGTTTTGAAATGATTTGCCATACTGACCTGATCGAGCCAAAAGCTTGTCATCAAATTCAATCTCTTCCAACCCAGCCGCCTCCTGATTCATTAAAGGAAGAGTTTTAGCAAGAACATCATCAGCCTTCAAATAAACCAACATAGTAACCAACTCCCTATTCATGGCATCAGATGATGCAGGATAGAGTGGTGAAATTGCCTCGGCAATTTCTTGGGCTGTCTCCTCATCAGGTTCGCCCATACGAATAAAAGTAAGCCCCATAACTCTCAAAGCCTCAAGCCTCTGACTTTCCGTCATTTCTAAAACCTTTAACATGGAAAGAGCATTAAGAATATCCCCCTTCAAGGCTGCGTCACCCTGGCGTGAAAGAGCGAGTAGGGCAGAGAGCAATGTTTGAGGGTCCTCTTCTTTAAGTGCTTTTTCTTGCCACTCAACAACAGGTTGATGCTCTAGAGCAACACGAGCCGCGTATCGAACAAAACGGTCGGCATGACTTAATTTAGGCCAGATCTTTTCTATAGATCCCTGAACCTCTTTACCATGAAAAACCTCCAGACTCCTTCGAGTTTCAATCACTTTTGTCTCAGAATTGGCTCTAGTTTTGATGGCCACAGTGGACTCAGAGCCTGAATATTTCACACGATAAAGCGCAGACTGAGTTCCTCGACCTCCGACTGCAAAATACATGTTCCCATCTTTTCCAATGACTCCATCCGTAACATTCAGAGGAACGCCTGTAACAAACTCTTCTTTCTTTGCTTGATAGGAAGATCCATCAGGGTCCAAATGAATTGCGTAAATTGTTCCATAGGTCCAATCAAATGCATAAATAGCGTCCTGATATTTCGCCGGAAACTTTGATCCCAAACCAGACATAACACCAGTCGGACAACCAGGTCCAATGTCCAAAGTCGGAGGCAAGACATCTGGATACCACTCGGGAAATTTTCCAGTGCCTGTTCTCCAGCCAAACTCAGATCCACTAGTAACATGATAGATTCTTGTCGGGCGATACCAAGGAGTCCCACTATCCCACTCCATGTCAGAATCAAAAGTGAACATTTCTCCATCTCTATTAAAAGCAATATCGTACTGGTTCCTAAATCCTGCTGAATAAAGATGGAAGGTTTTACCTTCAGGGTCAGTTCTTGCTATCCATCCTCCAGGAGCTCTTATGTTACTTGCATGCCCTCGTGCGTCAGGCATCCGTGGAAGCAACTGATCCTCTGCGTAGTTCATTTTTAAGGCGGAACTTTCAGGCTTAGGAACAGCGGTATGATTTCCGCCAAGAATGTATAGATGCTTTCCATCTGGTGAAAGGGAAACTGCATGAGGGCCGTGCTCACCTCCACCAGCGAATTTTCGCATATCTTGTACCTTGTCTAGCATGTCATCATTATCAGTATCAGTGATCCTATAAAGCCCAGATCCCGGCCTCTGCCCATTAGTGCATGCATATAAAGAATCAAATGCCCACAATAGCCCATGAGCTCCTGAAACTGGGACAGGCACCTTTTCAATCTTAGGTTCTTCAGAGCTGAGGGTGATTCTAAAAATACCCTTACCTCCTTGATCTCCACAGTAAAGTCTACCTTTTGAATCAACTGCCATTGAAACCCATGTGCCTTGCTCTCTTTTAGGAACATTATAAATTTTCTCCACCTCAAAACCTTTCGGGTGCACTTCCGCAGCCCCTTTAGCGGCAACAGCAACTGGAACACCAGGCTTTTTTGAAAATACATCTCCCCATGGTGAATCGCCCATTTTACCTGCTACAACTGCATTTTTCCATCCAGTAGTGTCCACACTTGGCGCCATCCATCCAGGAGCCTTTTTGTTGGCTACAATCCACTCATTATCACTGACAATGTGCCTAGTAACACCGTTAGCCGCGACTAATTTAACTTTGGCAGCTAATCCTGCTGATTGGCCTTCGTTGTGAGCCTGCACAGCAAGAACGTTGTCTCCATTATGAAGATATTTCTTTATATCAAATTCATAATGAGTTTCCCACTGAGAACCAGAACCGACTTTCTGACCATTAACAAATGCTGTGAATCCATTATCACATGTAATGCTCAATTTAGAAGATTTGAGAGGAGTACTTAAAGTCCACTGACGCCTAGCGTAAATTGTTTCTGTTCTAGCAGACTTACTATTCCATATCCATTTGACTGGAGGTACTGAAATTTTTTGAGCCGCATTAATAAGTACAATGTTATGATCTTTTAACGATTCTTTAGCTTTAGCAGATTCTTTAGCTTTAGCAGATTCTTTCTTATTATTAATTAAAACAATATCCTTAACCTCTAATCTCATTGCTCCTCCCGCATGCAACTGTAACGCTAGGATGCCTTTAGATGATTTCTTTGAAGTTTCATTATCCTCAATCTCCACAGTCACACGACCATTAATTTTATGAACAAGACGATTGCCTGATGCAGATATAGAATATTCATTCCATTCGCTAAGATCGCATTTCTTTTTGGCATCAGGGTTACCCTTCAATGATCTCTTTCCTTTGTCATCAATGACTACGCGCTGACCGCACTGAGCAATGATTCCACGTCCCCGCTCTTCATAAAGCATGCCAAGATAATTTGGGGCAGGGTGCATGTCCATTTGATATCCACCAACGGACCAGTTCTTAGCATTAATCACTTTGGATCGATATTGTATACCCGAATTATTGTTACCCTTAACTCTCGCCTTCAGGGTCAGATCAAAGTCTCCGATCTCCCCACCTTTCCAAATCAAGAAAGTGTTACCTGAGGTCTTTTTATCTGCAGTCGTTTCTCCAACAATGACACCGTTCTCTACACTCCAAAAATCTGGATTGCCGTCCCATCCTGAAAGATCCTTACCGTTAAACAATTTCTCAGCTGATAGAGCATTAATTTTTATTGCGAAGATCAGCGTTGTGATAATTAAGATTTTTTTGGCCATAAATTTATTTATTTGAGGGATTATTTTATAACGAACAATGTCAGACGTAAAGGTGCGTTTGATAGGCTTTTACCATTATTTAAAATGACGTCATCGATCTAATTATCACTATTATTTTTATCCTCTTAGCAATGAGTCACAGAGTCATTATACTAGATATAAGCAAATTTAATCTTAGTCAGGAAAAGCCCAATCGATATTTTGCCTAAGAACTACTAACCCAGGTCAACACAATAGCGGAGTCACCGTATGTTATATAGCATCCGATTAAGAGAAAAATGAACCAATTCAAAAAACTACTTTTCTGCAAATGCTTAATCAGGCTGCTCTAGATCCTTTATCTTGTCATTAAGCTTTTCAATCTCCAACATCAATTTCTTTAACTGCAAATCCGATGAATCCAGATTTTCACGCATCATTAAAGAATTAGATTTCTCCTTCTCCAGCATCGCATTGGCTTCTTTCAAATCATTTTCGGCGATTTGAATTGCAGCCATATAACTATCGAGCGCTTTTTTATTAGCCCCTTCAGCAGCTGACACTGCTTTATTTAATTCACTTTTCTCTTTGTCTAAAGACGTGACCTTTTGAGTCAGAGATTCATTGTTTTTATCGGCTCGTAAGATTTGAGCCTGGGCCTGTTTATTTTTCTCTTCGACATTAGCAATTTCAGATTTCAATTTCTGAACTTCCTGCATACTCAAAGCCTTTGATTTTTCATAATCACTTTTAATCTTATCCCGCGCTTTGATCAAGAGTCCCACTTCTTTAACTTTCCCGAGAAATGCCTCATTGGCCTTTTGAATTTCAAGCCTCGCAACTTCTTTAGCATTCAAAGACGCCTTCTTGTTTGCACCCCGCTCACTAATGAGTGCTTTCTCTAGATCAGAAATATTTTCTTCCTTATCAACCAGATCTTTCTCAACTAAAGAGATTTTCTTGTTAGCTGAATCAAGGTTATCTTTAATTGATGTAAGTTCATTTGCTCTGACAAACATCCAGATTATTGCCGTGACTAATAAAATAGAAAAAACAATAGGGACGAACCCTGATTTTTTTTCTCTGAAACTGGACTCTTCTGGATAATCTTCACTCACTGAATCAATTATTACCTCGTCTTCAATCAGAAGAGCCTCATTATTTGATAGCTCTATTTTAACAAACTTTGATTCGGCTAACGCTGCCGGCGTAATCCATATTGTAAAACATTTTGATGTTAAGCTGATCAAATTATCACTATCGAGTCGAATGGATGCTTTATCCTCATCAGATTGACTTTCATCAAATGCTTCGATCGGCAAAGTTGAGATTTCTTCATCCTGTTCTTGTGAGATTTCAGCCCAAACACTAAAAGCCTTAGATGGTGGCAATGAAATAAATTCACTCTCAGAGATCCAATCATCTTCGCCCCGGGACTCTACTGAATTTGAAAAAACTTCATCTGATAATTGCAAGTTCTTGCATTCTTCAATCGATCTAACCCATACAGTGAATGGTTCTGAACGATCCAGGCTAATGAGGAGCTTTACACTTTTGGAGCGTTCGTTCCATATCCTAGCAAACCACCCTCCCTCGGGACGGCTAATTGCTGTCGGGTTCTTTTCTATATTTTCGCCTACTGGTCGTGCCATTTTTAAAGAGAATCTCAGTTATGATTAATGCAAAAAGTAACACAGATTTCACTCTAAAATAAAGCTACTTAATAAATTCATCATTTTTCCTACCCACTATGAAGCATTGCGTTTATCCCAATGAGTGACAAAATGTCTTTTCAAGCTATAAATCAAAAGCTTAAATCCAATTGCAAATATGCTGCTCGTTATCGATAACTACGATTCTTTCACATATAATCTAGTTCAATATTTCGGTGAACTTGGTGCCGTTATGGAAATTCGAAGAAATGATGAGGTTTCAATCGAAGAAATTAAAACTCTCAGCCCAGAGAAAATCTGTATATCTCCTGGCCCATGCACTCCCAACGAGGCAGGTATAAGTTGTGACGTAGTAAAGGAATTTGGACCCTCAATACCTTTACTTGGGGTATGCCTAGGCCATCAATCAATCGGCCAAGTATTTGGTGGCGAAATTGTCCGCGCAGAAAAACTAATGCATGGTAAAACATCCATGGTAGAACATAACGGAAAGGGACTTTTTGATGACATCCCAAACCCTTTCGAAGCAACACGTTATCACTCTCTACTAATAAGAAAGGATTCGCTCCCCGATTGTTTAGAAATTACAGCAGAAGCAAAAACAGATGAAAAAGAAATCATGGGCATCAGACACAAAGAATATCCAATACATGGTTTGCAATTTCATCCTGAATCCATACTTACGGAAGAGGGGAAAAAGCTTTTGTTCAATTTTCTTCAGCTTTAATATTTGGCGAATAGATGACAAATCAATTCTATAATGACTTCGACATCACCTCCAGAAATGAAGAAGAAAATGATCGCCCAAATGATTATAGAAGCCCTTTTCAGATAGATCGCGACAGGATTATCTACACCCCTTCCTTTAGAAGGCTTCAAAGTAAAACGCAGGTCTTTCTTTCTGGAGAATACGATTTTTATCGGACTCGCTTAACTCATTCCCTAGAAGTTGCCCAAATTGGAAGATCTATCTGCAACCGACTAAAAAGAAGAAGCACTCTCTTAAATGAAGAATACTTTGTAGACCCTGATCTAGTCGAGGCAGCTTGCCTATCTCATGATTTAGGACACCCTCCTTTTGGTCATGCTGGAGAACGAGTTCTTCATTCAATAATGCAAGGTCAGGGAGGATTCGAAGGGAATGCACAGACACTACGGCAACTCACAGAGACCATCTACGGTCAACGCGGCATGAATCCAACACGAGCTTTCCTGGATTCTACGCTCAAATATAAAACTCTATTATCTGAAATTCCTGAAGCCCCTAATCACTTTATATATGACTATCAAATCAAACATCTTGTATTTGCTTTCGAAGATAAAAATCAAATATTACAATTTGATGCCGGCAAGGTAAGGAATGCCTTCAAATCCGTGGAATGCCAAATCATGGACTGGGCTGATGATACTGCATATTCCTTAAATGATATTGTTGATGGAGCCAACGTAGGATTCATCAACCTTCAAAATCTAGAGAGTTGGGCCGAAACAAATAACCTGAAGGGTAATGATGCAGAGAACTTAAATCAGTTATGCAAATTCATTAGAAAAAAACGCCTCGAACCGCTAATGGGAAGAAAGGTCGGTGATTTTATTGCTGCAGCAAGCATCATCAATTCTGAAGATAACTTTATGTCGAGCAAAACAGCACGTTACAAATATCAAATACATGTAAATCCAGACATCGCACAAGAATCCAAATTATATAAAAATATTTCTCTAGACCTTGTATTTAAATCGCCTCAGCTACAGCAATTAGATCATAAAGCCAGTCGAGTCCTAGGAGAACTATTTAATATTCTTTCTGAAAATTATATTACAAAAACTAGAAAACCACTCAGGCTAGTTAGCGCAGAGTCGGAAAAACTTATAGCCAATGCAGAAGAAGATTCAGCAAAGGCCAGAATTATTACTGATATTATTTCAGAAATGACAGACAAATTAGCCGTTCGCACCTACCGCAGATTAGTCGATCCAAATTTTGGCTCCATTTTGGATCTCGTGTGAAACTTCCCTTTCTTTGAAATTAGAACTAATATAGCAATAACAGAATTTATCGTGCACCATTACCAAAAAACCATTACCAAAATATTTACTTTTTGCTTATATTTTTCCTACGGACTCAATCTCAGCTTTAGTGAAATAGTTATCAATGAAGTTCATTATAACAGTGAACCTAACAATGCATTGAATGAATTCATTGAACTTCACAATATTTCAGATGATCCCATCAATATTTCTGGATGGTTTTTTTCCGATGGAATTGACTATAAATTTCCTCAAAATACAGAAATTGAAGCGAAGGGTTACCTCGTAGTAGCAGAGAACCCCGAAGAACTCGTTAAGTCATATGGCAAAGAAGCTTTAGGGCCATATTCAGGCAATCTAGCAAGTGATAGCGAACGCATTGAGTTGCGCCGTTCTGATGGGACAGTTGCTGATACAATACGTTACGGGTCCAGTTTCCCTTGGCCTGTCGGTGCAAATGGAACTGGATCCTCAATGGAACTAATCAATCCATTACTCGATAATGATTTGGGAGGTTCCTGGCGCAGTTCATCAGTTCCAGGAATATTACCAGAACTAACATTAATTGGCACAGGGAATAGTGATTGGCGATGGAGGCCTGGGAATACTGAAGCGTCAGATCCAATTAGTGATTGGCGAAAAACAGATTTTATTGAAGATAATTCATGGGCCAATGCAACTCTTCCAATTGGCTATGGCAGTGTGCGTGGCATTGATATCGCAACAGAAATAAATGGGATGCGCAATTCATTTACCTCAGTCTTTCTCCGCAATGAATTCCATATTGATCCAGAAGAAATTCCTCAACAGCTGCAAATGCGATTCTTGCTTGATGACGGAATGATCATATGGATCAACGGCACCGAAGCACTCAGATATAACATGAACATAGGTGAACCCGCCGCAAACGGCGCTGCCAGCAGGAACGGACAAGAAGGAACATGGAAAGAAGAAATCATTGAAGGTGTAGCTGGATATTTGCAAGAAGGAAAAAATACAGTTGCTGTACAACTCTTCAATGTCAGCAGCAATAGTAGTGATCTTGGACTAGAACTAGAAATCATTCGACCAAGTCGTGAAGAAGGAGAACCGCCTATTCCCTCTCCAGGAACCAAGAACTCAACCTACACAAAAAATGCTCCCCCAATCACTAGACAAGTCAATCACTGGCCTAAAGAACCAAAGTCCAATCAAGAAACAGTCATTACGGCAAAAATAACTGATAACGAGGGAGTGAAGAATGTCAGGCTAGAATATCAAGTCGTTGCTCCTGGCTCTTATATACCTGCATTTCTTGCAAAATCGACAAGTAAACTCGTTTCTAGTCCTAACTTTCTACGTGAACCTAACCCTGTTTATCATGATCCGGAAAACTGGAAAACTTTGACAATGTTGGATGACGGAATTGGTAATGATGAAACCGCCAATGACAGCACCTTTACTGCAACTGTACCAAATCAACCAAATAGAAGCCTCTTAAGATACAGAATCATTACAGAAGACAACGATGGTAATAGCGTTCAGTTACCTTACGAAGATGACCCAGCATTGAATTTCGCCTCTTTCGTTTATGATGGCATACCCGATTACGTGGTTGAGAAAAGCAGAACATTTCCTACTCCTCACACATATCCATCAGAACTCATCAATTCAATACCGGTATACCAAGTACTCACAAACTCAAAAGATTTTGATCAAGTCGTAGCATATAATGGCGGAGACCAAATAAGTCGTGACAATTATGATGCCAGAAGTGCTTATAACTGGAACTGCAGCTTTGTCTATGAAGGCAAAGTATATGACAATGTGGGATATCGTTTGCGACAAAGAAATGCTCGATACTCAGGTAACGGAAGACGGAGCTTTAAATTTAGATTCAATCTAGGAAGCTATCCAAAATTTCACGATACTGACGGGGAAAGCTACCCCACAGAATGGAAATATCTGGCAACGCACAAAATGAAGGGTTCGCGTGGAAATCATACATGGGGGATAGAACAAGCGGCTAATCATATCCTTTGGAATATGACGGGAACCCCCGCACCCTTCACTCATTGGTTCCATATGCGAGTGATCCGGGGAGCTGAAGAAGCTCCAAAAGGAAATAACGGGCAATATCAGGGAGACTATTACGGAATGTTATTGGCCATGGAGGAATTCGATGTTCGATTCCTTGATGCTCATAA
The DNA here is from genome assembly GCA_012960505.1 of Verrucomicrobiales bacterium. Classification (GTDB taxonomy): domain Bacteria; phylum Verrucomicrobiota; class Verrucomicrobiia; order Verrucomicrobiales; family DEV007; genus EC70. The sequence continues at coordinate 93,258 of DUBC01000048.1, forward strand.
TCTTAAAAAAGGAAATTTATACAAACTCATAAGTGGACGAACTGACGGAGTGTCAGTGAGGCGTTATCTGGCGAGAGAGGGTGTTGATGACGGATCTGATTTTAAAAATATAATATTTCAATTAAAACCAAACAAATCAGATGATTGGCTGAATCAGCATGTTAACTATAATTCCTGGAACCATTATCATGCTATCGTAGATGCAGTGCGCCATTATGATGTACAACCAAACACAAGTGAGCATCTAAAAAATCGTGCATTTTATTTTGAACCCTCAGAAGAAACAAATTATGGAAGACTCTGGGTCTTGCCTTGGGATTCAGACACTAGCTGGGGACCAAACTGGAACGGCGGCATGGGTTTTGTCAAACAAGCTATTTATGGAACCAATCCTCCAAGACCCGAATTCGATCTCGAATACCGTAACGTTGTGAGAGAGATACGAGACCTGATTTGGACAGAAGAACAAATCAATTTACTTCTCGATCCCCTCGCCGCCCGAATCTCTGGTCTAGTTAACGCTGACCGTGATCGATGGATAGGAGCTAGCGGAGGCAGCGAAAGCCCTCCTCCCATAGAAAACGTAATTAATGATATGAAAAAGTTCGCATTCATTGGAGGATCTTGGGTAGGTGGAAACGATGGGAACATGGCTTCCATTTCCAGAGACAGTGGGACATCAGGAAGATCTGGTAGGGATGCTTATCTTGATGCACTTGGCTCCGATTCGTTAATACCAAGAAAACCTACAATCGCATATGGAGGCATAAATAACTATCCACAAGGCGGACTGAAATTCGAAAGCTCCAATTTCTCAGACCCTAATGGCACTGGAAGTTTTAAATCAATGGAATGGAGAATCGCCGAGATAAGTCAAGGCAAGACTAATTTCATGAATACCGGATCCGAATGGAAATATCTTGATAATGGGATCGATCAAGGAAATTCATGGGAAGAAATAGACTATGATGATGCAGGTTGGTCCCTAGGAAAAACTCCGGCTGGATTTGGTAGTATCCTGAAAACTCAAATAGTAACCACTCTAGACTTTGGCGCCCAAGCTTCAAATAAACATCCCACTTACTATTTCAGAAAAACAATCAACATTGATGATCCTGATCAGTTCAGTCATTTCGTTTTTGACATGCACGTTGATGACGCGGCAATCGTATATGTTAATGGACAAGAAATTCTAAGAGACGGATTCTCTGACAGTGACATTGTTAATTATAATACTTACGCTCCATCAGGAGGGAAAGAAGGCGTCTTCGATACTTTTGAAATTCCTGCAAATGCGTTCTCAGAAGGCACAAACTTGGTTGCCGTCGAATTACATAACCAGTCACCAGGAAGTAGTGATCTAGTTTTTGATATGTCTATTACCGCTGACGCTTCAATACTGGACCCAAAATTGGAGTGGAATGCCAATTGGGAATCTGGTGAAATAAAAACGTTTTCCTCTGAAATTACTCCATCGGCTAATGCAGTGAGAGTTGGGAAAACATATAGGGCAAGGGTCCGCCATATGGATAATACAAACCGTTGGAGCCATTGGTCCGAACCAGTTCAATTCACAGTCACTGAACCCGATCTGTCTCCATGGTCCAACTTAGTGATAAGTGAAATAATGTACAATCCCTCCCAACCCAGCATCTCTGAATTGAATGCCATACCTGAGCTCAACAATAACGACTTCGAATGGATAGAATTCCAAAACATTGGTTCAGTTTCAATAGATCTTGAAGAATTGCGATTTACAAAGGGAATCGAATTTGATTTCTCGGTCAGCTCAACAAAAAAAATAGAGCCAGGAGAAAGATTACTTCTAGTAGCTAATAATGCGGCGTTCAATCTTCGTTACAGCCATCCTTCGACACCACAATTCGTAGTAGGAACTTACTCAAAGAACCTATCCGACTCAGGAGAACGAATAAAACTAAGTTTCGGAGCAGGAACTCCAATCATTGATTTTAATTATGATGACGATTCTCCCTGGCCAGAAGGCGCTGACGGCGCAGGGTTCAGCCTTGAATTGATTTCTCCAGACTCGAATCCGGACCACAATGAGGCAAAGAACTGGAGGCTAAGTTCGGTAATTGGCGGATCTCCTGGTGAAGAGGGTGCTATTATTGAAGGTCAGACTTTCACAAGTTGGTCAGCAGAGAATGGGGGCGTTGAGGCCAACTCGGACACCGACAATGACGGCCGCAGTGCCTTAGTTGAGTTTGCAATGGGAACCGATCCTAAAATCTTCGAGAACGAAAGTGAACTTATTAAAGTTGATCTGATCACAGTGGAGATTGATGGAAAGCAAGAGGAGCGACTTCAGATTAGCTTGGAGAAGAATCCAAATGCTGTGGGTGTGACTCTGGTGCCAGAGTGGTCAGATGATTTAATCAAATGGGCCAACGATGGAGTTGTGTGTAAAATGTTGGATGAGCCTATTAATGTTGATGGCATTCTTATTGATCGCATCTATTACATCGTCGTTAATGCTGAAAAAATAAAGCCAACTTTCCTGAGACTCAAAGCTGCTCTGCGATGAAACCTAAGGAAATCTTCCTTAGTTGAAGACCAACCGACATCAAATTAAGCAAACTGAAAAGTTTTCCAGAGCCTTAATTGCTGATAGGTAATTTATCTATCGATAATCGATTTATGTTAGTGCATTGGCTTAATATCCAATAACATCTGCGCATTACTCGGAAATCTTTCCATAATCGATAGCATACGTTCGATTGCTTCAATCGGACGGTGCCCAGCTAATCCTCGACGTATTATGGAAATTTTCTCCCACTGGTGAGGAGGTATTAACAACTCCTCTCGACGAGTACCTGACCGGAATATGTCAACTGCCGGATATATATATTGCTCAGCAATTGCACGATCTAAGACTAACTCCATATTACCAGTACCTTTAAGCTCCTCAAAAATTCGGTCATCCATTGCACTATTCGTCTCAACTAATGCAGTGGCAATAATTGTCAATGAGCCTGCATCTCGTGTATTTCTTGCCGCGGCAAAAAGTTTCCTAGGCATTTCTAAAGCTCGAACCGTCAGCCCTCCAGTACCCGTAGGTCCTCCTTTACTAGTCGCATTGTTAAATGCTCTTGCTAGCCGAGTGATTGAATCCATTAGCATGAAAACATGTTCACCTGACTCAACTAACCTCTTCGCTCTCTCAATCGCAATTTGAGCAATTCGGCAATGCATCTTAACCTCCATATCATTAGAACTTGCATATATCTCGGCTTCCGGCAAAGCCCTCCGCAATTCAGTGACTTCCTCCGGCCTCTCATCAATCAATAATACCATCACCTTAACGCCGCTATGATTTTTGATAACAGACTCAGCCATGTGTTGAAGGATAGTCGTTTTACCTGTCCTAGGGGGTGCCACTATAAGTCCGCGCTGACCACGTCCTATAGGAGCAATTAAGTCAATGATTCTCGTTGTCATTCGATCTTCATCAGTCTCCATCTGAAGTCTGCGCTCAGGGTTCACTGCTTTCAGCTCTTCAAACCATGGCATCGTTTTAAATTCATCAGGGTCACGCCCATTAATATCTAATAGCTTTGTCAGTTGCGGCCCCCGCCTACCCATCCGAGTCTCGGCCTTAACCCAAAGACCATCTCTAAGACCAAAATTACGAACTATTTCTGGTGTAACAAAAACGTCATCTGGAGTCTGCCTAAAATCCTTACTAGGCTCTCTCAAAAATCCAAATCCTTTACCTGAAATCTCAAGAATTCCTTCTTGTTCGGTGGGCGGGCCTAAAAGTTCTTCTTTGAAGTGATTATCTTTTGAAGATTTCTTTTTCTTATCATTCCTATTGAATTTAGGTCCCCTCCTCTTCGGTGATCTTTTTTTCTCCTTCGAGAAACTTGAACTGTCCGCCACAGGATTATCTTCGGCCTTCTTCCCAACATTCACTTTTTTGTCAGAGTCTTGAATTTCTGTCTCGCTCATACTTTATTTGATGTGTACTAAATAAAATAAATAATTTAAATCTCGATCGTCTCCATTAACTGTTCCGGTATATCAAAATTCCCATAAACACCTTGAGTGTCATCATAATCATCAACAGCTGCGAAGAGTCGTAACACTTGCCGCGCTATTGAAGGATCACTGATACTCGCAGTCGTTTTAGGAACAAAAATTAGCTTCTGTGATTCAATATGTGCACCTGATTCTGAAATCGTATTAGCAACATTTGAAAGTTCATCATTAGCAGTGATGACATAAAATAATTTATCATCATTAACAACATCCTCAGCGCCCGCCTCAATGGCTAAGCTCATAACTTCTTCTTCGCTACGGGATTCTTCTGATAATTTAATTTCACCTTTGCGATCAAACATATGAGACACGCTGCCAGACCCTCCTAAATTTCCATTATTTTTATTAAATAAAGTCCGCAAATCTGCAAAAGAACGATTCTTATTATCTGTGATTATTTCAACAATAAATGCTATACCACCAGCTCCGAATCCTTCATAACAAGCCTCCTCATATGAAACACCTTCAATCTCTCCAGTACCTTTCTTAATCGCTCTTTCAATAGTATCTCCAGGCAAACTTTGCTTTTTGGCATTGGTTACCGCTTGCCGCAACCGAGCATTCAAATCCAAATCCCCCCCCCCATCACGCGCGGCCACAGTTATCTCTTTCGCAAACTTACTGAAAAGCTTGCTACGTTTCGCATCGGCAGCACCTTTAATATGCTTCACCTTGGACCACTTGTTATGTCCGGCCATATAATTAATTCCAGCCAAGCCAGAACATATAATTAAATAAAAAAAGAGTATTTTGGTTGTTTTTTCCTAATCTCAGCAGGATAAACCTACTTAAGTAATGGAAATTATGACCATTCACTTTGAAGTCCTTTTATTATTTAATTTGCAACACCCTTATTCAATTGGACACTGCATCTTCTTAAACCTAAAGGAAAGATCACATTTCTCCGATTGGAGAACAGCGACATTCTAAGTAAAAAAAAATGCAATGTCAATGGATGCTTCAAATTAAGTTGATCTATGCTAAATCAAAGACCAAAATAATATTTTCTATGCAATATACTAAGCAACAAGGTGTTTTCTACTTGATCCCAAGCACGCCTTTGCTAATGAAACATTGGAAAAATATCACCTCTAGTTACTAGGAAGCAAATCAAGGATCAAAAAAAATGGGCAAACAATATAATAAACTGATTAAAAGAGTTCGACGCAAAAATTATCTCAAGCGTAAGCGAGAGCAACTATTGGCTAAGAAAAAATTAAGCAAGTCTTCCAGTGCAAAGAATGTAAAATCCAAGTCAACTACAGACTCAACACAAAAAGCACCAGCTAAAAAAGCAACAGCTAAAAAAGCACCAGCTAAAAAAGCACCAGCTAAAAAAGCACCAGCTAAAAAAGCACCAGCTAAAAAAGCACCAGCTAAAAAAGCAACCGGGGCTGAGAATAGCGAATCTTAAATTAGAATTCATTACAAAATGAATGAGATGAATAAGGAACATATTCCTTATCTCATCATTGATGGCCACAGCATAATTTTTGCTTGGAAGGATTTGCGAATTCTCCATGGCCACAGCCAGTTAGCGGCTCGCGAGGAACTCATCCATAGGATGACTGGCTACCAAGACTGCACTGGCGAAAGAGTAATCATCGTATTTGACGGGAAGGGAACCAAAACAGAAAGCTATTGCGAACAAGATGGCATCCAAGTTTTTTTCTCCAAAAAAGGAGTATCAGCCGACCAAATAATAGAACGGTTAGTTGGGAAGTATGGAAGAAAGAAAGAAATCACAATCGCATCACGCGACAAAGCCGTATTAGACACCTGTTCATCCTTTGGAGCACTTGCAATCTCCCCCAATTCCCTACGAGAATTCCTTGAAACCGCAGAAGAAAAATTAAGAAAAAAAACAATCTAATGAATTAAGTGGTTATTTTGGAATGACTATTAGATCTCATGAAAACTTCGAAAGTTCATTAGACTATTTTATCTAAATCAATGCTTTGGAAAATCATAGTTAGCCTATTCTTAACAATCCTTCACAATAAGCAAGCGCGCCGGAAAATGCTCTTCATTTTCTCAATAGTTACATTACTGTTTATAGTCTTGGGTTTTAATTTTTTTGGCAATTTCCTCGAACAATACCCGTTTATTTTTTCGCTTTACTGGCTCTTCTCCTTGGCTCTCACAACATTAATGTTAATGATGGCGACTTATGATCTTTTAATTACAAAAAAAGACATAAGGAATCTAAAAGAGATCGAATTACAAAAAATGCTAGGGGAAATAAAAAAAGAAGTCTCTAAAAAAAAGAAATGACGAGTAATCAGATGCTAAAAACTCGTTCGCAAATTGAAACCGAAGAACGCAAAAATTTTTCTCAATTCGGCCAATACAATTCTGAAAGCGCTGGCAGAAAACATCCTGAACCACCTCATTCTTATAGAACTGCCTTTCAAAGAGATCGGGCAAGGATTATACATTCGCGAGCTTTCCGGCGCCTAGAGTATAAAACTCAGGTATTTCTCAATGGCACTGGCGACCATCTTAGAACTCGATTGACTCATACAATCGAAGTCGCTTCGGTCAGTCGAACCATTGCATGTGCACTTGGAGTCAATCAAGACCTTGCAGAAGCAATTGCCTTGGCTCATGACCTCGGCCACCCCCCCTTCGGTCATGCCGGAGAAAAAAAAATGAACCAGATTATGTTAAAAGATGGCGGCTTCGAGCATAATATTCAAAGCCTCAGGGTAGTAGAATTATTAGAAACATTATATCCGGAATTTGATGGTCTTAATCTGTCATATGAAGTTCTCGAAGGAATACGCAAACATGATAAAGGCTATTACCGCCCCTCATATAAAAATAAAAAAGAAGAAAACTTTCCCAATCCATCAATCGAAGCGCAAATCGCTAATATGGCTGACGAAATAACTTATTATTCACATGATCTTGACGATGGGTTGGATCATAAACTTATTAATGAACAGAAACTTAATGTAGTAACTCTATGGCAAAAATGTTCCGAGCTTGTTGGAAAAAAATATCCAGGATTAAAAGGGAAAAGGCGACGATCATATATCATCCGTACACTAATTGATCGCCAAGTCGCTGATCTAATATCAGCCACTTCAGAATATATCCAAAATTTTAAATTTGAATCCAGTGATGAAATTAGAAGACACCCTGAAAGACTAATAAGGCACAGCAAAGAGGCCCAAAAAGGTAATCAGCAACTAAAACAATTCTTATATGAGAATCTTTATCACCACGAAGCAGTTGCGATGCCCAATGCAAGAGGCGGGAACGTAATTGCTGATGTGTTTTCATTTTACGAACAAAATTCAAAGATGATTGGGGAGGAAAGCGCAAAAAGAATCGATTCTGAAGGTCTGAAACGTACCATCTGCGATTATATTTCCGGTATGACTGATCGGTACGTACTAGAAGAATATAATAGACTCAGAAAAATGTAATTTACTTAAGTTTTCTATAATATTCAATTAACTGAATAAATGAAATCACAGCATGCCTTTAAATATGATCAGTAAAATGAGTTGAAATTAGCTGATCTTATGATTCTGTAGCGGCCTAATAAGAATAATTGAGATAATAAACCGTTATGCATAAGGCATAACAATAACAAAACTAGAGCCTCCAAGGCGGAGAATCTTTAGACGGATAAAGAATGACGGAAGTAGTAACAGAAACAAATAATTTCCAGCTCCATGAAAAGGATACTGGAAGCGCTGATATTCAAGTAGCGCAACTCACTTCAAGAATTAATCATCTTACTGAGCATCTAAGCGCACACAAAAAGGACTTCTCAACTCGTAGAGGATTACTTAAACTTGTGGCAAGACGTCGCAAGCTTTTAGACTACCTGAAAAGGAAAAACATTGGGCGTTATCAGAACGTATTAAAAGGCCTAAAACTTCGCCGTTAAAGTTCTATAGATTGTTTTTTAGATCTCTTTAAAAATCACTTACTAAGTGATTAATGTTCAAAAATCAAAATTGAGATCTGTTTCATTAGACTAGATCCGAATTTATTAATAACAAATGATCGGGAGTAAATTTGAAAAAAACCGATAAGCAAAAACACAATGAGTAACAGCCTATATGAGCTACTACTCTCTAGAAAAAATAGATGAGCACTGAAAATATAACCGTCAATCTCGACGATAAAGAAATTATCATTGAAACCGGAAAAATGGGCCGCCTCGCAGACGGTGCATGCACAATAACTTGTGGAGAAACAACCGTTATGGTAACGGCGGTTTCTCAAACAAAAATGAGGGAAGGGCAAAGTTGGTTCCCTTTATCTGTTGAATATAAAGAAAAAGCTGCAGCAGCGGGTCGATTTCCAGGTGGATACTTTAAAAGAGAGGGCAGGCCAACAGAAAAAGAAATCCTGACCTGCAGAATGACAGATAGACCACTGAGGCCACTTTTTCCAAAAGGATATCTTTATGACACGCAAATTGTAGCACTTCTACTCAGCGCAGATGGTGAAAATGATTCAGATGTACTTAGCATGAATGGAGCATCTTGTGCGCTTTCCCTTTCAGACATTCCTTTTGCAGGACCAATAGGCGCAGTAAGAGTAGGCTATGTAGACGAAAAGTTTGTCGTTAACCCTACCCACAGTGAAATGGAAAACTCACTTTTGGATCTTGTTTATGCAGGCAACGAGAGCGAAGTAGTTATGATTGAAGGATCGGCTGAAGAATTGCCTGAAGATCTTTTTTGTCAGGCATTAGAATTTGCTCAAGGCTATGTCACTCAACTCGTCCAGGCGCAAAAAGATTTAGCGGAGCGTTTTGGTAAAACAAAACGGGAGGCTCCTCTTCTTGAAGTAAAAGATGAAATGCTTGAAATAGCATATTCTGTAGCAGGCGATCGTATTGAAGATGCTATCTATCAACCTTCTAAAGTTGAAAGAGGAAAAGCCGTTGACGCTCTAAGAGAAGAAGTTGCCAATGCTATTAATGAAAAATATGAAGATGCTAGTGATTTTGCTATTGATCAGGCATTTGATTTCCTACAAAAGAAAGCCTTCCGAAAGACAATTCTTGAAAAAGGCATTAGAGCCGATGGTCGTAAAATAGATGAGTTGCGACCACTTAGCGCCGAAGTAAATCTTATGCCAAGATCCCATGGGTCAGCACTGTTCGCACGCGGAGAAACTCAAGCCCTTGGACTTTGCACTCTAGCTCCGGCAGATGAAGCCCAATTTATTGATGCCTACACTGGAGGGGAAGAGGAAAAAAGCTTTCTCTTACATTACCATTTTCCACCTTTCTCAGTAGGAGAAACTGGGCGAATGGGAGGCCTTAACCGACGCGAAATTGGACACGGAGCACTTGCTGAGAAATCCATTAAGCCTTCTCTGCCTGATCAGGATGAATTCCCATATGCCATCAGAGTCACATCAGAAGTCATGGAATCCAATGGATCAACATCCATGGCCTCAGTATGTGCCGGAACTATGGCTCTTCTAGATGCTGGCGTTCCACTTAAGCGTCCAGTCGCAGGCATATCAGTCGGCCTAGTAACTGAAATAGACGAAAGTGGAAAAATTAAAGAATATAAACGTCTGCTTGATATAATTGGCTCTGAAGACTTTTTCGGCGACATGGACTTTAAATTGTGCGGCACATGCGAAGGGGTGACCGGGTTCCAACTCGATCTCAAATTAACTGGATTGCCGATTACAATTCTTAATGAAGCAATTCATCAAGCAACTGAAGCACTAAAAACAGTTCTCGAAGTAATGGCTTCCGCGATCAATGATCCATCGGAACTCAGTCCTCATGCACCAAGGATTGAATCAATAAAAATCAATCCTGAAAAGATTGGTAACGTAATTGGTCCTGGAGGAAAAATTATAAAAGGGATTCAAGCCGAGACAGGCGCTGAAATTAATATAGAGGATGATGGCACTGTACGAATTTATGCGATTAAAAAAGAAAGTCTCGACCGAGCTTTAGAAATGGTCGCAAACATTACAGCTGAAATAGAAATTGATAAAATTTATCAAGGTAAAGTTGTATCAACAACTAATTTCGGTGCATTCATGGAAGTCCTACCAGGACAGGATGGAATGATTCACATATCAGAGCTTGCAGACTTTAGAGTAGAAAAGGTAGAAGATGTAGTAACCGTCGGTGATGTTATTTATGCTAAATGCATCGGTATAGATGACAAAGGACGGGTAAAGATGAGTCGCCAAGCTGCAATGGTAGAAAGAGGCGAAGAACACCTTGATGACGCACTGCGAGAAAAATCTTCAACAAGGCGTGAAGAAAATAACGGAAAAGAATGGAGCCCTAGTGACGGTGAAAAAAGAAACAGCAGAGGAGGAAATCGAGGAAGACGCAACGAAGATCGGAGATAAAACCGCATCGAGGGCAGCAATTAATTTAAATTAATCACCCCTTCGACGCGACAACTATTGGTTATTGCCTCTGTCCAAAAGCTGACTCAGGAGGTTCTTCAGTAGGAACCATCTTTTGGGCTTTTAAGACAGGAATGGTAAATTCATCCCATTTTTCATAATCCATGACCCCATGGATCTTATACCATCCCATCTCCTTATAACTGGGGACGTCTTCTGAAAACTCCACAGGAATTGAAACCGGCCTTGCATCAGCGATACAGCAATTCATCATTAATCTAAAAATTCTAATTCTTTTACCTTCGCTATTGTGCATAGTTTCAGGCATTACCTGACCCATAGTTTCTACAGGCAATCCTTTGACAACCCCTTGAACTTCTTCGTCACCACCGGTATAAAAAATACTAATTACATCCATCAAAAATTCACCTTCTTTGTTCTGATCAACCTGTTGCTTAAGATCGTCAATCGTATAGGGCCCCCACCCTGCGGCATCAGCGACTGACTTACTTTTAGACCCATCTGATTCTCCTTCAATTTTAATTGATTGCTTATCGTTTTCTTTTTTGAGGTTAAAAGCTTCAGGAGTTTCCCCTATCACCCCTTTATCCCAACCTGAACTGTTATTTTGAACCCAATTTTTACTGTATGCATCAGGCGTATATAAAGCAGAGATAATTACAGGAACTAAAACAATCATAGAAGTTAACACCATTCCTCCTACTGTTATTTCTGAATGGTCGTGGTCGTGGTCGTGGTCGTGGTCGTGGTCGTGGTCGTGGTCGTGGTCGTGGTCGTGCGAACAGGAAACCTTCTTAGACGAAGTCAGCAAAAGAAAAGCACTTATTATACACAAAAACAATCCTGCCAGCAAAGCCTGCATCTGAAAACTTCCAACACTGGTTAAATATTTTTCAATTCGACCATCGATATAAAACCAAATGAAAATCGACCCAAAAACAAACAGTACTATAGACTGCAGGATAATGATTAAACGTTGAGACATGAGACTATTATAATTATCTAAGTTCCAGGAACGGGAATATTACTCCATTGATAAAATAAGATTCCTATGACGATAAAAAGGCCAACTGCCAAACTCAGAACAAATCTAGGCTTAAACACAGAACTGTACATAAAGACCAATTTTACATCCATCATTGGACCATAGGTCAGGAATGCAAGCTTAGCTGCTGATGAAAAACTTAGCATCTGCGCAGCAATAAATGCATCTGAAGTACTGCACAATGATAAGACAAATGAAAGGATCATCATTGCCGGTATTCCAATTAAGTCTGAAGAAGCAAACTGATCCACTACACCTTGATTAATTTGTGTCCTGTAAAGAGCTGTTATCATTACTCCTATAACAAAATACATACCTACATCTAAGAAATCGCGAGCAGCACTTCGCAAGGCAATCAACAACCGGTCCGGCGTTTCTTTCTCCTTATTAAAAAGAACTGCACTAGATTGAATGTTTTGCGAATCTGTTTGTATTTTATTTAATAGGCTATTGCGAAGGATGTTCTTTATTGAAAATTGATGAACAACAACTCCTACAATCACTGTAACTAGATAGGCAATTCCTATACGTGATAACGTCATGAATAGTGGGTCATTCCCCGCAAACGCTGAATAGGTACTTACTGCCACTATAGGATTTACAATTGGCGCAGAAAGCATGTAGGTAATAGCACAAGATACAGGAAGCCCTTTCTGAACTAAACGCCTAATGACAGGAACTATAGCACACTCACAAACAGGGAATATTGCCCCTAATAACCCAGAAAGAGCTATAGCGGCATATCGATTCTTTGGTAAGAACCTATCCATCACATTGGACGGGAGATAAGCGTCAATAAAACCTGAGATAATCGTTCCCAAAAGAATGTATGGCGCTCCTTCGAAAAGAATAGCAAGGAAGGCAAAATATAAATCGCCAATTTGACTAGGTTCGGTAAAAGGCATTATTTTAAAAATGCAAGTGTGCGCCCATTCCTAAATAGCGCAAGACACGTTCTTACAAAAGCAAAGAAATAAAGAAAAAGGCCGACAGAAAACCCCACGCTTCTGTCGACCTGTATATTTTGGAAATACTCTATAAATAGAATTTCCGAATCCTACTTTCTTCAATAAAACAAAGGTCTCAGCACAACCTAAAAACTTCATTCCTATGAAAGTATTCATGTTATAAATTGCCGAAATCTCTTATTTCTCACAAAAATTTGTGAGAAAAATGTTGAGAGCACCATCCCTCAACTCAATCTATAAACTGAAATCAAGCTCCAATGAGTAATCTCGCAGGGTTTTCCACACAATCTTTAACTCTCCTTAGAAAAGTAACCGCTTCTTTGCCATCAACTATGCGGTGATCATAGCTAAGCGCTAAATACATCATTGGCCTAATAGCCACCTTTCCTTCAACTGCCACAGGCCGCTCAATAATATTATGCATCCCAAGAATAGCTGATTGAGGAGCATTTATAATCGGAGTGGACAACATTGAACCATATATTCCACCATTAGAAATCGTAAAGACGCCACCCTGCAAATCAGCAATTTCTAGTTTACCTTGATTTGCTCGAGATGCGTATTCTGCAATGTCTTTCTCAATTTGCGCAAAACTCTTATTATCACAATCACGTATGACTGGTACTACGAGCCCCTTTTCACTCCCAACAGCTACTCCTATATCAAAGAAATGATTACGAATAAGATCTGTACCATCGATACGTGCGTTAATTTGCTCAACCTCCTTTAGTGCATCGACAACTGCTTTTATAAAAATTGACATGAACCCAATTTTTACTCCGTATTTCGCAATGAAATATTCCTGTAATTCTTTGCGTAATTGCATAACTGAAGACATGTCACATTCATTAAAGGTGGTCAAAAGTGCTGCGTTCTGCTGTGCAGATACGAGGTGATCAGCTATCTTTCGTCTGATAGGAGAAAGCGGCTGTCTAGTTATGCGCCCTCCTTCTTCTATTTTATATCCGGAAGAATCATGATGTGATACTGGCTTAATATTCAAGTCAGGCAAATTAGCTGTTCCAGAATCTTTAGAAAGGGTTGACTGCGCTTTTGGATTCTCGACTACTTTTGAAGAGCGCAACTCGCCTCCACTGTCAATAAAAGCTTGAACATCTTTTTTTAATATGGCGCCCCTCTTCCCACTTCCAATGATCAGTGACAAATCAACACCATTTTCCTTTGCAAGCCTATTAACTACAGGGGAAACAGGAGCCTTACGATCCAATCTTAGATCTCTCTTAGTGTTTTGTGTAGGCACTTGATGTGAAACAATGGCTTCAACTTCAACGGGGACATCCTGCTTTTGATTTTCTTGCAGTTCTTGTTTCTGGTTAGAAGAAATGGAATCCGTTTCCGTGCGATTTCCATCATCAATATCTCTCTGCAATTGGGCGGAAGCAGCCTTTTCTTCTGCACCTGATTGGGGATGCGATAAATTTTCACTCGTGATTCGACCGACTACAGACCCTATAGAAACTTCTTCCCCTTCAGCTACTAATATTTGCAAATATCCTGCAGAATCAGCAGTGATTTCAGTTGAGATTTTATCAGTATCTAAAGTAAGCAACAACTCTCCAATATTAACAGAATCACCGTTATTCTTATGCCACTGAGTGATCAATCCGCTCGATACAGACTCACCTACAGATGGAATCCTAATATCACTACTCATTAATTATAAAAATAGATATATCAAGTTGTCGTAAAATTCTTTTTGATAATTAGACCATTTTAAATCAAATACCACTTTTTTGAAATACTTTAGCATTTGAACAAGCCCATTTCGGAATGAATCTTGAAATAATCTAGATAATTAGCCATCATCAATCATTTTAAACACTAAAAGCCTTCTGAACCAACCTTTGCTGCTCCGCGTTGTGAATTGCTTTGGAGCCAGTAGCGGTACTTGCACTTCGTTCACGACCAGCATAACGAACATTGCCCCTACCAGCTTCATTTAAGCGTGGGCTAATGTAACTCCAAGCTCCCATATTGAGGGGTTCTTCCTGACACCAAATCCATTTTTTATATGCTCTTGGATAACGTTCTATAATTTCACTAAGCATTTTCCAATGAAAAGGGTATAGCTGCTCTATACGAATAATTGCAGTGTTTCTGATTTTATTTTCGTTTCTAAATTTTAATAAATCATAATAAACTTTGCCTGAACAAAAAATAATACGTGTAACTCGCTCTGGACGATCAATTAATTGATCGTCATCAAGCATTTCGAAAAAATGCGATCCACTAGAAAAATCATTTTCATTTGAAACGCATTCCGGATGCCTTAATAGGCTCTTGGGCGACATCAATATTAGAGGTTTACGTAACTCCCTGATAATCTGTCTTCTTAAAACATGAAAGTATTGTGCAGGACTAGTAAGGTTGCAAACTTGCAAATTACCTCCAGCACATAATTGCAAAAATCTCTCAAGCCTAGCGCTTGAATGCTCAGGACCCTGACCTTCATAACCATGAGGAAGAAGCATTACTAAATTAGAAGGTTTTCCCCACTTTGATTCAGCTGAACTAATGAATTGATCTATTATGACCTGAGCGCCATTAACAAAATCACCAAACTGAGCTTCCCAACAAATCAGCATTTGAGGAACCATTAAATTATAGCCATAATCAAAACCCAAAACACCAGATTCAGATAACAAACTGTTGTATGCACAAAAGCTGGCCTGATTCGGACTAAGGTTTTTCAACGGTACATATCGCTCTCTATTTTCAGAATCATACAATACACAATGCCGCTGACTAAATGTACCGCGACGAACATCCTGACCTGAAAGTCTAACAGGACAGCCTGAATCAAGTAATGAGGCGAAAGCGAGGGCCTCTGCATGAGCCCAATCGTAGGGACCGCCTTCTTCAGTGGCTTTAAAACGCCTAGCTAAAAATAGCTTCTCTATTTTAGCATTAATTGAAAAATCATCAGGGATGTCGACTAACTTTCTTCCTAATTCACGTATCTCATCAATAGGAATCCCGGTAGGAATTACTTCATAGGAATATGCATCTTCTTGCACTTCTACTGCTGCCCCTCTGAAAGATATATGAGTATCATTATCTTTCCCTTCAACCAATTGAAACTCAGAGTCCAACCGTGCATGATACGCATTAGTAATTTCAGAGATTTCACGTTCTGAAATTTGCTCTTCGCTCAATAAATAATTTTTATAGATTTCAGTAGTGGATTTTTTACTGCGAATAGTGCGATAAATATTCGGCTGAGTAAAAGATGGCTCATCCGCCTCATTATGCCCATGACGCCGATAACAAACAATATCGACCACTACATCTCGGCCAAACTTTTGACGAAATTCAAGAGCAAGCCCTGTCACATACGCAACTTCTAATGGACTATCTCCATTAACATGAAAAATAGGAGCCTCAATCATTTTAGCAATGTCAGTACAGTAAACTGATGAACGAGCATCAGAAGGCATTGTAGTAAACCCAATTTGATTATTAATGATTATATGAATTGTGCCACCTGTTCTATATCCTGGCAACTGCGAGAAATTCAGCACTTCGGCCACTGCACCTTGTCCTGCAAAAGCCGCATCACCATGCAAAAGTATCGGTAAAACACGATCACGCTTGTCAGTATTACCAATTAATCTTTGCCGCGCGCGCGCCATGCCTTCTACCACAGAATTTACAGCCTCTAAATGACTAGGATTTGGAGCCAGAAAAATATTAACTGCAGCTCCCTCAATTTCACGTCGAGTTTCATAGCCAAGATGATATTTTACATCGCCATCCCCACAGACTAAATCAGGAACATAATTTTCTGAGAATTCATTAAATAAAACAGATAATGGCTTTTGAATAAAATTTGCTAACACATTTAATCGACCACGATGAGCCATTCCCATCACAATTTCTTCTACCCCATTATCAATCCCTTGATGGAGCAAAGTATTTAAAGCCACTAAGGTCGATTCTCCTCCTTCAAGACCAAATCTTTTCTGCGCAACAAATTTATGATGTAGATAATTTTCAAATTCTTCTGCCTCTATGAGCCAATTCAAAATCGTTTTCGTATTAGGATTTTTAAAATTTTCTAATGGAGGCCTATTTTCAATGCGATCTCTTATCCAATGTCTAATCTCAGAATTATGGATTCCCATATATTCAAATCCTATTTTCCCACAATAGATTTCCTGTAACCTTCCAATCATTGCCGAAAGAGGCATGGGTTTACCTTCAGCAAAAAATTGGCTTGCCACTTGTTCCTTGAGATCTACTTCATTAAATCCAAACTGCTCGTAACTGAGTCTAGAATTAGTAGGTGGAGAAAGACTCAATGGATTGACCCATGCCTCAGTATGTCCAAGAGCTCTATAACTATAAAGCAAGCTAACAACTCTGGCTCGGAAAACAGGGTCAGTCAGCGTAACTCGTAGCAAATCGTTCTGTGGATAACTTACTTCTTTTGCAGATTTAGTAGGATTTGAAAACTTTATATCTCTCTCGATTTGCGCCATACCAAGCGAAAAACCTTCAAAAAACGCAGCCCAATCTGAATCCACTGATCTTGGATCATCACGCCAAAGAGCAAACTTTTCATCCAATAGATTGGCATTAAATCGTGAAGCAATGCTGCTGTTCATTATATTTGTTTAGTACTAAAAATGCAGGAATTCAGCTGGTAAAGAAATTTCATCATAGAAAGCAAAACTCTAATAAAAAATTTAAGGCAATAATGACGTTTCCGGTTAAACTAATAAGCCTTTCGAAACCGTCTTTAAAGACAGTAAGTTAGGAAATTGATTTCTAATGATAAAAGTCTCAAACCTGTCCAAACAATATGTCGAAAGGACTGCAGTTAATAACATTTCGTTTGAGGTGGAACCCGGTGAAATTGTTGGTTTCCTTGGACCAAACGGAGCAGGGAAAACCACAACTATCAGAATGTTAACTGGTTACATACCACCAACTTCTGGCACAGCAAGCATCGGAGGTCATGATGTTTTTTCCGAATCCATAAAAGCTAGACAAAAAATCGGATATATGCCCGAAAATGTCCCCTTATACGATGACATGCGCGTTAGGGAATATCTTCGATTTAGAGCAGAATTAAAGGGGCTTCGAGGTCAAGAGGCAAGGCAAGGGGTTAATGAGGCAATCGATCTTTGTGGTTTAAAACAAATAAGACGGCAAATGATAAGTTCCCTTTCAAAAGGCTATAGACAGCGGGTAGGCCTTGCAGATGCATTAGTCAACAATCCAGAACTCCTCATTCTGGACGAACCAACCAATGGCCTTGATCCGAATCAAATCCGACGCTTTCGTGAATTAATCAAGCAACTTGGTATAAGACATACAATTTTAATATCTACTCATATTTTGAGTGAAGTCGAGATGACATGTAATCGTGTTATCATTCTTAATGAAGGAAAAATTATTGCTAACGGCGAACCTAATGATCTCTCTCGAAAATTACGTTCAGCCAGCACAATATCAATCGAATTAAAAACATCTGAAGAAAAAGTAAAAGACCTGATCGCTGCTATTGCTGGAATAAAAAAAGTCAGCAAAGAACATCAATCAGGAGAATGGGGGTATTTTACTATACGCGCTGAACCAGGTAATGATGTCCGTGAATCTATAGTTAATCTTGCTAATGCTCAAGAATGGCCACTCCGAGAAATTAGAACTCAACATGCGACTCTGGAAGATGCATTTGTTGAAATAACTCAAGCTAATACATCCGACTCATAAATACACAAACATGAACACTGCAACGATTATAGTAACGATCATCCTCTTCGTTATTATTATTATCTCAATGCAAAAGTTCCTCTCAGGAGGAACTGGAATTGTTATATTAAAAAAAGAGTTAAAATCAATATTCTATTCACCCATAGCCTGGATAGTAATGGCTTTGGTCATGTTGCTTAATGGATTTTCATTTATTGCTGCTTTGGAAATTTTACGCAAAGCCGATGTAGATGAGACATTAATCGGCTATACATTTAGCTCCACATCATTTTGGTTAACCTACTTTTTTATTTTCCCAGTCATTACCATGAGGCTGTTTTCTGAAGAAAAGAAATTAGGCACTATTGAAACCCTTCTAACTGCCCCCGTACAAACCATACACTTACTTTTAGCAAAATACCTAGCGGCTCTAGTATTTTACTTTATTATATGGCTTCCTAGCGCAGTTAATTTTTTCCTCTTTCGTATTAGCTCGGTAGATAATGCTAATGCTATTGGTTCATTTCTAGGTGCTTATGCAATAATCTTGCTCGTTGGTATTTTTAATATTTCAATTGGATGCCTAGCCTCATCCCTAACCAAAAACCAATTAGTAGCAGCAATGGCTTGCTTCACTTTTTGCATGTTACATTTTCTAGTTGGTTTTATTCTACAAGATCTTCCCGTGCCTGAATCCTGGCAAGGTTTCTTGTTTTATTTTTCAACAGTAAAACATGTTCAAATTTTTATAAGTGGGTTAATTGATAGCCGCCAATTTATTTACTACCTTAGTTTCACTATTCTCATCCTATCATTTACCTACAATGTACTTGAGTACAGAAAGTGGAAGACCTAACAATGTCAGAAAATACTGATAGAATTAAAACCAAAGACTCTTCCGACAATCCTATTGAACTTAATCCAGGATCTAGTCAGTGTAGAATCAAAAGGAAAAAAATCGCATTAAATGTTTTAATGCAGATATTTTTTGCAATTCTACTATTCATTCTCATCAATTATATTTCAT
The DNA here is from genome assembly GCA_012960505.1 of Verrucomicrobiales bacterium. Lineage (GTDB taxonomy): Bacteria > Verrucomicrobiota > Verrucomicrobiia > Verrucomicrobiales > DEV007 > EC70. Next base: position 112,453 of record DUBC01000048.1, read on the forward strand.
ATGTAAACTACCAACGATGGGATCTGAGCTCCACAAAGAAATACAGCGTATCAGAAGACACTGCGGCTTACCTAAAAAACCAGCTCGCTGAAAAAGTAACACTAACTATGGCTTTTTTAAAAAGCTCAAAAATTCGCAATCAACTTAAAGTTCTCCTAGAAGAATATGAAAATATATCGAGAGGAAAAATTATTTTTGAGGAATTTGATCCGGTAATTAATAAAAATAAAGCATTAGAAATATCAGATCGCTATAAAACAACGATTGATCAAAGCTGTCTATTTATCGAAGTAGGAGGACGCATTAAGAAACTCATTGAAAACGATTTATTGGACGATAAAGGACGTACATTCACTGGAGAGAACTCAATAACTTCAGCAATGTTGGCAGCAACGGAAAGTAAACCTAAAACCGTTTATTTAATTGCAGGAAAAGGTAAACTCAAAGAAGTAAATGGAAGATCTGCTGACAAAGAAATACTTAGTCTTAGCACTAGGCACTTCTTTGATCTAAAAGAACTGACCCTAGGAAACATAACTCAAATACCTGAAGATGCTGATTCTTTGATAATTATAAACCCCGAAACAGACTTTTCACTTTCAGAAGTTACTGTTCTCACAAAATATTGGGAACAACAGCGAGGGTCTATGGTACTCCTTTTGAACCCAACAACCAAGATGCCTAATTTCTATCCTTTCCTTCGCTCTCTCGGCATAAAAGTTGATAACAATTATCGCGTTTTATTTTCTGAAACAACTGGCATTGGAGGAACTCAAAAAGTTTATTCCGTGCAAAGCAAATTACTTGGAGGCAACCCTATCACCTCATCAGATGAAGGCGCTATAACGACTTTTGCAGGACAAACTTGCCCCATAAGTGTCGCTGAAAATAATGAAGGATTAGCTTCTAAAGGAATAATAGCGATTCCCATCTTAGCCGCGGATCCCAAATTTTGGGGTGATCTCGATCATACTGAACCCTATCCAAAGAGAAGCAAGACCGATATGATTCCTGATCCAAATCCAATATATATTGCAGCAATGGTTGAAAAAGGAGGATCAGAAGATTCTGCAGTTAAAATAGAAAGTTCTAGAATGGTAGTTATCGGAAATTCCACTCTACTAGATCCAATACCCACACGCTTGAACGTTGAACTGGTAATAAATTCTATCAATTGGACACTCGACCGGGAGGAGCTTTTAGGGATATCTCCTACGAACGTGATCAGTTATCGTGTCGATATGTCACCAGAACAATATAAAACTCTTTTCTACTTAATTGTCTGCATCTTTCCCGCTATCGCTTTTTGCTTTGGCATTGCAGTGTGGAGCGCCCGCCGGAATTGAAGACATCTTACACATAACTAGAAAAATGCCTAATAAAAGCACGTTATATCTTATTTTACTAACGATCCTGTTAGCGACTTATACAATTTTGGATTACAGCAAAAAAAATAATCTAGGAACAATTCAGCAAAATTTCAAAGCTATTCCAGTCACGGAGATCGATGAAATCGAAATATCATCTGCTAGCGGTAAAGTTTCCTTGTCCCGCACTTCTGAAAAAGGATGGAATATTACTCATCCTGTTACTGACAGAGCCGACTCAAAAAAGATAGAAAATATTTTAGAGGCTCTCACAGAACTCAAAAAGTTTGATGCTATCACAAGCAAAGATGCTCCTTCCTTAAGTGAAATGGGATTAACTGAAAGCGCTCTTTCGGTAAGATTATTAAATAAAAAAGAATTAATAGGAAAAATAATTCTTGGCAATAATACCGGAGTCATAGACACCATTTACGCACAATGGAACGACAGAAATAAAGAAGGTATTCCCTTCTTCTGCTGGTCAGATATCAAAGAAGTCATTGATGTTCCTTATGACAAAATCAGAGACAAAAGGTTAGTAAACATTCCGATTAAAGAAATAGGTGAAATAGAAATAACCAATCAATCGGGATCATCCCTTCATGTGAAGAAAACAACAGGAGAAAAATCTTGGGCTATAACTAAGCCTCTAAAAACAATCACAGATGATGAAAATTTCAGCGATTGGCTGTCCACAATTATCAACCTCACATCACAATCATTTATAGATAAAGCAAATAGTGAAATTGCTGCTGCTTTTACCACAATAACAAAGACTATATCAATTCAAATAAAGGGTGAACAAATTTCTTTCATTATAGAATTTGCAGAATCAGATAATGGTGACTCTATATTCGCACGAGTTTCTGATAGGCCAGGGGTTTTTTTTCAGATAGAAAAAAATATATTAGACTCTATTACTCTTAACCCAAATACGATAAGAGACCGACGATTACTTCCCTTTAATCCTAAATCTGTCGTTGCCGTTGATTTGGTCGCCATGCCAAACAACAAAGTGAATCTTTTACAGGATAATAATGGATGGCAAATAATAGATAAAACCCAGAAAATTAAAGCTGACGATCAAAGGATATACAAAATTCTTAATGCTCTTTCATCAGAACAAGTCGTGAAATTTGTCGCAGATGCAGCCGGCGACTTAAAGCCCTGGGGCTTAAATCAACCCACCTTAAGCATTACAATTAAATCTGTTACATTAGACCCACAAAATCCAACTAAGGAAAACGGCTCTCCCAATCTCATTGATGTTAATAGAAAGCTACTTGTAAAAGGACAACTAGCTAAAGATCAAGATGTCATTGAATACTATGCGACAGTGGATGGAAGTGGAACCGTCGCACAGCTCAGTCCCGCCTTCCCGTCAATATTACCCATTCGGCCACTTGATTATAAAGAGCTTTATCTATGGCCCTCCTTTGATTTGGCCAATCTTCAATCCATAAAAACCTCCGCCCCCCCACAAACACCTTTAGAGCTTCAATATAAGTACCAATCAAACGAATGGTCAGCCGTCCTTGCTAATGAAAATATATCGAAGCAGATTGATACCGCACAAGCTTTGAAACTCGCTCAGCATTTAGGCCTTCCTATCCGGGCTACGAGATGGCTAAGTCAAAATACTAGCGAAGCAGAAATTGCACTTTTAAATCCATGTAGAAAAATAGAATTCACTTTAGTTGATACAAATAATAATGTTTACCTCTTCAAAATTGAATTAGCACCAATTAGCGAACAATCATCTAATCTACTTTATTATGCTCGCGTTAATAATAGCTCAGAAATTTGCCTGATTGATCGTGAGAATTTTGAAGTTCTGGATATGCCAATCATTGAAGAATCTTTCGAAAAATAATCCGAGTTTTAATTAGCCTATTTTTTCTCTGCAGAATATATAGTCGCTATCCCTCCGCTAAGAGGATGCAATTTAGTACGATTAAAACCATTAGATTCAATCAATGTACACATATCTTTCCCCGAAGGAAAAGATTCGATTGTCTCTCCAAGGTACTGATAAGCTGACCGCTTTCCAGTAATCAAACCAGCAACTGCAGGGAGGATTTTATGTAAATAAAACCGATATAATTTGCGACTTATAAAACCTTCAGGCAAAGAAAAGTCCAAAATTATCAACCATCCTCCAGAAGACAGCACCCTAAACATTTCAGTCAAAGCCCCGGACCAATCAGCCATGTTTCGTAAACCAAAACCAACAGTCACTACATCAAAATGATCTTCAGAAAATGGAAGGTGCAATGCATCCGCTAACACTGTTCTCTCTAATCCTCTCTTATTTGCTTGTTGAAGCATAGGCTCACAAAAATCGCTCCCTATCACTTCAGATCCCGGACATTTTTTTTGTATTTCTAAAGCCAAATCACCACTGCCAGTAGCTATATCGAGTACATTGATAGGATTTCGAGGGCTAACCATTTTTGCCACTTTACGTCGCCAGAGAATATCGACACCAAAACTTAGTACATGATTAGTCAATACGTATTTATCCGCTATATCAGCAAAAGCATCTTTCACATATTTAGGATCTTGCATTTTATGGGATATTTGCTCGGTTTGTTCTTAGTGCAAAAAAGTTCAAACCCTATTAATCTAGTCATCTAAAGAAAGCCAATGCTAAAATTAATAATATAACACCAACTACAATCATAATTCCATTACTCGTAGGATTATTAGGGATAGTAATTGGGCTGCTAATACGCAAATTAGGGTATCAGAATTCAGACAATATTGAAAAACAAATTACAGAAATTGGACGGCAACATACTGAATTAACTGGTCGCCTAAATCATGCGTGACGTTCAGATGAGAGAGTAAGCCAGTCTAATTCAAAAAGAGGTAGAAACTCTCCTCGTTGATATCAACCGTTTAATGAATCGTGTAGGAAAACTCAAATCGCATTTTGATCAGGCCAGCAAAGACATAGATTTAATTGAAAAATCTAGTAATAAAATAGGAAATAGAAGTGAAAAGATTTCAGATCTAGAATTAGGCAATCAAGAAAAGATTAAAGATTCAAATGTTTGACCCAATGATAATTAATTAAATTAATTCCTTTGTAACTTGGACTTAATTCATTGCAGTTAATCGAGAAAAATAACATACTATAATTCATGGAATTATCTAGACGCGGCTTTGTCGCACAAGGTGCCGCAATTGTTAGTGGCGCCATTTGCAATAAACCTGAAGCATTTTCTAAACCAAATATTCGTAAAACTGTGTCTCGTCCGTTAATTATATCGACTTGGCCTTTCGGAGAAGTAGCAAACAAAAAAGCTATGGAGGTCATTAACTCTGGAGGCTCTTCTCTAGACGCCGTTGAAAAAGGAATCAACGTAACAGAAAATGACAAAGAAAATACATCAGTCGGCATTGGTGGCTTACCCAATTCAGAGGGCGTAGTACAATTGGATGCATGTATAATGCATGGACCAGGGCACAAAGCTGGGAGCGTTATGGGGATTGAGAGAATCCGTAATCCTATTTCTGTAGCCAGAAAAATAATGGAACACACTCGCCATGTCCAATTAGTAGGTAAGGGAGCACAAGAATTTGCTCTTTCACAAGGTTTTACAAAAGAGAATATTTTGACAGAAAAAAGTAAAAGGAAATGGCTCAAATGGAAAAAGAACAATCAAAAGAAAAGGCCAGAAGGTTCAATTGACAACCACGATACTATTGCATTGCTCATGCTCGATGAAGGTGGCAACCTAACTGGCGGATGTTCTACTAGTGGATTAGCGTTCAAACTTCCTGGGCGCGTAGGAGATTCTCCAATCATTGGGAGTGGTTTATACGTCGACAACGAAGTAGGCGCAGCAGGAGCCACCGGGGTAGGCGAAAATGTTTTACGGCATTGTTGCTCTTTTATGATCGTAGAATTTATGCGACAAGGATTATCGCCACAAGATGCTTGCATAAAAGCCATTAAAAGAGCTGCGAAAATTGATCCCCTGGGAATGGATCTTAATATCTTTTTTATTGCTGTAGATAAAAAAGGTAGATATGGAGCAGCTGGAACTGGAAAAGGGTTTCAATATTCGGTTACTACTCCCAAGCAAAGTGGAATTTTAGATAGTGCTGCTCTCAGTGACATAGATGCTGGTCCAGTAGGAGGAAATGAATTCAATAACTAATATGTCACTTCACATCTAGCTATAAAATCTTTCCTTTAAATATGAATTTGTAAGTACGTGTTATATTTCTTTTTTGTTTGTAACTTTTCTTTAGAAAATGCGACTCGCAGTCAAAATGAGAGGGAATATTGCGAGATATCCCGTTGCTTCTTAACACATACTAACCAATATTAAAAATGGCAGGGGCCTAACCTGCAGTTCACGCTGCAGGTTCCCTGCTAAATGATGAAAGTCATTATGGGTCGTTTGTTCATGGTCGGATGAACGACCCTTTTTACATCTAGTAAAGCGTTAGTTAAAGTAAAGGCAGAAGAATCCCTTGTTCAAAGTGCTAAAAATACCTATAGAGACTATGCTCACGAGATGACTCGAACATCCACGAAGTTGCCCCCACTAGAACCTGAAGCTATTGAAAATTTCCGAGCTTGTCAGCTAATCCCTTTTTTTAAGATTATCTGATTGTTGATGTCCGATCATGTCACCTACTGTCATTAGTAGGAAGTGTGTACATTGGTTTAGATAGTGTTCGATTTTCAAGTCTTAGATCTTAATTTAAGACTGTATATATATAGAAATGCTCACGAAAGGACTCGAACCTTCACCCACTTGCATGGACTAGAACCTGAATCTAGCGCGTCTACCAATTCCGCCACGTGAGCTTTTAAAAAATGGATACTTATTAAAAGGCATCTGAAGGATAATACAAGTCACTCGACTAGAAATATCTCATATTACTTTCCTACGGTACCGGATGCCAATGCCTTAAGTTTATATATGTGAAATGGAGATTCAGTTAAATTCTTCCCCTCATTGTAAGGAGCTGTAAGATGAAGTTGACTGGCATAAAAATATAATTTGCCATCATTGCCAAAACATAAGCCATCTGGCCAAAGAAACCTATCATCACTCTCATACACTTCATATTTTTTGGTGGAGGATTTAATGATACCAATAGCTTTTTTAGTAACATCTGAAATGTAGATATTATCTTTAGAATCTATTGAAATACCATCACATGGAGGTCTGGGAGCATATGCTTGAAACCGAGAGTTTAATTCATTCTCAGTCAAGGTAAGGTCACGTAAATAATCAGTGCGAATTCTATACAAAGTTTTACCTGCAGATGGCCCATAATATACCCATTGTCCTTTCCTATCAATCGCTATAGGACCAACTCCATATTGCGGCTTTATAAAACTACCATCTGGTCTCTTAACGACTAATGACGTCTCATCAACCATAATATCTAATTTTTCAGGAATAACAGTATAATGACCTTCAAGAACACGCCGAGACAAACCTGTCTCTATATTCACAATGATAAGAGCCGCATCCTTCCCAGAAGCTGGATCAGTGATATAAATATACGGCTCTTCAGGATCAACTGCTAAATCATTTAGAAAAGAAGCATCAGTTGTCGCCGGAGACGGAATATAAATAATTTTGGCTAACTTGTTATCTTCTGTATCCCAACCAACGATCTTGGGAATGCTCTCACCTCGTCGCCCATTATCCAACATCCAAACAATACCCCGCTTATCACATTGCAGGCCAAGAACTGCATCAAGAAAAAACGGCGCGCCCTTTTTTCCCTGACTAATGTCTCTATTAGGAAATGACATAACGTCGCCGCTAGTAGTAATTTCAACTACACGATCAAGAGTATTCTGATACTGATGTAAGCTTAATATAATACTCCCTCTTGGAGTAATAGTCATTCCACCTGGACTGTGAGTTAATTTAGCAACCTCAGCTAAACTGACTCCACCACCTCTGCCAAACAATTGGGCATTAACATTCGGCAAGCCTACAATTGCATATAACACAATAAATATAATTTTACACTTAATCATCAACCAATCAGTTCAGGGTAACTATCAAGGGCAATCTTTTTACATCTCTCAAGAATTTGATCTGGGCTTATATCAGATAGAGCATCTTCAGCCATAGATTTACACACATTATAATCAAGACTTCGAATAGCATACTTAATTGCAGGGACTCGTGGAGCACCCACACTTAACTCATCAAATCCTAATCCAATAAGTAATGGTGTAAAATATAGATCCGAAGCCATCTCTCCACACACACCAACCCAAATACCAGCATCATGGCCAGCACTGATAGTTTCTCTCAGCAATCTTACAACAGCAGGATTTAATGGTTGATACAAGTCAGATACTTTTTCATTGATGCGATCAACTGCCATAGTGTATTGAACGAGGTCATTAGTTCCAACACTAAAAAAGTCAACTTCCTTGGCAAGTTGATCAGCAATAAGAGCTGCACTAGGAACCTCAATCATAGCTCCAATTTCAGCTGGCCTTTGATAAACAACTCCCTCATTTATTAGCTCATTTTCAGCTTCGTTGAGAAGTTCCTTCGCCCGCTTTAGTTCATCCAATGTAGAAATCATTGGAAACATTATTCCTATCCTTGCAGAAGATGCCGCTCGCAATATTGCGCGTAATTGAGCTTTAAATATTTCAGGCCGACAAAGGCTCACTCTAATCCCTCTCCATCCTAAAAAGGGGTTTAATTCAGCTTTAACTGGATTTTCGGAAAGCTTGTCTCCTCCAATATCAAGTGTTCTTATTATTACACTATCTGGATCAACTCCTTTAGCTACTTCTGAATAAGTTTGAAACTGTTCTTCCTCATTCGGAGCACTAGAAGCATTCATATAAAAAAATTCCGTCCGAAACAATCCAACTCCTTTAGCTCCATTATTCTTAGCCAAATCGGACTCGTAAGCGAATTCAATATTTGCAGATAATGTAATTTCCCGACCATCCTTTGTCTCTGCTTCTTTGTCGATAAACTTCTCCAATCCTTTACTAAGCTTATCCTTTTCCTTCTTGAGTAATTCATATTCAGAAATTGTGCTTGTAGAAGGATTAATAACAACAACACCATTATAACCATCAATTAATAATTGGTCCCCAGTATGCACTTGCTCACAAAATCTGTTAATCCCGACAACAGCAGGCAGCCCAAGAGATCGCGCGATAATAGCTGCATGAGATGTATAGCTACCAACCTCAGTCGCAAAACCTTGAACTAAAGAATGATCCATTTGCGCAGTATCTGAAGGGGTTAATTCAGGAACAACTAAAACATGAGGATGCCTAGCACTATGCTCGGCCTTCTCTCCTGATGAAAGATTACGGAGAACCCGCCTCATTACATCCTCAATATCAACAACTCTTTCACGCAAATAACGATCATCAATTTTCCTAAGAGCCTCAATATAGTTACTCATAGTTCCATAAAATGCGTATTCAATATTCAGGTTGTCTTCTCGTACATTTCTGCGAACCTCATCGAGAACAACCTTATCTTCCAGTACAAGCAAATGGGCATCAAAAATATTTTCTTCACCCTTACTGCTAGCGGCTTCACGAACTTGATTTTTGAGTGATTCTATTTGCTCCTTTGTTACTTCAATTGAATTTTCTAATCGAGAAATCTCATCATCTTTTGCAACATCATCAATTATGTATTTGTCAGGTTCTACAAAGAAATTATTTCTTACAAAGGCACGTGCTAGGGCAATTCCAGAAGAAACCCCAATGCCTGAAAATCTTTTTTCAGCACTCACTACGTCATGGTTATCTCCGAGAATCATCAATTATATAAAAATTGATCCAGAATTCACAAATTAATGGATCACATATCGCTAGATATTTAATTCTCTTCAAACCCCCCCTCAACAAGATCACCAAGTGCTAACAATGCAGTTTCAGCATCCTCCCCTTTTGCGGTTACAAAAATTTCGCTTCCTGATGGAGCCGCCAACATCATTAACCCCATAATGCTCTTCCCATTCACTTCATCGTCTTCAAATTCTACCCATATCTCAGATTGAAAAGTATTCGCCAATTTCACAAACATTGCAGCAGGACGTGCATGCAATCCAAGTTTGTTTCTTATAACAAACTTTTGTTTTATAGAATTTCTATTATCCGTCATCACATAAATAGGGATTCAATATTATTGCCATCAATATTCCCATTAAGTACTAAGTTAAACTATCCTCTTTTCCGCAATAGTTTTCAACAATTTCTTATCAAACTCGATAGCACTATCATGCCCGAATGTTTTAAGTTTCTGATCAAGAGCCGCCACTTCCACGAGACTCGCCATATCACGACCCGGCGCAACTGGCAATTCGATATGAGGAACTTTGATATTCAAAATTTCGTAATTCTTTTTGCGAATGCCCACCCTCTCTATATCTTGTGTTTTTTCGACAGATCTAAGAGTTACGACTAAATCCAGTCGCTTCTCTACCCTCATCGAGGCTACACCAAAAATTCTTGGGACATTAATTATACCCAAACCTCGTACTTCCATATGAAATCTCCCCATACTCGGAGATGTACCTATAAGTTCTCTTCCTTCAATCGAACGATAACGAACAATATCATCTGCAACTAAACTCGCACCTCTCTCAATTAACCCAAGGACGCATTCACTTTTACCAGTGCCGCTATCCCCTCTAACCATAACACCGATACCCTGAACATCGACCATGCAGCCATGCTCACTTGTAATAGGCGCAAAGTCCCATTCCAAGCGAATCGTTGCTGCATTAATGAATTTCATCGATATCATCTTTGTTTTTAAGATGGAGATGCCCTTGCTCTCAGCTACCTCTAACAATTCTTGGGGAATTTCATATCCCCTTGAAATAACAATGCATGGAATTTTTCGACTACAAAGATCAGTAAATTGCTTTGTTCTTTGGCTAACCGTCAGACTTTTTAAATATGAATTTTCAGAATTGCCTATGACTTGAATTCTTTTAAAAGCGAAATAGGTATAAAACCCAGCCAAAACCAAACCCGGACGATTAATAGTAGGTTCCTTAATGAAACGATTAAATCCCACATCAGAACCCTGTAGTGATAACCCTAACTCGTCCCCGTAACGCTTATAAAACTCCCCAACCGAAAGTTGATGGCGTCTCTTATTTGATTTTCTTTTCTCAGTCATAGTAGGTCAATACACTATTAACCCAATGATTAAATGTTCTTATTAATATGAAAAGAATAATAAATTCTTACATTCTGAAACGTTCACCTAAATATAATTTTCTTGCCGCAGGATCATTTATCAAATCTTCACGAGAGCCTTCCATTAAAACTCTACCTTCATAAATCATATAAGCTCGGTCAACAATTCCTAGTGTTTCACGCACATTATGATCAGTAACAAGAATAGACAATCCCTCCTCTTTTAACTGACAAACAATCTCCTGTATTTCACCTACAGCAATTGGATCAACCCCAGAAAACGGCTCATCAAGCATTAAAAGCTTTGGATCTGTAATAAGAGAACGGGCTATTGTTAATCTCCTTTTTTCACCGCCTGATAAAGTGATCGCTAGATTATTAGCCAATCTATCAATACCAAAACGCTTCATTAGAGAATGGCAATGCTCTTTTCTATCAGCAAAACTCAGCGGTCTAGTTTCAAGAACAGCCATCAAATTCTCATAAACTGTAAGCTTACGAAAAATTGATTCCTCTTGTGGTAAATATCCCATACCTAACCGCGCTCGTTGATGCATCGGAAGGTTCGTTGCATCAATACCACTAAATAGAATCCGGCCATGATCAGGCCTCACAAGACCAACTATCATATAAAAGGAAGTAGTCTTACCAGCACCGTTAGGACCAAGCAGGCCTACGACCTCGCTTTCTTTCACATTAATATCAACGCCATCAACAACTCGACGATCATCATAAACCTTAACCAACCCATCAGTCTCCATAAGACAATCACTCAATTTAGATTTACCATTGTATCTGTCGAATTTAGAACTTGAGTTCCCAATTTCTTCCACAAGCAAATCGTCTGCACTGGGATAACTAGAACGACGGCTAATCTCTCGGGCAGCAACTGGTTTTCCCTTAGGAATACTATCTTCATCGGCAGGCATTCTATTTTTTTTACCACCCAAAATAAATTAATTGATATTCAATTGCATTAATACTTATATTCAAAAAAGCAGCTCTAGCGCTCTTCTTTATCTCTAATTATTTTCGTGTCAACACCCCTTGAAACCACACTGCCATCTCTTTTCAGAATAATCTGGGCATCTCGGCGCGTTGCTACACTAGAATGTTTATTAAGTCTAATCTCTGGCCAATCATCTAGAACCATATCCTCAGTATCTCCAAAAAATGTAACCTTCCCGGCTTTACCTAACTGAACTTCACCATTCACAGATCGCCGCTGCACTTGAACTTTTCCGTTCTCAGCCCCCAATGCAACTGCTTTTTCAATCACTCCTTTATTAGTAAAAGGACTCACATACGCAGTTAATTTCTCAGAAAAAAGATCAAATCCTGGATCTGTAACTGAAACATTACCTTCAAAAAAAAGTTCCCTATTTTTTGTTCCTGGCTTCATTCGATTAAATACAGCCCCTTTTTCAGCATCAATGATTGTCTGCCTATATGCCCCTTTAGAATTAGATTCTAATTGACCTCCTGTCTCTTCCTTAGAATCAGAAAATCCACGCCCTACTATTTGTGTTCTCACTGGCCCTTCCACAATCATCTCATCTCCTTTTAAAATAATCCGAGTACCAATTGATTTTGCTATTACACGGTTCCGACCCCGTTGAACACTAGGATAAATTTCTAATACAACCTCATCAAAACTATTCTCATCATTAACATTTTTAGCTTTATATGTCACTTTACCCGCCTTAGCTACTTGCAGTTCGTTATCAGACAAAATTCTTGTCACCACCACTTCTCTACCAGTTGCTTCAGCTAACTCCAAACGACCTCCTCCTCTATCACGCCTAGGATCCGCTTGTATCCCGTTTTTATTATTCTTATTCAATCGCTGAAACCGAGCCTCCAGACGATCACTTTTCATCATAAAATTAGGGTTTTTCATAACAACATTATCTTCGAATATAACAACCTGTACCTCCTCACCAAGACTGCTACTACCATCAAAGATAAGGCGCCCATCTGCCTCGATCACTGTCTCTAAATTATTTTCTTTAGCTGCTTTAACTCTTTCAGGCAACAATGTTGATGAAGGATTTTTTATAGGATTGCTTTTATCTGAATTATCGCTGTTAAGATCTGGAGGGATAGGCAATTTTCCTAATTCTTGATCAATTGGACTAATCTTTTTGGGTTCATTCTCAGCTTGAATTTTGGTCTCTCCAACTTCCGAATCACCACTCTTGTCTTTATTAATAAAATCTTCCGCAAAAGACTCTGCTGAAGAAACCTTTGATTTAATTTTTTCTATAGCTTTATCACTAAGCCGATCCGACGCATTACGAACAGAATTACGTAAATCCTCATGTAGCCTATCTACAGATATTTTTTTATTAATTCGTAAAATTTCTTTTGCTACATCTCTCTTCCTAATCTCCTCAATTTCTTTCATCGCTTCGGCAAAGGAGTCGCCTTTTATTTTAGATAATCGATCCTTCTTAACCTTTGATTCATATGAATTATCTTTGCCCTGCCCCGCAAGATTCGGAGCGAGCAACACAATAAGAATCAAAGTAAGAGAATATTTATTTTTCACTGTTTTCTTTCCTCTTTTGTATTGCTTCAGACATTAACCGAACAGCACTTAAGACAGGAAATCGATAAGGCTTACTTGCACCAATATACAAATCTTCTCTATCGGACGATCTAACTAATTTGTCAGAATCATGCAAAACCATCCTCACTTTACCAATCATCCGTCCCTGTCGCTTATCAACATCAAACTCTATAGACTCTCCTGTTAGAGTAAAAAAATTAGGCCTGCTAACTTTAGTCACCTCCTTACTTTTAACCTTATTTCTCATAAGACTATAGGTGGCGCTCTTAAAATAAACTCGCATCTCTTTATTAGAGTCATTATAGAAATCAATGTTCATTCCTTTTAGATCTATGTCATCCTCTGTGATGCGCGTCATTTTTTCGGCACGTATTACACAATCTAATTTTCCATCCTTAAATTGAGGAATTTTAATCCGAATGTTTGGCTTATTGATAGGCATAAACTGAGCAGCCTTTAATCCACGATTGGGTTGCTTATAATCCTCATTAAAATCATCTGCGATACCGTTAGTTGGGAAAATATAACAAAAACATAAAACCCCAAATTTCGATAAATTATATCTGAACTGACGAATAATCATTGCACGCTATTTCTTTCATCAGAACCAGCTGAAGTGATTTTATGAATTGCTAAAAGTATTTTTAAAACGGATGACAAATCACTAAGAGGTATTTGGTTCGGTCCGTCTGACTTAGCCTTATCAGGATTTGGATGTGTCTCAATGAATACTCCATCACATCCTGTCGCCACAGCTGCCCTTGCAAGAACAGGAGCCAAATAACCATCACCCGATGATTTATCACCCAATCCCCCAGGCTTTTGTACCGAATGAGTTGCGTCGAACACTACTCGACACCCCTCCTTTTTCATCCAGAACAATGAACGCATATCCGCAACAAGATTATTATACCCAAACGTAGTACCTCTTTCAGTAAATAAAAATTTATCACAGCCAACAGAACGGAGCTTGTTTGCAATAGGTATAATATCCCAAGGAGCAAGGAATTGCCCTTTTTTTACATTTACAGCTCTACCACTACGACCTGCCGCATGAATTAAATCAGTCTGCCGGCACAAAAATGCGGGAATCTGTATGAGATCAATTTTTTCTGATGCAATTTCAACTTCTTCAACTGTATGAACATCTGTCGTGACTGGAATTTTTAATTCTTTGCTGATTTCATAAAGCATACGACAACCTTCTTTGATTCCTGGTCCTCGGAAAGAATCAGATGATGTTCGATTCGCCTTATCGTATGAAGCCTTAAAAATAAAAGGGACTCCAATTTCAAGAGAGATACTTTTAAGTTTTTTTGCCAATTCCCACATGAAATCTTCTCCTTCTATAACGCATGGCCCTAAAATAAATATCGGTAAATTTCCATCTAAAAACACAGAACTAGTTTCATCATTTCCGATGGGGAATGAGGATGCTTGCTGAGATTGTTTAACTGTCACCGCTTGTAAGTTAGAGAAATGAACACTTACAGCAAGTCATGAGACATTAATATTAAATAATTAGCAGATTTTATTCTTAGAAGCTTTACGATACCTTATTTTCCAGTCAAACAAGGTCTATATTAACGGCAAATAATAAATAAGCTAAAATCACATGAATCCGCAACCACATCTAAAGTTCCAGTCATCTCGTCGAAAATTTCTTAAGTCATCAGCAATTGCAACTGCTCCATTTATCCTACCATCACATATTTGGGCTGCTAAAACAAAACCCAACGATAAACTCGTTATGGGTTTCATTGGAATGGGAAAACAAAATGGCGGTCTTTTACGTAACTTTATGGGACAAGGCATTCAAGCTGTTGCCGTTTGTGATGTTGATAGAAATCGCCGCAAAAATGCACAGAATATTGTTAATACTCACAATAAAAACTCAGACTGCAGAGCCGTAATTGATTTTAGAGAAATCACTGAAGATAAAGGGATAGATGCAGTATGCATTGCTACCCCAGACCATTGGCATTCCGTAATCACTATTTCCGCTATCAATAATAAAAAAGACGTTTACTGCGAAAAACCGTTAACTCATAACATTCACGAATCCATTGAAGTTATTAAAGCCGTAAAGAAAAATGATAGAGTCTTACAAACAGGATCCATGCAACGATCATCTAGCGAGTTCCGAATTGCTTGCGAGTTAGTAAGAAATGGTATCATCGGTGAAATCAATAACGTCGACATTTCAGTAGGTGATCCGGGTAGACCTTGTGATTTAAAAGAAGAAGAAATGGAACCCGGGCTAGACTGGGATTTATGGTGTGGACCTGGTCCATTGCGAGGATACAGCTCAGTACTTAGTCCGCGTGGAATACATAATCACTTTCCTGCATGGCGCAATTATATGGAATATGGAGGAGGGATGATCACTGACTGGGGAGCTCATCACATTGATATCGCACAGTGGGGATTGGGCACTGATGATTCAGGTCCGGTAGAGGCTCGACCGCCTCAAGAATGGAAAAAATCGAGAAGTAACCGAGGAGCACAATTACTTTACTCAAATGGATCAACTGTTACTCATAAGAATGGGTTCGGGGTTCATTTCCACGGCGCCAATGGTGAAGTCAAAGTTAATCGTGGACGCTTTGCTTTCACATACAAAGGGAAAGAAATTTCCAAATTCGAAAAACGAGGTGATGGATCACTAGGAAGCGCATTACAAAAAGCTGAAAAAGATTTCCTTACTGATTCCAAAATTAAACTATATAAAAGCAACCACCATATAAGAGACTTTCTCTCTTGCGTAGAAAGCCGTGAAAAGCCCATAACAAATGAGATCGTAGGCGCGAGGTCTGCAATTTGCTGCCACTTAATGAATCAAGCTTATTACAACGGAGAAGTTATTAAATGGAATCCCAAACATAATACCTTTGCAGACAAATCAGGAAATCCTAAATGGCTGACTAGAGATTACCGAGGCCAGTGGAAAGTTTAATTAGAATCTCTTTATTACAAATAGAAAAAGGCGCTTTGATTTCAAAGCGCCTTTTTTGTTTAAATTACAATGCAATTCTTTATTGCTTTTCCTGTTCTCCAGGACTCCATTCCTCAGCAACTTGGAATGCTTGCTCCAAGCCCACAAGATCCGAACTCGGTCTAAGAGCATCGAAAGCAGCCGTTTCTTTCTTGAGCTGTTCATCAGTATAGGAAGCCGCTTTAATTGACAGTCCAATGCGTCGCTCTGCCTTATCAACTTTAATTACTCGCGCCTCCACTTCATCTCCAATGTTTACAACTTCTTTTACTTTACCAATATGCTCTTCACTGAGTTGGGAAATATGCACCAGCCCGTCAACATCATCTTCTAATTGAACGAACGCGCCAAAAGCCGCAATCTTCGCAACAGTTCCTTTAACCAGATCACCAACAGTAAAGCGGTTGCTAATTTCATCCCAAGGATCCGTTTCCAGCTGCTTAACACCTAAACTAATGCGATGAGTGTTTTTGTCTATTTCTAGTACAACTGCCTCTATTTCATCCCCCTTCTTGAGTGTTTCACTTGGGTGATTAATCTTTCTTGTCCAACTAAGGTCAGAAACGTGAACCATGCCATCAATACCATCCTCAAGCTCAATGAATGCACCATAAGGTGTGAGATTTCTAACTTCTCCTTTAATCATACTTCCTATCGGGTAACGACTCTCAACATTGTCCCACGGATTAGGCTCTAATTGGCGAACTCCCAAGGAGATTTTCTGCTCTTCAATATTAATACCTAGAATAACGGATTCAATCTCTTGTCCTAACTCTAAAACATCAGAAGGCCTAGTAATTCGTTTAGTCCATGATAATTCAGACACATGTATTAATCCCTCAACACCCTCTGCCACCTCAACGAAAGCACCATAAGGAACAAGTTTTGTAATTTTACCCTTAACTTGATCTCCAACAGGAAATCGATGCTCAATATCTTTCCATGGATTTGGTGTCAATTGCTTAAGGCCTAAAGACACTCTCTCCTTTTCTTTATCAACCTCCAATATCTGTACTTTGATAGGCTGAGCAATAGTAAGCATCTCACTCGGGTGATTTACTCTACCCCAACTCATGTCTGTTATATGGAGAAGACCATCCATTCCTTTAAGATCAATGAACGCTCCAAAATCAGTAATATTTTTAACGAACCCTTCGACCTCATCTCCCGCATTAACCTCTTGAAGGAACGCCTGACGTTGCTCAGCCCGCTCTGCTTCAATTACTTCTCTACGACTAAGAACAACATTTTTACGTTCATCATTTATTTTAACGATTTTAAATTCGTATATGTTTCCTAAGTACTCAGTAAGATCCTTAGGCGGTATAATATCAATCTGTGAACCAGGCAAGAACGCCTCTACCCCAACATTCACCATCAAACCCCCTTTAACAACAGACTTTACTTTACCTTTAACCAAACCTCCATCATGAAACACTTTAACAATTTTATCCCAATTTTGCTTGTGTGCTGCTTTCTCTTTAGAAAGCACTATCATTCCTTCGTCGTTCTCTAACCGTTCCAAAAGAACTTCTATTTCTTTACCCACCTCTATTTCCTCATCTTCAAATTCTGAAACAGGTATGACTCCTTCTGATTTGTAGCCAATATCAACCAAGACGATTTGAGGTTGGATTTCGATAATGCGACCGATTACGATCGAGCCTTCTCGGATTTCGCGGAAGGATTTATCAATGAGAGCAAGTAATTCAGTGCTCATAGGATTGGGTTTGTAAGGTTAAGTTGAAAATTAATTTATGACTTAAATGTCCCGGATTTATTTCCTCTAAAACAACGAGACACCAACAAATTAAGAGGAATGGGGTTGCGACTTTAAGTCATTTGAAGAATTGCGCAAGTCCTTATGCAAATCTTTCAAATTGAATCATCATATGAGCCTTCCTTTTGAGAAAAAGACCTTTGGCAACCCCGCAAGGATTCGAACCTTGAATAACGGTACCAAAAACCGTTGTGTTACCATTACACCACGGGGTTGTTTAATTAATGAAGTAAACTAGCCATATCTTTAAGAAGATCAAGGGCAGTGAAGCAATACTGAAATATATCTTAAATTTTTCTCGAAATAAGAGAAGAACCAGACATCGAATTAGGAACTGCAATTCCAAGCATATTCAAGATAGTTGGTGAAATATCAGCTAGGATCCCATCTCGCAATTCAATATCCGCCGCATCCTGCGCAACATAAACCAAGTGCACTAAATTAGTAGTATGAGCAGTATGTGGTGAACCGTCACCTTTTATCATTTGTTCACAGTTTCCATGGTCAGAAGTTACAAGAGCCTTGCCTTCAAGTTTTATCATCTCATCAATCACTTGCTCTAAGCAACTATCAATAGTATTCACCGCTCTCTTAGCTGCTTCAACTATTCCAGTATGGCCAACCATATCTGGATTAGCAAAATTAAGAATTACTAGATCATAATCCTTCAATCTTGATATAACCTCTTCAGTTAGTTTTGGTGCGCTCATCTCTGGCTGCAAATCGTATGTGGCTACTTTGGGAGAAGGCACAATGACACGATCCTCTCCATTAAATGGAGTCTCTTCACCACCATTAAAAAAATAGGTAACATGAGGGTATTTTTCAGTTTCTGCTATACGCAGCTGTTTTTTTCCTGAGGATCCTACAACAGCCCCTAAAACGTCATCCAGTTTTTCAGAGGGAAATACAATTTCACAATCATATTTCTCATCATATTCGGTCAGTGTATAATAATGAACATCAGGTAACACTTCACGGTCAAATCCCTCAAAATCATTAAATAGAAATGCTTCAGATATTTGACGAGCTCGATCAGCTCGAAAGTTAAACCATAAAACAACATCACCATCATTAACTCGCTGTTCCTCATGTCCATCAAATATCAGAGGAGGTAAAAACTCATCCGTTTTATCTGCAGCATACTTAATTTTTACTGCCTCAGAAGGCAAAACTTCAACACCTTCACCTCGACCATGAACGATCGCATCCCAAGCTAACTTACTTCGATCCCATCGGCGGTCACGATCCATGGCATAATACCTACCAATAACAGTAGCAATTCGAACTCCAATTTTACCAAGTTCATCCTCACAATAAGATAAATACCCCTGAGCTCCTGTAGGTGATGCATCCCGCCCATCTGTAATTGCGTGAATTTTAATATTGTTAACACCTGCTTCTTTTGCTTCACCAGCAAGAGCAATAAGATGATCTTGGTGACTATGAACCCCTCCGTCTGAAACTAATCCTATCAGATGTAATTTCGAATCCTTGGCTTTAGCAAACGCCTCTTGTAGAACCTCATTTCCTCTCAGATCTCCATTCTTAATAGCATTATTGATGCGTGAAAGATTCTGAAACACAATTCTTCCAGCGCCTAAATTAAGATGGCCCACCTCCGAATTACCCATTTGACCTGCAGGAAGGCCCACATCCTCACCGCTCGCACTGACACTAGAAACAGGATACTTATCAAAAAGATAATCATGAAAAGGAGTCTCAGCCAAGAGAGTAGCATCTCCATTCTCGGCCGCTCCAGCAGATCCATCAGGATTAATTCCCCAACCATCACGAATCACAAGTAGACAAGGTTTTTTAGACATATTGAGAATAAAGTATTTAGAAAATCTCAAATACACACCCTTAAGATGCGAATTCAATTATTATTATTTCTAGAAAAAGCATTCTTAACTCGCGCAATTCAAGGAACGCAATTTCTTTTTATATAATGGTCCTTGTTATGAGCTATAATTAAAAGACACTAATCCAAATCTCTCCAATCCGGAACCTCTTCATCTATAAACCGCTCCTCTCTCCACGGATCCGCAGTATTTGAATACCCTCTCTTCTCCCAATAACCGAGCTGCATTTTATTAGTGAATTGCATCCGATTGACAAATTTAGCACTTTTCCAAGCATATAGGTAAGGAATTATAACCCTCACAGGTCCGCCATACTTTCTTGATAAAGGTTCACCATTTAGGCTAGTCGCTAGGAGCGTGCACCTACTGTAAACTGCCTCGACAGGAACATTAGTAGTATACCCATCATAAGAAACAAAAAGAACATGCTCGGCACAGGAATGAGGCCTCACTTGGTCTAAAATATCTAACATCCTGACACCTCCCCATTTGCAATCATATTTGGACCAGGTTGTTACACAATGAAAGTCGCTCATTTCTTCCACATGATCCCACTGCGTTAAGGACTCCCAATCAATCTTCAGTTCATTCTCAACTTCTCCTCCAATCTCTAAGACCCAATCTTTTTCTTCAATCTTTGGCTGAATTCCCAAATCAAGAACCGGTAATTTTTCCACTGTGTGCTGACCTGGCGGCAATCTATCCTCGGACCGTTCTTTTTTAGATAAATCTGAAGATCCAGCCATTTTTTTTGCCCATGACTCTTTGCGATCTAAGTAAGATTTTGACATTTAGTATTAAATAATTCGGTCAGAACAACATAACTAGTTCTTAATATTTCCTTACCAAAATATATGTGTTTTAACTCAAATAAAATAGAGTCATTAGAATTGCATTAAAAAAACAAAATGTGCATAATGTAATTCTATGATATTCAGGGACTTAAATTATTCAATGTCATTGCATTTATTGGCACTGTTTTACTATTCATGTTGCCCCTTCACTTTAAATGCATCCATCATTGATTTTCAAAACCTCGTTCAAACTGATCTGGATCTGAGTCATCAGTTCACTTTTGATGGTCAAAATGACCAGAATCGCCTCGAAGACAAAGTCGGTCATGCCAATTTAACTCTCAAACCATTTGGAAGTGGAACAATAAGTGACATTGAATATGCAAAAGAGGGTTATGATGAAACATCAAATTCTATTTCAACTTCAAGAGGTCCTGGCAATGATTTTGCACAAGGTGCAGGACTTCATAATGCATTAGTTAACTTAAGTGATCAGATGTCTTTTGAGGTTATATTTCAGCCTAACTCTGAAGAGATCAGCGGAGGTAATTTTAATCTTGGCTACATTCTTAATACGAGAGTAAACAACGACAGGGGTTACTTTCTTATCCAAGGGAACGCACCACTACCGAGCACAGGACAACAAATTTCAAGCACGATTGGAGATGGATACGCAGTAAGAAACCAAAATCTTATCTTGAGTCAGATCGAAGCAGGTCACTGGTACTTCGTAGCAGGATCCTATACTATCAATCGAGACACCAACATAACAACCTTTACTAATTACATCGCTGACCTAACGAATGGAGATACCATTCTAAAAAAAGTTGGGCCATTCTCTAACAGTGGAGGACCTTATCCGACAGGAGGTTCACCGCTCGGAATCGGTGGACGCTGGGACGCAGGAGAATCGTTCCCTGGACAAATCGATGAAATTAATTTGTATGATGCTGAAAAGGATGAAGTCAGCTTTCAACAACACCTTAATTCAATCACTGGAGGAAACAATCCATTTGAGATAATAAAAATCGCACATGACATAAATTCCAACACAACAACTATTGAGTGGAATTCGATCTCAGGAAAGGTTTATGCCGTGGACGCATCATTCGATATGATAGAATGGAACGAACTCGATGACGGTGTTATCGGAGAAAAGGATTTAACCTCCTTCACAGACACTGAAACCTCAGAAGGCAAAACGAAAAAGTTTTACAGGGTCAGGAAAATTGAGGAGTAATTAGCATTATCGGTCGACGCAGCAAGGGCAATTAGATACCCAGTGACCAGACTCGATTTCTTCTAATTTAATATCCCTTCCCTTGCTCTTCTCATAGTTAGGCGCATTGATCCGGTGCCCAAAAGCACAACCATCGGGCGGATTAATTGGTGAAGGAACTTCACCCTCGAGCGGTTCATGCTCTCGCATTCTGGACGGGTCCGTCACCGGAATCGCTTCAATCAGAGCCTTCGTGTAAGCATGCTTTGGGTTTCTATATATCTTTTCAGCGTCGGTCATTTCCACAATCTTTCCCAGATACATGACAGCGATCCGATCACTGACATGTTTCACAACTGCCAGATCATGCGCTATAAAAAGATATGAGAGTCCGAGATCACGCTGTAACTCCATTAACAGATTTAATACTTGGCTCTGCACGGAAACATCTAATGCAGAAACGGGTTCATCCAAAACCAATAAATCAGGATTAACAGCAAGGGCCCTCGCTATTCCTATCCTTTGCTTTTGCCCGCCAGAAAACTCAAAAGAAAACTTATCAGCTGCGGTTCTTGGCAAACCAACACGATCCAGGAGCTCAAAGACTCTCTCGTTCCGTTCATAACGGTTTCCCATTTTCTGGATAACCATTGGCTCTGAAACTAATTGGCCTACCGACATTCGGGCATCGAGAGACTCTGCAGGGTCCTGAAAAACCATCTGGAAGTCCTGACGCCTTTTTCGCAAGGACCACTGGCTCATAGTGGTAATGTCTTGGCCTTTGAAAATAATCTTACCCGCGTTCGGCCTCAGTAAACGAACAATGGACTTACCGAGCGTTGACTTACCACAGCCCGACTCACCTACAAGCCCCAGGGTCTCTCCTGCATTAATAGAAATGCTGACCCCGTCAACTGCTTTGACTGCTCCGGTCTGTCGGGAAAATATCCCGCCCCGAACAGGAAAATGCATCTTGACCTCCTTAACCTGAAGTAGGGGTACTCTCACCCTGTTCAATTTTTCCTGCCTACCGGTCAGCAAGGTCAAGATTTGTTTGTGAGGTGCTTTTATCTTAATCTTCCTGATCCAAACCGTAAAAGGTTCCGAACGTCTAAGTTTTATGATCTGGCCCACGCTTTTAGAGGGTTCATTGCATATATTAGAATCTTCCTTAGTGCACTCTGGGCATTGTTCGACAAAATGGCCCGGATTTATTTCCAGATAAGGGGGTCTCTCTTGAACCAATTCCCCGGACCTTTCCATCCTTTGACAAAAACGGCAACCTTCCACAAATTCATGAATCGGAGCGACTTGCCCAGGGATCGTTGGCAGCACAGTCTTACGCTCACTCTCAATCCACGGTATCGAAGCCAAAAGACCCTTAGTGTATGCATGGAGAGGATTAGAGAAAAGCTCAAGTACCGGGGCCCTCTCCACTATCCTTCCCGCGTACATCACAATGACCTCATCGCACTGCTCCGCAATGACCCCAAGGTCATGCGTAATTAGCATGACAGCCATACCAATATTGTCCTGCATCTTTGAAATTAGATTTAGGATCTGCGCTTGGACCGTGACATCAAGGGCCGTCGTCGGTTCGTCCGCAATCAGAAGGTCAGGCTCACAGCACAGAGCAATAGCGATCATGACCCTCTGGCGCATTCCTCCCGAGAGCTGATGAGGATACTCAATGACTCTCCTCTCGGGGGACGGGATGCCGACCGCCTCCAGTAATTGAACGGCCTCCTTTAAGGCCGTGGCCTTGCTCATATTCTTGTGCAGAATAAGAGCCTCAGTGATTTGTTTTCCAATGCGTTGCACGGGATTCAGAGCTGCCATAGGCTCCTGGAAAATAACACCAATCTCATTACCTCGGACACGTTGCATCACCTTTTGATCAGCTCCTTTAAGTTCCTTCTCATTAAGACGAATACTGCCTCCGAGCACTTTTCCGGAGGGCTTAGGAAGAAGATCAACGATCGACATTGCTGTGACTGTCTTACCGCAACCGGACTCACCGACAACGCCTAAGGTCTTCCCTTTCTGCAGTTCAAAAGACACCCCATCAACGGCACGGATGGGTCCCCTTTCCGTGTCGAATCCGGTCTCAAGACCATCTATCTCAAGCAAATTACTCATCCTTTCCCTTCCTGACCTCCGCTTTAATTTGATATCGGTTCTTCACTTCCTGCACTTCCGGAAACGCTGTGCCTGAACGCTTCGCTTCGAGCGTTTCTCGTTTCATATCCTCATCTACCCAATAAACATAACTCTCCATAGGCACATAAACCTTAGGAGGAGAGAACTCAGTGAACTCAGAATCAGGCCATCGCAACCACCTCCAACAACCGACGCGCGAGAACTCAGTCATGTACCCGGGGATATAGACACCCGAATCATGAATGATCTGCTGCATCTCATGGGAAGTACGTTCCAGCTCATCCTCACTCGTTGCGTTCCGATACGCGACGGCAAGCTGATCCATCCTATCGTCCTTGAAAGAAAAGACATTGTTCGTATTTGTTTTTAAATTTCCCTTGTCATCATAAGCATTATTGGAATGAAAATACTCATAGTACCTAGGGTAAGGAGGCCTGAACCCCCAAGCGGAAAAGACCATCTGGTGCTCCTTGGCCATTTCCTTTTTGTAGACGACGGTATGATCGAGCCCATCGAGAACAAAATCCACACCGGCCTTGCGGGCCTCTTCCTTTAGAATGGCCATCATTTTTTCCCTCACTGGGATCTTTGAGTAGGAAAGGATCACCTCAAGACGGTTCCCCGCCGAATCTCTGAGGATTCCGTCATCCCCTTCCTCCGAATAACCGGCCTTGGTAAAATATTCCTTGGCCTTGGTTATTGAAAAGGGCCTAGCTGCAATTTCAGGATTATCCAATCGTCCGAAACCTTTGGTCCAGCCCGGCAACCGTGCCGCATCGCCTCGGAAAATAACATCGATCACTTTCTGCCAGTTCGTTGCATGATTGATACCTAGTCGTACATCCAAATTATCTAAAGGAGGCTTCGCGGAATTAAGATACAAGGACCATGGAATTCTGGGATATTGATTGTACCAGGTATAACGCTCAACGTAACCATCAAAGACCGGCTGCATTTCAGATTTCTGATACCAGTACTCTGGTAATGATATTGGGAAATAGTCAATTTCGCCTGCCCTGAATAATTCCCAAGCCTTCGAAATATCCCTGACCACGGTATAACGGATCTTGTCCGTGTTGAATCGGTACCGATAAAACTTCTTGTCCTTTGCCCACCAGTCCTTGTCCCGACTCAGAGTAATAGACACTCCCTTAACAATATCTTCATCCTTCACTGTATATGCGGCCGTGGTTGGCGGAACTCGCCACTGATAACGCTCCTTATAATCGGGCCCGTATTCCTTGTAAAAGTGAGAAGCTGAAGGAGGAATGCTAGCGAAGTAAGGGAGCTTTGGCTTGGGCTCCGGCAAAGTCACTGCAACAATGCTATCTCCATAAACTGCTATCCTTGCGAATTGCTCTCTCAGGTACTGCTTGAACCAAGGCGTTACTACATTATCCGAAGCCCTGATATAAACGAACCATAAAAAGTCCACTGCCTTGACCGGGACCCCATCATTGTACTTGGCATCAGAGTCCAGCTTGAAGAAGACTGTCTTCTTGTCGGCTCCTATGGCCCATTCCTTGGCAACTCCCGGAATCACTGCCCCGGTCTGAGGATGTAAATCAATGAGGCCAATTTCAATGTTATCATAGAGTTCACCACGAAACGAATTGTTCGAGTTAGGGCCAAAGGGGCGAATAGTCGGGGGAGAAGAAGTAATAAAATAGCGGAAGGCTCCACCCTTCTTGGAATCAGAATCACCAATCTCGGGCTCTGCCTGCCCATCTTCCCAGGAAAGGTCCTCAGGTAAATCTTTCAGATCAAGTAAGGCAATGTAATCACCGAGGCCTTGCCTCGCAGTGAACCGTTCGAGCTCCTTTGTCTTTTCACCGATCTGGTCCTTTAACTTCTTTTGCGCCTCTGGATCAGACTTCTCATTGGATCTAGTCTCGATTTCTTTGATGGATTCAGTTGCAGCTTTGACCTGCTCACCGAGCCAGTCATTGATATATTTATTGTAACGCGGGTACCAGACATCAAAATTAGCACCTTCATTCTTCACCAGCCCCTCTTTACCGCACGAGGTAAGGAACAAAATGATAAGAAGTATAGGTCCTAAGAGGCGCATTAAATTAACGGTAATAACTAAATTTCTTTGGGTCGAACGCTTCCCTGACCGCTTCCCCTATGAAAGTGATCAGGATTAACAATCCGACAAGGACGATGAACGCCGAAGTGACTAGCCAAGGAGCGGCCAGATTATCCAGACCATCCCTGAGCAATTGTCCCCAAGTGGCATATTTGGCAGGAAGTCCGAATCCCAGATAATCAAGGGAGGTCAAAGAAAGGACCAGACTCGAAACTGAAAAAGGAACCAGCGTAATGATAATTGCCACTGAATTGGGCAGTAAGTGCCTGAACAAAATCCTAGGAGTCGAAGCCCCAATTACACGACTCGCGGCGATATAATCTCTTTGTTTTTCTTTGAGCGCAGA
The DNA here is from genome assembly GCA_012960505.1 of Verrucomicrobiales bacterium. Lineage (GTDB taxonomy): Bacteria > Verrucomicrobiota > Verrucomicrobiia > Verrucomicrobiales > DEV007 > EC70. The sequence goes on from DUBC01000048.1 coordinate 138,830, forward strand.
GGTTCTCATCAGGTAAGTCATCCCCATCCATCCAAAGAGCAGGAGAATGAAAAGGATCATCCATAGACCGGCCGATTCTCTCATCTTACCGGGTATTGCAGTACTCGCAATCATCACAACAAAGAGAAAAGGTACATTAGAAAGAATCTCGATGGCCCGTTGCACAATAATATCAAACCAACCTCCGAAAAACCCCATCAATAAACCAATACTGACACCGAAAGCATATACTAATGGAATATAGACGAGAGCCGCTTTGAAATTAACCTGGAGACCACCAAAGAGATAAGCAACCACGTCATAACCTCTTGAATTCGTTCCCAGTAAATGGGTCTGCCCCTCACCTGAAGTCGGAGGCGAGGGCGGGTAATGCACTTGCCGTACAGGACTGGAAACCTGTTGCAGGAAACTATTTAATTCCCCCTGTCCGTTCCAGGACTCGGATCCATTCACTAACTGACCTGACTCATACTTGGCACCATAGACCCTGTTCCCTTGTCGATTCCAACCATCAGCGGGACCGTCCTTCAAACCTTTCCGGTAACGGAACCTGAGATGCCTTCTTTCTGGAACTTTCGTGTCATATAATTGAGCTCCTAGTCCTGAGAAAAGCTTTGAGCCTTTCATGACTTTAGCTTCAACCTCATCGAGCCCGGTAGAAACGGCAGGAACAGTGTCTCCGGTCGGGGCAAAGGGAATGAGCGGCATAAGTATCCAGACACTTTCTGAATCCTTTAACTGCTCTTTGAGTTTCCGGTAATCTGCCGGGGCCTGACTCGCGTCTCCTTCCAAGCCAAAGTCCTTTCCCTTTTCCACTTCTCGGGTAAGGGCAGGAAACACCCAGTCATCACCCTTCTTCACTATCAGAGCTTCATTCCCCACAACCAGATGATCGAGGGAAGCAAGAGCAATGAGTAATCCAATAATGATCAACGAGAAATATCCTCGCCTAATCGATTTAAAACGCTCGATCCTTCTATGGGTCATGGGTGTGAATCTGAACCCAGAGCGCAATTTTACAGTAAGCCAACATCCAACCATGAAAAGCAAAGCCATGGTGACCCAAGCAAACTCAATTCTGAGGAGAGGAATTTCTCGGCACAGAGTGAAAGGAAAACGGACCGTCGGAAACTCCAGCTTATAATACTCACCGAAACCACCAAGAACCGCAGTAAAAATGAGCAATGGGCCAATGAGTCTTGCAATCATCCTTAGTTAAATTTCACTCTTGGGTCAATGATCGCCACGATGATATCAGAGAGCACATTACCTATAAGCAATAACGCGGCGGCGATGGTCAAAGTTCCCATAATAACTGTCTGATCACGACCCAGAAGGGCCTGATACTGAAGGAGTCCGAACCCCTGTATATCAAATACAGATTCGATCAAGATGCTACCTCCAACGATCATTGTGATGAGCTGACCCATCGTTGATGCGATCGGTATAATTGAGTTACGGAAAGCATGCTTGAAAACCGCTGAACGGAAACTGACCCCTTTGGCAACGGCCGTCCGCACATAATCGGTTGAAAGGTTTTCCATGAGATTATTCTTCATCATCATGGTCAGCCAAGCAAATCCACCAATCACATAACAGGTCAATGGGAGAACCGTGTGATGAGCAAGGTCCTTCACTTGCTCAAAGAAATTCATCTGTGAAAAATCAGTACTCGTAAGTCCAAACAGAGGGAACCAACCTCCCCTAGCACCCAAGTAAATCAACATCACTGCACCCAGTGCAAAGCCCGGAATTGCATAACCGATGAAAATTAAGACTGATGTCAGGTTATCAACTGCACTACGATGTTTAATGGCTTTAAGAATTCCGAGAGGTAAGGAAATTCCATACGTAATCAAGGCAGTCAGGATACCGAAGTAAAGTGCTATAGGGATCCGATCCTTGATAAGTGACCAGACAGGGTCTCCGAACTCAGTCGAAACACCGAGTCTACCCTGCAGAATACCGGCATATGTTTTCTTATACCCGACTACCCGGTCATCATAATTTTGTGGAGCCTTATCAACCGATTCCTTGTTACGCTCTGCCCAACGGACCTGTCGATCTTTCTTAGTTTCAATACGAAACTGCCACCCTCCCAAATCAGTACTCTCTGACAATGTCATGTCAGAGGATACGAAGGCAGCACCTTTGATTTCTTTTTCTTCACGTTTGACTATGACTTGACGTCCATCATTTTTAAGAACTAGGAGAACTTCATTCTCAGGATCTTTAATCAAATCACCGGTCCCTATCTTATCGCCTCCGGCCGGCTTGAAATCGGCTTTACTAATGAAGCGTTCCCTCGGAAGGACTCCTAACCACTGCAGGTAAGAGATGAAAATGGGTTTATCATAACCGTACTCTTCCTCCAACTTCTCGATCTGCTCCTCGTTCATCCCACCGGCCATCTGTCCGCCGGACGAACTTGCACCCTCAGAAGCTTTTTGAGCCTCTTCCAAAAAATGCTCAATCGGACCGCCCGGCACGAGCCTGGTAATTGCAAAAACAACCAGAGTCACTCCCAACAAGGTTGGGGGAATGAGCAGGAAACGTCTGATAAAGTATTCTCTCATCAATCCTTTAAAATTATGATCCTATCGGTCGGACTTGAGTGATCAACTCTTTTTATTTAAGAATAGAAAGAAGAAAAGCGCGTGACCTTATGCCAAAGTGGGTTCAAAATCACAATGATGCGACAGTTCCTAATATTTTTAGCCACATCAACTGCTCTTGTAATGAGTGGTTGTGACAGTAGTCAGACTGCTGTCGACAAGGCCACGGATAAGGGAATCCTCATCATGGGAAACACTTCTGAACCGAAGGGGCTCGATCCTCACATCGTGAGCGGGGTCCTCGAAAACAATGTCATCAGGGCCCTCTTCGAAGGACTCGTCGTGGAGCATCCCTCAAAGGACGGCGTCGCCTTGCCAGGGATGGCGGAAAAGTGGTACCCAAAGGATCCGCAGAAACCGGACGAATGGATATTCGAACTACGCAAAGATGCTCAATGGTCAGACGGAACACCGATCACTGCGGATGATTTTATTTTCTCCTTCCGGCGAATCCTCACACCGGCACTGGCATCGGATTATTCGTTCATGCTTTATTACATCAAGGACGCAGAACCTTACCATAAATCACAACGCACTTACCTACTGTGTCGTGACATTGCCCCGTTCAAGGACAACTGGGACATGGTCAAGGGAGTGGACCTTGGTCCTAACGGAGAAGCGGAACCAGACTTTAATAAAAAAGGCATCGATCATTTAAAAATTGAAGAACTTATAGAACTCCAAAAGGACCCGTCATTATTTGAATGGCCAGAAAATATTTCAGAGAGAATACGAACACTGATAGTAGACAAGAATCTTGAATTTTCCCAGAGCGATAAATCACTTTGGGAACTAATTAACTTTGGAGCCAGTGCCGAAGGGCCACACACGCTCAAAGTAATACTCAATTCACCGATCCCGTTCCTTCCCGAAATCACCAAACACTATACCTGGTTCCCGGTCCCAAGGCACGTGCTGGAAAAATATGGGAAAGAAAAGGTCTGGGAACGTATACCCGAATGGACATATCCAGAGAACATCGTCAGTAATGGAGCCTTCATCTTAAATTCCTGGAAATTCAATGAGCACATTGAGGTGAAGAGAAACCCCAAATACTGGGACGCCAATAATGTGGGAATTAACGGAATAAGATATCTACCCATTTCCAACCTCTATACTGAGGACAGAATGTATTATGACGGTCAAATGCACCTCACCTACTCCTTGGCCCCCGAACTGATCCAGTATTCGAGAGAAAGATATCCTAATGAAGTCCGCAACGAACTTTACCTAGGAACTTATTTTATCCGCACCAACGTGACCCGCGAACCGTTCACTGACCCGAAGGTCCGGATCGCATTTTCCAAGGCCATGGATCAGGAAGCGCTCATTGAAAATGTTCTCAAGGGTGGACAAAAACCGGCAGGCGGCCTAGTCCCACCTTTCGGAGAGTATGAAGCAAGTAATTCAGTGGGATTTGATCCGGAAGGGGCAAGAAAGCTTCTGGCCGAGGCAGGCTTTCCCGGAGGAGAGGGCCTACCGGACATTGAATTTCTAACTACGGACAAGGAAACGGCCAAGGCAATGGCGGAAGCTCTTCAGGCAATGTGGAAGCAGAACCTGGGAGCAAACGTTAAAATAAAACAAATGGAGTGGACTTCATATATCACGACCATGTTTGAAAAAAAATATGACCTTGCGGCAGGAGGATGGATCGGGGATTACTTGGATCCTCTAACTTTTCTGGACATGTGGATGAAGGATGGAGGCAATAACAGGACAGGATGGCACAGCCCCAAATTTGAAGTTCTTCTAAAAAAAGCAGCGGACACCGGAGATCCTCAGGCCCGTTACCGGACCCTCGAAGAGGCGGAAACTCTTTTATTATCCGAGAGGCCGATCCTTCCCCTTTACTGGTACACGAGAAATTATCTCATTCACCAGGACCTCAAGGGATGGAACCCACTCATACTTGATAACCATCCATACAAGTTCCTGAAACTTGAGCGGCAACAGAAATCCAAATCTGAAAAATAAATAACGCTCATGATTCGTTTCATCATTAATCGTTTGCTGCAGGGGCTGCTGGTCCTCTTCGCCCTGTACACGATCACTTTCTTTCTTGCCAAGGCGATGCCGGGCGAACCGTTCACTACTGAAAAGAATATCTCAGAAGAAGCCAAGGCGTACCAGCGTGCGCTGTACGGACTGGATAAGTCCATGCTCGAACAATACCTACGCTACCCAATTAATATCGTTACTGAAGGTTCTTTCGCCGTATCGACTAGCAAAGGCCGACCGGTACGAGACATCATCGCCCAGTCCTTTCCTAACTCACTCATTTTAGGCCTCAGCGCGCTGGGGATCGCCATCTGTATCGGCGTTCCTCTCGGAGTCATCTCTGCAATGCGAAAGAATAGCTGGGTCGACTGGGGATCAATGTCAATTGCCATGATTGGCATATGCGTACCAGCTTTCACTGTCGGCCCCCTGCTCCAGATTTACATCGCAGCACACTTACCGGGCCTCAAAGTTGCAGGATGGGGAAGCCCTATAGATATTATACTTCCCGCCCTCACCCTTGGGTTGACCACAGCGGCGTACCTTGCAAGACTGACTCGTGGAGGCATGCTTGAAATCCTTTCTCAGGATTTCATAAGAACGGCAAGAGCAAAGGGAGTTCCCTCCAATAAATTGATCACAAGGCACGCTCTTCGCGGAGGCCTGCTCCCGGCAATTGCTTTTATCGGACCTTCATTCGCGGCCCTCATCAGCGGATCATTCATCGTTGAAACAATCTTCCAGGTTCCAGGAATGGGACAGCATTTCGTGAATGCTGTCATTGCAAGGGACGAATTTTTGCTTCTCGGGGTAGCCTTATTTTTCGGTTTTCTCATTGTCATTATGAACCTGGCCGCTGACATCCTGACCGGGATCCTGGACCCGAGGGTCCGCCTAGATTCGAATCAAAAATAAATAAGTGCCTGAAAAACAACCAATGACCAATCAGATCACAGACACAGAAGCGGGAACCTCGCTCTGGAAAGATGCCTGGTTACGGATGCGCAAAAATAAGATCGCCCTTGCAAGCATCATGGTCTTCACGGTCACCTGCTTCTTCTGTTTTGTCATCGCTTGGTTCTGCAAGGATCCGAATCAAGTCAATCTGGTGAACAAGTTCAGCGGCCCCGGCTCTGAGCACTGGATAGGGACAGACGCCCTGGGCCGGGACCTCTTCTCGCGAATCCTCTACGGCGGACAGGTCTCTATCCTTGTCGGACTCATCGCAACGGCCGTTTCAGTCACTATCGGAATCATTTACGGAGCCTTAGCTGGTTTCTTCGGCGGAAAGGTAGACGCCATCATGATGCGTATCGTTGACACCCTATTCTCTATTCCTTTCCTGATGATCGTCATTGTTTTACAGGCCGTCCTCTCTGAATGGTCACGTGAAACATCCGCATGGATTGTTAATAATTTAAATTGGGACAAGGGATTCACGGACCGCATCACAAATGTACTGCCCCTATTCTTCGCTCTCGGACTCTTAGGCTGGCTGACCTTGGCACGCATTGTCAGGGCACAGGTACTAAGCCTCAAGGAACGGGAATTTGTCGAGGCTGCCACCTCGCTTGGGCTTAGTAAACTGACAGTCCTTTTCCGTCACATTATTCCAAATACCCTGGGACCAACAGTGATCTACGCGACACTGACCGTTCCAGGATTCATCATGTACGAAGCGACCCTCTCTTATCTTGGACTAGGGGTCGAATCACCTAATAGCTCCTGGGGAATCCTTATCAAGGAAGGCGCTAATTATCTGGAAACAAATCCCCAGCTACTGATCTTCCCTGGTATTATTTTCTCTATCACCCTATTTGCATTGAACTTCCTCGGGGACGGACTCAGAGACGCTCTGGACGTGAGGGCTTCAAAGGATTAAACAGAACAAGGATAAAATGCCTCTTTTAGAAGTAAATAACCTTAGAACATACTTTCATACCCGTAACGGAATTGTGAGGGCAGTGGACGGCGTTTCATTCTCTGTCGAGAAAGGAAAGACCATTGGAATTGTTGGGGAATCAGGATCAGGAAAATCAGTGAGCTGTTACTCTCTTTTAGGATTACTCCCCATGCCTCCTGGAAGAATCGAGAGCGGAGAAGCAATCTTTGATAGAAATACGGATTTACTAAGTTGCGGTGAAAAGGTTCTGCGCACGGTCAGGGGAAAAAGGATCGGAATGATTTTTCAGGACCCCATGACCTCACTTAATCCTTATATGCGGATTGCTGATCAGATCATTGAACCTCTCCGCTTGCATATGGGAATGGATAAAGGGTCAGCTCTAAAAAAAGCTATCCATGCGTTGGATGAAGTGGGGATACCTGAACCTGACAACAGGATAACCATGTACCCTCATGAATTCTCAGGAGGGATGAGACAACGAGTAATGATAGCCATGGCCCTGATCACGAACCCGGAAATCCTAATCGCTGACGAACCGACCACAGCACTCGATGTGACTATCCAAAAACAGATCCTGGACCTGATTAAAAAACGACAAAAGGAACTGGGAACCGCGGTCATATTTATTACCCATGACTTGGCTGTCATTTCAGAAATTTGTGAGGACGTGAATATAATGTACGCGGGAAGGATCATTGAGAGAGCAAGCGCCACCGAACTCTTTGCAAATCCAAGGCACGCGTACACGCGGTCCTTACTCAAATCGATTCCGGCAAATCAAACCAAGGGCGAAAAACTCTACACAATTCCAGGACTCCCTCCTGATACTTCTCAGATCATCCCGGGCTGTGCGTTCAGGGAAAGGAACCAGATCGGTGATCAGAGCAAATGCCTCACCGATTCCAGACCCGAATTCAAAGAAATTGAACCCAATCACTGGGCGCAGGACTGCCCGGGCTGCCTCTCATAAAAAATCGAAGAATGCCTTTCCTAGAAATAAAAAATATAAAAACACACTTCCAAAAGAAAAGGGGAGGCTTTTTTTCGCGCACTCTTGACACGGTCAAGGCCGTGGACGGTGTCAGCATTGCAATTGAGAAAGGAGAAATTCTTGGACTCGTTGGTGAATCCGGTTGCGGTAAATCGACTCTCTCAAGAACCATCATGCAGTTAATTCCTCCGACCCAAGGAGAAGTGATTCTGGAGAATGAAAACCTCACCAACCTTGATGCTGAGCAGGTCCGCCAGCGGAGACTGGACTTTCAAATGATTTTCCAGGATCCCTACGCCTCTCTGAACCCAAGGATGACAGTCTGGTCCACCCTCAAGGAAGCCCTCTCAACTAGGCATGGAAACCTCAATCATGAAGAACTTGAAAGGGCGGTCATTACGTTGATGGAGCGGGTCGGGCTCGATCACAAATTCATGCGTAAATATCCACATGAATTCTCAGGCGGACAAAGACAGAGAATTGCAATTGCCAGAGCATTGGCTCCCGAACCAAAACTCATCATTGCTGACGAACCGGTCTCTGCCCTTGACGTTTCCATCCAATCCCAGATTTTAAATCTTCTCAAGGACCTGGTAAATGACCTCGGACTGACCATGCTTTTCATCTCCCATGATCTTAGTGTTGTACGTTATATAGCTGACCGGATAGCAGTCATGTATTATGGAAAGATCGTTGAGACCGGAGAAACTGAATCGTTAATGGAACATCCGCAGCACCAATACACGAAAGCTCTCCTCGAATCCGTACCTAAAGTCCTAAGTGCTGACTAATTGATTATGCGTCCATTAACAATGTACCGGTCCCTAGTCTCTATTATCTTACTCCTTGCAATAACAGGACCTGCTCTCAATGCACAAGGACCAAGCTTTAGCAAAGTCACCGACACTCTCAAAACTGTATTCGGTGACTGGAACAAAGCCATGACAGAAAAGGACCTCGCTCTATGGCAGAAAAGCACAGCTAAGTTTCGGCAGATCGGAATACGGAACATGATTGTTTCGCAAAAAAATAAATGGCCCGAAGCACTCTTCGAAGGGCCAGTGAAACCACCCAATCTTAGTTCCATGGAAATGGCCAAAACCATGATCAACGGACCCACCGCCCAGCTCGTTTATTTTGGCAAGGCTGACTTCGGTATTGGGGAAGATGTCAAAGCTCCTGAAGGACTCTTGTTCCTTATGTTCATCAAAGAAATTAATGATTGGAAATTCAGTACATCACGTTTCATGAATCTTAGTAATGCTGAAGAAATCTCCACGGCCGCACAATCAGGTGACTACTCTTTCTTAGAGAGCCCACAGTTCAAACCTCCAGGCAAAGTACCACCAATACCAAAGTTGTGCCCGTTACCTGAAATGGTTGGTTATCTTGAGATTGTTTCAATCGGATACGAAACTAAAGTGACCGTTGCAGAAAGATCCAAGCACATAGTCATTAATAACGTGCATAAGGGGCTCATCATTGGAGGACTGAAAAAAGGCATTAATCCAATTTTTATTGAAACGCGGTCACTGAACAAAAAGAAAGGCCAGAAGTTAAAAACTCACTTTGAAATCAATATCTACCGTGAAATGAATCAGGAAAGAAAGCCCTTAAAGCTAATTTACGGGAGTGGACCAAAAAAAGATCCGGGGAATTTCAGGATCATTGTTCGTGGAGACGGTTAGGGGCTAAGCATCGACTCAATGGCAATAGCCAATGATTTTACGATTCCAGAGAGTCGCTCATAGTCAATTTCGTCAGGAGTGTCCGTGCCCTTCTGATAATGTGGATAACGATAAATTGAGTTATCTGACAATTGCAGCACCGGATAACCCTGCCCCGCTAATGATGCAAAATCTTCACTCGTGTAAGCCAATAAATCTCTCGGAATGATAATCTTCCTAGCCGGCATTTCGTATTCCTCGGAAAATTTGGAATAAAAAGATTCTATAAATTCCTTCGATGACAACTCACCGACCAAGGCAAGGTAATTGCCTTTCCCCTGATAGTTTTCCTTTAATTGAATTGGGACTCTCTGATCCTCTAACTGATCCGTATAATAACCAAGAGAATCCAAATAAACCATTCCCATGATTTGCTCGTTTATTTTCTTGGATGACTCAGAGAGGAAAGAAATGCCTGATCCTTGGATCCCCTCGCCTGTTCGAAATGTCCCCACACAGGCAACGAATCGAACCGTTCTGGAATGCTTAGTACTAACAAAGTGCCTGGCCGTGGCCAAGAGAGTCGCTACTCCTGTCCCATTACAATTAGCTCCAGGAGAGCCCGCTACAGAACTGTAGCAGGTCCCTATAATGATGATTTCATTTGCCTTATCAGTTCCAGGTAATTCCACTTCAATGTTCCTGAAATTACCGCTCTTTCCATCAAGAAATGTTACCTTGGGACGATAACCAATATTCTCTTCACTGAATTCTGACTCGATCCATTTTGCAGTTATCCGTGTCTTATCCTTATCATTGGTCGGTCTCGGACCAATATCATTGGCTTGCCTAGTAACCCAAGCCTTGAGATCCTTCTCCGTGACACTGATTTTGGAATTCAATGATGCACGATTCTCATCACGGACCCGTGAAGCAGGAGAAAAAAAAGTATAGCTTAGTGCAATGATCCCAAAGAAAAACATTCCAAGGGGCAATGCGACCAAAGCAAACTTTATAACATTGGACTGCTTCATAACGAGTAAATGAGAATTATACCTTGCTCGTCACGTCATCTTTAATGACGCCTATCGTAGCTATTGCTGCCCGCTCATAAGCTCCGACCTCAGCTAATGGTTCGGTAATCTCCTCTAATTCCTTTGAAAGCAACTCCCTCTTTTCTTTGGACCCGATGAGCCGCAGAATTTCTGAAGCGATTTTTTCAGGACTAGCATCATATTGAATAAGTTCACGGACCAGTTCCCGGCCCGCGAGTAGGTTCGCCATTCCAAGAAAATTAACGGAGATTAGGCCCTTAGCTAAGTAATAAGTGAAACCGGAAACTTTATAAACAAGACAGTATGGAAGTCCTAGGAATGCCGCTTCAAGAGTTGCCGTTCCTGAAGCCACTGCTCCACAACAAGAAACGGACATCAATTCATGAGATTTCCCGACACTCACCTTGCAGGGCACTCCGAAACTCTGAACCATGTCTTTCATTTTTTCTTCGCAGGCACGATTAGCCGCCGATGCAGCAAAGCGCATTTCAGGCATTATTTTCCTTATCTCACTGGCCGCCCCAAGAAGGAGAGGGAAAATCTTTTCCACTTCCCGGTTACGGCTACCCGGTAAAAGAGCGATGAGTTCATTGTCTCTTTTAGCATTGCCCCTAAGTTCTCCCAGTGTCTCAGACAAAGGATGCCCGACGAACTTAGCCTCGAGCCCAGAACGCTCATAAAAAGACACTTCAAAAGGGAAAAGACAGAGCATCAAATCTATTACTTTGGCCATCTTGGTCACACGGCCACGCTTCCAGGCCCACACCTGTGGACTAATATAATAAACGATCTTCGTTTGGATCCCTCTCTTCTTAATCGCCTCGGCTAACCTCAGATTAAAGCCGGGATAATCGACCAGAACTACGGTGTCAGGAGCAATTCTTTCAATCTCATCAAGAACTTGATCAAAGACCTCCTTAAAGAATCTGTACTTCTTTATGACTTCCCAGAAACCAACGACTGCTGAATCATCTGTCCAGTTCCTTATAGATTTAGAAATTTTCTCCATGCAAGGACCTCCGACACCTGAAAATTGAACACTCTTATCGTGGGACCTGATAGCCTTCATGAGGCCAGAACCATGGTTGTCCCCGCTCACCTCACCCGCTACAATGTAAATCTTTTGAGACATAGGGCTAACCCTTGTTACCTGAATCAATGAGGTTAGTTATTTCGATTGCAAGCTCAAGTGCAGCAGTCGCTTCGTAACCTGAAACGGCAGGCTGTCGACCCATCGAAGCGCACTCGACAAAGGATTCAAGCTCACGCTTGAGAGGTTCACCTTTCTCCACTTCGACAGGCTCCGTTTTAATTTCCATACCGTCCTTCCAATAGAACTGACCTTCCTGATCCTGATAATCAAGCGAGAGGTAACTCTCACCCTCAAAGACGCGTAACTTACGTATCTTCTCAGGAGAAATCCTGCTAGCGGTAATATTTGCAACGCAGCCAGACTCAAATCGTATACGGGCATTGGCAATGTCCTCGCGTTCGGTCAGGACAGGTACTCCGACAGCATCAATGCTTTGGATTTTAGATTTCACCAGATGCAGAACAATCTCCAAATCATGGATCATGAGATCCAAAACTACTCCAATATCCATGGAACGGTTCGGGAACGGAGAGAGTCGATGCACTTCAATAAAGCGCGGATCCTTGAGCCGCTCTTCAATTTCTTCGAGAACAGGATTAAACCGTTCAATGTGGCCAACTTGCAGCACACAATTCATTTCTGCAGCAAGATTCACTAGGGCCTGCGCATCAGGAGCACTGTCAGCTATCGGCTTCTCAATCAGAAGATGCTTGCCCCGTTCCAATAAAGATTCACCAATTGACCTGTGAGTGTTCGTGGGCGTTGCAACCGAAACAACATCGACGAGCTTCGAAAACTCTTCAATTGAACCGGCCAGCACACCCCCGTAAAGATTCACTATTTCTTTCGCAGCATCAGTGTCGGAGTCAAAGACAGCGACGAGATCAGCAGAATCAATTTCTGAATATATACGTGCATGATTTTTACCTATCGCTCCTACCCCAATGACGCCCGCTTTGATTTTATTGCTCATTATAATATTTTATATTCTCTATTCTTCATAAGCAAAAACGGTAACGCCTTTGTCTTTGGCCTGTTCTTCTATTTGATCTTTTCCAAGCAAAAGAGTCTTCCCTGCTTCGACCACAATCGCAGAAACGTTAACCGACGCAGCAATTTCAATAGTTTCAGGCCCGATGCAAGGAACATCAAACCTAAGGTCCTGACCAGGCTTAGAAACTTTAACGACTACTGCTCCGTCCCGTCCAAGATCTCCTCCCCTCTTAATCGCAGCGTTCGTTCCCTCGAAACCTTCAACTGCAAGAACAGTGCCTTTACTTACTACTACCGTTTGACCAATGTCCAAACGGCTAATTTCTTTTGCTATCTTATAACCGAACGCTGCTTCATCCGGTAATCGCTTCCCGGGCTTTGGTCCACACACATGACCTGGACCAGGCAACAAATCATCAAGGTAAGTAGTTGCAGGAATTAATTCTATACCATGCTTGGAAAGCTCTTCACCTATACCGTTAAAAATTGACTCCGCATTACGTTCCTTGAGCTTGCCGAGTAGCACCAGTGTTCTCATATCAGGCCTTAAATCGAATAAATTTTTTGGCTCGATCTGCCCAACCATCACAGCCTTGGTAATTTTTTCGGTCTCAAAAAAATTTATTAATTTACCTAGCTGACCAACCCTCATCCAAGAAACAGTATCAGATATTTCTTCGATAACGGGATCCGTTTCCCCTTCGAATGCGGCCGAAACTAGGCGTTTTACACCCGCAGAACGGGCCCCATGGGCAAATATTGTAGGATAAATACCGTTGCCGGCAATCATTCCAATGGCTTCATTTTCACTCATTACTGATCAAAAAGCGCGATGATTGGAAAATGTCCAACTGAAAAAAGATTCACAAACCGCAAACCCTTACTAAAATAGGGTCCGTGAGCTCTAGTTATCAAGTCTTCGCACGTAAATATCGTCCCCTTATATTCAAGGACATCCTTGGACAGGATCATGTTGTCCAGACACTTTCAAATGCCATTGAAAAAAATAGGCTAGCCCATGCTTATCTTTTCGTTGGACCGAGAGGAACTGGAAAAACATCCATTGCAAGAATTCTTGCCAAAGCACTCAACTGTGAGGGCGGTCCAAAAATAGATTTTGATCCGAATGAAAGTATCTGCCAAGAAATCGCAGAAGGCCGGTGTCTAGACGTATTAGAAATCGATGGTGCAAGTACGGGCTCAGTCGATCAGGTCAGAGAACTTCGCGACAATGTAAAATTTGCTCCAACTCACGGAAAATATAAAATCTACTACATTGATGAGGTTCATATGTTGTCGAACGCTGCCTTCAATGCGCTACTAAAGACACTGGAAGAACCTCCCGAACATGTGAAGTTTATTTTCGCGACAACGGAAGCAACAAAAATATTGCCAACGATCATTTCTCGTTGCCAGCGATTCGATTTACGAAGGATTCCAACCAAAATAATTGCAGAACAACTCAATCACATCGCCAAACAAGAAGGCATTGAGTTGGACCCGATCGCAGGCACGGCAATAGCAAAAGGAGCAGAAGGCGGAATGAGAGATGCTCAATCAATGCTCGACCAACTCGTTGCATTCTGCGGCGAGTCAATCCATGAGTCCGATGTTTTGGAAGTCTTTGGATTCACCGGAATTGAAATTATCGCAGGCCTAGGATCAGCAATCCTGAGTAAGGAAACAGTTAAGGGGCTCGAAACTATCTATGAACAATCCGAATCAGGAAAAGATCTCAGCAAACTTCTCACAGACCTGATTAGTCATTTCCGTTCAGTTCTCGTTTATCAGGTCGATCCTTCTGGAGCCTCAAAGGAACTAGCGGCAGAAATACTTAAGAGAGTAGAAAATCAGTCCAAGCAAATTGATACGGACAGGTTACTTGCACTGATTGATCATTTAGCAACAGTAGAAGGCCGCATGAAATGGGCCCCCAATAAGCGACTCCATTTAGAGGTCGCCATTATCAAGGGAATCCAGATAATAGAAGAGACTAGGCTGAGTGATGTCATTGATGCTATTGACGGTGCCATTTCCGAAATGCCTGCGGAAAAGACTATTCCGCCAGCAAATCAACGCCCTGAGCCTACTCCTGAGCCTACTCCTGAGCCTACTCCTGAGCCTACTCCTGAGCCTACTCCTGAGCCTACTCCTGATGACGTTCCCCTATCCGGAAATGATGTATGGGCAGCAGTGATTGAGCATATAAGCAAAGTAAAACCCTTAGCGGCTGACTCTGCCGCAAAGAGCATCTTCGAAAAAGATGATGGTAAAAAATTCACCGTTGCGATGTCCCCTGATGAAAGTATAGCTCATGCAATGATTACCAGTGACCGTATCAAGCCGGTCATCGAGAAGTGCCTCGGAGCAATGCTTGGCATCAGAAAATTTCAAGCCATCCTCAAAGAAGGAGTAAATCCTCCAGACTCTCCACCACACCTAGCAGAGTTTGAGGAACCTCCTGAGGATAACCAACAATCTACAAGTTCCGAGGAACCGGAAGTTACCCACGAAGAAAAGCAGGAAGAGGAAAACATTTACGATGACCCGCTCATCAAAGAAGCACTAGAAGTCTTTGAAGCAGTCATCAATGAAGACTAGTCTTATCAACGAATTTAGAAAACTATACCAACTAAAAGCAAATCAATGAATATCGCTAAAATGATGAAACAAGCCCAGCAGATGCAGGGCAAAATGCAAAAAGTTCAAGCCGAGCTAGCCGAACAAGAAGTAGAAGCTTCTGTAGGCGGAGGTAAAGTCACGGTCACGGCCACTTGCTCGGGCGATGTCCGCTCAATCAAAATTGATCCGCAAATCATTGATCCAGAAGATTCTGAAATTTTGGAGGACCTCATCCTCTCAGGTGTCACTCAGGCCATTGAGCAGGGCCGCAAGGTAATGGAAGAGGAAATGTCCAAAATTACTGGTGGACTCGGAATGGGAGAAGGAGGCCTCCCCGGAGGCCTCATGTGATCGAGGCCTGAAGCAAATGTTCCGCAAAAAAACGGCGGACATTTTCACCCATTAATAATTGAATATCCTTGTTAGAAATACCTGATTCAAGGAGCATCTCTGTGATCTGAGGCCAACCAGAAGAATCAATCACTGTCCTGACAGCACCATCAAAGTCAGAGCCAAAAGCCACATGACGGACACCTTCTAGTCCGGCCTCATTCAGGAGTTCAATCAGGTACAGCACGACTTCTCCAACGGCTTTGATTGAATTGCGGGGCAGTGCAGGCCTGAAGAATGTCACTCCTATAAGACCTCCGGTCATAGCCACAGCAATGGCTTGTTCATCAGAAATGTTACGTCGATGATTGTGCGCTCCCTTGATGCCCGTATGTGAAACGATGGGGGGCTTGGTCAGATCACCTTCATTATGCATATTGATAACATCACTAATCAATTGCTCCGAGCAGTGAGCCAGATCAATGATGATACCATTCTTATCAAGATCCTTCACAAGATCATGCCCCGCTGCTGTGAGCCCGGCCCGACGCCATCCGTGAGCCGAATCCCCGAACCTAGTATCATTAAAATGCGTTATACCAACTACCCTGAATCCTTGCTCCACGAGCCAGCTCACATTGAACCTACCCCGCAATACGTGCGCTCCTTCTAGGCCAAGCATGATCCCAGTTCTCTGATGGCCGACACTTTGTTCTTCAGATAAACCCTCAAGGTCATTGGAATTCCTTATTAATTTTAAGGAGCCTCGAGAATCTTTAATCCAATCATTGACCCGTTCTAGCTGCAGCTCTGCACGTGCAGAGACGAAGAACCATGTTCTGATCCTTTGCAAACTCATCATCGCACTCCAGAAAAAAAGATCAGTTAAAAAAAATCGTGGCAACCTACGGGTCAAAACAAGCTTTGTTGGAACAGTCACAAACTGCAATGACACGTTCCCCTCGATGAGCCGAGGCAAGTCCACATGCCCTCTTTTGTTTCGATTCATGTGGTCGCGTCTCCACAGACAAACGTCAGCGTGCAGATCAGCAACAAACAATTCATCATGAAAATCTGAAATTTCTTCTCTCAGATTCCTGTCAAATCCTTTAACTACTCGGTTCGTGTAACGATCAAAGAACCAGTAACCGAACGCACAGAATAAAAGAAATAAACCAAATAAGGGTCTCCCGCTCAGGAGAAGATAAGTAGCTGCTAAAAGAACAACTGACTGGGCAACTCTATACATGAAAAGTTACTCTTTTTCTGGTGATGAAACAGGCATCTTGCGACGCCAATAGGCAGCTAAGAAACTACCAATAATACAATGATAAACGGCCGATATCGCACAAGGGGCCGCAGCCGTCACTGAGATGTGTTTTTTTGCAAGCTCACTCCCGAGCCCCGAATTCTGCATGCCTACTTCAATGGAAACCGTTCGCCGGTAATCCTCCGGATAACCTAAGAGTTTTACTAGTAGGTAACCAAGAACGAATCCGCCCAAGTGCAGGAGAAGGACGGCAATAAATAAAGAGGCTCCCGCGCTCTGAATCTTTTCTTTATTCAGTCCAATGATACAACTCACAATTAAAACAATGACGATCACGGAAACTAAAGGAGCCGCATCCTTGGCAGCCTTGACCTTGTTTGGGAAATATTGATTGAGAAGTATTCCAACAACGATAGGAATCAGCACAATTTGCACTGTAGTAAGAAGCATCTTAGTTGCCGATACTTCCATGTACTGGCTCGCCAGAGTATCAGTCAGTAATGGGGTCAGAAAGATGGCCATGAACGTGGAGCACATAGTCATGAAACCGAAAGAGGTAAATTTGCACGACCAAGAAAAGCAATCACATTGGACGCCGTTCCACCGGGGCAGCAGCTTACAAGAATCAAACCAACAGCCAAGTCTCGTTCCAGTTTAAAGGCAGTCGCTAATGACCAGCCCAGTAATGGCATAATGATAAACTGCGCTCCGACACCAACACCAACGGCTCCAGGCCGTTTGAAAATTTCCTTAAAATCCTTAAAACTCAAGGTAATCCCCATGCCCAGCATGATGACTCCCAGACCAGGCCCAATGTATGGTGTGAACCAAGTAAATAAATCAGGTCTTATCCAGGCCAGGCCAGCCCCAAGAGTGACCCACAAGGCGAATCCATTGGTAAATAACTGAAGTTTTCGTGACAAGGCAGCAATGTAATACAGAACCAATGACTTTGGCAACTACCTCTAATGTCAGCTCTTCTGAACCGAGACCAGAAAAGGAACATTGTCCGGAATGCTCGCGTCCCGATAATTCTTCGTTAAAAAGTGAGCCTGATCCAATGATTCCAGAAAAGTCAAAACTTCCACAGATTCTTCAAGGCCCTCGTCATGACCCGGATAGCAAAGGGCAGTCAAGAACCCGCCATCCCTAAGACATTCCAGAGCCTTTCGAAGGGCAGTTAACGTTGTTCCTTTTAGCGTTGTTATGGAATGATCTCCTCCAGGAAGGTACCCAAGGTTAAACATGATCGCGGAAATATTCCCCAAATGTGGAGCTCTTATCACTTCGTCCAAGTTCTCATGGCCAGTCTCACACATAATGACCCTATCAGATATCTGTGCCTCTTCGAGTCTTGATCTGGTCATTCGAATCGCTTCCTCCTGCACATCAAAAGAATATACGACCCCAGTCACTCCTACCTGCTCAGCAAGGAACAGAGTGTCATGCCCGTTCCCCGCAGTAGCATCAACCACTACCTCGCTTCCCTCGAGCCGATCACTGACGAGTTGATGAGCTAATTGTGTTGATTTCATTTATCAATGATCATTTTCACTTTATAGATTCCCACGCAGATTAGCCCCTTCATCAATTTCTGTTTCTCCGCAAAGATGTGCCGCGAAATTATCCGCAAAGAAGGGCGCTAACAAAACGCCTTTCGAACCCAATCCATTAAAGAAACCAACACGATCATGACCCGGATGAATACCTATCAAAATTTTCCTTGTTCCGATCACTGGCCTGACAGCGGCCCTTTGGTCTAGGACTTCATAAGGAACCTTAATAAGGCCCTTGAGACGTGACTCTATGAATTCCCTCCCCTCGGCAGTGACATTACAATCATTTGAATCCCAGTCATAGGTTGCACCGACACGAAAAACACCATCACCAATCGGCAATAGCCATACTCTCCCTCGGTTCACTATGCGGTCCTCTTTGAGATCATTGATCTGGACTGTTAATATTTCACCTTTCGCAGGCCTAAAATGAACCCAATCAAATAAAGGGTTGTGTAAGCCATTCACTCCTTCACAAAAAATGGTCATCTCTTCAGGCTCGGGCTCGAGGACTTCCCCAACCTGCCACTGATCGCCCATGAACCTTTTTGTTGCATCAATGAAGTCAGCGGTGAGTAAATGACCGGCACATTCAATTGTAAAACCTCCAAATTCTGAATAAAATTCATCTCCTATATGCAAAGCATCACTCGTTATGCATTCTTGATAGCTGGGAGACTTGAGTCGGCTCTGCCATTTAGTCACCTGCTGCTCAGAGTCCAAGAGTCGAACCATACTCATTTCACGAAACAAAGTCTCTCCAACTAAACCTTCAAAAGCCCTATAGAATTTTAATGCATGTGACCAGAACTCATTGAATCGTGGCTCCTTAGTAAGATAAGGACCAGTTATTGGATTGACGATGCCGGCCGCAACCTTAGTAGAAGTTACCGCGTCACCACGGTCCACGACTTTCACATCTTTTCCTCTCTTATGGAGGGCAATAGCTAGACTGCAACCCGCTAAACCACCGCCAACTATAGTGAAATCAGCCATCAGCGCCCACGATAATTGAAAAGTTCATCTATTTCCCTCTTCTCTCCAGTAAGGTCATTCCATGCGCATAGAACCTTTTTTTGCATTCTTTGTGTGATCCTACGACCTTTCCTTGCCTTAGAAGCCCGCTTATGTGTTAAACCCTCCTTAGAACACTTGACTAAATTATTATTCTTTAAATCAGCCTCATCCATAAACCGGTCCAAGGGCTGCTGACCGGCTTCCATTTTCATTTTATCGTTCACTTTACTTGACTGAAGACCAAAAAATCGAAACTAAATATAGTCTACACTATGCGAATACTGTTAACCACTACATCTTATCAAGACACTCCAGGGCCACACCATGACCTTCTAGCCTCAACTGGGTGGGAAATTGCCAGAGAACGCGGGCCCCTGCCCGAAGAAAAAATGCTTGAAATCGCAGGAGAATTTGATGGTTTTCTTTGTGGTGATGACTCAATAACAAAAGAAGTCATTAATAAATCCTTGCCTCACCTCAAGGTGATCAGTAAATATGGAATTGGACTCGATAAGATTAATGTCGAGCATGCCACCGCAAAGAAAATACCGATACTATTCACTCCAGGAGTCAATCACACGACAGTCGCGGAGCACTGCTTCGGCCTTCTTCTTGGCCTAACAAAAAAAATTCACTCCAACGCGAATGAAGTCGCTTCAGGCTCTTGGAAGGCGGGTTGGAAAAAACCGGTCGGAAATGAAATACTAGGTAAAACGATTGGTATCATCGGCCTCGGAAGGATCGGCAAGGAAGTCGCTATTCGGGCAAGTGTTTTCGGATTAAATATCATCGCTTATGATCCTTTCTTTGATGAGGAGTTCGCCAATGTTAACGGAATAAGGAAATGTTCAAACATGGACGAGGTCCTTTGCAGTTCTGATATCGTCTCGTTGCACTGTTTTCTTAACGATGAAACGCATGGAATGATTAACTCAGCAAAAATAGAGCAGATGAAAGATAATGTGATTGTGATTAACTGCGCCCGTGGCGAACTGGTCGAAGCGGGAGCCATGAAAGAAGGGTTATTGAGTGGAAGGGTCGGGGGATATGGAACTGATGTCTTGGACAGCGAACCGCCCCAGGAAAATCATCCACTTCTAGATGCCCCCAACTGTATTATCACTTCACACATTGCCTCCAGAACTCATGAGTCTGTGGAAAGACAAGCCGGAATGGCTACCCGTAACCTGATATCATTCTTAAACGGAAAAGATGATTACACTCAGGCCAACAAATTTGATTCATAAAAATATGAAAGAAGAATTCTATATCGTCCAAGAAAGTAAACACAATTCACTCGTCAGTAAGGCCTATAAAGAAAGGGGCTTCACGGAATCAGAATCGAATGATGCTGCCAGGTTCTGTTCCTTTGCATCAACTCACGGCGTTCGAACGCACAATGCACTCAAAGCCATTCATCTGGACGAGTTGTTCGGATCAGGCAACAACGGATGCACTCCAGGAGCCGATATTGAAACAATAGAAAAGAAATTTGAGGCGAGTGAAATATGGAACTGCAATAAAAAGCTAGGACAGAGCGTCGGTTATCAAGCCATCGAAAGATGCATCGAACTGGCCGATAAGTACGGGATCGGGCAAGTGTCCGTGGACAATGCTTTTCATTATCTCTGGGGAGGCGGATACGTTCTGGACGCGGCGAATCGAGGATACATCGCTTATACAAACTGCACGGCAGGGCTGGCAGAGGTCGTGCCATTCATGGGCAAACATCCTACCCTCGGAACGAATCCTCATAGCTGGGGATTTCCTACAACTGATTCAATTGGATTTCCCATAGTCATTGACTGGGCCACGTCAGTCGTGGCCATGGGAAGGGTCCAGCAACTCAAAAGAGAAGGTCAGCCATTACCCGAAAATGCAGCCGTCGATGAGAACGGGGATCCGACCACTGATCCTGAAAAGGCCGCTTACCTCGTTCCCTTCGGTGCTCACAAAGGTTACGGAATGGCGCTCATTAATGAAATACTAGCCTCGTTCATTGGAGGATCTCTACCAACACTCAGGTCACGTGAAATTCCCGAAGGAGAAAAACGCACTCCAAGTTTTTATTTCCAAGTCATTCATCCCGACGCGGTCAGTAGTGGGGCCTTCGCCTGTGGGCGGAACCAGCAAGAAAATGTCAAAGCTGTGATCGAAGACATCAAGGGGCACGGCAATGAAAACATTTTCTTGCCGGGCCAGGACTTTGCTCAGGCAGCTACTCGAACCAAAGAGGCCGGAGGATTACTTTTTTCTGCCGCAGAAATTGCCGAATTTAATCATCTGGCCGAACAAATCAGTGCGGATCCCTGGGACATTCAGGCACTGTCTAAATTCGATAAATAACCCCATATTTTAATAATAATGCCGCTTCTTGATGAAGAAGCAGTTTACATAGGCAACTGACACGTTATTATCGGCGCCCCATGGCACTCGATATAAAATCTCCATCTGAATGCAAATACACCGAGATTTCACTCGGTGAAATCATGCTTAGACTCGACCCCGGAGAGGGCAGAGTAAGAACGGCCAGACAATTAAATGCCTGGGAAGGTGGCGGAGAATATAATGTGGCCCGTGGCCTGAGGCGTTGCTTTGGAATGAAAACAGCGGTCGTCACAGCGTTCGCAGAAAATGAAGTGGGCAGACTCATTGAAGATTTCATTCTGCAAGGTGGCGTCGACACTGAATTTGTTCAGTGGATTGATTTTGACGGGATCGGTCGCGAAGTAAGGAACGGAATAAATTTTACGGAGAGAGGATTCGGCATACGCGGAGCAAAGGGAACCTCTGACCGTGGTCACACGGCAGCCTCACAAATGAAGCCCGGAGACATTGACTGGGATCACATTTTTGGAGAACAGGGCTCACAGTGGTTCCATACCGGAGGCATCTTCGCCGCGCTCTCTGAAACGACTGCCGAACTGGTCATTGAAGCATGCAAGAAAGCAAAGGAGCACGGGACCATCATCAGCTACGACCTTAATTACAGACCATCACTATGGAAATCAATTGGGGGCCAAGAGAGGGCACAGGAGGTGAACCGAGAAATTGCAAAGTCCGTGGACGTAATGATCGGTAACGAGGAAGACTTCACTGCGTGTCTTGGTTTTGAAGTGGAGGGAGTCGATGCCAACATTTCTGGCCTGAACGTTGAGAACTTCAAACAAATGATCGGCCAGGCTGTGGCTGAGTTTCCAAATTTCAAAGCGACAGCAACGACGCTCCGCGAAGTGAAGACCGCGTCAGTCAATGATTGGGGAGCCATCGCATGGCATGACGGAGAATTTTACGAAGCTTCGCACAGACCGGGCCTGGAAATATTTGACCGGGTCGGCGGTGGAGATTCATTCGCGAGCGGACTCATTTACGGATTCCTTAAGCACAATGACCCGCAACTCGCAGTCGAATATGGTGCCGCTCACGGAGCACTGGCGATGACAACTCCCGGAGACACGACCATGGCAACTCTAGAAGAAGTTGAGAAATTAGTCAGCGGAGGAAGTGCACGCGTCGACAGGTAATCGTCATGTCTTACATTGATTCGATATTCTCATTAAAAGGAAAGACCGCAGTCGTGATCGGTGGAACCGGTGAACTTTGCGGGACCATGGCCGAGGGACTTTCGAAGGCCGGAGCAGAAGTCGTCATCGTGGGCCGCAATGAGGACAAAGCTAAATCAAGAATCACCAACATCGAAAATTCCGGGGGCAAGGCTTATTTCCTCGAAGCTGACGTCACGAAAAAGGATTCTATTGAGTCGCTTCTCACAGAAATCATCAATATGTCAGGGAAATGCGATGTTCTCATTAACGGTGCAGGGATCAACTCAGCGACACCTTTTCTGGAAGTTCCAGAGGAAGAATTTGATAAAATCTTTGAAACAAATTCCAAGGCAGTCTTCGTCACTTGCCAGGCCTTCGGGAAATATTTCCTGAAAAATAATATCAGTGCCTCAATCATCAATGTCGGATCCATGTCCGGGATCATTCCCCTCTCGAGAGTCTTTACTTATTCAATGACTAAGGCCGCGGTCCATAACATCAGCAAAAATCTCGCAAGAGAATGGGCGAAAGAAGGAGTCCGGGTAAATACGCTCGTCCCTGGTTTTTTCCCCGCGGAGCAAAATCGCAAAGTTCTGACTGAAGATAGAGTCGCGTCTATCATGGGCCACACACCGATGCAAAGATTCGGAAACTCCGAAGAGCTGATCGGCGCAACACTATTTCTCGCCTCAGAAAAAGCGAGCAGCTTTGTTACTGGAGCCGAGATAGTCGTGGACGGAGGTTACGCAAGCATGACTATCTGAAATAAAGATCCTATAAGCTCTCACTCTTTTCAGACTCTTCCTTGGGATCTGATTCTTCCTTAGAATCCTCTTCGGTCTTTTTCGAAGAGGCATCACCTCTCTTACGGTACTTCGCGAATGGATCATTCTTTGTTCCAGAAAGAGCCTTCTTCCGATTACCGGCGGCAGAAGGTAAAACATTGGGAAGAGCTTTCAAAATGATCTCCCTCGGAGTCGTCTTTGACTCGAGGCTTTCTTCTGTCATAACGACTAACCTCGGCATCGGTGCTGAATAATAAAAGGCCCGTAAATTTTTTTCTTTTTCTATCCAGTACTTACCACTTAAAAATTCACCACTCTGGACCTTAGGACCACAGTTAATTGCGACCAAAGAGTCAGCCATGCTCCTACGAACTTTTCTTCCATGAAAAGTTACTACCCACGCAATATTATCTTTGTACTCGACGTTAAAATCGAAGCCGAAGTTCGCATCAGTAAAAACATCTGCCTTTGTGCCATCACTTTCCAAGAGTCCCTTCGTTGCATCCCCTATAGGCTCACCAAACTTTCCTACGATCTCTTCCTTTGACCAGCCAATTTGCGCATTGGCAGGCCTCACAAATTGCAAAAGTCCAAAAACAAATAACAGGTAAAGCGCTCTCATTGATTTAGATTGTAACCTCTGCCACCTGATCGTCAATGTTTTGAGTGGGTGCCAAAAAATGGACATTAATCGCCATTTAAAGCCAATTATGTAGTAAAAAATGAATCATCTTCATGTTTGAGTAATCTTTCTGTGTTTATTATGTAAATACATTAATTTTTGACATGGAAAATCCAGTGAATCGTATCGTTTCCCTTGCAAGAAGAGGCAATGAGCATGCCTGCGAGGAACTAATTGATATACTTTATCCAGTACTTGAGCCTATTGCCCGGAAAAATCTCACCCTAGGTGACGAAAAACAGGATATTTTACAGGAAATATTCATGAAAATATTTTCCAAGATTCATCAGTATGCAGGTAAGAAACCTTTCGATCACTGGGCATCAAAAATTGCAGTCAATACCTGCTATGATCGACTCAGGAAAAAAAAGATAAGACCAGAACTCATTTATGGAGAAAGAGCAGTTCAAACAGCTATTAAACCAAAATTAAACTATTCAAGAAGGCTCAAAGCAACAGAAAACGAATTAATCGAAGAGCTGATTCAAAAACTCCTTTTAACTCTCAATGATCAAGAACGTACTGTGGTCCGATTAATGGAACTAAAAGAAAAAACGGTAAAAGAAGTATGCCAATTAACGGGTTGGTCCGAGTCAAAAGTGAAGGTTACAAAGATGCGGGCTCACAAAAAGTTAAAATTAGCAATGATCAATCTTGAAAAAAATCCTTTGAAGCCATTAAGTTCAGTAGGAATTGCGAACTGATAGCACAAATTTAATTAAGAGTGAAATTGTCCGTTTTTTGCATAAACTCCTTTTATAGATCTAATGAAAATATCTCTTAATGCATATGTCATCACTGGTACCGCAGCATTGCTGGCGATTCTTATCTATTCATATGTTCCAATAAACTCCATTCCAATTGACCCTAAAGAAAATACCTCACAACTCAATCAGTCTAAGTTAGAAGTAGCCAAGACAGAAAAGGCCATACTTGAAAAGTCAACCGCCAGTCAGATATCAAAAAACAATCCGCTAATTGCTAAAAAAGAACCGGAACCATCAAACACTGATAAAGAGAATAAACTCCCATCAACTCCAAAAAATCAGGAACCTAAACTCACCAGAAAACAACTCACGGCCCGTGCCCTCGTAGTTGAAAAACAAGCCAATAAGCGTCTCGATGAATTAACTGAGAAACTGAATCTTACTGAAGAACAGCAAGACTTTATTTTCCCAATCCTGGCCAAATCCTTACCCACATTCCATCCATCACTAAATCCCGACGGTAATAATCTACTAAGTGGAATTAAGACGCGAGTAGAGCCTGGCTCCTCAGTCCCCGACGTAGAAGCTGAAATCTACTCTATCCTAGATGAGGATCAGAAAATAATTCTCGAGGAAGAGGCATTAGATCGGGAAGCTTGGTGGAATGATGTCGTGGCCCTGCTGGATGAGGAATCTACAAAAAACCTCGAAGAGACAACGCCTAACACAGAAAAACCCCAAACCTCAGTGGAAAATGGAAATGAGCCCGTTAGTCAAAAAGAACGGGAAGAAAAAGCCGCTAAAAATAAAATCGACGATTTTTCTCGTCTATTACGCAATAATTAAGATTAATTTGATTCCTAATCGGGGGCAGATGATTTTTTTGTAACTAATTAAAGCTTGCCACCGTCTACCTTAAGTAGAGAGTTATACATACAAATTAAATACCCCTCCCCCAACAAAACAAAATCATGAAACATCTAACTTTTATCTTATCAATCATCTTGGCAACAGTCACGATCTCATCAGCCGGCTGGAGCTGGGGCTGGATGCCAAAACTATCAAAGCAGTGGGAAAAGCCAGAGCGTGCTGAAGGTGAGGAAGGCGGAAAAGTTTTTGGTAACGGAACCCTTCCTGAGTTCCTCGTTAAGTACGACCTGAACGAGGACGGAGTGCTGGATGAAGAAGAGCGTCAAGCAGCCAAAGATGCTAGAAAGAATCGCGCTAAAGAAAGGCGTGCCTTATGGGACACTGACGAAGACGGAGAAATTTCTAAAGAAGAACGTGAAGCAGCTCGTGATGCACTACGTGCAAAAATCGAGGAAAAGCGTAACGAAAGGTTCGCCGAAGTGGACACTGACGGTGATGGCATTTTAAGTGCTGAAGAGTTCGGGGCCATAGGTGCCATCGAGCGACTTGCAAAACGTTTTCCAAAAAGCATCGAGAGAATTTTTGGCCGATTAGATGATGACGAAGATGGCGGCATTGCAGCTGATGAGTTTACATGGCATCTCAGACACCTCCGTCACCACAAAGGAAAAGGCGAAGGCGAAGGTGAAGGTGAAGGCGAAGGTGAAGGCGAAGGTGAAGGTGAAGGTGAAGGTGAAGGTGAAGGCGAAGGTGAAGGTGAAGGCGAAGGCGGTGACGACGTACAAATCCGCTTATAAGTCTTAAATTAAAATATTACAGACTAATTTTACAAAAGCGGCCCTCGTCATAGGGGCCGCTTTTTTTAGTCCTAAAACTAATTAAAGCAAAATAGGTTAATGCCTCACTTAAGACAAAGATCCCTAATGCCCATTATCTTATCAGTTTCATGGCTGATACTAAATTCCTTAGCATTCGCAGAGAGGGAATTATATTTCACTGATTTTGAAGATGCTCCTTCAGGTGACGATGAGCTGGTCGGTTATGATGGCTGGAACGGAACTCCTACTGGTCATGGCTCTCATGGAATCGAGCCTGAAGCCGTTCAGGGCCTAGGACAGAGCGCCTTTATCGGTTACAATTCACCAAGAAATACTGATACTGTCACGGTCCTTAGGGAAATTAGGCACGATCCCGACAGTACCGGAGAGCATATTGTCAGACTCGAAACCGTTATTGGTATTAATGATTCCGATGAACCCAGTAACGATCCACGCCGGGACAGCTTCTTTATTAGCTTTTTCAATTCAAGAGGATCGACTCTCGCTTCGCTGACCTACAATAACACGGAAACCTCCTTCGGTTTATGGAGAGAGGACGGTAGAAACAAATATGATACGGGAGAAGAATTTATCCGTAATGAGATTCAAATTCTGGCTGCAGAGGTGGACTTTAAAAATAATACTTGGTCAGTCGATCTGAGTGGATTTCAGATCTTTGAGGATGCCCCTTTCACTGCAAGGAATACAAAACTTGATCTCGGAGGAATAGCTATCGTATGGCAACGCACATCAAACTCTGGATGGGGAAATAACTGGATGCTATTTGACGATTGGGCAGTTTACGCAGACACAAAGAAACTCACCATTACCGAGAACCCATTTAAGATCAGATCCATTATCAGGGAACCAAACGGGAAAAATACAATTTCGTGGAAAATGCAGCCCGGTTTTAATTATCAACTCCAGTACTCCGATAACCTTGGGGTCTGGAAATCAAATCTTCCCGGATCCTTGCTCTCAACTGATGAAGAAAAGAACACTAACTTCACTGATAATTCGAATACAATTAACAGAGCCAGGCAATACAGGGTCTATCGATCAGAACAATAATTCAAAAGCTGATCAAGACTTGCCCCATAATGTGTAGATTCCTCTGTAATCAAATTGCTCATTTTTTCAAATTCATCTCATTTTTGAGTTTAGTGAGCATCTGTTCTGGGGAAGTCAGAATAAATGAAATTTTATGTAAGGGAACCGAACGTCTTCTGCGTTGGGATTCAAATGATCAACCTTCCACCGGTAACTGGCCGACTTGGCGGGCAAATCGGTTCGATCATTCGAACTGGAAGACCGGGAGAACCCCTATCGGTTATGATCTCGGGAGTATAAGCACAAACGTAAAATCACAACTTTATGGGATTTCCCCATCCCTGTATGTAAGAAAAAGATTTTTAGTCTCAGCTCAGGATGCAAATTCTCAGAAACCCCTCGTACTTAGCATAAACTACAATGACGGTTTCATTGCTTGGCTCAACGGCAAGGAAATTAGCAGAGCTAATAATGGAGAAACAAAGTCTCACATTTACTGGGATCAGATCTCTTACCGGACCGGCTCATCATCTACTAGATTCACAAAATTAAGGGTCGGCACATCAAAGGAAATTCTAAAGGCAGGAGAAAACACTCTTGCCATACAAGTCACGAATAACGACCCCCTGACAAGCATTCGTCTGGATTTTTCTGTCCTCATCGATCAGGCAGACACCCAGGACAAGGTTCTGGTCCCGACCAGTTCAACTGTTAGCTACTTTCCCGGACTAATTGAACCGAACTCTGACATTCATGAACCTGCCATGCTGAATGATAAGAGCATTGAAAATGAAACTTCAGATTGGATCGAACTTTTCAATTCTGGAAACGCAGCGATTGATATCAGTAACTGGTCTTTGAGTGATGATGAAAAAGATCTCGGGAAATGGAAATTTCCGGAAACGACTTTAGTGCCTGCAAAGGGTTACCTTGTAATTTTAGCTGATGGAATGGATGAAGAGATACGCGGCGCCAAATATCTTCACACCAACTTCAAACTTAACAGTAACGGAGAATTTCTTGGGCTATTTGATAATCAGGGAAATTCAAAAAGCTCATTCAGTAATAAATTTCCAAAGCAGTATAACTTTCACAGCTACGGTGCGTTGGATGATTCCGGTGAACTCGTCTATTTGAGTGAGCCTAGCCCAGGATCGAGGAATTCCGGTCCGGCCTTTTCAGGCAAAGTAAAATCCCCTTCCTTCAGTACGCGTGGTGGATTCTTAAATGAAAATATTGAACTCGAAATTACTACCGAGACCCCTAAATCAATTATTTTGTACACGATCAATGGGTCCGAACCCAGCAAAACGAATGGCTCTACTTACACGGAACCAATAATTCTCAGAAAAGTATCAGAAAAAAAAGGACATGTGATTAGAGCAAGAGCATTCCATGAAAATTTGATACCCTCAGATACAAAAACAAACACGTATCTCATTGATCAGGATCCGAAACTCTTAAATTCTCCTTCCCTAATCATCACGGGTGACACTGAACGTTCTCTCTTTGATCCTTTCGGTGCATTCGCAATTAATGGAGGCCAGTACGTCGATAACCAATGGCAACCGACGGGCTCATCAGATTATAACAACGTCATCAACCGTGGCCGCTCATACGAGAGACCCATACACGCAGAATTCTATTTTACTGATGGGAGTGCAGGCTTCAGGACAGACTGCGGCATCAGAGCCGCTGCATCATCTTACTCCAGACCACGAATGTTACTGGATCAAATCAGTGCCAGTCCCTGGCCAGCGAGAGGTACGCAGAAACCATCATTTAATCTTTATTTCCGGAACGAATACGGAAATTCTGAAGTCCAATTACCCTTAAATGGAATTGATGATCCTATCGACACGTACAAGAGATTCCGAGTCCGAGCCGGTAAAAATGACATCAAAAATCCTTTTATCGTAGATGAACTGGTCCGCCGAATGAGCCGTGACATGGAACAACCGGCAAGTACCGGAGTCATTAATTCACTTTACGTCAACGCTGAGCTTAAGGGATTCTACAATATGGTCGAACGACTCCGCTCTCCATGGTTCGCAAGTGTGCACGGTTCTGACTCGGGAACGGATTGGGACACGCTCGCCTTACAGGGCAAAACCAGTAACGTCGCCGAAGGAGACATGGTGGCTTGGGACGAAATGATTAGAAGGCTAAATAGCCAAAGGACCAACGCAAACTGGGCAAGGGTCCTCGAAATGGCAGACGTTACAAACATGATTGATTACTATCTTTTGAACATCTATATGGCGACCTGGGACTGGCCACATAATAACTGGGTCGCGGCAAGGGAACGTTCAGATCGTGGCCGGTACCGTCTCTACATTTGGGATGCCGAAGGTGCCATGTACACTCGAGGAAATCGTCCAGTCACTCAGGAGATGATTCAACCATTCATAGCAACAGGAAATGGTGAACTTAGAGATCTGTGGAGAGGTCTGTCCCGTTGGGAAGAGTTCAAAATTCTATTTGCTGACAGAATAAATAAGCATCTATTCAATGGCGGAGTCCTCGATGACCGTGACTTTGAAAATTCTCATCTAAAGAAACTCGCCGATCAACTGTACGGTGAATTCAGTGACCTCCTTAGATTTATGAATAAGGAATCCATAAATGAGAACATTGTCAGGTCCTGGGCAAACACGACGAACGGTCGCAGGCAGTACCTATTAGGACCCAGAAAAGAAGAATTTAGAAATAATGGACTCTGGCCAAAAACAGAACCGCCCCAGTTCAGTCAATTAGGTGGAAGCGTTCCGAAAGGATACGATCTTGCAATCACCAACGAGAAGGGGAAAATTTATTATACCACTGACGGGTCAGACCCCAGGCAAATTGGAGGATCAATTAATCCTAAGGCGACTAGCCAGTCAGGATCTAGTGTGGATGTAATTATCTTATCCCTCAATTCAGTCTGGAAGTACAGTGATACAGATGGAGACTTAGGGACTGAATGGAAAGAACCTCAGTACAATGATTCGGACTGGAAAGAAGGACCTTCGCCGCTCGGCTTCGGAAACATTTCTGATACGCACACACTTCCCAGAACTAATATCCCTATCGAGACACCGATCAATCCAAGGCCAAGACAGATAACGACCTACTTCAGGAAAAATTTTGAACTTGAGGATTCTCAAAGTCACTTCGAGCTGAGAATGAAAATTATGTCAGACGGGGGCGGCGCCGTTTATTTAAACGGTGAAGAAATTTTCAGAGATTCGAACCTTGAAGCTAACGCCACTTTTGAAATGACGACCTCGAATGATACCAGCGATTTGAACGAAGGTGACCTGGATGATTACATTGTGGATGCGTCGGCACTCATTGATGGAACAAACTTAATTGCCATTGAAATGCACAATGGCAGTAAATCAAGCAGTGACATGGTCATGGAAATACAACTTGAAGCGACAAGGACCAATCCTCTGAACGAGCCTCTGGAAATCACGGAACCCATCACAGTCATGGCCCGTACTCTTGAGGGTAACGAGTGGAGTGGTTTAACATCCGCCAAGTTCACGATCGACACGATCCCCCCTTCAAATGAAAACCTTTCGATTATAGAAATTCTCTACAACCCAGAAGGCCCGTCCACTGAAGAAAAAGGAGCCGGTCACGATGACGGAGACCTTTTCGAATTTATCAGATTAAAAAATATCAGTGACCAGTCAATTGATCTGGACGGAGTTCGTTTCACTGATGGAATTTATTTTGATTTCTCTGAATCTGGGATCAGATCATTACTTCCACGATCAAGTATCCTTATCGTCAGTGACCGGGCCGCCTTTGAAATGCGTAATGACGTTCAAGGATCCATTGCAGGTCAGTATGATGGGAAGCTCAATAATGGAGGCGAAAGGATACGCTTAATTAATGGATCCAAAGAACTTATCCACGATTTCTATTATCGGAAAGAATTTCCATGGCCTATTCTGGACGATCTGGGAGGTCATTCAATACAGGTCATCGACCCGCTCGACGATCATGACGATGGAGCGAACTGGAAAGCATCAACCCAAGTCGGAGGGAACCCCGGAGGATCTATGAGTTATGATGATTGGAAATCACTTCATTTCAAAGGCGAAGAAATTTCCGACCCCAGCGTCTCTGGCCCATCAGCAGATCCTGACAAGGACGGGCTCAATAACTTTGCAGAATATGCTCTAGGAACGGTCCCAACAAACAACATCAATACGATCCCGTTTCCGAAGTTACTTTTTGCCCAACAAGGCGAAGAGAAGTACTTATTCATCGAATTTACCAGGGCCCAAGGAGAACGGGATGCCCGGTTCCTAGTTCAGATCAGCAATGATCTCAAAGATTGGGAAAATAAAGCAGTTCAACTAGGTCCTGAAAGTTTGGATCCTAATGGAAACATCATTACTCGTTACAGATTTCCTGACCCCATTAGTGAAGAAAACCGGACACCAGGATTCCTTCGATTATTTATTACAGAGTAAAATA
Organism: Verrucomicrobiales bacterium; assembly: GCA_012960505.1. Lineage (GTDB taxonomy): Bacteria > Verrucomicrobiota > Verrucomicrobiia > Verrucomicrobiales > DEV007 > EC70. Next base: position 170,879 of record DUBC01000048.1, read on the forward strand.
GTAATATAATTGCTTTTTTAGTCATTTCCTAATCGTAGTCCTTTCCCTGTAACGATGCAGAAAAGATGTACGAAGAGGGTTTCATTTTCCTGCAAATTCAGTAAAATGCTCTGAATAATTTCTCGCTAAATGAAACTAAAATCCATTCTTGTTTCAACTATAACTACACTGATATGGACAGAATTTTCGTGGTCAAAGATCAATTTCAATAGAGACATCAAACCGATCCTTTCGGAGAACTGTTATTTTTGCCATGGGCCGGATAAAAATAAGAGGAAAGCAAAGCTCAGGCTCGATAATTTTACCGATGCCACTACTTCACACGACGGAGTCTCAGCCATCGTTCCAAATAAACCCGAACAGAGTGAACTCCTCTATCGGGTCTTTACAGATGATCCTGATGAGATAATGCCTCCTCCGGACGCTAAGCTAAATCTGACAAAAGCACAAAAGGATGTGCTGAAGGAATGGATCAAATCGGGTGCAGAATATGAAAAGCATTGGGCCTTCATCAAACCTGAAAAGCCAAAATTTTTAACTGAGCAACATCCAGTCGATGAACTCGTTGCAAAAACACTCAAACAATCACAAATGGATCCCTCCCCTCAAGCTGGACCCGAAACATTGATGCGTAGGGTCAATCTTGATCTGACTGGCCTCCCCCCTAGTCCAGAACAAATCCGAAATTTCATCACTGACAAATCACCTGAATCCTACGACAAGTTAGTTGACCAGCTCCTTAATTCACAAGCGTACGGCGAAAAAATGACCTGGGCATGGCTCGACGCTGCCCGTTACGCAGACAGTAACGGATACCAGGGGGACGGCGAAAGGACCATGTGGCCTTGGCGAGATTGGGTCATCAAGTCCTTCAATGAGAATCTCCCCTTTGATAAATTCACTGTCTGGCAAATTGCCGGAGACCTGCTCCCTGAATCCACCTTCGAACAAAAACTCGCTACCGGATTCCTTCGCAATCATCCTATCAATGGCGAAGGCGGCAGGATCAAAGAGGAGAACCGAATCGATTACATCATGGACATGACTGAGACGACAGGAACTGTCTGGCTGGGGCTCACATTTAACTGCTCCCGTTGTCATGACCATAAATTTGATCCAATTACCCAGAAAGAATATTACCAGATGAGCGCTTACTTTAACCAGACCCCCATCGATGGAGGAGGAGGGAATGGGCAGCAAGCGCCTACTCTAACGGTACCAAGTAAGGAGCAGGTCGTTGAAATTGATAAAACGACCAAGGAAATTGAAAGTATAAGCCATAAGATCAAAGAACGTGAAATTCAGGTACTCAAAGAGGGCCCCAAGATAAAAGATGATCAGGTATGGGCAATCCTCTCACCAATCGAAACAAATGCCAAAGAACAGAAACTGACCGTTCAAAAAGATAATTCCATACTTGCCAGTGGTAAGAATCCAAAAAATGACACCTACACGATCAAGGCAAGAGTGGACATTGCCGAGATACACTCATTAAGACTTGAAGCTCTCATGGATCCCTCAATGACAGGAGGAGGACTGGCAAGATCTGATAGTGGAAATTTCGTACTTACTGGTGTGGAAATATCACTCATCAAGGAAGATTCTAAGAATCCCGAACCACTCACGATCGGCTCAGCCGAGGCAACCTTCGAGCAAGGATCACATAACATCAGTACCAGTTATGACGGAAACCCAGCGACTGGATGGGCCGTTCATGAAGGCCGCACCGTTGACCGTGAACATGAGGCTGTTTTCCGTCTAAAAGAAAAAGTCACCACAGGGAAAAAATCAATGATTCAATTTGTTTTGCGACATGACTCACCTCACCCCAGTCATAACCTAGGCAGATTCAGATTGTCAGTGAGTGAAAAATCGGATGCACCAATCAATAAAGACAAGAAAATAATCGATACCCAACTCGCCGAACTTACCAAAAAACGTAAAGAACTTAACGACCGCCTCAATAAACTAAAAAGCTCCGGTCCAAAGGTCATGGTAATGGAAGACAGGCACAAGCTCAGGGCAACATACATACTAGACAAGGGATCGTATGAGAAGCGTGGTGAAGAAGTCAGCATGAGCACGCCGGCAGCCTTACCTAAAATGCCAGACAACTTTCCAAAGAACCGCCTTGGTCTAGCAAAATGGATCGTCAGTCCTGACAATCCTCTGACCGCTAGAGTAATAGTTAATCGCTTCTGGCAACAAATCTTTGGTGTCGGTTTGGTGAAAACCTCAGAGGACTTTGGAACCCAAGGAGAAACTCCAATTAACCAAGAACTCCTCGACTACCTCGCCATTACCTTCGTAGAGTCTGGATGGGACCTTAAGAATCTGATGCACTTAATCGTTACTAGTGACACTTACAAACAAACATCCAAGGCCACTAAAGTCAGTGAGAATGACACGAACTATTCATTGGACCCCGAAAACCGATTCCTCTCTAGGGGGCCACGTTTCAGAATGCCGTCCTGGATGCTCCGCGACAATGCTCTGGCAGCGAGTGGTCTTCTTGTGCCCAAGATCGGTGGAAGCCCTGTAAACACTTATCAACCTGAAGGAGTCTGGGAGGAGGCTTCATTTGGTAAAAAAAGATACTCAAGAGACAATGGAGAAAAGCTATACCGAAGAGGTCTTTACACTTTCTGGAGGCGCATCATCGCTCCTCCTGCATTCTTCGATAACTCGAACCGACAGACCTGCACCGTAAAACCTTTCCGAACCAATACACCAATGCATGCACTTTACATGCTCAATGATGTGCCCTTTGTGGAAGCTTCAAGATCACTGGCGGAAATGGCAATGACTGCCACGAAAAATAATGATCTGGACAAATTAGAATTAATTTTTAGGAGGCTCCTTGCCAGGTCACCTGTAGCAACTGAGCAAGAAATTATATTTAAGGCTCTTAACCGTTCCAGAGAAGCTTTTAAAAAAGATCCCGGGTCAGCGGCAGCATTATTGTCAATAGGCGAAAAACCAATAAATGATAAACTCGATCCAGTCGAACATGCAGCATGGACAGCCACTTCCCTCGCGGTCATGAATCTCGACGAAGCCGTGACAAAACAATAATTAATCAGGGAATAATCATGAACCCACTCCAACAAAACCATCTTGATCTGACCAGACGTGAATTCTTTGGGAAATCTGCCACTGGCATAGGTACTATCGCTCTCTCTGACCTTCTCAACAAAGATGGCTTGGCTGCGGACAATGATCGGAAAGCTATTGAAGGATTGCCCGGACTTCCCCACTTCCTGCCAAAAGCAAAGAACATCATTTACCTTTTCCAGAACGGCGCACCGACCCACGTGGACCTCTTTGACTACAAACCAAAGATCCAGGAAATGCATGGGAAGCCAGTACCTGACTCTTACGTTGGCAATAAGCGTTTCAGCACCATGACCGGAAAGGCGAACGGTAAATTAATGCTGGCTCCAATAGAACCCTTCAAGCAACGAGGACAGTCAGGTGCATGGGTCAGTGATTTTCTTCCCCACACTGCCGAGATTGCAGACAAGATCTGCTTTGTAAAATCAATGCACACTGACGCCGTGAACCATGCCCCGGCAATCAGCTTTCTATTGAGCGGAGGTCAGATGCCGGGAAGGCCCACGCTCGGAGCATGGATGGCATATGGTCTCGGAGCAGAGACTGAAGAATTGCCACGCTTCGTTGTCATGACATCCGTCAGTAAAGGAACAACTTGCGGCCAAATCTTTTACGATTTCTACTGGGGAAGTGGCTTTCTTCCATCCAAGCATCAGGGAGTTTTATTCCGTGGCAGCAGGGATCCTGTCCTCTATGCAAAGAATCCAAAGGGCATGAGCCGGGAAATGAGGAGGGACTGGCTCGATAGCATCGCCAAAATCAATAATCACAAATTGAATGAATTTGGAGACCCTGAAATCGCGACAAGAATATCGCAGTACGAGCTGGCCTTCAAGATGCAGGCCAGTGTCCCGGAACTGACAGATTTCTCCAGTGAATCCAAGGAAACTCTGGACATGTACGGACCACAAGTCAATGAGCCTGGAACCTTTGCATATAACTGCCTGATGGCGCGCCGACTCGTTGAAAGAGGAACGAGAACGGTCCAAGTCATGCATGCTGGTTGGGACCAGCACGGTAGCCTGACCACTGAGTTGTACACTCAATGCAAAGACACGGACCAACCGAGCGCGGCACTGGTCAAGGATCTAGAACAACGAGGTCTTTTAAAAGACACCTTAGTGATCTGGGGAGGCGAATTCGGCAGGACCCCTTTCTTACAGGGAAATCTCAAAGATAGAAAGAAATGGGGCCGGGACCATCATCCGTACGCCTACACAATATGGATGGCCGGAGGAGGCGTGAAACCAGGCATATCATACGGAGCGAGTGATGACTTAGCCTTCAGTGCTACCGAAAATCCTGTTCACGTTCACGACATTCAGGCGACATGGCTCCATCTCGCGGGAATCGATCATGAAAGGCTCACTTATAAGTTTCAGGGCCGACGTTTCAGGCTAACTGATGTTCATGGGAAAGTCGTTACCGGAGTGATCGGATAATATCTTATCTATACTTTCGGTTCCCACCCCTCACGATACTCTCGTCCCCACAGCTTCTCGGCAGCAGAATTATCAGTGATACTTTGAGTCTTTGGGTCAAACCTGATCTCAGTACGCATACGGTAAGCAATGTTTCCAAGATGACACATCATTGAACTTTTCTGGGCATCACTGATCTCAGCGTTCAAACTTGAGCCTTCTCGTATCGCAGCGGCAAAATTCTTAAAGTGCGGCAAGTCCGTAAAAGGAGGAATATTTTCTTCAGTGACCTTCCCATTCATATCGTAAATGCGATATCCTGAACTTTCAAAAGCCATGATTCCTTTGTCTCCGTAAATACTAACAAAACTATTTTTCTCATGCTTCCGCTGCAGACAGCTACTACCATGCCAGCTGATACCGACCTTACCAAAATCATAAGTCGCGTCAGCCGTGTCAGGAGTTTCCTGGTCATCATCATGATGATATCGCCCACCGTTGCAGGTGACCCGTATCGGAAAATCAACTCCCAGTCCCCACCGTGCGATGTCGAGTGCATGGACACCATTATTGGCAAGTTCTCCTCCCCCATAATGCCAGTGCCAGTGCCAGTTATAATGGACCAGGTTATTTTTGTAAGGACGGTCCGGTGCAGGTCCCTGCCAAAGGTTCCAGTCAAGCCAATCGGGTGCGGGCACCTTCTTGCCGCGACCAATTGAGGGACGGCGATTATCATACCAGCACCGTGCGTAGCGCAAATTACCAAGGACCCCGTCCCTGATCTTGCTAATGCCCTCACGGTAAGACGGCAAGCTACGACGCTGATTACCCATCTGAACTAGGCACTTATTCTTTCGCGCGGCCTCCACTATCAGTTTAGCTTCATGAGCATTATGACTTCCCGGCTTTTCTACATAGACTTGCTTCTTGGCATCACAGGCTAAAATCGCAGCCGGTGCATGCCAAAAGTTCGGAGCCGCAATTGAAAGCACATCCACTTCTTTGTCTTCAAGAATCTCACGGAAGTCAGTGACCCCTTTAGGTTCATTCCCTCCCTGCCTAGAAGCGGCATACTTAACACCACTGGCCAGACGGTTCTTATCCACATCACATACGTAGGCTATTTCAGCATTATCAATTCCAGTAAAACCCGCAATATGAGCCTTGCCCCGACTCAGACCCATGACTCCAACCCGCAGGCGAGTATTAGGATTTTTCGCCGATAGGATTCCAGGAAATGAGGTCATCGCCACGGCAGGTGCATATGTTTTCAGTAATTGTCGTCTACTTGTCATATTATAGAGTCTAACATAGTCCATTATCACATTACAACTCAGCAGAGCATTGACACTTTCTTCAAAGCCATAGAAAATAGGGTTCCTCCCCATTAATTTAATCGAACTAACAGAGCCAGTGAACATAAACTACAAGTCAGGCCTGCTAATTATCGCAATAGCATCGTTCGGTTTCGGCATGTTCACAGACCGATTCCTTTTCTCTTCGAAGGAATCAGTGACTGAAACAAATCTAAAATATGCAAAAAAAATATCACCTGGAGATCAAGGCAATGACTCTGCGAAAAGGAATTTAAACAAAAGGGACCGGCAAAAAGATAATGACTCCGACCATGAAGAAGACCCTTTAGAGATACAAGAAAAGGACCCGGTACGGTACGTCATTGAGCAAATAGAAAGTGGTAAACGCATCGACCCTGCAACTGTTTCCTCATTACTTGCTCAGTTATCACCCGGAAAGAAACGTCGTGAATTCATCGAGCGGGTCGCATCGCACTGGGGTCGGAAGGATCCGAGATCCGCCCTCGCCTGGACCGATACATTGGTCCCTTTTGAACAGTCAAGGGCAAAGGAAAGAATCATCCACGAATGGGCCCACACGGACCCGGTCGGCGCGGCCGGTTACGTGACACAAATCCCAAAGTCTGAGCGGAGTCTGGACTGGGTCCATGCCGCTGCACATATCTGGGCAGAACAGGACCAGTCAGCAGCCATCGATTGGGCCATGGGACTCACGGACCCTGCTCACCGCGAGCGCGCTCTAAGGGGGTCAGCGGGAGTCTGGGCAAGGACAGACCCAGCCGCAGCGAGCGCTTTCGCTCTCGAAATCGCAGACCCTTACGAGAGGCACTCCGTAATTGAAAGCGTTGCCAGGAGGTGGGCAAGACAAGGCACATCAGAAAGTTTAGAGTGGGCATTAGGAATGGAGGGAGAGAACAGGGACAGGGCCACGATGTCCATCATTGAGGAAATATCCGCATACAATCCAAAACAGGCCGCAGAGGTATTCTCTGAAATATCATCATCCTTGTCGAGTAAAGGGACCCGAGAGAGCATTCACAGAGACATCGCGAGAGAACTCGCGGGGCGCTGGGCCACAGCGAATCCAGCCGAAGCCGCTGAATGGGTCCTCGAACTTCCCGAATCACAGCACATACAGCGAGAGGCGGCCGAAAGAGTCGCTGAGAGGTGGGCTCATTCCAATCCTCAAGCAGCAGCAGAATGGGCTATGGAACTTCCTGAATCCGACAATATCCGCCGCCACGCAGTTGAAAGAGTCGCGGGAAGATGGCTCAGGTCCGACAGTCTGACCGCAAGCGAATGGATTGCCGACATGCCTGCAGGAGAGGCTCGGGACGCAGCGGCTGGAGAACTAATAAGGAACATATCAGGCAGCGATCCTGCTTCAGCTCTTTCATGGGCCAATAGCATCGGAGACGATGGACACCAGACACATCTGATGGGTGAAGTAATCGAAAGATGGCACCAGACTGATCCCAATGCAGCACGCTCTGCACTTCAGGCCACTGATCTGAGTGCCAGACAACGTGAAAAATTTCAGGATATCCTCGGGACATCTCCATCTGTCCCGGAGCCCTCGGAAAGCTCCAAGACTGACTGAAAATCTAGTAGCCTATGAAAATTTCATCAGTGCTACTGTCTCTGTTATGGATTCTTGCTGGTTGTAAAAAAGAAAATACCACCACGAAAAACACAAGACCGAATCAAGGAGAAGGCATCACTAATATAGTTGATGCAGAACAGGTCGATCCTAACCGACCAAGGCCCCTACCACCTAAGGGAGCAGTTAATATTAAGATCTTAATTACAGATCCGGAAGGATTGTTCTGCTCCAAAGATTCAGAAATACCTTTTAGTGGAAAAGTCTATGCTGAATACCCAAACGGCCATCTAAGTGCTGAAGGCACTCTCAAGGGCGGACAATATGATGAGCTATGGTTCATTTGGCATAAGAACGGACAAAAACAATCTGAAGAAAATTTCAAGGAAGGAAAAAGCATTACCGTAAAGAATTGGAACGAAAGAGGCGAACTCATCGAAAAGTTATAGAGTCCTAAAAATGTTCAACACAATTCCAAGAACCTTCCTGCGAGAATATTTAATAGTTTACGCAGTACTGTTGAGCCTTGCCTTGACGATAACTCAGGAGGCAGAGGCTATCATTATTCGAAACGACCGCAATGATACCGCCTACATCGTAAAAGATGCCGACTATCCAGCACTAGTCGATCTCATTGAAAAGGGAGACTGCATAGGCACACTCGTCCACGAATCTTTTCTTCTGACCGTCGCCTATCAACTGAGAAATATAGGAAAGGATTTGGCCGAATCTTTCTCTGCCTAATTTTTATGGGACTTATGCTAAGAATAGCAGGTGCAGTTGAAACAAGATCTTTCTCTAAATTACGTTCCTTAAAATGGTGGAAAGGAAAGGACCTTGATACTTAGCAATAAACAAAAAATAAAGACATTCCTAAAATTTACCGATTGTACTCGATTTCATGAAATTGCTTTGTTAGGATTTGAGCATGAAAACGCTAATCAAGTCATTTGCTTTTCTAATTTTGATCGCCACAACTCAGGCCGGTCCATTTGGTTTCAAATACGGGATGACCGTTGAGGACATCAAAAAGTCAGGAATAAAATTAGAAAAATCGAAAACTGTTCCAGCTGAATACAAAGCTACGAACCTTCCAAAGAAATATAAAGATTGGAACTCTTCTGTCCTTATAGGAATTACAAAAAAGTATGGATTAGTTCAAATCCAAGTAACTAAACGATTAGAAAATAATGGGAAAAAGAATTCTGCATCTAAAGACTTTTATGACCGTTATAAAGAAGCACTCAAAACAAAATACGGGAATTCAAATTCGACGAACCAAATAAATGCCGAAAAAAACTCTTATTCCTCTCGTTGGAACACTTGGGCTTTCACAGATCGTGAAGATAAATTGGAGACCATAAGACTAACCTTAAAAACAAATACCTCATTGAAGAAACCTTGGGATCTGGTCACCTTAACCTATGAATTCAGCGACAATGAAGAATTTTGGTTAGAGTCACGCGCTCTTTTAAAACAAAAAAAACTTGGCCGCGAACCTATAAATCTTGAAGATCTTTAAAAACAAATGCTGTGCATTGAACTAGGTTGGATGAAGGACAACAAGGTTTGCAGGAACTAACCCTGAAGAGGAAATCTAGGGGTCCGACGGTATCGGGTTTACTGATGACCACCTTCGCTGGCTTTCATGTAATACTTCCTCCTATTCTTGTTTATAAATTCTTTGGATTAACGGGTGGCTAATGGCTAATGGGACTCTTTATATTTTGGCAACTTATATCAATAAGGACATTGGCTTTGATTATGGAGAGCTGGAATGCCAGTTTAAAACCGTGAGCCTTTTAGAAGAAAAGGCTTAAGTGGAGTGTAACGGAATCGAACCGATGACCTCTTCAATGCCATTGAAGCGCTCTACCAACTGAGCTAACACCCCTTTCCTTTTAAGCTTAGGCCTTCTACGAAAAGTAGTGAGGGATTGGATAATAAATCAACGCTAGATCCGCTGCAAGACCTTTTAATTGCTGATCTGGCAAACTTTGGAATGCTATTTGGTTCTGGCTCGCAAATGAACGCGCGCTACTTCACCCATATAATGAGGCATCGCGTATTGGATCGCTGATTTCCGGATATGCACGAGAGACTTTTCCGCATCGCCCTTGGCCTCAAAGTACAAGCCGAGATAAAGATGCGCATAGCAGAGTTGGTTACGTAAGTCGTCCGGGGTCGGGTCACCTGCGTTCGCAGCGTCGAGCACGTCCTTAGGCTCAAGTTCACCCGCAAAGAGCTTCTGGACCTGCGCCATCGGCACTCGGCCATCACCTTCAATATCGATGAGACTCTTCTTTGCTTCCTCCAAGCCCTTGATCCTATTCACGCACAGAAAATGCCAGACAGCGTTTTCCACGTCATTTGAATTCACATCCTGATGGATCTCAAACTGATCCACTCCCTTAGCAAATTCTTCAGCATAATAATAAGCCAGTCCGCGCTGCCAGTGATGTGGCTCACGGGCCGGATTATTTTTAAGATAAGCATCAAAATCCTCAATTGACCCTTTCATGTCTCCATTAAAGAATCGAGTCACACCTCGTCTCTGACGTAGCTGACCGACTCCCGGCAATGCTTTAACTAAGGCATCAAGATCAACGAGAGCCTTCCCAAATTTACCTGCCCTCTCATTCAAATCTGCACGAGCAATTAATGCTTCATGGCTCTCAGGGTTGAGTGCCAAAGCTTCCTGAATGGCCTCGTCGCCACTCGCTTTCTTGCCCCCGTCAAGGAGCCCAAACTGAACACTTCTTAATACCTTTCTGGAATCAGTCTTCGCCTGATTATCATACTTTACACTGAGTAATGAGCATCTCTTGCGAAGCTCATCTAATTTTTCTTTATGATTCGGATCTGATACTAGATTCTTCAACTCCATCGGATCCGATTTGAGATCATGGAGAAATTCGTATGGAGGTTCCTGTTCATAGTACCGGGCATACTTATAGCGTTGGCCGCGGACACCTTCCCATTTAGGAATGGATCTATTATTCATCCGATGCTCACAGAAAAAGTCAGAAGGTGCAGCCTTCCCGGTCCTACCGCTCAAAGCCAGACTCAAAGACCTTCCTTGATAACTTTCAGGAAGTCGAGCACCGGCTAAAGCAACGATGGTAGGCGCAACATCCACGTTCAAAGCAATGCTCTTATCTCGTTTGCCGCGGTCTTCTTTTTTGACCCTAGGATCATAAATAATTAGGGGAACCCGCTGCGACTCCTCGTAATGAGACCATTTACCGGCAAATCCACGCGAAGCTGCATAGTAACCATTGTCAGCCATATAGATAATGACCGTGTTTTTGGCCATGCCCAAAGAATCCAATTCATCAATGACGCGCCCGATCGCATGATCAATGCCGCTGATCATGCGGAGATAGTTTCTCATGTTATGCTGATATTTCTCTTCTGTGTCCCAACGCCAGAAATAACGATCCCTATTCATTGATTTGCGTAAAAACTCCGGCTGCGACTCAAAGACAGCCGGATCAGATAACCTAGGCTCAGGCATCTTAAGTCCCTCATAAAGAGAACCAACAACCTTAGGATAAGGGAAATGATTCTTCTTATCACCGTCCTCGGCATGAGACGCATTGAAGCTAACACTCAAGCAAAATGGCTGGGCGTCTTTCTTGGCCCTGCTCAAAAATTCGAGCGCTTTATCGGCCGCAACTTGTGTCTCATGCCTCAAGGAGCCGTCTTTCTGTTTATGGAAGTAAGGGCTACGGTTCAAGGGAACAAAACTATCAAACATGGTTTCTCTTGCTCCTTTCCGAACTCTTATTCCCCACTTCCCGATGAACCCAGTCAAGTATCCATCTTTTCTGAGAAGTGCTGGGTAGCTTTGATTCGTATGCAGACTGGCAACTGGCGGAGTTCCAAAGGTGAACCGGTGAGTGCGCTCGTACAGGCCGGTCAATAGGGTAGCTCTGCTCGCTGCACAAATGGAAGTGCTGACAAACGCATTTTCAAAAATCCGGCCCTCACTGGCCAAGTTATCAATGTTTGGTGTTTTGATAATGGGATGACCCGTGCACCCAAGAAAATCATTCCTCTGATCATCAGTAAGAAAGAAAATAATATTCGGACGGTCATCAGCAAAGGCCTTTGCTGATTCTTCATCAGCTCTGAGAACAACGTTACCGATAATGACGAAAAGAACCCAATAAATAAAAAAATTCATGGCTGATAATAAATAATGAATTAGAGTTTGACCAGCCCTGAGACTCTGATTCTTGAATAAAGATCCATCAATGGGTCACATTACACTTGACCTCGAACAGTGAAGACTAACATTACTAATAGCATGAATAATTCGCTCTTAATGATCTCAACCCTAATGTTCTATTCCTCGGTTTTAGCCGCAGATTGGCCCCAATACCACGGAGCAAACTCGAACCGATCGACTCAAGAAAAGATTAACAACACAGACTGGGAGCTCAAAAAACCAAAACAATTATGGGGCGTCAAGACGCCCACAGGATTCAGTTCAATGATTCTTGCAGACGGCGCAGCCTATACAACAATCAGCGAAGAAATTGACGGGATCCCGAGCGAAGTCTGTATTTCATTTGATGCCGAAACCGGAGAAACTCGATGGAAAGCAAACCTTGATCTTTGGCGAATCGATAATGGAGGCGGCAATGCTGGAGCTCCTAATAATAAGGGAGGTGATGGACCAAGAACCACACCGTCTTACTCTGATGGTAAAATCTATGCCTACACAAGTGACATGCTCTTGATATGCCTCTCAGCGAAAGACGGATCTGAAATTTGGTCAGTTGAAGTGGCCAAAGCTCACAAAGGACGTAATATTCGCTGGGAAAATGCCTCCGCACCTCTAATCGAAAAAGACATGGTCATTATTCAAGGGGGGGGATCCGGAGAATCTTTCTTAGCCTTTGATAAAGTGTCTGGAAAAATTAAATGGAAATCCGGTGATTACCTTATGACTCACTCGACACCGGTCGCAGCAACAATCAATGATCAAAGACAGATTCTCTTTTTTACTCAAAAAGGAATAGTGTCCGTTAATGCCGATAACGGCAAACAGCTATGGATGCATAAATTTCCTTACAAGGTGTCAACGGCCGCTTCTGCCGTTGTCGAAAAAGATATCGTTTATTTTGCAGCAGGTTACGGAGTCGGCTCGACTGCGATTAAGGTTTC
>DUBC01000048.1:183514-208690 GCA_012960505.1 Verrucomicrobiales bacterium
AGGAATTGTGGTTCCTTGATGGCAATAAGCCAGTCACAAATCATTGGAGCACCCCACTCGTAAAAGACGGTTACCTTTATGGAATGTTTGGCTTCAAGGAATATGGGAACGGCCCCCTAAAATGCGTGGAACTTAAGACAGGAAAAGTGATGTGGGAAAAGTCTGGGTACGGACCAGCAGGCGTTTGCCTCGCCGATGATACACTCATTTGTCTCGGGGACATGGGACAACTGAGCCTCGTGAAAGCTTCTCCGAAAAATTACGAGGAAATCTCAAGATTGGACAAAGTTATTAATGGGAAATGCTGGTCATCACCAATCTTCTCTGATGGAAAGGTTCTAATTAGGAGCACTGCCGAAGCGGCGTGCCTTGACTTAAAATAATCAAGATCTTCTGCCTATCATTGGCACCATAGTAATAAGCATCAGACCAAGGCAGGTCCAAGCAGCCACTGAAAAAGAATGCTCAGAGGCCAAGAAACCGCATAACGGGTAGCTTATTCCCCAGCCCGCATGACTGAGAGCAAATTGTGCAGCATAAATGTGTGACCTCTCCTTTTCTATACTGTTAAGGGCAAGAAGGTTATTGGAAATAATCCCAAAAACGCCCTGCCCAGCACCAGAAATTAACCAGGCAAAGAGCAACACATAATAAGACTGAAACGATGCCACTAATGCAAGAATCACTATAAAAGAGGGTAATATCATTAATCCCCAAAGGCGCTGGCATGATGCCTCACAGCGGCTGAAAAAAATCGCAGCCAGCATTGCACCGATTCCCATGACCGACATAGCAATTGGGTAGAAGGCCTCTTCCAAGTTCAATTCATTTTTAACATAGCCTGCCGTCGTAACGATGGCCAAGCCACCAACAATACTGACCTGCAATGAAAGCATTAAAGACCGCCTCAACTCAGGAACACTGAACATACGACGAATGCCAAAAAATATTTCAGTCCTTTCCTTGTCTTTCTTGTCTTTCTTGTCAGAACTGCCAGGGAATCGGACAACTGCAATTAGTAATGCGCTAATGAAAAAAGTTACAGCATCGACTCCAAATCCAAACTCAAAACCAAAATAAAAAATCAAAAGACCTCCAGCCAACATTCCTAAAATATCAGAAAGATTATAAGCCACGGTCCCATACGCTAACGCCTTAGGGTAAAGTTTTTCGCCGACGATACCTGGAATGATAGCTTTATAAATCGGAGTAAAAAGAGCAGAACTTAAATGCAAAACAAAAGCCAAAAAGTAAAGCTGCCACTCCGCGTCCACAAAGAAAAGTGAGACCATCACAAGTGCACGTAAAATATCTGAACATATCATCTGCGATTTTCTGCCAATACGGTCAGACAAGGACCCTGCGAATGGACCCAAAAAAAGGAACACAATTATCCGAATCGTTAATGTGTATCCTAGGACCCTAGGACCTGACCCTTGACTCAAATCTTCAGCCAATAAAGCAATGGCTGCCGTCCCAATAGCTGTTCCTACAAGACTTATCGCATGGGCCCAGAAGAGCCGAGTGAACCGTTTGTTACTCCAGACCGTATCATTGTGAAGAGCATTACTCATCTTTAAGATTCATTTGCTTAAGATACAACAATGCTAATCAATGATTAGTGAAATTAGAATTAACGCAATTCAAATTCTACCCGACGCCCACTCTCATACTTACGACCATTGACCACTTTTTCAGATTCTCCTTTCACTTCAATCTCAATCAATAAATCGTTAACACCAAGTTCGACTAAAGAATCACGAACAGACTCGCACCGCTTGCGTCCAAGTTTACGATTGTAATCAGCATTCCCATAAGAATCAGCATAGCCCAGTAAAGCAATGCTCGAACCAGGAACCTTGAGGAAAGCTTCAACCAGAGATTCGATTTTTTTGGTTTCCTTAATCTTTATTTTCGAACTTTCGGTATCAAAATAAATGACTGTATCCATCATGACATTTTCAAGAGTCATGATCTCCTCGTCAGTTGGACCCGCAGGCTCAGCAACATTAATTTGAATGATCCTCTTATAATCAGGAACAGGAAACGCCTTCTCTACCATGGCCTTCAAAACATCTCCTGACACAGAGTCAATGACCTCCGCTTCCAATGCAACCTCATCACCTCGAACAGATAAAGCGCCCCACTGCACAGCAGCCACAAAGGGACCTACAAGAGTCGCCATTCTATTAACCCAAGGGGCTTTTTCTACATTTTCTTTTAGCTCAATTTTATCATTAAGCTCTTTATTTTTATCTTTTATCTCATCACCAGTTACCGATAAGAACTGTTCGTAAAGATCACGTTGTGATAGTAAACCTTTAAGATTGAAGGAACCGTCCTCGTCCCAGGACATGGTAAGACTCGCTTTTTCCGGAGGAACAAAAACAACCAATTCATTCAAAATCTTGAAACTGCCTTTCTTCCCTTCAAAGGACTGCTTCGCTAATTGTTCCAATGATCTTTTCTTTTCATCACTGTCCACGACCCCTGATATTACAATAGATTCTGAGGAAAGATTTAATTTAAGTTTATTAACTTCAGCAACAAGAGCAGGGATGATTCTTACAAGTGATGGGCCCCATTCCGCATTCCTGACATGATCACCTATGTCTAGTTCATCTTTTATTGTTTTCTGCTCGTCCGTCTGACGGATCAAATCAAATATCCGATCCTTGAAAGAGGATTCTTTTAATAGACCAGAAACAAGGATCTCATTATTTGAATCCGAAATTTGAAAACTCGGCTCGTCCGTTGGAGGCAATATGGTTATCTCATCAATGACGCCATATCCATGATCAGACATTTGAGACCGCGCAAAATTAAGCGCCTGATCTCGGCGATCTTCAGAAAAACTCTTACCAATCAAAGTCACTCTTTTTTCTGATAAACCTAAACCACTAGCATTCGGAATGAATTTGCAGAACTCTACAAATAATGACTCAACTTTTTTTAATGGCGGTAAATCGTCAATATTTGATTCTTCTTGGAGATCAGTTTGCAAGTCAACTCCTTCACCGACAGATCGCACAAAAGCTTGCGTTAATTGAGTGGCCACACCTCCAACTAGAATCCTACCGTCTAATTTCCATGAATTCTCACCAATCCTTATAAGGCTAATTGATGGATTCTTTAATGGAATAATGGTGAGACCATCATCAATATTTCGTATCCCATCAATCGAATTTATAGAACTAATAATTCGGTCATGATCTGAGTCGGTATAAACGCCCCCAGTAATTGAGCAGTCCCTCCCTCTCAATTCAAAAGCAAATCCTTCGCAAATATCACCAACCTCATCAAGTTCATTTATGATTTTTTCGTTCAATTGTAACTCAATGCGAGGCTTTAGCAGCCCCACAGATACCCATAACAACACTGCATAGAATGCTAATCCTATTAAGCATGTTTTGAGTACTCTATTCATTAATTTATTCGATCCGATAAAAAGATATTATTGGAAAACCCTTACCTTTAATAAAAAGGATAACCGAGTTGAAATTTCGGTCACGAATAATCGTCTATGAGGAGAGAAAAATGAAAGTTTGATCCTAGATCACTAACAATTCACCAGTTCTTTTGCTCGCGCACCTACACATTAATTCCTCTGATCCACACCAAGACACCATCAACCATGGCCTTCATGTGAATCGAATCACTAAAAACATGATCAGAACCTTCAATGATAAGTTTCTCTTTCCCTTGGCCAGCCCTTTCGAAAATATCATGAGTATCATCAATTAATACCACATCATCTGCGGTCCCATGAACAAGTAACCAAGGGACATCGATCTGACTTCCCTTTTCAATTAATGTGTTAATGCCTCGAAGATCATCCATAAAGGCCTGTGATAGGGGGCACTCATCATCATCCCACATATTTCCCTCATCAGGAGTCACTTCTCCGAACTCCGTTTCTGCAAACTTCTTAGTGTTTACCATCCCTGCTAGTGAAATTAATGCTTGGATCCTCTTATCAGCTGCCGCGACAAAGACCCCAACTGCTCCTCCCATACTATGGCCAGCATAAATAACTCTTTTACCTTCCGCTTCTACTGCATCAATGACTGCATTAAGATCAGATAGTTCCTTGGTGATTGTAGAATCAACGAACCTTCCCTCTGAATCACCATTACCTGAAAAGGAGAAACGCAAAACCGACATGCCTGAAGCTGCAAGTCCTTCAGCAAGAGACACTACCAGCGGTCTGTCCTTATTTCCAGTCACTCCATGCCCAATAATGACAACCGTTTCACTCCCAGAATCATTAAAAGTATAATCAATTTTCTCACCAGAATTGTTTCGAATTACAGTATTCATTGAACCAATATTAACAGAATCAGATAATAAGTTCCAGTATCTCGTTAATATTTTCTTTGTCCTTACAGATTATCTTTTTTTCCTCTGAGCTTTTCGTCTAGGCCTGACTGGAGGTTCATGTTTTTTCTTCTCCCCCAGTTCACGCCTCCTAGAGGAATCAATAATTTCTTTCTTCTGTTTCTTATAGCTAGTCAAACGAGATTCGGAAATCTTGCCCGACTCCAAAGCTTCGATAACAGCACACCCAGGCTCGGTAGAATGATTACAGTTCCGAAAACGACAATTCTCAGCAATCTCAATTATTTCTCGAAAGGTTTTCCCGATAGAAGATTCATCGGACCAGAGCTGAACATCACGTAACCCGGGCGTATCAATTAAAACTCCACCAGATCTGAGAACCAGAAGCTCTGACCAGGTAGTAGTATGCCTCCCGCGAGAGTCACTCTTCCGTACCTCACTAGTCCTCATCATCTCCTCTCCCGCAATTCCATTAATGATAGTGGACTTACCGATTCCTGAAGGACCAAGCAAAACAACTGTCTTTCCGTCTCCTACGTATTGCCTCAGAGGCTCAATCCCTCCCTCTTCTAGGGCACAGATAGCATGGATCGGAGCTCCAGCGGCAATGGATTTAGCCTGTTCTAAGTCAGTCTCCAAATCAGAGCTAAGATCCGCTTTATTTAGTAGAATCACAGGATCAGCTCCACTATTGCTTGTTAATGTTAAGTACCTTTCTATGCGGCGTAAATTAAAACCTCGAGCACCGTCGAGAGCTGCAATTAAAAAGGCCACATCAACATTAGTAGCCACGATCTGTTCATAAGACTTCGATTCAGTACCAGAAGCACTCACTGCTTGCCTTGAAAACACTGTCCGGCGAGGAAGAAGACCACGAATTTCCCCTTCTAAACCATCAGAACCAATTTTAATCGGCACCCAATCACCCACGGAAGGATAATCAGATGATTCTTTGGCTTGATGTCTGAATGCGCCTGAGACTCGGGCTATGAACTTCCCTTTCTCACATATCACATGGTAAATATGTTTACTGTTCCTTGAAACTCTTGCAGGAATAATTTCATCACCCAGTTCCAATGATTGGAGCTCCTTAGCAAAAAAATCAGACCATCCTAAAGATTTTAAAGTCATTACAAATTAGAATAAAAAGCGGACACAAGATGACATTATAACTGGCTCAGGAATTAAATCTTGTTCATTCATCAAAAAATTAAAGATTGGACTTATATTGACCGCAGCTCATAGACCATCGAATATCGTTATCGTATGACCACAGTCTACATCATACGTCACGGCGAGACAGAATGGAACCTCAAAGGAATTCACCAAGGCCATATGGACAGTAAACTGACCCAGAAAGGTGAAGAACAGGCTAAGGATCTTGGTAACAGGTTCCTCGAGTCAGGGGTTTCTTTCGATGCCATCTATTCCTCAGACTTAGGCAGAGCCCTGAAAACAGCGGAACAAATATGCATCCCGATAGAACAAGAAAATATTATCCAAGAAGAGCCGTCCCTACGTGAAAGATCCTTAGGCCACATTGAAGGCCTGACCTATCAAGAACTTGCCGATCAGATGCCCGAAGATTACAAACGACACGTGTCAGGTGATCCTGACTATAAGCCCGAAGGAGCAGAGAGCTGGCGAGATTTTTTTAATCGAGCCGAAAGCAGCTTAAAAGAAATAGCTTTGCAGCATAACGATGAACAAATCCTTTGTGTTACTCATGGCGGATTCGTATCAATGGCACTACGTTTTTGTCTAAATATTAATCTTCAATATAAGCGCCAGTTCAGCATTCCGAACACAGCCGTAAATGTTTTTGAATTTCACTCTGAAGGTAGTTGGAAACTTCGGACATGGGGTGATATTTCTCACTTCAAAAATGGTAAAATTCTCGATGAAATGCTTTAATTAATCGCATTTATTAATAGTTAATATTTTCCTTAGTCTAAAACCCAAAACAGCTCTTATCTAATAGCTCTAATATGTCAAAAGAAACGAACTGGCAGGACTTCTCGGACCAACTTATCCGTTATTCTGAACCTGATCTGTGGCTTGACCTAAGCCAGATGAGGATCCCCAAGGACATCATTAATACTGAAAAAGAATCAATAGAACGCGCACTACTTGAGCTGAGCAATATCGAATCCGGGGAAAAAATAAATGCTGACGAAGATGAGGATCAGGGCGGCAGGTGCGTCGGTCATTACTGGTTAAGAAATCCTGACCTTGCACCAGAGGGTCTTGGCACATCAATCAGAAGAAAAATTGCCGAGATAAAAGCTTTTTCCTCTGGAATTCATAAGGAGGAAATTCTTACTCCGAACAAAGATAAATTTCGCCACCTGCTAGTCATAGGAATAGGTGGGAGCGCTCTGGGGCCCCAATTAGCAATCGACGCTCTTACCGGACACGACTCACCAATGAGCATCCATTTCTTTGACAATACGGATCCGGACGGGATCGATCGTGTCCTGGACAATCTAGGTGAAAGCCTCAACTCAACACTGAGTCTGATCATTTCAAAATCTGGAGGCACTAAAGAAACAAGAAACGGTATGTTCGAAGCTCAGGCCGCATATGAAAAGGCAGGACTGAATTTTGGAGCACATGCAATTGCAGTTACAGGCGAAGAAAGCAAATTAGATAATTACGCTAAGGAAAATGAATGGATCGGGGTCTTCCCAATGGAGGACTGGGTCGGTGGACGCACATCCATCACTAGCGTTGTCGGCTTATTGCCTATGGCGCTGATGGGAATTGATATCGATAAATTTCTGGAAGGAGCAGCGTCCATTGATGCCAAAACTCGTCCACCAGAGATTAACAATAATGCTTCTCTTTTAATGGCGCTCGCATGGCAAGTGGCAGGGAACGGAAGAGGCGAAAAAGCAATGGTCATATTACCTTATAAGGACCGGCTCAGTTTGCTCTCCAAGTACCTCCAGCAGTTAGTCATGGAATCACTGGGAAAAGAACATGACCGTGAAAATAACATTGTTCATCAAGGCCTTACCGTTTATGGCAACAAGGGGTCCACTGATCAGCACGCTTACGTTCAACAATTGCGAGACGGGCTAGACAACTTTTTCACGACATTCATCGAAGTCCGCGAGACAAGAACAAAAGAAAGCATCGAAGTTGATCCCGGATTTACAACCGGAGACTATCTTGAAGGATTCCTCAGAGGAACCAGGAACGCGCTATTTGAGGCTGGCCGAGATTCGATGACAATATCAATTCCTTTCCTCGATGCCTTCCATTTAGGCAGCCTCATTTCTCTCTATGAGAGAGCCGTGTCATATTACGCGGCCCTCATTAACATTAACGCTTACCACCAGCCAGGCGTTGAAGCCGGGAAGAAAGCAGCAACACAATTCTTGGAACTTTTATCAAAGATTGAAAATTATCTTGGGAATCACTCAGAGGAAAAAATTAGCTCAGAGGAACTCTCACAGCAAATCGGAGCGGCCCCGGAAGATTGCTTCCATGCACTCCATCATCTGGCCGCCAACCGCAAAAATATCAATGCTCTGATTGGTTCAAATCCAAAAGATGATCTCTTCACTATGAATAAAGAGGAGCCGGGAACCGGATAAAATGAGCAACTCTCAGCTCCAGAGTCTCAGCGCTCATGCCAAACAGAGGCTAGATCGCAAGAAAACCGCCAAATTCAATCGCAAGGACAAGCTCGAACTTTACCGAAGATTTCTTAAAACTGAGGAACATAGGATTTTATTATATCATCGGAGCGGAGGGTCGGGCAGAAGAGTCACCAAAAGAAGAGCCGATCTGATTGAGATTCTTTTAAAGCATCTTTACATGGATGCTACAGATTCATCTGAAGGAAAATTCCCAGAAGTTACCCTCATTGCAATTGGCGGGTTCGGACGCGGAAAACTTAACCCATGCAGTGATGTGGATCTCCTTTTCCTGCATCCAAAAGGTGCTAAAGGCCTACCGCAAGAAGCCGCTGAAATGATAGAGACCGTCCTTTACATGCTCTACGACTGTGGGTTCAAGGTCGGGCACGCGGTCCGGTCCATCAAAGAAACAATAAGCGAAGCCAATTCTGACAACCGGACCAAGTCTTCCATCATTGAATCGAGAATGCTCTTCGGTGACGAATCTCTGTACCAATCGATGCTCAATGATTTTTATAAGAATTGCATCAAAGATTACGGTGAGGATTATCTGAAAGTACGTTTAGAGGACATCAGGTTAAGACACATTAAGTGGAGCGGGACACCATTCCTCCAGGAACCTCATATCAAGGAGGGTTGCGGAGGGCTGAGAGACTATCACAACCTAATTTGGATCAATTATGTGAGGCGCAAGAGCACGAACATCAAGGACCTCGTTGAGGCAAAGATGCTCTCGCCTAGAGCTTACAGGCAAATCCAAAACGCGTACGAGTTCCTGCTCAGAGTGCGTAACGAGATGCACTATATACAAAAAAGATCAACGGACATCCTGACGCTGCAACTTCAAGGCGAGGTAGCGAAGAACTTAGGTTATAAGCAAAGGGGAATCTTACGGAAAATCGAAGGATTCATGAGAGATTATTACACTCACAGTAATAATCTTTTCTTACAGGCAAAAGAAATTGGAGACCGATTTTATCTTGAGCAAAGAGAGTCAGAAATCAAGAAACCAATCATCGGTTTCTTGGCCAGAAGAAAATTCAAAGTCGAACACTTCGATGGATTCGTCGCAAAAAACAATCGAATATATCCTAAATCTAAAAAGGTATTTCAAGAAGATACGGACCGTTTAATTGGTATTTTTCAGCATGCCCAGGTCCGCCATTTGCGTCTGGCTCCAGAACTCTCTGAACTCATTAAACGTAACTGGAAACTCATCAATAGAGCGTTCAGATACAGTGACGCTAACAGGGACACTTTCGAGGCAATACTTTCTCGTAAAGGCGATGTGAGTGCGGCGCTTCGCGAAATGCACAGTTCAGGAATCCTAGGGAGATACTTACCTGAATTCGGTGCCTTGACTAACCTAGTACAACATGAGTTCTTTCACAGGTATTCAGCTGACGAGCATACCCTAAGAGTCACCGAAGAACTGGATAAATTAATATTGGAAAGTGAGGATCATCGCAAGGGTCTCTACAGGGAAATTTATCAGGAAATTGAAGATCCGTTCGTGCTTTATCTGGCAGCACTTCTTCATGACAGTGGAAGAGCAATGAACACTTCGCAGCATGAAGATGCGAGTGCTACACTTGCTCAGAACGTTGCGCGTCGGTTCTCCCTCAAAACCAAAAGGCGTCAGCTCCTCTTGTTTCTTGTAAATTCCCACCTCGAACTCTGGAGAACAGCAAACACTAAGAACATTGATGATCCCAATACGATTGTAAAATTTGCTCAGATAGTTGGATCCAAGCGGTGGCTTAATTATCTAATGTTACTCACTTATGCCGACTCGCGAGGGACCGATCTGAAATCATGGACTGACACCAAAGAATCCCCTCTCCGTTTTTTATATCTTGAGACGCGGGAGTACCTTGAAGATGCGGAAGCATTCTCAAAGAAGCGCAAAGAGGCGAAAGATGAATTACTTCAAAGAGTAATTGAGCAATTACCCGAAAGTCATGAAAGCACAGCCATGAATCATTTCATTGAAATGCCTGCAAGGTACTTTCTGCGCAATGAAGTTTCACATATCGCACGCCATATTAAACTTCTAGTCGACTATTTTAAGGGTTGGGTAACTTCTGATAACGTATCAAAGCCGATCTTGCATTGGCGCGAGATCGCGCAGCAAGGATGCAGCGAGTTCAGTGTCATATGGCAAGATCAGCACAAGCTGGCATCTTGCCTGACAGGTTCATTGGCTGCTCAAAAAGTTAACATTATTTCAGCTGAATTCTTTGCCAGGGATGACGACGTCGTATTTGACATATTGCGTGTATGCTCCACAAAGTTCGAACCCATCACCTCATCAAATAAGAAAAAGAATATTGAGAAGCTTCTAGTTTCCGGTCTAAGCGATAACAACTTCTCTTACGATGATCTTATCAAGGAAGCTGACAAAGATCTCCTCGACTGGCACGAACTTGCCAATCAGTTCCCCCAAAGAGTCTACATAAATAATCAGGCCGATGAGAATCATACCCTCATTGAAATTCAGGCATTGGACCGGATCGGATTACTTCACAATATACTCTCCTCGATCGCAGAAATTGAACTCGAAGTGACCCATGCCCGAATCACGACGACTCGCGGCGCTGCAATTGACACTATTTATGTTGTCACATCAGAAGGGAATAAAATCACTGACGAAAAGATTCTCTCTCAGCTCCTAGCCAGCCTAGAAAAGGCAATCGAGATATAAGATTAATCGATTAAGTTAATTACTTCATTAATATTAACTATTTCATTTAAGAAAAATAAATTTGTATCATCCTTATTAGACGCTTGCTCTTAACGTCGACTTCCATAAAAATTAGGTATTAAGTTAATAAACAATTTCAAATAAACTATGAGTAACCCAAAACCAAAACTTCATAACGCAATGTGGCCCGGACTCGTCGGTAAAGGTGACGATGAGGGACAAGAACCACCAATTAGTCTCGAACGCATGCTTGAATTGACGGCAGCTGCAGAAGTCAATGGAACCAAATTTGATGGTATTGACTATTTTCTTTTCTTGCCGCACACGGACCCTGAAGCCAGTAACGATGATCTCAAGGCGATCGCCGACTTAATTCAAGGCAAAGGCTTTGATGTGGGCTCACTCGTGGCTCCTATTTGGCCGGGGACTGTCGGAGATTCCGCCATGGGAGACGCAGAGCAACGTGCCAAGTTCCTTGATGCCGTTAAAATGGCATGCCGGATCGCTGGCGTTTTCAATGAGCACGGGGTCCGTAAGGATGGAGTCATACGTATCGATTCCGCTGAGTTCGGAGTCGAGAAATGGGCCGAAAACCCTTCTGCCAATACTGCGACAATCATCGAAACTTTCCAAGAAGCTGCAAAGATCGCTGCAGACAGTGGTGAAAGACTCGCCGCCGAAGGTGAAATTTGCTGGGCAGGAATGCATAGCTGGAAAGATATGCTGGACGTACTCGAAGGTGTTGGAATGCCTGACTCTCTAGGATTCCAGGCGGACCTGGCACACACTTATTTATACCTGCTAGGTTATAATGCTCCTGATCATGCACTAGTCAGTGAGAACTATAGTGACGAAGAGTTCTGGGCCGCTTACGAAACAATGACTGACAAGCTTCGCCCATGGACAATTGATTTTCATGTCGCTCAGAACGACGGAACCGTGCACGGGGCCGGGACCCATGACAAGACAGGAAAGCATTGCCCCGCAGACGATCCGAACGGCAAACTTGATATCGTGAAGGCCTCCAGTTACTGGCTCAAGGACGCTCAGGAAAGGGGCATTAAGCATATTTGTTGGGACGGTTGCATGTTCCCTAACGCGATGCTTGAACAAGTGGACACTTGGAACACTATCCTCGACACTATGATTCAAGTTCGCGATTCACATGGCTGGTCATGAATCATCAGTAAAATAGTTCACCAATCCAAAAGCCGCAGCTAGTCATCGTCTGCGGCTTTTGTGTCATTAATACTTAACGATAAAACGCAGTGAGCCGCGATTATGCAAAACTTCATTTTGTCGTCATCCTTTGGGGATTCACTGCAATCCTTGGTGAGCTGATCCAACTAGAAAGTCCGGTCCTCGTTTTTTACCGGGTCGGGCTCGCCGGAATCATTCTGGCAATATTAATCAAACTAATAAAGGCGCCAGGAGCTAAATCAAAAAAGGGACGAATCCAAATGCTCGCAAACGGACTCTTGCTCGGGACCCATTGGACTCTATTTTTTTTGGCGGTTAAAATTGCCAATGTTTCAGTCTGCATGATTGGAATGGCAACCACTTCAATGTGGACTGCAATCCTAGAACCTATGTTAGTTAAGAAACGTTCTTTTCGCGCATACGAATTCGGACTCGGAGGAATCATGATTGCGGCAATAGCACTGATAGTCGGAAGTGACTTTAATTATTTGAGCGGTCTTTTAATCGCAATTTTTTCAGCAGGGATTGGCACTCTATTTTCAATTCTTAATAGTGGATTCACCAAAAAATATAATCATTACACGATTGCCTTTTACCAGATGATAGGGGCCACTCTGATTGCCGGGGCAGGGATCCTTCTGACCGCACTATGGAAAAAGAGCATGCCCAATCTCATCCCCTCGTACCAAGACATTGGTTGGATGCTCTTATTGGTCTTCTTCTGCACAGTGTACGCTTACGCTCAATACATAGAGCTATTAAAGCGGCTGAGCGTCTTCACTATTCACCTCTCTTATAATTTGGAACCAGTATATGGGATGATTTTTGCAGCCTTATTTTTTAGTGAGCATCACTTATTTGGGCCTTTATTCTATTGCGGAACAGCCATAATATTCATATCTGTTATAATGCATCCTTTTTTGGAACGTCGTCAAAAACGGATACTTCTGTAACTTGAATGGAGAGACCAAATCTCTTAAACTTACAAAAATGAATTCGCTTCTTTTTACTCGCAAAACTTTCCCGTTACTGAGTCTGGTAATTTTTACCCAGTTAGCAAAAGGCAAAGAAGAGGAGCTAGCCAACAAAGCTGTCAGCTATTACAAAGACATCAGACCAATCTTTCAGGCCAACTGTCAGGGATGCCATCAGCCTTCCAAGGCAAAAGGCAAGTACATCATGACTGAGTTTGATAAACTCATTTTGGGAGGTGACAGCGGTGATCCGGCCATCGTTCCGAACGATCTTGAGAAGAGCCATATGGTTGAAATGATTACTCCGGAGGACGGTGAGGCTGAGATGCCTCAGAAAGCTGACCCCTTGCACGAAACAGAAATCGATTTAATTAAAAAATGGATCTCAGAAGGAGCGAAGGACGATACGCCAGAAGGAGCCAAACAAAGATACACTGCAGAAAAACCACCAGAATACATTCAGCCACCAGTGATCAGTGCCTTAGATTTTTCTCCGGACGGTTCATTGTTGGCTGTTTCAGGGTTTCATGAAGTCCTGATTCATAAGTCTGACGGATCAGCAATGGAATCGAGGCTAGTAGGTTTGTCTGAGAGGATCGAATCAATATCATTCTCACCGGACGGTAAAAAGATTGCCGTGACAGGAGGACTGCCCGCGAGGATGGGCGAAGTCCAAGTGTGGGACGTCGCGACAAGGAAGCTAAGCTTATCGGTTCCTGTAACTTATGATACTGTTTACGGTGGGAGCTGGTCACCGGACGGGAAACTCATCGCGTTCGGATGTTCCGACACTACGGTCAGAGCAATCGATGCAAAGAGCGGCAAGCAGATACTGTTCATGGGGAGCCATAATAACTGGGTCATCGACACCGTATTTTCCATGAAGAGCGATTATCTTGTATCAGTTGGAAGAGACATGTCAGCAAAGCTGACCAAAGTCGACGAGCAAAGATTCATAGACAACATTACCTCAATCACTCCGAAGGCCCTCAAAGGTGGGATCTTATCTGTGACAAGACACCCTTCTAGAGATGAAATATTATTTGGAGGAGCTGATGGAGTTCCGAAAATTTATCGGACCCAGCGTGTGAAAAAGCGTGAGATCGGAGACGATTCGAACCAGCTATGGAACCTTCCTCCACTGAAGGGGCGGATATTCGCCGTGGACTGGAGTAAAGACGGAAAACTCATCGCAGCTGGGAGCAGCCTGGACGGTAACGGATACCTTCATATCTACAGTATAGATCCAGACTACAAGGTGCCGGGCGACATCGATGGAATCATTAAAAAGCCTGTCCAGAACCGCAACGGTGGTGAGCGCGATAAGCTCAATAACTATTTCAAGAACGGCATCAAAACCATTGCCACCATTGACTCAATCCCATCAGGAATCTATTCAGTGAAATTTAATCCTGCAGGAACCCAAGTCGCTGCGGCCGGATCTGATGGGCATGTGAGAATCTTTGACACCACGAACGGACAGAAAATCACTGAATTTGTCCCTGTACCAATAAACCAATAGAAAAGATCATCTACAGCAGCCTCCAAGGCCTGAACTTTAAAATTTACTCAATAATATAAATTATGACATTACTGAAAAATCTAATCTGCACGGGAACAGTCCTCTCGTTCATTTTAATCTGTGGGCTAAATGCCGAGGAAAATTTATCAGAAATTGAATCTCTCTCATTAAACCCGACAGAGATTCAACTCGGTTCTCCTTTTGCCAACGCTCAGGTCATTGCCACCGCGAAATTAATGAGCGGTGAAAGCGTCGATGTGACGAGGTTAGCGAAAGTCACCACCCAAGGGGATTCCGCAAAAATAAATGAGTCCGGTTTTGTTGAGCCTTTAAAGGATGGCAATTCCACAATCAATTTCGAACTCAAAGGAAAAACAGTCAGTCTCTCAGTGAAAGTACATGATCAGACAAATGAATTTAAATCAGACTACGTGAGAGATATTATGCCCATCATTTCTAGAATGGGCTGTAACGCGGGCACATGCCATGGTTCAAGAACTGGAAAAAATGGATTCAAACTCTCATTGAGAGGATATGATCCAATCTATGACATTCGTGCCTTCACTGATGACCTGGGTGGAAGGCGCGTCAATGTTGCTGCTCCAGACTCAAGCCTATTACTTCTGAAAGCAACTGGGGCCGTCCCTCACGAAGGGGGTCAAGTTACTAAAATTAATTCAAACTATTACAACATTGTAAAAAGTTGGATCGCAAATGGAGCCAAACTCAACCTTTCAACTCCTAGAGTTAAAGGGATCGAAGTGTTCCCCAAGAACCCAGTAGTCCAAAAAATTGGAAGCAAACAACAGATCCGGGTCGTCGCCACTTATAGTGACGGACTCAAGCGAGACGTTACCAGAGATGCCTTCGTCCAAAGCGGAAACGCCGAAGTGGCCGAACCAGAAAAAGAAAGTCATTCCCTAATCAATACTATCCGTAGAGGAGAGGCCCCCATACTGATCCGTTACGAAGGAAATTATACTGCGACCACCGTCACGGTAATGGGAGATAGGAGCGGATTCGTTTGGCAACAACCTCCAGCAAATAACAAAATCGATGGACTCGTCGCATCGAAATGGGAACGCATGAAGATACTACCTTCGGGCCTGTGTGATGATTATGAATTCGTGAGAAGAGTATATCTCGACCTTACCGGGTTACCACCTTCGGCCCAGGCCTTACAGGACTTTGTCTCTGATAAAACAAATCAAAAACAGAAACGGGATGCTCTCATTGATCTCCTCATCGGATCCGAAGAATACATTGACCATTGGACCAATAAGTGGGCCGACCTATTGCAGGTGAACCGTAAGTTCCTTGGGCAAGAAGGGGCAAAGGGGCTCCGTCAGTGGATCAGAATGCAGGTTCAAAACAATAAGCCTTACGATCATTTTGTCCGTGAGATCATCACGTCCACAGGTTCAAACAAAACGAACCCTGCAGCTTCATACTTTAAAATACTACGTGAGCCCGTCTCTATAATGGAAAACACCACTCACCTTTTCCTAGCGACCCGGTTCAATTGCAATAAGTGCCATGACCATCCCTTCGAGAGATGGACCCAGGATCAGTATTACGAGTTAGCAGCGTACTTTGCTCAAGTCGATCTGCAAAGGGATCCGGCTTCAGGAAAGAGTAACATTGGAGGCACTGCAGTCGAAGGCGCGAAGCCTCTTTACGAACTTATTTCTGACAAGAAAGAGGGAGAAGTTATCCACGACAGGACCAAAGAAGTGTCTGCACCATCTTTCCCTTATTTGGCTGGCAGAGATATCACAAAACCAAAAAAAGAAACCAGAAGGGCTGAACTGGCCGACTGGATCACATCACCCGGCAACCAGTACTTTGCCTTCAGTTACGTGAACCGGCTCTGGGGATACATGCTCGGGACAGGGATCATAGAACCTCTCGATGATATTCGTGCTGGAAATCCCCCAAGTAATCCGGAGCTTCTAAAATATCTGGAGCAGGAATTCATCAGTAGTAAATTTAATGTTCAGCACGTTCTGCGTCTGATTTGTAAATCAAGAGCGTATCAACTTTCCATTGAAACCAACAAATGGAACAATGATGACGGTACTAACTTTTCACATGGAAAAGCCCGACGCTTACCGGCCGAAGTCCTTTACGACACCATTTACGCTTCTCTAGGAGCTCAGTCGAAATTTCCTGGCGTTCCTGTCGGGACACGGGCCTCGCAGCTCCCTGACGTTGGAATCAAATTACCTGATGGGTTCTTAGATAATGCCGGGAGACCGGTCCGTGAAAGCGCCTGCGAATGCGAGCGCAGTAGTGGCCTTCAGTTAGGACCAATCATGGCTCTCGTCTCAGGACCAACCGTTGGAAATGCCATAAGTGATCCGAATAATGTACTTCCAAAACTTATCAAAGGGTCCGAGGACGATAAAAAAGTCATTAACGAGATTTTCCTTCGTTTACTATCGCGTCCGGCAAGTGGTGATGAACTTGCCGCGAGCCTTTCCCTGATGGATGACATTGATAAAGACCATTCAAACATTGTTTCAATGGTCAATGACCGTGAATCAAACCTCAAAGCCGAAACTGATAAAGCCACAAAGAAAAGAGAAGATGCTATCACTACAGCTAAATCAGCACTCACTAAGTACCGTGAGGAGATGGCCGCACGCGAAGAAAAGCTCAACAAGGAACAGGCTGACCGTATCGCCGCGGCTGAGAAGGCGGTTAAAGACTTTGAGCAAACCATCCCTCAAAAAGTATCCGCATGGGCCAAAGCAAGCTCAACGGACTCATCCTGGGAAGTCATCAACCCGATAGGATTTAACTCGACGAACGGATCAAAGCTTGAGCTTGAGAATGATAGCTCCATCTTTGCTTCTGGAAAGAACGGAATAGGCAATTACAGGATCTTCGCGACAACAGCAACCCAAAATATCACGGGCGTCAGAATCGAAGCGATATCTGATAGCAGATTACCTAAGGGAGGGCCCGGAAGGGCAGGTAATGACGGGAACTTTGTTCTCACCGAATTTGAGATTCACGGTTCCGCCGTTCAGAAGAAGGAAGACTGGAAAATCGTAAAGCTGTGGACATTTGACCAAAATGCTGACGGCTGGGAAAAGCCCAATCAGGCAGAGGTCACAGTCGAGAAAGGTGTTCTAAAGATTAACAGCAAAGGAAACGACCCTTCAGTGACTGCCGCACTGAACGCTCCAGCAGGAACATTCATGGTCGATCTTAAGGCCGAGTTTCCCGGACAAGGAAAGGCTCACGTGCAACTCTTCTGGACCACCAAAAAAGACAATAACATTTCTGAGGAAAGATCCACAAGACTGACCCTTCCCAGAGGAAAGAAGGGGTGGCAAAATTACCGTTTCTTTTTCCAGACAGACAGTGAGCTAACTTCACTCAGATTCGATCCAATCGATGATAAGAACGTCGTCTACGTTGACGCGTTGCGCGTTAACAGAGCAGAAACTCCGAAACTCGAAAAGTTTGCCCTGGAAAATGCAAAAGCGGACTTCAGTCAACCCGATTATGCTGTCAATACAGCCATCGATGGACAAAAAGGTGATGAAAAAAATGGTTGGGCAATCGCACCTCAAATGAATAAACCACACACCGCCATTTTCGAAGTCAAAGAACAGCCCAAGGTCGATGGGAGGAGACTCCTCAGATTCGACCTCGATCAAAGGTACAAGGGAAAGAACTTTTCACTTGGACGTTTTCGGATTTCCGTGACCTCTTCACTCAAACCAATTAATTTCGGTCTACCAGGAAATGTCACCTCGATCATTGCCAAGGCCGAGAACGAACGGACCGAGGTAGAAGTTGCCGAGATCACTAAATATTATAAAGAAAATAATGGTGACCTTAAAAAATTAAATGAGACTCTCGCAACCACTAAGAAGCCTCGCCCAGCTGACTCCAAGATAGCGGAACTGGAAGCGGACATCAAAGAAGCTGAAAAACCAATTCCAGAAGATTATCAACTCGCTCAATTACGCAAGGACGCAGCACTGAGTGAACACCAAAAAAGTCAAAAAAGACTCACCGCAGCACAAGACATTGCCTGGGCTATCATAAATACACCGGCATTCCTCTTTAATCGTTAAAACAAAGAAAAGTGAATGATCTGTATGTTTTTAACTGTTTCTTAATGAAAATCAGGGATTTACAAAAACACTAGCAGTTATATAATTTAAGTTAAGAAACTAATAACCGTTAAATCTACTAAAACGATGCTCCGAATTCTTGGTAATCCTGGTAAAGACTTATGTGATACACACCTCAAGCCCTCGAGGAGAGACTTTCTTCGTGTAGGAGGAGGAGGCATGATCGGTCTGACTCTAAGTTCAATGCTCGAACTTAAAGCGAAAGCAGCCAAAGCTTCATCACCGGGCTGGGGCAAGGCCAAGTCAATCATCATGGTTTATCTTCAGGGCGGACCCAGTCACCTTGATTTGTGGGACCCTAAGAAAGACGTTCCTGATAATGTGCGTTCCGCATTCGGTACCATTCCCACCAAGATACCAGGCGTTCACTTCACCGAGGTCCTACCTGAGCTTGCGAAGGTGAATGATAAGTTCACCCTAATGCGTGCAGTGAGTTATGAACCGAACGGGCTCTTCAACCACACCGCGGCCATTTACCAGATGATGACCGGTTACACGACAGACAAGGTCTCACCTTCTGGTCAACTCGAGCCACCTTCTCCTAAGGACTTCCCTAACTTCGGGTCGAACCTCATTAAATTCAAACCACAGACCGAGCCAATGCTGCCGTTCGTTATGCTTCCTCGTCCATTACAGGAATCGAACGTCGTTGGCAAGGGAGGCACGGGAGGTTTCCTCGGAAGATCCTATGATCCATACACCCTTTATCCGAGTGGAGATGACATGGACATGAAGAAAATGACCCGCATCAAGATCGATGATCTTCAGCTTCGTCCGGACATATTTAGCGCGAGGCTTCAGAGACGTGCTTCTCTGAGAGAGACCATTGCCAAGAAAATGAATAAGGTCGAAGAAGCGGTACAAAGCTACAAGCTCAATGAATATTATGATCAGGCCCTTAACTTGATTATTTCAGGAAAGGCAAGAGAAGCTTTCGCGCTGGATCAGGAACCACTCAAGAACCGGGAACGGTATGGTAACACTTCATTTGGAGACAGTTGCCTATTGGCTCGCAGACTTGTTGAAGCCGGGACTAAAGTCGTCGAAGTGATCTGGCCAAAGGTTGCCAATTCTGATAATCATTCGTGGGACCATCATAAGGACCTGAGTAAGAGAATGAAAAACCAGTCCGGTCCAATGCTCGATAAGGGTCTCTCGGGTCTTATCTCAGACCTCGATGAGAGAGGCTTACTTGATGAAACTCTAGTCGTAGCCGTTGGTGAGTTTGGAAGGAGTCCACAAAAAGGAGTCAGCACTTCCGGTAACGGAAACAGTGCCGACGGACGTGATCACTGGCCTTATTGCTATACTGGACTCATTGCAGGTGCAGGAATCAAGCGCGGTAATGTGTATGGAAAATCAGATAAGACCGGCTCAGCTCCCGTCGAGGATCCAGTCCATCCAACACAGTTATTAGCAACGATTTATCATGCCTTTGGAATCGATCCTACTTCAATAGTTTATAATCACTTGAATCAGCCACGTGAGTTAGTCAAGGCCGAGGCAATTACTGAACTTTTTGGATAAAGAATTCTAGTAATAATAAACCATTCACAAAAGCCTCAGTGAGGCCAAGAGAGTGAGCGATCAAGGTACCTAGTCGATGTTAACCATCACTGACCGTCGATTCGCTCATAGCCCCTCCTCCTTTGGTCGTCGTGACTTTCTTCGCATCGGCAGCCTAGGTGGCTTAACGATGCCGGGACTTCGGGCAGCTCAATCGCAGGCCGCTCTAGAGAATAATGTATTCAAAAACAAATCGATCGTCTTTCTGTTTCTGCAAGGCGGGCCGCCACAAATCGAAACCTTCGATCCTAAAATCGATGTCGCTTCTGACAACCGCAGTTGCACCGGTGAGATTCGCACCAAATTGCCGGGCGTCTGGTTCGGCGGAACGTTGCCCAAGTTAGCTCAACGGGCGGACCGTTTGGCCGTGGTACGTTCTTTCGCCACCAACGACGGGAGTCACAATCCTATGCCTATCCTAACCGGAAAGCATCCGTCAGGAGCAGCGATGAGCGCCTTGTGCGCCCGTGCTACTGGTCCATTTCATCCACAAAGCGGCTTACCGATGAATACGGTAATCGTTCCCGAAGCTGTAGAGCCGGACCTGAAGCTCGGAACACCGACCCCAACGTTTGGACTTCCAAGGATCGAGACATCAGTCGCCACTTCAGGGAGCCTCGGCAATGCCTACAAGGGCTTTATCCGTAACGGTAAACCCGAGCAATTAGGTAACTTCGACTTGAACTTGTCGAGGGACCGTTTCATGGATCGTTATCAGCTCCTCGGAGAACTTGATGATCTAAAGCGCGGTCTAGATCGGAGCGGCGAAGTGAATGGAATGAGCCAGATCGAACGCCAGACATATGACCTCCTACTTCGGGGCGTGGCCGACGCGTTCGATCTGTCCAAGGAAGATCCTAAAACCATAGCAAAGTACGATACTAGTCACCTCTTCAACATGTCCGACTACCACAACGGCGGTAAGTACTTTCTTTTCAACGGGAAAAAAAAGTTAGTCGACCAGGAACGCTGGACGAACCTTCTCGGCAAGGAAATGCTTCTGGCCAGGCGATTGTGCGAGGCGGGATGCGGTTTTGTGACTGTAGTCGATTCGAGCTGGGATTTCCATGGGAACGGCGCCAATAATCCGGGCACTCTCGTTGGCATGAATACTTTAGGAGCCCAGATGGATCATGCAGTTTCCGCTTTCCTCGACGACGTCGAGCAGCGCGGTCTGAGCGATCAAATTCTGTTGGTCGTCACGGGTGAGATGGGCCGCTCACCGATCAAAAAGAACAAGGACGCAGGCACCGATCATCACGGGGACTTGACCCCTCTCCTGCTAGCGGGTGGCGGCTTGAACATGGGGCAGGCGATCGGAAAATCAGACCGGACGGGTAGCCGCCCGGCCTCCGATCCCTATGGTCCGGAAAATCTGCTCGCCACCATAATGCACACCATGTTTGATGCGGATAAACTTCGTGTCTCACCCGAACTATTGCCACCCGAGATCTCCAAATTGATCCTCGATGGCCAGCCCATAAAGGAGCTATTTTAGCCAAGTTGTAAATAGGCCCTTGATTTACAAAATTCCAATGACGCTCAATTCTTTCCTGCCATGCCGCGTTGCAATACTTTCCGGACTTCTCATTTCAGCGATCACCTTCGTCAAAAGCGCGGAAGGCGCCAAATGGATCCGGCACGAAATTTTCTCTGGTGCCCACGTCAACTCCGCCACGGCCGCCGATTATGACAATGACGGTGATCAGGAGATCATCTTTTCCGGGGGAGGTCAGATCCTCATGTACCTTGGCCCGGATTTTCAAAAGAAGCAGACACTGTCTATGGCCGACCCCGAGCAACCCAAACGCAAGGATCAGTGTATTCACAGTGTCCTACATGACGTTGACGGCGACGGGGATCTCGATTTTGTCGGCTCTTACGTACGTGGCCTTTTTTGGTTAGAGTGTCCAAGTAAGAATGCCACGAAGACGAGCTGGAAGATGCATCAGATCACTGATCAAATTCATGGCGTCCATTGCATTCGCTCTTTCGATATTGACCGTGATGGCAAATCAGATCTCATTGCCAACGACTTCACAGTCGATAAGGGACCCTATTCGGGATCAATTTGTTGGCTCAAGCCTTCTTTCCCCAAAGCTGAACCAATCAATTGGTCCATCATCCCCATCGCAAAAGGCACTGCTCCTGGTGGTAGCCACTACTTTGATTTTGGCGACGTTAACGGCGACGGTCGTCCCGATTTGACTCTCGGCGCCAAAGGCAAACCCTTTGCTAACGGTAATTACTTTGCTGTCTTTTACGCTCCAAAAGATCCTACTCAACCTTGGCGTCGAGAATTTTTACCTGATGCCGGGAAACAGACCGGCGCCACGCACGCGGCTCCGGCCGATGTTAACGGAGACGGAAAGATCGACGTTCTCGCGAGTCGTGGGCACGGCGTTGGTGTTATTTGGTTCGAGGCCCCGGATTGGACCCAACACATTATCGATGACAAGATTACTTTCCCTCACTCGACAGATTTTGGTGATATTGACGGGGACGGTGACATTGATCTCAGTACCGTGGGTTATGGTTCAAAACTCGCCGCGTGGTATGAAAACGATGGTACCGGAAAATTTACTCGTCACATTCTGAGCCTAAATCAAATGGCCTACGACACCATGATTACAGATCTCGACGGCGATGGCGACAAAGACATTCTCGTCGCCGGCCAAAGGAGTGAAAACGTCGTCTGGTTCGAAAATCCTCAGAAGTAAAGAGACTTTACTCTTCTTCTAATTGAGCCTCAATCTCTAACTTGACGGAAAATCTACCCGTAAACCTCTGACGTTTTAACTAATCTTTAGATTTTGACTTTGGTAGTTTTCTTTCAATCAATATCCCTACGTAGCCACCAAGAAATATCCCAACTATCAACAACATCCACCACTTCTTAAAGGGATACCAAACGACCTCCTCAGGTTCTAAAGAAGGGAAAACCCTCAACAATAAAAAACAAAAAAGAGTAGATACCATCAGACCAACCCAGCCCATGAATAATGGGCATCCTGATGATCCTACCTTTTCATCTTCAGTATCTCCCTTCTTCGAACGAGAACGACCACCTCCGCGTTTTTTCCCTTTCGTTGCCTTTAATTTTCCTTTTCCTTTTTCTACAATTTGTTTTGGAAAGAGTCCATTCGCTCGAAGCTGTTGGGCTGCGTCCGCTTTATTTGCGGCTTCAATACTTCCAGTAGTTACGTCACTCTTAGAATCGATAGCTTCGTATTGAAATATGGGCATAAATTATTGGGGTAAATGCTTCTTCACAAGTGCCTATCCTAACAAAACCAATATCATTAATCAAGCCATTGGAAAACTAATCATATCAAGTTTGATTCTCTTCGAAACAATTGATAGTATTTAAGCGATGATTAAACTATTTCTTTTTGTAATCTTGGCCTGCTCCATTTCATGCTCAAGCATTAATACAAAATTACTGGAACCCAAAAGGTCCGAAGCCTCAATATCTCTGCATGCAAATAATGAACAGGATTTATATAAAATATTCGACCAAATTACAGACACAAAGGTTATTGAATTAAAAAATAGAATCTACAACCTGGATAAACCTTTAATCTTAAATAGCCTTAACCATATCACCGTTAACGGTAACGGTGCAGTTCTTGTATTAGATTCTCTAGTCAACGATGTCGTCGTTATGAATAAGTGTCACAACATCACGATAGATAATATAAAAGCATTGCATAAAGAACCTGATGGACCTGTTGGATGTACTGGTAACGTGATCTTAATTAACGGCGGTTCTAATATTACTATTATTAATTCAGAATTGAATGGTTGTGGAATTGTAGGAGTCTCCGCTTACACAAGTAGGAATCTAAAAATAATTAGTAATTACATTCACAAAAATACGCATTACCCAATAATCTATAAAGGACCTTCAGTTACTATCCAGGATAACAAATTTGAGAACAATGGTAATGAAAATAAAATTGCTTACATCGGGGATTCAACTTGGCCTCCAAAAAAGTTTTTTAATACTAACGTGACAAAGAACGGGATAATTATAGAGGGAAATATATTTATAGAGTCACAACCATAAGGATTTCACGATCCAAAAATTAGTAAAACCTTGAATATTTCATAAAAAAATACAAACATTTATTACTAATAGTAATATAATATGAAATACCCTTTAAATTTGCGATGTAAAATCATTGCAATATCGCCTCAAATTTACGTTACCGAAAGCGACGGCACCGCAGTCCTTTACGTTAAGCAAAAACTATTAAAACTAAAAGAACACGTCGAAGTATTTACAGACAAGACAAGAGAGAAAAAACTTTGTGACATCAAGGCTAACAAAGTAATTGATTGGTCTTCTGCCTACAATTTTACGGGTGCTCAAGGTAACTCTTTCGGAGGAATTAGAAGAAAAGGATTAAAATCTTTATGGAGAGCTCGTTACGAGATTTATTCAGGTGATTCGGACGGAGCCACTGAATTTAATGTCAGTGAAGAGTCTGTTTTGACAAGATTTATAGACGGAATCTTTGGCGAAATACCTATTATTGGATTTCTTACAGGATATGTTGCTCACCCTACCTACATTGTCACTGACAGTTCAGGTAAGGCGGTAATGAGACTCAGAAAAAAACCAGCACTTTGGGAGGGTAAGTTTTCAATTGAATCTTTAAGTGAATTATCACCTCCACAACAGACTAGAATTCTTGTTGGCCTTTTAATGATGGTTATACTTGAGAAGAATAGAGGTTAATACACAACCACTCTGTAGAAACCACGACTTTCAGAGAACTTAAAGCTTGGCATCAATTAAAAGACAGAGAACTCGGTGAATCGTTGTTAACCAAGAAACCCTGATAGTCGGGATCTGTACAATGACAGAGCAATTTTACTTCAATCCGTCTCTGATTCTCTTCGGAAAGTCTGTCGTTATAGAGTCTACACCAAGATCTCTAAAATGACGGGCAGTCTCAATGTCATTAATGGTCCAGCAATGAAAGGATAGTTTAGATTTACGTAGCCTTTTAACAAAACCTGAATCAATTACCTCTTCATTGGCCTGGGTCCCAAGACCGCTTGC
>DUBC01000049.1 GCA_012960505.1 Verrucomicrobiales bacterium
CCTAAAGTGATCTGGTAGTATCTCGTAACAAGCACCTTGATGTCCTAAGAAGATTCCTGGTGTATTCTTCGCTGTAGGAAAACAGGTGTTTTTTCTCAATGTTCTAGCGGAGTGATCAATGCACTATTGGCTTTTGAAAAGTGAACCGACAACATTTTCTATTCAGGATCTTGCGCGTTCAAAAAACAAGACGACCTGCTGGGAGGGTGTCCGCAATTACCAAGCCCGTAACTTTCTACGAGCAATGAAAAAGGGTGATCGTGCCATTTTCTACCATTCAAATGCAAAACCCCCAGCGGCCGTTGGTATTGTTGAGGTCGTAAAAGAGTCTTATCCAGATCATTTTGCTTGGAAAGAAGGGCATAAATATCAAGATGTAAAAGCTTCTCCCGAAAAGCCCATTTGGTCTATGGTCGACGTAAAACTTACTCAGATTTTTCCCCAAGAGATATCACTCGAACAATTACGGGGCATAAAGGCTCTCGAGGGCCTCGAGTTGCTCCGTCGCGGCAGTCGGCTTTCAGTCCATCCTGTTTCAGCCACTCACTTCAAAGTATTTGAACGGCTTGCCAAACAAAAGTAAAACTAGTTCTATGGCATGTCAGCATGAATCACCACAACGACTAGTAGCGTCAACAAACCAGCATCTTCTAGAGAGTCTCCATTGGCTTGAAGAGGATTTGGATACAATCAGGTCCGATGATCTCTTCAGGCCGGTTCGGGTACGTTTAGGACGACAGTCTGGCACCGTCACACTGAATGATCTCGAACTTATTAATTTTGGATCCAATGACTACCTCGGTTATGCCGGGGACTCCCGTCTTATAAAAGCCTCTTCCAAGGGGGCCTGTTCTGAAGGAGCTGGTGCCGGAGCCAGTCCGCTGGTAAGCGGTCATTCTACTCTTCATGAATCTCTTGGAAAAAATCTTTCTTCACTCTTGGATACCGAAGAGTCACTCATTTTTCCAAGTGGTTATGCTGCAAACACATCAATAATCTCATGTCTCACCGGGCCTCATGATCTGATCGTGAGCGATGCCCATAATCATGCAAGCATTATTGACGGTTGTCGACTTTCCGGGGCGAATGTTCAGATCTACCCACACCGTGATATCACAGCGGCTGCCAGACTACTGAAAAGTATTCCTGCACGACGACGGCTCATCGTGACCGACAGCCTCTTTTCGATGGATGGCACGATCGCACCTTTGGCTGACATAGCTCAACTTGCGCATGACACCAAAAGTATGCTCCTTGTTGACGAAGCACACGCGACGGGCCTTTTTGGAATTCATGGCAGTGGACTCATTGAAGAAGCTGGCATCGCTTCCTCTGTCGCTGTACGAATTGGGACCCTTTCCAAAGCTCTTGGAAGTTCAGGTGGTTTTGTCTCTGGACACCGTACTCTTATTGACTTTCTAAGGCATCGGGCCCGCAGTTGGATGTTTTCTACTGCACATCCGCCTGCATCTTCTGCAGCGGCGATACAAGCAATCACGCTACTGTCAGAGGAACCTTTTCGTCGAAAAAAACTTGCTGAGAATGCAGGCGTACTTCGACAGAAGCTCTTATCGCACGGAGTTGATATTGGCGATGCGGAGGCTCATATCGTACCCGTCTTTGTCAAAACACCACAACGAGCTATTCAAATAGCATCATCACTCGTCCGTGACGGTTTTTTTGTACCCGCTATTCGCCCTCCAAGTGTTCCCAAAGGATCCAGTCTCCTTCGGATAAGCCTGTCCTACCTCCATACTCAAGATACTATTGATTCATTGAGTAACTCGATCATCAAATATGTCTGCATGTGAATCAAACGACTTGTCGAAGTGGTGTATTATTGGCGCTGGCCCCTCTGGGCTAACAGCACTGAAGAATTTTTTGCAGTGCGGTATTCAAGTTGACTGTATTGAGCGTGAAGATGATCTTGGTGGAAATTGGTATTTTGGATCATCAACATCTCGTGTTTTTGAATCTACAAAGCTGATTAGCTCAAAGTCACTTACTCAATTCACTGATTTCCCAATGCCTCAGGATTGGCCAGAATATCCTGATCATAGACAATGT
>DUBC01000050.1 GCA_012960505.1 Verrucomicrobiales bacterium
CCAACAGTGCCGGCAATCTCTTCGAGTTCATCCTGACGGGCAGTTTTTTTCATGAACTCACTCCCGCCGACAACTGTGTTGTGCAGGCCTGCCGCTAGAAATGCCACGGCAGCGGTACCATCCTTTCCCGGCTTAAGAATATCACCTGCTATTTGCATCCTGACGAATTCGTCGTACGGCATATCATCATTCAGAGCTTTGATTACCCAGTCTCTGAAGGGCCAAAGGTTATTCCTTGGATTGTTTCTTTCGAACCCATCACTTTCCCCAAACCTTGCAATATCAAGCCAATGCCTGCCCCAGCGTTCACCATAATGTTTTGATTTCAGAAGGGCATCTACTATTTCTTTGTAAGCTTTGTCTGATGGATTCTTTTCGAATTCAGCAATTTTTTCTGGTGTTGGGGGAAGGCCTATCAAATCAAAATAGAGGCGCCTGATTTGGGTTCTTGGACTTGCCGGTTTTGATGGAGTCAGATTATTTTCTATGAGCTTTTCCTGTACAAACGCATCAATTGAATTTAAAGCCAATCCACGATCCTCCAACTTGGGTGGTGTGATTTGTTTTATTGGCTGTAATGACCACCATTCCGTGCCTGCTTTCTTTTCTTTGCCTATTAAATTTAGTGTAAGAGTAAGGATTGAACATAATACCGTTACCAGCTTCATCAGATAAGAGGGTAATTTCCTCAATTCATAGATTCTTTGGCAATTTTTCATACGAAATAAGGATTACTATGACGATGAAATTATGGCTTGGCGAGCCCATTATGGGCATAAAAAATATCCTACCAGCTCTCAACTTACGTTTTAGATGAGAGTTACTTAAAGTTAGTATTTTGTTTTACTAAGTCTATTGAGCTATTACTCGAAAGAATATTTTACGGGCCTCTGTCCCTTCCGGATGCTCGAAACTATATGAAGTGGTTTCTCCTTCTGATGCTATACTATCATCAATGTCTGCTTCCCAGTCAGAGAGATCCAGTGAGTAGTACAAGGAATAATTCTTATTTGGTTTGGATGTCCACTCCAGAGTGAAATTACCGTCATCACTATTGTAAGAAATGTTCGTGAATTGCAGTGCGGTCCCTCCTCCCGGGCCAGAAAGATAAAGGTCCATGATTTGACCGGCAGTGCCAGCGGCACCGTAAATCTGTGCCTCGTGGATCAGTGCGTCCAGTCCGCCAGG
This sequence comes from Verrucomicrobiales bacterium, assembly GCA_012960505.1. Taxonomy (GTDB): domain Bacteria; phylum Verrucomicrobiota; class Verrucomicrobiia; order Verrucomicrobiales; family DEV007; genus EC70. Next base: position 1,189 of record DUBC01000050.1, read on the forward strand.
CCCGCCCGGCATGTTTCCGTGCCGCTTGCCGAAGATGATCTCCGCGTCTTTCCTGGGCCAGGTCCGAAAATTGCCGGAGTTATAGGATCCGATCTCTTCACCGTTTCGGTAACCGACAATCTTGACCTGCCCGCCACCGAGGTCCTCATAAGTGATGGCCATCATGATCTCCTCGCCCGTGGTCGTTTCCTCGAAACCAGGGTTGTTCCAGTCCTGCGTTCTCTGGAAATTGCTACTGCCGTTCATCCATCGGTTGTTCTGTCTCTCGCCAAAGATGATGCCATCGAATTGGTCAGTAACTAATTTATCCAAGGTTATGACCGATCCGGCCTTGACCAAGTTTCCCAGGCTCTCAAGAGTGAACCAGGAAACGAGCGTCTTTTCCTCTATGTTGGGTCCTACGTATCCTTCACCACCTGTAGTGTATGCCCAGCCGGTAGCGTTGGTTCCGGATCCATTCACGTCAAGTGAACGGTCCGCGATTTTCGCGTTACCTTGCAGCAACAGGTCAGGGAAATTGCCGGTCAGGTCTGTAAGTTCTTCCCCTTCATCGAAGGTCCAGTGACCGATCAGTGCCTGATCGAATGGCGGTGGCGGTGGATCTTCAGGGTCATTCGGGTCACTGAACGGCGCAGAGACTTCGTCACCATCACTATATCCGTCCTCATCAGAGTCTGCCTTCTTGGGATTGGTTCCGGTGTCCGTTGCACTGACGAAAACACCGGTCTCGGTCTCGGCGCCATCGCTGAGCCCGTCCTCGTCCGTGTCTGCCTTGTTAGGCTTGGTCCTTAATTCATACTCTTCGATGTTAGTGAGCCCGTCATTATCATCGTCCCCTTCAGGATCATC
>DUBC01000051.1 GCA_012960505.1 Verrucomicrobiales bacterium
GCTAGGCGGGAATCGGAAAGGAACTAGAAGAACATACTGTAACCTGTTAATCGTAATGCTTATCGGAGGTCTTTGGCACGGTGCTCAGTGGACATTCATCGCGTGGGGTGGAATTCACGGATTTTTCCTAGTCATCGAAAGATTAACAGGTCCATCAAAGTATCTGAATAGCTGGCCAAGGATTTTAAAGATAGGAATTACTTTTACAGTAATATTATTTACCTGGGTATTCTTTCGTGCCGAAAACTTCGAAAGAGCATTCTTTTATCTAAAAGCGATGATTGGGTTAAGTGATGCGACTCCTGCAGCTTTAATTTTAATGAGCCAAGTAACGCGACCTATAGTCCTGTTCATAATACCAATCTCATTCGTCTGTACATTTGTTTTACCTAATACTGGACAGATCCTTCAACGATTAACCATTGGAAAAGTCATTACTGGACTCTTTCTACTGATCCTATCTCTATCAATGATGTTCACTCAGGAATTTAATCCTTTTCTATATTTTCAGTTCTAGAGAATCACATGCAAAACCCTTACAAAGAGATTAGTGCAGATGTCGAAGTTCATGTGAGCCGAAGGGCATCGGCAATTAGCATATTTATCTTTTTGTGCATCATTACATTGCCTCCTCTTTATCAGAATATCTTTGCACTTAACAAATCATTGAGCAGTGATGATAATAGTGCCTGGATACCTGCAATCGAAATCTTCAAGAAGGATTCAGGAAATACAATCGGAGAACATCTACAGGAATATGAAAAAAATTTAGAGTCTGCGGAATTCACTGAACCTCCTCGCCGTTTGGTACAAACAATATTGTCGAAGGGGCCACTACGTGAAGGGAACGGTAAAACTAGGATCGGAAAAGATGGTTGGCTCTTCTTAAAAACAGCATTGGATTCATTGACCGGTTACGGCCCAATCGAAAGTGAACCCACCTCCGCATCTAAAGATCCTATACGCGTCCATTGGCAATCTCCGTTAATCACTATTCAACGATTTGCAGAACAACTGAATAAGTTCGGAGTTGAGCTCGTCATCGTCAGCATTCCAGTGAAACCAATGATTTATCCAGAACATCTTAGCCAATCGGCAAAAGGTCCCATCATTCATCCTGATTCTGAAACTTTTTACTCATACTTAAGATCATTACCGAACGTTGATGTATTGGATCTTACCTTGCCCCTATTAAAACTCAAATCTAAGTCAAAAGTATTCCTTAAACAAGACACTCATTGGACTCCAGAAGGAATGGAAGAATCTGCAAAAATTATTGCCCACTATGTCAAATCTAGGAATTGGAATTATGGAAAAAGGGTTCTGAAAACTGGTCATAATGAAAATCGTAGCTCATTGGGTGATCTAGTCGAAAATCTCAATACTTACGGAAAGAAATTTGATATGGAAACGGTCATGGCCTCTCCGGTTAAAGGTAAAACCGTTGATCGAGAATCACCCATTATTCTTCTGGGCGATAGTTTCACAAATATTTACACAACAGATATAACGCTTAATTGGGGCAAACATGCTGGCCTAGCAGATCATATAGCATTGAACTTGGGGGAGCCACTTGATGTTATTGCAATCAATGGTGGGGGTGCCACTGAAGTGAGAAAAAAACTCGCCGCTAGAAGAGGAAGCGCAGCATTAATGAAAAAGAAAAAAGCTGTTATTTGGGCCATCACTGCGAGAGATCTCTTCCTCTCTTCGACACAAGCGCATAATGCACGTGTTCATTGGGAAGACGTCAATTTTGATACTCGTAAACCTAAAGAGAATCTCATTTCATCAACTGAAGTCCATGCAATAATGTTATCCAAACCTAAGTTGCCTAATCCAAAATTAACTACTTATAGCTCACTGTTATATGGTGCTGATTACGAAATACTCGAAACGATTTCTGGTAAAATTGAAACAGATGAAAATAAAATAGCAGTGCTTCATTGGGCCTACAAAAATCGCCAAATGCTCCCCAGCTCAAATTATAAGGTAGGGGAAGAAAGGCTTC
>DUBC01000052.1 GCA_012960505.1 Verrucomicrobiales bacterium
CTTGGTTTTGAAGTTTTACGTTCTGGTCTCAGTGCCCGAGGCATGAAAACGACCCACGATGCAGGTCGCGTGATTGGTGCTAACCTTAATTCGAACGCTATTCCGGCCTCTACTTGATTTTGACTAAATTTAGACAATGAGTCTGCCAACTTTTTATGATCAAAAGCCAGACGACGCATGCCTTTAGTCATATCAACCAGAACAAATTCACGATACCCCTTAGCCAAGTCATTGCGGTACCAGAAATGTGACTTGTCCTCGGACCACTGAGCATTGATACTACTCTTGTAAATGTTTCCGATTGTCGTGTCTATAAAACCAAAGCAGATTCCTAAAACTGTAAATATAATTAATAAGAATAAATGAAACAGAGAGTGGAATTTTTTCATTGATTACCAAGCAAAAATGAGCTGAAAACATTTCTAGGGCAATTCCTAATCCTTAGACACATATTAAAAAATATTGTAATAAAAAAAACGCGCCACAGCGTATTACCTATGCATAAAATTTGCCTATACCATCTATTTATTACACTCATTGTAATTACTGTTACTTGGGTTCAAGCGGACACTTTCACCCAAGCAACTGCCGGTTCCGCGGATGAAAATTGGGATATGTTTGGGCAGGTGCTGGCAACGGGAGATTTCAATAACGATGGTTTTGATGATCTCGTGATCAGTGCTCCTTACGAAGACACCAATGGCGCAACTAATGGCGGAAGAATTTTTGTCTTCTACGGATCCTTGAACGGACTCCAGTATAGGCGTAATTCGGAAAACTTCACACAAAACTCCATCGATAACGCAACCAACGAGGACAACGATCGCTTCGGTTGGGCATTGGCGGTGGGGAATTTCAATGGTGATGAATATGAAGATCTGGCCGTGGGTGTCCCCTACGAAGGCACGGGAGGAGAAGTCGACACCGGCATGGTGGCAATCCTCTTCGGTTCAGCACAGGGACTGCTTCCATCTAGCACTGAAGCCTTTACTCAGGATTCACTGGTCAGCGCCAGCAATGAAGCTGGAGACCGAATGGGGTGGTCTTTGGCCGCAGGCAATTTCAACGGGGACAACTACGATGATCTTGCAGTGGGAATCCCTTATGAGAATACGGATGGGGCCGTGAATGCCGGACTCGTTGGCATTTTCTTCGGCTCTGCACAGGGCCTCCTTCCTTCTAATAGTGAAGCAATTACCCAGAATTCCCTCATTAATTCTACTAACGAGAAAAACGATTATTTTGGCTATGCGCTAGCGGCAGGAAATTTCAATGGTGATGCCTACGAAGACCTTGCAGTCGGTATTCCAGGTGAGGATACGGACGGGGCCGTGGACACGGGACTCGTCGGCATTTTCTTCGGCTCAGCACAGGGACTCATTCCATCCAATAGTCAAGCCTTTACTCAAAATTCGATTAATCGAGCACGTAATGAGGAGGGAGATCAACTTGGTAAAACGCTCGCGGTTGGAAACTTTAATAACGATCAATACGATGATTTAGCCATTGGAGTGTCTCAGGAAGACAGTGGTGAATCTGTTAATGCAGGATCCACCTACATCATGTATGGCTCGGGTAACGGCCTACTGCCTGCCAAAAGTGAGGTGCTTGGCCAAACAAAAGCCTACGATACCTCAGAGGCAAATGACCACGCGGGAAGCAGTCTTGCAACCGGTGATTTCGACGGGGACGGATTCGACGACCTTATAATAGGCGTACCAAATGAGGACATCATCAACAGCAGTGAAAACTCTGGAACCATTCAGGCATTTTTCGGTTCTTCGGACGGACTACTAGAAGCGCTCGATCCTCACCGCTCTTACTGGGCTGGACAAATCAGTTTCGGAGGACTGGAAAATGCACAGGACACGTTCGGATTTGCTCTTGCCTCTGGCGACTTCGACAACAACGGAAAGGACGGCCTAGCCGTGGGAACCCCGGGGAAGACTGTCGATGACCGTGTAAGCTCAGGTGCCGTATACGTACAGGAAATCGATCCTGCTTTGCCCATGATTGATGCACGTGCCGCTATTGTCATGGATCGGAATACAGGAGAAATTCTGGGCAGCAAGATGCCAGACATGCGTCTGGCGATGGCAAGCACAACAAAAATCATGACTGCTCTTCTGGCAGTGGAAGCGATAGAGAACGGGGCCCTAAAACTTGGTGATCTATATACAATATCTGAAAACGCCGCCAAGGTGAACGGAACATGGGAAGATAAGGTTCGCATTACCGATCCAGGAGACACTACTTTCCTAAGGGGTGATCAAGTTGAGAGGACTGAATTTATACGAGTGAATGAGAAAATGCAGGAACAAGGAGGTAAGTCGGCAGAAGGTGACCCAGCCGACGATGGCAGGGGCTCGACTTTAGGGCTTTGGATCGGTGACCGAATAAGCCTGAGAGATCTCCTGTACGGGACCATGCTTCCTTCAGGAAACGACGCCGCTATCGCTGTGGCCGAAGCGGTCTCTGGCACGGAATCTTCCTTCGTGTTAGATATGAATTCCCGGGCTCTGCAGTTAGGGCTTAATCGCACAATTTTTCAATCACCACATGGTCGCGATCCGGAAACAATAAAACCTCTTTGCCCCGGAATCACTTTCGAGAAATCCATCAACCTAGAGGATTCCCTTTGTAGACATTTTTCTACTGCACGTGATCTCGCAAGACTGGCGAAATTCGCCCTCAATAAAAAACTTTTCAGAGAAATCGTCCAAACACAGTCTTATGACACAAGAACCTGGGTGAACGAAGATCTTAATAATAAGAACAAGAATATAAAAAACTCTAATCGGCTAGCGGAATTCTATGAAGGTGTCTATGGTGTTAAAACCGGAACCACAGGAAATGCTGGAGAATGCCTAGTCTTTGCCGCTGAGCGCTCTGGGGTCGATCTTGTGGGTGTGGTGCTTGGAGCAACTCGAAGCACCGGTAATCGCTATACCGACAGCACAACAATACTCGACTTTGTATTCGATCGTGCCATCGAGGTACCGTTCAGGTTGAGCGTTAACGTCAGTCGCCTACCTTCCGGAGCCATCAATGAATTAAATATTTCATTCCCTACGAAGATTGGAAAGCGTTACAGAATCGAGAAATCCACGGACCTACGCGATTGGGAATCTCTTGAAACAGGAATCCAAGGTAACGGCAAAATTGAACGAAACTTCCCTGCTAACGGAGCCAAGTTTTTCATTCGAGCTAGCGAGGAATTGAATTAAAGAGGCGAGGGCTGGACGGTCCATGTTGATCCAGCTCTTCTCGAAGGAGAGCACGTTAAATGATGTCACAGTGCTATGCTCCAATTGTCACAGGCTAATTCATAGTAAGAATCCAGCCTTATAGTTAGAGCAGGCGAAAGCATTATTTATAGAAACTCCCTAAGAACTTTTTTGTTGATCCGTCACTTGCCTAGTCGGGCTCCATATTCGTTTGTGGGATCGCGATACATCGAGTGAAGATGATTATGGGGGTCGCCTCCAAGGTCCTGGCCCGCATATTCGATAATGATGCTAGGGCCCTGGATCCGATAGGAAAAATCTCCCTTTTCAACAGAAGACCCCCACCAAGAAAATGACATTTTATCGATCTCAGAAGTAAGCTCCTCTATACGATGTTTATGATAAGGCTCCGGCAAATCACCAGCATAGACCCATATAACATCAAGCAGAGCCTCACGCTGAGCCTTATTAAAATCCTTACATGAAACGCCGATAGATTTTGGAACAAATCCATCTTTGCCCGCAGCAGCTATTAGATTTGCTCGTTTCTTTCCAATAATGGCACTATTTTTTTGTGCATCGTTAAGGCTCTTGTAAAGCTTTAGGCCTAATGGAGCCTCATCTAACATAGGAACAACCATATTCTTACCAAGCTGAAACTCACGAGGCTGAGTCCCAATAAATGTGGGCGACATAGACATACGGTCACCATGGAATGCGAGATTAATTGCAATATGATGCCCATCAAATTGTAACCCCCAAGGCTTATTTGGAGAAGGCTTACCAAAAATTGCTAGCCAGTAATCTTCAGCACCAAATCCTGGTCGACGCTTTCCATTTCTAAGAAGACGATCATCGGCTAAAGGTATATTTATTGCCTTTTTATAACCTTGTTCACTTAAAACTGTACTTAACAAATTAAGGGCAGCTTTTATTTGTGATTCATTCAAGTCACCTAACCTTACGCCACCTTGAGGGCCACGTGGTGGGACATTAGTCCACTTTGCTTTTTCTGAGCTGTCAAAAGGTAAGGCTGCTTGCGCTCTTAATTCTTTATTCAAAGATGCTAAAAAGGTATTGGCACTCTTAGCAAAAGATTCAGGTGTCCTCTCTGAGGCACTGTTTGGATTATAATTGGATAGAACTTTACTGGGCAGAGAAGGATAATTGCCAACCGGTGCTGCTGATAATAATGAAGCGGTAAGTAGTATTGAACAAAAAACCAGAGAGGTAATTTTCATCTTGTTGGGATCATGCCTTGCTCATCAGAAATGTAAACTTCAAAGATTAGGATCTGTTCTTCTTAAGCGACATTGTGGGAATTGCCTTAAAAATAATTAATGCTCTATGAATGTAGAAGCTCCCTGATCGGAGAACCGAATGGGAGGATTGGCTGAGGCCTGCCTCCATGATCCAAGAAGGTCTGGTCCTGATCAATTCCCATATGGAGTAGGATGCTGGCCCAGACATCGTTTGGGGTCATGGCTCTGGAAACAGGATGCTCGCCCTTATCGTTTGTCTCACCAATGACTTGGCCGGTTCGCATTCCTCCTCCACTTACCAGCATGGACATTGCCCCGGGCCAGTGCCCTCGGCCAGGCTGTTTCACTTTAGTGTGCGTTCCTGAATTGGTTTCAATTTTGGGAGTTCTTCCAAATTCACCGGTCACTACAAGCATTACCCGACGGTCAAGGCCCCGGTCATATAGATCCTCAATCATTGCTGTGATTACCTTATCATATATAGGCAACCTGATCTTGGCTTCATCAAATAGATGGCAGTTAACAGCATGTGAATCCCAGTTATAAGTCCCATATTTGGGCATCTTGATACCCGAAACGTAGGGGTTCTCCATCACTATAGTGACGAACCGGGCACCAGCTTCAACGAGCCGCCTTGCCAAGATTGCTCTCTGCCCCCATGCATGCCGGCCGAAACGGTCTCGGATCGAATCACTTTCGAGAGAAAGATCAAAGGCATTACGGAAAGCTTTGGAAAAAAGCATATCCATTGCCTGCTTATTGAAATTATCCATTGATCCAAGAGCCTGGTTCGCATCAATGTCCCGTCTCAAATTATCGACCCCCTTAAGTAAGCTGACCCTGTCCTGTAACCGGTCCGCCATTACTTCATTCATTGAAAGGTTTTCAATCTTAAAGTCCTTCTCGTTCGGATCACCGTTAACAATGAATGGAGTATTGTGGTTTCCCATCCAAGCCGCTCCAAGCGCAAATGTATCTATCTTGTGCCTTCCCTTTTTAATTAAGCCAATGTTCGTTGGGAGCCCGCCTTTGGCTGCTCCTTTTTCACGCAGTGCTGCTTCAATGAATGAAGTCATTGCAGGTGAATCATTGAGTGTTCCAGTTGGCTCCTTGGGTCGCCTAGCCGTCATGAACCGCTTATGGCCTCCGCCATGATCTGAAAAGGTGTGATGAACTGATCGAATAATATTATAACGGTCCGCACACTTTGCGTGCAGCGGCATTAATTCACAGACCTGAAGGTCTGGATTATTGGTTCGGATCGGAGAAAAGATGCCGCGGTACTCGGCCGGTGCATCAGGCTTCATGTCATACATTTCCATGTGCGGAGGCCCTCCAGGCAACCACACAAAAATAACAGCCGGGTCCTCTTTCTCATTACTTTTGGTAGCCTTTGCCAAATCACCTAAACCCAAACCACACAAAGAATAAGCGCCAAGCTCAAGGAATGACCGGCGAGTAGGGCCCGGACAACGTGAAGCAAAAAGTGACATAACGGAACTTAGTTCAAATATAAGATCCTATAAGCTTGATATTTGTCAATTTATAGGCTTTTTATGCGCACATTACGGAACTTAACAGGATCACTGTGACCTGCAAAACCGATGAACCCGGAACTACGCTTCACTCCCTTTGGGACCCGCTTCACCTTGCTCAGATCGATCTTACTGATGTCCTGATCTAGTATTGTCTTTCCATTCAGAATGACCTGGATGTGGCTTCCTTTGAAAATGATTTCCTGTTTGTTCCATTCCCCGACAGGAAGTAGTGCTCCGCGCTTTGCCGGAACCAATCCATACACAGAACCATGAAACTGATAAGGCTGTAATTTTTCGTACTTCTTGGCGGTATTATCAAGGACCTGAATTTCGTAAGCTTCCCAAGCAGGGTCACCCTTTCCAGGAGAACGGACCGCGATGCCGTTGTTTCCACCTGGTGGCAGTTGAAATTCAAACCTAAAGGCAAAGTCACCGTATTCGTCCTTTGCGTAAAGTGTTCCTCCCTTTCCTTTCTTACACATGATAGCTCCGTCAACAACCTCATAATTATTAACTGCTCCTTGCCAACCTGTAAGATCCTTACCATTAAAAAGGGTCTGGAAACCTTCTTCTCCGCCTGATGTAATTTCTTTAATGAATACATTCTTCCAACGGATTTCTCCACCATGAGTCTGTAATTGGATTGGCCCCTTTTCGAAAATAGGAATCTTACGATCAAAATAGTTTTCCATCACTACGTTATTAACAACTTTTTCCCCATTCAGATAAATAGTAACGCGCTCCCCGACCATGATGATACGGAACTTATTCCACTCTCCGAACGGCTTATCCATTAGCTTGGATGGGTCCTTTCCGGGAGCACCTTTACTGTTATTCCATAAGCCCCCGGATCCCTTATCAGCACCAATGTTCCATTTGCCCCCGGCCTTAGTTGTGTCCCAAATCTGCACCTGAGGCACACCGCGCAGATAGATCCCGCTATCGGCTTTCGCAACGGTCTTGTATTCTAGCAAAAGCTCGAAATCTCCATAATCCTTAAGAGTCGTCAAATAAAGTCCCTTCCCATCATTAACCAACTCGCCATTCTCAACGCTCCAGTGAGCATTGATATCTTTCAGTGTATTTTCTTGATGCGCTTTGAGTTCCTCGGGGGACATCTTCCATAATGTTCTAGGGTCCTTGGTTCCATGGCCGAACCAACCTTCAAGATCTTTACCGTTAAATAAGGCCTTGAACCCTTCAGGAGGTTCGTTCTGTGCAATAGAAAGTTGAGATAACGAAATTAGGCAAATGGCAGTTGATAAAAATAAATAGCGCATAGTAATTGATAGATTAATTGGGAAAGAATTGCTTGAAAATCAAAATGTAGTTTATAGGGCCAAGAATTACTATTCGGAAAAATAAGATAAAAGGAATAATTTTAAGCTAATAATTGATCAAAATACTATAATTATAATTATAATGCTCTTAATAATGAACTTTTACAAAATTGCTACAACAGTTAAAAACGAATGATGACAACTATTAAATTATTTATTTATTTTTCCTTCTTCATGGTCATTTCATCCTTAGGTGTTTATGGACAAAACCTCACAGAAATTGAAGTTGAAACATCCTCAGATTTAAAAGTTTGGGAATCGCTTCCGCTACGAGAAATTCTGACAGCAGATGATAAACTTCTACACAGGACTGATAAAGACCAACAATGGTATCGCTTAAAGATTAAGCGTGATGATGATGAGAAAAAGATAGTTTCAAGTGTTCCTCTGGAAGATGTGCCGGAAAATCTGATTAAAATTGCGGTTGATTTTATCGCAGGTTCTACAGTATCCGAACTCGCTGAAGACTCTGCGGGCGATGACGGCAAAGGGTGGGGAGCTAATTCCGTGCTAGCAGACTATGCATACCCAATCTACAATCCGGGAATTCTGGAAGGCCAAGAACCCGCATTTTATGAATTTGTTGTCGGCCAGCAAAAAGACGCTGCCGGTGATAGGAACGTCGGAGGTCCACTTAGCCCGAATGGTCCGAATGAAGTCGGAAGTTGGACCGTTGACGGAAATGTATTTAAGGAAGGGTCGATTTTGGTTTCAGCAACTTCCCAAGTAGAACCAATATCCTCATTTGCAACGGAGGGCAAAGCCAGGGTCGCCAAACTATTGGAAAGGGCAGGTACGACCAATGTTAAAGCCGTATGGTATGATGTAGGATATATTGCGGGAGAAGATGCATCAGGAAAACTTATCGCAAGCTTAGGCAATGCACCTTTTAAGATTGATTCGACGCCAATTATTCAAATGCTTGCCAAAGGTACCGACTCATACGAAAACATTTACACGCCGAAGGGGTCCTCTGGCCCTCAAATCGATGCTGAAAAACCTGAATTCTTTAATAGCTACGAAGAATTCAAAAAGTATTATCTGACTGACCCTCTAATGGTGGAATTACGTGACAGACGGGCTAAGGCTGCTATTCTCGATTGGGACATTGCTAATGGTAAACAACCTCCTCTGCTAAGTGTCATTCCTGGTCAACAACGACTGATAGGACAAAAGGAGCAAATTGATTCCTTTGACCTTAATTTGGATTTCGAGGATGAACAGGCAGGCAAAATAGATGTGCTTATTCAACCCGCAGTAGGGGCAATCATTGTAGGAAGAGAGCTTGGACCTGTTATACTAACTCTTAACCATAAAGATGGTAAAAGTTCGGTTTACCTAGTTTGTGTAGTAGTTCGCGGTGATATAAACCCTGTTCAAATAGGAACTTGGACAAGTTGGACAAAGTGGTTTGCGGGTAATTGGAACGATCAAAGACTGTATTATCAGGTTTATGATGATCCAGAAATGTGTCCCGATGGGGCTTCAGGATGTGGGCCGACCGCTTGGGGAATGCTTTATGGTTGGTGGGATCACAAGGGAGCGCCAGGCATCTATGGGAACCGCAGAATTGGTGATGCGCCACTTTCTGTGGATGAAAGGATAGAGTCCATGTACCGATACTTATTTGACGCAATGGACACCTGGTGCGTGCCTAATAGCTCTTCTGCTGCAACCAATCCGTGGGACATGCACGAAGGGCGGCGATGGGCCTCATACCGTAGTGTCAGCATCAGCGCTTCATCAAGCTGGGGTGTTCCTTATGTTTCTACTGGACCATACAAAAAATCAAGAAATGCGATCAAGGATGGTTATCCGGCTATTCTGGGAATAGGATTCTACTCGCACTATGTGACTGCTTATGGGTATAAATATCGAAAGTACAGAGCATTAGGTATCACTTGGAAAATACAACGCAAGTTCAAATGTAATTGGGGGCATGGAGACGATTCCCCAAGGTGGCATAGCAACAAAAGTGTATGGTACGGCCAAAGAGTAGAACTATGATTTGAATGGCTCCTTAACGATTTAATATCATCTCATGAAACTAGAGAAACAATTATTGCTTTTCCTATTAAGTGTATTCTATCTGAATATCCTTACTGCAAATTCAGCTGAAAAACAATTGTGGTTCAAGGGCAATACCCACACCCATTCATTATGGAGTGATGGAAATGATTTTCCCGAAATGATTGCTAAATTTTACAAGGATAATAGTTATCATTTTTTGGTCCTATCAGATCATAACGTACTTAGTAGGGGTGAAAAGTGGATGAATGTGGGTGCAATTGAAAAGAGAAGAAGAACGCTCGGTGTCGCAACATTAAAAAAATATATAAGTACCTTTGGTCAGGACTGGGTAGAGGTGCGCGGAGAAGATAAAAAACAAGAAGTTCGGCTGAAGACTCTGAAGGAAATCCGTCCCAAATTTGAAAGGGGGGGAGACTTTATTTTTATCGAAGGAGAGGAAATCACCAATAGTTTTGGTGGATCTCCAGTCCATACAAACGGCATGAATCTCAAAGAGCGCATCGTTCCAAAAAAAGGAACTTCACTCCGCGACACGATGCGAAACAATATCATTGCAGTGAGGGAGCAATCCCTTCGCCTTAAAAAACCGATGCTTTCTCACTTAAATCATCCAAATTTTGGTTGGTCAATTACAGCTAAGGATCTTGCTCATGTCTTGGAAGAAAAATTCTTTGAAGTATACAATGGTCATCCCGGGATCAATCATCTTGGAGACGCAAAGAGACCCGGGGATGAAAAGATATGGGACATTGCAAATACCATACGTCTTGCAACGCTAAAGTCCGATCCGCTCTTTGGAATCTCCTCTGACGACTCACACAACTATCATGGAGGTGATGTCAAACCCGGGAGAGGCTGGGTCATGGTTCAAGCCTCATCACTTGAGGAAGACTCTATCGTAAAATCAATGGATTCTGGAAATTTTTATGGTTCGAGCGGAGTACATTTCAAAAATCTCTTGAGGGACCAGAAAAAAGGAACTCTCGAATTTGAAATTGAAGCGGGTGCTGGTGCAGAATATGTGACAAAGATAATTGGAACCCGTAAAGGAAATGAAAATAAACCGGATCTGGTCGGAGAAACCCTAGCGACTATTAAAGGAAAGAAGGTCAAATATAAGCTCATGGATAATGAGTGGTATTTCCGAGCCACGGTCACTTCCAGTACAAACCATCCTCTTCCATCTTTCAATGGACAAAAGGAACAGGCATGGACTCAGCCGATCTGGGATTCTTCAGCTATTAGAAAAAAGTGATTTTTGAGAGGTTACTTTTCCCTAGCAAAATACTATTTTCACTCAAATTAATTAGAAATTCATAGTTTTTTCTTGAATAGAAAAGTCTTTTCGAGAGACTAGATTTTATGAAGAGAAGAAATTTCCTTAAAACCTCAGCGGCCAGCGCATTGGCTGCACCAACTATAGTACCTTCCTCGGTCCTAGGAGCCAACGCTCCAAGTAATCGTATTACCCTCGGCCTCATTGGTTGTGGCGGTCAAGGCACAGGTGACCTGCGGAACCTAATGAATAAGAGTGGTACTCAGGCCATCGCCGTTTGTGACCCTGACAAGAATAACATGAACCGAGCCAAGGATCATATAACTAAGCAATACGCAAAACAGACAGAGAGCGGCGAGTACAAAGGATGTGAAACGTTTTCAGACTATCGTGACCTATGTGCGATGAAAGAACTCGACGCAATCATTGTAGGTACGCCGGATCACTGGCACGCATTGGCAACACTCGAAGCGCTTCGAAACAAGAAAGATGTCTATTGTGAAAAGCCAATCACTCACCTCTTTGCTGAGGGTCAGGCCGTGTATAAAGAAGCTGCAAAACAAAAAGCAATATTTCAGGTAGGATCACAACAACGCTCAAGTTCTCGTATGCGGGTCGCTGCCGAAGCCGTCATGAATGGAGTCCTTGGAAAAATCAAGGAAGTCAAAGTTGGTCTACCCACAGGTGGTGGAACTGATGAAGACGGTAAAGTGGCTCAAGAAATTCCTGGTCATCTTGATTATGACCTCTGGTGCGGACCGAGCCGCTTACTTCCGTACAATTCGAAACGTCTTCACTGGAACTGGCGCTGGTGCCTCGATTATGGTGGCGGACAGTTAATGGATTGGATCGGACACCACAATGACATTGCTCACTGGGGATTGGAGATGGACAAGAGTGGTCCAATCAAAATCGAAGCCAAAGGATTCCGTTACCATGGCAAGGGTATGTATGACCAACCTCTCGATTACACTGTCGTATCTGAATATGCTGGAGGGTACACAGTGACTCTTTCTAACAAACACAAGATGGCAGGCGGTCGAAACATGGGCACCGAATGGCACGGTGAGAACGGTTGGATCTATGTCGACCGTGGCAGAATTGAGGCTTCAGATAATCTTAAGGAATTCATAAGGGAAAGCAATGATCGTGGACCTAAGAAGGCTTATAAGTCTGAGGGTGGACATCACCAAAACTTCATTACAGGCGTCAAGACTAGAAAAGAATGCATCTGTCCTGCTGAAACCGGACACCGTTCAGCTACTCCGGGCCATATCGGATACCTTTCTGACAAGCTCGGTCGCGCAATCAAATGGGATCCGAAAAAAGAGCAGGTCATTGGAGATCCTGAAGCCGAAAAGCTATTAAAAACAGTCAATTATAGAGGAGACTGGAAGTTCGGCTAAGGTACCTATATCATTATCCTTAAATAACAAGGGCCCGTCATGTTAGTAGATGACGGGCCCTTTTAGTTAAAAAGAACAGTACCTTATTTATTCCAACCGTTCTCCTTAATAAGTGCTTTCATGGCTCCAGCACTAGGGAGATCAGCAAGCAAGCAAAATTTTGTGATCCCATTAATCTTAAGGGCTTATATTTTCCTTTTTTAGTGATTACGTAAACATTACAATAAATACGATACTTGGTTAAATGAAGTTGTTCGCTCTCATTTTAATTCTCTCTGCCCTGTGCCGAATCGGAATCACTGTAGTTGACGCTCAGTCTACTGAACATACTGCTTACCAGATTAAGAACGGAATCGTTGGGAATCAGGAATTTGGTGGAGCGCTCGGGATGGACTTTATTGTCAACAGCGAAATCACCGTGAACAAGCTTGGGGCATTCGACAGCGGTTCTGATGGAATCAGTATGCCTGTCATCGTGCAACTTTGGTCCCGTAGCGATGGTGGCAGCCCAAACAACCCGAACGATGATACCAGCAAAGATTTAATGGTATCAGTAACGTTCACCCCTGGCGATGATGGCCATGCTGTAAAAGGAAGCAGGTTCAAGGATCTTGATTCTCCAGTAGTGCTTTCGAATGGGGCTTACACAATTGTTGCCTATGGTTACGGTTCCAAAGAACCCAATTACAATCTAGGCGGTTCTCAGGGAGAACCAAGAGGCTTAACGACAGTTGATGTGCAGGAGATCACCTTTGTCGGGTCGTCCCGGTATGGATCATTGGCTGAAAATGGATTGTTCCCGGACACACCGGACAACGGACCAGCTAACCGATACGGCGCAGGAACGTTCACTTTCCTAGTAAATGACGGAGACAATGACGGAGATGGCATGCAGGATAATTGGGAGGATTCTAATGGACTGGACAGGAACGATCCCAACGATGCTGACGGGAATCCCGACAATGATGGACTCACTAACTTGCAGGAGTTCGAACATGGAACTGATCCGAACAGTTCTGATTCCGATTCGGATAGTTTGCCTGACGATGTGGAGACAAACTCCGGCATCTGGGTGAATTCAGAGGACACCGGTACTGATCCAAACATGTCCGATACCGATGGAGACGGGTTATCGGACGGGGTTGAACACAATACCGGGACCTGGGCCGGGCCTTTTGATTCTGGGACTAATCCGAATGTGTCTGACAGTGACGGGGACGGGATCATTGATGGAACAGAGAACCCAGAACTTGCTTTCCTGGGAACTAACCAACCGGGAACTGATCCGAATAAATCAGATAGCGACGGGGACGGCCACAGTGACGGCAAAGAGGTGTCCGTCGGTAGCGACCCGACTGACTCGAAAGTTATGCCTGCGGCAACGGAAACATCAAATGCTATCGTGATCAACGAGGTTCATTACGATCCAAAAGTTGCCAACCTGCCTGCAGAATTCATCGAAATTCATAACCAGAGTAATGAGGCTGTAAATCTGATGAATTGGAAGTTTACTCAAGCCATAGATTTCACCTTTCCTGACGTTTTGCTTCATGCGGGCGAGTATTTGGTCGTTGCTCAGAATCCGGACACGATACTTGCTGAATATGGAACCAATTCGCTGGGCCCTTGGCAGGGCAAGCTGTCCAATGAAGGCGAAAGAATTGTGCTTGAGAATGCGGCGGGTAAGAAGATCGATGAAGTTGATTACGGGGTGAACTTTCCGTGGCCTACTGCGGCTCAGGGTGAAGGACCATCGATGGAATTGATACACCCTTCACTGGATAACGATCTCGGGGGTTCCTGGCGCAGTGCGTCGACGGGCTACAGTGGAACACAGCAAACTTTTGTTCCTCCGAACGACGTGGGTTGGAGGTTCCGCAATGGACGAACTTGGCCTAGCGTGGATGTTAACGATCGGAAGTGGTTTGAAAATGGTTACCAGGAAACTAATGATGGCCAGTGGATCGACGGACACACTCCGATCGGATTCGGTGACGGCGATGATGTTACTGTTATCAGTGATATGAAGTCAGGTTATATCAGTGCATTTTTACGTTACGAGTTCAGTTTGTCACCTGACAATGCTAGCCTAAGTAGCTTAGTCTTGCGTGCTTATTTTGACGACGGATGTGTGGTTTACATCAATGGGAAAGAAGTGCAGCGGTTCTCACTCTCTAACGGTAACATCCCCTTCCCGCCTCCTTCTGGATTTGCTAAAAATCACGAGGCATCTTGGGAGGAGGTTGTACTTACCGGGACCGCTTCTTACTTGCTTCCTGGCACCAACACTCTGGCCATTCAATTCATTAATTCATCAATCGGGAGCAGCGACGTTTCAATAGACGCTGAACTGCGCACGCCTCCTTCTGGTGTGCATGAGTTGAGGGATCCGAGTCCAGGGGAGCCAAACGCGGTTTTTGCGTTCAGCGCACCTCCACAAATTCGTCAGGTTAAGCACACACCAAAGATTCCCGTATCCGGTCAGAAGACGGTGGTCACTGCAAAGATCAGTGACTCTGACAGCGTCAAGTCAGTAACACTCCAGTATCAGATTGTTAGTCCCGGAAGCTACATCCGTCTGACCGATGCGAAATATGAATCGGAGTGGACTGATTTAGTAATGCTTGATAATGGTTTGGGCAGTGATGAGGTCGTGGGAGATTCCCGTTATACAGCCGTTATCCCAGGCGAATTGCAGAAGCACCGCCAATTAATTCGTTACCGAATCAGTGCCGTTGACGGATTAGGTGCGCATGTCCAGGTTCCGTATGACGATGACCCGCAACCGAACTTCGCTTACTTCTGCTACGATGGCGTACCTCCATGGACAGCGGCGAATCGACCCGGAGTGACTCCTAAAGTGACATTTAGCAGTGAATTGCTAGAAAAAATTCCCATTTATCATCTCATTGCAACCGGTCCCGATATTGCCAGCTGCCAGTTCAATCAGAGTTCCCGTAACACCCGGTTTTTAGGAACAATGGTCTATGAAGATGAAATCTATGATCATATGGAGTTCAATATCCGTGGTCAGTATTCAACCTACCGGACGGGCAAAAACAAATGGCATTTCCGTTTCAAGCGTGGACATCACTTTCAGGCCCGAGATAATTTCGGAAAGAAATACAAGAGCCGCAGAAAGAATATCAAGGCCAATGGAGGCACCGCCCCTTGGACTTACGTGAACCGGGGGATGGCCGGAGTTGATGAGTGCCTCTCATACCGACTTTTTGAGTTGGCCGGGGTTCCTTCGAGCAGGACCAACTACTTTCATTTTCGAGTCATCGACAATGTCACCGAGGCAAATCCGAACAATCAATACGACGGAGACTTGTGGGGCCTCTACTTCAGCATCGAAGTGCCTAACGGTCGCTTCCTTGAAGACCGCAATTTGCCTGACGGTAACGTATACAAGCTGGAGGCTCCTCTCCTGCAACACAATCAAGGTGCTGATGAACCGACCGGACCAGACGACGTGAACGAAATTCGTAGGAACATGACCACTTCCCGCTCTGAGAAATGGTGGAGGGACAACGTCGATCACATTACCTATGGGCGGTATAAGGGCGTGGCCGAAGCCGTTACCCATTACGACCAGCGCGAAAGTCAGCAGGGTTATTATTACCACAACCCTGAAACTAATCAGTGGGTCCTGATACCGTGGGATCTCGACACCATGTTTCAATTGACGCACAAATATTATACATGGGACAGATTCCGGCTCTGCATAAGTTCCCGCTATACGAAGAACTTTCTTGAAGCAAAAAACGAGCAAAGAGAAATTCTTGACCTGCTGTTTAATGAAAAAGCAGTCAACACCGTCATGAGTGAGTTCATTGATATCATCAACACTCCGGGACAGGCATTGACTTGGTCGGACGTCGATCAGTTTGTTTGGAATTATAACCCGAGGACTCCCAGTTTTTTTAAGGGATCCTACAATCGGAAGACTGGGAGTTCGGACCCAGCAAGTGTTAGATATACAAGGACGCTGATCTCCGCGGATCACGAAGGGCAGATGGATTACATGCGAAAGTTCATGCAACCTGACGGGCACGGTTATGATAGACTTGTCTCGGAAGCGTCCGATACTCGAATCCCAAACAAACCCGAAATCACTTATACGGGGTCGGCAGGGTTCCCGGTCAACGATTTACGTTTTAGCTCCAGCGCGTTCCGAGACCCGAACGGCAATTCAACGTTTGGAGCTATGGCGTGGCGTGTCGCTGAGGTATCGGATCCCTCCGCGCCGGGTCACGATCCGGTTAACGTTCAGCCCTACGAGGTGAATGTTTCCTGGGAGAGTGGTGAACAGACAGTATTTGGTGCCGGCGTCATTGTGCCCTCAAGCATGATTGCTGCGGACCGCACCTACCGAGCTCGTGTACGCCACAGAGACAGTAGTGGCCGTTGGAGCCACTGGTCAGAACCTCTGGAGTTCACTGCCACGTTACCTGACATCAAAGCCTACCTCGAAGGGCTGGTCATCAGCGAAATCATGTATAACCCGGCAACCGGAGAAGATTTGGAGTTTATCGAAATTATGAATGTTGGTCCGGACACACTTAACCTAAGTGATTTAAGATTTACCAAGGGTATCGATTTTGATTTTTCTGATTCCTTAATAACTGACATTGCTCCCGGAGCACGGGTTCTAGTAGTGCGTAATCTCGCGACCTTCGAGGCTCAATACGGAGCCGGGCTTCCAGTCGTCGGCGAATACATCTCCTCGATTTCAGCAAATCTCAGTAATGGTGGCGAAAGGATCAAACTTTCATTCGGTGCCGGCAGCCCAATACGTGATTTCAGTTATGACGACGAACATCCTTGGCCGAGTTCTCCGGACGGCGACGGACCGAGCCTGGTGCTCATTGCTCCTGAGCAGAACCCGGATCACGGCAACCCAGTGAACTGGCGAGCCAGTGCGGTGGCCGGAGGAAACCCCGGCACGTCGGATATGATTCCATTTCTCGGTGAAGACCCACTAGGTTACGCATTGGCTTCTTCTCCAATAATATCCGTTGCCGATGGTGTGATTATCCTAAGTTGTGCTCGGGTTGTCGGTAGCGACGATGCGAAGATTATCGCCGAATGGTCATCGGACATGAAAAACTGGACCAGTGATGGGCTAATTTTCGCCGGGTCCTTGTCTGATGGTGATGGTAATGCTTTGCTTACTTGGCACCTCCCAGCTGGCAAGAGCACCTTCGCCCGTTTGCGGGTCATTATCCGATAAGCAGTTTCAGACGAACAGTGGCTGCGTCGAAGTCCTTCATTTGTTCCAGCCGTTCTCCTCAATGACAGCTTTCATAGCTACAATACCAGGATGATCGGTAGGCAAAATTTTGTGCTTCACTAGATATTTTACAGCATTGTTTACCTGCATGAAGTCGCCCTTGCGGCCGTCTGGTTTTTCTTCGACCTCGTTGACAAATTGCTCACCAAGTTCTACGGCCTCAGCATAGGTCGCTGCATTGTTCTCATAATACAGAGATTCCATTAATCTTAAGAGCTTCTCTTTTCCTTTTTTAGTTGCCGCGTCTTTGCGAATCTTAGCAGCAATTTCTGCCCTCTTTTTCTTAGTTGCATCGGGAGAGAGTTTACCGTCCGTACCGCCTTCGATAGGTCTGCTACGCAACTGGCGATACCAAATATTGCGAAACCTCACAGGGTTGCCGTGATCTTGTAACTTAAGCGGTCCATTCAGGGGAAAGGCCTTGGCGCGTGATCGGCCTCGATGGCCTCCTCCTCCTTCCAGAGGAGTCGAATCCTGAACAACTACCCCATTAATCAATACCGTCACGGATCCATCATCGAGAACCTTACCGTCCTTAAGTATGGGCCGGCGAAAGATAATATCATAACTCTGCCACTTGCCTGGAGCATTCAAGGAATTAGCCATTGGAGGCATGACGCCATAAATGGATCCGGCAAACCCGTCAGGATACGTTGGGTTATCGTAATTATCCAAAACCTGTACCTCGGTCTGACCCATCAAAAATACACCGCTATTACCTCGTCCCTGACTGTTGCCGGCAACTTTGACTGGTGCGGACCACTCAACATGTAATTGGCAGTCAGCAAATTCTGCCTTTGATTTGATCGTTCCAGCACCACCCACAGAGATGAGTGCACCGTCCTGGACTTTCCAATCCTTTTTGCGTTTTGAATTTTCATGGGTCCAATTTTTCTTGAAAGACTCCGAAGATCCATCAAAAAGAATTACCGCGTCAGAAGGTGCTCCACCCGGAGCCTTACCTGGTTCGACCCTTGGCGGCTGAGGTCTGTTATTATCATGGATGGCCCACGGATGTGTATCATCGGGGGGATCACCGTAAAACTGCGCTGCAGCAAAAGGAACAGAAAGGAACAGAAAAAGTACTATTCTTACTATTTGTCGAAGATGTTTAAGGTTTGAATTCATGGTTTTGGTTTAAACGATAAAATTGTTCCTAGCAAGTTAACCCTCAAATATCGGAAAAAATAAAGCTCTCTGAATTACGGTCCCTAACAAATAGCGGTAAAAATAGGAATTTTCCCAGTTCGAATGTGGCGTGTATATTTTTTAGTTAAAGGAGCGTTTGATTCTGGCCTTTTGAGGCGTTTTATCTTTGTTCTAAAGACCCTATACTGCAATAATATCGACTCATTACATTAAAGCTTTTAACAACATGATCAGAAAAACTCTCTCTGCTGCGATCGCAGCTTTTTTTACCATATCCACTTCATCAGCCGCTGATACTCTTATGCTCAAAGGCAAATCAGGCCCAGGGAAAGGAAAGCACGTAGTTATTGTGACTGGTGACGAAGAATACCGTTCCGAGGAATCTGGTCCGATGCTTGGCAAAATTCTTTCTCAAAAGCACGGATTTGATTGCACTATAATATTTTCTTGGACTGATAATTATATTGATCCTAATAACCAGAAAGGTCTTCGTGGATTAAAGGCACTTGATAGTGCGGACCTAATGATAATTGGGACAAGATTCCGTCAGCCTAACGCCGAAGAAGCTACACATATTACCAAGTTTCTTAATGCCGGAAAACCGGTCATCGGATTCAGGACCGCAACGCATGCTTTTAACGGTGGCAATAAGTTTGGAACGGGAAATGGTGCAATTGGTTTTGGAGCATTCGGACGAAAGGTTCTCGGTGAACAATGGATCAGCCATCATGGTGGACATAAAAGAGAAGGTGCGCGGGGAGTCATTGAGAAAAAGAACAAGGACCATGCAGTTCTCAATGGCGTGTCCGATGTCTTTGCTCCTTCCGACGTTTATGGCGTAAGGAACCTGACCGAAACAGATACTATATTATTGCGTGGCGCGGTTACAAAAACATTGGATCCAAAATCAGAAAATATTTCGGGAGGAAAAAATGATCCTATGCAGGCACTCGCATGGCTCCATCCATATCTTGCACCTGACGGAAAAACCAAGGGCAATTCATTCTGCACAACTGCTGGTGCCTCATGCGATTTTGTGAGCGATGGGCTCCGTCGTATTGTTGTCAATGCTACCTACCACCTCACAGGTTTAACGGTACCAGCGAAAGCCGATGTCGACTATGTAGATCCATTTTTCCCTAGTTTTTATGGTTTCATTAGAGACAAGAACTGGTTCAAGGGACTAGACATGCAGTCAGAGGATTATGGTCTAGGAAAGACCCCTCATGCGTCTGATCCTTCAGGAAGTCCTGCATGGCCTCACCGTGCAACTCCCAAAAAGAGTTGAACTAAGGCCCGGTTCTTAAATTCAATTTAAATCCAAAAGAAATTCGATGTGCGCATGCACGATTTGTCCCATCGTGGATGCTTTATCAAATACGGAAGATTTATAATGCTCGGCTAACTCTGATCGTAGCTGTTCAACCTTTCCCGATGACGAAAGTTGTTCTTCCGACATTAGTCTAAGGAGAGATCCTATCCGAAGTTTCGCACTTTTGTATCTCCGTGAAATGAGTGTTCTTTCCTCTTTCTGGTATTGCTCGATAGTTGTCTGGTTTAATAAATTCATAACCATTTCAACGATCGGATAATTATCGGCAAAAAACTGTGCCAGATATATTTTGCGGCGACCTTCGTATGATTGTTGGTCAAAATCAATGGGCCTTACCCTGTACTGAATCTCTTCAAAGTCGGGAGTAACATCAACGACATAATTAACTGCTCTCATGTCACCCAGTAATCGTACAAAACAACGCTCGTTGAACTTCACAAATTCTTTGGCTACCCGAACTTCATTAATCTCATCACGCTGTAACCAATCTCGCAAAAATACATTCCCAGGAAGACCTGCAATGTGTTCTTCTATTAATGTGCCGCCATTGACCAGATAATTGATCCTAGTCGGAGATAAAATATGCTCAAGCTCCAGACCATAGAGTCGAGACGCGTCTGCTACCTTAACGTAATAGTGATCAAAATTATCATTGTAACGGTTAATGATCCGGATCCTGAAAGGTCGCGAATTGCCAAAAACACCAAAATCTATTCTCTCAACATCCAAATGCTTGATCTTGTTTGAATCACCACCCATTTTAAGATCAGCATAGATTTTAGTCAGTTTTGGTCTGAGTTCAGCCATCTCATCAGGCTGATACATCAAGGTTTGCCAATTCGTTTCGGATCCATCAGGAGATTCATATGGGATCGCTTCACTGAATCGATGAAGATCGTTGTATATTTTGGGTATAGTATCTATGTAGCGGCTATGCTTGATCAGATAAGCCTCCAGTTCAGAACTTACAGGATACGCAATTTTCTTCTTTGAAATTTCCATCTATCCAAAACGAATGGTGTTATTGCTGCGGATCCTCTGATTCTTCCTTTTTATCTTTTGGTTCTTTGGCTTGATCCATGCGTCCTTCAATCGCGCGTTTGAGATAAGGCAAACGATCCACTGTGATTGGAGCAAGTGCAACGAACACCTTGCCTCCCCCCTGACATTGTATTTCCAGAGTTTTCATGTCTTCAGTAACAATTGCATTATCAATTTCAGTCCAATATATGACCTGAAGATTTTTACTGGGAAGCCAGAAAGGAAATAATTCAATACCTAGAGGCGTAAGAATAATAAAAGCGTGCCTGACGCAATTTACTGCAACCCAAATACAAATTAGACTCAAACAGAACAGTATAATAGTAATTATAAATCGAATTGAAACTTCATTAATTGCCTGACCCTTAAGAGCGGTATTCGACCACCACATCCAGAATGTAATGCACAAGGAAGTTCCACCAAAAGCAACGAATGTCAGCGCTTGGCGTGCGCGGGTGAAGCGGAGCTCTTTTTCTGGTTCAGTTATTTTGCGTGGTTTGCCCAAGGTAATGAAATCAGCAAAACGATATCAACAGAATCTGATCAATGCCATTATCATTCACAAAAGAACTTACTAGCAGTGCAGAAACTTTAGTTTTTTGCACTGTTAAGGGAAAAGAAAGGTTATTCTAATTTCCCTCTGCCTTCTGGGGCGCCTTAACATTCAGGTCCTGCTTTGAATTAATGGTCGAACCATCGATGGCATGTAGGCCCAACAAAGACATAGCAAGATTACCAGCGTCTCCGTTACGAATTGGTTGCAGGCCATCAGATTCATACTTTGGATTCTTGTCCCCGGGATCCTTCCGGCTAGAAGGGTTGATCTTGTACAGCTCATTGCCAGGAGATACATCAGGGCCCCAAACGTAAAATGGGATAGTGTAATTCAATTTTTCATCAGACTTAGTGTGTGTCTTCGTTCGCAATCTTCCACCATGGTCAGCTGTGATTATCAAGGCGGTTTTGCCTTTCATTTGTTCGTTAGTATCAATGAAATCAAATAATTTTCCTATAATCCAATTCATCTTAGAAACTGCAGAGATGTAAACAGACTTTGGCTGGATGTCCCACCCATTAGCATGACCAGCAGTGTCCGGGTCACGCAAATGCAACATGCTAAAACCATAAGGAGTCTTGGCGAGAGATTCGGTGAAGGATTTGATAAGCTCTTCTGTTTTCGCATTAAAATGGTAATGATCTATTTTATCTTTACCATTATCCTCACCCTGTGTGTCAGCTCTGCCGATCCGATCATTATAACTTAAATCGTAGAGAACAAATTTTCCCTTGCTGCTAAAAAGAGCCGTCTTTAATCCTTGATCATGAGCAACGTCAAAGGCGCTGACAATGTAAGCTTTTTTGTTTCTATGAAGTATTTGGCCGATCTTTGGGGTGCTGTTTTCGATCCAGGCGTGTCCCGCTTCACCCAAGACCCCACGTCCTGTCAGCATGCATGTATGGTTTGGCAGCGTGACGGTATAATTAAAGTCAGTCCTTGCGTTATGGGTATGCGCGCCTTCCTTTATTATCCGGTAAAAATTGGGAGCCCATTTTTCACCTAGGAATTCAACCGCATCCGGCCTTAATCCGTCACAACTGATTAAGATTACATGTTCGGTCTTATTTTTGTCTTGGGAAAAAGAACACAACAGGCCGAAACAAAATAAATAAAACGTCAATAATTGACGAAAAAACTTTGGGGGATGGTTTCTCACAGGGAATTAATATGAAGGTTATTTGAATAAATAAAATAAAAATATTAATCAGGTTCTAGACCACATGTTTGCAGAAAAATTTCAAGCTCTTCGATCCCAAAATCAGAAAGGATTTTATCTACCATCCCTTCCATGTGAAAACGCAAACTGGGAGCAAAATTTTGCCCAGTGATTCGAATCATTTCTTCGAATTTCGCATCATCATCAATGACATCATATTCGCGGTACCTATATCCTTTCTGATCGAGCCAGGCGATAACAGCGACGCACCAAGGACAGCCGGGCTTAACATAAAGATCAATGTTCGGGTCGGACATTATCTACATTATCTAATACGCCTTTGAAAAGACTATCCTGCGTGAACTCGGTTGACCTGTCAGAATGCAGGTCCCCTCCTCGGCATATTGTTCTCCATGAGGAATGCATCGGATAGTAACCTTATATTCTTTCGCAATCTTTTCTTCGTCTTCATTTGATCCTGCCCAATGACACAAGGCGAAACCTCCATGAATTTCCGGTTTTCCAGTATTCGAAGGGGTAAAAAATTCTATGAATTCCTCCATACTATCAATTCTTTTCATGTTGTCTTCTTTGAGACGGGTCGCGCGCTCTAAGAGTGAGGACTGGATATCTTCGAGTACCTTTGCTACTTCCTGAAGAAATTCTTCATTAGGTATAAATTCTTTATCCTTAGGTGATCGATCACGACGGGTAACCGCTACGCTTCCTTTTTCAATGTCACGGGGGCCAATCTCAACACGTAAAGGTACACCTTTTTTAATCCATTCCCAGTTCTTCGCGCCGCCCTGCATGTCTCTTTTGTCAATCTCAACCCGAATAGGTAATTCTCCATAACTAGAGGAGCTGAGTGATTTTGCGAGACTTTCGGCAGCAATTATAACTGCATCACGATTTTCTTCCTTAGGAATTACAGGCAAAATAACAACCTGAGTCGGAGCAACCATTGGAGGAATTATGACCCCATCATCATCACCATGCGCCATGACCAAAGTGCCTACTAAGCGTGTGCTAACGCCCCAGCTAGTGGTCCATCCAAATTGCTTTGTGCCATCACGGCCAGCAAAACTAATGTCTGACGCTTTACTGAAATTCTGTCCAAGAAAATGGGAAGTTCCTGCCTGAATTGATTTTTTGTCTTGAACCATAGCCTCAATGCAAAGGGTCCGGTCAGCGCCAGGGAACCTTTCATTTTCTGTTTTTTCACCAGTGATGACAGGTATGGCTAAATGTTCACGCGCAAACTTCTCATAAATGTCCAGAATTTTTTCGGTTTCCTCCCAAGCCTCATCAGACGTTTCGTGAACCGTATGTCCTTCCTGCCACAGAAATTCAGCTGTCCGTAAAAACAACCTCGGCCGCATTTCCCATCGCATGACATTGGCCCACTGATTAATTAATAATGGTAAATCCCTGTAACTCTCTATCCACCGAGCAAAGGCTGCCCCTATTATGGTTTCTGAAGTTGGACGAATAATGAAAGGTTCTGACAGCTCACCAGTAGGCACCAGCTTGGTCTTTCCACTTTCATCCTTTTGAGCTTCGAGCCGATGATGTGTTACAACAGCACATTCCGTAGCAAAGCCTTCAGCATGTTCCGCCTCCTTTTCCAAATAGGAGAGCGGAATAAGAAGGGGGAAATATGCATTTTTATGACCCGTTGCCTTAAACATTGAGTCTAGCTGACTTTGGATTTGTTCCCATAAACCGTATCCCCATGGCTTAATGACCATGCAACCACGAACTTCTGAATTCTCTGCGAGATCAGCTGCCCTTACGACTTGTTGATACCACTCGGGAAAATCTTCTTGCCGGCTCGGACTGATGGCATTTTGAGGTTTGGCCATAATTTTAGCCCATATGTTCGTCTCGAGATTGAGATTTGCAAATTCTTGCAACTTTGCTTGATGGAATTTTTGATATTTGACACGATAGAACACATGAAAAATCAAACCCGCCGTCATTTTTTAAGGCACTCCTCAATTGGAGCCGCGGCAATTGCTGCTTCCTCATCCAAACTATTTGCTAACTTCGCTGATTCGGAAGAGGGCTTTATAGATCTATTTGATGGGAAAACGTTGAACGGATGGCACAAAAATCCTCAGAGGATAGGACATGGGACTGGAGGCGTTTGGAAAGTTGAGGATGGAAGTATCACTGGCGAACAAGATCCCCCGGGCTCAGGAAATGGAGGAATTTTACTCACTGATGCTAAATTCGGTGACTTTGAACTTAGACTTGATATTAAACCTGACTGGGGAGTTTGTAGCGGTCTATTTCTTAGAGGCAATGATAAGGGCCAATGCTTCCAAATGATGGTCGATTATCATGATGCGGGCAATATAGGACACATTTATGGAGAAGGAACCGGAGGTTTTAATACTCGGCCATTCGATATTGATGGGAAAATGAAAGATGGAAAACTGATTGGTCTTAAGCCGAAACCAAAAGGAGAAAAACCAAAAATTAATTATTCTATTTCCGGTGAAAAGTTTTGCTCACTATATAATGTAAATGATTGGAACAAGGTCAGAGTCAAATGTGTTGGGAAGCATCCAAAAATCGAAACTTGGATCAATAATGAAAAAGTTTGTGAATTTGATGCGGCTAGCTACACAGGCTCAGGATTTGACCGTGAAAAAATAGCACAAACTCTTGGAACTAAAGGAAGCATTGCAGTGCAGGTTCACGGTGGCGGTAGCTGGCCGAAAGGCGCCAAATGTAAGTGGCGCAATATTCGTATCAAAGAACTGTAAAATCCTTTAGGTTCTAAGGTTCAAGCCTTGGCACGTTCAAGAAATTCCTTATAGAACAACGCACCCGCCGCTAGATCCGTCTCTTTGATCCATTCGTCAGCAGTATGTGCCTGGTCAATGTGCCCGGGCCCAGCTGCAACGGCTGGTATTCCTCCTTCCGCAGATAAGACAGCAGCATCACAGAACCAGGGAGCACCAACTAATTTAGGTTCATTCGATAAATCGAATAACCCTTTAATAAAAGGGTTATCGGCTGGAGTATTAAGTGGTTCACATCGGAGCTTGATGTCTATTTTAATTTCATTGAGCTTATGATTTCGAAGAAAATTTTTAAACAAATTTAGAGCATCTTCTCCTCTCAGTTGAGGCGTTAAGCGAAAATCAATTTCAATCGTACACTCTTCTGAAACAATGTTGGTGCGGGTTCCTCCTGCAATGACTCCAATGTTGATTGTGGGATAGCCAAGCAATTCATCAAAATATTCACTACTTGAAAGATCCGATCGAAAATCACTTTCTAATAGTCTTATCAGTTCAACCATTTTACTTATAGCACTATCACCCTGCTCAGGCATTGACCCATGCGCGGCTTGACCCATTGATGTGATTTTTAACCATAGAGTGCCCTTGTGCCTGTAGACCAAATCATTTCCAGTAGGTTCACCAACTAGAGCAAAGTCATATTCGCTACCATATTTTTTCGCAAAGTGCCTTGAGCCGGGCTGACCCGTTTCCTCGCCCATGAATCCTGCAAACGTAACTCCAATGTCCAAGTCTCTAATCTTTTCAGAACCTATTTCGGACAATGCCCAAAGCATTGCCGCTAAAGTTCCTTTTGTGTCCGAGGCCCCTCGGCCGTAAATTTTACCGTCGCTCCGTTGCCCACCAAAGGGGTCCACTGTCATGCCTCCGACTCCAACTGTGTCAAGGTGCGGCCCAAGTAAAATCTGCGGCTTTTCTTCAAAACCTGGAAATCGGCCTATCACGTTTGGCCTGTCTGGTTCGACTTCATCGTACCAAACTTCAGCGCCAATTTTCTTCAAAAAATTGCCAACTGCTCTGGCCATTTCAAGTTCTCCAGTATTTTCCAGCTCTGTGCCTGGATCACCATCAGGATTGACGCTTGGAATCCTGATAAATGATGAAAGAAGCTTATTTAGCGTTGTCGGATCTGTCCGATTCTCCATTCCTCTGACTTTCAGTTTTTTCTTATCCTATCTTGGTTTAAAAAAGGCTCCAAACTATTAAAGATACTTCCTATTATCAGGGCCAAAGAGGGTCTGATGGAACAAAATTATATATTTTTTAGCTAATTTCAGTTTCTCTCTGAAAAAAGCTCTAACGGGTATTTATTAAGGAAATCTTAATCATTGATATTAAAAAAATGAAAACATTGTTTCTTTTTTGTATTCAAAGAAGGTTTTGATTTATTGAAATAGGCAAAAATCATTGACATTACGGTCAGAAATAGGCATTAATACTCTTCCCTTAATACATCCCCCCTATAGAAAAAAATTTAAATCATGAGCGAAGAAAATCCTCAAGCCCCAGCACCAGAAGATAAATCATCTTCCGTTCCTTTAAAAAAAGAGACCACACGTGTCACTCTTAAAGCATCCGAGGGTGCAGCTCCGCCACCGCCGGCCCCTGCAGCTCCTAAGCCTGCAGCTCCAGCACAAGCAACTCAACCATTAGCTCCGGCTCCACCTTCAAGCGCAAAAACAGTTCCATTGAGTCCTGCGCCAGCAGCTTCGAGCCCCGCAACGCAATCCGCTCCACCTCAAGCCACTGTCAAACTTCAACCATCGCAGCCGGGTGCTGCAAGTACACCAGGTGGACTAGTGGCACCTATTTCAACTGGAAAACTTTCTGCTAGCTTGGATGATGATGGCGAAGAGACCGGCGTCACTCCACTCGCGTGGGTTTGCGTCGGTTTAGCTTTTGTTGTACTTTTGATAGAAGCAGCAAGTTCTCCAATCTTGTCTCAACAGACCCTAGCAGATGAAAAAGCAGGCAATAAATCATGGGGAATTCCTTACAATGATTATGATCGTAAATACAATCCACAGGTAGACAATAAGGAGAACAAAGAAGCGAAAACTTTCAAGTTCACTAAATATAATAAGAATAATAAGAAAGTCGCTCCTAAGAATCTGTTTCCTGCAGAATACAAAAGAAAATTGCCCACCAAAGAGTATGATGCTTACAGGGGTGAACAGAATAATTAAGGTCTAACTTTTCATTATCGTATTTAAACATTTTTATACCAATGCCAGCAGCAATCATTCTTACACTTGTTTCTATTGTAGTTCTTGCCCTTGAATACTTGGCCAGGGCCTAAGCTTTTTTTCATCTATAGGAAAAATGGCAGGAGTTATTTCGATTACCCAGGAAAACTTCGAATCTGAGGTCAAGCAAAGCGATGTCCCGGTCCTCGTGGATTTCTGGGCAGAGTGGTGTGGACCATGCAAAATGCTTGGCCCAATCCTTGATGAATTAGCCGATGAAAAAGGTGATTCGTGTAAAATCACAAAAGTGAATATCGATGATTGTCGTGATCTCGCTGTGACTTATAACGTGAAATCGATACCTATGATGCTTTTTTTCAAGGACGGCGAAGTTAAAGATGAGGTTATTGGACTCATTAATAAAGAGGCTATTTCCTCTAAATTGGACGCAATTTCCTAGTTTTTCGTGTAACTTGCACGAAAATTTCTACAGGTATTATTATCTGCTTAATAATAAAGCGATTAGTCTGTGTCTGGGCAGGTTTTTCCTTCCCAAGACCCAAATACTTGCTTAGCTGAAATCCGAGATCCTATGTCTATTCCATACCAACGCACTCTTGTCTCAAGCGCTTCGCTCGAAGGCACTTCGCTTCACACGGGTGAAAAAGTGACACTGACTATGAAGCCGGCTCCTGTCAATCATGGCATTGTGTTCCGCCGTATCGATTTAGATGATAAGCCTTTCATCCCTGCGATCGTTGACAACGTACAACAAGTTGAGCGGGCAACGACCTTGGCCGTCGGCTCTGTCAAAGTACATACGGTAGAACATGTGATAAGTGCGCTAGCAGGAATGGGCATTGATAATGCAATCATTGAGATGGATGCCAATGAACCCCCAATCGGCGACGGTTCATCAGCACCATACGTTAACTGTATACGTGAAGCAGGAACAGAAGAACAGGATCAGCTGGCAAGCGTATTCGAAATTCGTGAACCCATTCATATGGAAAATGAAAATGGTTCCATCATCACCATTCTACCAAGCAAGTCATTCCGTGTATCCTGCACGCATGCTGGTGAGGGAGGAAGGATGACCCAGTATTTTTCAACTGAGATTACTCCTGAAATTTATGAAAAAGAAATTGCTCCTGCCCGCACATTTGTATTTTACGAAGATGTTGAGCCTTTGTTGGAAAAAGGACTGATCAAAGGCGGGTCACTAGAAAATGCTGTTGTTATAAGAGACGAATCCATACTGAGTAAAGAACCTCTCCGGTTCCAAGAAGAATTCGCAAGACACAAAATTCTCGACTTGATCGGGGATCTCATGCTCTCCGGTAAACGTATCATGGGACACGTCCTCTGCGTAAAGCCAGGTCATGCGCCAAATACCCAAATGGCAGTCCAATTAAAAAAGGCATTTGGCGAAGTCATGTCACTGACGCCTCAAGTTAATATTCCTACAGGTGAAGGCGCCTTGGACATTAATGAGGTAATGAAAATTTTACCTCACCGTTATCCTTTCCTATTACTGGATAGAATTATCAAATTTGAAGGCGATAACAAATGCACGGGAATCAAATCTGTTACAATAAATGAACCATTCTTCCAAGGCCACTTCCCAAATCATCCGGTAATGCCTGGAGTATTACAATTAGAAGCGATGGCACAACTGGCAAGCATCATGCTGCTCCGAAAACCTGAAAATCAGGGTAAGATAGGTTATTTTTTGAGCGCCGATAAAGTAAAATTCCGCAAACCTGTAATGCCGGGCGATACACTTTTTATTGAAGGTGAAGTCTTAAAAATAAAAAGTAGTGTTGCGCAGGCAAAGTGTCGTTGCTTTGTCAATGAGGCTCTAGTTTCAGAAGCGGAGCTTAAATTCAGTTTGATTTCTCGCTAATTTTTTATCTGTTACTATCTATGCAAGCATTGTGATACCAGCTTGCGATTTGGTCCTAAATGGATGATCTTATGCAGTGCCGAATGTTGACATTCATCCCACTACAATAATTGATCCGGGAGCGATAATTGGTGATGAAACCAAAATCGGTCCATATTGCGTCATAAGAGAAGGTGTAAAAATCGGGCGTGGTTGTATTCTACACGATCATGTTTCCATTGAAGGGGCTACCATTATAGGTGATCAGAATACCTTTCATCCTCATTCTGTGATCGGAGGCCAAAGCCAAGATCTAAAATATTCAGGCGAACCAACGCACTTAGAAATCGGTAATCAAAATACTTTCCGAGAATTTGTTACTGTTAATAAAGGCACGGATCCCGGTAGTAAAACTCAAGTTGGGAACCATGGAACTTTTTTAGCTTATTCGCACATCGCTCATGATTGTGTTGTCGGTGACCATGTTGTTTTTTCCAATAACGGAACCCTTGCAGGTCATGTTCAGATGGGTGACTATGCGATTCTTGGTGGATTAACTGCCGTTCATCAATTCTGTCGTATCGGTTCTCATGCAATCACAGGTGGTTGTTCAAAAATTGTTCAGGACGTTCCTCCTTTCATGATCGCTGATGGTAATCCAGCGAAAATTCGAAGCATTAATGCTATTGGCTTGCAGAGGCGTGGCTTTGCTGATGAAGAAATACGATCTCTCAAAGAGGCATATAAAACTATTTTCTTGAGAAAAATGACAGTCTCAGACGCATTAGAAGAACTGAAAAATAATTCTGCTGAGCTGGCCAGTGAACATCCTGTGAATATCCTAATCACATTCATAGAATCCAGTGAACGGGGCATCATCCACTAAAATAGTTGATAAATAAAAGTGAAGCCCAGTATCAATCGACTTCGGCTTATTGGCTACATTGAAGGTATCTCTTTCCTGGTGCTTCTCTTATTTGCCATGCCAATGAAATACATGGCTGGAAAACCATCAATCGTGATGTGGTGTGGTTGGATTCATGGAGTGCTTTTTATTTTGTTTTGTTTCGTATTGCTCGAAACTAAAATAAAAATGCATTGGAAAATTAAGACTGCAGTTGTTCCTTTTATTGCAGCACTTGTCCCTTGCGGACCATTCCTTATCGATCGTTGGTTAAAGGATTCTGATCGGAATCGTTCTTGGGGCTCTTAAGTTTTCAGTTCGTTGTGTTTGTCTAGGATATTTACTATCTTCTGTTTCAATTCACCAAATTCAAAGTCATTTAATACTGAGACGCTTCTTCTTTCCTGATCCTCTGTGAACATAGGCAAATTAACCCACGAACGACAGCCCCCATACTTTTTTTCATAAGGTATTTTCAGAATGTCCTCAAATCGAAACGCCCTGATAAGGGCTGCACTAATTGAGGACTGGTCATCTTTTTCTTTCCCCCAATTATATCTATCTAAGATTATTTGCTCATCCCAAATGTGGTATTCATTAAGTGCTTCTATACTTTTCCATTGAGATAAATGCCAAATCGAATCGATTCTTGCCCAGTACTGAATTGGTATTATTTCTCCGATCTGATATTCTGTTTTGGGCCTGACTGATTTTTCAGAATCAATACGAACTCTTTCTTCTTGTTCGTGAAAGCGTGTAGGAAACAATGCAAATTTTTCGTGTTCAAATCGAAAGCCTTTCTTCCCCTCGTGAATTCCCCCTTTGCGCAATATCAAACTTTGTTTTCCGCAGCCAAGCGTATCGCATATGATCGACCATTCTTTAAAAGCCACATTCATTAATTCTCCTGACATTGCCCAAAGAATGTTACTTAATGGCAATGCATGCAAGGAATTGAATATTTGTTTTAGGCCGCTTCTCCGAGATTATTTGTAACTTTATTTTTACTGATCTTCGCGATCCTCTCAGATTATCAGCCCCGATAAGTACGAACTTGTGGCTATTTCTTGTATTTACACTGTTTTACTGGTATTTTCTCATCAATAGCTCCCCTCAAAAATATACCCCCCATTTTCCATGCATTTTTCTCTGCTCACCAATTTAGGTGTTACTCTACTCGTTTCTTTAATTTTAGCCGTCACTGCAGATGCTGAGCGCGTCACTTTTAGTGAGATTCACTACGCCCCAAAAAATGATACGCCTGAATACATAGAACTGTTTAATAATTCCGGTTCCGCTGTTGATTTTGCATGCTGGGAATTTTCGGATGGTATCGATTATAAATTTCCTGACTTTTCAGCATCATCTCCACAGCAAACATTCATGTGCGCTTTCGAGCGCGTATTGGTCACAAATGTTGATGAGAAAACATTTCGCGAAAATTATACTGTGCCTGGGGATGTTAAAATATTCGGCCCCTATACTGGTTCTTTGAGTAATGCGGGAGAAGCACTAGAGCTGAGAGATAAAAATGGCGTTATGGTCTGCCGTGTCCGATATAATGATCGGGGCACCTGGCCTGTCGCTGCTGATGGTGCTGGTCATTCATTACGTTTAATCAACAAGTATCTTAGTTGCTCAAAATTTGATAATTGGGCTGCAAGTGCATCTCCAGGGGGCACACCAGGAGCGGCCCCGGCAGGTTCGGACGGGCAACGGTTTTCAAATCCATCAGTGGATCTTGCGACTTCTTTTCCGATCGTCAGTCTTGGAGATGAATGGAAATATGATGCTTCTGGAAATGATCTTGGTAGCGGATGGAAAGAATTAGAATATGACGATTCATCATGGTCCAGTGGTGGTGGAATTTTTGGTCGTGAAACCGCTTCACGTATAGCAGCGATGCCTGAGCCCAAAATTCAAACTGTATGGAATGAGCGTATTTCAACTCATTATATGAGGAAACAATTCGACTGGGCTGGAGGAACAGGGGCTGCTTTCTTTTCAATGGATGCGATGCTCGATGACGGATTAATTATTTATTTGAACGGAAAAGAAATCGGACGCCATCGCATGCCCGCCGGAGATATTAACTATCAGACCAATGCATCCTCAGTACCTTCATCACTTGAGGCAAAGATCGAAGAAAGAATCATTGAGTCCGACATAAGTGGTCTGCTGATAAATGGCGAAAATACACTAGCTGTAGAGGTTCATAATAATAGTCGTAACAGCTCGGACCTTGTGTTTGGTCCGATCATTCGGGTTTCAGGTGCAGGGGGTGCCGCCATTATCAATGAAGTGAAGATCGGAGGTGATGGTGATGGATTTATCGAATTTTACAATTCCTCTGACAAAGAAATCAATTTACAGGGATATCATCTTAGTGATGATATCAATAATCTTATAAAATTTACCATCGGCGCTAATGCTAACATCTTAGCCTCGGGCTTCACGACCATTGGCTTTAAAGAAGCGGGGTTCACCGTGGGTGGTGAAACAAAAATTTATCTGAGTTCTCCCGGTGCCGTTACAACACTTGATGCGTTCGAAGCTACGCTCGGAGCCGATGGTCGTTCCGTTGGAAGAAAACCAGCCGGTGGATCTGATTGGTTTGTTTTTTCTGACCCGACCCCAGGCGCTGCTAATATAGACAGCAGCGATCTTGCTGGATTGCTTGATCTCAATGAAATCCACTTTGATGCAGAAGGAAATGTAGATTGGGTTGAACTTTCTGCTGACAGTGATGCCGCTATTCCGGTTGAAGGCCTATCTTTAACTTCCAAGATTGATTTTTCAGATGCGGTCCCTTTATCGGGTTCTGTTTCAGGTAATTCTCCAAAGAGCTGGAATGTTAATTTTTCACCCGAAAACACAAATGAAATTCAGGTCTATCTAATCACTTCAGGAGGAACTGTGCTGGCAGCAAATTCTTTCCGTGTTCGCAATGGAGTAGAAAGCTATCAAAGTGATCCCCCCGGAAAGGAATGGTTTCGGGGTACTGGCAATACTAAAAATGCGGCTAACGAGCCAGTCAGGGAAACAAGTATCATCATCAACGAAATAATGTCCGATCCTCCAAGTGATGAAAGGAACGGTGAATTTATAGAGCTGTATAATAGGGGCAATAAGGCCGTTGATCTTAGTGGTTGGGAATTTGTTGAGGGCATTAGTTTTACTTTCCCGGCCGGTACAAGCATTGAGTCTGGAGCTCATTTGGTAGTCGCTGCTAACAAAAATTGGATCAAATCTAATTACGGAGATGTTCCAGTAATAGGAAACTATGAAAACAACTTGGCGAATGAAGGTGAACTTCTGAGGCTCGAGGACAGTGACGGAAATTTGGCTGATGAAGTGAACTACAAGGTTGGTGGAGATTGGCCACAATGGACAAATGGTGATGGAAGTAGTATGGAGCTCATTCATCCGTTTGCCGATAATGATCTTCCTAGTTCTTGGAAAGATAGTGATGAAAGTCAGAAAACAAGTTTTGAGAAATACAGCTTCACGGGCATCTATCACCACCTTTCGGTTCCGCGTCTGGATAAAGAATTGTGGATCCATCTTGTCGGAGACGCACATGTTGTTCTTAAAGATATTGAGCTTCTCAGAGGGGGGCAGGATATCATGCAAAATGCCGCCAAACGTACAACGAGCGGTCGAGGTGAGACTGGATGGTTGACTCAGGGAACGCATCATGCCAGTTATTTTGAAAATGGTGAATTTCACCTGATTTCTGACGGACACGGTGACAATCGCGCAAACAAAGCTGAAATTCAGGTTAATGCATTAACACGTAATGATGAGCTGACTCTTAAGTTCAAAGCCCGTTGGGTTAAGGGCAAGCCCAGAGTCATTTTCAAAACATTCGAAGACAGCTTTGTTTCTACTTATAGATTGCCTATCCCTAATGATCTTGGCAGTCCCGGTAAAGCAAATGGATCATTGCGTTCTTCGGCGCCGCCTGCCTTAGGCCATTTATCACACAGTCCAGCAGTCCCTACTAGCAAGGAGCCTGTTACCGTTTCTGCTAAGATATCCGGAGCAGCAGATTCTGTTAAACTCATGTATCGTCAGGACTCAGCAACAAATGACAGGGACTGGAAATCTCTCACCATGAATGACAATGGTTCGGGTGCGGACTCTCGTGCTGGTGATGGAACATGGTCTGCACAAATTTTAGATCAGGGCATCGATAATCGAATCGTACAGTTCTATGTCCTTGCAAAAAATGGTGATCAAGAAGTTACTCTTCCTGCCCGTGCTCCGGAAATACCAGCAATGTATGTTGTCGATGATGCCGAAATTGATACTGATGTGACGAGCTACCGAGTAGTGGTTTCTGCTTATGACCTTCGCTCTATGACGAGTGGAAGCAGCGCAGCCTGGGAATGGAAATTTCCAAATCTATCTAATCATTATAAAAAGATGACCCTCATCGTTGATGAAAAAGAAATATTTTATAATTGTGAAATCCGGTCCTCGGGTAGTCCCTGGCATGCTGGAAGCCGATCCAGTTTTAGGCAGCGCGGCAAATTTAAATTGCCTCTAGACAAACGACTCCGCGGTCTTTCAAAATTTGCGTGGGATAATACCCCAGCAGCAGAAGGTGCGGCTAACATATTTAATAACAAAGTCCCAAGATACATGCTTTACCTGATGGGGCATGAAGTGAACGAAAACGAATTTGCTTCAATGATTGAAAATGGAGGAACACCAAAACACTCGGTCGAATTCTTTGAGCCTGTTGGTAATGATTTTCTGGAGAGAAACTTTGGGGATAACGGTCCGCAAGGAGAACTTTACCGGCAAGATGATATATTTTTCTTTGATGATAATTACAGCAAAGACCAAATCACTAATCGTTACTGGTGGTACGCTGGTGATGACTGGCCGGGTCCAGGAAGATATCACAGCCAGTGGCTAAAGCGTTCGAGGGA
This sequence comes from Verrucomicrobiales bacterium, assembly GCA_012960505.1. GTDB lineage: Bacteria > Verrucomicrobiota > Verrucomicrobiia > Verrucomicrobiales > DEV007 > EC70. The sequence goes on from DUBC01000052.1 coordinate 35,346, forward strand.
AACAGATTATGATTACACAGCTTTAATCAACCTACTTAAAACAGTAAAGAACTCCAACGGATACACTGAAGAGGAAATAAATCGCCTCGTTGACGCGAGAAGAATATGCATGATGGCTGCTGTGAGAGGCTACATCGGGGACTGGGATTCTTTCACATTGCGGCGACCCAAGAACAGTTTCTTTTACAGGGGCCCGGGAGATGGAAAATTTCATTTCTTCTTCCATGACTCTGACTTGGCTTTTCAAAATACTGGAGAAATGATTTTCAGTGGGGGAAATGAATTCTCAGCTTGGCTTCGAAAGCCCTATAACCGGCGTATTTTCCGATACTATCTAACAGAAATTTTAGATAAATTTCAGGCCAATGGGTCACGTGTAGATGCTTGGTTCGACTGTGAACAGGCAGTTTCCAGCACCTATAATCCGAATCAGAACAAATATATCGGTTGGGACAGTGGCAGGCGCAATCGTATTTTGAGCGAACTTTCAAATGGGCATACCAAAAAACTGGATGTCGGCCCAATTGCCAATACAGCTAATGATACTATAACAATTACCGGAGAAGCTGGATATAGGGTCTGGGAGGTTGCTGTAGAAAACCACTCCGAAGGTCAATTCAGCTGGATCGATGAAACAACTTGGAAAATTGAAGGGGTTTCCTTAAGTAACGGATCAAACTCATTCCGAGTCATCGCATTGGATGATGATGGCAAGCCTGCACATGGAGAAGAAACAGATACCTTTACGGTAAACAAAACCAATAATGCAGCTCCGCACATAGTCCTTGATTTGAATCCTGGTTCTGGAAACGTCGAGCTGTCCAGGACTCTTGTCCTTGATGCGAGTGAAAGTTACGATCCAGAAGGTGATGCCCTATCATTTGTCTGGAACGCTTCGTCAGAAAGTGTCGTTTTAACAACGGATGGCCCGACCGCAGTTATCAGTTTTGCTACTCCTGGACTCTATGAAATATCATTAGCGGTAACAGATCAGAAAGACAAAAAATCCACAATTTCAAAAGAAATATCTGTTTTTGGGCCTAAGGGATTTTCAGCATTCAATGATGTTTGGATTGCTCCATGGATCCAAGAACATGACATGGAGCAAAAGGATAATTACTCGCCTGGGGCCTGGTGGTCTCTCAGTGAATCACTAGGAAAATTAGTTATTCAATTGCCGGATGATAAGTCCTACCCGTTAGGATTACCCCCCGGCATTGCTGACTCAAAGAGTTACATCCAGTTAGATCATACTTGGCAATATAGCGATGCAAATATCGACTATATGTCCGAATTTGCGAAAGTGGACTTTGACGATTCGTCCTGGAAAACAGGCAGGGGTATGTTTGGAAAAGATTCTGGAACCATACCCGAGCCAGGTATAAATACTCCACTTCAGAGCAATGCAGCAGAGAACTTGGTAAGTTATTACTTTAGAACAGAATTTGAATTCTCTGATGATCCGGTCGGGGCAAAAATTGATCTCCGCGCTGTCATAGATGATGGAGCTAGATTTTGGCTCAATGACATTGAAATTGATCGCGTCCGGTTACCCAATGGTCAGATAGAACATGGTACCGGAGCAAGTAGTAATACTGCCTCGAGAGATGAAAAACAATCACGGCAAGTAGGTATTTATGATGGTACCGGATCCTTAGTGAATGGAAAAAATATACTAGCCGTTGATCTTCATAACCGTAACGCTAGAAGCTCTGACTATCTGTTTGCCGCAGAACTTGATATCACAGCTCAGCCAATCACCGAAGGCGGTAATCTGGATGGAACTACACACCCCTGGCTTAAACGAGATCTGCCAACTCGTTCCGATTGGGCATTACAAACTGATCTCGAGCTATGGAATCTCCAATTTGATGAATTTATGGCTGGGCTAATGATCGAAGTAGATGAATCCGCAAAGCGTTCACGTTATGCATTTGGTTATAAAGACGGAAGACGTTTAGCAATCACTAAAATTACCTCTTCTGGGAGTGCTGGAACAGTACATAGTGTTCCATTTTCTTCATCTGATGATGTTGTTATAAGAATACGCCGCGCAGAAAATCGGCTCTTTTTTGAAAGATCTCCCGAGTCTGGGATTTGGGAAATTATTCATCATCTTGATCTTCAGCCTAATTGGGAATCGGTACATGGTGGAATATTCACAAGCACAGAAGCCGCGCGCAGCTTGAAGGTTAGCTTTGACTATATGATGCTGGTTTCTCCAGAAGAATCTTCACCTTCTAGTGGAGATATAATTGTTTCAGAAGCGATGTATAACCCCTTAGAGGGTTCTGATTATGAATTTATTGAACTTTATAATGCGGGGCAAAATTCTGTCGATCTAACTGGTTTTTCACTCCCTCAAGGTAACCCTGTTAATGAATTTATCTTCCCTGAAAGATCGATAGCTGCTGGTGAATATCTTCTAATTGTAGCTAATCGTGAATCTTTTTTAAGTAAGTATGGTCAGCAGATTAATGCCCAGATAGTGGGGAATTGGTCTGGTGGTAAGTTAAATAATAATGGCGAAGAGATTATGCTTTTGGATAGAGATGGAAATCTTGTCACAAGCTTCATCTATAACAATAATGATCCTTGGCCCACTCAGCCTGATGAAGATGGTTATTCTCTTGTCTTATTAAATCCATTATTGGGAAATACAAGCGATGGCTCTCTGTGGACATCAAGTGCTGCAATTGGTGGATCACCAGGAAAGGCTGAAACAATAAACGAAGCATTTGCTTCTTGGATGGAGGCTCGAGAAGAAACTAATCCATTAGATATTAAGGGGGGTGATTTACTCAATAATCTTCTTACTTATGCTTTTGGAATTGATCTCATTAATGAAAAAACCCAAAGCGGAATTCCTTCCTTAGACATAGTGGAATTAGAAGGGAAACAGTACTTCGCCCTTGAGTATCGGGAAAGAAAAGATGCACTAGGTATGGAGTTTATCATTGAAACGAGTAATGATTTAATCACTTGGTCACAGGATCAGAACAGTGCGGTCGAAATTTCTAGAGCTGCGGATGGTGATGGTGCTGAACGAATTATTTTACGCTCCAAGGATGCTATAAATAATACAGATTTAGGGTTTTTGCGGGTGCGTGTCCTTTCGCCCTAATACAAAATGATTCCAAAACCGAATCATTTTGGGATTTTAAATGCATCTCGTTGACTAGGTGAAATGTTTTGGTAGTGTCATAAGACCTTTCGCGCTGGTGAGCTTTTTATGTTTTTCGTCTCACCTGCGCGGAAATTATAGAAATCATTTGAAATGGTGACCGTAGCTCAGTTGGTAGAGCCCCGGTTTGTGGTATCGGTTGTCGCGGGTTCAAGTCCCGTCGGTCACCCCATTTGATTTCTGAATCTGATATTTTTTATTTTTTAAAAAAGTATGTTTAATCGCGCAGATGGATTCTATAGAGAAACGAATAGGTTACAGTTTTGAAAATCCTGAGTTTCTCTCTGAGGCTTTAACACACCCAAGTCTGGCTTATGAAAACCAGGATAGTGGTTCGGACAATCAACGATTAGAGTTTCTTGGAGACGCGGTTTTGCAACTTGTACTGACCCATGAATTATTTTCAATGTTTCCTGATTTTTCCGAAGGTCATTTGACCAAATTAAGGTCTCGTTTGGTTTCCACTAAAGCTTTGGAAGAATATGCGCTAGGAATTGATCTTGGTACTTTTGTTTTACTTGGTAAAGGTGAAGAGCGTACGGGTGGCAGAAGCCGTAGGGGCGTCTTAGCTGATGCTTTTGAGGCTCTCATTGGTGCTGTTTATTTGGACAACGGATTTGATTCAGCTAAGAAGTTTATACTAGACTCTTGCAAAATAAAATTTGCTCAAATTGTTGCCGAGCCCATAGAGAAAAACCCAAAAGGTGAATTACAGGAAGTTCTCCAAAAAATATCTCAATTTGCTCCCACTTATCACGTTTTGAACCAGGAAGGTCCGGATCACAACTGTTCATTTGAAACTGAAGTACAGTGGAATAGTATAGTCCTTGGCGCCGGTAAGGGTAAAAACAAAAAAGAATCTGAGCGATCCGCAGCTCAAAATGCCCTCGAAAAATCCCTGTGGGTAAACACAAACAATTGTGAGTAACTTGTTAATTGGTATTCCCAAAACCAATTGTTCCGGTTGCGAATAAACTGGATCTTATGTCTGTAAGTTTATTTATAGGAACATATTCACTGGTGTGGCTTGCTTATTGGGGCCTTATTCACTATGTGTGAATAGTAATCCGGTACTGTGGAACACGCTTTTTTCACCTGTGGAATATCCTTTTCACGCTTTGTTAACATCTAGAAGAAGAAGAAGAAATTATATCCCTTTAAATTAATTTTAATAGAGTGTTGTGAAAACTATATAAAAACAGTTCTCTCTTTCTACAATAATTTGTTTCTTTATGATAATAGCCAGAGGACTCGTTGCTTTATTTCTTATTCCACTAGTTGGTCTTCTCCATTTTTTATTAGCTACACAGTTTGAGATTTACGAGCACAGACCCATTTGGGGTGCTGTTGTAGTATTAGCTTCATTGATAGTTCTTGGTAGATTATTAATGAGAGCTACCAACAATCACAAAACACTCACTGTGCTAAATTTGTTGGGCTGGGTTCTAGCACTGGCCCTATTTTGGTGGATTGAAGTTTTCACACACTACCCCCCACTTAAAGTAAATCACAAATTGGGTCAGAAAATTAACTGGTCCAACGGAGAAAATCTCCAAGACAGTCAAGGGAATTCATTCAATATAGATTCCCAACTCAATAAAACAAATCAAACGCTATTGGTTTTTTATAGAGGGCATTGGTGACCCTATTGTGTTGCTGAGCTCGTGAAGCTAGAAAACAAAATAGACCAACTCAAGTCAATGGATGTACAGGTGGTTGCTATTTCAAAAAGCGATCCACAGGATTCTCAAAAAACAAAAAATAAAACAAAGGGATTCTTTACCTTCGTTTCTGATCCCAGTGGATCTTTTATTAATAGTCTTGGATTATTAGATAAGGGGGGAAATCCTTTTACCGGCGACGACTCTGCACGAATTAGTAAAATGTTAGTTAATAAAGAAAAGAAGATATTGTGGGTTAGATTCACTGAAAACAATAGAGTTAGAATTAAATCAAGTAACCTAATTTCTGAATTAATCGAAGGGATAAATAAATATAAATAACTTAAAACCAACGAGTTACAATTTACTTTTGCTTATCCAAATAGTCAACACAGCTATATCCGCCGGAGTTATTCCACTAACACGAGAGGCTTGACCCAATGTTTTCGGTTTAATTTTGTTGAGACGAATAACAGCTTCTTTTTTTAAACCATTAATTAAATTATAATCGAGCCCATCAGGAATGGACGCCCCCTCCATATTTTCTGCTCGTGCAATCATTTGTTCTTGGCGCGCAATGTATCCAGCATTTTTACATTCTATTTCAACCAACCCCCAAACCTCACTGCTAAACAAAGATAGTAAATCTCCAGGCAATTTACTTAATTCATTTCCTGGTTTGCGAAACCATACATTTATCTTTAAACCCTCATGGTTTTTCTTATGAGCTAAGTCTAAAGCAACATTGTAATCTTCTTTTTTCTGCTTTGCTCTCTTTAGTCTTTCCCCTTTTACTAAACCACAATTCGAAGCCCATTCAGTTAGCCTAAGATCGGCATTATCTTGTCTTAATAAAAGTCTGTATTCTGCCCGGCTAGTGAACATCCTATAAGGCTCAGTTACTCCACGAGTTACCAAATCATCAATCATTACACCAATATATGATTTGGATCTTGATAATATCAGCGGCTCTTTGCACTGACACTTAAGCGCCGCGTTAGCACCAGCAAGCAAACCTTGTGCCGCCGCCTCTTCATAACCAGAGGTACCATTAATTTGACCGGCAAAATAAAGACCCCCGATAATCTTTGTTTCTAGTGTTGGCTGAAGTTGTGTTGGTGGGCAGAAGTCATACTCCACAGCATATCCGGGGCGTATAATTTCTGCATTCTCTAATCCCTTAATGGATCGTATAAATTCATATTGTATGGAATATGGTAAAGATGTGGATACACCATTCACATAATATTCATTTGTTTGTCGACCCTCTGGTTCTAGAAAGACCTGATGACGTTCTCGATCTGCAAATCTTACAACCTTATCTTCTATGGATGGGCAATATCTTGGTCCAACACCCTCAATAATCCCACTATGCATCGGTGATTGATCCAAATTGGATCGAATTAAATCATGCGTGGATCCATTTGTATATGTTATCCAACAAGGTAATTGTTCCACGTGGAACATCGGATCTGACCAATTATTTAGGGTGAAAGTATTTGAACCGGATAAAGATCCATTATCTTTAACAATTGTATCCGCAAGAAAACTAAACTTTGGTGGAGGTTCATCACCATCTTGCCTCTCACAAAGATCAGTATTAATAGATCTGCCATTCAAGCGACAGGGGGTCCCTGTTTTAAACCGTTCAATCTCGATACCCAAATCCCTCAGAGAATCTGAAAGTGTTGAAATACCATCACCCATCCTGCCACCAGCTTGATTTTGTTTACCCACATGCATCAAACCACGCATAAACGTTCCAGAACTAATTATGATTGATTTGGTATGATATTCAACACCAAGATTAGTACGGATTCCATAAACCACATCATTTTTAATCAAAAGATTTGCTACATTACCCTGGTGTAAATCCAAACCATCCTGACATTCCAATTCAAATTTTATTCTAAATTGGTAAGCTTTTTTGTCACATTGCGCCCTTGGTGCTCGTACACTTGGTCCCTTAGATGCATTCAACATCCTAAACTGAATACCAGTTGCATCAGTGTTCAGCCCCATTAATCCGCCTAGCGCATCAATTTCTCGAACCATATGCCCTTTACCCAACCCCCCAATAGCGGGGTTACATGACATCTGTCCAATAGTATCAAGATTCTGAGTAATAATGGCAACGTCGCACCCCATGCGGGCCGCAGCCATTCCCGCCTCGACGCCAGCGTGACCCGCACCAATAACAAGAACGTGATATTTTTTGGGATAGATGAAATTACTCAAAATCAATATTTGTTAATTGTTTAAATTTTGATTCGAAGAAGTTCGAAAGCAACGCCTTTTCGATAATTACCCAACGAAAACAGAATGTTCCACGTGGAACACAAAAACGCCGGAAATTATTTTTGGAATAATAAACAAGAAAAACAAACATTATATTTTTGTAAACACATGGTTATTAGGTGATTACAACCCTAACACAAACACAGTAAACTTAATAATCACCAACCAATTTTTATTCATTAAAAGCGACAATTTTTACAACCCGCTCTAGCGGGAAGCAAAAAATGAGATACTTTTCTATTAAAAGATGTTCAAGCGTACTTCATTAATCTTATTAGTTCTAATCCTGTTCGTTGTTGTTCGAGTAGTCCCCGCCTACTTCGGTCAAACAACGGCAACAGCATTTGCCAACATTTCACCCCTAGCAGCACTAGCTTTATGTGGCGGCATGATGCTACCAACGAGAATAGCTTTCATACTTACTTTTGGAATTTTTATTACAAGTGACATTATGCTCAATCTTAAATATGAGCAGCCAATCATAAATTACCATTCGCTTTTTCTTTTAGCTGTATTCGCTGCTATTTTCACTTGTGGATACTTGCTGAGAAAACACAGGAAAATTAATATTCTGTTAGGCTCAACCATTGCGTCCAGCATTCTTTTTTATATTCTTATGAATACAGTATCTTTTTTCATTGATCCGCATTATTCCAAAAATATAACAGGTTGGTTTCAAGCGAACACAACGGGCCTTCCAGGATATCCTCCGGCTTGGTTATTCGGCATTCGGACACTGATTAGCAATTCAATATTTGCACTAGTCTTTTACTTTGTCTTAAGCCTCAAATCTGACAGATTAATTGAAGAGCCCCACCTTTCTCAAACCACCTAGATTCTTTGCAAACAATGCTAGAACAAATTGAGTCTCATAAATATAGCGAACTAGAAGTGAACAAGTCACTTTCTGATGAGGATAAGATAGAATTTTTACGCCAGATGGTGCGTATTCGACGCTTTGAAGAGGCATCCTTAAAGTACTATAATCTGGGAAAGATGGGTGGATTCTTGCATCTATATATAGGTCAGGAATCAATCGCAGTTGGCACAGCATCCTTATGTGGTGACAATGATCATATGATCACAGCTTATCGCGATCATGGGCATGCGCTTGCTGTTGGGATGTCTATGAATGAATGCATGGCTGAGCTTTATGGAAAAAAAACAGGATGCTCAAAAGGAAAGGGAGGATCGATGCATTTTTTTGCACCTGATAAAAATTTTTGGGGCGGACATGGAATCGTCGCAGGCCAAACACCGCTTGGGCTGGGATTAGCATATGGACTCAAATATAACGGAGAGAAAGGAGCTGCCCTTTGTTTCTTGGGAGATGGCGCGGTCAACCAAGGCTCTTTCCATGAATCTCTTAACTTGGCTCAGTTGTGGGAGTTACCGGTAATCTATATCATTGAAAACAATGGATATTCGATGGGAACTAGCCAACAGCGTTCGTCCGCTTTTAATAACTGTCTAGCAGGAAGAGGAGACGCATACGGAATAGAATGGGATGTTGGCAAAGGGAACGATATTTATGAGGTCAGAGCCAAAACTAAAGAAGCGATGGACAGGGCACACAACGACTCACAGCCCACAATATTAGAATTTGATACTTGTCGATACCAGGGACATTCGGTAGCAGATGCTAATGCCAAAAAGTACCGCTCCCCAGAGGATATAGACTATTACAAAGAAAATTATGACCCAATTAGCGTTTGGAAAAAACGTCTTTTTAAGGAGAGCGTCATTGATGAAAACGGCTATAAAGAACTAGATGATGCAGCAAAGAGCGAAGCTAAGGAATCAGCAACTTTTGCTGAAGAAAGTGATTTTCCTGATCTTTCAGAAATAACGGATGATGTTTATTATGAGGTGGATAATCAAACAGAATCAGGAAAACAGGGAAAATATTTTTTTCATGATTAAAATCCATTTTGCTCGATAGCAAATTAGATTAAAGAAACTAATAATATGGCTTTAACATTATACCGCCAAGCACTTAACAGGGCACTTGATGAAGAGCTAGCCAATGACGAACAGGTTGTCATTATTGGTGAAGAAGTGGCAGAATATAACGGTGCTTATAAAGTTACTGATGGATTATGGAAAAAATGGGGGGATAAGAGAGTAGTTGATACACCCATATCAGAAGCGGGATTTATAGGCATGGGAATAGGAGCTTCCATGTTGGGAGTTCGACCCGTCATGGAACTAATGTTTTTTAGTTTTGCATACGTTGCTTTGGATCAAATGATTAATAACGCTGCGTGCATTCGATACATGTCCGGTGGTTCAATAAATTGTCCAATTGTTGTTAGAGGCCCTTCAAATGGTGGCACGAGTGTTGGCGCGACACATTCACACACGCCCGAAAACCTGTTTGCCAATGTGCCCGGGCTTAAGGTTGTAGCTCCAGCAACAGCCCATGATGCGTATGGTCTAATGAAATCAGCGATTCGGGACAATGATCCGGTCTATGTAATGGAAAACACATTGCTTTATGGAGACTCTGCCGCCGCTTCGGATTTGTCAGATGAAGAGTTCACTGTACCGATTGGCTCTGCAGAGGTTAAGAAAGAGGGAACGGATGTTAGCTTAATTGCTCATGGCCGTTCAGTCATTGTTGCTCTTGAGGCAGCAAAACAATTAGGTGAGGAGAAAGGCATTAATGCAGAGGTAGTTGATTTGCGTTCGATTAGACCTCTCGATGAAGAAACAATTTTAAAGTCTGTGGAAAAAACCAACCGCGCTGTATTAATTGACGAAAATAAACCATTTTGTGGAGTCAGTTCACAAATTGCGGCCACTATTCAGGAAAAGGCATTTGATAGTTTAGATGCTCCCGTTTTAAGAGTTACCTCAATCGATGCTCCAGCAATTTACAGCCCACCTCTCGAGAAAGAACAAATTCCAAATGTTAGCCGAGTAGTTGATATGGTTCAGAAGCTCGGCTAAAACTTCAAAGAATACCAAAAGACAATAACATGCCCGATTTTGTTCAAATGCCTCAACTGAGTGATACAATGAAGGAAGGCACTGTTGTTAAATGGCTGGTCAAGGTTGGCGACAAAGTCGATGTGTCTGATCCCTTAGCCGAAATAGAGACAGATAAAGCAACGATGGAAATGGTTGCTTTTGATGAAGGAATAGTTGGTGCTATTTACATAGAGGAAGGAACCACAGCACCACTGGGTGAAGTTTTAGCTGTGATTGTAGAGGAAGGTGAAGAGGTTCCTGATAAACCGGCCGCCATTGCGACATCAGAATCTGAGCCCGAAAAACCAGAAGAGCCCAAAGAGAATCAAGATCAGAACGCTACAATCAAATCTGAAGAAGAGAAACCTGAGCCCGCGGTAAGCGATGAGAGAATTAAAGCTTCTCCCTTGGCAAAAAAAATAGCCAGCTCTAAAGGCATTAATTTATCTGAAGTGAAAGGTACGGGACCAGGTGGTAGAATTGTAAAAAAAGATTTAGAAAATCATAAAGTCCCAGGAAGCCCCACAGCCGTATCGATCCCTAAAAGATCACAACCTTTAACAAGTGAAGATCAAAGAATTCCTCTTACGGGAATGCGCAATATTATTGCCCAACGATTGCTCGAATCTAAGACGCAGATTCCACATTTTTATCTTAACGTTGAATTTGATGCCGCTCCCCTAATGAATCTTAGAAAGCAGGCAAATTCCGCTGCAGAAGAAGGTGATAATAAATTTACAGTAAATGATTTTATTCTTAAAGCGGTGGCAAATGCCGCGGCCTCTGTGCCTGAAGTTAATTCCTCCTTTGATGGAGACGCTATTATTCAGTATGGATCCGTTAATCTTTCTGTGGCGATTGCTGTGGAAGATGGATTAGTCACACCCGTAATACGTGATGCTCAACAAAAGAGTCTTCTCGAGATTAGCTTGGCAGTAAAAGATTTAGCTGAGAGGGCACGCGCTAAAAAACTCTCCCCTGATGAATTTGCTGGAGGAACCATAACAGTTTCTAACTTAGGCGCTTATGGAATCGATAGCTTTGATGCCATCATTAATCCTCCCCAAGCTGCGATCCTTTCTATTGGTAGTATCAAGAGCATGCCGGCAGTTGATGAAGAAGGGAACCTCGTAGCTGGTCTGCGGATGAAAGTCGGCATGAGCTGCGATCATCGAGTGGTTGATGGTGCGGTAGGCGCAAAGTATCTCACAGAGCTCAAAAGACGCATCGAAAATCCGGCCAGTATGCTAATTTAGGATTAGCCCATTAGTGATTATCCAAATTGGATTAAAGAGACCGAAGGAAATTTAGAACCAAAGAACGCTCTTTCTTAGAAAGTCTTGAATATGTTTTTTTGGCAGAAAGGCCCTCTCCACCATAAACCAAAAACTCGCTAAGCGACAACCCCATCATTATCATCATCGAGCATAATCAGAGTCCTCAAATGAAGATTTTCAGGGTTTTCTATATTAGGATCTAACTTGATTAATGCAGAAGAAAGGGACCGAGATTGTTTTACCAGTTCCGTTTCTGTGATCAGATCACCGAGCTTGAGTCTATCAATACCGCTCTGTGCCTTGCCGAGCAATTCTCCTGGTCCTCGGAGTTTAAGATCTGTTTCAGCGATGACAAACCCGTCTGAGCTTTCTTCGAGGGCCTTGAGTTTTTGTTTTGAATCGTCAGTTACTTTATCGGTCATGAGGACACAATAACTGTTGTGCTTTCCTCTTCCGATCCTTCCCCTGAGTTGATGGAGTTGTGCCAACCCAAATCTTTCAGCATCAAAGACATACATAATTGTAGCATTAGGAACATCAACACCCACTTCTATCACGGTAGTGGAAATGAGAACATGGATAGCGCCGCTTCTAAAACGATCCATGATAGAATCTTTTTCATCAGGAGCAATCCTGCCATGTAATAGTTCACACTTGAAAGGTGATAAGTTTTCTGACCACTTTTGAAATTCACCTTCGACAGAGCCAACCTTAATTTTTTCTGAATCTTCTATCAGAGGATAAACGATATAGGCTTGTCGCCCTTCACCGAGTTTAGTTTTGAGGAACTTCACTGAATCGGAGAGGTGCTTCTTTGATTGCCGGACATATGTATTAATTTTGCCCCGCCCAGGTGGCAGTTCATCTATTACAGAAACATCCAAATCGCCGTACACAGTGAGTGTTAAGGTGCGGGGAATTGGGGTAGCCGTCATTACAAGGACATCAGGACAGGATCCCTTATTAATTAATTTTTGTCTCTGACTCACACCAAATTTATGCTGTTCATCAATGACTACAAGACCGAGGTTTTCACTATTTGATGAATCATACAAAAGGGCATGCGTGCCGACAATAACACCGGGCGAATTTTGTTCAAAAAGAGGCAAATCAGAGCCTGTTTTCTTTTTTGCAGTACATAAACCAACATTAATTCCAAGCGGTTCCAACCATTGGGAAAGCACAGCATGATGTTGTTCGGCCAATATTTGGGTTGGAGCCATGAGCGCGGCCTCAGAACCTGCTTCTACGGCGAGCAAAATAGCACAAACTGCTACAAGAGTTTTTCCGGATCCAACGTCTCCCTGGAGGAGTCTGTTCATTGGTTTTGTTGAAGCAAGATCAGAGCGTATTTCATCCACGCAACGAGACTGTGCAGCAGTCATCTCAAAGGGCAGTGAGGAAAGCAAATTTGATAGCAATTTTCCAGGGCCACAATTTGCGGATCCGGGCAACGCATTATGTTGTGCTTTTCTGTAAGCAACATTGAGCTGCAAAATAAAAAATTCCTCGCAAGCTAATGCGCGCCTTGCTTCAGCCAGCTCATTATCTGAGGCCGGGAAGTGAATGGCACCAAGAGCTTTAATCCTTGGCATTTCTACAAAGTCATTGGGAGGTAATATTTCTGGAAAACCGTTCCCTTCTATATTTTCAACAATGTTGAAAAGAGCTTCACGCAAGGGCCTTTGGCTTATACCGCTTGAGAGTGGATATATAGGCGTAATACGTTCAAGATGAATGCCCGAGTTTGTGTTGTTGGTTTCAACAATTTCAAATTCCGGATGATCAATTATTAGCCGTTTCCCGCTTTTTTTAACCTTTCCGTACACTATAATTTTCTGACCTACCATGATTATCTTGTGAATGAAAACCATGTTAAACCAACGCAATGTAATTTGGTTTAACCCTGCCCCCTCTGAGTCACTTATTAGAGCTTCAAAAAATCGGCGCCTTCCATAGAACTTTCTTGAAGAATCAATTACCTCACCCTTAAAACATATTGGAGACTCAGTAGCCTCATGAGGAAATTCATCGAACCGTTCACGGTTTTCGTATCTCTTTGGATAATGTGAAAGCAGATCATTTACTTTCGTATATCCAATCTTTGTAAGATTCTTAAGAAGCTTTTTATCCAGTGAAGCTATTTCAGCGATAGGAGTTTCTGCGGTGAAAGACATGCAGTGGTTTAACTAATGGTCGAACGAATGGCTTTAATATTCATTTGTATACTGATCTTTCCTCTGAAATCATTTCGCAGAATCGTGAAAGCAATATCCCAGGGAGGTTTAGGAAGATCATAGTCAGTTCCATTGAAATAAATAGCATCACAAATAGATTCACGTTGACGCAAAGTTATTCTAATATGTTTCTCCTTAAGAATTCTTGGCTCGGAGGTTGGAGTGACTCCGCGGCAGAATAGTAAAGGTTCAGGATTTTCGCACCCGAAGGGTTCAAGTTTTATGTAATGATCGAGTAAATCCAGATGTAATTCACTAAGGGGACATTCGGCGTCTAACCTCAGTTTTGGGGCAAGGCAATCCTGATCACTATTTGAAGAAACATGAGCACAAAGATGATCATGGAATGCCTTTATTTGATCCTCATGAATTGAAATTCCTGCAGCCATTTGATGACCACCACCAGATAATAGGAATTGACGACCACTATTGATGACATCTATTAATGAAATTCCTTCAATGCTTCTGCCGCTCCCCTTTCCAATACCATCCTCATCAATAGCAACGACAAATACAGGGCGATGAATTTTTTTCGAAATGCGAGATGCTACGATACCAACGACACCAGGGTGCCATTCTTGTTTTCCTAGGACGAGCCCCATATTATTTGTTCCGAACTGACCACTATCAATCATTTCAAAGGCTTCTGCAGTGGTCCTCCGTTCCAGATCTTGTCTTTGACGATTTCGTTCCTCCAATTCGTCAGCCATTCTCATAGCTTTAGCCGAATCAACGCACAGGAGTAATTCAAGAGCCTTTTCTGCAGTATCGATTCTTCCTGCCGCATTTAAGCGTGGTCCGATACGGAAACCAATGTCCATTGCACTGTAAGGGGGACGAATATTAGCTAATTCGATGAGTGCAGCAAGTCCAGCATTTTTGGTTCTACCCAGTTCAACTAATCCACGCTTTACCAAGGCACGGTTTTCATCAGTTAATGGGACCAGATCTGATACCGTTCCGACAGCAACCAGATCAAGAAATTCTCGCAAATCAAATTCCTCTAATGGCCGGCGCTTCAAGAGAGCGTGGGCAAGTTTAAATACAATACCAACACTACAAAGATAATCATAACTGTAGTCTGAAAGATCCCTCGTGGCCTTAGGATTGACCAGAGCACAACAGTCAGGCACGCCTAAGGGCGAAGCTTCATGATGATCTAAAATAACAGTTTCAACATTCTTTTCATTGAGCCACGAAATTTCTTCATTTGATGTTGTTCCGCAGTCGACAGCTATAATTAAAGACGGTGAACATTCATCCAAACAACGAGTCAATGCATTTACAGAAAGCCCATATCCTTCTTTGATTCTATGAGGCAAGAAAGGTATCGACTCGTTCCCATATGCCAAAAGAATTTTTTTGAGCAGTGTTAATGAAGTGACGCCATCAACATCATAATCCCCGTAAATGACAATGGACTCTTTTTTGTCTATTGCCTGAAGGACACGATCAACAGCCGCATGCATGTTCGGTATCTCAAAGGGGTCACTGAGCGTATTAAGTTTTGGATTCAAATATGCATGGCTATCAGTGATGGAATTAATGCCACGGACATTCAAAATGGCCTTGATGACAGAGGGCATGTCATTATTTGGAATACCAGTATTATTAGAATCCGGAAGGATCCACTTACGAGCATCAAGTTTATCCGTGTTCTGTTGTGACACTTAGCGTTTTAGCTTTGAGAAGTTAATTCTTGGGCTTGTTTTCTTTAGAACCTATTAGCTTTTGAAATTCTTGGAGAGGCGAATCAGGACCAATATATTGTGTGCCCCCTTTATAACTCTGCGCCAAGATTAAGCCCCGACTATCGAGCACAGCCAAGCTAGGCACGCCCCGCCCTGATACTTCTTTGAGAAACCTTAAGTTTGTCAAATCTTCAAATCGGATAGCAGGCCAAGGCATTTTTTGTTCTACCATGTAATCGAGCATTTCCTTTTCCGAATCATCGAGGCTCACAAAAATAACTTCGAAATTTGCGGCTTCCTTTTTTGCTTTGGTGTAAAACTTAATTAACTCAGGAGTGAATTTAAGGCAATTCGGACTCCAATTCGCAGAATAGTAAAAAAGGAAATGATCAATGGCTTTCTCAGGGTCGAGCGCATGGCGTTGGAAAGAACCTTGATTAACGGAAACAAGCTTACCCGCAAGTTCTTTAGCGATGATCACGGCCTCAGATATCTTTGGATTCTTCTTTTCAGTCTGCGCGATAGAATTTCCGATCAATGCTAGCAGAATGATAATGGTGTTTGTTACCGTCTTATTCATATGTAGAAACTTTGATTATATTTAAATTAATTTTAGAGGTCTAACCTTTTTCGTTCTCTGGCTGCTGATATGAATTACGGACAAGAAAATAAAAAATAATGCCGATAAAGACTGTTCCTAGACCCCACAACGATTCTATGGGTCGGTTTTCTATCAACCGCCATTCCACATAAAAGGCCATGCATAAAAATAAAATTGGAGTCAGCGGGTAGCCGAGACAGCGATAGGGCCGATCCATGTTAGGTTGCTTAAGTCTTAACCATATGACCCCGGCAACTGCGGCAGAAAGTGACAGGTTCAATACAAATTCCAAGTAGACGATGATTTGATCAGGATCGACGCTCAAAAGCATAACGAACGCGATGCAGGACTGAAATAGCACTGAATTTACAGGAATTTTGCTCTTATTGGTCTTGGCAAAGAAACGCAATTTGCCATAATCTTGACCGATCATTTGCGTTACACGGGGTCCGGCCCAAGTCATTGCGCTGACAGCAGAAATTAATCCGAACGCGATGAGTCCGCCGATGAGGTTCCCGCCTGACTGACCGAAAATGTACCTTGCCGCAATGAGTCCGATTTCTTCCTTACCAACCATCTCGCTTTTCGGCGTACTGACGATAAATGCAATATTGATAAGCAAGTAAAGAAGCAGAACTGAAATGGTACCGATAAGCAATGCTCTGGGTATGTTCTTGGAAGGATTTTTGATCTCACCTGCTACGTAAGTTGCCGCGTTCCAGCCAGCAAATGCATAATTTACGTAGAACAAGGCAACCGCGAAACCAGAGCTCATAATAATATCTTTTTCTACGTCAAAAGGACCAGGAGAAAAGTCCCAGGAGCCCGCATCGCCCATTGTAATTCCACACACTGCAAGCAAAAGTACTAAGCCAAATTTGAGAGCTGTCATAATGATCTGGAATGTACCTCCCACTTTTAGTTTGAGGAGATGCACTGAGGTCACTGTGACAAGCATTATGACGGCAGGAATTTTTCCTGATTCATCACCGATTCCTGTCGACTGCACAAAGTAAGTTCCAAAAATCCCACAGGCGGCAGCGATGGGTGCCGCGAACCCAACAGTCACTGAAATCCAGCCCGCCAGAAAACCAGCACTTGGATGATAAACTGATGAAAGGAGATGATATTCTCCTCCACAGCGTGGCTTGCTTGCTACTAGCTCCCCATAGCATAGGGCTCCGCAAATGGCATAGATTCCACCGATGACCCAAAGAAGCAGAATAGAAAAATTGCTTGAGATATCGGTGAGTTGATAACCTAGGCTAGTGAAGACCCCGATCCCAACCATGTTTCCGATCACAATGGCCGCAGCGGCAGGCCAGCCTGGAGCCTGCTCTGAAACTGTTTCATTTGGAATGGTATTTGCCATATTTGCTGGTCCGCGAATCTAAACTAGTACTGAGAGTGCAACGAAGTCTTTACCAAAAGTTATGTGGATTACTCTCGCATCATTGATTTAAAGAGCCTTATCTTAGGGTATGATGATGCGGATAATTACATTTTTCATTATTAATTTGGTTTTTCTATCAATTTCTGGATTAGCAGAAAACGCTGAACATTGGCCGAGGCTAAGAGGACCTCAGGCCAATGGATTACCAATTAAACAGAACCAAAAAGACTTACCTATTAAATGGTCAAAGACGGAGAATGTTTTATGGAAAAGAGCAGTGCCCGGAATGGGTTGGTCATCACCTGTGATCTGGGGGGACAAGGTATTTGTTACTAGTGTCGTTAATGATAAGGCCGAGGAAAATGTAAAGCCCAAGGCCGGACTTTACCTGGGCAGGGGCCGTCGAGGCATACCATCCGGAAAGCATCACTGGATGGTCTATTGTATTAATCTGCAGACCGGTAAGGTACTATGGGAAAATGAAGCGCACACCGGCGAACCTCCAGTGGGCCGGCACCCAAAGAGCACCTACGCGGCCGAGACTCCTGTCACTGATGGGAAAAGACTATATGTTCTCTTTGGGGATCTTGGCCTTTGGTGCTATGACCTCAATGGGAAAATTTTATGGAAACATAAAATAACTCCTAAAAAAACCATGTTTGATTATGGCGCTGCGGCTTCACCGGTCGTTCATAAGAACCAAGTATTTTATGTCTATGATAATCATGAGCAATCCTACATTGCATCATTGGATGCAGAAAAGGGTACGGAAAATTGGCGAGTGATGAGGAAAGAGAAAAGTACCTGGGCAACTCCTCTGATTTGGCAGACCAAGGACCGGACCGAGATTGTCGTTCCCGGGAAGAAAAAAATACTCTCCTATGGCCTGGACGGAAAATTACTTTGGGAGCTCTCAGGCAGGATGTCCAATCTAGTCATTCCTTCACCCTTTGTGATTGATGGCCTTCTATATGTGACATCAGGCTACTTCGCGGATCCTCACCGCCCCGTCTACGCGATCAGGCCCGGCGCTTCTGGAGACATCTCTCTCAAAGAGGATCAGAACTCTAACGATTTCATTCAGTGGTACCAGCCAAAGGGCGGCCCGTATAACACGACTCCCGTCGTATACAATGATATCTATTACCTGCTCCTCGATCAGGGCATGATATCCACTTATGATGCTAAGACCGGCACCAAATTTTATGACCGGGTACGCTTTCCAAGAGGAGCTTCATTCATCTCGTCTCCCTGGGCCTATAAGGATAAAGTTTTTTGCCTTGCTGAAAATGGCAAGACCTATGTTTTGAAGGCCGGGAAGGAATTTGAGATTATGCACGTGAATGACCTTAATGATTTGTGCATGGCCTGCCCGGCAATGAGTGATGGGAAACTTTTAATTCGTACACAGGGCTCAATTTACTGCATTTCTGGGCAGAAATAATAGGCTTAAAGGTCACTACATTAGCTGGGGGATGAACATATTAAGGGTATTAATCATACTATATTTAGCTGCTTTTCCTGATTATGGGCAGTCTGCAGACGCGGAAAATAACAGGCCCAATATCGTTATTCTTGTTGCTGACGATTTGGGTTGGGCTGATGTCGGTTATCACGATTCATCGATAAGGACCCCAAACATTGATCGGCTTCAGAGCCGGGGCGTGGAGCTAGATTTCTACTATGTGGCTCCCATGTGTACTCCGACCAGGACAGCGCTTTTGACCGGACGTTACTGGTCACGATTTGGTAATACCAAGCCCAGTAACGAGCGGGTCCTCCCATGGGACACTATGACATTGGCAAGGGCACTCAAGGGTGCCGGTTATCGAACTGCGATCAGTGGAAAGTGGCACCTGGGTTCGAAACCTGAATGGGGTCCCCTCAAATTTGGTTTTGACCAGTCCTACGGATCATTGGCGGGTGGAATTAATCCATGGAATCACCTCTACAAGCATGGTCCATACACCAAGACCTGGCACAGAAATGACAATCTCATTGAGGAAGAGGGGCACGTGACGGACCTCCTGATCAGCGAAGCGGTCCGTTTTATCAAAGAAAAAAAGAATGATCCATTTTTTCTGTATGTGCCATTCACTGCCGTCCATACCCCATTCGATGAGCCTCCCAAATGGCTTGGAAGAGTCGATCATATCGAACCTGAACGCCGACAATATGTGGCATCTGCAGAGCACATGGACGATGGGATCGGCCAAATTCTTGAAACCCTTGATCAGGAGGGGAAGACTGAAAATACCCTTGTTATTTTCTTCTCGGACAACGGAGGCACGAACGGGGATGACAGTTCACGCTATCCTGATACCAAGCCTAAGGGTAAGATCAAGGGGCTCAATACCCCACTTAAAGGCTGGAAAAAACAGGTCTATGAAGGAGGAATCAGGGTCCCCGCCATCGCTCACTGGCCGGGAAAATTGAGTCCGGGCAAAGTTAGTCATCCAACGCATGTCGTGGACTGGATGCCTACCATTTGCGCTCTGGCAAGGTGTAAGTTTGAGAAGGATCTCAGGTGGGACGGTATGAATCTTTGGCCTCTCTTAAATGGAAAAGATAAGAAAAAAAATCCAGATAGGATCCTTTACTGTAAGGGCGTTAACGGGACCAGTTCGGCTCTGCACAGATGGCCCTGGAAGCTGATCATGGACAAGGATAAAGCACAATTATTTAATCTCAATGTGGATCCCACAGAGAAGAAGGACCTTGCTCAAGTACACCCTGATAAGGTCAGAGAGCTCTTAAAAATCCTAGAATTGCAGGCCTCAATGGACAATGACAGTCTCCCCTGAACGATTATAAATTTCAGGAATTTTTGTAATAGATAAAGGGTTTTAAAACGTGTTAGAATAAGAGGACAAAATGAATCTCGAGCCCTTAGTGGGGCTGAGCATTCTATCTTAAAAATCTGAAAATGAAGAAACGCGCGCGGACCTTTTGCGGCGGAACCGACAACGAGCTAATCTTTCACGATAGTTGAAAAATGACCGCAAGCGTCCTCATGAGTGCAAATCTAAAATTAGGTCTCTGGCTCTTTGTTCTGACATTCATTGTCCGGTCAATTCACCCTGCAAATGCCTTTGAGACTATCACCTTTTCTTCTTCTGATGGTCTGGAAATCACGGCAGATGAATATCTTGTTGATGATGATCCTAACCGCCCGTGCATCGTCCTCTTCCATCAGTCCAGATGGAGCCGTGGCGAGTATCGGGAAACGGCACCTCGATTAAACAAGCTCGGCTTTAATTGCCTGGCAGTCGATCAGCGTTCCGGTGACACCATTAACGGCGTAATCAATGAGAGCACGGTGCGCGCCGCGAGCGCTGGACTTGGGATTGCATGGCTTGATGCCATTCCGGACATGGAGTCAGCTATCGCGTGGACAAGAGAACGTCACCCCGAAGCTCCCGTGATCGGTTGGGGAAGTTCATATTCGGCTTCTCTAATCATCAAACTCTCCGGCGAGCAGGAAGATCTGGTCGATGGGATTCTATCATTTTCACCGGGTGAATATTTTTCACCTTCTAATCTCATCCGCACCAGCGCAACTGGAGTTAAAGTACCCGTCTTTATCACTTCGGCACGCAATGAGGAGAACAGGTGGAAGAAGATTTTTAACGTCATTCCGTCACTGGATAAGGTGACGTTCATTCCCAAAACTTCGGGCAATCATGGTTCACGATCGCTGTGGCCGCAGTTTACTGACAGTGACAATTACTGGGACGCGGTCGAGAAGTTCCTTGCTCGGTGGACCCCCCTGCCATCACTAAAACTTTCACCTGATACTCGGGCCCCGAATGCGAACATTAGTCTGCACCCCAAATCACATGCCCCTCATGTCATCGAAGTCTCCGAAGATCTTGAGCGTTGGGTCACACTAGGTGTATTGTCGAGGACTTCCACTCTTGACGGCAAACCCTCACCCAGGCATCAGCTTTACTTCCGGTTGCAACAGATCACCGAGGAGAATTCTGGAACTGCTGATGTTATCGCAGTAAGCGTATCAGCTAATCCTAGAGGATATGAATTTTCGGTCGAGATCTCCAGTCCGAGCACAGGGCGTGATCATTATGTAGACTGGTGGGAAGTGCTCACTGAAGACGGGAATCTTCTCTACCGCCAAATTATAAATCACAGTGAAACAGACGATCAATCCTTCATCAGCTCAGGCGAACCGATTGATATTAATCCTCATCAGAACGTTTGGGTTCGAGCTCACATGAACACGAGCGGATTTGGGGGTCAGGCTTTTCTTGGGAACGGCGCTTCAGGGTTCAAAGCCACGCAACTTCCTTTTCAATTTGCACCATGGATAGCCGCTTCCAAACCGCTTCCAGATCTTTGAGATCTCATTGATTGACTGATCGAAAACGATTTTATGAATTCCTTTGGTCATATTTTCTTTCTAATCAAATCTGAGTATCCTATACTAACAATTTAAACAAAGAAAAAATGAATTTTACGCTAATATTAGTTATTTCAATGTTGATCATCATGTTTGGAACGGTGATCTTTTTCTTTTCCCGGTACCAGAAATGTCCTTCGGACAAGATCCTGGTCATTTATGGAAAAACTGCTAGGGGGCGATCTTCTATATGCCTTCATGGCGGCGCTGCCTTTATCTGGCCGGTCATTCAGTCCTTTGAGTACTTGGATCTGACTCCTATTAAACTTGATATCAAGGAGCAAAAATTTTCACAATCTGACGGGACAACAATCAAATTACCGGCCCGATGTACCGTTGGTATATCAACGGAACCAGGAGTCATGTCAAATGCAGCTGAACGGTTACTTGGGCAACAACTAGAATCGGTTAAGGATCTGGCTGAAGATATTATCCAAAGCAGTATCACTCATGTGATGGATCGAACCGAAACAATAAGCAGTAATTCTGCAAAGATTGAAGCCATTGATGCTATTGATGCTCGGGCCGCACTAGAGTTGACAAAAGTGGGATTAAAGATCATATCGATGGAACTGAGGATGAGGCTAATCGAATCATGATTTTTCAGGAAAGTGCTTTTGATGGAGACGTTCCCAGTAACTGGACCAGTATTTATCGTAGTAATCGAGTGCCGCTTCCCGGATGTGGGGCAAATCAGTAACTTTGGGTGCATTGGCAGCATCAAAGTCTTTTAGGTGTCCCCTCCCTGCCCTTTTTCTCGGTGAAATAAACCGCCACGAATTGTTACCAAGGACCTCTTCACATACTTTTGCTAAACCAGGATCATATCCTTGAATCCCTATCCTAGTATGTATGTGGTTATGATCATGATCCATGATCCTATTGGTATTATACCAGCACTGGACACCCTCTGCCCAGTACTCAGCATGGTTTCTCGAAGCGTAACATTGCTTGGACCCGCCAAAAACGATGAGCACATCATCCTTGGAGGTGACTTTGATTTTGGCATTGGTGGGCTTGCCGTTAACCAGTATGTCTCCTTCATCGAGGCATTTCTCCAGCAGATCACGCGATTGATCAGGAAACGACTTAATCAAAGAATCGAGTAAACTGACCGGCTCATTGCCTTTAACTCGTCTGAACCGTTGAGCGGCTTTGCCATCGTTCCAAATACTACGGGCCTTTGCTTTTGCAAAAGCCTCGTGAACTTTCTTTTGTAGAGTAGCGTCGAAGCCGGCGCCCTGGATGACATGGCCAAATTCATGAATGAGGATACTCTCATTCTGCATTCCACCTTCAAATTCCAACACATCTTCTTCAGCAAAGAGGACAACGGGCCTACCGTCTATGTGCCGAAGAAAGCCCCGCTGACGCCAATTATAAAAGTCGAGCTCTTTGCCCGTTTTGTTGGTAACAAATTGAGGAATTTCTGAAGTGAGCTCATCCTTACCGACCAGAATGCATAATACGTTTCTTTGGCGGATCCTTTCAGCAACCTCATCATTGATGGTGCCCATAATATGGTTAAATAGGTACCCAGTCTCCAAAATGGCTACATCTGAAACCTTAACGGACGTCGCTATTAATATGTTTTGAACAAGTAATGATTTTTTAAAGAACTTGGAATCTAAGCTGTAAGTTTTTTGCTGTTCAGCATTTAAGGGCTTGATTTGATTTAATGCAGACCCAGGGACGGAAAGGATCATAAGGGAAAATGTAAGAACAATTAGAGTACGCATGATGGGTTAGTGATTCGTGTTTATCTAAATATTGAATAAGAGCCAAGAGGTAATTTCAGAGCCAACTCAGTTTCATAGAAAATGTTCTCATACTTTATTAGCAAGACGGATGAAATTAGAAGATTCGTTAGACTGAGTATTGATGGACGGGAATCGATAAATTATCGATAAAGATGCATGATTTATGGATGTATGATTACCATAGAAAGAGAATATGAATAAAGGCCGTAATATTATCGATAAAGATGGATTAATATCGATGAACCAAGATCGATGGAATATCGATAAACATGCATGATTTATGGATGAACTATCACCATGGAAAGAGAATGTGGATAAGGGCCGTAATATTATCGATAAAGATGGATTAATACCGATGAGTCAAGATTGATGGATTATCGATAAATATGCAGGAATTATGGATCAAGATGCATTTTTATCCATATAAGAAACCACATAATAGAATTGTAGTAATCGCCGGACAATAAATAGTTTTAAATCAGCTCTGGCATTGGCCTTCAACCGTTCACGAGATAATGGTCTACCAGTTAAATCGGGAAGAATGGTGGTGTTTGGGTCAATTTCCATATCGTGATAAAGCGTGACCATTACTTCGCTCATGTGAACTGGGCGGTCATCTTCTTCCGCAAAGAGCATCACAGGCTTGCCGCCTATGTGACGCAGAAAACCGCGTTGCCG
The DNA here is from genome assembly GCA_012960505.1 of Verrucomicrobiales bacterium. Classification (GTDB taxonomy): domain Bacteria; phylum Verrucomicrobiota; class Verrucomicrobiia; order Verrucomicrobiales; family DEV007; genus EC70. Next base: position 59,516 of record DUBC01000052.1, read on the forward strand.
CCAGTTGTAGAAGTCTAATTCCTTACCAGTTTTGATAGTAGTAAATTGAGGAATATCTGATGTCAGTTCATCTTTGCCGACAAGGATATATAAAACGTGACGACTGCAGATTCTTTCTGCAACCTTGGGATTGATGCTGCGCATCATATGATCGAATAGGTAGGCGGACTCGAGAATGGCCAGATCTGAAATCCGATTTGAGGTAGCAATTAGGATGTCCTGAACCAAAATGGTTTTTCGAAAATTTTTCGATCTAAAGCGTAGATCAGTGCTTGGTCTGCAAAAAAAAGAATAACTTTCGGCAAAGCAAATCCTTTTGGCAGCAAAGCTGTGCAAAAAATGCAGACCACCAAACATAGACATCGGAACCGTAAAAAGCCCATGCGCATGAAAAACAAGCTGTGCATTCCTATAATTTCCTAGCTTACTGCAATTCACGCACCCGATAAAAGAGTCTCTCTGGCAAAGGTGACGGTAAACTGATGTCCCGGTATTCCATAATTTTCCCCGTAGAGATGACCCCATCATCGAGCTCGAGCCACTCACCATCGAGCTCAAGGTTACGATCCACCGCATAATTTTTCCCCTCAGTAGCCGTCCATTGGAACACGATCTCGTTGTTTTCACTATCGGTGTCGGGAACTAATGCAATATCGGTAATCTGAAAGATGCGGGTTTCCCCAATTCCTTGATCCATGAGATCGATGACTTGCTGTGGCGAAACTGCATAGTCCAGAAAAATAACTTCGTCGATGGACCCCTGAAAAGCACGCCCACCGCCGTTCCAACCTCCTAATCGGCCGGCCCCGAGGACAATCGGATTTCCGCCCCAACTGTGTTCGACGTCAATAACCCCATCGATATAGAACTTTAGTGTGTCGTCGATACTACTGTAAACGGCCGCTGAATGATGCCAGACATTGATCGAAGTAGCATCGAATGTTGAGTTGCTATGTCGGTCGTTGCCCCCGGGATTGGAATGAATGGAGAATCCTAAACGGTTGTCGGGATAGAGTTGATGGTGCAGAAAACCGGTGTTCCAATTGTCAACATTGTAAAGAACCCGCCACAGGCCAACTCGACCGGTCACCTTGAACCACGCGGCTACGGTTACTTCGTCGTGTGTTCCTAGGTCGGGAATTGTTACGTAGGAGGCATCATTGCCAGCAAAAACCAGAGCCCCGCCAAACATCCCGTCACCAGCAGTAACGCCAAAGATCGTGCCATCCAAATCCTGTCCCGAATTGTCGGTTGCTGTCCCGTCGTCAAAGGAATAGGCGGCGATGATTGTATCTGCAGCGGCGTGCTGTATAAGAACGGCAAGAATCATGGCCGAAAGAATTGAGCTTATCAGTATTTCCACTTTTAATTTCATAATCATAATCATAATCATAATAGTAGTGGTGGTGTTTCTCCGCTGTCAATTCTCATTGGATACCAAGGTTCTTGGCAATTTGCCCACTCTTAAAAACCTCTATTATAACAGACCTAAAGTATCAATGCCCACCGCGCTCACCACAAAAACTTCCTTAAGTTAACTCGGGCAGAGGCCTCCAACCGTCCACGAGATAATGAGGTCTACCAGTTAAATCAGGAAGAGTAGTAGTGTTTGGGTCAATTCCCATATTGTGATAAAGCGTGGCCATTACTTCGCCCATGTGAACTGGGCGGTCATCTGCTTCCGCTGCTATTTTGTCCGTAGAGCCGATAATTTTTCCTGTCGGCATTCCTCCACCTGCGAGGAGTGCACATGAAACATTAGGCCAGTGGTCGCGTCCGGCATTTTTATTGAGTTTGGGCGTTCTTCCAAACTCGCCCCAGGCGCACACAGTCACATCTTTGTCCATTCCTCTCTCATGCAAATCCTCTATGAGCGCACTGAGACCTTGATCAAAAATCGGAGCATGTTCTTTCATGCCTTTAGTATTATTAGAATGAAAATCCCAGCGACCAAAATTAAGGGTAACGCATCGTGCCCCAGCTTCGACTAAGCGCCGAGCAATCAGGAAATGTTCATTGTTCTTTGGAGCGCCATCACCAACATTCTTAGGATCCCCTTTCCCATAACGTTCGCGGATCTTTAGATCTTCTTTTTCGATATTAAGAGCATTGGCCAGGCGACTCGAAGTGAGCAGACTGAACGCTTGTTGCGTAAAACCATCGAGTCCTTCTATCTTGCCGGTTGCATCCAGATCCCTACGCATTTGATCGAATGAGTGGAGAAGATTCTTGCGCTGAGAAAGCCTTTTCGTGGTTATACCGTTCAGAACCATATCCTTCATTCCGGGGCCAGAAGGTCGGAACGGGCTGTGCTGAACTCCCAAATATCCGGGCATCCCTGAAGAACCGTAAGGAGGATGCCCAGCCTTTGGCGCCAAACCAATGAATGGAGGCGTTCTGGGGTCAGAAGCCCCCATCAAACGTGATAGGGCTGATCCGATAGAAGGCCATCCACCGGGGGGCTGTCCTTTAGAGTTAAGGGTAGAGCCTTTCCTGCCAGTATAACACATGAAAGAGTCATGGCTGCCGTTTGGAGCCCCAATGACTGAACGGATAGCAACGCACTTATCCATGATTTTGGCCATGCGGGGCATGAGTTCGCCAATCTGTATTCCATCAACGTTTGTTGGAATAGCTCCTAAATCTCCACGATATTCTGAAGGAGCGTCAGGCTTGGGATCCCACAAATCCTGATGCGGAGGCGCGCCGGCCATATAAATCATAATTAGGGCTTTATGAGAGGATTTCCCACTATTTACCGTTTCAGCTTGAAGTAATTGAGGTAGTGAGAGCCCACCCATTCCGATACTGCCAATGCTCAGAAAATCACGACGGGATATGCCGTCACAAAGGTTACCTTTGGAATTACCGTAAACCTTAAGCATTGTTTAAACTAACATGTTTATAATAGTATAAGTCAATTGATCTAAAATATTTTATTATGCCGTTACCTTCAGCGGACATTGTATTTGACTCTCTTAAAAAAGATGATTATCAAAAAAACTAAAAAAATAATGATAGGAACGTTGTTTCAATCAATGTTTATAATAAAAATATCGATTTAGGGAACTTTTTATATGCGGTTAATTTTCATATTCATAGAGAGAAAAGCAGCATGAATGCAGACCCCCCCACAATAAATTCGACAGAGTCAAAATCACTGAAAGGATTTTGGGCTCTTTTCTTGGTCCAGTATCAGGGAGCTTTCAGCGATAACCTATTCAAGTTTCTTGTAATTTTTTCCAGCATTAACAGTTTAGGCACTGAACTAGACACGGAAAGAGACTTCCGTTTGTTTCTGATCGTGGCGGTTTTTGCTTTGCCGTTCATCTTCTTTTCAATGGCTGCAGGATGTCTAGCGGACCGGTATTCGAAGGGAAGAGTCATCACATGGACCAAGGGGCTTGAAATTGGAATTATGATCGTGGGGGTCTTTGCTCTTAAATCCGGAGAGTTTTATTACATGTTGGGAGTGATCCTTCTAATGAGCATCCAGAGCGCGATTTTCAGCCCTGCTAAATATGCTTCATTGCCGGAATTGCTGCCAAACGAAAAATTAAGCTGGGGCAATGGTGTAATTGGTTTAGGCACATTTGGCGGTATCATTGCCGGAGGAACAGTGGCTGGCTTACTGTCTTCTTGGTTCAAAGATGATGTGTGGCAGTGCGGAGGGATACTTATCATTCTTGCAGTGGCCGGTGCCATAGTCTCACGGTGGATTACACGTCACCCGGCAGCCAACCCCGGTAAACGGATTAAAATTAATTTTATAGGTGATTTAATTTACAATCTTAGGGAAGCAGGAAAGAACAGAATACTAGGGCTGGCCATTATGGGTAGCATTTACTTTTGGTTAGTCGCTGCGCTCTATGAACCGACGTTAGTTGTTTTTGGTAAAGATCTTGAACTGACGGATTTTCAGATCAGCCTAATGCGTGCGTGTCTAGCAATTGGTATTTCCATAGGTAGTGTTTCGGCCGGGTACCTTTCGCAAAACAAAGTGGAATATGGTTTGATACCATTGGGTTCATTAGGACTTGCGATCTGCTCAATTGTTTTAGGTTTTTTCGAACTTCATTTTATCCAGATAAGTTTTTTACTGGTATGCTTAGGTATTTCAGGGGGCTTTTTTAATGTTCCGGTCAGCGCCCTCATTCAAAAGCTTCCAGACAAAAAGAACAAAGGCTCCGTCATTGCGGCCAATGGTTGGCTCAGTGCTGTGGCAATGGGCTTCGCAGCATTGATTTTTTATCTGTTCAAAATTCAACTTGGAATCGATGCCAAAGCGATGTTTTGGGTCATTGGCTTGACCACAATTGCGGGAACGATTTATGCAATCTGGTTAGTGCCTGATTCGCTAGCAAGGTTCGCTCTATGGGCACTAACCAATACGCTTTATCGGGTCAAGGTCCTAGGAAGAAATAACTTACCAGAGAGAGGAGGAGCACTTCTTGTTTCTAATCATATATCGTTAGCGGATGCACTCTTTGTGATTGCCTCAACGGGTCGACGCATTCGATTTATCATGCACAGGAACCAGTTTAATAGATGGTGGGTCAAACCCATAGCAAAAATGCTGAGAGTAATTCCGATTGCGTCTGATTTTGGTCCTAAAGAATTGTTAAAATCATTGAAAAAAGCCAGCGATTGTCTGAAAGGAGGTGAACTGGTTTGTATCTTTGCAGAAGGTCAGATCAGCAGAATCGGAGGACAAACGTTAGCCTTCCAGAAAGGAATGGAACTTATAATGAGAAAGCAGGACGCACCGATAATACCTGTTCATCTGGATAATGTGTGGGGGAGCATTTTCAGCTTTGATCAGAAAAAAGTTTACTGGAAAGTCCCCCGCCAGATACCATACCCTGTCACTGTAAGTTACGGAAATCCTATGCCAACTGATTCATCACATACCGAAGTTAGACGAGAAGTAGTAGCGCTTGGGGCCGATGCATGGGCTCAAAGAAAGGGCCGAATTTCAACGATTGGTAGGGCCTTTGTCCGGACAGCAAGAAGGGCCAGAACCAGAATGGCTTTTGCTGATAGCTCTGGCAAAAAATTAAGTTACATTCGCGCACTTGTAGGAGTAATTGTTCTAATCAAGAGATTGCGTAAGGATTGGGACGGGCAAAAGAAGGTTGGCATTCTTATCCCGCCCAGTGTCGGTGGAGCGGTGACTAATCTTGCTGGAATACTTATGGGCAAGACGGTAGTTAATCTGAATTATACACTCTCAGAGGAAGGGATACGCTCCTGCGTTCAACAATGTGATATTAAGTGTGTTATTTCATCAGAAAAGGTGATTCGTAAGCTCAAGATTGATCCTGGAGTGCCCATGCTTGCTTTGGAAGATATTGCAAAGAATCCGAGTTTCATGGAAAAAATGAGCGCTGCCTTCTTGGCATATTTGTGTCCGAGGGGGATTCTATTAAAGAAACTAGCTCAGGGAAATCCGCCCTCCTTAGATGATATTGCAACAATCATTTTCAGTAGTGGTAGTACTGGGGAGCCTAAAGGAGCCATGCTCAGTCATTATAATATTGTTTCTAATATGATGCAGTTGAATCAGGCCTATGACTTTAAGCGTGATGATAGGTTTCTTGGTGTTCTACCGTTTTTTCATTCTCTTGGCTTTACAGCCACACTGATTGGCCCTGCAGTAATTGGAGTGGGCGCAGCCTATCATCCCTTACCCACTGATACGAGATCCATCGGTAAACTGATTACACATTACAAATTGAGCTTGCTTCTAGCGACGCCAACGTTCCTTCAGCTTTATCTTAGGGGCATTAAACCTGAACAAATGCAAAGCATTAACCTAGTAGTTGTAGGTGCTGAAAAATTACCTGAACGTTTGGCTGTTGCCTTTGAAGAAAAGTTTGGTCTCCAACCTCTCGAAGCGTATGGATGCACTGAATGTTCACCTGGCGTAGCTGTTAATACGCCGAGTTTAATTACCGATGATTTGAGTCAAACCGGGAACCGCTCAGGCACTATTGGCCGTGCATTACCGGGGATGAGTATTAAGATTGTGGATCCGGAAACGGAAGAACCATGCGGGTTTAATGAATCAGGATTGATGTGGGTCAGAGGCCCCAATATTATGCAGGGTTATCTTGGAAAGGAGAGCCTAACGGCCGAAGTTCTGGTAGATGGTTGGTATAATACTGGTGACATTGCTGCTGTCGATGAAGAAGGCTTCATTACTATCACCGACAGGTTGAGCAGATTCAGCAAGATTGGTGGAGAAATGGTTCCTCACATTAAGATCGAAGAATTGCTACATACAATTGCTGAATTAACAGAGCAGACCTTCGCAGTTACCGGGCTACCTGATGAGAAAAAGGGAGAACGCCTAGTCGTATTACATACTCTCGAACAAGAAAACCTTAAGGAAATTACTGATCAACTTGGAACTGCAGACATTCCTAATTTATGGAAGCCCAAAACGGATCAATTTTTCAAAGTGGACGAGCTCCCTTATCTAGGAAGTGGTAAATTAGACTTGAAAGCGATCAAAACAATAGCACTCGAGATTGCAGGCGAGTAATTGCGTGTGCATCATGACTAGGCGCACTTTAGTTAGCATTGAACTTATTCACAAAGATGTGGGTCGGTGCTTTGTATATTAAGCTAGGACAAACGAATCATGTCCTTGATAGACTGATACCAAAGAAAAAAAAGACCTTTCCATGAATAGGAGAAGGTGCCTTTCCCAGATAATTTAAGCAAACCGCGATCCAGGTTATGATCGACCTGGTTTCTCATTTCTTTTTCCGTTAATTTACCAAGTTCATCTGGATCAGTTTCTTGAAGATCGCTTTCGTTGATTCCCTTGCTTTGCAAAAATTTACGGTGCACTTCAATCATTTCATTAAATGACTCAATGCCGCGAACACAATTAACAACACAGTCCGGTGTCAATTTCATTGCATAGCTGAAAGGGTAATTCCACGTCATAAGAGTTTTTCCGTCTGCAGTTCTGGAAGAAACGCTCATATAATTAAAAGCTAAATGACTTTGACTGTTCAAATTTATTGTGGCTTGAGCTTTAGAATTTGGATCATAAAAAAAGCGGACGAACTGATCAACACCACCCCATTCCCATCCTGAGTCTTGTATATGCTCAAAGCCTGCCACTTCTACTTCATTGGTAAATTCCCTTAGTTGAGGGAAAAGATCACGGTTCGGAGGGAATCGGCTCTGCATTTTCTTATCAAGTGGGAGGCGCATTTTGCGGATACGCGTCATGATATCGATGCCCGGGAGAAAGAACCAACCCAAAGCTGTTACGATGCCCCATGTCACATTATGACCACTCAAAAAGTATCCTGTAAGGAACGTTGCAATGATGACGCAAAATGCCCCGAACTTGCGCACGGCTACGAACTCAAATGAACGACAACCATAAGCTAAAAATAGTGTTCCTATTACTAAAAGGGTTTCAGACATTTAAATAATCGCAGTATATGCTGAGCTAATAGAGGATAAATATATGTTGTGGTATAAAACTGACGAATGAAAAATGAAGTTCTTTCGCTCTATTTTAACGGGGGCTGAAAGTACCTCTTCTACGAGAATTTGGCGATTCAGTATTTTTGATGGAACTGTCTTTGTAAAATAAAATACCGTTCCGGCGAAGATTTGCTATGAAGCCTTTAAAATCTTTTTTCAGTTCTTCGTCCTTGAGGATTGAATTCAATATCCCTCCCCCATTATTAATTCTTTCAAATGCTTTGTCGGCCCCTTCAGCCGCGTCAGTGAGTTTTTTGAGTCCAGGCTCAATAGCGCTTATTGCTTGACTGCCATTATCGAGTATTGGACCAATTTTTTCAGCCGCGTCATCAACCTTGATGCTTGCTTTTTTCATATTGGCTAACAGTTCACGGAGGTTGTTCGTATTGTCATCGCCAAGCACTTTATTGTTTATCGCATCAAGCGCATCGGCAAGTTCAGCGACCGCGCGATTGAAACTCTGAAGGTTTTCTTCCCTCAGAATGCTTTGATCCAATTTCTCGACGGCACTACCAATGTCTTCAAGGGCTGACCTGACATCTTCAAGAACGACCTGACCTTTATTCGATAATGACTCAGCAGAGGAAGCAAGTGCCCCGAGCCCAGTGATTCGTTCACCCTTAATTCGTGATCCAGCTGCTATGAATTTTTCTGTCCTATCAGTAGGAACATCGATTTTTATCATGGCGTCTCCTAAAAGACCACTAGTGCCAATGGAAAATTTAGCTCCTTCAGGTATTCGAAAATCATCATAAATTTCAAGGTTAACGATAGCACCGCCATAATTTTCCAGATTAACGGTTGGAGCATCTGCTAGCCTGCCGATTTTAACACCTCCCAAACGGACATCTGTTCCCTTAAGTAGGCCTCCACCATCTTCAAAAGTAACAGTCAGTGAATACGTTTTTTCAAAACGATCACCAAAGTTACCGAATTTAAGAACTAAAAATCCCAGTAATAGTAAACCTATCAGTAAGAAGAAACCCACAAAGAGTTCGGTGCGATTCTCTTTCATTTTATTATCTTTCCATTTTTGTCCGGCGCTTATTAAAAGTGTCGATCTGATGCAATGTAGCCCTAAATAGAGAATATGCTAGAGCTCCTCTGTCGGATGACCGTTTATAAAGTTATTAATGACAGGATCATCACTTCCCTCCATTTCTTCAGGAGTTCCACAGAAATATACTGACCCTTGGCGTAAAAAAGCGATTCGATCAGCGATGGTTCTTGCTGATTTCATATCATGAGTGACTACGACTGAGGTGATTCCATACTCTTTTTGCATCTGAATGATCAAAGAATCAATGGAACCTGTTGAAACTGGATCCAAGCCCGCAGTGGGTTCATCGTATAGAATGGATTCAGGTTTAGCTATCATAGCTCGAGCTAGGGCGACACGCTTGCGCATCCCTCCACTCAAAGTGGTCGGCATTTTGTTTATATGTTCTTCGAGCCCAACTAGACTAAGCGCTTTCGTTACTTTTTCTGTGAGCGTTTTAATATTTTTTTCTCCACGCTCTCTCAAAGGAAAAGCTACATTTTGGCCAATACTCATAGAGTCGAAGAGTGCGCCATTTTGAAAAAGGACACCTATCCTTTGCCGTATCACGGCAAGTCCCTTTTCGTTGAGTTTACTGATGTCCTGATTGCCAATGACTACGCGGCCACTGTCAGGGCGCATTAGTCCTGTTATATGTTTAAGAATAACGCTTTTTCCACCACCGCTGGCCCCGATCAAGACTATAGTTTCCCCTGAAAAAATCTCGAGATTTACTCCCCTAAGAACATGTTGTGCTCCGAGTTCTTTGTGTATTCCCTCCAGTCGAATGGAGACTGTTTGGGATTCTCCATTTAAATCATTGTCCATGTCGAAACCACAAAACGCTTAGACCATATACAAACAAAACGCAAACGGCTGAGTAAAATGCTTCCCGTTCATGCAAATTAATTAGATCCTTTAATGCTAAATATAAGTATTAATTTCTAAAGAATACCAAATCGCAGTAAAGTGAAAAAAAAGACTCCAAAGAATGCTAAGCGATCATGGCATAGGGGTATTATTTCATTAAGAAAAGTGCGTCAGAATAATCTGAAGGGCTTTGATTTGGATTTGCCTCTCGGTCAATTAATCGTTGTTACCGGTCCTAGCGGCAGCGGGAAATCATCGTTGGCATTCCAGACACTATATGCAGAAGGACAGCGTCGATACATTGAAACTTTTTCTCCTTATACGCGTCAGTTCTTTGAGCGAATGGACAAGCCAAGAGTTGAAGAAGTTAATGGGATTCCTCCATCAATTGCTATCGAACAGGGCAATACCGTCAGGACAACACGGTCGACGGTAGGAACCCTCACAGGCATTAATGATTATTTGAAGGTGCTATTTTCTCACATTGGGGTGCCGCATTGTCCCGAATGTGGAGAAGAAATTTTGGAAGATAATGCTGAGTCAGTTACTCAATTTGCCAATATGAATTTAGCTGGGAAAGCTGTCCTCGTGAGTTTTGGGGTTCCGGTACCAAGTCAAATGAAACCACCCGAATTTTTCCAGCTACTTAGTGCACAGGGGTTTTTAAGAATATGGGTATGGGGTAATTTGTATAGAACAGATGAACCGGAAGAGTATCCTAAAAAAACATTACCTAAAATTGTTACCGTCGTTCAGGACAGAATTAAAATCAGCAAAGTTGCCAAGAATATTGCACGACTAAATGAGGCTCTCGAAACTGCATTTCTTTTTGGGAAGGGAACGATACGATTAATTGATTATGAATCTGCCAAAGACTGGTCCTTTTCGAGTGGCAAGCAATGCGCCCCTTGCGGAGTTATTTTAAGGGATCCTTCTCCGGGGCTATTTTCATTTAATAGCCCCTTAGGGGCGTGCACCCAGTGCCGTGGATTCGGGAGAACATTAGGCATTGATCTTGACCGTGCATTACCTGACAAGGCACTTTCAATTAGGGAAGGTGTCGTGAAAGCATTTCAGGGAGAGCGGGGATCAGAGTGCCAGACCGATTTGCTTCAATGTGCGAAAGTAAGAGGGGTCGATATTGATTTGGCATATGAGAAATTAAGCAAGAAAAATCGGGGATGGATTCTTTATGGCGAACGTGGTGACTCGGAATCGAATTGGCAACAAGGTCTTTGGTATGGAGTGAAAGGTTTTTTCGACTGGATAGAGCGAAAATCTTACAAAATGCATGTGAGGATTTTCCTGAGCCGGTATAGATCATATACAACATGTTTTGCCTGCCGAGGAACGCGATTACAACCAGACGCTTTAAATTATAAGATTGGTAATCATACTTTACCCGATATTTGGCAGTTGCCCATTTCTGATCTTTTGAATCTATGGAACGAGAAAAAATCTAAACTAGTAGAGCTTTCAAATTTAGATCCGACTGCCCTTCTTTTGTGGGAGGAAGTTGATTCAAGATTGAGATATTTGAAACGTGTGGGTCTTGTATATCTGACACTGGACCGCTCAGCCAGATCACTTTCTGGCGGTGAAATGCAGAGAGTACACCTCACAACATGTTTAGGGGCTTCATTGGTAAATACATTATTTGTTCTTGATGAACCTAGTATTGGGTTGCACCCAAAAGACACGGATCAATTGATCAATGTCATGAATGATCTGAGAGATGCCGGGAATACGGTATTGGTTGTTGAGCATGAAGAGAGCATCATTAGAGCAGCTGATTATCTAGTTGATATTGGCCCGGGACGAGGAGAGGACGGTGGAGATTTGGTATATGCAGGGCCCATTTCAGACTATGAGAAGAGCAGAGGAAAAATTAGTTCACTCACTTTGGATTATCTTTCTGGGGATAAAAGTATTCCCATTCCAAGTACTAGGAGAAAACCTAAAAAAGGAAATGCCTTAAAGGTTCGCGGCGCACAGCAGAACAACCTGAAAAATATAAATCTAGAAATCCCTCTGGGGCTTTTTGTTTGTGTGACTGGCGTATCGGGTTCCGGAAAATCAACCCTAGTTCATGATGTCATTTACCTTAATCTGATCCGTGAAAGGGGCGAGAGTACCGAGGAGTTGCCAGGGGAAGTGCATTCTATCGTGGGCCACGGCAAGCTAAGGCAAGTAATATTAGTTGATCAGTCCCCACTTTCGCGCAATCCCCGATCAACGCCCGTCGTTTACGTGGGAGCCTTTGAACATATAAGAAAACTTTTTGCTGAAACACCAGAAGCTAAGAGTTCCGGCCATCTCCCAGGATACTTCAGCTTTAATTCCGGAACAGGGCGTTGTGGGCGCTGCTGGGGAAATGGCTTTGAGAAAGTCGAGATGCAATTCCTTTCTGATCTTTATGTAAAATGTCCAGAATGTGAGGGTAAACGTTACGGACCTGAAGTGTTGGAATTTCAACTAGTGGGTAAATCAATACACGAGGTATTGAATCTCACGATAGAATCCGCGATTCATTTTTTCAAAACAATTGAGAATAAAAAAGCGGCCCGAGTCGTTTCCGATTTAAAACCTTTAGCGGATGTCGGACTGGGTTATCTTAAACTTGGTCAGCCCATTAATACTCTGAGCGGTGGAGAGAGTCAGCGCCTCAAACTGGTCGGACACTTACTGAAAAATAAACCTAAAAAGAAAGATAAGGGCCCAGCTAAGGATTTACTTCTTTTTGATGAACCAACGACCGGACTTCACTTTGATGATATTAGAATATTGCTGAACGTTTTTCAGCGATTAGTTGATGATGGTCATTCTGTCTTAGTCATAGAGCATAACTGTGAAGTAATTAAATGCGCGGATCACGTGATTGATCTTGGCCCTGAAGGAGGATCTGAAGGAGGAGAAATAATTGCGGTTGGTACACCTGAAGAGATCAAAAAAGAAAAGAAAAGCCATACAGGAAAATTTTTATGGCGTGATCATAAACCAAAAAGTTTATTGAGGGCCATTGAATCCAAAGAGCCTCCAAAAAATATAATCAGTGTAAGGGGAGCGCGGGAAAATAATCTAAAGAATCTTAAAATTGATATTCCTCATGATACTTTCACTGTAATCACTGGACTCTCAGGTTCAGGCAAGTCGACCTTAGCTTTTGATGTGCTTTTTGCTGAAGGGCAGCGCAGATTCCTCGACAGCATGTCAGCATATGCACGGCAATTTGTTCAGCAGATGGAAAGGCCGGACGTTGATCAAGTTTATGGACTGCCACCCACAGTAGCTATCGAACAACGTGTTAGCAGAGGAGGAGGGAAATCAACAGTTTCGACGGTCACAGAAATTTATCATTTTCTTCGTCTCTTATTTGCAAAGGTTGGAACTCAATATTGCCCAGATTGCGGCGTGTCGGTTGATAAGAAGAGTAAAAATTCAATCATATCGTCAGTAAAAAAAGTTTTGAAGTTAGGCCCAGCAAAACTCCTATCACCATTAGTAAGAGGAAGAAAAGGGTTCCACACTGACACTGCTGCCTGGGCTCTTAGGCAGGGAATTAGAACACTATTTGTTGATGGTAAGTTCATGGAAAGCGAGAGCTTCCAAAAACTTGAACGCTTCAAGGAGCACACGATTGATGGTCTTGTCGCTGAACTGCACGAAAAATCTAAACATTCTGAAATCACCAAATGTATTGATGACGCACTTCGTTGGGGCCATGGAACAGCACGTATTCTTAGGGAGGACGGTCAGAGCATAGTACTTAGCTCGGAGATGTCTTGTCCAGACTGTGGAAATGCATTTGATGAATTGGATCCTCGTCTCTTTTCATATAATAGCCCTCACGGATGGTGCCATGCATGTCGTGGATATGGGTACATTGTCCCTTCTCTGGTCGATTACGAAAAGCATGATTCTATTACTGCAGCTGAGTTGGAGGAGGAAAGGCGGCACGGAATCAGCAAAGAAAAAATAAAAGACATATGTCCAATCTGTGACGGTTCCAGAATTAACACAGTAGCACGAAGCGTTTGGGTCGATCATATAACAATCGATACTCTCACTAAAGTTTCTGTAACAAATGCAATTGAAATTATTGATGGATTTTCCTTGGAGGGTACCAAAAAGCTTATCGCACGAGATATTCTTGCAGAGATTAAACAACGATTATTTTTTCTCCAAAGAGTTGGTCTTGGTTACCTTGGACTGGACCGCAGCGTTACAACGTTAAGTGGTGGAGAGAGTCAGAGAATTCGTCTGGCTGCTCAGCTAGGCTCGAATCTGCGGGGAGTTCTTTATGTTTTGGATGAACCAACGATAGGGCTTCACCCAAGAGACAATGAGCAACTTCTCAAAACTTTAATTTCTCTCAGAGACCAGGGGAATAGCCTGATCGTTGTTGAGCACGATGAAAATACAATTAAATGCGCTGATCATTTAATTGATCTGGGCCCAGGCGCTGGTAAAGAAGGAGGAGAAGTAATATTTCAAGGAAGTCTTAGCTCTAAGAATAAGAAGGGAGAGAAAAATCGGAGAACGGCATCTCTTACACTGAGTGCAATTTCAAATCAGATGGAGCATCCCATTTCAGGGAAAAGGCGTAAACTTCCGGCACTATCATCAAAAGAAGGGTGGATTAAAATTAAGAATGCCAATGCAAATAACCTGAAGAATCTCGACTGTTCAATCCCATTGAGTCGGCTGACTGTCCTCACTGGCGTTTCAGGAAGCGGTAAGAGTTCATTAATGCGTGGAGTTTTAAAACCGGCAGTAGATTCGACAATAAAATCAAAAAAAACAAAGAAACGGATTTATAAAACTTGGAAATCTATTACCGGTACGGATCAAATTGTTGCTGCATATGAAGTGGACCAAAGTCCGATTGGAAAAACTAGCCGATCAACGCCCGCAACATACGTGAAGATTTTTGATGAGATTCGCAAACTCTATTCTAATGTCCCTGAATCTCGCTTGAGAGGATATGATCCAGGCCGGTTTTCCTTTAATACTGAGGGCGGTCGATGTGAAAGTTGCGGAGGCAATGGACGCATAAAATTGGAGATGAATTTTTTGCCTACCACGTGGGTAGAATGTGGAGAGTGCCGAGGAGACCGATACAATAGAGCGACGCTTGAAATTTTTTTTAATCGGAAAAACATTGCTCAAGTCATGCAAATGAGCGTGTCCGAAGCCTGTACATTTTTTGAGACACACCCAAAAATCCATACCACTTTGGCTCTTTTACGTGATACGGGATTAGGTTATCTTAGCCTCGGTCAGCCAAGTCCAACGCTGAGCGGTGGAGAGGCACAACGCATTAAGCTTGTCGCGGAAATTCGTAAAGGCCAAGGCAGAGCACACAATGCAAAGATGAAAGGCGTGACAGGTTCTTGTTCCAATCTTTATTTGATTGAAGAACCAACTATCGGTTTGCATCACAATGATGTGGTGAATCTTATTAGGGTTTTGCACGCACTTGTTGATGAAGGACATACCGTCATTGTCATAGAACACAATACGAGGATCATGGCCGAAGCAGATTACATTATAGATATTGGCCCTGAAGCGGGAGAAGGGGGAGGGCAGATAGTGACAAAGGGTCGGCCGGAACAGGTAATTCGATCTAAAACGAGTAGAACAGCTCCTTTTTTGAGAGAAATATTAAATAGTTAAGAATCAGTAAAAATAGGGGTTCTAGGAATTTATTTTTTGTAAAATCCGGGAATTATATTTGCGAAAACACTGAAAAACACGTGCAAATTACTAAAATTATCAAAAATTATAGAAATTTTAGAAATATTAAATAGTTTGGCAAAGTTTTTATTTTTTTTGTGACTTTTTGATTTTATGACCCATCTAACTAGTAAATCATGGCTACTGGAACTTTGACCATTTCAACAGACCTTATGAACTCGTGGCTACTTAAGCGGTTACGTCCTACTTCGTCTCCTCTGGTTCGAGGTGGAGAGGCTACCGCGTCTGACTCATTCTCCAATGTAGAGAAAGTCCAAGTAAATAATCAGCTCACGGTTGATCAAGAAATAAAAGTTTTAGCTCATGCAGCTAATGAGCTTCAGAAAGCTTATTCTGATGTTATTAGCGGACTAAATAATATTCATGGGCGCAAGATGCAGGAACTCAATGAGCCTTTTACTCAAAGGCTAAGCGCATTGATCAAAGCTCTTCAAGATGATGATATAGATCTTGCAAAGGATGCGGCAAAGCGCCTGATGCTACTTATTAATGAGATGCAGGCCAATATACCGGCATGGGATTTTGTTCGTGCTTTACAATTACTCGCGGATCGTTGCAAGTCTCTCAGCTAAAGCCTAAAAGAGAGCTCAATAAATTTAAAAAGCCCCCACGCACTTCAAATGCATGGAGGCTTTTTTAGTTTAATCTGATTTTTTTGATTATTGAGTCACTTTCATTATCCCGTTCATGACTGCCCAGTGGCCAGGGAACGTACAAATAAATTCGTAATCTCCAAGCTTGGATGGCGCGGTGAACTCAAGCGTTTCTTTCTGACCTGCTTCTAGCATTTTAGTGCCATGCAGGATCTTTGAGTTAGTTGGTGCTTTCTTCACTGCTTCGGCTCCCATCGCAATTGCTTGGTTTCCAATTTCTGCTTTGGATCCGGGCTCCACAATAAGGAAGTTATGAGGAATCACGTCTGGATTTAAGAAGGTAATTTTTACTTTGGTACCTGCCTTCACAGAGAAATTCGTTAAGTTGTATTTCAGCTGATTAGGTATTGCCGCTACATCAACAATCGTTTGATTGCCTTTAACAACGACTTTCGGTTCAGGCGCTTTGTCTTCTTCGACCTTTGCCAGTTGACCACCTCCGCGGGTAAAATCGACATTATACCAAAAGTGCTGAACAGTTTTTGCCGCTCTTCGAACATTTGGATCTGCACTCGTTAGTAGTGTTCCCATCAGCTTGTCATCCTTGACATTATGCGCTTGCAAGACCCACAGAGCTTCTAGCATATGATGTGCTTCGTTTGGATTTTTTGCGTCAAAATTGGATACCCATTTACTAATTGCTGCGACTAAAGAATCTGTCGGATGTTCACTAAGCTCAATGCGTGTGCGGTAACGAACCCCATCGATTGGATGCTTTAAATTATTGAGCAGAGCATTGATTGGTTCACCATCGATTGCTACTGCCTTTTGTAGAGGCTTTGCAGTATTAATTACACGATAGATTCGGCCATGGTTATGATCGCGGTTAGGGTCACGAACATTGTGCTGCATGTGGCCAATGATGACATTGTGCCAGTCGGACACATATAGGGCACCATCAGATCCGAAATCAGCATCAGACGGACGAACATTTCGATCATCAGACACGAAAAGATCTCCTAGCGGTTGACCATTGACTTCACCCGTTTCTGGATTCCTTGTCAATTTGTAATGCTTGAGACCTAGGAAACCGATGGTGTTGCATAGCATAAAGCTTTGCTGTTTATCATCTGGAAAGTTGGCACTGGAAATGATGCCACTAGATGCTACTGGCCTGACTTCTTTTTTTAGGAGGCCTCGCATGGCGAAACCGTTGCCTTTAGGAACGACTTGGTAAGCTCTGCCACCTGTACCGTCTGTAGCATAATGGTAGCCCCAACGGTCAAAGCAAATTCCGTGAGGATTCGGACTATTCCCTGCGTGATGACTAAAAGTAAAGGTTCTAGGATTGAACCGGTACATTGCCGAAGCACCTGACTTGTGCGGTGTTGTCCACGGTGTTTCCACATTACTAACGTGGAACACTCCTCTCTGATAATACAGACCCCCATCAGGACCATACTGAAAGTTGTTCATTGCGTGGTGAGTATCTGCTGAGTCAATGCCCCCTACCATTTTAATTCTAAGGTCAGCGACATCATCACCGTCAGTGTCCTTCAGGAACCAGATGTCAGGTGCTGATCCTACAAGGACCCCACCATTCCAAAACTCAAAACCGGTCGGGTTGTGTATCTTGGCAAAAGTAATTGCCTTATCGGCTACCCCATCACGGTTCTCATCTGGGAGAATTAGGAGACGATCTGACATTTCTTTTAGAGGCTCCCACTTCGGATAGGTTTTCCACGCTGCGACCCAAAGCCTTCCTTTGGTGTCGACTGACATTTGGACAGGATTTACCAGCTCGGGGAACATTTTCTCGTGAGCAAAAAGGTTCACTTTAAAGCCTTCAGGAACTCTCAATTTTTTTAAGGTTTCCTCAGGACTCGAATAAATCGCATTGCCTTCTTTGTTTTTGTTCGAGCTTTGGCTCTTCCCTCCGATATTTGATTTAACCGCGACAGCTGCTGGTACATTAGAGTCATCCACTTTAAAGTTTGAACCCAATGCAGTTGCCCAAATCTTAGGGTCACGATTGCCCGTCATGACATCGAGCATTTTCAGTTCATGGCGAAGAACGTCTGCGTTTGTTTGCCCGGCAACAAACTTGAGTCCTGAACGGCCTCCCCACACGTCATTCCCGTCGGGTGCTCGGTATCTGTTGAACCAAAACCAATTCTTGTAGGTGACCGAACGACGTAATTTTTCCATGTCTTTTCCAGCCTTAACCGTTTTACCAAAAAGACCTTTTGCGATTACTTCAGCGACATGACGATTACCCAGTTCGTTTAGGTGCACTCCATTAATAGTGAGCGCTTCCTTTGAGTTCGAATAGAGCGCTTTAGTTGGATTAAATAGATCTACAAATGTTACACCTTTTTTATCTGCTACTGCCTTGATGGCTGTTGTGTATTGTTCTAACCGAATGTTATTTGCTTTACCGTCCGGTAAGTTTGGACTCATTAAATCCTCGTGTGCAATTGGGGAAAATAATACAAAGCGAGGAGCGGATTTACCGTTAGGCTTTAGTTTTGTGTAATTGTCGATCATGACCGACAAGTCGTTCATGAAAGCTTCCAGACCTTTTCCCCCTTTGAACGATTCGTTGTAACCGAAAAAAGCAAAAATGACATCGGCTTCGCAAATTTTAAGATAGTTTTCGGGTGAAGGAAATCCAGAGTTTCTTGGTCTTTCTTTGACCGTGTCTCCGGTAAAACCGAGATTACGAAATCTTACTTCTTGACCCTTGAGTTCGCTTTGCAAGACAGCTTCAAACCAACCATCATGGTTGAATCGATCAGGCAGGCTATTACCTATAAGGCAAACAGAATCCCCTTTTTGAAATTCAAATTTTGCCAGAGCGGCAGAAGAACTAATAATTAATGAGAGGGCAGTTAAAATACCCAGATAAATTTTTGGCATGGTGAGTTTATACTACCAAAGGGTGTGTTCTGTTAGCTAAAACTGGTTAAAAAATGTTATTTTTTTTACAGAGCGGCATAGAATCGCTAAAATTCCCTTATAAAAAGAACGCTATTTCATCCTTCAGATTAATAAATGCCACATTATATTTTGATTCTTAGATGCTTAATTTTGGCTTTTCTGGCCGGAAAGCATGCAATTGCTAGGCCAAATATTGTGTTTTTGCTGGCCGATGACCAGGCCACGATATCAATGGGTTGCTATGGTAATTCAGATGCCCGGACCCCTAATTTGAATTCTCTATCAGAACGTGGAGTGACTTTTGATAATCATTATGACACGACGGCTATCTGCATGGCGAGCAGAGCCACAATTCTTACCGGTAAGTATGAATATGAGCATGGCTGCAATTTTACAAAAGGTAAACTTAAGGCCAGCGATTTCGCTCAGAGCTATCCATTATTACTGAGGCGCGCCGGCTACCTTACTGCTTTTGCTGGCAAGTTCGGGGTAGACTTAGCCGAGGGTCTGCCTGTGAATTCCTTTGATAAGTGGGGAGGAGGAGGCGGTCAGACCAGTTACGTTACGTTAAGGAATAAATCGATGAAAGAATATGCAAAAAAATATCCCCACTCCACTCTTTCTTATGGTGCATTTGGTCGCGATTTCATCAAAGAGGCTACGAAGACAGATAAGCCGTTTTGCCTATCTATCAGTTTCAAGGCTCCTCATATGCCTGATACACCCGATTCAAAATTTAATTCCATCTATAAGGGTAAGACTTTCAAGAGGCCTTCTAACTTTGGCCGAGAATATGCAAAACATCTAAGCCCTCAAAGTAAGCGGGGTCGACAGTGGGAGAGATGGGACAGTTGGGGATACAGTAGCAGATATGATGAAGTAATGCGCAAATATCATCAGCTCGTCCATGGCATTGATCATGCGACAGGAATGATCATAGACGCTCTCCAAGAGAATGGAGCCTTAGACAACACGGTAATTATTTATACATCGGACAATGGATTTCTTTGCGGTTCTCATGGTTATGGATCCAAGGTATTGCCTTATGAGGAATCAGTACGTGTTCCCATGATTATTGTTGATCCGAGGCATAAATCTAGTGGGCAGGGTATCAGAGTTTCGGCACTAACTGGCAACATTGATATTGCCCCTACGATTCTTGAA
Source organism: Verrucomicrobiales bacterium (assembly GCA_012960505.1). GTDB lineage: Bacteria > Verrucomicrobiota > Verrucomicrobiia > Verrucomicrobiales > DEV007 > EC70. The sequence goes on from DUBC01000052.1 coordinate 79,391, forward strand.
TTAGCCGGCTTAAAAGCCGAGTCAGGAATGGAAGGTAAGAGCCTAATGTCGTTACTGGATGCGCCGGGAAAAGAAATTCACAAACAATTATATTTGATGAATTGTTGGGGACCGGTAGCGACTCAGAGTTTGGGCGTTGTTACCCGTGATTGGAAATATATCTACTGGTATTATGGTCAAGAAATGAATCCAACCGAGGAGCTATTTGATATGAGAAAAGATAAGTTGGAGCTATTTAATGTGGTTAATGATCCTCAGCAAAAGAAAGCCCTCCAATTAATGCGCGGTCATTATGACAATGGTGTAGCCTCTATCAAAAAAAAAGGAGCCCCGACACATAAAGTTTATGAAAAACTTTTCGATCGTAAGATTCCCTGGAACCAAAAGGCACCACTAATTAATTCCTTTAAGGATAAGTAAAATGCTCGACAATAAATTTTGGCAGACACTTAGCTTATCTGTGCATAAAGTAAGTTCTTAAATGCGGAAACTAATCATTCAACCAATTGCATTTTTAAGTTCTTTTTTCTATTTGTTTTGCGCTCTTTTGGTTTGTAGTTGCACTACAACGCAAATCGAACAATCGAACTCTAAGAACCAAACAACTTCAATAAGAGTCGCGACAGGGTCAGTATTACCAGTTCATCTTTATCGTGAAATCAAGGTAGTGAAAAGGTTCATATCCAAGGGCCGGTATGGCAGAAAATATAAGAGGACAATGAAGCCTCGTTACATCACAGTTCATTCTACACAGAATTATACTGGGAACGCTTGGGATCATGCGCGGGCACTTGAAAAAGGAAAACTGAGGGCTCCGAAAAGACGAAATGGAAATCGCATTGGGTATCTGACATGGCACTTCACTGTTCAGGAGGACGTTGTTATACAGCACTTGCCTACTATAGAGCAAGGTGAACATGCTGATTTCAATGGGCCCGGGAATAACTATTCGGTTGGAATAGAAATGTGCGAACACCGCAGCAATAGCAGGCAAAGAACTTTGGATAGGACAGCGAAACTTTGTGCTTCTCTTATGTATCAGTATAAGATTCCTTTAAAAAACGTGGTTCCACATCAGCATTGGCCCCGCAAAGGAACCAAACCAGAACACAAAAATTGCCCGCATTATTTAATGACAAATGGACGACCAGGAAAAAAATGGTCTCAATTTTTACGCTCTATTAAACGTCAATATAATCGAATTCAAGTTCCTCAGGCCGTAGCAATGTCTGGAATTGAATAATTCAAAGTGCCCTGATTATATATGCGATTAGTATGGAATATTAACTCACAAGGATTTGTTCTTTTAGCCAGTATTATTCTAATAATATTAGTCCCATTTGATGGGAAGGCTGAGGATGAACCGCTTTTCCATACATGGGAAGAGCAGATACCGGTCATGGCACATCTTGCCGTATCTATGAATGGAACAGTTCTCCTCTTCAAAGAACAACGCGATAAGGGCATGATTGAGGTTAAGCGGAGTAAGGATGGAGGAAAGACATGGGGAGGATTTCTAGTCGTCGGCGAGCGCGTTGATTTGGGTGATGATATGTCTGATGATGGTCGGTACAGAGGTGGTCATGTGGGATGGAGTGAGCTTGCCAATGTTACTGTTGATGAAACGAGTGGTGACATATTGGTATTTGCCGGTGGTCTCAAGCCTGCTCAGATTCTCTATAGGAGCAAAGATCATGGAAAGACTTGGGCACAGGAAAAAATTACAATGAAACCTGATAAGAATGGCTGGCTCGCAACAACGTATTGCTGTGATCCGGGTATTACTATTCGTCATGGTAAGGCAAGGGGCCGGTTATTGATGCCTGCTCAGGTTTTTGTAGGACCTGTGAATAATGATGGGACTAGAATTTACCTGAATAAGGGTCAGGGCCGTAAATTTTTTGCTAAGAGGTACAGCAATGCTCTTTACAGTGATGATGGTGGCAGGACATGGATTCCGAGTGAACCTTTCCCCCTTCTCGGTACTTCTGAACCGTCCTTATGTGAATTGAAAAACGGACACATCTATTATAATGCTAGGACCCATGTTCGTCGGGGAAATAAACAAGTCGGGATCAGTGAGGATTCTGGAAAATCATGGGAAAACGCTCGCGAAGATGATGAGCTATTCGATGGTCCGCCTGATAATTATGGCTGTAAGGGAGCACTGGTCCGGATCCCAGGCCAGGACACCGATGTTCTTCTTTACAGCTCACCCGGCAGAAAAGACAAGCGTGAAGATATTACCATAAAGGTAAGTTTTGATGGGGCTAAGAGCTGGCCCATAAGGCGCATGGTCCGAAAAGGACCTGGTAATTATACGTGGATGGCTGCCGGCCGTCCGGGAACACCGAGTGAAGGGATGATTTATCTGGTGTCGAATAAGGATTGGATGGCCCGCTTTAATCTTGCGTGGCTACTTGATGATTAGTTAAGATTTATTTCTATAATGAGCCTGCGTCGGTGTCATTATAAAAGAAGCAAAGTATAGCATAGGGTCGTTAGTCAATACTTTTAGAATCGGTACAGTGGCAACTTAGCGGAAACTGTGAAAAAGGTGCCCGCTTGTTGTGGGCTTCTTCTTTTGGGAGAGTTTTTCAAGCGAGCACCTTCTCCCTTAATTGATTTGTAATCTGTTTATAATCCTCATTTTCAATGGAAGAGAGAATAATTGACCTTAAGAATGAAGCTCAGCAAGGAGACGTTTATGCTCATAAAATTGAGGATAACAATACTACAGGTGCAGACCAATTTATAGAAGTTGTTTAATTGTTAAGGTCTTATAAAAAATAGAGACATTTGGTAGTTGATAAAAATAGGGTTTTTTTTCATTCTGTTTAAAGTTTAAACTTAACAGATATAAAAATAATAAGCCTACGGAAATGGGCTTTGGACTGTAACTAACGAGATAATTAAAATTCTAGATTTATTAGAGTATGGGTTCCTTTAATTTTAAGAGATTCAATTATTTATTGATGGCATTAGTTCTGACTTTTCCATCCATAATATTAGCTGCAGAGGATGCAGCTCTGGATCAATATTTTGTAGCTAACGCTGCCTATAACAGAAAACTATACCCAGTTGCAGTCACGCAGTTTCAAACCTTTCTTCAAAAGAATGGCAATCATCCAAAAGCGGATCTGGCACGGAGAGGTCTTGCCCTCAGCCAATATGCGTTGAAACAATATGATAAGGCCATGCCTCAATTTGCTGCACTGTTAGCGAAGCCCAGACTGGACAAGACAATAGACAGGGAACGATTAATCATGCTGCAGGGTCAATGCATGTTATTTTCTTCAAAAAAGGACGAAGCCAGACAGCTTTTTATTGCTCAGCTTAATAATCTTAAAAACCCTACATTCAAGACCGCGGCACTTGCTGCCATTTGTGATATTTGCTTTGGTAAATCTGAATGGGACAAAGTTCTTGAATGGACCAAGAAGCTTTCCGCATCTAAACCTGCTCCAGACCAAGCGGCCAGGGCTCTATATCAGCAAGGATATGCTTTTTATCAGACAGAAAAAACTTCGGAAGCCACAGTATCTCTTTCAAAGGTAGCTCAATTACAGGCAATACCCGAATGGAAAACCCGAGCAGCTTTTCTTCTAGGCGAATGTCATACTCTTTTAAAAGAATTTAATAAGGCTGAGCCAGCCTATGCAGCGGCTCTGCCTGGAATGAAAGGGAATGATGCATTGGAATGCCAATACCGATTAGGATTTACACGGTTCTTACTTTCTAAATATGAACCTGCGACTTTTGATTTTGAAGCGTACCTTAAAGGCGCAAAGCCTGACGCCGAAGGTAAACCGGCTCCGCATGTTGAAGAATCGAAATTCTATATCGCCAGAAGTTTTCTTGAACGCGAAGATTACAATCAAGCCAACCAAAAATTCAGCCAAATTGCCGGAGCCAAAAGCTTGACCGCGGCAAAAGCCAACTTGTGGTGGGCAAGAGTGTTTTCTCGCCAAAATCAGTTTCAAAGATCTGCACAAATTCTCGTTGATGCGATTAAGCGATTCCCGAATTCCCCTGTCATCGATGATATTGAGTTTGACTATGCCAATGCACTTATCAGCTTAAAGAGTCCTGACTGGAAACTGGCCTCTGATGCTTTGTCCCACGTCGAAGGGAGAGGCAAGTTTGGACAAATGCCCGAAGTGATAGCCCAACGTTCAACCTGCCTTCATAAGCTCAAGGATTATAACAATAGCTTGCGATTAGCGGATAGCTTCATTGCTCGATTCAAAGACCATTCTCTTCTTGGAGATTCCCGTTACATGCGAGCAGAGAACTTGTTCCTTCTCAATCGCAGCGATGAGTCAGCTAAGGCGTATACAGATTTTATAAAAGCACATAAGAACCATGCGAGTGTGCCTGCTGCTCAGCTCCGTATAGCGCAGGTCCATCATCTGGCAAAGCGTTGGCCGCAGGCCCTTCAAAGTGCCCAACCGCTTCTGGCCAAGAAACCAGAAGGTAAACTCTTTACCCAATTGTCTTTTTTAGTTGGAGATTGTTTTTTTCGTCAGGATAAGTGGAAAGAGTCAATCAAACCATTTGAGGACTTCATTAATGAAAGGGTTGAGATCAATGACAAAAAACAATATAAAGTAAGTGCTGGCCCGAACTTGGACACGGCTCTCATCCAGGTAGCAGTCGCTTATGACCGGACAGAAGAAAAGGCCAAGGCACTGGGACACCTCCTCACACTCGCAAACCATTATCCTGGAATTACTTCTCACCTTCCGCTTGCCCTTGCAGAGCAGGGTCGGCTCTCTTTCCAGACAGAGGATCTTAAAACAGCAAGAGGATCCCTCGAAAGATTTATAAATGAAGACAAAGCCAATAAGGATCCGTTCAAGGCTGGGGCTCCACAACAAAGGCCACGCGTCATGTATTATCTGGGATGGGTAAATGCGTCAGAAAAAAAGCACGTAGAAGCGGCAAATTATTTTTCGCAGGTTCCCCGTAATCATCCTCTTGCAGCAGATGCTGCACTTCAGCAGGGAATAGCTCTCATCAATGCCGAAAATTTTGAGATTGCCTCAAAGCATTTTCCGCAAATGCTAAATCAATTCAGGGAACATGAGAAATTGTCTTTGGTTGTTTATTATGCCGGGCTTTCCGCCTCCAAACAGAAAGACTGGAACAATGCGGCAAATCATTTTAAGCGCGTCACTGAAACTTATCCAAAATCTGAATTTGCTGATCAGGCATTGTATGAATGGGCCTGGGCAGAGAGAGCCAGGAAAAGAGACAAGGAGGCGGTCCTTCTTTATGAAAAATTACTCGCTACTCACCCGAAGAGTCAGCTCATTGTGAAAGTGCAAAGTGAATTAGCTGAATTAAATTTAGATAGTGGTGCTCAGGAAAAAGTGATAGCACAGCTGACAACCATACTTAAGGGGATGAAGGACGATTCTTTTAAAGAACCGATAAGAATTCAGCTTGCCAGCGCCCATTTTAAAAAAGCAGATTTTGAGATTGCTGCAGGGATGTTCGAAAAACTGATTATCGAATACCCAGAATCAAAACTACTCGCGTCGATGCTCTTTCAGGCTGGCGAAGCACGGTTCAAATTAAAAGAGACCGTTACTGCTAGAAATCATTTCGCGGTCTCGGCTAAGGTGCCCGGAATTGATGCGATACTCGCTGAGACAGTCATTATGCGCTTAGGTGAAACACAGTCTCTCACTGGTCAGAACAATGAAGCCTCGCAGACCTACAGAAATTTTTTGAACCGGTTCAAAGAAAGTAAATGGATTAGAAATGCTCAGTTCGGACTTGCTTATGCTCTTGAAAATAACAATAATCCGAACGGGGCCATATCAGAGTATCAAAAACTTTTGTCAGATGCAAAAATTGTTGACCTCTGGACAGTCAGGAGCCGATTCCAGACCGGTGAATGTTTTTTCAATTTGCAAAATTATGAAAAGGCAATTGCTGAATTTGTTAATGTAGAAATTAATTTTAAGAAGTACCCAAGCTGGCAAGCAAAGTCCATACTCGAGATTGGGCGTGTGCTGTTGGCTCAAGACAAAAAGGAAGAAGCCACACAACGATTCAAAGACGTAATCAATAAATATAGCAAAGAAAAGGCAGCGATTGTTGCCCGGCAATATCTTGATGAACTTCGTACAAACTGATCAAATTTATAATTACTAACTGCAATGTACCTTAATAAAAAACACAATCTAATAAACGTTATTCGCTGGTCCAACCTGATGATAATTTGTATCCTAGTCTTTATGGCCTTCGACTCATTTGCTTTTGGGGCCGAGGTCGGTGAAGGGGCCGGAGAAGACAAGGAAACAATGTTGAGCCTTCTCAAAAAGGGTGGCCCTGTCATGTATCCATTAGGGCTTGCATCAATTCTTGCACTTGCGCTGGGGCTGGAACGATTCATATCACTTACGAAAGAAAGAGTCCTTCCTGTTGGATTCTTGCAGGGCCTCGGGCAGGCCTGGAACAGTGATTCGACTGGTCAGGCCGCTGAAAAGTATTGTGAAGATTCGTCCGGGGCATGCGGACATGTTTTCAAAGCAGGTATTCAATGGCGCAATGAAGGACATCAGGCAGTCAGCAAAGCCTTAGAGGATGCTGGATCCAAGGAAGCTGAAAAAATGAAACGCAGCTTACGTCCCCTTTCAGTCATAGCAGGTGTTTGTCCGCTCTTGGGCTTACTCGGAACAGTTTACGGCATGATCGATGCGTTCCAGAAAACCGCTGACAGTGGTGGTGCTGCAAAGACTGCAGACCTTGCCAATGGCATCTATCAGGCACTAGTGAGTACGGCTGCGGGCTTAACGATTGCGATTCCTGTACTTTTATTATTTCAGTGGCTTTCCACCAGAGCTGACAAAGTCATTGACCATATAGATGATGTCGGCACTGAATTTATTGTTACTCATGCTTTGGCTAATTCAGCTCCGACGACTGGCCCTGCTGATGCCGGTCAGGATATTAACGATCAAACTAACGTTTCAGAAGGGACTGCATAATGAACTGCCGCCAAAAATCTTCTTCTAACGACGGAGAAATTATCAATATTTCCAGCATGCTGGATGTGATGTTCATTTTGATCATCTTTTTCTTAGTTACTACTACTTTCAAAGAAGAGGAAATTGATCATATGGTGAACCTTCCTGTAGATGCGAAGAATCAGTCATTGACTCAATCGACCGGGAACCTGATCAAGATTAATATTCGTAAGAGCGGTGCTTATGTATTGATGGGAAAACAGGTCACTGAGGAACAAATTTCCGACTGGATGAAGACCGAAGTTGAAAAGAAACCTGATATCAAGGTACTTATACGAAGTGATCAGGATGCGAAACATCTTTATCTCGCAAATGTCATGTCAATTTGTAGACACGTCGGTGTTCCGAGGGCCAACATTGCTGTTAAAACCGAACGGTAATCTGTTGTTAAAATGCCCAGTTCAAAACCAACTGATCCTGATCCGGAGGAGACTTCGGGGGTCATCTTGGGTCTAACGAAGAAACGTCGCTATAAAATATATGCCTGGGGTGCCTTGTTATTGATCCTCAGTGCAATTATTCTGACCTGGTCATATCTAAGACCAGAACGTTGGTACACGTATACGGATCAGGTAGCATTCGAACAAGTGGCCCAAGACGTTCAGCCTGGTTACGTGGTATGGGATCCTGCCCAGGCGGTCACTGAGGTGATTGGGGCTGAGGGCATGATAGGTCAACCGGCAATTTCTTCAGACGGGGCTCGAATGGTTTACTCTGTTGCGAACGAAGAAGATAATTCCAATATATTTCTAAGAATTTGGGATGGCAATAATTGGGGAGAACCGCGACCAATGCGGGCCCTGAATAGTCAATTTAATGAAACGACTCCCACGCTCAGCGGTAACGGAGAATTACTTTTTTTTACCAGTGATCGTCCCGGAGGTCAGGGAGGTAAGGACATCTGGGTATCAAAGTGGGACGGTGTTGAATATGCATGGCCTTTGCCGCTCACGGCAAGGGTCAATACTCCTTTTGACGAAACTGATCCGGATCTTTCTCCGGATAATATGACACTTTTCTTTGTATCTAACCGTCCTCACCAAGGCGTTGGGATTAGTGAAAAGGAGGCCGCAGAGGCAGCAGCAGCTGAGCAGTTAGCAGACGTTTCAGAACAGAAAGTCGATTTCGAAATATATTCCGCAGACATTGCTACTGAAACAGCTTTTGATTTAATAACAGAACGTCAATTGAGCATGCTTTATTCACTGAGGGAAGGGGCTCTAGCGGATAAAAATGTTATGTCTAAGTTGGGCGGATCAAAGCCCAGTGAAAGTGCCGTTGAAAAGGCCCTCGCCTATCTTGCTAATTTACAGGAAGAGGATGGAAGATGGGACATCGGCAAATCTGGTGGACAGGCAGGCCATGACGTTGCGGCAACTTCTTTCAGTTTATTGGCCTTTTATGGAAGAGGTGAACGGCATGATAAGGAGTGCAAATATCAGGCCAAAGTAAAACTTGGATTGGACTGGTTACTGGGCCAGCAGAATGCCGCTAGCGGAGACTTGCGGGGCAATAGCCCAAAAAACAACGCAATGTACGATCACGGTATCGCGGCTCTTGCATTGGTCGAAGCTTATGGCGTCACGAAAGATAGCGAATTAAAGCTAAAGGCACAGGCAGCAATTGATTTTATTGTGGAATCCCAACACGAGGAAGGTGGATGGCGATACAAGCCAAAGGAGCGTGGTGACCTTTCAGTGACTGGGTGGATGGTCATGGCTTTGGCAAGCGCGAAGATGTCAGGCCTTGCAATTCCTCAAAGTACTTTGGACGGGGTAGATAATTTTCTTGAGATAATCAGTGGAGGCAAGGACGGCGGGTCTTACGGGTACACGGACTCACCTGGAAAGGGTAATTCGGGGAAAAATGCAATGAATGCTGCAGGATTTTTCTGTGCCCAACTAAATGGTGCTTCATCAAATGCTGCAAAGGCCTTCGAGTCGTCTCTCATAATCGACAAGACCGGCTTTCAAATGAATGACATTTATTACGTATATTATGGAACATTGGCTGCTTATCAGCATCAGGGACCAGTGTGGAGGAAATGGCTGGCAAAAATGCATTCTGAATTTCTCAAAACACAAGAACCTGAAGGATCATGGCCGGTAGGAGGGGGGCACGGTGGACAAATGGGTAAGGTCATTGTCACGGCCCTCGTCGCATTGTGCCTAGAGGCACAATATCGGTACACTCCCCTTTATGGACTTGGGTTTGAACCTGACCCGGAAGGACCAAATCTAAATGTCCTTGATAGCAAATCATTGCCGAAAGATCCAATTTTTCGCCATGCTAAACATTTGAAGGAGTTCGGTTCTCCGTCTGATGAAATGGCTCCTGTAATCACCGATCATGGTGACTTTGTTTATTTTACCTCATCCCGTGAGGGCGGGTTCGGAGGTTCGGACATTTACCGATCACGGATCAGCGGAGAAGAACCATCGGTTCCTGCCAATCTAGGAGAAGAAGTTAATAGTAAGTTCAATGAAACGAATCCTGCAGTCCGAATGGCTGGGTTTCATTTACTTTTTAATTCTGACCGGAAGCAGAGCATTTCATCTTTATATGGGACAAAGAGTAAGAGAGTCATGATGCGTTATGATTATTCCAAGATGCCGTCCATGACCTGGGTAAAAAATAATCTCGTGTTGTTGGGCAGTGCATTAACTCTCTTTATTCTCTTTATCTTCTTATTTATTCGAGCATTCAAGAGGACCCAAAGTGTTACTGAGGAAAATGATGAGGTAACCCAGGCAAGCGCCAACTAGTGGTTAAAAATAATGAGTTCTGATAAAAAGAAAGCACAAAGGATCAAAGGCAGAAAGGGCCGGTTTCTTTTTGCATTCGTCAGTCTTGTCATTTTTGTAGGGCTCTCCTCAATGATATGGAAGAAGCTTCAAGCCGATGTCTGGGCATATTTTTCCGATGAAGCGGGTAATACTATCGGGGTCGAAGAAAATAAAGTTCGCAGAGTCTTATGGCAGGACCCAAAACAAAACCTTTTTAATGAAAGCACGATAATCCCAGATGAAGAAGAGAGCGATAGCATTAATGCTGCAAATTATAGGCTCGAGGCTGCATTTTCTCCGAACGGGACATCTATGGTCTTTGTGCGCCCAGCGAATGATGACAGTGGCACGGATCTTTTCCTATCAGTCTGGGACGGACGCACATGGTCTGTCCCAGAACCCGTTGCAGAACTGAACAGTCTGAACAATGAAAGGGGTCCTGCTTTTTCCAGAGATGGGAACTTCCTTTATTTTTCTTCTGACAGAGAAGGAGGAAAAGGAGGGTATGATATTTATGTGTCCCGTAACGAAGGAACTAAATGGAGCATTGCTCAGTTATTAAATGAATCCATTAACACAATTCAGGATGAGCTCGGACCTGCTCCTGCGGAGGACGGGAAAAGGCTATTTTTCTCATCCAACAGGAAAGGGAATAAGAATGATATTTATGTTGCAAGAAAAGTTATTGATTCTGAGATTCCCGAAGAGACAGAAAAGGTCCTTCTTTTTCCTGTATTTTCTGAAGTTAAAGCTGTTAACGATCTTAACTCGAAGTCGGAAGATTTACAGGCGTCACTGACAAGTCAGGGCAATCATATCTTCCTTGCCTCGGACAGAGACCGAGACCAGGAAAAAGGATTCAGCGTTTATCTCAGCCGTGTAGTGAATGACGAAGAATTTCCACCTGAGAAAATTGACCTTTATATGAAAAAAGGTGACGCAACGGATCCGGCCATACGAATGGAAGGCTTCGATTTGCTTTTCAGTACGGACCTTGATCTGGAAGATTCTATTGAGAATGATGATTTGAAGCGTTATAGGCTTTACCGTTCCACGACACGAGAAGTTTTTGGATTCACGGACCTGACATCTTGGGAAAAGTTCAAGGAGCTACTGAGTAAAATCATTTGGTGGATACTGCTAGCGATTGCAGCCCTCATAGGTCTCATTTATCTGCTGGAGCATTGGCGTGACATTAGTACCCTTTACCACAAGTGCTTAGCAGGGTCTGCCATTATACATTTACTGGCGCTTTTACTAATGATGGTTTGGCTCATAACTAAGGAATTTAGTTCTGGGGGAGAAGTGCAAGCTCCTGAAATTGCAATCAGTATTGATGCGTTAGCACAGGAGGAGCTTGCACTTGAAAGTACTCCCGAAGAGGCTCAGGTCGCTGAAAGTTCTGTCGCTTTGTTGACAGATAAACTTGAAAGCGATTTTAAGATTCCGGTCCTAGAACCACAGAAAAACATTAAAACCAACCCAATTGTTGCCAGCACCAGTAAAACATCACTCATAACTGATGTCCGGGTCTCGAAAGAGAACGCTGCAACGACTGATGAACCCTTAACGAGTCCCAAAAACATCACTCCGATCCTTGTCACTTTGCCTGAAACGTTACTGCCGGAACCGGAGAGCCCGGAACTTGACGAACGTGATCCGGTTGAAAGTCAAAAGGCTGTAGAGCCTGCAAATCCATTATCAGATCTTTTCCGTCCTACAGAATTGGTTCCGCAAGTTGAAACAGAAAAAACAAATGAAAAATCTGAACTTACCAACGCGGCTTCAGAATCGAGTACAGAAACAGATCAAATCGAAGCAGGGGATGCGACTGCAGAAACAAAAGATACTGGAGGAGATTTGATAGTGGCCCACAGAGGTCTTGAAGCTAATGATCAGGCCCCTCCACTTGATGGTTCCGGAACATTAGCATCGTTGAGTCTAAAATTACCCGGATCGGATCCTGAGACTGACCCGCTCCTTCCAGGAGAATTAGAGACACCAAAAGAATCAATCGACCCCAATGCTTTCACTAAAATAATGCGGAAGCAACGAGGCAGACCTTCACTTGAGACTATCGAACAGCTCGGAGGCTCAGACGCCACAGAACGTGCTATTGTCAATGCACTTGATTGGCTTAGCCGCAATCAGGAACCGAACGGCCGGTGGGACACTAAGAAGCATGGAGGGAATGGAGCCTATGATACGGCCAGCACGGGACTCGCACTTCTCTGTTATTATGGTTGGGGTGCAAGTCACAACGCAGGTGGTAAGTACCAGAACAATATCCGTAAAGGAATTGAGTGGCTCGTTTCCCAGCAAAAAGAGAACGGAGATCTGCGCGGTGGCGGTCGCATGTATTGCCATGGCATTGCAGCTATAGCACTTTGTGAAGCTTACGGAGTCAGTAAGGATGAGAAGCTTCGGGGACCTGCCGAAAAAGCTATCAATTTAATTCTAGCAGCACAGAGTCCAACGAAGGGGGGATGGAGATATGATATTAACCCTGGAGATTCCGACACTTCGGTAACCGGATGGCAGTATATGGCTCTGCACAGCGCTCGAATGGCAGGAATTGAAATAGAGGAAAAAGTTTTCACTAATGCGCGCAAATGGTTTGATCATGCAGGAGGTGGTAAGCATGGAGGAATGTACGGATACACAGGGCCCGAAAAAAACAAACCTGCGATGGTTGCAACAGGAATGTTTTGCCGACAGCTGGATCTAGTGGCTCCGACAGAACCTCGTATGGCAGAAAGTGCAGAAATATTAAAAATGCGAAAGATCAATGTGCGTAACCCTGATTATTATTATCTCTATTATGGTACGCTCGCTCTTTACCAGCATCAGGGGCCGATCTGGACAGACTGGAACGAACGGATAAAGGAAACTTTACCACTCTTACAAAAAAAGAACGGTTCAGAAAAAGGGAGCTGGGATAATAGTACAGCCCAGGCCGCTGCTGGAGGCCGTGTCGTTGCAACGACACTCGCGACTCTTAGCCTCGAGGTCTATTACAGACTCTTACCAATGTATGGTTTCCGTAATAAAGATGCCAAAGCACCAGCTAGAAAAACTAAAGGAACCAACGGGTAACCTTTTTTACTCGCGTTGAAATTCTCCTTGTCCGTTTTGCTTGACGGTTCTTCTGCTCCCAGTTCCGGACAAGTTGTGGCTCTACTTCTTGCCGCCTTTCATTTCACGAATCCAAACGTTGCGGAATCGTACATCCTGACCATGCTCCTGTAGTTTGAAGCCTCCAAGCGCTGAAGTGATCTTGATTCCGCCGTTAGCTTTTTTAATCTGGACATTGTCGTGCACTTTTACGCCGTTCCACCACACCGTGGCCCGAGCTGGCTCAATCATCTTGTCGCCGTTCCAGCGTGCAGCTTTGGAGATGAAGTGGAAGGAGTGCCATTGACCATTGGGTCGCCAAGCGTTCGTGTCTGGTACGTGCTCCATGCAAAACGCAGCAATACCGTGAGGTCCAATTTTCCAGTTGTAGGGATCCTTCGTGTCATTACCTTTCGGTGATTCAATCTGGATCTCGTAACGGTTATGAAGGTAAATGCCGCTGTTGGAGTAACCTTCAAGCGAATCGTCACCACGCTTGCCGCACAGGACAAAGTCAACGTGACCCTCGAAGTCCATGTATTTCTTCTTGGTGACCAGGTCGTGTGTTCCCCAGCTCTTACCGCCGTTGGTCATCAATACTTTCGTGTCATCCGTGGGGCTCTTGACCAGTGACCAGGTGATCTTCATTTCACTCTTCGGCCACATTTCCCAGTTGGAGTCGATCGATTTCTGTGTCCCGTCAAAGAGGATGTCCGCTCCTTCTGGTGCCTTGGTGCCGGCATCTTTCGTCTTGTCGTAACCTGGCTTATTTTGCGACTGAGTTGCTTTCGGCTCGGCGCTCGCTGAGTGCATGAGCGCAAAGAGAATAAGAACGGCGATTTGTTTGGTGGTGTTCATGAATTTCAATTGGGATGACATTGGTAATAATGTTAAAATTGGTTCGAATCGATTAAAATAATAAAAATAAAGTGTTTATATGCTTAAAAAATAGGACAAATAGCTATGGCTAGCCTTTTTTGCTGGCGAGGAAACTTACTAGCGAAGCAAATTCACTTATGCTAAGTGAATTTGCAAGTCCCTGAGGCATCATGGAAATTTTAAGTTCAGTGCGTGATTTGATATTGGATACCTTAAAGCTATGTGCCTGTCCGGCGATGTCGCGCATCTCAATTTTGTCAGCAGATTCTGATGTCACGAAACCGACCATCGATTTATTGTCCTTGGTCAGAACGGACACTGTTGCAAAACCTTGAGAGATTGAAGCGTTAGGTTTGAGGATTGATTCAGCGATCTGGTCCCTTGATAGGACCGCACCGACTTGACCCATGTATGGACCCTTAGGAGCTTCATTAGAGCTCGTGGTATGACAAGCGATGCAACCTTGTTTAGTAAAGAGAACTTTTCCTTTTTTGGGATCTCCCTTAACGTCAGCAAGTGCGAGAATAACATCCTCGATCGACATTTTTCCAACTTGTCCCTTTGTCCTGGCAATGGCGCTAAGATCTATTGTCGGTTTGGTGGGAGCGGCCGCAATTTTGGCGATGTCCACGCCTTCTATTCCTGATCTTGTTTTGGCATTGTTGGTTGCTATTACCTGTCGATATTCGCCTTTATTCCATACTGATTTAATGAATGAGCCAATTTTTTCTGACCCTTCCCATTGGATTGGACGATAGTAGGGACCACGCGTATCGGGCCTAGTGCTCCACCACCATGAGCCATCATATGGAGCTTCAATTTGGTAGAGGCGGATCAGAGCAGTCAATATTTCTGGCCTGAATTTTTCTGCTGCTGCGGAACCATATTTTGCAATTAAACCGTCCACAGCCTTTTCATTATGCATTAGACGAAGCGCCCATAGAGCTCCGTGACTGTTAGGCCCACCCACGGCTTCGACACACGCTTCGGCTGCACCCATGTCTACGAGAGCTTTCACGGCTATGTGCGGCAGAATAATAGGCGAGTTTGGTTGTGCGTGCGGCCCTTCTTTGGAACTGGAAGTACCAGAAACTGACGGTATGGATTTGGATACAATGAATTGAATTTTTCCTTTTCCTTTGGATGTATTTGCCAGACCGACTCTGGCTTTAAATTTTTTAGCTCCTGAAGGAACATTATATACGATCACGGAATTTGCATGAGTTCCAAGCCCATCTGGTTGTAATTTGCCGTTTCCCGTCATCAGAGGTCTGCCCGTGGCACTGATACCAAATCCGATTTCCCCCCAACCGCTTTTTGCAGATTTCCATTTTAATGTAGAAAGTTTGACCTGTTTGCCGCTCCCATTCTCAAAGACAGGATCGAACCAAGCTCCATGATCTTCTCCGTCCCCGTCTCCACCGTCCGTAACCGTGAGATAGATTTGTTTGAACCCAGTCACATCAACTTCAACAGGCAAAGTATTAAGTCCCTTAAAGGCCTTAGTCTGAAATGCAGGAGGGGCCGCTGGCGCTTGAGTAGGTTTTTCTGCTCCTGGAGGTTTTGCTATGGAAAGGAGATTATCGGCTGCGGACTTATCTCCGAGACGTCCCAGCGCAACTGCCGCAGCGACGCTGACTCTCGGATTGTTATCTGAAAGGGCCGGTATCAGCATTCCTTTAGTTACCCCTTCTAGCTGAGTCTTACGATCAGCGATCGCTCTTAATGCCCACTCAGTAATGGTCTTGTCAGAGCTTAGCTTAGCGAGTCCTTTCGCTGCCATTGGCCCGGCCATTTGTTTGTAAGTGAATATGGCTGCGACTCTGGAATGGAGAGGAGCAGATTTATTAGCTGCAATGGAAGCGACAGCATTCATTGCTTTTGGTCTTTGCAAAAGTTCCTGAGAAGCAGCTAGTCTGGCCGTGGAACTTTCAGAGAGTAGTAAATTTACCAGCTCTTGGTCAGTTCTCTTTGCTGTGTTTTTGAAGGGTTTGTAGACCCAACCCTTAGGAATGATTCGCTCTACCCAACCCTTGTTAGGGCTGCCTTTGTATCCTGCCCCTGCCCAGGCTCCGGCATATAGTCGACCAGAGGCATCCGTATCAACATCAGTGATCTGGTGTAATCTTATAAAGTTTTCCGGTTTTTGAGTGAAGGTTGGTCCGTCCGGTGTGAGTCGGTGAATAATCAACTGGCTCCTGCCCCAGTCACACATGATGGCGATGTTGTTATATTTTTCAGGCCAACCAGGTTCTTGGAGGAACATTGCCCCGGTTCCGCTGCCACCGCCCAGATCAACGAGAGCAGGAATAATTTCATCCGTAAAATTTTTAAACAGCATAGGATATCCATACTCACCGCTTTGAATGTGATGAATAAATCTCACGTTCCATCCTCCTCCGTCATTCGTATTGCCCCGAGTATAAATATTCATGAAGGGATCGATGGCAATATCATAAATGTTACGTAAACCATGCGTGTACACTTCCATCTCGCTACCGTCTGGGCGGACCCGGAGAACACCGCCGCCGAGCATGGTCAGTTCGGTACCGTCAGTTCCCTTTGCCCCATGAATTCCGAAATCACCCACGGCAATATAAATCCATCCATCGATACCCATTCTGATTCCGTTCGTTGTGTGATCCGCGCCGCGGTCTTGATTGTGCTTTGGCGGACTAATATCTGAAATCAATTTTTTAGGTTCTCCGTCAGCTATCCCATCCCAATTCTTATCCTCAAGGACCGAAAGGTGCATACCGGTAAGTTTTCCTGTGCTAGCAGGTATGACCGTATGTAAGACATAGAGTTTTGTTCCTACAGCAATTAACCCTCTAGGATTATCAATGTTGGTATAAGCCGTATGCTTATCCACTTCTCCATCCCCATCAGTATCAACTAGGCGTATTATTTTTCCTTTACCTGGGCCCTTACCCAATGATCCAAGCATATCGACGCCTACAAAAACTTCTCCGGTAGCGGCCGCACAGAGGCACGCGGGGCTCGGGGTAATTTTTGGTCCAGCAAACTGGATAGATTCTAGTTCGGGGGGAACTTCTGCTTTGGCAATTGTTAAAAAAGAAGCCAAAATACAGGGTATTAGCAATGTTTGGGAGATTTTGTACATAACGAAAGTGAACTTTTAATTGATTATACTCTGTTCGGATTTAGCAGAAGTTACATTATTAATTTTGCTCATTTTTTAAGAAGTTGCCAGCTTCAACTTGTAATCCAGTTTTTTTAGTCGAGAATCCCCGCCCGTAACTAACTTCATGCAGTTTTTTCCTGGCCAACGTTGGATTAGCGAATCTCAGCCTGACAAAGGCTTAGGATTGATATTGAAGACGACTGATGAAACCGTGACTGTAGTCTTTCCTGCTGTCGATGAGACCCTGACATATGCGACAGGATCGGCTCCTCTTCGTCGCGTGATTTTTGGTGCTGATGATACGATTGAGTTGCATGACGGTAGTAGCCTGATAGTTGAGGAAACTAAGGAGTCAGAGGGCCTTATTAGCTATATTGTTGAAGGTAGGGAAATTGGAGAAAGTGAACTCAGTGATCGGATTGGATTTCATCAGCCTGATGCCCGGTTACTGGGTGGACGCATTAACTCATCGAGAAAGTTTCTTTTGAGGCAAAGGACTCTTCAGGCAAGATCTGAGATGAGGGGACGAAAAGAAAGGGGCCTCATGGGCGCGCGCATAGATTTGATTCCTCACCAACTTTACATAGCTGATGAGGTTAGCAAGAGGCACGGTCCCCGGGTCTTACTTGCTGATGAGGTTGGCCTCGGGAAGACGATCGAAGCCTGTCTTATCATGCACAGTCAATTGGTGTCGGGACGTATTTCCAGGGCTCTTGTCTTGGTTCCTGAACCATTAATCCATCAATGGTTCATAGAGCTATTGCGTCGGTTTTCACTCCAGTTTGCTATCTTTGATGAGGAGCGTTGTGTTGCAATAGAAAGTGGAGGTGAGGCAGAAAATGTGGGCCTTGAAGAGAAACCTGAAAAGGACGTGAATCCTTTTCTCGATGACCAGCTCATTTTGGCAAGCATTGATCTTTTGGCCAATGATGAACGCCGAGCTTCTCAGGCACTGGATGCTGACTGGGACATACTAATTGTTGATGAGGCACATCATCTGGACTGGTCAGTTAGTGAAGTCAGCAATGAATATAAAATCGTTGAACAGCTCGCATCTACTACGGATGGGTTACTTTTACTTACAGGGACACCGGGCCAGCTCCGCCCTGAAGGACACTTTGCGAGACTAAAATTGTTAGACCCTAACCGGTTTTCGGATCTTGAAAAGTTTCTGATAGAATCCAAGGACGCGGCTCTAGTTTCGGCGATCGCCGCTAAAATCGGTACGGATTCTGAGTTTGAGGATTCAGAGAAAACTAAACTCTCTGAATGGGTAGGAGGTGATCTTCCTGAGGACTCAGAAGAACTCTTACGCAAGCTTCTTGACCTTCACGGGACCGGGAGAGTCATGTTCCGTAATCGTCGAGTCAATTTGGGCGGGTTCCCAGAGCGTGAGGCAATCTTATGTTCTTTAGAGACTGGAAATGAGGAGAATGATCCACGCATAGATTGGCTCATTAATTTACTGGAAAACCTTGGAGAAGAAAAAGTACTTGTCATTTGCCGCACAGTTGAGGCAGCTGAGCAGTTAAATGAATCAATCCTGGAAAAGGTACGTTTAAAGACAACCCTTTTTCATGAGGGCTTAGAACTAATAAAACGGGACCGTAGCGCTGCCTATTTTGCTGAAGAGGATGGGGCACGGATGCTGATCTGTTCTGAAATAGGAAGTGAAGGAAGGAACTTTCAGTTTGCGAGCAACCTCATACTCTACGATTTGCCAAAGACCCCGTCTCTCCTCGAACAGAGAATTGGAAGACTTGACCGTATCGGTCAGAAAGAAACGGTCCGCATTTACGTTCCGTTTGTTGTAGGTACTGAGCACGCGGTCCTCGCGCAATGGTATCATCAGGGCATGGATGCCTTTCAAAAACCAATCGAGGGAGGCTCAAGATTGCTTGAACAGTTTGGCGAAGAAATGGAAAGGACTGACCCTTCCGATTCAAGTGCATGGGAGAAAATCACTATGCAAACCAAGTCGGCAAAAAAGGATCTCGATGAGGAACTCGAATCGGGCCGGGACAGATTGCTAGAGATGAGTTCTTTTGATCAGAATGCTGCAAAGAAAATCGTGGATGACATTGCTGCGATAGATCAGGACCCCACACTTGAGATTTTGATGACTGATCTTTTTGATCAATTCGGAATCGCGATCGAGGAGCTCGGAGATCATTGCTATTATATTAAACCTGATACCGTTTTTGCGGGAGATGCCTTCCCGGGAATGCGGGAAATTGGCATGTCTATTACCTTCGACAGGTCCACTGCGATGAGTAATGAACAGATGACTTTTATTTCCTGGGACCATCCGCTCGTATCTACCTGCATTGACCTGATGCTTGATGGAGAACAAGGATCTAGTTCGTTCGGCCAGATACTTGGTACGGCTGCCCAGGCAGGTCTCGTAGCGGAGTGCACATTCTTGCTGGAGCCGGTTTGTCCCGTATCGTTAGGTGCGGACAGGTTCCTTCCTCCGACCCCGATCCCAGTAGTCGTTGATCATGACGGGAACGACATCAAACCAAATTTCGAAGACACGAAGGTGAGAGAAGGTAACCGCAAGTGGCTTCGATCTAAAGTTGAGATTCTTAAAAGAATGGTGCCGATTATGAGAGAAGCGGCAGAAAAGTTGGCAGAAAAAGATGCTGTTAAGAACCGTAAGGTGGCAGCAAAGAAAATGGAAAAGGCCCTAGAGGATACCATTGACCGACTCGAAAGGTTAAAAAGGCTAGGTCATCCGGTCCGCGAAAGTGAAATTACTGCGGCCCAGAACGAACGGGATGCGTTACGTGTTCATCTTGCTCAGTCCAGGCTCAGACTGGATTCTATCAGATTATCGGCGGTCGGAGCCTAGTGCTTCATTCCCATTTCTCATCAAAGAAACCTGATGAAATTATCTTACCTGGAGTTTCTCCGTCCGGGTCCGCTCTCAGATCAATGATGACCCAGTCTCCAAACTTTGGGTTTTGTAAAGAATTGGTACGGTCGTGATTCTCACGGAAAGTCGGTCCACTGTTAACCACCAAATATTTTTTTGGATTGATTGGATTGGGTCTGATCATGCTAACGACCTGATTCAGAGGGTCATGGTCAGAAGCGTACTTGATAACGGAACGTACTAGGGCACTATTTTGGGGCGTTCCCCACGCTATTATATTATAATTGGCATGATCCTCCTTGGTAAGTTCCAATTCATTCTTTATGCGCAATTCGCCTCGGAAAAGCTCCTTCCAGCGTTTCTTGAAGTGTTGGATTTCAAATTCAATCCAGCGCTGATGCTTTGCCGAAGGTGCTCTGTTCTTAGGAACAGATACAATGAAAGGAGCCATGAAGGCATCGTCAATGGGGCCCTGAAGGCCGGGCCTCTTACGGATTGTAGTTTCGTTTTCTTTACCTATGGACCAGAGATTATCAACCTTTTGCAGATAGATTAGTGGATCTTTAAAATTTTTAATTTCTTGTCCTTGAATCCTTACACTTTCAGGTGAGAAAGGTAGGTCCAAGCGGAGGGAGGAAATATTTTTGGTATCTATTGAAATAATCTTACCCATGATTTTTGCCACTGCACTCGTCTCTTCCCAGTGCTTATCTAAACCTAAAATTTCCAACCAGTGCATTCGATTGTACCTGAGGGTCCTTGTTTGAAAATTGATTTCCTTTGGGAATTTTGTTCGGCCCTTCTGTAGGGCGCTTCCAATGAAGTTCTTAATTCTTTTGACCGAGTCCGGATCATATTTATGACCCATGCCTGGGCCGATTACATGCATTAATTGGTGTCCATGTTTTGCCAATGTTTCGGACATGACAAGAGCGGCCTGTATCTGTTTATCTTTTTCTCCAGAATATGCAATGAGTGGCGCATTGGTTAAATTAAGTGCATAATTTGGAACATCATAAAGGCCCCACAACGACTGTTCATAGGAGGCAGGGTAATCCTGGGGCTTTAGCTTTGTATATTGTGCAGTTTCAGCAAAACCTGCACCGGCATGGACGGCTGCGAATTGGTCTGTGTAATGCGCGCCCACGTGCCATGCTCCTGCTCCTCCCATTGAAAAACCGCAAAGTGCGACCCGTTCAGAATCAATTTTATATTGTGTAGAAAGGTCCTCAAGAGCATCAAAGATATCGATCTCACCGGCGTGCTTCCAACCAATGCATTGGCGGCCAAAGGGGTGAATAACGATTGCATTTTTCGGCCTGAAAACACTACCCCTGTGAAGCCGACTATGTAAAAAGTGGAAGTCTGTTTCTTTATCACCACGACCATGCAGCCAAATCCAAACCGGAATCGGCTGATCGAGATCCAATCCTTCAGGCACATCAATGCCGTAAGGCATCAAGGATCCATCAATACTGGATTCGTATCCTCTAATCTTCAAGCCGTGATGGGAACTTTCAGGTGCCCTTGCTGCTTTAAGCAGAGAAGATATCTTTTTTAGATCCTTGCCCGGATCATAGAATTCACTGTTTTCCAAAGCGAATCGGATTGCCTTGTGAATAACCTTAATGTCTGAGCGCCTTCTGGATCCTTTCTTTGAAATAGCATTCAGTTCTTCAAGAGCTTTCGTGACTTGTTTTTTCTGAGCCTCAGTTAATTCAACGCCTGGTGGAGGAATTCTTCTAGGAATTGAGGGAATCTCTTTAGCAGTGATATTGCTTAGAAATAAAAGAAATAAAGAAATTATCGTTGTTAGGGAGCGGCTCACTTTTTCTGCAGGTGTTTTTTCAGGAAATTGTCAACGCCATCTAGTGTTGGGATGAACCATTCGCGCATGTTCCAGAATGGATGTGGTGCCTTTGGCATGAGGACGAATTCATGCGGAATATTATAATTATCCATTTTGGTCCAAAATTCGGTGTAACGAGTGCGAGGCCGATCGAATTCACCGTCAATAAATAACATGGGTGGGGTTTGAGCACTCACATGAGTGA
The DNA here is from genome assembly GCA_012960505.1 of Verrucomicrobiales bacterium. Classification (GTDB taxonomy): domain Bacteria; phylum Verrucomicrobiota; class Verrucomicrobiia; order Verrucomicrobiales; family DEV007; genus EC70. The sequence continues at coordinate 101,287 of DUBC01000052.1, forward strand.
GTGGTGAAGCTTCGATGTAGATTCCTGTTTTCTGAGCAGGCAGTGCTCCTCCCATGAAATCAATGATGGCATCTCCTTCAGGTTTACCTGCTGCTTTTTCCACGCGTTCAATGATATGAGGCAATAGCAGTGTCATTGGTCCACACATAACTATAGCTGCCTGCACATTTGAGGAGAAATCACGATTAGAGCCTTGTCCCTCGAAGCGCTTGACTCCGTTAGTGGTTGCCATGAATCCGGCCAAATGACCTCCAGCTGAGCCACCCATACTCGCGATCCGGTTAGGGTTAATATTGAAGCGCTTGGCATTCCTACGTGTCCAGCGGATAGCAGCCTTACAGTCATGGACTGCCGCGGGAAAAGGCTTTTCCCCACTGAGACGGTATTCCGGAACCACACAAACGTAACCCCTTTGCGCCATGCCCTGCGCAAGGCTGGCAAAGATTCCAGGCCGCCCATTTTGCCACCCGCCGCCAAAATACATGATGATTGCCGGAGAAGGCGTTTCAGTCTTAGCTGGGCGGTAAAGATCCAGAGTCAAACGTCGTCGTTTTTTTTCATCCACGTAGGTGAACATAATGTGAGGCTCTCTAATGATGCCCTCATTCATATCGAGCAATACGCGGCTACGGTCAGGCTTGGGAGGAGATTTATCCTCTGCTTTTAGAAGAGATAAAAAAAGAAGGCTAAAGCATAAACCCAGAACAGTTTTCATATGGATTTACTTTTTGTTATTTGTTTTTGAAGGTGGTTCCGGATCAGTAGTATTGAGTATTTTTAATTTTTCAAATTTAGCAACTTTGACAGTCTTGATATTTCCATCCGAACCGCCCTTCCCAGTTATGCCGTCTGCGCAATAGAGACTCTTGTTGTCAGGTCCACGCAAAATCCCGTACCCACAATTAAAATTATACTTACCGACTACTTTGAAGTCCGGCGTGGTCTTTAATAGCATACTCCCATAACATCCGAACCACCAGTGACCTTGAGCAAAGGCCGCTGCTTGGATTCCAAGTTTAGTCCAGCCGCTTTTTACTATGTGTCGTTTCTTGAAATGAAATGCCTTATCATATTCATACACATAATTTTCCTGAATACCTTCAGGTAAGCCCCCTACCACGATAAAGCGGCCACTTTTAACGGCAATGCCGCCGGCCCCGTGCTTGACCTCGGGCACAGGATGCTTAGCTAAACATTCAAGATTTTTGGAGTCATAGACGTAAACCCAGTTATCTGCATTGCCCTTGGGATCATTGAAGGCACCAAAATTAACTGCACAATAGATTTTACCATTTGCGAAACAAACGTCCCCATGATGATCGGCGACTTGTATCTTTTTCATGATTTTGCCTTGAATATTTGTCTTAACCAGTGTTTTCGTAAAGCTCCAGAAAAATTTTCCTCCACTCCCGCGGCAGACCCCCTGTAAATGCCCAGAATATTTTCCTGCGCACAATACCGAATCTGGTGACTTGGGGGCCTTGGCTTGATTGGTACCGGGTTTCTGATACTTGGACAAATCAAAGACAGTTCGGGTACCCTCCATCCGCTTAAGTTCTTTCTGTAACTGAGCACGTATCGTTCGCGCCTTATCGCTCAGCTCACCTGGGCTGAGAGGTTTTTTCTCCATGACATCCTGATAAACATTATAAAATTTGCCGTCCGAATAAAGTTTCCAGTCAGCGTTTCGGGCAAATTCTTTACCCGTGGGTCCGCCATTGCGTGCATACCAGCTGTAACTTACCTGACGAGCTGCCCTGCCCCCCTTGAGATGTTGCAGAAAGCTGATTCCATCAATTTTATGCTTTATCTCTGCACCAGCTACTTGAGCGACCGTTGGAAGGATATCACTGAAGTTCACGATGGCTTTGGTGGTTTTACCCGCCTCGATCGTGCCTGGCCAACTTACAATGAAAGGCACATGATTTCCGGCATCTGGGGTACTTCCCTTGCCACCTTTGATTTCACGCCCATTCATCACACCTCTCACGCTGACGGCAGTCCCATTGTCACCGGTAAAGATAATCATCGTCTTTTCGGTCAACTTTTGCTCATCGATCTTGGCCACAATCTTGCCGATGATTTTGTCTACGTAAGAAACCATTTCGCGAAAGTACTTGGGTTTTTTTTGAGTTAGATTGCCGCTCTCTGCTCCTTCCGATTTTGGATCCCAATCCTTAGAGTCGGGCGTCGGCTCAAATGGCCAGTGCGGAAGAATCATGGGGTAATATCCGAAGAATGGCCGGTCCTTATTGCGCTCAATAAAATCACAAAGATAATCACTGGCAATGTCCGGACCGTACTTGCCTGGGTAATCGATTTCTTTGCCGTTAACCTCCATTCCTGGATTAGGGTAGCGGGCCGGGCGACGCGTGAGTTGCCAGAGGCAGTACTCATCAAAGCCAAAATTTTTGGGTCTATCAAAGCCACCTTCGAGCTGCCACTTGCCGACGATACAAGTCTTGTACCCGGCACCTTTCATCACATTGCCGAAAGTTTTGGCCTTGGGATCGAGCAGGCCAAACTTCACGTAATTCCGTTGGTTATAAATGCCGGTCATAATCTGAACCCGTGATGGGGTGCAGATGGGCTGAGAATAGCCATGGTCAAAGCGCATCCCGTTAGTCGCCAGTTTGTCGATGTGCGGAGTTGAGTAATGATCTTTTTCTCCCGAATTGGCCTTGGGGTAATTGTACTTGGTAATTAGATTACGATACGCACTCACGCATTCCCATCCCATATCATCAGCCATAATGACAATGACATTGGGTTTATCGGCAAAGAGCGGTGAACGAAGAAAAGGCGATAAAAGAAAACCGCTAAGTAAGAGAAAATATTTCATATGAATTATTTGCTATTGGGAGGAGCCCGGCTTCTCAGGCCAGATCATTTCCCCAAGGCTGTCCTATTTCTTCTAACGCTTTTGTTCACCTTCTACAAGTAAGGCATTGGCAGGAATCAAACCTTTGGCGACACTTGATCCTTCCCATTGAAGGCTAAGTGCCGGTTTGTTAGAAGACGTCTTATAATACAAGCGGTAAGGATGAATGCCCTGATCTAATTTCAAAGTCGTGCTGATTTCAGTTCCATCGTATTTATAATCCCCATCGATGACCAACTTGTTGTGTATCTTAAATATCAAGCCGCCCGATGCCTCGCAGTGGAATGTCCAGTCACCCGGTTCTGGAATTTGAATGTACCCGGAGAACAATAAACCAGCATTTTTTTCAGCAGGCAGAGATTTTAAATCGATATTTTTTTCAAGAGAACTTGCCTCGGTGCTCATTTGAGTAAACTCGGGGACCCAGTCCCATTCACCAAGGTAGGTCTTCACTGCCACACCATTACTTAAATCCTTCTTGCTAATATCAAGTCCGGGCACTAATTCGCCGTCATAGGATTTTTTTGCATGCTTATTTGGCATTCTTATCCTTAAGACTTCGGCCTTCATTCTCTTTTGTAGACGATTGAAATCTTCATTTGTTCCGGCGAGATTTTTTGATTCAGGCTCATCATCAATGGTATTGAAAATTTCAAAATCAACGGCGTGACCAGTAGTTTTCATTCGCAAACCCTTGTATCCGTCCAGATATAATCCTTGTTGATTATTGAATTCGACATAGACAATACCTTTCCTCTGTTTGCCTATCTGGTTAAGGGTTGGGACTAAGGATACCCCATCAATTCTTGCAGGCGCATTGACCCCGGCATAATCACAAAAGGTTGCCATCCAGTCGTGAAATTGTGAAGGAGAATTTGATTTTTGACCAGCCTTTATCCTTGAAGGTCCCCACGCAAATGTAGGTACTCGGAGCCCCCCCTCATAAGATGATCCCTTGGATCCTTTAAATGTGCCGGCAGATTGAAAGACAGAAGGACTCCATCTCTTTCCTTTGATATAGGCTTCCCTATGAGGACCATTGTCCGAGGAGAATATGACAATGGTATTCTTGTCGATTTTAAGATCCTTAATGGTTTGTAAAATATCTCCGACACAGTGATCTATTCGAGTGATGGATGTGGCGAACCGTTCGGCAACATCCGTTATACCCTTACCCGTATAATTGGGATCACGATAATGATCGATGGTTCCCTCTGCCGTATTGATCATTTTGCCGGCACGTCCCAACCATTTGAGTCCGCCTTTCACTCCTTTCCCATCGGGATAGGCAACGGTAGGCAATTGCAGCGCGGCATGAGGTGTATCATAGGCCAAATACAGGAAGAATGGTCGGGTTGGATTATTTTTAGTTTCATCAATTATCATTTGTTTCGCCTTGGCGGTCCACAAATCAGTGGTGTAGCATTTGTTCAGCCCTGCGGAGACTTCATCATTATTTTCCCATACCTGTTTTTTCTGCTGATGAGATTTATTATCTCCAAGTTCCCAGAAATTGGCGGGATAATGTTGGTGCCCATCAACGTGTCTCACATAACCATAAAAGTAATCGAACCCTCGTTTCGTTGGATAGCCGGCCCATTTTTCCGGCGAATGTCCCCATCCCTGCAAGCCGTACTTTCCCAGATGTATAGTGTAATAACCTGCTTTTTGCAGGGTATTGGCAAAGTTCCAGTTATCTTCTATGGCCTTATCGAATTGCATATTACGTACGTTCGAATGTCCCTGATGCATTCCCGTTATCAAAGAAGCTCTAGAAGGAGCACAAATAGGAGCGGGACAATAATGTCGGTTCATTATGGTGCCGTTCATTGCCATTTGATCCAATTCGGGGGTTTTGATTTGAACCCCTTCGCGGTGCTTTTGAAAAAGAATTCCTACGTCTCCGTAACCCAGATCGTCAGTTAATATGAATATAATATTGGGCTTTTCGGCAAAGATCGGTAGGGCCAGAAAAGGCGATAATAGAAGGCCGCAGAATAAATTTAGAATACGGTGCATATAAATTAATTTTCTATTTTTGGTTTTTTGTGATGGTAAGAATCATTGGTAATGGCCGGATTCTCACTATGCCTAAAAATCTATCCGAGGGGCTGTTCATGATTTTCATCTTACCGCCTTTATCGATCAGTCCCATGACGCTACTTCCGCCCCCATCCATGTTCGTTGCACTCCAGCAGCCAAGGTCCTTCATGACCGTTGCAAGCTCATGCATATTCATTCCTTCGCTGTAACCTTTTTGTCTTCCATCCACTACCACGAGCCATAGGATTTCCCCTTTCTCGTCAGTGCCTATTGAAGTTCGTGGGTGCCGGGGTCCTCCTTCACCGACTGTGAGCTTGCCTTTTGAGAGAATCAGTTGGAATCCGGTAGTGGCCTCTTCGGGCTTATCCTCAGGCCCGTGTCCAAAGTGAACGCCACTTTGAGCGTCAAACCACACGGACGTATTCCCAGGAGACGTTGTGCTGCGCATTTTTCCCTGAGTGCCTGCTAGGCCATGAATATCGACCGGTTGCCCAGGGTACCAGTTCCTGTTCTTTCTGCCATTAGCATTAGGAAAACTGTCCCATGGATTAGTGTTTACGAAAGCCAGAACCGATGGGTTTGAGGCCAGTTTTCTTGGATCAGTCAGTGACACTTCAGCCGGTCCTTCTCCGTCCGGGTCCGGTCCGAGAGCCACTTTGGGTTTTATTTTCTTTGAGGCCAGATTAATGCGTAGGACATGTATTCTATTGGGGATGGGTTCAGTGGATTTTTTCAATGTATAATTGATACCTAGCTTACCGAGGTCCGTTGTATTTTCCGACTCGGGTTCTACGGCTGTTAGACTAAAAATTGAACATTTAATAACGAGAATAATAAAATATAATCGGTGCATTACATTAACCTCCTATCGATTTAAAAGTGCTTTTTATCTTATCTAACTTTCCAATTGTCAGGTAAAATTTATATGAAACTTTCATCCCTTTTTTGAGTGAAAATGTTCTTATAGGCGCAACGTAAGAGCAAGATGATCCATTAGGATCATTCTTGCCTTTTCCTTTAAACCTATAACAAGTGAAGTCTTTCGTTCCTGGCGTGAAGATCCCTATACCCCAATCATTTTTATTTAAGTAGGCAAACCAACTTTTATGACTCTTCCCATATTCGTTGGGCCATTTCGGTATCTTGCGGATTAATTTATCTGACCCCGGATAGACTAAAGTAGAGAGGTCTGCATCAACAAACATTGCAGGCATTTCTTGATGATTATGAGAAATTTGGTCATCTCCGGTGTATTCTAATTCATAAGTAATTTCGGCATATGTATCTATTAATGAAACCTTCAAACTCATGATTGCTTCGGGGCAGCTTTTCCCATTAGACCAATTCAATGGCTCCACCTTAGCCGTTATTATTTGGCCATTAATTTTAGAAAAATTTAGAATTCTCGATTTATTCCCTTTCCAATCTCCACCTTGAACAGGGTTATAGCGCCAAGGTTTACCATTCCACTTAGAACCATCTTTATCACCATAATAAGATTGCTGTATAAATCTTCCCTCATCGAAATTATTAAGAAGATTTTTTTTAGTGATGCTTTCCCCAAAAAAACCAATGCAGGCCCCTCTAGATTTATCGACTCCAATCCTTATTTTACCATTATCTAGGTATTCCCATTGATGGTTTAAATCAGCTCTTAAAAAAGTGACTAATAAAAGGAAGAATAGAGAAATTATAGATATAATTCTTTTCATTTTTAGTAAGCACAAACAATCAAACCTATAATATCAGCAAAATAATAACGATCTTTTAATAATCTTTTTATCATACCTGAAGGAGTGGAAAATTTTAATCGTTATGGGATCTAGACTCCATGGTTTTGCCACAATATATTTATGTAATTAATGTTTATAAGACTCGCTACAGCCATTTCATTTCTTATTACTTTGAATTGGGGAATAGCTATCGAATCTTTTGATCATGTCGCTACGATCATGTCGCTGGACAATGATGACGCCAAGAAGGGCCGCGAACTCTACGCTGTGCATTGTTCTTCTTGTCATGGTAAGGACGGTGATCTTGCACTTAACCCACTAGCCAGACGATTCGCCAAAGATGAGTTGAAGTTTGGCAGTGATCCTTATTCTCTATGGAAAACGATCAGTTACGGTAACGGATTGATGTTTCGCTGGGATGCTGTCCTGACATCGAAAGAACGATATCAGGTTGCTCATTTTATTAGCGAATTGATTCTTAAGAAAAATAATCCAAATCAATACTTCACGCCGAGTGATGACTACTTTGCTCAACTCCCTGCCATTGCGGAGGCCGACGAAAAGGAACAAGCGTCCAAGGTTCAAAAGGTTGAGGCAGCACCTGGAATGATCGATGGGACCGGTGGCAAAAACATGGTTTATGGTCCCTTCATGCAGCATGGAGTCGCTTACGGCGCCATCAAGGACAAGAATGCGGAGTACATTGCTAACGTCACTGAGAAGGCGATCATTGTTGATCTGCCGGGCAAGGCCGTGATCTGCTACGATGCTCATCGGCTCAGTGTAAGTGGCCTATGGCAGGGGAAGCTTGCGAATACTGATAATACGCACCACACCAGCTACAAAGGCGAATATTGCCTCAGACCGGGAAGCTCCCCATCATACACAAATATAGACTCCATTGGCTGGAGTGTTGGAGAACCAAAAGCGCCCAAGGCCCGCGACCATTATCATTACAAGGGTCTCTATTTGGATGGTAATACTGTTGTTCTCAGTTACAGCGTTGGCAGTCGCGATATACTCGAGTCGCCGGGAGCCAGTGAAGATGGCAATGTAGTGTGGCGCAATTTCAAGGTCGGTCCCGGAGATAAGGAACTATTCTGTTTGGTGACGAGCGGTGGCTCGAAAGCAACGGGTGGAAAGTTGGTGCAGGGAGAAGGAGGCACAATCTGGCTTTCTCTTCCGCCATCAAAAACCCCCACTTCGGTTTCCGTTGCCATGGGTGATTCGCCCCTGAGAACCGGTGAAGACGATTTAGAGAAGCACACGAAGGGCGGACCACGCCGCTGGCCGCAAAAAGTGCAGACGGCAGTCGCACCGGGAAAGAGTGTTGATGGTTATGCTTTGGACCAGCTGACTGTTCCATTAGCTAATCCATGGGGTAGCTGGATGCGCACGACGGCAATGGATTTTTTCAGCGACGGCCGCATGGCTGTTAGCACACTGAGTGGAGACGTCTGGATAGTCAGTTGGTCCAAAGATAATCCTCAGGCCCTGACATGGAGCCGGTACGCGACTGGGCTCTATGAACCACTAGGACTAAAAATTGTCGACGATACTATTTACGTTCGTGGCCGTGATCGAATTACCCGATTGCATGATCTTAATGATAATGGCGAGGCGGACTTCTATGAGAATTTTTACGAGGAACCGGATGAGATCGGCGCAAGCTATCACGCTTTCATCTATGACCTTCAGACGGACCGGTCCGGAAACTTTTACTTTTCCCAGTCAGGCTATAAGTCACCTTTGACTGGTGGTGTGGTTAAGGTCAGCCCGGACGGTAAATCTGCCGAGTTCGTAGGCACTGACTTGCGTAATCCCAATGGTATGGGTGCCGGTGGTCCGAAGGACTGGGTGACTATAACTGATAACCCGAGCGGCAAAGCGGTTTACAATGGTTTTTTCCTGGCAAAGAAAGGGGCCAAATATGGCTACGAAAATTCACGTACGGTTCCGATGCTTGTGCGGCTTCCGGCCTCAGTAGATAGTTCAAGTGGAGGCCAATGCTGGTCACACGCTAAAAAATGGGGGCCCTTGAGCGGTACAGTCATCCATACCTCTTACAGCCGTTGCGCAGCTTTTTACTGTTTCATTCAGGACATTGAACCGTACCCTAATGGTTTTGCGGTACGGTTTCCTTTCGATTTGGACTCCGGTGCGATGCGTCCCCGCCTTCACCCCATTGATAATCAGGTATACATAACATGCCACAAAGGTTGGGACACGACTGCTCCACTTGACGGAGTCATTTATCGGTTTCGACATGCCGGAGAAAATATGGTTGGGATCTGTGATGCGGCGGTGACAGGTTCTGGGATACGATTGACATTTGCCGCTGACCTCGATCCTGCCTCAGTGAAATCCTCAGCCTTCAGAGCTTTCCGGGATGATGACTCTAAGAAGGGTCCTGAGTCACCTGCATATAAACTCGGAAAAGCTTACCTAATTGATCCACGAACCATTGAAATTGATGTTCCCGATATCGGGAAAGAATCCCTTGCTAACCGAACTGATGAAAAAGGAAACGTTTCTGTAGAACCGCCGATCTCTCTAAGCTACAAACTTAGATCCAAAAATGGCACCACCTTCGAACAAACAATTTATGCCACCATTAACTCACTACCATCGAAAGATGGATAGGAGATATTATGGCAGGACAAATTTTTTTATAAGCATATGAATTTCGGCCAAAATGTAAAATGGCTCGACCTTTAGTTCCCGTCCGAATACTTTGATTATGGAATGAGAACCATCAGCCTTTTCTGCTTCTTTGCTTTGGCAAGCCATGTTTTTGCTAAGCCGAAAGCGGACTTGACCGGGCAGGCCGACTTCGAGGAATTCCGCGACCGCTTGCCCTGGATCTGGCAATCGCCCCGGCAGGTTGAGCCGCCCAAGGTAAAGGACCCGGCCTGGCCGACGGATGCGGTTGATTGCTTTGTGCTCCGGAAGCTGGAAGCTGAGAAGTTGAAACCAGCTGGGCCGGCTAATGACCGGGTGTGGATGAGGCGCGTATACTTCGCCATTACCGGTTTGCCGCCGAAGCTGGAGGATATCCAGACTTTCCTCGCCGACACGTCCAGGAATCGCAAACGCACCCTTGTGCGTGCCCTGCTGGATTCCCCCCACTACGGGGAGCGTTGGGCACGTCATTGGATGGACCTCGTGCGCTACGCGGAGTCGCGCGGGAATGAGGAGGATCCCGTCCTGCCCAATGCCTACCGGTATCGCGACTACTTGGTGCGCGCGTTAAATGCGGATCTTCCCTACGATGCTCTGATTAACGAACATCTCGCAGGAGATCTGGTGAAAAAACCGCGCCTGCATCCTGAAACTGGAGCCAACGAATCAATCCTCGCCACCGGCTGGCCCTTTTTTGGAGAGATGCTACACGCCCCGGTGGATCTCCGTCAGGACGAATGCGATCACCTCGACAACAAAGTCGACGTGATGAGCAAGACCTTCCTCGGCTTGACCGTGGCCTGTGCACGCTGCCATGACCACAAGTTCGATGCCATCCGCCAACGCGACTACTATGCCATGGCGGGTTTGATTCTCAGTTCCAGTTACCGCCAGGCACGGTTTGAATCGATGGAACAGAACAAATCGGTTGCGAAAAAGCTGAAAGGCTCGCGCCGGGAACACTTGCCAAAAATCGCGAAAGTCTTTGCCGCAGCCGCGCGTCCCGTGATTGATGAGCTTGAAGAGCTCGCAATCATCGAGCTTACCACGACGCCCACATATTCGGTGGAAGGGGAGTTTCAACTAGTAGCCGACTATGTCCAGGGACATACACCCTGGCTGGTGGACGGGCCGACCTTTGGCCGATCTCCGGTTCGACCGGGCCAGTTGATGCTGGTCGCAGGCGATCAACCATTCGCACTGTCCAGCAACGGCGGCGCGATCCGTGATGCTTTCTGGAACGGGCTCAAGAACGTTGACAGTGAAAACGATCCCGGAGGATTATTGGATGGGTTGTCGCGAGCGGGTAAAACCATTCGCACCCCGACTGTTACCCTGATCTCAGGCCAAGTTTATTACCTGATCAGAGGAAAGGCGAAGGTGTATGCCGCGGTCAGTCAGAATCTTTTTGCCGGCCCTCTACACAAAGCTCTGGTCAAGACGGTGGAGGTCAAAGGTGACGCGCCGCGATGGATCGGGCACAATCTCAAGCACTATGCGGGTCAGCGCGTTCACTTTGAATTTTCTCCGGTCGGGGATGCACCCTTCGAACTCCTCCAGGTTATCGATGGCGGAACCCCGAAGCAGGAACCGGGAGAGAAGAAGACGGTGTCCCGCAAGGAATTGCACCTTGCGCTCGATGACCTGACGGACGGCAGACTGGAAGCCCGGCATGTGCCCCATGCGGCCTGGTTGCTCGAAGCGGGAAAAGTGAACCTTCCCGGCGAATCGATAAAGTCCTGGCAATCAGCCCTCGATGACCTGGCTAAAGAAGCACGATGGGAATCACGGCTGGCGGTCAGCTGGTGGGGAGGCACCGGGGTCATTTTTTCTTTGATCGGGGCGGAGTCTTCCAATTCGGATCAGGTTCATGAGACTGATCTAATAAGTTTTGAGCATGTCTGACCAGATCGGGTCTGCGTTTGGCATGATCCTTTTTCTCTTCATGGTCAAAAGAGAGATCGTATAGCTGTATTGGGCCAGTGAACATTGGTTTGCGAATGGCTTTCCATTTACCGAACCTCACAGCTTGGGCAGAGCCGCGTTCTAGAAATTCCCAATAGAGCTGACTTTTCCGTGACCACTGTTTTTCAGGCGGGTTCCCCTGTAAAGTAGATAGAAAACTGTCACTGTCGATGTCTTCTGGGGCCTTGGTTTTGGCCAACTCGGCAAATGTGGCCATGAAGTCCCCAAAGTACCATTGGTGATCATTGGTGGTGCTTGCCTTAATTGTTCCTGGCCACCATGCGATGGCAGGTACCCTGATACCACCTTCAGTAAGATCCCTTTTGATTCCACGGTATTGTCCATTTGAGTTGAAAAAGTCGGCCTTGTGACCTCCTTCCTGATGAGGGCCGTTGTCTGATGTGAAGAGTACTAAAGTGTCCTTGGCTAGATCCAGCTCGGTAATTAAGTCGAGGATCTGACCAACATCTCGGTCGATGTTTTTAATCATTGCGGCGAATCCTTTCTCTGGCTCCGGCCACTCCTCTTTGGCGAATTCACCAATGTCAGGCACTTCCATGCCCTGATTGCCAGCTTCATTGTTTGCATGAGGGACATTCATGGCAAAGTAGAGGAAAAAGGGCTGTTCTTGTTTTTCCCGGATGAAGCGAAGTGCATCCTTTGCAAAAAGGTCGGGGGCGTACTGGACTTTTTTCACAGCTACCCCGCGGCCAGCTTGTGGAAGCTTTGGGTCCTGCCAACGCTTCCACTTAGGAGCTACCTCATTTTGCAACTTCTCTACTTTGCCATTACGGATCAGAAACTCAGGATAGAAATTGTGAGCATGCCACATGTTGATGTACCCAAAAAAATGATCGAACCCAACATCATTGGGGTTCGTGAAATTGTCCGGCGTTCCGACTCCCCACTTGCCCACACAGGCAGTAGCGTAACCGGCCTTTTTCAGGACCGATGCCAAAGTGTGCTGACCGGGCTTGATCACAATCGGTTGTGTGGAGTTGCCGCGTACGACCGTGCGCCCCATGTGCCTGCCCGTGAGCAGTACACTACGAGAAGGAGCACAAACCGTGCAACCCGCGTAGAACTGGGTAAGTTTCATGCCCTCCGAGGCCATCTTATCGAGGCGGGGCGTCTTCAAAGTCTTTTGCCCGAAGCAACTCAAGTCGCCATAGCCCAGGTCATCGGCAAGGATCAGAATAATATTTGGTGAGCGCTCCTTGGCCGTTACGAAACTGAACGCTAGAAAAATCGACCAAGCTATGCCGAGGCGGAGAATAACCGACGTAGGTGAAAAGCATGTCCTTTTCTGCATGGGTTTTATTTTCTGATCAATCATCGGAAGGGTTCAAGCTGAAACTGTGGGGAAAGAAGATGATTTTACCCTTTATTATGATCAGTCAGAACAATCCTTTTATTTTATCTTTGTGATTGGTAAAATTGAGCCATGAAATTGACCTGCATCCTTATCTTTATTGCGATATTGGCAGGGTCTAATCAAAAGCTACTGGCAGGACTGAGTGCTGGAGCGGCGCAAGTTGATATTACTCCGCGCAAGTTGCCGGTCACTGTTAATGGGGGATTCTTAACGAACAAGGTACGCATCATTGCTGACCGCCTTCATTCCAGGGCCATTGTTTTTTCAGATAATGATCAAACCATTGCCATTGCAGTAGTGGACAGTTGCATGATTCCAACTCATTTATGTGATGCCGTTAAGGAAAAAGTTTCCAAGGAAACCGGCATTAACAAAGACAAGATTCTTATTTGCGCTACCCATACTCATAGTGCGCCGAGCGTCATGGACTTGTGCCTCGGCACGGACAAGGACGAAGACTATACAAAATTTCTTCCTGAGAAGATTTCAGAATCAATCATTAAAGCGCATTCCAGTTTGCGCCCGGCCAAGGCCGGATGGGCAGTATTTGATGGCTCAAATTATACCAAGCCCAGGCGATGGGCCTTTTGGCCGGGAACAGGCACTGACCCGTTCGGTGAAAAGAGCATCCGCGCCAATATGCACCCCGGTTATCAGAACCCTAACGCGACTGGTGAGACTGGTCCGACCGATCCTTGGTTCACTTTATTTTCTTTAGTTTCTGAGGATGATGAGCCCATCGCGGTACTGGGAAATTTTTCAATGCACTATTTCAGTGGGCACTCTGGAATTTCATCGGATTATTTTGGACGGTATTGCAAGGAATTGTCGGCCCGCAGAGGCGAGGGCTGTGTTGTGGCTCTTTCGCAGGGCACGAGCGGTGATGTTTGGAGAGCTGATTATGGGAAACGAAGAGAGGAAAGTGACATTAGTATTCAGCGCTATGTAAAGGAATTGACTGACCTTTCAGTTGAATCGCTTGATACAATCAAATACGCTGATAATTTGCCAATTTCCATGAAGGAAAAACGCGTCATGATAGGTCGCCGTGTTCCGAATAAAAAGCGACTCGAATGGGCAAAAAAAGTTGCTCAAGGCATAACCAATAATACTCCAAGGAACCAACCTCAGGTCTATGCGAGGCAGGCACTCTATCTTCACGAGAATCCAAAGACCGAGATCGTTCTTCAAGCAATAAGGGTCGGAGACTTTGGCATTACAACCATGCCTAATGAGGTCTATGCGTTGACGGGTCTGAAGCTCAAATCATGGAGCCCTCTCGGGACCACGATGAATATTGAATTAGCCAATGGAGCAGAGGGCTACATTCCTCCTGCCGAGCAGCATTTTCTTGGAGGTTATACGACCTGGCCATCAGTCACTGCTGGACTAGAAATTGGCGCAGAGAAAAAAATAACCTCACACTTAATCGGTATGCTTGAGAACATTTCGGGTAAACCCAAAAAAGAGTACCGTGAACCGCCAGGCAAGTATTCGACGGCGATCAATGTGCTGAATCCTGTAAATCAATGGAGGCTCGGAGACATTGAGCCAGGAAAAGGATTTGAGGATGGGGTCGTTTGCCACCTTCTCGGAGTAGAAGGCAAAGGATTCCCGAGCAATCACAAGAGTCGCTCAGCAAATTTTGCAGGAGGAAGAGTAGTCTCAGAGGCAAATATAGGCGATCAGTATTCGATCTCTTTATGGTTCAGAAATGGGTTACGTAAGAATGCACGATTAGTCACGGGTTATTTCTTTTCCAGGGGCCAACCAAATAATAGTGATGCTCCTGGGGACCATGTAGGAATTGGAGGAACCGCCGGTCATGCCGGCAAACTCATTATTTTTAACGGCAATGAATCCAATGATTTGCTGGCAGGGAAGCAGAATTTAATCAAGGGTAGGTGGTATCATTTGGTATTTGTTCGAAACCAGAAACAGGTCAGAGCCTACATTGACGGGAAGCAGGAAATGGTTGGTGAATTGAAGCCAACCTATTCAGGATCGAATAACTTTTTTATAGGCGGACGCAGTGATCAATTTGCAAACTTTGAAGGACGAATTGATGAAGTTGCCTTTTTTGATAAGGCTCTATCCGCTATTGAAGTGGGTGCCCTTTATGAGACGGCTGGTATTACCCCAGTGCCAGATTCACCGCCGCTCTTACCTGCGCAGAGTCTCAAAAAAACGCATGTTCCTAAGGGCTTTAATGTAGAACTAGTGGCCGCTGAGCCACTGGTCATGGATCCTGTCGCGATAGACTGGTCCTCTGACGGATCGGTATGGGTTGCTGAAATGGCGGACTATCCGTCCGGCGAGACCAAGTCCTCAGGCCGCATCGCTCGACTCATCGACACTGATGGAGACCATCGTCCTGACAAGAGGCAAGTTCTCATTGATGATGTGAATTTTCCTACTGGTGTCATGGCCTGGGGCGATGGAGTCATTGTGACCTGCGCAGGTAAAATATTTTATGTTGAAGATAAGAACGGTGACGGGGTTCCTGAAAAAAGAGAGGACTGGTTCACCGGTTTTGTTGAGGACAATCAGCAACTCAGGGTCAATAGCCTCCGATGGGGCCTTGATGGCTGGATCTATTGTGCTAGCGGCGGTCATCATGCCGGATTTGGAGTAAATACTGTCATCACCTGTGCCAAGAATGGCAAAAAAATTAAACTCGGAGCACGTGATTTCCGGTTCCGACCTGATGGATCATTTGAACCGGTTGCCGGGCCATCCCAGTTTGGTCGTGTACGTGATAATGATGGGAATTGGTTCGGGGTGCAGAACGCACATCCTATCTGGCATTATGTTTTAGAAGATAAGTACCTTAAACGCAACCCGGACATTGCTGCACCCGACCCCCGCAAAATGCTCAGGGGGAAATCTCCAAAAATTTATTCTGCCGGCAAGGCCCAAAAAAGGTTTCATGGGTTTGATATGATTGGGAGTTATACGTCCGCATGCGGTATTTCAATTTACCGAGACAATGTATTATTTGATCATTCTTCTGGGCAAATGAGCGCTTTCACATGCGAGCCTTTTTCAAATCTCGTGCAGCGTCATATACTCAATGATCATGGGGCAACCTTCACAGCTGAGCGTGCCGAGGACGGAGACCATGATTTCTTTGCTTCTGGGGACCGGTGGTGCAGGCCAGTCATGTCGAGGACGGCCCCTGACGGCTCTTTGTGGGTTGTGGATATGTACCGTTACATGATTGAGCATCCGCAATGGTTGCCTCCCGAAGGCAAGCAAGAATTAAAACCGCATTATTATTCTGGTCAGGGAAAGGGGCGCATTTACCGCATCACTAGGAAGGGCTCAGAACATAACTGGCGGGCTGTTAATAAAAATTCTCCGAACGGCATTGCCCGGGACATTGCTTTGAGAGAATCCTTTCGCAAAGGAGAATCAATTCTATGGAACAAGAAAGAAATCATGGAAGGGCTCATTTCCAAAGAACGCTCAGTTCGCAGGCTCGCTTTAAGAAAATCTGAAAGATTAACGGAAATCATTCCTCAGGTCCTTGCGCTTGCCAATGATCCTGATCCGAAGGTACGTCTTCAGGCGGCTTACACATTTGGAGAATTTGAATCTGAAAGGGCAGGTCAGGCACTCGCACAAATTGCTCAAAGAGATGGAGAAGACCCATACTTCGCGGCGGCCGTTCTAAGTTCTTCAATTCCCCATTTCAGGGCACTGGCAGGTTCTGGAAAACTGAGTTCCTCAATTACTCAAGGGCTCTTGAAAATGTCTCACCGTTTTCCAGGCATGGGGGAAAAAATATCGGAGAGGATACTTGTGAATCGGTCCGGTCTCGAGAAATGGAGGTTACTGGCTTCTGCGCCACCCAGTTTCAAGGAACGGGCACGCGCGGCAGCAGTCATTGCTGCAAATGATGCTGAACTTTCCTCAGATGAAAGAGCCTTGGCCGTTCGTTTGCTTGGAAAAGAAAACATGGAAGAGATGATTGGATTACTTGGTTCCGCAAATTCAAAAGAAATTCAACTGGCCACGTTGAAGCATTTGGGAACGCTCGGTTCATTTGTAAGCATTCTTGATTCCTGGCCTGTCCTTGGTCCGGCCGGTAGGGAAGCTGCAGAGAATGCGTTTCTATCTAAAGAGCAAGGCACGGATGCTCTTTTAGACAGAATCGAATCCGGAAAGATAAATTCTGTTGAGCTGAGTCCTAGCTCCCTCGGAAGAATTCAGGAACATTCTTCTCCTGAAATTCGTGACAGGGCAAAAAAGGCTTTAGCTAAATCTATGGTAGGTGACCGCAATGAAGTGATCGCCCGGTTCCGGCCCTCTGTGTCGATCCGAGGTGATCATGCAAATGGCAAAAAACATTTCATTGCCCGTTGTTCAAATTGTCACAAGATTGGTGAAATTGGTCGAGACTTCGGTCCGGACCTTAAAACGCTTTCGAACCGTTCACCTGAAGCGTTATTAATATCAATACTGGCACCGAGCGCTTCCATTGAACCGAGATACTTGGCCTACAGCACGGACCTCAAAGATGAAAATATTTATGGGCTAGTTCAGGCAGAGACATCGAACAGCATTATCATGCAGCTAATCGATGGAACTAAGAGGGTCCTCAATCGTAACGACATTTTAAGTTTGAAGGGGACCGGAAAGTCCATCATGCCGGAGGGTTTGGAGGCCGGCTTATCTTTACAGGATTTCGCAGATTTGTTGTCTTATTTGAGTAAGGAGCTGGCCTCTAATTGAGAGCATTTTAGTGATTCTAGTCATTGCATTCTTCGGATTGAATTAATAAATTATAAAAAAAATGGGACTATAAAATAAGCCAAATAGTATATTAATAGCAATTACCCGTTGAATTGTGTCAAAAAATGGGTTATCGGGCGCGCTCATTTTTTAAAAAAACATGGCTGATCTCTCGAAATACCGAAACATTGGAATTTTTGCTCACGTTGATGCGGGTAAGACTACGACCACAGAGCGCATTCTAAAGCTCACAGGCAAGATCCATAAAATTGGAGAAGTTCATGACGGCGCGGCAACTACCGACTTCATGGAACAAGAACAGGAACGTGGAATTACCATTCAGTCTGCTGCAACAACCTGCTTCTGGGACGATCACCGTTTTAATATTATTGATACTCCCGGACACGTCGATTTCACCATTGAGGTGTACCGTTCATTAAAGGTGCTTGATGGCGGGGTCGGAGTTTTCTGCGGGTCCGGTGGCGTTGAACCTCAGTCGGAAACTAACTGGCGATATGCAAACGATTCAGGTGTTGCGCGTTTGATTTTTGTAAATAAGCTCGATCGTCTCGGCGCTGATTTTTACCGGGTCGTTGGCCAGATCAATTCGGTCCTTGCTGCGAAGCCATTAGTGATGACGATTCCAATAGGATTTGAGGACAGCTTTGTGGGCGTTGTCGATATCCTGAGTCAGAAGGCTTACGTATGGGATGATTCAGGACAACCTGAGAATTTTGAAGTTCAGGATGTGCCGGATGACCTGAAAGAAAAGACCAAGCAATACCGCGCCGAATTGATTGAGACTGTCATTGATCAGGATGATGAGGCAATGGAGAAGTATCTCGATGGCGAGGAGCCTGACATCGATACAATTAAGAAATGTATCCGCAAAGGCACAATCAATCTGGATTTTTTCCCGACTTACTGCGGATCGGCTTTTAAGAACAAAGGCATCCAGTTGATACTAAATGCTGTCATTGATTATCTCCCTAGCCCGACCGAAGTGAAGCCACAGCCTGAAGTGGATAAGGAAGGAAATGAGACTGGCGAATTTGCTATAGTTGACAGGGATAAGCCATTACGTGCATTGGCCTTTAAGATCATGGACGATCAGTATGGGGCTCTGACTTTTACCCGTGTCTATTCAGGAGTATTGGCGAAGGGTGTTAACATCCTGAATACTTTCACAGGCAAGGAAGAAAGGGTCGGTAGAATTGTGGAGATGCATGCTGATTCGCGTGAGGATCTTGACGAGGCGCAGGCAGGGGACATCGTTGCTCTGGTCGGTCTGAAAAATGTTCAAACCGGGCATACACTTTGTGATCCGAAAAATCCAGCGACCCTAGAACCGATGGTATTTCCAGACCCGGTCATTTCAATTGCTATTGCTCCGAAGGATAAGGCAGGTTCTGAGAAGCTTGGCATAGCCATAGGTAAAATGGTCAAGGAAGACCCTTCCTTTCATGTGGAGACTGACCAAGATTCCGGAGAGACTATTCTCAAGGGAATGGGAGAGCTTCACTTGGATATTAAGATTGATATCCTCAAGCGGACCCATGGCGTTGAAGTTGAGGCTGGGGCTCCTCAGGTCGCCTACCGCGAGACCGTCACAACTCATCTTGAAGATTCTTACACTCACAAGAAGCAGTCAGGTGGTGCAGGTCAGTTCGCTAAGATCGACTATATCATCGAGCCGCTCGAGCCGGGGTCAGGCTTTCAATTCGAATCCAAGATCGTTGGAGGAAATGTACCGAAGGAATACATTCCGGCTGTCGAAAAGGGATGGAGGCGATCAACTGAAAAGGGTGTCCTTGCTGGGTATCCATGCTTGGATTTTCAAGTTACCCTAATCGATGGTGGATTCCACGCAGTTGACTCATCGGCAGTGGCCTTCGAGATCGCTTCAAAAGCGGCCTATCGACAGTCAATGCCGAAAGCAGGCGCTCAATTATTGGAACCGATAATGAAACTGGATGTATTTACTCCGGATGACAATGTCGGGGATGTGATTGGTGATCTTAATCGCCGCCGCGGTATGATTTCGTCTCAGGACAGCACACCGACAGGTATCCGAGTCAAGGGTGAAGCTCCACTCAGTGAGATGTTCGGGTACATTGGTGATTTGCGCACGATGACATCAGGAAGAGGACAATTTTCAATGGAATTTTCTCACTATGCTGCTTGTCCAAGGAACATCGCCGAAAAGGTCATTGAAGACGTTCAAGCACGCGAAGCGGCAAAGAAATAGGCCGAGTAAATTATTTTTAACGGATCCACCTCGGATCTTCTCAAATAAAAGAGAGTGGTCTTTTAGATCACTCTCTTTTTGTGTAAAATCAAGGAGTAGAACGATCTGATTTGAGCGCCTCAAGTCTTTTCAAGAGCATGGGAAAGAGCTCATCTTCTTTTAATGAGTTTATCTCTTTATTAATGTAGTTGGCTGCTGGATCAAGGAGATCAGCATCGAGTAGATCCTCAACGAAATCCAGGGGCCTTGCTGATGATATTCGTTTCGAAGCCCATATCCCGCTGAACGGAACCGAACGTGACCTGAGTTGAGAGCCATTAATATTAATATTAATGCAATCTTCTAATAATAAATTCTGATCAATGTGTCCTCTATAAATCGCGCAGAGTCTGTTTTTTTGGTCGATTAAAAAAGATATTGGAGTTGGAATTTCCCGTTCAGAAACATCAAAGAAATGATCATAAATTAACTGAATGAGTCGCAGTTTCTCAGGATCACTAAGAGCTAGAGTTGACTCACTAATCAATTGCAAATGGACACCTGTAGGAGGTGACACTTCCCATTCTTTTTTTTGGGCGGCACATATTTTGCAATCCTCAACAGTAAGGCAGATAAGGAGCGGTTTATCTTTGGCTTCTGGAGGACGTCCGAAGAATGCAACCAGAGGTAGCCTCTGTGAGAGAAAAGTCCTGTCATTAAAAGTTTCCTGGAAAGGATTTGGGCTCTTTTCAATTTCATTTGAACGGACCTTGAATTCAACCGGATCTGATCCTTGCTCAATATGATAGTTTCCGGGAACAATGTTGGAGATTATTTGAGCTTTATTGTTGGGCCAAAGGATTTCTATTTCCTCGATAACATCTTCTTTAGCGAGTCCGAAATGAAGCGTCTTAGAAGACTGTGCAAGGAACCCGGACCCGGCTGTGACTGTTCGGGTCTGAGGTAAGTTGTCCCTAACCTTAAGAATTACCCGAGCGCCTATAGCATCTCTGTTGCATGAGTTACCGCTCAAATGAATGTTGATCCCATGTCCGTCTGAAGGATTAGAATTCTGAAAAAATCTGATCTGGGGTCCATTGCGGTTGCTTATCCAGATGTCCAGATCCCCGTCCAGATCCCAGTCAGTGAAGCAAACTGAGCGACCGTCATCTTTAGAATCGAGGCCAGTGATACTTGAAACATTTTTAAATGATCCTTTTTCGTTATTAAAAACAACATGTGCTTCACTACCGGAAAAGGATGCCCCTCTACGAACATATTCCTGAAGTTGTCGGGCCGGATCAGAACCGTCAAGGCCGGGCCCGATTCCGGAATTTCCGAGCGGCACAACTTGCCGCCAAAAAAAACTTCACAAGTCATCGGGTCGTGGACCAGAAATATACCCGTTGGCAACGATTAGGTCCTCCCACCCATCATTGTTCAGATCAGCGAAGACGCTACTCCATGCCCACCTTCCCATTGTTGTGGCAGAACCTGAATCACTGAATCCCCCATTTTTTTCTTGTTTGAACAAGGTATTGCCTTTCGCAAAGCGACGGTAATGTTTTGTGAGCTCTTTATTTTTTGGCATGAATCCGCTTAGGCCTGTGATCCTTTTACCTGCGTTGGAATACATGTTTCCAACGTAAAGATCGGGTAACCCGTCCCTATTATAATCGGCCCAACTCACAGACATCCCTGCTCCGCGGTCTTCAATTCCAATCTCATTTGCGATTTCAGAAAAGAATCTGGAACCGTCACGGACATCGTTCCTATACAGCTGATTTTGGCCATAATCATTGGCAATGTATAGGTCCGGATCACCGTCCAGATCATAATCGTGCCATGAGGCTGCTAGGCTATGCCTATCATTTGCCTCAGAGAGCCCACACAGTGCCGTTACTTCAGAAAAGGACCATTCCCCGTCCCCCCTGAAGAGTTGGTTAGAGCCCCCGTCCCTAGCGTCATCAAAACGAAATGAAGAATCATCATCCAAGGACCGGGAACCTAAAGCAAAAGTGATGAGCAGATCCAGATTCCCATCCATGTCAAAATCAGTTGCGCTCAATGAATGACAATCTACCTCATCAGTTTGTAAGATGCCCCGCTCGATAAAAGATTGATACTTATCATTTTCAAGCAAAACAATTCCTGAAGGTGTAGCTAATGTCAGGTCCTGATCTCCATCATTGTCAATGTCGATGAAGAGAGCAGAGCTCGTATGATCAAGATAATTGGCACCGGTTTTTTTAGGTGCCTCTAGAATAGTGTTATCTGCTTGGTGCAGAAAGAGCCGATTAGGAAGCCCACCAGGCTGACAAACATAAATGTCATCTCTGCCATCACCATCAAAGTCACCGAGGGCCATGCCATTATTTATGAAGGCATCTATCCCATGAATTGATTCGATCCGTTTGAGCCAGAAATCAAGACCCCTTGAAAGATGCTCGGTGAACGTAGGCTCTTTAGCTGTTAATCGATCCGTTTCATCACTGAACCATAGGACGGGACTTTCATTTAGAACCGTTTGTTCAGGATCACCAATTTCCAGAACCTTTAATTGTTCGTCCTCATTCTTTGACCATGAGGATTTTAATTTGGTTATTAGACCAAAATAATTTTGGTTTTTCAAACGTGCTTTCATTTCAATCCTCGCTACGGTTTGAACAATGTTTCCTTCATGTCTTATTTCAAAAACTGATGCCTTAACGTTTCGGCTCTGTTCGGATGAATTAATGAATCGATTAGAGAATTGACTCCATTTCTTATTATCTGACAATGAATCAGGTAAAGCCCCTGAAATGATTCGTTGTGCAAATAGAATCAGTTCTGATTCTATTTGCGCTGCTAATTGCTCACTTTCTTTTATTGTTGGTTTCGTACCTTGAACTGTGGGCACCTTTGATTCGTGACTATCAAAGTCCGTGCCCTGCTTTTTATTACATGCAGAGAAGAAAAACAGGGCTGCAAGGAGCAGGACTGGCAACTGAAGGCACATCACTTATTCTAACGAACTCACTCCATTATTAATAGGCAGTGTTTGCCTTTGTCTCAAATTCATTGTTTTATGCTTTAATAATTAACGTTAGAGCCACAAGTCATGCGTCTTTCGATGATATTAACTCCATTCTCTGAGGAAAATCTCCAACTCGCGGCACAAATCGGTGTCGAAGAGATCGTTCTGGTGTATCCGGGACCTGAGAAAGATTCTCTAATAAAAGCTAAACGAATGGTGGACTCATTTGGTATGAGATTAACGCACATTGAAAGGAAACTCCCACATGATCAGATCGTTCATAATTTGTCCGGACGTGATGGTCAAGTTGAAAAAATAAAGTCTCTTATCCGAGAGATGGGAGAGCTGAGCCTTGAGGTTTTATGTTATAACTGGATGCCTAGTGAGGACTGGTGCAGAACAACAAAATCAAATCCTGAGCGTGGAGGATCCTATACGACCGGATTTGATCATGGGGCAGGTCAACGGACGGTCACCGATGCTGATGGGACACCTGAAACCAAAACCTCAGCAAAGGAACTATGGGTGAACCTTGAATGGTTTCTGGACCAGGTTCTTCCCGTAGCAGAGGATGCTAAAGTCAAACTTGCCATACATCCGGATGATCCTCCCCTCACTGAGTTCTGGGGAAATGAGCAGATCATAACTAGTGTCGAGGCCATGAAACGTGTCACGGAACTGTCTCCTAGCCCCAGCAATGGAATTTGTTTTTGTACTGGCTCATTGGGACCGACCGGAGAGGATTTGGTAGCTAGCATTAGGACCCTCAAAGAGCATATTTATTTTGTACATTTAAGGAATACGATCGGGAATGCCGGATCGTTCAGAGAGACATGGCATGATAATGGTGACTTGGATTTACCTTCGATCGTACATGCATTGAAAGAAATAGGTTATGACGGTACCATTCGGCCGGATCATGTTCCTTCGATGCTGGGAGACTCAAATGAGGCTTCCGGCTACGAAATGAAGGGGCGGCTTTACGCGGCTGGTTATATTAGGGGTCTCATGCAGAGCTCTTAGATCCGATAATTATGTTCTTATTTAACCGTTAATTTGCGTCATTTGTAATAATAACAGCTAAAATTAAAAATAATTTGAGAGGCTTTAAGTTATGAGGTCGACTCGTGTTCTTGGATAGCTTATTTAGAGTAATATTATGCGATATCAAAAAATTGATCCAAAGCTTTTTGAACAGAACCGTGAGCGTCTCAGGCAGCGGCTCCCCCCGAACTCTTTAGTTATTCTTAACTCTAATGATATCCTCCCAACTAATGCAGACGGGTCCATGCTCTTGCGCCAGAATTCTGACATCTTTTATCTTAGTGGCATTCATCAGGAAGAGACGATCCTTGTTCTTTTTCCTGATGCTCCTGATGAAAAGCAGAGAGAAATGTTGTTTACAAAGGAAACATCAGAATTGATTGCGATATGGGAGGGAGACAAACACACGAAGAACTCTGCGAGAGAAACTTCAGGAATCCAGAACGTTCATTGGTCGGATGCTTTTTCTGGTACTCTGAGAATGTTAATGACGCAGGCAGAACACGTGTTCCTTAATACTAATGAACATGCTAGGGCAACGGACCGAGTTGAAACCCGTGATTTACGGTTTATTCGTGAGACAATGAGGCAATACCCTTTGCATGATTATCAGCGCCTGGCTCCGATCATGGCCGAGCTTCGGATTATCAAAAGTGACTTGGAAGTGGATCTGATCAAAAAGGCTTGCGATATTACTGAGTCTGGATTTAGGCGAGTACTCAAGTTCATCAAGCCAGGAGTCAAAGAATACGAAATTGAGGCCGAACTAATTCACGAGTACCTCAGTCATGGATCCGATGGTTTTGCCTATGATCCAATCATTGGTTCAGGGAAAAATGCATGCGTTCTTCATTATCTGGAGAATCACGACACATGCGAAGATGGACAAATGATCTTGATGGATGTTGCCTCACGCTATGCGAACTATAATTCTGACCTGACCAGGACCGTGCCTGTCAATGGTCGTTTCACGGACAGGCAACGTTCTGTGTATGAAGCCGTTTTAAGAACCATGAGGGCATGCAATGCAATGCTTCGTCCAGGGATGATTCTCAAGGATTATCAGGAAGAGGTAGGAAAGTTAGTACAGTCTGAGCTCTTAGAATTAGGGCTCATTACACAAAAAGATGTAGATGATCAGGACTCGAATAAACCTGCGTACAAGAAATATTTCATGCATGGAACCAGTCACCACATCGGCCTAGATGTTCATGATGTTGGTGATAACTGGAAGCCTGTATGCGAAGGCATGGTGTTTACTATTGAGCCTGGCATTTATATCCGCGAAGAAAATTTTGGGTGCCGTTTGGAAAACAACTATTTTGTTGGAAGAGATGAAAACATTGATCTGATGGCAACGATTCCTGTCGAAGTTGAAGAAATCGAGGAAATCATGAACTCTAATTAAAAACCGCTCACGATTCTTAATAAGTGAAAAAAATAATGGGACTATTTTGTGTCCTAGTTTTGATGAGGCATTTGCTGGCTCTTACAAGGGGCATTGAAATCAAAAGGCGCAGATTCTTGGCGATTTGATTATCATGATTGGTAAAACTGGCGTAATGGGGTGAAATAGATGGCATCCTTTGATTCGCTAGGCCTCATTCCGCAACTTTTGGAAGCAGTTCAGAAGAAAGGTTATAAAGCACCTACACCCATTCAGGCCAAGGCAATTCCTGCAATTTTATCAGGCCGTGATGTGATTGGTGGAGCACAGACAGGAACGGGCAAGACAGCAGCTTTCGCTTTGCCGATACTGCAGCAATTATTTGAGAATCGAACTAAAGACCGCTCTCCAAGAGCATTGATTCTGACCCCAACACGTGAGCTCGCAGCGCAGGTCGAACGGTTCGTTGTCGATTATGGCAAAGGGTTAGGTGTTTATTCCTGTGCAATCTATGGAGGCGTTAAAATGGGGCCACAGGTGAGTTCATTGAGAAGAGGCGTGGGCATCGTCGTTGCTACTCCTGGCCGCCTTTTGGATCATGCTCAAGGAGGAACAATTAAGCTTTCGCGCGTTGAGACACTTGTACTCGATGAAGCGGACCGGATGCTTGATATGGGCTTCATGCCTGACATTCGCAAGATCATAGCTTTACTTCCTGAGTCTCGGCAGAACCTCCTTTTTTCTGCAACTTATTCTGATGAAATCAGAAGGTTATCGAAGAAACTCCTAGATGATCCAGAAAAAATAGAGGTTGCGGGACGGAACACGGCAGCAGAACTAGTCCGACAGATTGTGCATCCTGTCGAGCAGAGCCGTAAGCGCGAATTACTTGTGGAACTGATCAATTCCGGGAACTGGAATCAGGTCCTTGTTTTTGCGAGAACTAGGCACGGAGCGGAAAAACTTTCAACGTACCTTTCAAAAGTTGATGTTGATGCGGTGGCCATTCATGGGGACAAGTCTCAGGGACAAAGGACCCGAGCACTGGACCGGTTCAAGAAGGGATCTGTAAGGGTCCTAGTCGCAACGGACGTTGCTTCCCGCGGCCTAGATATCAGGCAATTGCCCCGAGTCGTTAACTATGAATTACCTGATGTGGCTGAAGATTATGTGCATCGGATTGGACGGACGGGACGTGCCGAAGAGAAGGGAGACGCGCATTCATTAGTTTGCAAAGCAGAGAGGAACAAACTTGCAGCTGTCGAAGAACTTCTTGGAAAGAAGATCGAAAGATCCGAGATTGATGGGTTTGAAGGAGAATCAATAGAACAAGGATTCTCATCTCAAAAGGGGCGGACAAGACAAAGGCCACGTAGCCGCTCGGGAAGAGGAGCCCCTAGAACCAGATCTAAGCCGGAAAGAGGTACGAGATCTAGACCAGAGAGAAGTCCTAGAGATTCAAATCGGAAAAGATCAGAGAGTTCTAGAGCTACCAAAGAGGAGAGGGAACCGAAGATTAAGAGAGTTCGTAAAAATTCTAAGAGAGAATTTGATACAAAAGAGAAGGTGGCGAGAGAACCCAAGAAAGCCAGACCAGGTGAAACGCAGGAAGCGCGTCGAAAGCGAAAACCCAAGTGGAGTACCGCGAAAAAGAAAGCAGCGAAGTCGAAGAAGGCTTAGCAGGGATCAAAGGTGAAAAGAAAAGCTCCGAGAGAGAAGAGCTAATAGGAAACTAATTTAGCATTTGAAACAATAGTCGGGCTATGAGTTCTCAATTATGAGAAAAACTGCATAAATTGAGACTCATTTTCTGTAAAACATTTGATTGTGTTTGATTAAGGCCACATATTCCTGCACTCCCTTATGAAGGAACGACTTCATGTATTAATTAGTTTTCTTAGAGCTAGTCTCTTTGCTTCATTGATTTTTTTTATCGGTACTAGCAACTCTGATCTTAGAGCTGCTGACGAGGATCTTAAAATTTCAGAAAGTCTTGTGTCTGATGTGGAGGAATTAAATGGGATAGTTTATCGATATCAATTAGCTGGAGGTTGGTTTAGTGAATCCGACAATGCAAAATTAATCCTTACCCGTCTAGCGATGGCCCATGGTGACTTTGGTCTTCCAAGATTATTTTATCCTAGGGAAGGGCGATTCATCGCTATCACTAAGGACACTCCTCCCCAAAATCAAAAATGGGTTTATTGGAATAATTCGACGAGAAGATTTCAATTATGGAGAGGCGCTGCTACTCATGACGTGCAGATTGTGACTCGTTTTCTGCGAGACAACGATAAAATTTTCACGGCTAAAGTTGGTAAGTATTCGTTTAAAAAGAAAGCAGCTAAGGCCAATTAGGAAGATTTTGGTACTGTTCTATTATTAGTAAAAGCCGATTAATCGAGGATCACCTAATAATAATTAAGCTTTAGAGTTATATACAGAGTGCGCTTATATAATGCGTTACCTTATCCCCATTTTATATATCACTACCTACCAACTATTCGCTGATAGTTTAGAAGAGTCACGGGAACTTGAACAGGTCACAGTCACAGCGACACGGTTCAATGAATTGGTCAATGACGTTCCTCATGATGTTTACTTGATTGACGAGAGAGATATTCTTGACGACATGCCTCGTAGCCTACCTGAGGCATTTCGTTCTAATCCTGGTGTCCTTGTTCAGAAAACCGCTAATGGGAAAGGCTCTCCTTTTATACGTGGATTTACAGGGTTTAGAAATTTACTTTTGATCGATGGAATTAGGCTCAACCACGCAGCGTTTCGTGAGGGGCCTAATCAGTACTGGGCAACTGTCGATCCGCTCAGCATATCCAGAATTGAACTCATTAAGGGTCAGGGATCTGTGCTTTATGGAAGCGATGCTATCGGTGGAACGGTGAATGTAATCACTAAAGGCACTGACCCATTAGCATATGGAAAAGATCAACTATTTAGCGAAGGACGCATCCTTTATCGGGGCTCATCTGCGGAACAGAGTCATACTGGAAGGGCCGAGGGAATTGTCGGCATTGGTCAGAGCACGGGTGTCATTCTGGGATTCACGGACAGAAGTATCGGAAATATTAAAGCTTCTGGCTTAGGAGAGCTTCCACATACAGGTTTTGATGAGGCAGGCTTTGATTTGAGAATGG
Source organism: Verrucomicrobiales bacterium (assembly GCA_012960505.1). Taxonomy (GTDB): domain Bacteria; phylum Verrucomicrobiota; class Verrucomicrobiia; order Verrucomicrobiales; family DEV007; genus EC70. Next base: position 129,532 of record DUBC01000052.1, read on the forward strand.
ATCATTACTTCAATGAAAATGTGAGGGGAACTTTTGCTTACCAGCAATTTGAGCAGAATGATTTATGGAGAGTTCACAAAACCATATATGGACGTTCTTGGGAGGGCACTTCAGTTGGTCGTGAGTTGCGCCGGTCAGGAGATCAGTCGCGCCGATTAGCATATGCCCAAATCAAAGCGGATGACTTGGATGGTCCGATCCAGAAAATACATACTAGCTTATCATGGCATAATCATGAAGAGAGTCGTTACCGTATTAAATCTAGTGGCAAGGCAGATTACCAAGGATTTGATTTGGATAGTCTCGGAGCCTGGCTGCAGGTGGAAAGTGATACGGGAATAGGTAAGTTGAGTTATGGGACAAGTTATTATAGGGACTGTGCAGATACTTTTCGAGATGATCTTGATCAGGAAAGAAATGTTATAAGGGAAAGAATCCAAGGTCCTTTTGGAGATGATTCAAAGTACGAACAGTTTGGCGTTTTCATTCAGGATCAAATCAATGTGACAGATCATTTTGACATTAATTTTGGGAGCCGGTTCACTCATGTCATTGCTGATATTGGAAAGTTTGAGGATCCAGTTTCAAAGAACCCCAGCTCAATGCAGAATGATTGGGATGATATGTCGAGTAGTTTCAGGGGAGTCTACAAGGTGGGGAGTAGCGGGAAATTCAATGTTTTTGGTGGGGCATCACAAGGCTTCAGGGCTCCTAATTTTTCTGATCTTTCGAGATTGGATTCGGCAAGATCAAACGAAATTGAAACGCCTTCTACAGATCTCGATCCTGAAAAATTTCTTTCCTATGAGTTAGGATCTCGTTTTGATGATAAAAAATTCAGTGCAGGAATCTCCATTTTCTATACGGACATTAGGGACATGATTGTTCGTACACCGACAGGTAGGGTCATTGAGGACGAATTAGAGGTAATCAAAAAGAATGGTTCAGAGGGTCACGTTTATGGTGTTGAGCTGGACGCTTCATATATGATAAGTGACCGTTTCAGTGCCTTTGGATCCTTTGCGTTTAATGATGGGGTGGCAGATACTTTTCCCGATTCCTTAGCCTCATCACGCAGCGAACCTGTCAGCCGTTCCCTTCCCCTTTCAGGGATCCTTGGATTGAGATATGAATTATCCGATTCTCAATGGTTTGAGTTGAGTAGTTTTATTGCTGCCAAACAAGACAATTTGAACACACGGGACAAGGGCGATACTCAGAGAATACCTCCTGACGGAACTCCTGGATATGCTGTTTTCAATTTGAGGTATGGGTTCCAGGTAAGTGAACAATTGCTTCTGACATTGTCTCTAGAAAATATCACTGACGAGGAATATCGTATTCACGGATCGGGTCAGAATGAGCCTGGTGTGAACTTTGTTTTTGGGGCTTCGATGACTTTTTAGTTTTGATTCAGGGGAAACTATATCTGGGATTGCGCTCCTTTCTATTGATCACTTAGAAAATCCGAGCAAGAATCTACATTATGAAGTTTGCTTACTTTTCTTTTGCTTTCCTTTTTTTGATCAAAATTGTTCAAGCGGATCCTACCCATTATCTAATTCTTAGCTCCGAGAGTACCGCTTCTGATCCTGCATGGAAAAAGGTAATCGATCAATTGGAATCTAAATATGAATCTTCTAGGGCGCTGCATTTTCCAGATGGAAAACCGGAAGGCATACTCGAGCAACTGAGGAAAATAAAACCGAGGTACACATGCTTTGTAGCTAAGCATCCTGAAGTGACGAGGGTCATGGTTGCAAAGATTCATCAGCTCACCAGAAAGATTGATGAGGATCCGTATACTGATACTATCTGGGGCATCCTCACAGGGTATGATTCCGAAAATGCATTGAGTATTGCAAAGACACGAAAGCCTCTGACCATTGAACGTGTCGCCTCGGGAACCGAGATAGCACTTGAGCATTGTTTGGAAGGGGTCTGGCATTGCGAATTAAAAAAGGGAAAAATTGTCCGAAAAAATAGAAATCAGGATCCCATTGAATTGAGTGGACCAGTCGATAGTACCGAGGCATTGGCAAAAACGCTCACAGAATACAAAGCCCAACTCTTCGTCACTTCTGGTCACGCAACCGAAAGAGGCTGGCAAATCGGTTTCTCTTATCGGAACGGTTACTTTAAGAGCAAGAATGGAAACCTTTTTGGTCAGGACACTAAAGGGAAAACAATTGCAATAAATTCGCCAAATCCAAAAGTTTATATGCCGATTGGCAATTGTCTGATGGGTCACATTGACGATCAACAAGCCATGGCACTGGCATGGTTAAAGAGCGGAGGAGTGAGGCAGATGATCGGATATACTGTCCCGACCTGGTACGGTTACGCAGGTTGGGGTTGTTTGGATTATTTTGTTGAACAGCCCGGAAGATACAGTTTCGCTGAAGCGTTCTTTGCCAATCAACATGCCCTCATTCATCGTCTGGAAACATTCTTTCCCGGTCTCGCTAGTAAGGAAATGACAGATCCTAATCAGGCCACTGCCATTGGATCTAAGGTAAAAATGACCGAGGCGGCCACGCACGCAGGCCTTCGAGCTCAAGATGCTGCGGGGCTTCTCTTTGACAGAGACTCAGTTGTTTTTTATGGAGATCCTGGCTGGAATGCAAAACTGGCCAAAGGAGAACGTGCCTACGAGCAGTCATTAAATAAAAAGGATTCTATATACACTTTCAAGATAACCCCAATCAGAGGTAAGAAATCTTTTGAGCCTATTAATACTAACGGCTCTCAGAGAGGGTGGCGTCCGATCGTGCACTATTTCTCCAAAAGGATTGGAAATTTTGAGATTCTTGAAGGCGGCGAATTAAAGCCAGTGCTGACCGATGACTTTATCCTCATACCCAACCCCAAGTCCTGTGACCCCACAAAGGATTATAAAGTTGTTTTCAAAGCATCTCCTCTGTAGCAAGAGTTTTCTAATCGAACGGGTCAGCAGTTTTCTGGTACAGGCCAAACTCACCATCTCCTAGGTAAATTAAGCAAAGCGTTCCGTCGGCCGCAACCGCTTGAAAAAATTCTAGTACAAATTCCTGTTCACCAGGCCACGGATAGATAAAGAAAATATCCACTTCATCCAGATCAGCATCCATTCCTTCATAACCTGGTCTTAATTCACTTCTTTCTTGGTAAGTGTAGTTTTCAGGCCTGATAAGTTCAGCCCCACCAGAGCCTTCATAACATTCAAACCCTTCAGGCATGTAATCGCGTTCAATGATAGTGACCGATATATTTGAGTCTTCAGCCAATTTTCTAGATGCTTCAATCAGTGACGGTTCGATTTCTATACCATATGATTCGTACCCTAATAGAGAAGCTAGACAAGTGCCCACACCGTAGCCACTGCCCCATTCGCAGTACACTTTACCCAAACATAAATCGCTGTCATTTATGGCAGAGAGCCAATGGTAGAGCAGTTCATCATTGCATGGGATGAAACGGGGAACTTTACGGTTCTTTTCAGTTTCAAAAAATTCATCAATTCGGTGATTGGCCTCTCTGAGATAGTTTTTAACTTTCTCAGGAAGTTTTTTCCTCTCGATTGTTAGATCAATTTCCTCGATTGGCACAAGTCACAGATTATCACATGAGAACGGCCTGTTTGTCGAAGAAAATACAATCACGAGTCAGTTGCATCGGCTACTCCCTCATGGCTATATTTGGGGATGAAGATTTCCCTAACAATTATACTTACGGGTATCATTTCTTCGCTCAATGCCGCGGACTGGCCCAATTGGCAGGGCCCAAATTACAATGGCATTTCATCTGAAACAGAATGGGATCCTGACAAGATAGGCAATCTGATTTGGAAGGAACAGGTCGGTGTTGGATTTGCCGGGGTCTCTGTTTCCGAAGGAAGACTTTACACACTGGGCCACGACGGGAAGCGAAGGGATGGTTCTGAAACGGTTTATTGTTTTGATGCGAAGACCGGTAAAAAGATATGGTCTGATACATATAAGGCAGAATTATTGCCTAATCTTCATGAGGGCGGTCCGGCAGCTACTCCCACAGTGCACTTGGGCAAAGTTTACACATTGGGTAAGGATGGAAAATTTAAATCATACAATGCAAAAAATGGCAAAAAACTCTGGGAGAGAGATCTACTCAAAGATTCAGCTATGCAGAAGCCTGCCGAGTGGGGCTTTGCCGGATCCCCACTTATTGTTGGCGAAATGATAGTGGTCGAGGCTGCTCATACCATTGCCTATTCATTGGGAGAAGGCGAAATGATTTGGAAAAGTGAACGGTTCAAACCAGCATATGCTAGCCCAGTTTTATTCAATTTTGAAGACAAGGACCTACTCATCACATTGAAGACGGAAGGCCTAGTCATTCTTGAGGCGCGCAACGGGAAGACGGTGACGATTAATGAATGGAAGACAAGGTTCAGCACGAATGCGACGACACCCATAGTTATAGATAATAAAGTATTTATCTCGACTGGTTATGGTCGTGGGTGTGGGCTTTATACTTTTGATGGGAAAAGATTAAAAGAAGTGTATAGCAATAAAGCTATCAGCAATCACATGGCAAATTGTATTGTCATGGATGGACATCTGTACGGTATCAGTGGTAATACGCATGGTGCGGAGAAGAAGGAATTGATCTGTATGGAATTTGAAACGGGTAAGGTGAAATGGAAAGAAGGTGGCTTTGGTTGTGGCACAGTGACCGCTGCTGACGGTAAGCTTATAGTATTTAGTGAGCGCGGAGAACTTGCTGTTGGTGCTGCATCACCAAAGAAATTTGAAAGTTTGGCCCGTGAGCAAGTTAATCGAGGTCGGTGCTGGACCGTTCCTGTCCTTTCAAATGGTATTATTTACACGAGAAATGCATCAGGTAATCTGGTTGCTGTTGGGGTAGGCAAAGGTTTCTGAGTTTATTTTCTGGTAGTTTCATATCTGGGAGTTAACCATTTTTAAATATGGGTCAATGGTGTGCTTTCTTGTAAGGTTGAACTGAAATTTTTATTAAAGCACGTTACGGAGTAGTCATGACCTAAGAAATAAAAATAAAAACCCTATGAAATTTCTGCAAAAATCTCTTAATGCCAAATTGACCAAATCTGATCTACTTATTGTTTTTGGTTGCCATGGTAAAAAAATCAAACTTCCTCAGGGGGTTAAGATTCCGGTTAGTGCTCTAGAGTCATTCGTCTGCAGCTCTGGTCAAAAAAGAATAACAGATTCAATCAAGGGGCCCTTTCAGCGAGTCCTGATGGTTGGGCTAGGTGAATCCAAAAAAATAGACGCCGAAAATATTCGTCGTGCCGCAGCCATTGCTGTGAAAGAGGCTAGGAAAAATAAACTAGAATCTATAACTTATTGGGCAGCTAAGAATTATGGTTTCGATGCGGGCATTTTTGGACAGGCCCTTGCAGAAGGCGCCGTGATGGGCTCATATCGTCTGGACGACTTTAAAAAAAGTACAGAAGGCTTGAAAAAAGTTACGTTTCATACCGGGGAGATTATCAAAAGAGGGGCCAAGCGCGGCATTGCAATAGGAAATGGGAATTGCCTCGCCAGACGTTTGCAAGACACCCCTGCCAATAAAATGAGACCTCGTGATCTGGTCAGAGAGGCCCGCAAAATCGCCAAGAATTCAGTCAGTATTTCTGTGAAAGTTTTTGATGAAGGCGCCATGAAAAAGATGGGTATGGGGTCATTGCTTTCAGTCTCTGAAGGTTCGTTCGAGCCAGCTTATTTAATTCATTTGATTCATCGACCAAAGGCCAAGACTGGGAATAAGGTTTGTTTCGTAGGTAAGGGTCTAACTTTTGATTCTGGTGGCATTAGTCTCAAGCCTTCAGGAAAGATGCACGAGATGAAATATGATATGTCTGGAGGGGCTGCAGTGCTTGGCGTTTTTGATGTCCTTTCTTCAATTAGCTCAGATGTTGAAGTTCACGGACTGATCCCAACTTCGGAGAATCTTCCTGACGGTAAGGCTACTAAACCCGGGGATTTGGTTACTGCTTATAATGGGCTTAAGATTGAGGTTTTGAATACTGACGCTGAAGGGCGACTGATTCTTGCTGATGCGCTAGCTTATGCCGCTAAAAAGATTCGGCCTGATGCAATGGTAGATCTTGCCACTCTGACCGGTGCTGTTGTCGTTGCTCTGGGACACGAAATTACAGGAGTCATGGGGAATGATGATGACCTGACGCAATCACTTGTAGAGGCAGGTAAAAGAACTTCGGAAATGGTGTGGCCTCTGCCAATTATTGATCTTCACAAAAAGGAAATGAAAGGAATCGTAGGTGATCTGAGAAATATCAGTGGACCTGCCACGGGCGCGGGATCTTCAACGGGTGGAGCTTTCCTATCATACTTTGTTGGAGAAACGCCTTGGGCTCATCTAGATATTGCCGGTAGTGCTTGGGGTGCTGCGCAGAGAGACTATCAGGGTGGGGAGCAGGGAACTGGCGTGGGAGTTCGGCTACTGATTGATTATCTAGAGAGTATTTAATCGAATTTAATCAGAGAATTTCTCTCAGTGCCTTGACTAGCCTTTGGAGGTCAGATGCATCATTATATGCTTGAATTGAGATTCGGAACATACTGCCCTTCGGATGTAAAAACACTGGCACATCAACCTTGAAACGGTGAAAGAGTTCAGTGTGAAGGGAAGAGTGATCCCCTTCAGGTAAAAGATAAGAGCGCATCTGGGGTGGTTGCAAATCAGTGTGCAGATAGAGATCATCCATTCCTGTGATACCAAGAATTGGTTCATTAAATTCTGCTATGAGATGATTTGAACGCGGAACAACAGTTTCGAACCATTTGTTCTTGTTGAGAAAATTAATAGCATCTTGAACTGCTAGAATGGAAGAGATGTCTGTTGTTCCTTGCCAATCATTTTCAAGAAGCAGTGACGAGGTTCCCTCTGAAATGTTTCCCCAGCTGATCGCGGGCGGGCGAATCCTATTTTCATGTTCTCGAGAAGCGTAAACGAAACCTGCTCCCTTAGGTGAGAGCATCCATTTATGGCAATTTCCCACATAGAAATCGGCTCCGATCTCTTTAAGGTTTACTTTTATCTGGCCAGGTGCATGTGCTCCATCAATGACGGAGACCGCGCCCGCGTCCCTGACAATTTCTGTAAGTTCTTTGATTGGAAAAAGCTGTGCCGTTTCTGGGGCAATGTGAGGGAATGTGACAATTTTCACTGAAGGATCGATTTGTTCCTTCAATAGATCCACCGCCGAGGATGCAGATTCGAGAGGGAGCGGCATCTTGATTCTGATGAAATGTGCTCCTCTCTCCTCGCATATGGTTTTCCACATTCTGTCAACGGCTCCGTATTCGTGTTCAGTTGCCAATACCTTGTCCCCTTCATTTATGACCAGGGACTGAGTTACCATATTGAGTCCGTAAGTCACGTTACGTACAAATGCGATTTGATCAGATTCACAATTAAGGAACAGGGAAAGTCCTGCCCTTGTTTCCTGCATTCTTTTGGTGAATTCTCTGTAAAGCAGGGTAGCAGGCTCCCTCTCAAGTTCGTGCTGATAGCGTTGATAGGCTTCAAATACTGACCTTGGACAGGCTCCGTAAGCGCCATGATTGAAGTATGCTACTTCAGGATCTAGAAGGAATTGGTCTTTCAAATGATTCAATGGAGCTGGGCCTCTGTCTTCAAAAGGTTTGTTCATATCGAATCGCCTGTCAATCTCCTCTCTCATGCTCAGAATGAGAAAGCAGCAGTTCTAGTAGTTAAGCTTTGCCAATTCACAGCCATTCATCGATAATATAGTATTAGTCATTGAATAATTTAAGTAATTCTGAGTTGAAATGCTCTGGCTGAAAGCTACTGAATCAAGAAATGTCTAAATATGACCTTATTGTTATCGGGGGCGGGCCTGCCGGCTACGTCGGAGCCATTCGTGCCGCTCAGCTTGGGAAGCGAATCGCTTGTGTTGAAAAGGATCGAGCAGGTGGAACTTGCCTGAATTGGGGATGCATTCCGACCAAGTCGCTCCTACGCAATGCCGAGCTTTACCGCTTAATGCAGAACCATGCTGACGAGTTTGGATTCAGTTTCGACAATTTATCGTATGATTGGTCCAAGGTCATATCTAGGAGCCGTAAGGTATCGGACAGACTTGCCGGCGGAATTGAATTTTTATTTAAGAAAAATAAAGTCGATTATGTCCTTGGCACTGGCCAGATACTTGAGCCCGGAAAAGTTCAAGTCACCGATTCTTCTGGCCAGCAAAATGTTCTCGAGTCTGAACACATTCTTGTTGCCACTGGGTGCAAGACAAGAGCATTTCCTGACCTGCAGTTCAATGGTCGCTCCGTTGTTGGAAGTTCTGAAGCTATGATCATGGAGAAGCAGCCGGAGGACATTGTTATTATCGGAGCAGGTGCGATCGGTATTGAATTCGCATATTTTTTCAATGCATTTGGAACCAAGGTTACTATCGTTGAAATGATGCCCAATATTTTACCTGTTGAGGATCGAGAGGTGAGTGCTGAATTAGAAAAAAGTTTCAAGAAGAGTGGAATTGAAATTCTCAGTTCAACAAAAGTGATAGGTACTAGAGATCTTGGCGATCGTATTGAAATTGATGTTGAAAAGGAAGGGTCAGCACCAAGTACAATAGGGGCCGAGGTCGCACTCATAGCGATTGGGGTTGAGCCTGTCCTTCCGGCTGACTTTGATCTTGAATTGGATAGAGGATATATTGTTACGGATGATAAGTATCAGACCAACGTTCCTGGAATTTATGCTGTCGGGGACATTATAGGGCCGCCTTGGCTCGCTCACGTAGCTAGCTTTGAAGCGACTCAATGTGTTAATGGTCTTTTCAATGGGACCCAACCTAAGAAAGTAGGAACCTTTCCTGGGTGCACCTATTGTCAGCCTCAAGTGGCCAGTGTTGGTCTCACAGAACAAGGGGCTGAGGAGAAGAGCCTATCTTTCAAGATTGGAAAATTCCCTTATCAGGCTAGTGGTAAAGCACAAGCGGCCGGTGAGACGGAAGGTTTCATTAAGCTATTGATAGGAGAGCCGCACGGAGAAATTTTGGGGGCCCATATTATAGGTTCTGAAGCTACTGAGCTAATTGCTGAACTTGGTTTGGCCATTGAATCTGAGCTGACTTACGAAGAAATTGAAAATACAATTCATGCTCATCCTACCCTAAGTGAAATGGTCCATGAAGCGGTCGGTGCTTCTACTGGGCATGCGGTCCATATATAAGATAGAAAGAGGGCGGTTTTGACGATCAATTGCGCCGCTTTATTGGAGAATTGCCAATTTCTTTAATTATACTTAATAATAATGATAATTATTCTCAATAAAGGTTGACTCTAGCTATGCTGTTGCTAATAAGAATCAGTCTCATTTTATAAATTAAAAAATAAATGATTGCTCGGCTCTAAAAATTGTCTGCCCTAGGCAAACTTTCAAGTGTCGGGAAACTGTTCAAATAAAAAATAAAAATACTACTAAGTTACAATGTTAGAAAAGAAAACTAACCGATTCTCAATAATTTTACTTGTGATCTTTGCATCGTCCGCGCTGATTGTTTCCAATGCGGTTGCGCAAGATGAAGAAGCAGCCGGCGCATTGGATCCGAGTCTTGTAATTGGAGGAGGGGATGTTTTTGATCTTCCTGGTTCTGGTTATGTTATCGACACGGAAGAGCTTCGATCACAGAACTACTATAACGTGAATCGGATCCTTGATCGCATTCCTGGTGTATACTACCGCGAGGAAGACGGGTACGGTAATTTTCCTAACATCTCCATTCGTGGTGGTGAGGGTACACGTAGTGATAACGTGACAATAATGGAGGATGGAATTCTGACTGCTCCTGCAGCGTATTCTGCGCCTTCCGCGTATTACTCACCGAACGCAGCTCGTATGGGTGGAATTGAGATCCTTAAAGGGTCATCTCAGATTGCTCATGGACCACACACAACCGGTGGTGTCGTGAACTACCTTTCTACTCAATTCCCTACAGATCATAGCTTCTATTTGCGTTCAGCTTATGGATCAAATAGTGCCTTTGATATTCACAGCTACTGGTCTGATACATCTGAGGGGGACTTTGGCAGAGTTGGCATTTTAGCTGAAATTTACTATCGCCAAACAGACGGATACCGTACGATTGATGTTGGTAACGGATACGGTGGATCTGACAAAACTGGCTTCGATCTGATGGAGCCTATGGTTAAGATTTTCTGGGAGCCAAATAGTGACGTTTACCAGCGGTGGGAGTTCAAGTATGGATATACTGAGTTCAACGCTGATGAGACCTATGCAGGTCTGACTGAATCAGATCTTAAGGCTAATCCATACAGACGCTATGCGGGAACGTTCCTAGATCATATGGCGACTGAGCACAAACGCTCATACTTGAAGTATTTGGTCGAGCCTGCTGACAATTTGACCCTTCAAGTTGCAGCCTATTACAATGAATTTGAGCGCGACTGGTACAAGATCAACAAAGCTGGTGGACAGAGTGTCTCCAAAGTTGTTGCTGATCCTATTACTTACGCTGCTGCATATGATGACCTTCGCCTCCTTGGAACTGGAAGCTTAGGAATCAAGCACAATTCACGTGCATATGAGTCCAAGGGTTTCCAGATCAACTTTGACTATGATACCACGATCGCTGGTACCGAGCATAGCATTAGTGGAGGATCTCGAATCCACACTGATTCAATTCGTCGTTTCCAACAACAGGACACTATTGATCTTTCTGGTGGCACTCCTGTTGTTAATGAGGGGGCTCCAGGGTCCGGCGGTAACCGCTCCCAGGAAGCAGATGCTTTTTCCGCTTGGATTCAAGATGATATCAATCTTGGATCTTTGACTTTGAGCCCAGGTGTCCGTTATGAAACAATTGATGGAGACTGGAAAGACTATACGAGTGACGCAACTAACACTCAAACTAACGGCAAGACCGGTGAGATTGACGCTGTTGTTCCTGGCATTGGAATGACTTATGCACTCTCTGATTCCACTAACGCATTTGGTGGAGTTTATAAGGGAATATCAACCCCTTCTCCTCGTGGTTTCCTCAAGAGTGGAACTAGAATTGAGGAGAGCATCGGTTATGAACTCGGTGTCAGAACTCAGAAGGACGGCGCTTCAACAGAGATCGCCGCATTCTTAAGTGACTATGATGAGTTGACTGGATCTAATGCAGGTCTTGGTGGAGTGGCTTTTGATGACATGCTTGATGGCACCAACGCTGGTGAGGCTGAAGTCAAAGGTATTGAATTCCTTCAGAGCTACACTGCTAATGCAGACAGCTCAGTAGCTATTCCTATGTTTGTTAGCGCAACTTACACAGAGGCTACACTTACAGCACCTCTTTCTGAAGGTGGGGAAGACGACATCCTCGCTGCTGATGAGCCAGGTGCTACAATCCCTTACGTTCCAGAGTGGAAATTCGCAGTTGGTGCAGGATTGTCTGCTGAGAACTGGGGGCTTAGTGCTATTGGGTCATACAGATCCGATATGTATGCTTCTGCAAAGAACCTTGAAGTGTCTAATGGCCGTGAAGGCAAGATCGACGGAGGTTTTATTCTTGATTTATCTGCGCATTATAAGCTCAGTGATACGACTCGCCTAATTGGTGGCGTTCACAATGTACTCGACGAAGTTCTCACCGTGAGTAGACTTCCAGATGGGCCTAGGGCAAATGCTCCTAGGGAATTCTATATTGGGTTTGAGCTGCAATGGTAAAAAAACATATACTTAGTAAAACACACAAACAAAACACACATGATCTTGTCCTAACTGTTTTATTGTTGGTGTTTACCGCAACAGCAGCTCACGCTCAGGAAAAGATTGCTGACGGTGACACCCAAAAGGTGTCACCGTCTTTCGTTTTACAGGAGAAGGTTCGCCAGTGGGTAGAGGTCCAGAAGATTCGTTCCAAGGAGCGTGCAGACTGGTCAGAGCAGAAACGTAACATGGCATCTCTGAACGGTATCCGGCTGAAGGAAATTGAGCAGATCGATTCTCTGATAGCCGCTGCAGGGAAAAGGCTCAGTGACGCTACCAAGAAACGTGAGGAGCTTTTGGCCGAGCAGGAATCATTACGCAATAAACGTGCAATTATTCTGAAGCGTGTGGAGCGGCTCGAAACAGCTTTACGGCCTCAGCTGCAAATTTTTCCTGAGCCTCTAATGAACAAAATTAATGACGAGGTGGAACGTATTCGTCAGTCAGAACCTAGCAGTTCCCTGCAGGATCGGTTACGTGATATTGTTGCGGTGATGAGCGCGGCTTCGGAATTTGGTCAGTCCTTGACTATTCATAGTCAGATCCGCATTGACGGTGAAGACCAGATTGAGGTTGAAGTTTTATACCTTGGCTTTTCCGGTGCCTGGTACGTTGGTAGGGCAGGGAAGGTTGCCGGCTATGGTCAGGCACATAAGAGCGGTTGGACCTGGACCGAGGACAATTCAGTGGCAGGTCCATTAAAGGAGGCCATCGAGATGTACCGGAAAGAACGTGCACCAGATTATGTGCAAATTAATTTCAGTGGGAAGAAGGACTGATCAGCATGAAAATCTGGCATATTCTTTTTCTTACTTTTCCCTTTGGTTTGATGCTGAAGGCGCAGGAGCCCAATTATGAGGTCGCGGCCAAATCGATTGAGTCTGATCTGAAAATGGAATTGAAGGCCCTCGCAGAACTGCGAGAGGATATTGCCAAAGAAAGACCCGAACTTGCCCAAGAAACTGAGAAAATCGCCTCCGAGCTCCGTGATAAGAGGAGACGTTCTCAATTAGCAGGACAGGAAAGAGATGCACTGATCCATGACCTTGCGAGCTTATCCTCTGAGGTCCGCTCCTGGAGGGACGAATCCGTTTACATTGAGAATTTGCTCAGTGATTTTAGAAAGAATCTTGAAATGCAGATGAGTGTGACAGAAGCCGAATCGGTGAGGCCATTGCTGCTCTCTGCTGATGAGCAAGGCACTACAGAGGGCTTAGAGTCTCGTCTCGATCTTCTTGACGCGGCAATTGAACGGCTCGGTCAGATGACTGGTCCGCGGTCCCTTAAAGGAAATGCCTTAGATCCCGAAGGAGTGCAGAAAGAGGGTACATTTGTTGAGGCTGGCCCCATTAGCTGGTTCGTTGCTGATGATAAAAGCACCGCAGGGCTCGTCACCGAGAATAAGGATCTTAGGCCTCAAGTCATTGAGCGGACTTCACCGGCGAATGCCATTCTCGGACTTGCCGAGGGCAAGGATGTTAACATGCTCTTTGATCCGACAATGGGTATGGCTCAGGCACTAAATAAAAAGGACGGGTCAGTTCTTGCTCATATCAAGAAGGGCGGGTTCTGGATTTACCCAATTCTAATCATTGCTTTGATTGCAACGCTAGCAGCACTTTTCAAGTGGCTCCAATTATTGAGAATCAGAGCCATAAGACCATCAGTTTTGAGGAAAGTTATTAATGAGGTCAGTGAAGGTGATTTGGAAGAGGCCAAGTCTCTCATTGGTCGCAGATCTCATCCTGCTTACAAAGCATTGAGACGGGCCATTGAAACCGAAAGCAAATCACCTGAGGATATCGAAGAGGCTCTTTATGAAGAATATCTACGCGCGCAGCCAAAACTAGAGCGTGGCCTCTCATGGATAGAAATTGCTGCGGCCACGGCTCCATTACTTGGACTATTAGGAACAGTGACTGGCATGATTCATACTTTTAAATTGATTAATGTGTTTGGTACGGGCGATGCGAAGTCCCTCTCTTCTGGAATTTCAGAGGCCCTTGTCACGACTGAGTTTGGTCTGGTCGTTGCTATTCCAGCTCTAATCATGCACGCGCTACTATCGAGAAAAATAAGTGGGATCCTAGCCGCTACAGAAATGGCAAGTATCGCCTATGTTAATGGGTTGAAGGCGAGCCAAAAACTGCAAACAAAGTCCGAAAATGATTGAACTCGTACACGAAGAGTTGAGTGTCCTCGGTACTGAGGGTGGCTGGGTCTTTTGGTGCCTATTAGGACTCGCTTTCGGGATAGCGTATTCCTTACTTTCTATATGGAACCTGTTACGACTTCCGAGGGCTCCAATTCTTAAAAGCTCGGAATGGAAATGCTTGTTACTGCAAGGGTCCCGTTCTTCAGAAATTTTGGCATTACTTTCCCGGAAAATTGGAGAAAAGAAATTAGAAGGTCAAATGAATCAGATAGAGGAGGAAATGTTTTCAACGGCCGAGAGGCGAATCCCTTTTGCTTTTGTCCTTATCACTACTGCTCCTCTAGTTGGTTTGCTGGGAACGGTGAGTGGGATGTTCACCACCTTTGATGGGATGAGCGCGATTGCGTCGACTGGGCCCGACTCGGTCATTTCGAAGGGCGTTTCTGAGGCACTGATAACTACACAGACGGGTCTCGTCATTAGTGTCCCGGCATATTTTATTCATAATGCCTTGAAGGTCAGGTATGAAAATTTGAGGCACGGGTTCCAGCAGATTGGGACTGCTCTTCAGAACCAATTCTAGATCATGGCTAAGAACTTTCAGAGATGTAGAAAAAAGCTGAGCAGCGGATCCGGAGAGATTAATATTTCTCCTCTCATCGATGTGGTTTTTATACTCTTAATCTTTTTTATCGTAACTACTGTCTTCGTAGATGAGACCGGTGTCGAAATCGAAAAGCCCAGGGCAGCATCTCAACAGGAGTTAGACAAGAACAGCATACTCATTGGTATCACTGCTGAAGGCGGTGTTTACCATGGGGGTCGGGAAATTGGGGTTGGAGGTGTGCGTGCAGTCGTGGGAAGACTCCTCAAAGGAGATGATCTTCCAGTAGTAATACAGGCTGACCGCAGGACAGCCACTCAAAAGACAGTTGAAGTTTTGGACGAGGCTAAGCTGGCCGGTGCTGTCAGGGTTTTCGTCTCAACCTTGAATGGAAGCTGATCAAACGATTTTTAATTTAGGATGCAATTAATTAGAAAAAGGAACCCAATAGTTTTACTCAGGAGCCTGATAGGTAGACTCGTGGGTGGGCTTTTCTTGGTAATCTTATTAATTTCATTTCTCATAATGATGCGCCTCTTGGATGCGAAGCGGATCCCGGACCGAACTATTAGAACAATGGAAACTGTTCCTGAAATGGCTCCTCCTCCTCCTCCTCCCTTAGAAATTCAGGAAGAGACTCCCCCCCCTCCCCCTCCACCATTGCCTAAGCTTGAGTTACAGATTGAGAGTGTAGCCCCTCCATTAATTGCGACCCTTGACTCAAAAATTGACCTCACCATGAGGACTGCAGATTTTGAATTAGAATCAAATCCTGAGCTCATACCGTCACCACTTCCAATAAAGACGCCAAAACCCGCAAAGCCGGCACCAGCGCCCATTTCAAGGCCAAAAGTTCAGGGACTCGTATCCGTTGGCGATTTGGACTCGAGACCGCGATTGATGAATAGACCCTCTACAAGGTATCCGAGCGCTTTACTGAGGCGCGGCGTGCGCAGTGGAACTGTTATTCTTGAAGTGGGTATTTCAATGAACGGTAGAGTCAAGGTCAGGAAGGTACTTTCGAGCTCTCACCCTGAACTGACAAAGATGGCAACATCCTTTGCATCTAGGGCCCGTTTTTCAGTTCCGAGAAAAGATGGGCAACCGGTCAATGCCATTTACCGTTGGCCGATGACATTACAGCCACCGAAATAATGTTAAAAATACAATTCACATTAATGCTAGTATGTACCTGTTTAACAGGGGCTGCACCGCTTCCGATTGATCCGATATGGAACACTGAATCTTTTCGCAAAGCTTTTACTGCTAGTTATGGAGTCGATTCACGGATAGAACCCAAATTGAATCCGGCAGAGAAAGAGGAACTGGATTTGGTCGCTAAGAAGATGGCTTCAGGGGACCGACTAGGGGCCATATCATTGATGGTTAAGAGTTTACTTTTGGAGAAGAGCCCAGCGATGCTCTTCAATCTTGGGAGCCTTCAGTTCGAAGAAGGTCAGTCAACTAAAGCAATGAGAAATTTTCGTAAAGCACTTAAAATACAGCCTAATTTTAGAGATGCTCATAGGAATCTCGCAATAGCCTATGTTCAAACGGGGGATTATAAAGAAGCGGAACCTAGCCTAAGAAGAGCAATGGAACTGGGGTCGCAGGATGGTCTTACGATGGGTCTTTTGGGCTATTGTTTGAGTCAGTCCGGGAGATCACATGACGCATTGCAAGCTTATAGGATGGCGAAACTCACTATGCCTGATGAATTACAGTGGCAGTTAGGTGAAGCAACGGCGCTAATGGACCTTGATGAACTGGAAGAGGCAGCATCGATTTATGAGTACGTTCTGAAGGTGTCTCCAGAAAGAGTTGCGATATGGGTGAACTTGGGAGATGTGCATCTTAGGCAAGGACAGCAACTATTGGCCATTGCGGATTTGGAAGTTGCTCGAAGACTCAATGTTCTTGACGCTTCTGCGATTCTTTCTCTAGGGCATCTGTACTTGAACGAAACGTTGACTGAAAAGGCAATGATTTGTTATCGTCAGGCATTAAAGAATCCGGTTCCCTTACACTTTCAAAAATTCGCGGATGCAGTTGATTATCTTGTAAGGTATCAGTTGTGGAACCAAGCACGTCAGTTTGTCATGGAAATTAGACAAGCAGCAGACTATGACACACAAATTAAAGAGGATAGTAAATCGGCCCATCAATTTGAGCGTGCAGGGGCAATGATAGAGATTGAGTTAGGAGACTCTGAAGAAGGAGTTTCTAGGCTTGAATCATTGTTAAAAAAGAATCCCCTTGATGGTCTCATCTTGATCACGTTGTCAGAATATTTTGTAGAAAATAAAGAAACTGAAAAGGCACTGATGCTACTTGAGCGCGCCGCATCTATTGATGAGTTTGCAGTTCAGGCGCAGCGTCGCCGCGGAGAAATTTTAACTCTTCGAGGAGACTATAGTGCGGCCCTGGATGCCTTGAGAAATGCTCAAGAAATTGAACCTAACAAGGCCTTGGAACAATACATTGAGAGCATAGAAAGATTATCAAAACTACATGAACGCCAATAGCTTATACTGAAATTGTTTCTATTTACTAATGCAGTAGAGATTAGAAAAAGTCCTCACAAATAATTTACCATCTGCTACCGCAGGCGTTGCATAGATACCTTCCGAAAATTTAAATGAACTTAACAATTCAAGTTTAGCTGAGGCAGCAATGACTGTCATGTCTCCTTCCTTACTAAAGCAGTAAATTTTATTATTTATTAGTATAGGTGAACTGTAAGGAGCTCCTACAACACGCTCCTGCCATAACACTTTCCCGTCAGACGCTTTTCGGCATGTCATGATACCACCATCGTTAAGTAAAAAAATCATACCATTAAATGAAAGGCCCGTAGGCACATAAGGAAGCCCCTTGAGTCCGGCTTCCCATGCTACAGAAGCTTTCTTTCCGTTGACTCTGACAACTGCTGATTCTTTTCCTCCGGATCCTGAACCTGCAGATACAAAAATTGTATTTCCTGAGATCACGGGGCCACCAACACAGCGTTGAGAAAATCCAGCATCATGCTCCCAGCGAATCGTTCCTTCAGAAGCATCAATTGAGGTGATTCCATGCGCGGTGCTACTAAAAATAAGTTCTTCGGTTCCGTCATCTGCCTTCCGAGCAACAGGAGTGCTATAAGCTCCCTTATCATTGGATTCTCGTTCAATTCTCCATTTCTTCTTACCGTTACTTGGATCTAGACCCACAATATAACTTTTCCCTTGTTCACCGTGGCTACCAATGACCAGAGTATTATTTGCCAAGACAGGCGAAGTTGAGCTTCCATGCTTTGCATAAAATTTTCCAATTTTCTTTTTCCAAATTTCTTTGCCATTATGGTCAAGTGCTAGCGCTTCAACTCCGTCCGGTGAGGTCCAAGTAACGTAGACTCTCTCTGCATCACAGCAGGGCGTTGAGGCGGAAAAGTCATTGAAACGGTGTTGCTTATAAACTTGATAAGTTTGCTTAGTTCTCCATTTTTCTTTCCCGTCCTTTGAGGAAAAAGCAATTATGTACCTGAGGCCTGATGAGTCTTTGTCAGTGACAGTTAAGAATACTGTGTCACCCCATAATACCGGAGAAGAATGTCCACTACCTGGTAATTCAATGGACCATTTAATATTATCTTTTTCTATTGTTTCAGGGATTCCCTTTTCTGGTGAATGCCCGGAAGCCCCAGGACCACGGAACTGAGTCCATTCTTGAGCTGAGCTTAGTCCTAGGATAGCTGCAAAAAGACCAATTTTCAGAAGAATATGGAAAACCTTATTTTTCATCTTTTCAATGTAACCTTTACCGAAGGCTTAGTCACGATGAATAGCAGATTTCCTTTATTCTTAGGAGTTATACGCATTTGATACGGACTCGGTCAGGGATTAATGTTATGGTCTTAAAAATGTCAGAACCACTCATTGAAGAACTTCCGGATTCAGCCGGCCATTTTGGTACATACGGAGGGATGTTTGTTCCAGAGACCCTAATGTCTGCTCTGGAAGAGTTGTCTGATGAATACACTAAAGCAAAATCTGATCCACAATTTCGCCAGAAACTTGACGAAATGCTAAGAGAGTATGTGGGAAGGCCAACTCCTCTGACTTTTGCGGAGAGATGGACCGAACTTCTCGGGGGGGCTAAAATATATTTGAAAAGGGAAGACCTTCTCCATACGGGGGCTCACAAGATCAATAACGCGATGGGACAAATTTTATTGGCGCAAAGGCTCGGCAAGAATCGAATCATTGCCGAGACGGGAGCTGGTCAACATGGAGTTGCTACGGCCACGGTTTGTGCTCGGTTCGGATTTGATTGTGTTATTTATATGGGAGAAGTCGATATGGAGAGGCAAGCGCTAAACGTTGCACGTATGAAATTCTTGGGAGCCGAGGTCCGCGGAGTAGCTGCTGGCCAAAGGACACTTAAAGAAGCGGTCAATGAAGCTATGAGGGATTGGGTTACTAATGTTCGGAATACACACTATATCTTAGGCTCGGCTCTAGGTTCACACCCTTATCCTATGATGGTTCGTGATTTTCACCGCGTGATAGGCGAAGAGGCTCGTAAGCAGATACTGGAGAGGGAAGAGAGGTTGCCTGATTATCTCGTCGCTTGTGTTGGTGGCGGCAGTAATGCCATTGGTTTATTTCATCCATTTCTTGGAGATGACTCCGTTAAGATGCTTGGAGTTGAAGCAGGCGGTCGTGGTATACGTAAGGGCGAGCATGCTGCGCGGTTCCAAGGAGGAAAGTTAGGTGTTCTTCAGGGTACTAAGACTTGGTTATTGGCCGATGAGGATGGTCAGATAGAATTAACTCATTCAGTTTCCGCTGGTCTTGATTATGCTGCGATTGGCCCCGAACATGCAAACCTCAAAGATATTGGTCGGGCTGAGTATACTTATGCTACTGATGATGAGGCATTGGAGGCTTTTCAGGAAGTGTCTAAGGTTGAGGGGATAATACCTGCCCTAGAAACTGCCCATGGGCTTGCTGGAGTCCGGAAGATTGCCCCAGAGCTCGGAAAGGATGCGCTGATAATTTGTAATTGTTCAGGGAGGGGGGACAAGGATGTAGCACAGGCTGCAAAGGCAATCTTTGGAGAGGATGTCTTTGGTTAATTATTTAAAATTTTTCACTAGCAAATTAAAACTAAAAATCAATCATGAAGCATTACCTACTAGGAATTTTGATGACTTTAATTGGTACTCTTCAATTACCAGGTCAGGAAGGGGATGCCACAAAAGAGAATGTTGCTGATGTAATTGATGTTACGGATGAGGATGCTATTGTCAGTTCAATAGGTAAAGCAGTAATGGTTACAGGAAAAGTAAGGCATTCTGACAGTTCACCTAAGACTGCAGATGTCCGAGTTTGGTTTTCTGATAGTGGTTTCCGCCTCTTAATCAAATCGAATGTTTATGATTCCAAAGAAGACTGGGGCATTGACGAAGTTATTGGCAAACAAGTTTTTGTTCACGGTAAAGTGATTCGGTCAGGAGACTTTATCCAGATCAACCTCACTTCTCCAGATCAGATGGCAACGAGCACGGATAACGTTACCAAATTAGAGGCTCCCTCCAATAAGCCGGGAAAGGATGGTCCAGAAAAATTTGAGCCGGTTTCTCCCGGAGCTATTCTACCCGTGAAGCCAGGGAAGGAGAATCTGGTGCCATTGGCAACTGAGGCAAGGGTCAAGGTGATTTTGGCGATGCATGCTACTGAGGTTCCTACCATGGTGGTCTCTGAAGTGAAGGCTGAAATTGTTGATGCTGAGGAAGGTGGGCCAATGCAGGCAAGTTTTGAAACCAAGCCTAAACTTACTAATAAACCGATGATTTCGGTTATGACATATCTTCCCAAAAAATATTTCAGTCAAGGATGGCCAAAAAACAAAGCTGTTCATTTTGTAATTGATGAAATTCAGGCAGACACCGCTCCTCCAAATTTTGCCTCCGCGTTTCTTATTGAGTGCCTATTAAAAGGCATCAAGGTTCCTGAAAATTTGGTGCTCTTTGCAGGAATGGATGCTGGAGGTGGGTTAAATTACACAACTGACAAAAAACGTTGTGATGCTTCAATCGGAGAAGCAATTAAGCTGACTGCTGGAGCGGCACAAAAGGCAGGAGTAGATCCGGATGAAGGCAAGCTCGAGAGCAATTTTACGACTCCAAGTGCATTGGGCAAAAAGGCCTCAGTAGTAAATCAAAGTTTTTATTTATTAACTAGTAATGTCGATGACGGGATCTTGGATGATTTAATACTAGATGACAGTTGGGATGTTATTAATTCTACGCAGGTAATATCTTGTGAACATATTGATGATGCCTTGAATGTTGCAAGGGAACTTTCAGAAGGATTAGAAACCGGAAAATCTATAATTGATTTGAGTGCGGCGCAGAAAGTTCTTCGTGAACGATCAATACGAATGTTATCAAATGCACAGGTATGGAGCAAAGTTGTTGCTGCTGGAAGGGCCAGCAAAAATAATAAGACTGCTTACGCTTATGCACGTTTGAGGACAAGAAAAGTTGCTAAAACATATTCGTTAGATCGGTGCCTTTCCCATGTGAATCAACAGATCGTAACAGCAAGGAGCAATTCCTTGGATAAATTTTTAGATCGTGAATTACGTAAATATGTAAGGGATCTTTCCAACAAGATGAAGGAGATTCAACCAAAAATTCACCCTAAAGTTGTTCCT
The DNA here is from genome assembly GCA_012960505.1 of Verrucomicrobiales bacterium. Classification (GTDB taxonomy): domain Bacteria; phylum Verrucomicrobiota; class Verrucomicrobiia; order Verrucomicrobiales; family DEV007; genus EC70. The sequence goes on from DUBC01000052.1 coordinate 150,765, forward strand.
GTTCTTGCATCCGCACAACTCTATCTTAAGGAGATTGCTAACCATTCGGCATCAAAGCGGGACACCGCGGCCAAGGCAAAACCTGCAAAGAAAGAAGGGGACAAAAAAGCAGCTAAGATAGTTCCTGACCGTGTTCAAGAGGGATATGACATGGCAAAGAAAGCTTATGAGGATGCTAGAGCAGAAGCTCTAAAGACACCTTAATTCGTTGGTATCCAAAAGAGATAATTGTCGTAAAAGGCTATCCCCAGACAACAATTTCACCTTCTTTTTCAGTGTTGGCTAATGCTTCTTTGAAAGCATCCTTGTCCCAACCTTTGAGTTTGCCCAAATACTTAAAGAACTTGTTCGAATTGGCGATACTGGTTGGAATTTCAATTTCTTCATGATCACTTCCATCTGGCAGATTGATAGAAATAAGAGGGTCACCGGCATATGATGATACGCGAACTCTTACAATGTCTCCCCAAGGCACTGAGCCTATCTTTTCCTCGTCCTCATATAACTCTATCATCTTTGCAGTGAAATTATAAGTCATTGCAGTTTCATCACCATCATCACCACCATCCATTACGACGTTTTCCTCCTCCTCCTCGGCTCCGTGATCATCCTCCTCGTCATGGTCGTCATGGTCGTCAGGCCCTTTAGGTTCAATTCCGAATCCACTAGCTGGATCAAAGTTATACTCACCATTTTTGATGGTGGCATGAATATCAACTAACCAACTTTCAAACGAGTCAGCTATTTCCTCGTTCTCATCATTGCTTACGTATTTACTTATCGATCCGCTTTCTAACTCAACACAGAGCATGTCCCCTGATCCATCTTCAGCAAATGGCAACCAATCTCCAGGGCACGTTTCATCTTCTCCAGCATCATCTCTGAGTCCTTCTAGCTCGCTCCATGATTCCTGCACCAGATCAAGTGGCATTAGACTGAACATCTCAAAGAAGCCGGGATTGCTTTCCTGGCTCTGACCATTGTGTATGACAACGAAATCTCTATAGTCAGTTGGTAATTCCTGACCAATAAATTCTTCTAATGCCTCTACCTCCAACTCATCCGCTCCAGGATTCAGCGATTCTAGAATTGCGCTTGCTTTTAATGTTAATTCACCTTCGAGTCGGGACCAAATTTTCTTCATATAATTTAGTTAATTATTATTTATTTCCCCGTATCGAAACCCTTCATAGATTCAGCCATAACGAATTCCGCAAACTTCGCAAGAAAACGTTTCGAATAAGTTGCAGTTAAGATAATGTCGTTCCCAACATAATCTTGGCTTAAAATCTTACCTTCTCGGTGCAAAAGGGCTACTAAATCCTGTCTAGATTGAGGTATTTTCATGCTGTGACGCACTATATTTTGCAATAACATATCAGCCATTTTGTCCATTAAATTGCTGACACCATGGGCATTTTTGACCGAAATAAAAACCGCTTCAGGGAAATTATTTTTAAGTTCCCATAGCTTACTTTCATCAATGAGATCAATTTTGTTAACTACCGGGACGATTTTTTTTTCGTCTGCCCCGAGCTCCTTTAATACGCTCAGTGTGGTTTCATGGTGATCGAGAACGTCTTTAGAACTTCCGTCAATGACATGAACAAGAAAGTTGGCAAGCAGTGCCTCTTCGAGCGTAGCCTTGAAACTTTCCACTAAGTCGTGAGGCAACCTCCTCACGAAACCAACTGTGTCAGTTAGTAGAAGCGTTTGGCCATCTTCTAAATTAAGTTTTCTCGTAGTAGTGTCCAGAGTTACAAAAAGTTTATCCTCTGCAAGGACAGTGCTTTCAGTCAGGCAATTCAGCAATGAGGACTTTCCGGCATTGGTATAACCTACAATCGCGGCGTGAGGCAGATCAGCACGGTTTCGTTCCTTACGTTGTGTTCGGCGTTGTTTTTTTACTTTTTCTAGTTCTGCTTTTACACGGTCTATTTTTTTCCGGGCCAGTCTGCGGTCAATTTCGATTTGTTTTTCTCCTTCTCCTCTTGCTGCACCACCACCACCCTTTCCACCGCCCGATCCACCACCTTGACGATCTAGGTGGCTCCACATTCTAGCCATCCTGGGCAGGGTGTATTGCATTCGTGCAAGTTGCACCTGAAGGCGAGCCTCCCTTGACCGGGCCCGCATTGAAAAAATATCAAGAATGACCTCATGCCGGTCAATGACTAAAATATTAGAATCATTTTCCCAGTTTCTTTGTTGGTTTGGTGATAATTCATTATCAAAAATAATGCAGTCGCAACCTAACTCTTTGGCCAATTCAATAGTTTCGGCCATTTTACCTTTTCCCATCAAGTGCGAAGGATAAGTTTCGCGGACCTTAATAAGAGTAGTTTTTGCAATTCCTATGTTTAAGGTTTCAACAAGCTCACGCAATTCTTGAAGAAGACTAGTAGCTTCATCTGCTTCCGACTTATCATAATAGACACCTACAAGTAAGGCCTTTTCAACAAGCTGCGGTTTTTCGCGGACTTCAAACATATGGGTCTAATAACTAACTAACTAATAGGAAATAAGTTACATATCAAACAAGTTAGTATAACTCACTACTCCTAAAATATACTGGGTGGTATCACTTTATTCTGAATAATCAAGCTTTAGTACGTTCTTTTCTGGAAGACTATAAGGACTAAGGTTAGTTTGTTCTATGGTGAAAGGCCCGCGCATTGAGACTCGAGAACAAGTGATGTTTTACGATACGGATGCTGCCGGAGTCGTACACAACATTTCATACCTAAGGTTTATTGAAAAGAATCGAACTTTGTTGGGATCTGAATTGGGTCTTGATTATAAAGAAATGGCGGGTTCAGGCATTTACGGAGCAGTTCTTCGTATCGAGATTGATTATCGCAGGCCTGGGCGATTAGGAGAGGATTTACAAGTGCGCGGATGGCTGGAAGAGGTCACCAAAGTAAAATTTTGGTGTGGATTTGAAATCTATCGCGCCGAGAATAATGAGCTCTTGGTATCTTCAAGGCAAGAGCTTGCCTTGGTAAAGATGCCAGAAGGAAAACCGACAAGATTACCTGCTGATTGGAAAAAATATATTTAGCAATGAGCCGGATCAGACTGACGATAGCTTATGATGGCAGCTCTTTTCAGGGTTGGCAAAGTCAACGGGGAGGGAATACAATTCAGGATTATATTCAGACCGCTCTTCTAAAAGTTTCTGGAGATGCTTTGCGGATTACTGGTTCTGGTCGAACTGATACAGGCGTTCATGCTCTTGGCCAAGTCGCGCATTTTGATGCACCAGAAACAAGCAGTATGAATGCAGAAGAATGGAACCGTGCCCTTAATGTGAATTTACCACCCACAATTCGAATAATCAGGGCATCAATGATCGAGGATGATTTTCATGCTCGATTTGGAGCTAAAGAAAAAACTTACCGATACGAAATTGATATAGGGCCTGTCCTTAATCCTTTGCGAGTATCTAGGGCATGGCATCATCCAGAAAAAATTAATCCAGAAATTCTGCGTCGTGCCTGTTCCGTTTATATTGGGGAGCACGATTTCTCTTCATTTGCAGCAAATCGTAAGGACGGAAAACAAATAAACACTGTAAGAACAATTAATTCTGTTGATGTTGCAGAACTCCCTCATGGCCTGAGTATTACTTTTAGTGGGAATGGATTTCTATACAAAATGGTTCGGTTATTGGTAGGTGCTGCAGTGCGGGTGGCTGAAGAAAGAGAAGAACTCTCCTGGCTGAAGGGGATGCTGAAGAGTCCCGGAACTTCCAAGTGTCAATACTGCGCTACTGGCGAAGGCCTTTACCTTGTCGAAGTCGTTTATTAGTTTTTTCTTTCGATTCAGATTCCTTAATCTCTGAGAAGATTACAGGCGCTGACAAGTGCTCTGACACCTGCAATTTCAATTGAAGGGTCAACACCACACCCCCATGCCTCTTTACCGTCATCTGAATGTAATAAAATATAGGCAGCTGAATCAGCGTCTGATCCTCCCATCACTGCATGGGAGCGATAATCTTTAAGTTTAAAATCTTTTTGTTCAATTGTTTCAAGGGCATGCACGAAAGCATTTATTGGGCCGTTCCCCCCACCGGTTACTTCATGATTGGTTCCATTGATAGCAATCTTTGCCTCACAACGTACCTGTCCTGGGCCCACATCGTTGTGGAAGAGTTCGTATTCGATGAGAGATATTTTATTGGATACGTTTACAAATTGTTTTTTGAAAGCATCAAATATTTCCTGATTAGTTAGCTCTCTGCCTAAAGAGTCTGCCATATTATAAATCTTTTTGCCGACTTGAGACTGCATGGCTTTAGGTAAGTCGAAACCGTATTCCCTATCCAGAATATAAGCGATTCCCCCCTTGCCCGATTGACTATTAATACGAATGATCGCTTCATACGTTCTCCCAATATCAGTAGGATCAATGGTTAGATAGGGAACGGCCCAATGTGAATTATCAGCTTCAATAAGATCCATCCCTTTCTTGATAGCATCTTGATGGCTGCCGGAAAACGCGGTGAATACTAAGTCGCCGGCATAAGGATGGCGATCAGGCACTTTCATTTGTGTGCAGCGCTCATACACTTCTCTGGCCTTGGGTATGTTTGAAAAGTCCAGTCCGGTTTCAATTCCATGACTGTTCATATTTAATGCGACAGTTGCTATATCTAAGTTTCCAGTACGCTCGCCATTTCCAAATAATGTTCCTTCTACACGGTCAGCTCCAGCCATAAGCCCCAGTTCGGTTGCAGCAGTTCCCGTGCCCCGATCATTGTGGGTATGTAGACTGACCCTGACAGAGTCACGGTCTTGAAGATTACGGCAGAACCATTCGATCTGATCGGCATGTACGTTTGGGGTAGTCCATTCAACTGTTGCAGGAAGATTTAATATAATTGGATTTGTTGAAGAGGGATTCCATACGCCCATGACGCCGTGACAGACATCAAGGGCAAATTCAAGTTCAGTGTCTGAGAAGCTTTCTGGCGAATATTCTAGGTCCACTTGAGTTTCAGGCACTGTATCGACTAGTTCCTTTATTAGAGCAGTTCCCTCTACAGCGATTCGCTTGATTTTTTCCTGATTTGCGCCACCGAAAGTAATTCTTCTCTGCAATGGGGAAGTGGAATTGTATATGTGAATAATTGCTTTAGGGACACCCTCTATAGCTTCAAAGGTTCGGCGGATTAGGTGCTCTCTTGCCTGGACAAGGCACTGAATCTCCACATCATCAGGTATCAGTTTTTCGTCAACAAGCTTGCGTATAAATTCAAATTCAGTATCTGAGGCTGAAGGGAATCCTATTTCGATTTCTTTAAAGCCGATACTTACAAGCAGCTCAAAAAGTTCAAGTTTTTGAGAAACATTCATGGGAATGGCAAGGGCTTGGTTGCCGTCTCTTAAGTCTACGCTACACCATGTTGGTGCTGCCGTTATTGCCTGATCTGGCCATTGACGGTTTGAAAGGTCTACTGGGCTGAAAGGCCTGTATTTTTTCAAGTTTGATGACTTCATTTTGATTTTGGATACATTTCACCCTTAAAGCGAGGGAGTACAGAATAGGAGGAATTTAATTTCTGGCCTAAAGGCCGAGCAGTATAAGAATTTGCGCTCCAGATAAATAAGTTCTGGTTTTTTGTTCACGCTTTATTTTCAATGCAGTCATTTTTCTTATATCAGGGAAGAAGATACGACCTCGTGCCGCGAAGTCAATTCTCGCTCTTTTTGCGGTCGAATTATACTTAGAAATTAAGCAATAATCGTATTTTTATCTTTAATATATCTTCATAGAGCTGAGCTATGCATCCAAGAATATAGACTCTTTTATGAGATTCAGTTTGTCATGAAGCGATCTTCGTTCTTTCCTTTATCATATATGAAGAGCATGACCGGATTTGGCTGCGGGGAGGCCTTGAATGATGACCTCATTTATCGAGTTGAGGTTGCATCAGTAAATCGTAAGCAAGCAGACATTGTCGTGAACCTTCCTCGCGAGTTAAGTGCATTAGATTCACGCATTAGAAAGCAAGTAAGTGAAGTAGTCTCAAGGGGGCGGATAAATGTTGGGATTTCTCTGAAATCGGCAGAAGCGCAGGGCGGTTCATTGTCTATCAACCTGCCATTGGCTGAAGAATATACAGCGGCAATTGCAAAACTTGAGGAGCGCCTTGGATTGAATGGGCTCGTGTCCAGATTTGATCCTAGCCGAGCTCCTGGCGTGATTCAGCTCGGAGAAACCCTCCCAGAGCCAGAAGACGCTTGGCCCTTTGTTCAGAAAGCATTAAAAGAATCTCTCTCTAAATTATTAGAGATGCGCTCCACTGAAGGAGCGCACCTAAAATCTGATTTGGAATCAAGACTTGCGGCACTGAAAGGTTTTCTGCAACAAATTTCCGAGCAAGCTCCCAGCGTTGTGAAAAGATATAGAGACAATTTAATTAAGAGACTTGATTCGGCCGATATCGAATTGAATCTTGATGACGAAAGGCTCATTAAGGAAATTGGTTTATTTGCTGATCGTTGTGATATTTCAGAGGAGGTTACCCGGCTCGAGAGCCACTTTGCTCAGTGTCATAAATATTTTAAGAGTGATGAAGCTGTTGGTAGGCCCTTGGATTTTCTTATTCAGGAAATGGGCCGTGAAATAAACACGATTGGCAGCAAGGCAAATGATGCTTCAATTGCACAGATCATTGTAGAATCCAAGACAGAGCTAGAAAAAATTAGGGAACAAATACAAAATATTGAATAGATGAGCGTTGAAGATCTGCTAGGAACTCAAGGTTCCCGTAAGGGAATTTTGTTTTTATTATCGGGCCCGGCCGGTTCCGGTAAATCGACCCTCTTGCGTCGGGCTTTGGATGAAGATAGAAACCTAGTCTTTTCAATATCATGTACCACCCGGTCACCACGTGAAGGAGAGGTTGATGGCAAGGATTATTATTTTCTTAGTGATGAGGAGTTTTCGAAAAGAGTAGAAAATAATGAGTTCCTTGAGCATGCAGAAGTTCACAAGTGGCAATACGGGACACTATCAAATGCGGTAATTGATATATTAAATGATGGGAAGGATGTGATTATGGATATCGACGTTCAGGGTGCAGATCAAGTACGAGACTGTAAGGACCTTGTGATATCAGATGCGGTCGTTGATATTTTTCTTACTACCTCAAATACTGTTGAACTTGAAAAGAGATTGCGTGGGAGAGGCAGTGAAGATGAGGATAACTTTCAATTGCGTATGCAGACAGCAGTTGATGAAATTAAGAGGTGGAGAGATTACACCTATTGTATTCTTAGTGGTGATCACGAAGAGGATTTTAAAGTTTTATCCTCTATCTTGGCGACGGAAAGGATGAGAGTTGCAAGAATGGCACCCTAACGTAAAGCGTTACGGTAAGCAACTATGCCGCTCGTTATTCCGTTTGAAAGGAGGGATAAGTACGCTGTACTTGCGATTTTGCGAGCATCTTGTGGATTACTTAGGAAGCCGCCTTCAACTAGGATTGCAGGCATTGCAAGACCAGCTAGGACTGTGAATCTGTCTCTCTTTATTCCTCTATCATCTGCCTGGGTTTTTTTGATTACGGACGCATGTATTGCTGTTGCCAGGGCAATATTTTCTGAGTCCCTAGCATTTCCTTTGAGAAAATTATTTTTAACTCCTCTTTCGTTATGAGTGCCAGATCCCTGAGGACTGAGTGCGTAGGTCTCTATGCCTTTAGCTGTGTTGTTAGTGAATGAATTAAAGTGTAACGAGACAAAAATAGAGTCGGCTATTCGGTTAGCGTATATGACGCGCTGCCCAAGTGTAGGAAAAGCATCTGTTGGTCTGGTCATTCTGACACGAAACCCCTTACGCTCAAGATCGCGTAGTAAGATTTTGGCAAGTCTCAAGTTAAAATCTTTTTCCTTACCATAACCATTGACGCTTCCGGGATCAGTGCCTCCGTGACCTGGATCAATAATTACAGTCCTGAACCGTCTTGCTGTTTTGATGTAGCTTGGCCTTAGTACCGGATCAATAAGTTTTGCCAGATCAATTCGAGAGAATAGATAGTTACTATTTTTTTGAATGACCTTGTAACTTAATCGGAAAAGAACGGTATTAATGTAAAGGTTATCAGATCCATTCTTTATGCGCATTTCAATTTTGGGTGATCTGAATCTCAATGACCCTTTATTTTTTTCTAGGGAACTGAAACGATAAAAGTCTTTGATGTTTTGAGCAGTAACATATTCTCGACCATTATGCTTGATCACAGTCCAAGCAGCAGCATCGGATTTCTCGACAAAAGAAAAAATGCACAAAATAATGATCATTTTCCACATAACGGTAGATTTTTGTTTTAAGTGATTGAATAGAGTAAACAGAGTCAAAATTACGGGTTATAGTTAATTTCTGTACTTTTATAATGCCAGTGCAATTTAAATATTTTAGCTGAACAGTAATTAAATTTTGCAAATTGGGGTTCGATCAAGTTATTTCCGCCTTCAATGTCAGTCGAAATACCCAAGGCTTATGAACCTGGTCAAGTAGAAGAAAAGTGGTTTTCCCAGTGGATAAACGCTAAAGCGTTCCATGCAAATCCATCTGTAGAAAACGAGCATTACAGCATTGTAATCCCGCCACCTAACGTGACGGGTGTTCTTACGCTCGGTCATGTCTTAAATAATACGATTCAGGACATCCTTGCGAGGCGTGCCCGGGCCGAGGGTAAAGAGGTGCTTTGGCTTCCAGGAACTGATCATGCTGGCATTGCCACACAGTCGAAAGTCGAAAAACATTTACGTGATTCTGAAGGTCAAGGGCGACGTGACATTGGGAGGGATGCTTTTTTGGAACGTTCCTGGGAATGGAAAGAAAAGCATGGAGGAATAATTATTAAACAACTCAAGAAGTTAGGCTGTTCATGTGACTGGGAGCGTGAGCGATTCACGATGGACGATGATTACTCAAAGCAAGTCCAGAATTGTTTTGTGCATTTTTTCAATAGCGGGAAGATCTATCGCGGCAAGAGAATGGTTAACTGGTGTCCTTCTTCCTTGACTGCTCTTTCTGATGAGGAGGTGATCATGAAACCTCAGAAGAGCAAACTCTATTACATGAGGTATGAGATTGCAGATCGGGAAGGAGAATTTTTAGAGATAGCAACGACACGGCCCGAGACACTCATGGGAGACAGTGCGGTGGCAGTGAATCCAAATGATGATAGGTATTCAGAATTAATAGGTAAGAATGCGGTGCGTCCTTTTCCAAGAACAGAAATTCCAATCATTGCTGATGAGCATATTGATCCAGAATTTGGAACTGGAGTACTTAAAGTGACCCCGGCTCATGATAAAGCCGATTTTGAAATAGGGGTTAAGAATGATCTAGAAATAATTGATGTATTAAATCCAGACGGCACACTCAATGCATTGGCTGGAAAAGAATTTGAAGGCATTGATCGGTTCAAAGCGCGTGAACTTGTTGCAGAGAAGTTGGATGAGATGGGTTTACTCATTCGTGTCGAAGACTATGAAAATAATGTTGGGTACAGTGAGAGAGCCGATGTGCCTATTGAGCCTAGAATTTCAATGCAATGGTTCCTTAAATATTCAAAGGTAAGTGAATCTATCGCAGCTGTTTCTGATCGCGAAATTAAGTTTCGACCCGAGCGCTGGGCAAAGACTTACGCCCATTGGATGGAAAACATACAAGATTGGTGCATTAGCCGCCAACTATGGTGGGGTCATAGGATTCCCGTTTGGTACCGTAAGGATAGGGCCGAAGAACTTAAATCTGCGCCATCACTGGACAAGGAAACTTGTGGGGACGATTTGCACGTTTCTCTTGAACCTCCTTCTGATGATGAAAATTGGATCCAGGACGACGATGTTCTTGATACATGGTTTAGTTCGTGGCTGTGGCCTTTTGCAACTATGGATGAAAAGACCAGGGAGAAATTTTATCCAACTACCGATTTAGTCACTGGACCCGATATCATCTTTTTCTGGGTCGCACGTATGATAATGTCAGGATATGAATTTACTGGGCAGAGACCATTTGCGAATGTGTTCTTCACGAGCATTATTCGTGATAAAAAGGGGAGGAAGATGTCCAAGAGTCTGGGGAATTCTCCTGACCCCCTTGATCTTATTGCCCAGTACGGAGCAGACGCTTTGCGTTTTTCAATTATGAGAATCGCACCTACTGGAACGGACGTTCGGTTCATAGAAAATAAAAAGAAGGATTCTTCTGAGGGTGTTGACTGTCCACAGGTTGAGGAGGGGCGTAATTTTGCAAATAAACTTTGGAATGCATCGCGGTTCCGTCAGATGCAGGGTGGTCCTGAAGGATTGTGTCAGTTACCTGATATTAATAATTTATCAATTTACGATATTGATATCCTTTCAAAATTGGACGCGCTCATAGAAGAAATAAGCATATCCTATTCAGCATATAAATTCCAGGAAATCGCAAATAAGCTGTATGATTTTTTCTGGAGTGAGTTCTGTGATTGGTACCTCGAGTCTATCAAGCAATATTTCAGGGATGATGCGGATCCAGGCCGCAGGGAGACGGTTCTCATTGTCGTTGATATTGTGTTTGCACGGTTCCTTCAGCAACTGCACCCCTACATGCCTCATATCACCGAAGAATTATGGGAAAAATTTGGTTTTGCAGAAAATGGGGAGCTCCTGATGAGAGTTCGCCTCCCAGAGAATCCTGTGACGGAAGGACTAGATTCTCAGTTAGTTGAGACGGCCAAGGAAAGGACAAACGCAATTCACGAGGCAACTACTCGGGCCAGGCACCTAAAGGCTCAATATAATCTTGCTGCAAATCGTAATGTGAAATTTTACCTTCATCCTTCGGTTGAATGGGCAATCGAAGAATTGGAAACTTTGAAGATCCTTAGCGGTGCTGGCGAGATCTCTGTTTCAGAGTCTTATGATCCCAGTGCAGGTACTCCGACTTTTCTAACACCTATCGGAAAAATGTACATGCCCCTTGAGGGACTCGTTGATATTGAGGCAGAAAAGAAGAGAATCACTAAGGATATAGATAAGGCCAAGAAGGATCTAAAACAAATTAATGATAAATTATCGAATTCCAAGTTCACGGAAAGGGCGCCGGCAGAAGTTGTTCAGGAAAACCTTGATCGCAAGGATGATCTTAGAAAAAAGTTAGAACAGCTTGACGAAATGTTGCAGAATTTATCATAAAGCTGTAAAACTCTTACTACTGTATTGTTCCATTATGTTATTGTAAGGGACACAATTAATAATCATTAGTTTATTGGATACGAAGCAAAATATTCCTGAACATAGCACTGATAAGGATGAATTATCAGAAGCTAAAGATTTGTCCTTAAATTGGGAATCGGCGGAGGCTGATATCGCTGAGGGAATTGAAGAAGTCGCTGAAGTGATTGTCAAAGGGACAGTGGAACTGCATTCAAAGATGATACGAACTGATAGCTTAATTGATACGAATGCAGTTAACACGGTGTCTTCAGATGATGATTCCGTTTCAAAGGGAAACATTACTCAGCAGCAGGCCTACGTTGATGAGCCCAAGCAGGAGACAATAGATAAATCCAAGGTTGTTAGTCTTGAAGAATATCGTGAAGGGAAAAGTAGAGCCGATCCTCTTGCAGGTGGGCGTATTCGTGGGGCTAATAATTTTGCTGAAAAACCAAAGTTTTTTGATGGGAGATTGCTTCGTGCAGTTGAGAGGGGCGTGCCCTATCCACAACCAGGCAGACTCGTATTTACTAGTATTTTAGTTTTAATCAACCGATTTTTTTTGTTAGCGACAGTGATTGTTCTGCCTCTTGCATTATATTTTGATTCTACCTTTTTTGGCTTAACTGTTGCTCTTCCTATCATGGTGGTTTTTGTGATTATTGGTCTCATGCATTTTCTAGTAACATTGCGAACGAGGTGCCGTGTTTGTAGTTGTCAGTTATTTAGGATGCGCCGCTGTGACAAGCACCGTTTAGCACATAATCTTCCTTTGATGGGATATGTCTTTGCCACGGCCCTTCATCTTATCTTATTCAAATGGATTCGGTGTATATATTGTGGAACCGCTATACGATTAAAGCCGCGACTCAAAAAAGAACCTGATGACACAGAATCTATTCCCGGTTCCTAGAGTCAATCCATATTGTTACAGGGCCATTATTCGTGAGAGAGACTTGCATTGAAGCTCCAAATTTCCCTGTTGATACAGACTTTCCAAATACCGTTTCCATTTCAGAAATAAATTTTTTATAAAGAGGTATCGCATGCTCTGGCTTGGCTGCTCTGATGAAGGATGGACGGTTTCCTTTCTTGGTATTTGCGTGAAGCGTAAATTGACTTACTACAAGCATCTCGCCACCGATGTCTGATAATGAAAGGTTCATCTGTCCGGCTCCATCATCAAAGATCCGTATCTTTGAGACTTTGCCCGTTAGCCACAATACATCCTCTTCTGTATCGGCAGACTCAATTCCAAGTAAAATAAGAAGGCCAGTTCCAATTTTGCTATAAGGCTCTTTCCCAATAGAAACAGAAGCTTCTCTTACTCTTTGAATTAGTGCTCGCATGAATCATTTAAAATCTACTGACGGAGGATGCAGTAGATTGATTTATTCTATTATAATGTATTTTTACCTTCAAAATAAAGTCTTCAGGAAATCAAAATGCAATTAGATCTTGGAATTTATAAGCATTGCTTAAGTAATATCATTAGTGAAAAAGTTTTTCAGGGGATTGACAGTCATCATAGTTAAGGATATCTAACTTGCTCGCCTCACAAGGCGAAACCGATTACGCTTCGGGCAAATGGCGAGGTAGCAAAGTGGTAATGCGCTGGTCTGCAAAACCGGTATTCGCGGGTTCGATTCCCGCCCTCGCCTTTCTTTTGAGTTATTGTAGGCATAACAAAGTTTTGTGTATTGTCTTAGGGTCAATTTCAGATCATTTTTATTCAATAATTCATGAAAACATCTTGTCGTTTAATTTTATCATTTGTCCTTAAGGCCTCAGTCTTCATATGGGTTTCCTTTATCTTTACTGGTATTTCGAAGGGTAATGTTTACAAGAGCCGGATCAATGCTCAGTGGTCCGAGAACAAGTCACATTTCTGGTACCGCAATGACTTGGCTAAAGGGCAACGCGAATTTATTTTGGTTGATATGATTAAAGGCATGCGTCGTCTGGCTTTTGATCATAAAAAGTTGGCAGCCTCATTGTCCAAAATTAGTCAAAATCAAGTAGAGACGAATAAACTTCCAATCCATGGACTGAGTTTTGACTTAAATAATAACACGGTTTCTTTCCGCGCCTTTGGGCGGTTCTTTATTTGTGAACTCAAGACCCATGAACTGACTCAACTTGAAAAACCTAAAAATGTAACCAAGGAGAGAAGATCTGAAACAAAAGATTACAACAATAACAAAGGGCGAAAGCCCAGGTCCTACAGGCCGAGCAGAGAAATGTCTCCTGACGGTAATTGGAGAGCTTTCGTTCGTGACCATAATGTCTTTGTACGCGCAACGAAAGGAGAGGAGGAAATTCAGTTAAGTAAGGATGGCAAGGATAGAAACTCCTACCAGGCCCCTTACTGGGCACCTAATTCAAAGAACCTTTTTGTTTTCCGAGTACAGCCAAGAGCTATAGGAGACGTTCACTTGGTTGAATCATCTCCCAAGGACGGTGGCCGAGCCAACCTTCGTACTCGCCGCTATGCATTGCCTGGGGATAAGTTCACTGCTCATGAACTAAATCATTTCGATATTGAAAAGAAAACCCATACAAAACCCGAGGTCGGCAGCATTGATTTCAGGGAACCCCGACTAAAATGGACTCGGGATGGCAGATATTTCAGGTACCAGAAAATTGATCGTGGCCATCAGCGGTTTCGTGTCATTGAGGTGGACACATTTACTGGGAAATTCCGCAATATCATTGACGAGGTTGCCGAGACTTTTATATGGACAGAGCATCCAAAGGATCTTGGGGTTCCCTTGGTCAATTGGTTGGATAAGACAAATGAAATCATTTACCTTTCGGAAAAGGATGGATGGCGGCACCTCTATCTGATTGATGTTAAGGCAGGCAAAACCAAGAATCAGATCACCAAAGGTAAGTTCGTTGTTCGCTATGTGGACTCGATTGATAAGGATAAGAGGCAGATATGGTTCAGAGCCTCGGGCCTAGATAAGGGGCAGGATCCTTATCTTATGCACTATTACCGAGTCAATTTCGATGGAACGGGATTCACGGCCCTCACTGAGGGAAATGGCTGGCATAATATTACCTATTCTCCTGATCGGAAATATATCATCGATCAATATTCTCGCGTAGACATGGCACCGGTCCATAATTTGCGACGCGTCTCGGACGGGAGCCTAGTATGTGAACTTGAAAAGGCAGACATTACCGAGCTTGAAGCGAGTGGGTGGAAAGCTCCTGAGGTTTTCAGGGCCAGTGGGCGTGACGGTAAGACCGGTATCTGGGGCATAATTGCCAGGCCCAAGGACTTTGATCCAAAAAAGAAGTACCCAGTCCTTGAGGACATGTATGCGGGCCCCCATGATTCCTACGTGCCTAAACAATTTAGTGCTGGTAGGCGTTTTTCTTCATGGACGGACATGGGATTTGTAGTGGTAAAAATTGATGGCATGGGAACCGCGAACCGGTCCAAAGCCTTCCATGATGTTTGTTGGCAAAATCTTAAAGATGCCGGGTTCCCTGACAGGATTTTGTGGCATAAGGCCTATGCTGAAAAGAATCCATGGTACGATATTTCGAGGGTAGGTATTCATGGAGGATCAGCCGGGGGCCAAAGTTCGACCGGAGCACTACTCTTTCACCCCGAATTTTACAAGGTCGCTGTATCATCCTGTGGATGCCATGATAATAGGATGGACAAGGCCTCCTGGAATGAGCAGTGGATGGGATATCCGGTAGGACCTCATTATTCAGAATCATCTAATATTGATAATGCTCACCGACTACGTGGGCGTTTGCTTCTGATCGTTGGCGAACTGGATAACAATGTTCCACCAGAGTCAACTCTCAGGCTCGCTGATGCGCTCATCAAGGCGAACAAGGACTATGATATGATTGTCGTTCCTGGAGCAGGGCATGGAGGAGGAGGCCGGCACGGAGACCGAAGGCGCAAGGATTTTTTCCGTAAGTATTTGCTGGGCATTGAGCGTCCCAATTACAATCTGACTAACTAAAAATATATTGCGTGGATACCGTAATTAAAGAGATTAGAGCCGATGATCGCAGGTTTGACCTGTTGGACGGGGCCGGTTCTGATGCCGTTCACAAAGATCCTCAATACGGTTATGGGGTTACTCGGCTCATCAGTTCGGATTCACAATGCTCTGGAACGGGCATTGCTTATACTCTTGGAGGAGGCACCGATCTGGTCAGTTCTGCAATTAAATTGCTCTCGGAGCCACTCATTGGTAAGGAAATTGAGGAGTTGATGTCTGAATTTGGTGCCTTCCAGCGTTCCATCGCTGAGCATCACCAGATCCGGTGGCTTGGTCCTCACAAGGGCGTCATTCATCTTGCTTTGGCCTCTATTACCAATGCCTGTTTTGACCTATGGGCCAAATCTCGCGGAGTTCCTCTATGGAAATTACTCTTGGATTTGAAACCTAAAGAAGTGATTGGACTGATCGATTTTTCTTATCTTGAGGAGGTCCTCACCGCTGATGAGGCTTTTGCCATTCTGAAAGAGAAGTTACCGACAAGAAAAAACAGGGAAGGTCTACTCAATGAAGGATATCCAGGCTATGACACCTCTGTTGGATGGTTCGCATACAGCGATGAGCGGATCATGGAGAATGCTCGTAAGGCCATGGATAAGGGCTTTACCGCAATGAAACTTAAAGTTGGTTCTCCTGAACCGGAACGGGACATAAGAAGAGCCACTTTGGTCCGTGAAGCGGTGGGTGACTCTGCCAGAATCATGGTCGATGCGAATCAGGCATGGTCACTGCCAAAGGCCTTGAAGGTTTGTGAGCAACTCAAAGAAATGGACCCTTACTGGGTC
This sequence comes from Verrucomicrobiales bacterium, assembly GCA_012960505.1. Taxonomy (GTDB): domain Bacteria; phylum Verrucomicrobiota; class Verrucomicrobiia; order Verrucomicrobiales; family DEV007; genus EC70. Next base: position 166,806 of record DUBC01000052.1, read on the forward strand.
GAGGAACCTACGCAGCCAGATGATATTCTTGCTCACCAAAAAATTGCGAAGGCCATCAATCCGATTCCTGTGGCCGTTGGTGAAGCAGTGAGCAACCGGATCATCTGGAAAAACTTTCTTGAAGCTGAAGCGGTAGGGGTAGTGCAGGCCGATTGCACCAGGCTCGCAGGAATCAGTGAGTACTTGGCAGTGTCCATTCTCTCAACCAAGTACCCTGTTAAGGTCATACCTCATGTCGGGGACATGGGCCAGATCCATCATCATTTGGTCTTTTTCAATCACATTGCCCTTGGTCATGAGAAATATTTTTTGGAGTACATTCCACACCTCAGGGAGCATTTTCGTTTCCCTGCCGTTGTCACAGACGGGGCATACCAAGTTCCTCAGGAACCGGGGTGCTCGACGGACCTTAATCCTGATTAACTGTGAAAAAGAACTTCTCATAGGCTGAATAACTCATCATTATCCATGGAAAGCATTCTCAATGAGCTTAATTAAGATCGTCACCATAAAGCATGCGAATCGTTCTATCTGGGGGCACCTTGCCGAGCGTGAAAAGTCACTGCCTCTGGTGACTCCGCTGGACATTTATCCGCAGTTTCAGGAAACGCGAGGCTCCTGGTTCTGGGACTCAGGCATGGCTGTGGTTGAAATTGAGACGGAGGACGGGGTGACCGGATCAGGTTGGTGTGAGGATGGCTGCGATACGATCAAGAACTTCATTGAACTTCATCTTAAAAACCTTCTGATCGGGCAAGAAGCTTCCGAGATCGAGGGACTCTGGGACCGTCTTTTCCGTGCCTCACTACCCTACGGTCGTAAAGGAGCAGCACTCCATGCCATCAGTGCAATTGATATCGCTCTCTGGGACATTGCCGGGAAAGTTGTAGGAAAACCCGTATACGAATTATTGGGAGGTCCGGTCCGAGACCCGATCCCTGTCTATGCGTCTGCCCTTCACCCGGTAGGTCATGAAAAGGTCGCTGCGGAGGCCAAGACGTATGTGGAGCAGGGATACAAGGCAATGAAGATGAGGTTTCCTTATGGTCCCGGGGAAGGTGTCAAAGGAATGAGAACAAACGAGGAACATATTGCCAATGTACGTGATGCGGTCGGTGATGATATTGAGATTATGGCGGATGCCTATATGGGATGGGATTTTCTGTATGCAAAGAAAATGGTGCGAATGCTTGAGCCTTATAGGCTTGCGTGGCTGGAGGAGGCTTTCCTGCCTGATGACTTGAACAGTTACGCGAAGCTTCGTCAGGAAACTGATATTCCAATCTCGGGCGGTGAGCATGAATATACGAGGTTCGGGTTCCAACAGATAATTGAGAAAGAGGCGATGGATATTCTGCAACCTGACCTTCGCAGGTGCGGAGGTATTACTGAGGGAAGAAAGATTGCCGCGCTTGCCTATTCGGCTGGCTTGCCTGTGATACCTCATGCGTACGGAGTCACTCACATTCACTTTGCATTGGGCACGGTCAATTGTCCGATGATTGAATATTTTCCGATGCCTTGTTGGGACTCTTTACCGGACGTTGAGGTTGAGCCGATCTTTCATGGTGAACCTCAGCCTGAGAATGGAGTCGTCCGGATGACTCAGGAACCCGGTCTCGGGGTAAGCGTAAATCCCAAGATTTTCTCATAATCAAAAGCTATGACTGATTCAAAAGAAGCCATAACTTTGTTGGACTGGAGTATTGTGATTCTATTGAACGGGGCGGTCATTGTATACGCTCTTTTACGGGGTCGCGATACCAAGACGAGTGGGGACTGGTTCCTGGCTGGCAAGACTTTGCCTTTTTGGGTCGTTGGATTGTCCCTGTATGCGACACTTGTGGATTCTGCAGACTTAATTGCGGATACTGGCGGAGCCTATAGCCTTGGTACAAGACTCTTTGTTCCCAACCTAGTGGGAGTGATCGGTGGTTGGTTTATTTTAGCTCATTTTGTTGCGGTGCCTATGTATCGCCGGGGCATGTATACGAACGCAGAATTTCTAGAGTCTCGTTTTGGAATTGGGGCCCGGGTCATTAGCGTTCTTGTTCAGGTCCTTTATCGAACGGTCATGATAGGCATGATAAGCACTGCAATTTATCTTATGTTGACCGTGGTCTGTGGCTGGGAGAGTCGAGTCGCTTGGGAAGGTGTCGGGGGCATTGCTTTGGTGGCAACTATTTATACGATGTCAGGTGGACTTAAATCTGTTGCCATTACCGATGCACTCCAAGGCATTGTGATATTGATTGCCGCTATTACCATTTTTTTCACTGTTTCTGGGAAAGTTGGAGGTTGGGATGGACTGGAGAAGAAAATTACTTCACATGATCCGGAACTTGCCCATCAAGTACTGCATATAGGGAGTGACTACAAGACTGTCATAGAGACTAAAGACTATTCCAATGAGGAGCTTGAAAGGGCGATTCGAATAGGAGGAGAGTATGATGAGGAGAATGGAAAATTAACAAGGACCACACCTGCCTGGATTATTATCTTAAGTTTTATAATTGTTGGTTTTGCTTATTCAATTGTGAATCATACCCAATCCATGCGGTTACTCGGATCAAAAAGTGAGTGGCACATGAAGATGGCTATTGTGCCTGCGGGGATTCTTCTCATTGTCATTACTTATCTTTCCTTGGGTCTTGGAGTGATGGGTAGAGGGCTTTATCCCGACCCTGGAACTCTTCCTGGAGGAAAAATAGATAACATTTTCCCTGAATTACTTAAAGAGTTCGGCTCTCGTGGATTCACTGGACTTGTCATCGCGGGTGTCTTTGCTGCCGCTTTTTCAACCTATGATTCGATCGGCTCAACACTTTCATCTCTTCTTACTAGAGACATATATGCTCGACTCATTGTGAAGGATCGTGATGATAAACATTATCTGGCAGTGGGACGGTGGTTAACACCTTTGATTATCTTTGGTTCTTTTATTTATGTTCCTTTGCTTTTAAAGGAAGGGATGATTTTCACTTATCTCAAGGTAGTAGGAGCTTTTGTGGTGCCTCTGTTGATTGTTTATGTTCTAGGTACCTTTACTAGGGTGCATCGTTCCTCTGCAATGCCTGCCCTTGTGCTGGGGGTTCTTTATGGCCTTGTTGCTTTGAATGCTGAAAAGTTGGCAATGAAAAATGATCTTTGGCTCTTACCTTCTTCGTTTATGGATAGTTATGTTACGGCTTTGGTAGGATCTTTTGTCACGGCGTTAACGATGTTTCTAGTTTCAATCATCAGGGGATGGACACCGAAAGAAGACTTATTTCTCGATCCAAATCTTTCAGATGGATGGCTTGCTACTAGTCAGAATGAAATTACCCAGAAACTGGAAAGCGATGAAACAGTTCATCGCAATGCTATAGTACCGGTCATACTTGGACTTTTGGTCTGGGGCATTGGCTTAATACTTACGTTCTTTGTGTTCTGGTAGAATACTAAATAATATCAAAAATACATTATCATGAAAACGATACCACTGTACGTCACATTATTAACAGCTGTTGCGATAGGCTCCATTCATTTTGCCTCAGCCGAAAAGAAAATATCTGACAATAAGTCACAAATTAAGGGTTGGGAAAAAGGAGTCGGATGGGGTTGGATCTGGGGCAAAGACGATGAGGTTGGTGCCTTTAATGCCATGACCGACGAGACCCGATCCTCTGCCCTAAAAATTGCCAAGACGGGAAAAGTATATGATCTGGGCATTACTTACAGCCGCAATAGCTTCATTTGGCCAGGACATAGCCCAGGAGAAGTTATGACTTTCCGGTCTCCGGAAGGAGTCGCTCGCCAAAAAGATCATGACTTTACCTTTCCGGCCGTTAATTCCATCGGTAACCGTTGGCACAGCTGCGCACTATTTGTGAATGATAATGTTGCGACCCAGATTGATGGATTGGCGCATATTACTGTGGGTAAGGACAATCATTGGTATAATGGGTTCAAGGAGAGTGATTGGGGTGGAAACTTTGGTGTGCGAAAGTGTGACGCGACGACCATTCCTCCTGTAGTTGCACGTGGAGTAATGCTGGATATTGCGGGTTTTAAGGGTGTCGATGCACTCGAATCTCAGTATGGTATTACCCCCGCAGACATTGATGCATCTATGGCTGCTCAAAAGGTAGAACTCTTGCCAGGGGATTGTGTTTTTGTACGTACCGGAACATTGCGATATTGGGCAACTGATGGGGCAGATCATGAGAAAATTACTAACCATGATTCGGCCGGTATCACATTAGCTACTGCAAAGTATTTGGTTGAGAAATATGGCACCATGATGATTGGATCTGATACTAGTGGTCTTGAACAGCAGCCTGCACCGGAAGGTTCTAAAACCTTCATTCCTGTTCATAATTATTTACTCGTTGAGCAGGGAGTTCATATTGCAGAGTTTCATTATCTGGAAGATCTTGCTAAGGACAAAGTTTACGAATTTTGTTATGTTGCTTCGACGAATAAAATTGCTGGAACTACGGCCGGGTTCACGATGCGGCCTATTGCAATGAAGTAATTATTTGAATGCTCTGGATGAGTTGTTTATTCTAATTTTCTTACACGATAAAAGAGCTCTCCTCTTTTGTTTTCTGGTGCCAATAAATCGTCCACAAATTCAGTTTTGTCTTTTTCCCCAATGACTCCATCATCAAGTTCTTCCCATATATTAAGATCATATGAAGCATCAACAGCATATTCTTCGTCTGGCGAGGAACTGAATTGAATTGTTGTTGATTCGGTATTTGGATTCCGAATTATCTTAATGATTTCGAAGGTCGATGAATAAGTGACTATAAGTTGCGGTCGCAGTTCTTTATCCTCTGCTTCGCTACTGTGGAAAACGTGAATTGTATTCTCAGAACCCTTTAATAGAATACCTTCATTGGTAGTTTCTGGTGCTGGTTGAGTCCAGTTCCAATCGGATGTCCAACATGAATTTCCTCCTCTATCACGGAGTCCTAAAATTGGACCGGAAAAGGACCAATCATCGATTAGACCATTCAGATCACCATCAAACTCAATATCAAATTTTGTATCCTCACTTGAATCTAAGTTATCTGTTAAACCTAGAGCTTCATCATCATAGTCGATTCCCGCATCTGTTGGTCCTGCAGTTCCGCTGGCCCAGCTTGGCTTTGCTGACAATCCACCATAATCTGCGAGATGGAACCATGTCACTTCGTGACGGTTTCCTCCGAACACAGTGCCTCCGCAATTACCACCTTCACGCCAAGCCGAGTTGGCAATGTTGAGTCTGTGTGCGGAGATGCTTCCGTTTTGTGGAGCGTTCTTACTAAATAGCCTTAGAGTAACAGAATTGATTTGAACGTATTTTTTTTTAATTGATGAGACATCAAATCTGATCAGTCCGAGCCTTGTTTCGGCGTTGATTTCTATATATGCGCATTTTCCGAAATTTGACATCCCGCCTGCGAATGTACTCCCATTTCTGACGAAAGTATCATCAGTCCCCTGATAATCTGTATCATTTTTAAAAACTACAGTTATTGCTGTGGCTAGCTGATGAGCTGTAGAAAGAATACACACGAAGCAAAACAGTAATAGGTTCCGCCATGTAAGGATTGTCATGCCTAATTGTTGTGTTTGATTATAGCCTTAAAGATATAGTTCTTCGTTTTATGAAGAAGTAATCAGACTGTGGAGTTATTTCTTCACTCTAATTTTCGAACACGATAGAAGAGTTGGTCACTTTTCTTTTCTGGCGCTAAAAAATCGTCGACGAATTCAGTTTTATCTTTTTCCCCAATGACTCCATCATCAAGTTCATCCCAAGTAATCAGATCGGAAGAAGCATCAATACCGTATACTGCACCTGCCGAGGAGCTGAATTCAATAGTGATTGATTCGGTATCTGGATCTCGAATTATTTGAGTGATTTCAAAATCTTTTGAAAATGGAGGGTCGAAAAATATTCCTCCAAGTGCATTAGCTTGCCACCTTTCATCCTGTTCTCCAGCAACGATGAATACGTCTCCAGCATTTCCGCTAATATCAAAGATAACATAATCAACATCTGCATCTCGCCATTCCTCGTCTGCTCCTACTGCATCAACAAGATCCGATTCGATGCCGTCTGGTCCACTTAGCTTAACTGATCTGGATGCTTCCCAGATAAGTCCTGGAGGACCTTCAGGGGTCGTGTCTGTAATGACACCAAGTCGGAAACTAGTATCTTCTGTAAGAGTAATCTCAAAAAAATCATCAATCGTACCTGTCGGGCCAGAGTTTGCCCAGTAATCACCACAGACGAGATCGGGAACATCGCCTGTTCCTGTCTGGGTAACATCATCGAATTTGGCTTGATATTGTTCCGCACCAACACCCTCATAACCTTTTCCAAGAATTGTTATTTCTGCGTATGGAGGTTGTAATGTATTGTTCACATCTCCATTAGGGTATTGAGCGATCAGCCATCCGTCCGTACCATAAATATTATCTTCGTCACCGAATGGTTTTAGGATATCAGATGATCTCCAAGCATCGTTTGTTTCTTCATCGACGCCTACCGTTTCAATTGTGGCAGATATTAATAACTGGTTTAAAAAACAAAAAGAACTCAATAAAACTAAATATACTATACGCAAATAACTCATATCCAATGAGTTGTATTTTAAGTAAAAAAAGTTTTAGAATTCAAGAACAAATTTCCGGATACAGATTAACCTTTTGTTCTCGGCTGATAAGTCACAATGAGTTGTGGCCGCAGTTCAGGATTTTCGGCTTCGCTGCTGTGAAAAACGTGAACTGTTCCATCTGTGCCCTTCAGTAGAATGCCTTCGTTAGCTGTTTCTGCTGCTGGCTGTGCCCAATTCCAATCAGCTGTCCAAGAAGGGTTTCCACCCCTATCACGTAGTTCTTTAATTGGCGCTGCGAGGGCCCAATCATTGATAAGACCATTCAGATCACCATCAAAAATAATGTCGAATCTGGTATTTTCTTTTGATGATTTATTACTGGTTAAACCAAGAGCCCTTTCATCATAATCTACACCTACCGTTGCTGGCCCTGCTGTTCTGCTGGCCCAGCTAGGCGGTGGTGATGGGAACCCTCCATAATCTGCAAGATGGAACCACGTCACTTCGTGACGATTTCCTCCAATGACCGTGCCTCCACAATTACCACCTTCACGCCAAGCCGAGTTGGCAATGTTGAGTCTGTGCGCAGAAATGCCGCCGCTTTTGGGAGCGTTCTTACTGAAGAGTCTGAGGGTGACAGAATTGATTTTAATATATTTTTTGAACAGTGAGGACACATCAAACCGAATCAGTCCTAGTCTCGTCTGTTCGTTCATTTCGATAGTTGGACATCTTCCGAAGTTTGACATTCCTCCAGAAAAGCTACTTCCTTTTCTGACAAAAGTATCATCTGTTCCTTTATACGTTGCGTCATTTTTGAATACCGCGGTCACTGTGGATTCATTTGCGATTGATTCTGATAAAAAAATCACAAGGGAAATTAAAAATGAATTCCATAACTTAAAGAGTTTCATGCCAATGTGTTATAATTTTTACAGCCTTTAAGATTGAAGAAAGCTCTCACTCAATATTACGGCTCTGATCAGTGATTGGATTTTGAAATTATCTTTTTCCGTTTCTTCTAAGATACGATCGATTACCAATGAATCCGAGGGACTAAGTTCCCTCGAAAGTGAGAACCTTAGCAGGTGGCCTATGAACGCTTTTGCTATGCGTTTATTTTCCTTGGAAAGGGATTTCTTAAATTCGACAATACTTTTAAAATCGTGTTTCCTAACTAATTTGCCGCTCATATCGACATCGCGTCCATTTTCGTATTTATCTCTCCACCTTCCGGTGATATCGAAATTTTCCAGTGCAAAACCTAGCGGATCTATCCTCGAATGACAGCCAGCACAGTCAGGATTTTCCCTGTGCTTTGCAAAAGTTTCTCTGATAGTTAGATTTTTTCCATTTTCTTCTTCTTTGAGAGGTGGCACATCATTGGGAGGAGGAGGAGGAGGATCATTGAACACAACGCCAAGTACCCAGGCTCCACGTGCAACGGGGTGCGTTCTTTTGGGCCCCGAAGTCATGCTTAACATTGCAGCATTGGTAATGATTCCACCATAACGCGGGTCTGAGGCGGCGACTCTTTGGAATGTTTGAGAGTATAATTTCTTACGAATTTCATCATCGTAACGGCGTTGAATTTCCTGACGTGCTTTATTTGGATCAGCATTATTTGGAATTTTTTTCAATGCATTTCCGGACTCACTGATAACTGTATTTAAAGAATTTCTTTTATCTTTTTGTGCGACAGTAAGTACTTGCAGTAATTGTTTTTCAGAGACAAATAAGTTCAATCCACTACTTGAAGCAGCAATTTCTTCTGCACTAAGAGCTCTATTGTAAAAGCGTGCCCTGGCCAGTGTGACGTCGAGGCGTCTGTTACCACCTGCTGGTAGGTGGCGCGTGCCAAAAATCACAGAGCTCTGGTTTTTTGGGAACTTAGCTGAACCTTTTTTAAATGGTTTTCCATAGGGCTGACCATTACGATATAGAGCCGTTGTACCATCTTCCTTGTAAACCATCACTAGATGAAGTCGCTCGTTTGCATTCTTCTCTGGAAAGGAATCAGGAAAATCAAGTGTGCGTGCAAAACCGTTACTGCCTGATATCCAGTGCCTGTTCTTTCGTTCACCAATGACAATAGTATCGAAGAAGTCTCCAGGGCCCTGAATTCCCATGAGGCCCCCACCCTTCATGTCTATGTTATGAACTTTGCACCAAACTTCTAGGGTCTTGGCTCCGAGGTCCATGGGCAGGCCCTTGCTCTGGAGGTAGGCACCGCCTTGAAGGATCGCTGCTCCTCCATCGAATTTGACCTTTCCATGGTTTGTCAGATCGAGGGATCCTACCGAGTCTTTGAAGTCTCCATTAAATTCCCAAGCCGCGAAGGGCATCAGATCAATTGGTTTCTGTGTTCCTGCGAGTTGTCGCCTCTTCTTTAGTAACCTATCCTTGATGGGATTAATAAGTGCCTCAAGATCTTTTTGAGCAGTATTGATCTTGTCGGACAATTGTTTTCTTTGAGTATCATTTGAACGATTCTCTTCAATAATTATGGAAGGGTCAAAGTTAGGAGGCTTGAGGTCTGATTCGTACCAAGTTTTAAGAAAGTCACTTCGATAACTGAAATTTGGTGATATGAGTTCGAGGACTGGTCTGTTTTCAATGAAAACAGTGTCGAATAAAAGCAGGGGTTCTAAAACCATCTGAAGGCTGGCCGGATTGTTTTTATCTATACTAAATAATCTTGCTTTGCCTGGGTCGGGCGTCGCTGCCAATGCATTTTCGAGTTGCATCCACTGAGAAGGAAAAGTGTCGAGGAATCTCTCAATTTTTGGATTCTTAAACATATAGTCCACTGCTTGCATCATTGAGTTTGGATTTTGCAATTTCCCTTTTTCTGCAAGGTTCAACAATTCATCATCTGGACCGCTTGCCCAGAGAAAGAACGAAAGATCCGATGCGATTACGTAAGGATCTTTCTGATCACTATTATGCCCATAACGGAAAAGAAATTTTGGAGAGGAGAGGACCGCGGAAGTCGTCTTTTTCATGGCTTCAGTGAAGGATAAGTCAGTATTCATTTTCTGAAGCCCATAATTAGCGTACCTGCCCAGTGTTTCCTGATCGATTGGGCCTCGAAAAGCCTTTCTCATGAATGGGCCGAGGCGTTTTTTGATTTCATCCAAAGGATTATTATTGGCATCGGGGGCCTTGAAGAACTCATTCCATATAGCAACGGAACCTTCATTGAAATCCGGACTCTCTAAAATGGATACGCTGAGTTTAAGGAATGAATCAAGAAGGAGAGGTGATAATGTCAGTTGGTTTGCTTGGTTATCATAGCCATGCTCTGCGCGTAGGTCTTGTGGAAAAGGATCCACATTTTTCATTCCCCCTTCTTTACGTAGAGATAGGCAGGAAACTTTGACCGTGTCAGGTACCTTTTCATTGAGAATGTAATTATCATGTCTGGTCATCAGTTTTTCCTGAATATTGAAGACATCATTCTTTAATCCGAACAGATCCTTGATTGTATTATTGTACTGGAACCGGTTAAGCCTTCGCAGATAAGAATCTTCCTTATGTTCTCCAGCCGTTGAGGCCTTGAGAATATTTTTAAGAGAGCTGACCAGTCTTGTTCTATCGGCATCAGCTAGAGCAGGCTCATCTTCAGGTGGCATGTCCATCGCATCGACCACTTCGATCATTTCTTTGATCATCTCGGGTTTGCCCATGAACTGTTCAAGGCTTTGTATTTCCTTAAGGTTGACCTTGCCTTTCACCTTCTTATCCCCGTGGCACTTTGTGCAGTTCTGCGAAAAGAAAGGTTTCAGAAATGAATCAAATTCATTGGCTTGCACATGGGTGCTGATCATCAAAGAGATGACAGGTACCAGGAGGCACCTGATTTTGCATTTGTCTCTTTGCATTGGGGAATTATCTTATGCCCACAAGTCAGAGATGACTCCGGAACTGTCAGCGAATGTATCCATTTCGACACCCATAAGCTTTGCCACTGACAACCACATATTGGAATTTAGGGTGCCGCTCTTACACTGAATGAATTTTCCTTGCTTGATTTGGCCCTGACCCTTTCCAGCAACTATGAATGGAAGATCAAAGAACTGGTGCGTTGCTCCATCACCCAAGGCAGCGCCATAAGTAACTATAGAGTTGTCGAGCATCGAGCTTCCATCTGATTCCTTGAGCTCTTTCATCCTCGATATGAGGTAAGCATATTGCTCCATGTGGAAAATGTCGATCTTCTGTACTCCTTTCCAACCGTCCCCTTTTTGGTTATGCGTCATGTTATGGTGCTGGACAGGTTTATCGAAAACACCTTCATATAATAACGTGGCATCCCATCTTTCAGGACCTATCATGAAGGTACTGATGTTTGTGATGCCCATTTGAAAGGCCAGAAGCATCAGATCAGCTTGAAGCTTAATGTAGTCACCCCTGGGTAAGATCTGGTCTTTCGGAATACGTATATCCGCATCAGAAATCATTTTCTTTTGTTTGGCGATGCGGATCTCAATATTTCGTATCATTTCCATGAATTCGCCGAGCGCTTCTTTATCTTCACGGCCGAGCTTCTTTGACAGTGATTTGGCATCCTCAAGTACAAGGTCAGTGATCTCAGTCAAGTGGGTCTGATAGGAGTCCGCCATGAAGAGTCGTTCATAGAGTTTCTGGGGATCTTTGATTGAAGGGGCAATTTTATCAGGCCCGTACCAGGAAATATTGTTAAAATAGATGCCTTCCTTAGGTTTCGTAAATCCGTTACAGCTAATTTCGAGTGTATTGAAAACACTTGATTGCCCAACATGATCACCAATGACCTGATCGAGGCTTCTGCCATTCGGGTACCTCATGCCTTTTTCTGCAGCCTGTTCTGGGGAAACACTGGTCAGATAACATGAGGCTCCTTGCGCATGAACGTCCTGGCCATTTTTGAAAGTCCGATCAATTCCAGTCACAAGAGTCACGTCCTTTGTGTGCTCTTTGAGCGGTTGCATTGTTGAGGTTAACTCGAGTGGATAGATTCCCGGCTTATTTTCCTTTCGGACTTTGTTCTTAGTTTTATCAGCATTAAAACCACCAACAAAACCTGGCAAATTTGCCTCTTCTTCACCCGGAAAGAAACCTCTCCGCACGATCCCGTTTGGGATATACATCATGACCAGTTTCTTGGATGGCTTTGTCCCTTTCTTGGTCGCTGCAGCGAGCGAAGGCATGAAAGGCAAAGTAAGAACCGCGCCGTTAACTTTGAGGAATTTTCTTCTGGATAAATTCATTACACTTATAATGTCCTTTAGCTTTATAATTTAACACTTATTTGGCATAGGAACCAAACATAAATACTTACATTAATGTTAGACTGGAAATATCCAATCCGACAAGGCCCCAGTACTATCAGCAAAGGAAGATTCTCTAATACTTTATTGTCGCTAGCGGTTTTAGCATGTTATAACTTATCAAAGGGACGTAACAAATGGCAAGAGAGGGTAAACATCTCAAATATTACGACTCCAAGTGAAGAAATTTGAACTAAAATTTAAATAAGAATCAATTATAATAAAGCCATAATATTATAATATTTCCCCTAATTTCATTATTCTAACATTTTCATATGAAATATTGGATAAGTAAAAATGATCAGAAATGTGGGCCTTATACTTTGGACCAACTTAGGCAAAATTTGGAGGAAGGAACAATTTTACTAACTGATTATATTTACAAAGATAAGGAGTGGATTTCTTTAAGTCAGTTCATAGAAGATCGGAAGGGAGCTATAAAAGCTGCTCAACAAATAGCTCATGGGGCCACAGTCACTGAAGAATTGAAAAGTAAAAAATCGTCTTCCGACGAGGAGAGCCAACCCGCATTGGTACTGGGAATTATTTCTATTGTCCTTGCTTCGATTACTGCAGGGATTTCATGGATTCCGATTATTGGGTTTTTGGCTTTACCCATAGGAGGCATTGCATTAATTCTTGCGATTATCGGCCTAATCATAGTTCTCGTTACAAAGAAACGGGGAATTCCTGTAGTAGTAGTAGGCTTAGTTTCCTCTCTCATATCATGTCTAATGCCTTTTATTATGACTCGGGCATTAATCGAGATTGTTAATGAACCTGAAGTTCAAAAAGCCATAACTGAATTGGTAGAGGATTTAAAAGGAGAGTTAAATAGGCCAGGGGTCGGTGAAGTTATGGAGCTAAAATTCACCAGTTTGGCAGGCAAAGAAATTGACCTTGCAGACATGAAAGGGAAAGTAGTACTGATTGATTTTTGGGCCACTTGGTGCGGGCCTTGTATAGCAGAACTACCAAATGTTCTTAAAGCTTATGAAGCCCATCATGACAAAGGCTTTGAGATTATTGGCATTTCACTAGATAACGCCAAGGATGAAGCAAAGTTAAAATCATTTGTTAAAAATAAAAACATGTCTTGGCCACAAGCCTTTGATGGGAAAGGTTGGGGTAACGCTCTAGCAAAGAAATATGGAATAACATCTATTCCTGCGACTTTCTTGGTAGGCAAAGACGGAAAGATTGTGTCTTCTAATTTACGAGGACCTGCCCTCAGTTCAGCAGTGAAAAAAGAACTCGATCTTTAAATTCTAGAGCAATCTGCTTTTCTATTCTCATAGAAGATTTTAATGAGGAACTTCGTGTTCCTTAGACTACAGGAAAAAATCTGATTTAAACTGATTCAATGCGATGATATAAACTAAAACCGATACCCTTTTGCTTTTTCATAGGGGACTAAGGCTTCCTTTTCTGCTCTTGCTTGTGCTGTGAATTGTCCCATAAATTTTTCAAGTGACTCAGGTGATTGGCGATTTTTATACGCATTGACTGCTGGATCTTTAAATTCAATCATCCATTCGAGCATTCTATCCCTTAACTTTGAAATTTCTTCCTCGTATCCTGATTGGCTCTCTTTGGAATTTAATAGGTTTTTAATAGAGTGAGGGTCTTTTCTAAGATCATAGAATTCCTCAACCGTTCGGCGCTGCAGATGATGAATTCTGTCTCTAATTTGAGGATTTTTTTCGGCTGCTCTTTGCATTGCCTTGAATGAAAGACCTGACATTGGCGCTGCTCTGTACGAGCGCTTCCCGTTAGACCATGGATTGAAGATATATGTATATTCTTTAGTGATCATTGAGCGCATCGGGTACGGAGTCCTTCCATGGATGTGATTAAATTGTGTAAAAACAGCATCCCTTCCTTCCTGAGAATCTCCTTTGAGTAGCGGTAGAAATGATCTCCCATCAGTTGGTGAGTCGCTGGATATTCCAACTGCCTCAAGAATGGTAGGCATGAGGTCGACTGTTGATATCATGTGTTCCTTATCTGAACTGCCTTTAGCAATCTGATCGGGCCATCTTATGATTAGTGGCGTTTTAGTGCTCTGTACGTAGCAGTTGACCTTAGCGAACGGTAAAGACATGCCGTGATCAGAAAGGAATATAACAATGGTATTATCGTAGTGTCCCGATTTCTTAAGTTCATCTAGGATTGTGCCCATCATGTCATCGAGCCTTCTGACCGAGGTGCAATATCCCGCCATTTCTTTTCTGGTATCAGGAAGATCGGGAATGAATTTGGGGACAACTACTTCCTTACTCTTGAAAGTTTTAGATGATCTTACTTTCTCGAAATTTTCTTTTCCGTTATTGCCTTCTCCGTAAGGACGATGAGGATCGTGTGAACTGGCCATGAGAAAGAAGGGTTGTTTCGAACCTTTCGCCATTTGGAAAAATGAAGAGCAAAATTCTTTATAAACATTAGGATCTCTACCCCATTCATCTTCGTCCCCTACACCTTGCCATTGATAAGTAACGGACCAACGGAAGAGCTCCTGTTGATTGAGTGGTTTACCAATGGTTCCACAAAGGAACCCCTTCTCATTTAAGATATTAGGCAGCGTTTGAATATCTGGAAGGATTCTCTGGAAAGCTTGGGCTCCATTATTTTGTGGATAAAGCCCTGTCAGCATGACGCTCCGTGACGGAGTGCAGATAGAGATATTTACGTAAGCATGATAAAAACGGATTCCCTGATCAGCTAGCTTGTCGATATTTGGTGTGATTTCAGGGGCGGCTCCACCAAAGCAACCGGGGCTATCCCAGTTCATGTCATCTGCAACTAAGAGGAGCACGTTCGGCCTTTTTTTAGGAGCAACAAGTTGTTGTGAAAAGACCTTTGAGGAGAATAAAACAATTCCAATAACTATGATTGACTGGAGTAATGATTTGTTCATATTCGATATCTTGACGCAATTACATACGCAAGCCATACTTAATATTCCGTGAAGAGGTTCATTCTCACCGCTATACCTTTTTTGTTTGCAGTCAGTATTGTTTCTGGCTCAGCAAAATTTGAGTCGCAGATATTGCCAATACTCGAGACAAAATGTTTCAAATGTCATGGTCAGGATAAGCAAAAGAGTGACCTGAGACTTGATTCTGTTACCGGAATCAACAAGGGGGGCAACTCGGGGGAGCCCCTTTTCGTAAGAGGGAATTCAAGTAAAAGCCTGATCGCTCACTTAATAAATAGTGATGATCTTGAGGAAAGGATGCCTCCGGAGGGTGAAACTGAATTGACTATAGAAGAACGTGCCCTCATTTCAGAATGGATAGATGCTGGGGCTCAAATGCCCTTACCAGAGAAGGTCATAGAACTTAGTACCGATCACTGGTCATTCCAGCCCGTTCAGAGGCCCAAGATTCCAGAGTTGAAAGGAGACTGGGCCAATAATGAAATCGATAGTTTTATTTTGGAGAAGATGCTGAGTAAAGATCTCAGCCCTTCAACTGTTTCAGAGTCAAGGAAACTGATTCGGCGAATTTATCAAGTCATGCATGGATTGCCCCCTTCAGATGACATGGTCAAGAGACATCTAAAACAGATTGCCAATGATGATTGGAGCGAGGTTGTCAATGAAGTTCTTGCGAGTCCTCACTACGGAGAACGTTTCGCGCGACATTGGTTGGACATTGTTCGATTTGCTGAAACGAACGGTTTTGAAACGAACCGTGAGCGTCTGACAGCTTATTATTTCCGAGACTATGTGATTCGATCTTTTAATGAGGATCAGCCTTATGACCGTTTTATCATTGAGCAACTGGCCGGCGATGAATCTGGTGTTGATGTTGGGACAGGGTTCTTGGTTGCCGGTCCACATGACATTGTTAAGAGTCCCGACATTAATTTAACATTGATGCAGCGTAACGATGAGATGGCTGATATGATTAATACGACGGGGACAGCGTTCCTTGGTTTGACCATAGGTTGTGCGAGGTGCCACAATCATAAGTTCGACCCTATTCTACAAAAGGATTATTACTCGATGCAGGCTGTCTTTTCAGGCGTCCGTTACGGTGAGCGGATGATGCCAAAAAAGAATAATGAGGTCGCAAAAAAAGCACTCGTAGAACTGGAGGAAAAAGTCCATTTCATGTCACAGGAACTGGACTCTCTCAAATTGCTCTCAAGTAAAGTTAAAGCGGAAGGAACCGTAAATGCTATTAAGAGAGAAGCGGTTAATGCTCTTGGCAATACTGAAATAGTTGATGAGATTCAGACAAAACATGTTCGGTTCACTGTGCTCCGTACCAATAGTGGCCAGCCATGTATTGATGAATTGAGAGTTTTTAATGATGAAGGACAGAACGTGGCATTGGCTAAAAATGGAGCTAGACTAGAATCTTCTGGAAACTTGAAGGGGTATGAAATTCACAAACTTGAACACATTAATGACGGTAAAGATGGTAATCCCAGAAGTTGGATCTCCGATACTGTCGGGACCGGATGGGTAAAGATTGATTTTGCCAAGGCATCAAAAATCAACAGGATTGAATGGGCCCGGGACAGAGAAGGTAACTTATCGGATCGCCTGGCTATTGATTATATTATTGAGCATTCGCTTGATGGTCAGTCATGGCACAAGATCGCCAGTTCAGAGGATCGAGAACCCTATGGCGGAGCAATAGCTGCCAAAGATGCTTTCCTTTCTTTTTTATCTGATAAAGATGCAGGAAGGGGCCGCAAACTCATTCTAAACCTGCAGAGGACCAGGAATGAAATTTCTTCTTACCGGAATGGCTCAAAGGCTTGGGTAGCTAAATTTGAAAAGCCTGGGAAAACGCATCGGCTCTATAGGGGTGATCCTATGGCAAAGAGAGAAGTTGTTGCTCCTGATACGTTGAAAATATTGGGAAGTTTAAAAATGAGTGAGGATGAAGATGAGCAGCAGCGAAGGCTCAAGCTTGCTCAGTCCATTGCAAGTAAGAAGAACCCATTAACTGCCAGAGTCATGGTGAACAGATTATGGCAATTTGTATTTGGTGTAGGCATAGTCGATACTCCAAGTGATCTTGGTACGAATGGTACAGGGCCCACGCATCCCCAACTTTTGGATTGGTTAGCCTCGGAATTCATGCGGAATGATTGGTCAATAAAGCACATGCTTTCTCTTATCTTATGTAGTGATACTTTCAGGCAGAGCAGTCGTCCCAGAGATGAAGCTCTGAAGATAGATGCGGGGAGCCGTTACTTATGGCGTTTTCCACCGCGCAGACTCGAAGCCGAGGCAATTAGAGATTCGATTTTGGCCGTTGCCGGGACCCTTGATCTAAATATGGGTGGGCCCGGATTCTATTTGCTGGATGTGGATCGCGAGAATGTTGTTCATTATCACCCTAAAGAGAAGACTGGCCCCGAAGAATGGCGTCGGATGATCTACATGTTTAAGATTCGTCAGGAGCAGGACCTGATATTCGGTGCTTTTGATTGTCCCGATGGCAATCAGGTCATCCCTGAACGGAGTCGATCAACAACACCTATTCAGGCTTTGAACCTTTTTAATAGTCATTTCATGATTCAACAGTCCGGGAAAATGGCTGATAAACTTCTCCAGGAGGCGGGGGATTCCGTAGAAGAACAAGTAAGAACTGCCTATCAATTATATTATGGGAGGCCAACATTAGTTGAGGAAATCAATGATGCGACTGCGTTTGTGCGGGATCATTCCTTAGCTGATTTTTGTAGAGCAATGTTCAATTCTAACGAATTTTTATTTACTTTCTGATGTTGGATAAGCGCCACCTCATGGACCGAGGTCAGTTTCTTTCCCACTCAGTGAGTGGCTTTGGTGGTATTGCTCTCGCTCATCTGCTCAACTCTGAAAAATTATTAGGTTCAGAAAAAGTCAGAGAAAGTGCGCCCGGCAAGACTCCCATTCGCCCTATCATTGATTCTGGGAACCCTAACGCTGCCCGTGATTCACACTTTGAGCCGCGTGCAACTCAGGTGCTGCA
Source organism: Verrucomicrobiales bacterium (assembly GCA_012960505.1). Lineage (GTDB taxonomy): Bacteria > Verrucomicrobiota > Verrucomicrobiia > Verrucomicrobiales > DEV007 > EC70. The sequence continues at coordinate 184,692 of DUBC01000052.1, forward strand.
AATTTTTTGCTCTGGGGCAATCAGTCAGGTGGACACTTTTGATTACAAGCCGGAACTTATAAGGCTTCATGGAAAGCCAATGCCTGGAGGAGATAAACTCATCACTTTTCAGGGAGAGCAGGGTAATCTTACCAAGAGTCCTTGGGAATTCAAAGCTAGGGGTCAGAGTGGAAAGATGGTTTCTGAATTGGTTCCACACCTTGGGTCCTTGGCCGATGAAATGTGCTTCATTCATTCCCTCACTGGCAAGACTAACACTCATGGGCCCGGGGAGAATTTCATGTGCACCGGTTTTACTTTGGACGGATTTCCAAGTGCTGGTTCATGGGCCACTTATGCTTTAGGAAGTGAAACAGAGGACTTGCCAGCTTATGTAGCAATCTCAGATATTCGAGGCACTCCCCAGTCCAGTGTGAATTGCTGGGGCCCTGGATTCCTTCCAGCCGCATTCCAGGGAACAGAATTTAATGCTTCGAAACCGGTCCGCAATATTGCCAGGCCCAAAGGAATAAGTGATATAACCGATAAAGCGACTAGGGCATTTCTTAAGAGACAGAACCAGCGTCACCTGAATGAATATCCTGGTGACACTGAGCTTGCTGCGAGGATAGCCAGCTATGAATTAGCCGCAAAAATGCAAATGACTATCCCTGAAGTTTCCGATATCTCTTCCGAACCTGCCCATGTTCTCAGAGATTACGGAGCAGACGAGTCGGGAAGCAAGATTAAGGATTTACGCACAGCACATGCCAAGAACTGTATTCTTGCGAGACGACTCCTTGAGAAAGGTGTGCGATTTGTACAACTCTTCAATGGTGCTTATCAGACCGGAGGAGAGGGAGTTAGTAATTGGGATGGGCACAAGAAAATAAAAGAACAGTACTCTATTCATGGCCCCGTCCTTGATCAGCCCACTGCCGCTTTACTTAGAGATTTAAAGGTCAGGGGCCTGCTTAAGAACACGCTAGTCATATTCAACTCGGAATTTGGAAGGATGCCAACTTTTCAAAAGGGTGCAAGTGGGCGGGATCACAATCCTTCCGGCTTCACTTCCTGGATGGCCGGGGCCGGAGTCAAGGCTCCTTTCAGCTATGGGGCCACAGATGATTTTAGTTACAAGGCAGCCGAGAACGTGGCTACTGTTTATGATTTTTATGCGACGGTCCTTCATATTCTGGGCCTCGACCATGAGAGATTAAGCTTTTATCATAACGGAATTGAGCGCCGACTGACTGACGTTCATGGACATGTTATCAAAGAAGTTCTTTCATAACCTATGACACTATTAAAAGTGGTACACTGCCTTTATAGTTTATTCTTGTTTGGGGGATTTCTAAAACAGTTTGGACGAGAACTTAAGATTGGAAAAGTATATATAGTCTTCCGATACTAACTTAGAAATTCTTCAATCCTGCCCTTTGGCCGACCAATGATCGATTTCTTTCCTTTCAGGATGATAGGGCGTTGGAGAAGTTGTTTGTGTTTGAGTAAGATTTCAATCACAGCATCAGGATTCCCTACAAAATCATCGGGATTGAGCTCCAGTTTTTTGAATTTTGAATCTTTCCTCACTAGATCTTCTACAGGATCTTCGAGACCACTAAGGATTGTTTCGAGTTCTTTTCTGTCAGGAGGAGTTTTGATATAAAGTATTACATCGTGGTCGATTCCCAATTCCTCAGCGACCGCCAAGGCATTCTTAGAGGATCCTCAATTTGGATAATGATAGATAGTAACTTTAGGCACAGGCTTATTCCTAGTTATTTATCCTATTATAATAGGCTCAAATGCTCAGTCAATTATTTTCAAGGGGTTCAAATACCAAAGTGTCCCCACTTAGTGTCTCGTGAATCAAGATGCCTTGGACGAGCATGAACCAACCCAGCGAGACCGACGTGAAGTCGTGTTGCGGATCTCGATGTAATCGGGATACGAACCACTTTCATCTCGGAGTGAACTTCCCACCTAATTTGCTGTGCAATAATCTACCACAAGACCCATCCGGCAGAATTTCACTGTCTCTCCACGCGGAAGTAGAGTTCCTCCCCCTCCGTAGCCAGGTCGGTGATGTCGAAAGTCCTGGTAGTCGTTTCGCCGGCGTCGGCCTCGACCCCGTCGTCGAGGTCGAGCTCCCAGTTGGTTAAGTCGGTCGAATACCTGACGATGAAGTTCTGACCTTCGCGCGAGCGCCAGGTCAGCGTGACCATCTCATCGGCGGGCGCATAATCGATCACTGTGATGGCAAACGCCGGCGCACCAGAAACACCGCCTCCGATCACGTCATCGAAGTCCGTGCCGATGCGGATCTCGTCGACGAAGAACTTGAGGCCCATAAACGTTATGGTGTCAAGCTGGCTCTGGTCGAGATCTGGCTTGTTGGCAGCGTCCCAGTTGGCGCTGGAGAGATTAGGTTGGGCGGCAACCAAGGCGTCGAATCCCGCCTCCTCAAGAATCTCGTCTTCCAGGAAACGAACGACCGAGATGATATCCTCCCCACCGGCCTCGGCGTCCCACTGGATCTTGCCGATCACAATATTTGGCGCGCCGAAATTTCCGTCAATATCGTTTTCCTGCCAAACGAAACTATCAGCTGCACTTACTTCGGAAGCGGCTTGACTATACGCATTGTTCGGAATTGGCCCGTTCACATTGGAGTATTGGCCGGCATCGTAAAACATTGGATAGACACGGGTCCGATTGTTGCGAGTCGGACCACCGCCAGTTCCGAATCCACTGAACCCATTCCCAATGCCACCATAATTGTCGCCGCGGGATCCATTGGGTGCCGGGTCCGTTCCGATTACCAAGTTCGGTTGTTCCTCGTTGCGGTCCCAGGCCTTGACCGACAAGTAGCTGATCCAAGTGGTGGTGCCGGATGTGAAGGTCGCGGTCACGCTTGGTTCCAGCGCGATGCTCGCATCCATGTTGCGGCCGATCTCAAAATCCTCGTCCGGACCGCGGCCCACATCCGCCGGGCCGGGAAGGCCCACATAGCTGCCCGACGTCGGTAGGTTGTCAACAATCCCATCGAAGTGGTTGAGGACCGGACCGGGGGCGACGACGATATCCGCACTGATGCCTTCCCCGTGGACATACCAATCACCATTGTGAGTTTCATGGGCCGTCCATGTGCCTGTCGTGCCTAAGGCGCCACCCTGCCCGGTGAGGGTCGACCCGTCCGCGTAGTCGAAGGGTTCGTAGACGAGCAGATCAGCATTGGCCGATGGGACCATGGCAACAATCGTCATAATACAGCCCACAAAGAATGCTGCGGACCAAGCTGATTTGTTAGAGAATTGTTTTTTCATACCGCGATTATCATGTTACGAAAAGTAAAAGTAAAAGTAAAAGTAAAAGTAATCTATACACTGCACAGTGGATGGTGACTACTCCCACCCTACGATACAGGTCGCGTGATTGAGGTTCGTAGGTTTGTTCTGCGTTGGGAACCAGTGAGTCAGTGATGATAGACAAGTAATCCCCGAACCATGAGTCAGGATTCAGGGTTGGTGGTTAATTAAACAAAGGCCACCGACACAAGAACAACGAATAATGGTATGGAATTTAAGGAAACCTTGATCAATTATAGCAATCTGTTAATTTCAAACACAATGGATCATTGAACAGCTGATAATGCCACTCTGATGAAAAAAATAATCCCAGTGCTTTCTTTCCTTTTGGCTCAAGAGGCGTTAGTGGGGGCTGCTTGGAAGGCTAAGCAAAAGTTGCCAGCTACCGAAGCGCATCAGGCAGCAGCCGCGGATCGGAATTTCTTTTATGCCATTTCCAGTCGAGTCATTGCCAAGTACGATCGTAAGAGTGATAAGCGCGTGGCAACGAGCGAGGGTGAAGCTAAGCATTTAAATAGTGGCTTTTTCTGGAAGGGGAAACTCTTGTGTGCACATTCGAATTATCCCATTAAGCCTGAGCGCAGCGAGATCAAGGTGCTGAATGTTGAGACCATGAAGTTGACTACCTTCAAGGACCTTAGTAATGCCAGCGGTTCACTGACTTGGGTATTGCGTAGGGACGGTTTCTGGTGGTGTAATTTTGCGTTTTATGGAGCTGAAAACCAAAAGACTTCTCTGGTCAAGTATGATGAGAATTGGCAGGAATTAGCACGGTGGACCTATCCCAAGAAAGTTATTAGCCAGCTAGGTAGCCATAGTTTGTCGGGTGGAATCTGGCGCGGTCAGGAGCTGTGGGTGACAGGGCATGATGATCCGGTAACTTTTCGCTTGAGCTTACCCAAACGAGGAAGCGAGTTGGAATATGTGGATCAGCATTTCGTCCCTTTCACTGGTCAGGGTTTTGCCAATGATCCTGTGACTGGAGGTTTAGTGGGGATTAGCCGGGACAAACATCAGGTAATTTTAGCGGTCAACAACGAAAAACCGCTCCAGTTGAGGGTCTTGTGTTATAATATTCATCATGCTGAGGGAGTGGATGGCAAACTTGATTTGCCCCGCATTGCTCGAGTTATTTTATCAGTGAAACCTGACCTAGTGGCTTTGCAGGAGGTGGATCAGAACACTAAGCGGACCGAGCAGGTGGACCAAGCAGTGGAGTTGGCGCGTCTGACAAAAATGAAGAGTATATTTGGTTCTAATATCGATTTTCAAGGGGGCCATTATGGTAATGTCATCCTCTCACGATTTTCTATTGTCCGAAAAAAGAATCTTCACTTACCTAATGTTGATTCGGGTGAACAGCGTGGAGTGCTTGAATCGGTCATTAAGGTATCAAAAGATCAAAGCATCTTTTTTTTGGCGACGCATTTAGATCACCGTCGTCCTGACGAAGAGCGGCTTGCTTCGGCAAAATTCATTAACCAAATGATTGGTATTCCTGATAGGAGACCGGCCATTTTGGTTGGGGATTTTAATGATGTTCCTGATAGTCCCACATTAAAAGAGATCGGTAAATTATGGGTACGAACTAATTCTGACATTGCTCCGACTATTCCGGTAGCAAAACCCACCCGTCAGATTGATTACATTTTGGTGCGCCCAAAAAACCGTTGGAAGGTGATTGAATCTAAAGTGTTGGATGAGAATGTGGCTTCAGATCACCGGGCTATTTTTGCCGTGATAGAATTGCTTGATTAATTTAAGTATTTTAATTGGTACCAGACTAGGGAGAATGCCTTCATTGCATAAAGTTATATGCATCTGAAAATTCTTTTCAGATATAGCAAATTCGGCTGGCCTAGTCAGCAATAATTCTATTAATTGAGATCTTTATCTACACTAGGTCCGATGCCCGCCAACCTTTGCGTGCTTCGACTGCGATCAGTGCTGCGGCTTCTTTGTTGCCCTTGATTTTCATATTCTTGGCATCCCATTGAAGAGTCTTACCGGTGCGGATTGCAAGTGTGCCCAAGATTATACTTTCAGTGAGCGGACCACTGTAGCTGAAATCTGAGACGGACTTTTCGCTATTGCGGATACAATTTACCCAGTCATTATGAATTCCAGGAACGCGTTTCAGTGTCTTAGGAACGCGCTTGTCGGTATTCGCACGGTATTCTTCCCAGCGTGCCTTTGGATAGAGTCTGGGACTGTTTGGTCGCATGCCGTCGTGGCAGATACCGCCTTTCTCTCCAACCATGATAAAACCACCATGACCTTTAATGTCCCAGTCATAACCTTCAGGAGCTTTGGGCAGGCGTGGTCCTTCAATCCATTTCACATCTACGGCCGGTTTTTTTCCTCGTGAAGGGAATTTGTAAGTAACAATTGATCCGTTTGGCGTGTGAATCGGGTTGACTGCCTCGGCCATGTCCACTTCTACCCGGTCAGGTGCCCCAAGCCCGAGTGCCCAGTAAGCGGTGTCGATGGTATGACAGCCGATATCGCCAAGACCTCCGCAGCCAAAGCTCCACCAAGGGCGCCAAGTAGTTGGGTGCAGTGCTTTACTGAAAGGGACATTTTCCTGGCAGGGACCGAGCCACAGATTCCAGTCCATGCCTTCGGGAATTTTTTCGGCAGCAGGATAAGTCGTACGTACCTGACCGTTGAATCCCCATCCTCTTGCAGGCCTGTCTGTCCAAGTAAGAACCTCCTTAACCTCACCGATTAGTCCAGCCTCATACCATTCCTTAACCAGATAAGCACCCTCGAAGGCGTGTCCCTGATTTCCCATTTGTGTTACTAAGCCTTTTTCCTTGGCCAGTGCTTGCAAGGTTCGCGCTTCCCAAAGCGAATGAACGAGCGGTTTTTCGACAAACACATGCTTGCCCATACTCATCGCCGTGTAGGCAATTGCAAAGTGATTATGGTCCGGTGTGCCAACTCCTACGGCATCAATTTGGTCACCCACCTCTTCCAGCATCTTGCGGAAATCCTTATAGAATTTTGCTTTTGGAAATTTCTTTTTTGCACGTTCCCATGTGCCCGGATTGCAGTCACAAAGTGCAACGATATTGTTCCCTCCGGCACAATTATTCAAGTCACCCCAACCCATATTACCAAAACCAACCCAAGCAATATTAATCTTTTTTTCGTTGGCACCGAACACGCTGCTTGGTAGGAACGTTGGGATTGCTAGGGCGGAAGTCCCCTTAAGAATTCCGCGACGTGTGATCTTGCTTTTAGAATTTTCTTTAGTCATTTGATTTCCTTTTTGGTGTTGGTTTAAAATCTTTGATTGCAACGAGTGAATTTCGTATCGGTTCCGTTTTTCGTTTTAGTTGATCAAGGGATATTACCCTTGATCTGTCTTAATTTCTATATCTCTCCAATGAAAGCAAGTTATCATTTGAGAGTTGCTAAATAACTGACCACGTCCCGAATTTCTTCAGGTTTCATGATTGCACTCATCGGTGGCATTATTGAAATGACCTGAGAAGTGTCGACTACTTTTGGATCGATTTTCTTTTTGCTGCCATCGGCAAGAGTGATGACCCATTCCTTGGTTTCTTTACTTGAAAGGATACCAATAATTTCTTCTCCGCTCTTGGTCTTGATTAGGATATTTCCGTATCCATCAGAAATTTCTCTTAACGGATCCAACATTGATATGACTAAGTGAGTTCTGTTCCTTAATCTGCCTATCTTGGTAAGGTCAGGGCCGAGATCGCTCCCGACTTTATTAATTTTATGGCAACGAATGCACTGGGCTGCGGCATGTTCCATAACGAGTTTCTTGCCTCTGCCAGGATCACCGCCGGTTTCGAGCAGTTCGTAGCCTCCCTTTAACTTGATACCTTTAGATTTGGCAACCTGCCACATTTCGAGTTTCCAATGAGGAGGAGTCTTACCAGATTTGAATTCAGCAACTAGTTCCATGAACTTTTCTTTTGCTTTAGGGTCCTCAAGATTGGCTAGTTGGCGAATTGCTTCTCCCTGACCAGAAGCTTTCGGGTCTCCGAGCGTTGCAAGTATGAGGTTGAGTGTTGGCACGCCCGCCTTGTTCGCGAAGGCTCTGGCCTTTTCCCTGACTTCGGAAGAGTTTGAATCAAGTCCCTGAATGACAAATTCTTTGAGTTCAGAAGAATTAGTTTTATCAAGCGCCGCCAGTAGTCGGACTTGCATTTTAGGAGGCCAATCAGAAAAATATTTTTTAGTTCCCTTTAACCAAGCAGACTCCCCTCTTACCTCGACTCCCTTGAGAAGAACCTCCGTCAGTTCATTATCAGCAAGTATATTATCACGGATTGATTCGATTGCTTTATTTACCAAATCCTTGTTCCTTGGTGCGTGTTTCCGGTATCGTCCTTCGACTGGATCAAGGACGGGTGGGTTTGCCCACCAAAGTATTGATGCGAGTGCCGTTCTCCTCATTTTTGCTGACCCTTCTCCACTCCTTATATAATTGGCTAACAGATCAAGGTCTGATCCAGAGCCCGTTCGCAGTGCTGCATTGATAGCTCTTCTTATGAGGGCTTCGTTTTTCAGTCCTTTTCGTTTCAGGACTGCGGCCAGGTCTGGTAGTGCCTCGGGAATAGATTTGTCATCATGAATTGCACGGGCAGCTTCAAGTAGGATCAACTCATCTGAGTCATTTAGAAATGATCGGATTTCGGGGGCAGCGACTCGTCTCATTGCAACGATCGCGGCGAGTTTCACCATCTTATTTGGATTCTCGCTAAGTTTAGCAATTTGCGTTGGATTCATTGTTCCTGAAAGGCCCATGGATCCAGCATGTCTAATGTAAGGATCCTTTGAACCACTTTGCGCAATTAGATGGACAAGTTTTTCGGATATTCCTTCGCTTTTGCGATTGCCAAGTGCGATAGCGCAGAAAAATTTTACCCTCTCTGATTCATGGTCCAACCCTGCTATCAGTTCGGAGTTAAATTTCTTTGACCTTTGCCCAAGATCGCCCGCCACTTTAGCAGCTTGAGCAAGAATTTCGGGTTCTTTACTTTTCCATGCTGAGCTTAGAAGAGAAATTTTTCCCGGATCATTCCGGGACGCCATGCCGATTCCCCAAACTGCGTGGAGTTTGCCTAATAGGGTGCCAGAATCTAATTTTTGTTTTAGTGCTTCCAGACCTTCATCACCACGGTTGACTAGTTCAAATTGTCCTTTCATACGGACTCTCTGGTCTGGTGAATCGAGCCAAGAACTTAGTGTTTTTATATTTTGCTTTTTGGAAATTAGCCGAAGTATTTTTCGAGTTTCTTCTCTGGCTGGATGATGGCTCTCTTTCGCGGCTGCATCGAATCGAAAAATAAATCCTTTGCCACTTCCCCAAGATGCAGAGTAAAGGGCTCCATCAGGGCCAATGGCCAGACCTGTATTACCTATCCCTCCCTTAATGGGCTGAAGCTCTTCAAATTTAAATGAGGCGCCTTTAGGAAGGAATTTAAACACTCTTACCTGATTTTGCTGATTGGTCATAAAGAAGCAATCGGCGAGTTCCTTTGTGAGTGCGGTGCCAGGATTACTCGTGAATCCACAAGGTCCGGGTCCGAAGTTTCCAATTGTTGGAGTAATGTAAGCGGCATGATCCTCACGGTCCGGCAGAAAGAGTTTTTCTTCCATCCATGGGTTGTAGGCCGAGACACCACTAATTTTCGTAAAGTCCTGTTTCCTGAGCCATTGCCAGTTCAGTCGCCATCCGTGTTCACTCCCCTCAGTAATGTACAGTGCTCTTTCCTTTTCACCTGGATAGTCCCCATCATTGTCCATGCTGAAAAGATTACCGTAAGAGTCAAATGCGAGCTCCTGGGCATTTCTCTCTCCCGAAGAGAATCGTTCGACCCGGGTCCCATCAAGCTCGCATCGGAAAATTGCCCCGCTATTAGGCATGTGAAAAGTTTTTCCTTCTTTGGTTTTTACGTAATGACCCTTGTCTCCAAGTGACCAGTAAACTCTCCCATCAGGCCCAACTGCCACACCGCTGAGGTTATGGCCTCCCTGTCCCATATGGACTTGGAATCCAGTTCCAACGAGCTGTTCCTTTTCCGGGAATCCGTCCCCATCCTTATCATGGTATCTGAAAAAGTCCGGTTCTGCAGCGACAAAAACATCGTCTCCGACTGCAAGTACTCCTCCAGCGATACCAGTAACTTCACTATGGTATTCTCCGAGAACCTTTAGTCCATCAGCTGAACCGTTACCGTCTTTATCAGTGACTTGATAGACCATGTCCTTTTGTACAGTGAGATCTTTCCAGTCTTTTTTGCCATCATTATTTCTGTCCGGTATCCAGCTCTTTCCCGTCAGTTTGTCTCGATAGTAGTTACGGCGTTCATCGACAGTCTCAAACGAAAGATCCTGTTTCACCAAATCCTGATGGTGACGAATATCGAGGCTTGACTGTTTTCTTCTCTTTGAAACTGTCAAATAAGCTCGTCCCTTATCGTCCATTGAAATGCCAACGCTGTTGGTTAGTAGCGGGTCATTAGCCCATTCAGTGACCTTGAATTCTTCGGCCCTTAACTGAAGGGCCGCGAAATTCGCAAAGGCAATTGTTAGAATTATGTAGCGGATCATATCATTTAAATATTTACTAAAAGGAACTTAGCGGCGGAACTTCCTTGCTCTTTTTTGAAGGCTTTTCTTTTTGACCTCATTCGTGTTAGTTGATTCTGGGGAAGTTCGGGCCACTCTAAAACCCAAGTGTCCAAGTTCGAGATTCGGATTAGTATAATATCTCCCAGCCGCCTGGTAGTTATTGCCTTGGAACCAGGAATCGGATCTGATCCCACGGAACGCCTCTCCGACCTTAGATTCAGTCCATTCCCATACATGATTTGATGTTTCCATCATTCCGTAACTGCTCTTTGATGCGAGCTTTTCAGAGTTTTCTATTTTGTGTGAATCTCGAAGTGGATAGAGTTTATATTTTTTTGTTTTAGGGTCATAGTATGCTGCTTTGTACCATTCATCTTCGGTCGGCAAAAAATATTTAGCGCCTTTGTTCCTTTGTCCGGTCGAATCATCTAAAGATGTACCATAATTTCCTCCCAACCAGTTGCAGTAATGTAAAGCATCATACCAGCTCACATAAGTGACGGCGGCATTTGCTGTGGCCGGGTACGCCCCGTAGATGATTTTACCTCCTTTAAGTTCTCTTCTTATCCTCATTTTTGAATTGTAAAAACCACTTGGATCTGACTCACAGGCAGCCCAGTTGAGGAACAAGGCATATTCTGCATTACTGACCTTATAACGACCAATTTCGTAGTCATGGTTCACCGAACCAAATGAGCCGACCCTAGGATAATTATAGTCTCCCTTGTTTCCTGCATGGCCCACTCTTAAGAAGCCTGATTCGCCTCCGCTATCGGGCCGTGGTGTTACTTCTGCAGGGTTTTGCCAGAATGATTGGCCATTCTGTGGAACTCTCCCGTAGAAGGTCAGTTCTGCATAGTCGAGTAGTGATGTCCAGTCCGATCCACTGAATGTGTGACCTCCGCGTCGGAACCTGATAGCGTTCCTTTCAGGAACTCCATAGAGTTCATAAACCGGCATGGCTGCCCTACTTGTGGCATATGTGCCTAAAGGGTTTGCATAAAGATCATCCGTGGATTCAATGCAGAAAAGTCCACGCGGAGCAACGAGCGCTTTCAGAAAGTGTTGATCGAAGGGGAGGTGAGCTTCATTTTCTGCGAAAATTCTAATCCTCGGATGATACCAGTGAGGCTTATCATTCATACCGATTGATTCAGCGCCAGGTCCAAGGATTCTGGATGAGCCGGCCCCGCCCGCGCCTGAGCCGTTTGGAACAACTAGTGAGATGCGCTCGTCGAGGGCCCCAGCGAGCAGTGCCATTTTCCCACCTCTTGAGTGTCCGGTAATGGCAATCTTCTTCATGTCGACATCGGTCCTACCTTCGAGATAGTCGACTACTCGCATGCCTCCCCATGCCCAGACAGCTAGAGTTTCCCAATCATTTTCTGGGTACGCTTTCTGGGCAGGACCTTCGGTGCCTTTTCTGTCAGGATCAAGATCGTGTCTAGCATACTCGATAAACAGGTAATTTTTCTTCATGAAGCGTTCAGCGTTTTTGCTCCCTCCGAGTGATCCTTCTTCTTCGATTATTACGGGATGAGGTCCCGGTGTATTAGGCTCATAAATAACGAGCCGCATTTGCAGTTTTCTTTTTGAATCAATAATTAGAGTGATCCACCGTTCTTTACCGATTCCGCTTGGATGTGCCTTTTCTTTGTCCAACCGTGGAGTCACTTTGTCGGGTCTGGGTGGAATGGATCCGTACTGATAGAACATTAATGGTTCCACGAGTTCTTTTCTACGTTCTTTCCAGTCCCTGAGATCTTTAACTTTTTCGCCGTTATCGAATTTGAACAGGTCCGGCAGATTGTCTTGAGCAGGAATTTCCTTAAGGCTCGTCGGGAGTTCTTTCGCCAAGGAGGAATGAACATTAAAGATTAGCGAAGCTATCAAAAGATAGAGAAATGGCATGGGGAAGTGTGATGTTTTATGGTTCACCTCTGATTTGGATTCGGCTTTTTGATTCAATGTAAAGAATACTATTCGCTCATGACACGCTCTTACAAGAATATCCAATGGATCATGAGCAAAGATTTTATTTAATTCTTTTCTCTAGATCATCGCAAAGCAAACCACAAAAAGAGCTGATCCCCTTATATTTGAGAATGCTTTCTGGGCAAGACCTAAGAACGCCTAGTAAATTTGATTGTTGCCATTTTTCAAGTTCGGCGACTGATACTTGATCTGTGAGGATTGTAAAAAGTATGGTTTGGGTTTCAGGGAGTCTGGTTAGAGTTTGTTTTTCTACCCTGAAAAAACATCTGTCACTGACATTGTCCGATGTCAATTTTGCTTCTTCCTCCATAATTAAAGGCATTGACTTTGGAGACTGATCGAGCCTGCTACTTGGTTTCACTGCCCAGTTGCACCTCCAGAAGGTCCGACCCGATCTGAGGCGTTCCAGCATACGGTTCACGGCTTCACTCATTACCTCAGCATATTCAGGAACCGGTTCATGCACTTTATCAATTCCCTGACCAATTTTTTCACTGATAGTCCAGCCATTAGGAAAGCAGACGGTTCCGGCAATAATCCGATGGCCCAGTGAAGCTTCTCCACTAAGAATGACGAGATCTTCTTGGATTTTTTTTGATGTCTCCATGAGTTTATCCGGATTCTCAGTTAACATCATAGATACTTCGTCCTCGGCTAGGACACTTTCAGGAGTGGAGCATGAATAATATTGGGGATCCTGTGAGAGGAGGATCTTCTTTAATGCTAATTGGTTTTTGAATTCATCAGTTCTCTCTAGAATATTCTGTTCAGGAGCCAGTGATTTGATTCCAAATTGGTGCGAGAATTGATCAGATATCAGAGGAAAATGTATGATCTTACTCATTTCTTAGTTTTGTATCAATTCCCATCAATTTGAGAACAGAAGATCAGAAAAATATGCCTATGATCCTAAAGGAATAAGTTATTTTTTTGGGATCTCATTGACTGTGTAATAGGCCTTAGAATGAAGCAAGGATTGATCTGAACGGCTTTTAATTTTTACCAAGTCGAAATCATGAATGTGGCCTTCCTGTATTCCATTGATCTTGAGTCGTACACTTAAATTGTCGTCCGATACTGTGGCTTTATTTATTTCTGGTGTCGTATGATCAACTTCCGGACTGCCATAACCTGCAGAATAATTATGAGTGTATGTTGTCATTGAATAATTCATTGCGTCGGATGCTATGGTCTGATCCGCCTCCTTGGTAAAATGGATTATAAAGCCGTCGTTAAGGATGTTAATTTCCTTAATTTCAAAAGGAATTTTACCAGTCCAATCCAGTCTCTGAATAGCGAAAGGGGCTTCTCCTCGCACGGGCCATTGGCGGTTCGTTGTGAACCCACCGACAATCAGTTGACCCTTTGGAGAGAATTCAACGTTCATGATGCCGGTTGAGAGGCCTTCCCTGAAAGGATAACAAGCACCCTGCCAGACGCCGTTTATTTTTTCAGTCGTTGCCCGCATGATAATGCTCAGTGTGTAATCTCCGAAAAATAATTGATTTTCGAATGGTCCGAATTTGCCCTTGGTCTGATTGAGACTGAACCCAGAGATGGACCTTCCCATCTTAATGTAAGGGAAGAGTATTACCGGAGGCACAAGTTCTGCGACTCGTTTTTTTTCTATTGCGATTCTGGAATTGGTCTGGGGTTCTATTTTTGGAGTGTCAATTCCCTTAACAAACTTATACCAGTTGTAGCTGGCGGGGTGCCCTAAAAATGCCCCCTCTTTGAGGTGCTTGAGTGAGCAGGAGCCATTCCATGGTCCCTGACTCTCGATGCAAAACATCACACCCTCTTTGTTGGCGGCGACGCCTCCCGGGCTACGTAGGCCGCTACAGATTGGGATCATTTTCCCATCAGGTGTTACCTTAACGGCCCAGCCCCTGAAGATATTCCTGGAGTGGTAAGATCCACTCAATCCTAAAGCTACCCAGATGTTGCCGTCCGGATCGTGCTTTGATCCAAATGCGAACTCGTGACCCTCGGCGTAACCCCAATTGTTGGTTAGAGTGTCAAAGCGGTCAGCGGTCCCGTCCCCGTCCGAGTCGGTTAGTTTAGTGACTTCTCCAAATTGGGTAATGGTCAGAGAATCGTCCTTCCAAGACAGGCCAAAAATTTCATCCTGCCCACTTGCGTATAAATGATAAGTTGGGTTTGGAGGCGTATCGAATGCCCCTGAAATGAAATAGACATCACCTCTTCGAGTTCCAACTGCGAGTCTATTACCGGGAAGGATTTCGAAACTTCCTGGCCTCATTGGGACTCCAGGGGGAATAGGAATATTGTTAATGATATAGTATTTTTTCTCTTCTTCTGCCGTTCCCCACATTTGCCCGAGTTCTTGAGCGTTAGCTATTTTTTGAGGCCAGGCCAATACAATGATAAATGCAATGGGCCACTTCAACTGACAATTCATGGGCAGGAATTTTAGATAGAACTTCTTAAATTTTCTGAGAATTTTTACCATTTGTAGTCAATTTTGATAATGGTTTTTCCTTTATTCAAATGCATGGGAAGGAGTAAGTCCTTCGAGTCACCTTCTCTAATTAATGTTTTCATGTCCTCATGAAGACTCAGGCTCAGTCGATCAATATTCCATGACTTGCCATTATGTTTGATTTCTTTTCCGGATCCTAGCCTGAAGAAAAATGGTTCCTGCTTTACTGTTGTAGAGAAAGTAACGGTTCTTGTGAAAAAGGCCTTACCATTGTCATCTAGGTGATCTTTAAAAAAATCCTCAACCTTGATGCTTCCGTATTCGTACATGAAAGTCGGCCTCTTTCCTGAGTTGAGGTAGTATCCTTTATATTGATACCCATGATTTTGAGGGAACAGATAATCTGTTTTTCCCTTGTATGGCCATGCATCATCCATTGAGGCGAGTCTATGAAAAGGAATTCCGTCAGGAAACTGGATCCTTTCATTGCCCCTCGAGTGGAAGCTTCCATGATTGATGTGAGCGAACTCTCCTTTCCATATTTGTCTCAGAGCCATTTGTTCAGAATCGAATGCCAGACTGATTCTTTCAGGATAACCGACTCCGATTCCGCGATATCCTGCCGTTCCACGTCCCCGGCACATTACCGTTTCATCGGCCACCTTAAGAGTCAGAGACTGTCGTGAAAGACCCTTCGGATTCTTTGCTCGTTCTCCGTCCGAGAGATAGTTCCAGAGAGCCTCGATTTGAAGGTCTGATTTACCATTAAGTATTTCTTTCCTGATCGCCTGGCCGCCCGGCCAATAACTTGGCATGATCACGGTCGGATGGAAGCGGGACGGATTTCGCATGTATAGGTGAAACCAATTTTTCTTTAGCCTTTTTGTTACATGAATTAGTTCTAGGGCTCCAGCACCTCCCGAGCGCTGGCCATTAAAATCATGACATGCAATGCAGCTTAACCCAGTTGCTCCGATCATTTCATAACCTGCATTCTTTGATTCTTCGATGTTAGTGACCTTTGGATATGACATTTCCTCGAGTGAATCATTTTTCCCGAACAGCTCGACAAGTGACTCGACTTCTTTTTCTCTGAAGGACGGCATCCTTGTATTGAGATAATTCCGTTGCCTGCCTCCATGCATTATTACTTCCGTTAACCATGAGTTTGTTAATTTGGCGCCAACGTGCGTTAGGGGTGGAGGTATGCGCCCCTGATTGCCCAGTTCAGGTTTTGATCCAGTGAAATACTTGTTTCGATCAGGATCTATACCGCCTAGCCCGGTCCTGTCATGGCAGGCGAGACAATTAAACTGCACTAGTGTTTTTTGAATTTTTTCTTTGTCGTTTAAGCTGGGTACTGCATTTTTTGGAAGTGCTGAAATGATCATTTTTTTCTGGTCTTCATTGAGATCATAACGGGGCACATTTTTATCTTCGCCTAGGCAGCCATTCCCAGGTCTTAGTTTGGTCATTTCCGGATATGAATTAATTTTGCCCTTGAGGTCATCATGACAATTAGCACAACCGAGTTTTTCAAAGTGCTCCTTGCCACTCGCAACAAGGGCTGGATCCGGTTCAAGTGCCTTTGTGATCTTGATGAGATGATTGTAGACCGTTAACATTTTCGAGGGGATTGGTCCTTTATTTAATCCTGGACCTTCCACTTCAAGAATGAACTTGGGGGCTCTTCCCGTATGGAAATAGACAAGCTCGAGTTCTGAGGGTCCTGTATCAAGTTTTGCTGAAATCTTAAATTTTTTGGTGCCCCTACGGTTACTTGGATCCTCTGAGAATAGCTTTTTACCACCTAGCGAAAGGCTTCCACCATTTAACTCTAGGTGAAATGTGTAGATTCCCGATTCTGTAACGTTAAAGAATCCTGAGTACTTGATTGCTGTTTGGTGATGAACTTTTCCAATGGATTCAAGATTAAAATTACCAGTCTGACCCGCCGTCTCTTTCTGAACATCTCCATCCAATCCTTCCCAGACCTTGCCTCGCCAGGTCATGTACGCGAGGTTTCCAGGAACTTTGATTTTACGAAGAAGATAATGCGAAATCTTTTCAATGTCCTGTTGAGGTAATTGCATGTCAGGCATTCTTCCGGACGGTCTTGACGTGTGTGGACGTCTTAGAAATTCAGTGAGTCCATTATGAGAGTACTTATTTTCAAGGGGTCCGAGCGGTACAGATTTTGCTTTCATTATTTCTTTGCCATTTGCGTCTCTTGGAGAATGGCAAGCGACACAGCCGACCTTATGGAACAGCCCTTCACCCTGCTCTGCCGCAACGGAGTCAGGAACTGTAATTTTGAAAGGGTCCTGCTTGTTTAGGGAAACCAGATAATGAGTTATGGCATTAGCTATTTGCTCCCTTTCCTTTATGCTGAAATGCTTAAGCATGGCAGGCATCAGTGTTCCCGGTTTGACTTTCTGGGGAGACAATAAAAAATCTCGAATATAGTCCGGATTCAATCGGTTACCCACTGCTAAAAGTCTGGGAGATTTTTTGGAGGATTTAGCAATGACTGGTTCATTGTGACATGAAACACAGTTCATTTCCTCAATCAAGATGCGACCTTTGAGAGGATCCTTGAGTTTGCTCGAATCAATTCCTGAAACATGGACGCGTGCATTTCCATCCTCAAGAGCTAGGACGGTTATTATAACAAGGAGCAAATTAAGAGAGAATAAAGAAGTCCTCATCAATTTAAAATCTTATATGCTTATTTGGTATCGTTCCAAAGACATTTACAAATAAACTTCTAGATTGATATAAGTCTTTTAAAATTGGATTCTTAACACGAAGGAACTTACAAGGTTTCCCGCCGTGTTTAGCTATTTACCTACTGTACGCATGGTCTGGACTGATTCATTATATATTAATGATGCTATCATTATGCTGCCAAAATGAACCTTTTGACAATTGTCATACTATTCTAATATACTAAGGGTAAGAAGAATTTCAAAAACCCCAACTAGAAAAAAGATATGAAGATAAAATTATATATATTAAGCGCAGTGATTATAGCGGCTGGTTTGTCAGCAGCATCTGCCCAAGGTCGTGGTGGTCGTGGTGTGCCGACTTTTGAGCGACCAACTTTCGAGCGTCCAACTTTCGAGCGTCCTGAAGGTGCCGGTGAGCGTCCTGAAGGTGCCGGTGAGCGTCCTGAAGGTGCCGGTGAGCGTCCTGAAGGTGCCGGTGAGCGTCCAAGCCGAGAGGAGATTGCGGAAAAAATCAAAGAAAGACTCGCAGAGCGTGGCGTTGATGCAGATGAGATCAAGGCAAAACGTGAAGAGCGCAAAGCGAAAGCTGGTGAACGTCGTAAAAAGTTAATCGGTGATCGCGGTGATCGTCGTGCAGCTTTTCGTGATCGTTTGAAAGCCCGCCGCGGCGCTCTCAAGGAGCGGTTAGAAGCAGCTAAGGCTGACGTCCCTGCTAGGGAAGAATAAGATACTGTTTTATTCAAAGAATGAGCCGGTCTTGACATGCTGTCAGGACCGGCTTTTTTATCCACCGCTGTAGCAATTTAAAAATGAACCTTCGCTCTCGGTTTATTTATCTGAAGTATTATACAGTGATGAGCATGATGGTCTCGACCCTTCATGCAGTGACAATTTACTCTACTGACTTTTCCACTTTTCCGGTCGGTGATGATCAGCTCGTTGATCATGAAAGTTGGGAGAGTGATGCGAATGGGCTTGCCTTGCACGGCATAGATAATGATTTAATTCCAGGTGGAGGGAATAGCGCTTTTCTCGGATTGAACCCACCGGACGAGGACTACATCAGCGTTTGGCGACCGCTTGATTATTCACCGCTTGATCAGAAGAAGACTATCATTCGGTTTTCAGCAGTGATAGCCATTATCGATTCAACGAATAGTAAATGGGATAATTTCTTTATCTCCTTCAATAACCAGAACGGAGATGCTCTGGCTTCAATTAACTTTGATAATACAAATTCTTATATCTTTCTTGATGACACAGAAGATGTAATGAATACCGAATTTCAGTTCGTTCAGGATACTTTTTACCAAATGGAATTAGTTATCGATTTTACTAAAAATGAATGGTCTGGATCCTTGGATGACGAAATTGTATTTGATAAAGTTCAGTTCCATGGAGGAGACAAAAAATTGGATCTTGGGAACCTCAGTGTTGACTGGTTCATTACTAATCTTGAGCAGCCAGGTGACAATTGGATCAGCTTTGATGATATCAGTGTAATTGCTGAATCAGGGCCCTATACA
>DUBC01000053.1 GCA_012960505.1 Verrucomicrobiales bacterium
TAAGTTGTCCTGTCGCAATCGATTTCGCAGGAAAACCGGATTTAAAACCAGAACACTGTTGGTCTCAGTCTTTAATCCCATCATTACCCAAATTCCCTGTTATCAATTTTGAATCTTGCTTTTTATATTGGCCATACGAGCTTTTGGATGAGGATGGGTTGAAAAATAATAAGCGAGACGCCCTTTCTTTTCTTTGCTGACAAGCTTTTCCATAAACCCCGTTGCGCCGGTAACTTGATCGTATCGCCGATTCAGGAGGTCGAGTGCATACATATCTGCCATCACCTCCTGGTGTTGAGAAAATTTCATCTGAACCCCGGCTAATGATCCACCGATCAGTTCAGTCAACGAACTGTCCGAACCCAGAAGCAAAACGAAAAGTGAATAGAACACTAGACCGCGTCCAAGGCCCTTGAGGTGGTCCCGGTTAGCAAAATGGCCAAGTTCATGGCCTAGCACAAAGGCAAGCTCCTCTTCAGATTCAACCTCATCCATTAGCCCGGCAAAAACAATGATATTGCCACCAGGCAGTGCCATCGCGTTGACCCGGTTATCGTCCACAAGGCGCGCTCTGTAGGACCGCACTTCTCCAGGCATTACATCTAGCAGTCCCCCAAGTATTCTTTCCAGTTCTTCGGATTCTTTACTTTTTTTAACATCAAAGAAGTTATGCTCGAAAGGCCCGCTTAGAGCCTGTTCTATCTTATAGGGCAGTCGAGGGGCGATGAGGTCAACCAAAAAGCCAAGGGCTCCATAGCCAATAACCAGAAACGCCAGTACCCCTCCGATTAGGATGAAAAATTCCTTCAGAGATGACGTTTGCGTAACATTGACATTGGTCTTAAGTTCTTTGGGCGAATATTTCAAGTCATTTGCGATACGATATGGCTGTTCCGTAAGCCATCGCTTCGATACTGCCTATACTCTTGCGACTGTTAGCGCTTCTTCCAATGGTAGAGGTTTCTATTCGTGTGTTTAAAATAATATCGGCATTCGGCGACTCCTCCTTCATTCTAAGAATCGCTTCCCGTCTGGCTCGATCTATAAGTGACTCATATGCTGTCACCCTGCCGCCAAAAATGTTCCGCAAGCTAGCAAGAATTCGCTTAAAGTGGTCAATGGATATGACTACACTTCCTTGTACCATTCTTGCGTCAATAATGTCGACATCGTCTTCAATCATGTTTTTTACCGATACGGTAGGGATATGTAGCCATTGTGCCTCACGAGATATTATTGATCGATAATGCTTTTTTTCCGCGATCGATCCAACAACGTACCCCAAACCAATAAGAACTATTACGATAATAAGTTGTCCCATAATTGCCTCCCTACTCTACATTTACGGCTGTTCCGTAAACGTAAAGCTCAGATGCTCCTTGGGCTACGGATGATGTGGCAAAACGAATATTGACAACTGCGTTGGCGCCCAGTTGTTCAGCCTGTTTTACCATACGGCGACTTGCCTCATCTCGAGAATCCTGGAGTAACTCGGTATATCCTTTCAACTCACCACCGACAATATTTTTTAGGGACGCCATGAAGTCTCTACCAATATGTTTTGCACGCACGGTGCTGCCAGAAATGACACCAAAATGCTCAACTATTTTTTTTCCAGGAACGGTTTCGATGTTTGTCAAAATCATATTAAGTCATCCTTTACAGTGTGTGGATTTCAAGTGTTGGCAGAATAAACTCTCATTTGACCCTGCGCAACGAGCAACTTTGCCCAGGGATACTCTCTGAGACTGGTTGCCCCCGATCTTTTGGCGTACCACCTTGGTCAAGGAGCAAGCCCTAACAGGGTACGTGTCATATCACTTTGGGGATCCTTAAGTCCG
>DUBC01000054.1:0-25773 GCA_012960505.1 Verrucomicrobiales bacterium
CGTCACCGAAGCCGTCGTCACCAAAGCCTTCGTCACCAAAGCCTTCGTCACCAAAGCCTTCGTCACCAAAACTCTCCTCTGAATTTTCTTCGGCATAGGCGTCAGCTGCCTGAGCTGAACTTAAAGCGGACTCTAATGCTGCGATTACCTGTTCCTGGAAATTTACTGATTCGGGTTGTTTTCCTTCGTTAATTGATTTGTGAGCCTTAACAGCAGCTTTGCCTGCTTCTACGAGAGCGTCTCCGATTCCCTGCTCGAAGGTAGCTTCAGGCCCAATACCGAACGGAAGTTCTCCTGGCTTAATTGGGGCAAAAGGGTCGTCGTCAGCGAAAGGATCATCATCAGCGAAAGGATCATCCTTAGCAGCTTCGAAGATATCTTTTTTTTCTCCTTCTTTGGGATCATTTACTTGAGTTTCTCCGGAAGGACCTTCGGGCTCTTCTTTGGGTTTATAGTCTGGTAAATTTGTCTTCCTGACATCAGTGATCTCATTGGCAATGCCGATTTGTCTGGCTTCAAGTTCTGACCTTTTGTCATTAAATAAGTTTAATTTTGGAGCATTTGCATCAGCCACCGGAGGTTCTGTGTCTTCCTTTAATTCTCTTTGCACTGCGATCAGGTGCAGGATGGCATTAATTAGGTCATCAAAGCTGTCCTCTTCGGCGCTAAGAATTTTTTGTGCTATGCGAAGGGCCTCTATGGCTTTGCTCTGATCAGTTCCGGCAGCGAGTGCCTGATCTTTTAATATATTATCGACGGCCGAAGACATTAGAGCTTCCGGATCAGTTCCAGTAAGTGATTTTTCGGTAGCCTCAAAACGATCTCCAGCGGCAGTCCCTTTGGAAGCTTCTTTTGACTCCACAAGGAGGTCAAAAAATTCAGCGTACCGGTCAATTACCCCTTCCTGAACTCTTAAGAGGCGACCCCTATCCAGATTCTTCGAATCAGGGTTAACTTGCATTTTACGGATCCAGTCTATGGAGCCTTTCTTTAAACGTTCCTCGGCTTTGATGATTTCAGATAATTCTCTGATCAGACGATCATCAACTAGGATTGATTTTGCTCCTTCGAGTACCTTGTCTAAATTAGCAATAACTTTTCCGATATCTTCATCTGCTCCCTTTATATGAGGCAGCGAACCGTCAATGTTTGCTTGAGCTTGACGGAGTTTTTCTGCAACTGAGGGCACATCTGTTCTTGCAACGGTAAGAAGGAGTGTTCCTGTTTTCTCTAATTCTTCTCCGTTCCCTTGTTCGATTAGTCCATTAGACTTTAAGTCTGACAGTAACCATTTCATGCGCTTAGCGATGGTTCTGGTCCTTCTCCCTACATTATCCTGTCTCCGCGCTTCTTTGGACAGTCTTGGGGCAGTCTGTAGCAGGTCAGCGTTTGGGTCAATAGGACGTTGAGGAACTTCAGGGGTGCTCACTTCTTTTTTGGCGGCCTCTTCTTTTGGAGTGGGTTCCTCTGGGTTGGTTTTTTTCTCGTCCTGCGCGCGTGACATGCCGCAGAAGAGGAACGTGACTGCTAATAGGATTGAGACTGGATTCATGCTGGAATGTTTCATTTTTCTTCGCTTTCCTGTTCTATGAGTTGTTTTACCTGAGTCGAGGCAGTTTCTTCACTGTCACGAGCCCTTTTAATTTCATCCTGCTGACTTGCCAACTCAGCTCTATACCATTGCAGATACCTTTCGGGTGTGACAATTGATATTTTGCGGGCCACGGACTGTCTAACATGCTTCTTTTCACCGGGGAACAAATCTTCAACCTCAATTTGGTATAAAATCTGATCGCCGGGCTTCAGTTCTTTAATGTGATCTGAAATTTTCCACTCATACATATTTGCTCCTGAAGATTTTCCTTCAAAATCATGTATTTCCTTTTTGGTATTTTCACTTTCTCCATCACTTTCCCTGTCTCCCCTCTTGATTGTGTAGATGAGATGTGCTTTTCCGAGTCCATAATCATCAGTGCCCTTGTAATTGAGATTTACTATTTTCTTGTCTGTAGCAAAACCGTCTGAGCTTGGGGCTATGAGTTGAACTTCTGGCAAAGTGTCATCAATGACTCTGATATTATTCCGGACGTCTCCATACTCAAAGTCCTTACCGCTTTCGCCTTCGATCCATTGGAACGCGTAATTGAATGCCTTATCTGCCTTTCTGGAAAAAGTAATTAATTTACCACCCTGACTGATCTCAGCATCGATTGTTTCATCTTCACCGACTCTGACCTGCATTGCCTTCACTTTGGTTTGAGTGGTAATTTTCCATTTCAAGGTCGTGTCCTGCGGAGTGTCCAGTGTTAATTCGGATACGGTTTCTGGATCTTTAGTTATGTAATCCGGAAAGATCTGTTCGATTTGATAGCTCTTGATATTTGGAGACTTGATGACTTGAATGTCGTAGACTTGACCCTTGTCATCATTGACTCTGACGTAAAATTCAGTGTCTTCAGTAATGTCTTTGAGGACCCTCTCATAGGTCAGTTTGTCATTGGCTAGTGGATCCATGTCTTGAGGTATTGAGGGCCATTTTTCTGAGCCTTTGGTTCTGACATAGAGTTTGCCTTGTGGGACCGTTTTTAGATCTGTAAATACTGTAATGTTCAGAGACTCGCCGAACTTTACTTTGAAAGATTCCCCGGCTTTCATTTCCTGCCCCTCGACATGCACTTTTTCAATTATTGTCTGTGTAGGATAGTTAACATTTACACCTCTTAATCTCTTGAGTAGGGTCCCTACCTGCTCATCCCATTTAACACTTATCCCAGCGAAAACGATTATGATTGTGGCGCTGATTGCAAAGACTCTATAAATTTGGTCCCAAGATACAATTTCCTGAAAATTAATTGATTCGGTCTTCTCATTGGCTTTTTCCTTGATCGCCTGAACGATTTCCTCGGAAGTGTTACTGGTCGAATCTGCTGCTGAGAGTTCGGTATAAGTAATGAGGATGGAGGATAATTTAGGATTCTTGGATTCGACCTGAAGTGCTGTTCTTACAGCATTATACGGCTTGAGATACCGAAACCATTCCCGATAAATGACAAAAGCGATAATGCCAATATTGATGACCATTAAACCGAGGCCATAACGGTTATCTCCGATCCCTTTCCAGATTAATAAATCCACGATCAGGTCCGTAATTATTAATGAGACGATCCAAATCAGTGATCTTACGAGGCCCCTGGTATGAATGAAACGTCTCTCATTGCTCCAAGCTTCCTTGAGCTTGTCATCTATGTTTAGTTGATATCCTTCTTGCATTTTATTTTAAGGAAAGTTTATACGAGGTTTTCTCTGCGTCTGAAGAACCATTCGGTTCCCGCAAAGAGGAGTACCAGGATGAATAAGATTTCCTTATCCCATAGTTCTTCGATAATTTGCACTTCGTTATCTCTTGGTTTTTCACTATTGAAGTCATCCTTGAAGCCGGAGATAGCTATTTGATTCAACTCTTTGCCGCCGGAGATTTCCGCAATTTCTTTTGCAATGTCCGGTCTGGCTCCTGTTTCCCTGTCTTCTGGATTTATGGTTGCCACCTCAAATTCCGGACTATTTGCTCGGCTCTCATCGGAAGGTTCTGCCTTAAGGACATAGGCACCGTCCTTGCCTGCTACATGAGCACCTGAAAAGAGACCATCAGTTCCTGGTACTGGGCTCAGTTGGATTTCGGAAGAAGAGTCTGGCGATCCCTTAGGTTCAATGAGGACCGTGTATTCTTCGATGTCAGTAACAGGTTCAAAAGATTCAGTGAGCACATTAGCGTAAATTTGTACCGTGTCTCCTTCACTGAAGCTGGCCCGGTCCGTCTCGATGGTGATTTGCTTATTCTGTCCCAGAAGTCTTGATAGTGTCAGGAACTGAATGGTTTGTCCCCAGAACCGTGCGTGGTACCGGTCACCGACCTCAAGTCTCATTCTCCACAAATCCTCAGTGCCCACAAAAAGGCTCTTTCCGGTACCATAACGTTGCCATGCTACGAGCGGGTACTGGTCAAATCCATCAGGTGAACCGGAATGAGTGAGTAGAACTGTCGCGCCTGCTTTTGCTCCATCCACTGGTGGGAGTTGGTGCATGCGGTTCACTTTTTGCCAGATTCTGTCGGTCGTGTCATCTGACAAGGACAGTGAGGTGGACTGGCTGAGTCGGCCCGCCGAAGTTACTACCGGATAAGTGCCGTTAGGAACTGGATTCCAGCTTCCTGCCCCGATTTTTATCGGCAAGATGTTTGCGATTGCGGTGTCCTTGTAGGATGTGGGTGCAGCTACTGGGCCGGCAAGCATCATTAGGGATCCTCCGCGTTCCTTCACAAGTTCATCAATGAGTTCTAACTGTTCGGTATTGAAGTAACCGGCCGGAACGTCCCCAAGTATAATGAGGTCATACTTGAATAGGTCTTCTTTATTTTGAGGTAATGCTCCGATGTGACGAGGAGAGGAGCCTGCCAGAGCCGGGTCTCCCTGCGTCATGAGAAATCTGACATCGAGCCTTGGGTCTCTGAGTAGAACCCATCGGAGATAACGGAATTCCCACCTTGGTATTCCCTCAACGTAGAGGACTTTAATTTTTTCATCAAGGATCCTGACGCTGTGGGAGGAGGAATTGTTTTTGTCAGTGGTTTCATCATTGAATGCGGCAGCTGAAACTTCTAGTTCAACGGTTCCTGATTCCTGTTCGGGAACGAATATCAGTTCCGCGAACTGGATTCCGTCCTTCAACTTTACTTGCTGCGAAGGTTGTTCGTTTCCATCAATCTTAAGAGTAATATTAACGGTCCTTTCATTGTAACCTTTTGACTCGATCTGAACCCTCAGAGGGACACGGTCTCCCTTAAAAACAACATCCGGTCCAATAATCTTCCTGACATGAATGTCAGGTGGGGAGGGGAGTCCAAGAGATACTGTGTAAATTGGGATTCCCTGAGTGGACAGTGACCGGGCTGATTCGACTGGGTCCTTGCCTTTGACGGAGATAAAATCGCTGAGGACCATGACTCCAGCCACTTCCCGGCCTGCGAATTTGCCTACTGCTTCATTAATTGCAGATCCGATCTCAGTGCTTTCTCCTTGCGCGTTCAGATCAAGGCTGATGGATTGGGTTTCGGTTTCCTCGGCCTCGCCTACTTTTTCATCTTCTTTGATGGGTTGGAGCTGGCTGTCGAAAGTGAAAATATTCACATTGAATTTATCCTTCAGGTCACTAATTACATTAGTGTTTTCAAGTGTTGCTTTTGCGAGTTCGATCCGGCTCGGATTACCGATCCTAGTTTGGATCTCATTTGCCTTGCCAGGATCAAAGGGGTCAGTCGACTTGATTACTCCGAGGGCCCTCGCTGCTTCCTCAATGGAATTAGCGTTTCTCTGATCCTTGGTGGCCATACTGCTAGAGGTATCTATGAGGACCAGCATATTTCTTTTGTAGGAGTTGGACTTTGTGATTTTAGCGAACGGGCCCATGAATATGATGATGAGGACCAGCAAAGCAAGACCCTGACACACTGTCATTATGATGCGTCTGCTTTTTGGCAACTGACGTTCCGAGCGGTAAAGGTAAACAGAGAAAATAACAGCAAGGATGATGAGGGTAAGCGCTATGACGGGTCCATGACTCCATCCGATTGTTAGCGAGTCGATTTTCTGATCGCTTTCTAGGCCAAGAATTTTTTCGAGCATTGTTGTTAAGATTTTTCTTAAGTTCTACGGGCCGCGGCCACGTTACTGAGTTGAAGTGAAGTGGCGATGTCTGTCTCGCCCTTGCTTATTTTATTGGTGAATATTTTTGCGAGTATCGATTGTGTTGCGAAGCAGAGAATGCATAGCGTAAGCAGCCACTTGGTCAGATCACTTCCCTTACGCGCATTCTTAATTTTCTGCTCGGGTGCTCCTTCAAGGATCGACACATTTTTCATTGCTCCTATTGTTTGCTCAAGTACATCAGGAGCAACAACTCGCACATCGGATTCTGATGGATCGGAATTGGCAGCGATGGCTCCAAGGACCGAGTCCTGTAATCCTAGGATCTGATAGATTCCACTTTCGCTTATATGTTCTGCTTTGATTTCAGCTTTGAAACTTTCATTTGTCAGTGAGGTTAACTGGACTGAAGGCTTGTTCGTATCTGCGGTGCCCTCAGAATCTGCACTCAATTTACCGAGGGCGGCACTGGCAGGCTTGGCCCCTGTGATACTGATTGTTTTGGTTTTATTTATTCTTGCCAATCTTGAGTCAGGCTTACTGGTCATTGTGGTTGCGGCCTGCTGTATTATGATAGCATAGACAGGATGCACTACCAGTTCGCTCCAAGATCTGTCAGCACTCGTCGCACATAAAATGACCGACCCCTCACCGACGGTCTTTGACACAAGAATTGGCGCATTGTTTTCTACTAAGCTCAGGATGACCTGAGATCCCGGTAACGGTTCGATACTGACAATGCTTTTGACTTTTGCATCATTGACCATTTCCTCAGTCATGGATTTTACGGCCCGCGCAAGTGGATGATCCGAGTCAGGAAATGCTAATGACCATTGGCCTTGATTTTCCTCATCACTGCTTGTCTTTTGTCCAATTTTTCCAGGCAATATACTGTCCTGGTCATTACCAAAATTTTGTTCATATTTTTCAGGATTAATATTGTCACCCGCGAAAACAATGAGTCCTCCACCGTCGCTGGTGAACTTTTTCAAGCGTTCCGCAATTTCAGCGGAAGGTGCCGATACGTTTGCGAGAATTATGATGTCATAGTCATTAAGTTTTTCCAGAGTCAGGTCAGAGGAATCAACAGAAGTGACCTGTATTCCGTTCTCTTCGTCTCCGCTACTCAATCTGAGTGCGCTTTCTAGGAAAAAGAGGTCGTTATTCTGTGTTCCTAGGCCGCCATCAATGGAGTCAGTGGCACAAAGGACTCGCACTCGAGGACGCACATTGACGACGGTGTGGCGGGAGTTGTCCTCTCCAAGACTGTCCTTTGAAATTTTCGCGGTGATACTGAGGTCCCCTGGTTTTTCATAATTTGCCAAGAAAGGAACTACTTTAGATTCACCGGACCCGATCGTTCCCAGTGTTTGTCTCCTTACAAGGTTATTGTTCTGGTAAAATTCGATGTTGCCCGCATCAGCGTCATTTGTTCCAAAGTTCTTAACAGTTGCTTCGAATCTAGCTACACCTGAATTGTTTAATGAGCCTGACACGTAATTCAGTGAGGTGACACTGCGATTCTCATCACCTTCTGAGTTTACTGGGATTATATAAATGCTTGCGGGGATTTCACCGAGCATGTTTTTAGCTTTACTTGAGAGGCCAATCCAGTCCGATTGCTGAGCATCAGTGATGATATGAATTTCCTTTGTCCCTGCTTTCATTTCATCAGACATTTCCTTGAGTAAGGGGATGCTGTTTTCGAGATTGCTTTGATGAGTGGATGCGCCCGAGCTCTTGGCTGTATCTAGAACATCGTTCACCTTATTTGCGTCATAGTCAGCTGCTCTTAGTGGAACTTTTTTCTGATCATCAATTTCTCTTTCATTTAGAAAAACAATGCTGACTTTGTCTCCAGGTGATGCTGTTCCAAGGACCTTCCGGGCCTTTTCGATGGCCTTTTCGAACCTTGTAGTGGCTCCATGATTCATGCTTAAAGAATCATCTATAGCGACAACCATGCCCACTCTCTGGTCACCTACGAGTGACGAATCCTTGAGGATTGGTCTGAGTAATGCTGCTGCAAGTAATAGTAATGTCAGGCAACGAAGTAAAAGAATAATGAAGTCTTCGAGTCTGATCTGACCTGACCTGACGACGAGCGCTCTTCTGAGGAGCTCCATGGCTGCCCAGTCCGTTTCTTTTTTATTTTTTCTGTAAAGGAGGTGGATGATGATCGGAACGGATACTCCGATTACAGCAAGTGTTCCCCATACTGGAAATAGATTTAGGAATGACATTTAAATTATGTGCCTTTGGTTTTGGTTTGAGTGGTTTCTTGATTTGCAGATAAGGAGACGAAGTGCGCGTCTCTTAGCTCAATCGCACAGGGAAATATTAGCCTGCCCTGAAAATTAACTTTGAGCTCCAGTTCCGATCCAGGCTCAATTATTATTTGTACGAGCTGTTCTTTGGAGTCGGGATTAATGTTGGTTGTCGTATTTTTGTCCAACGTGCCGAGTGAAGTGGTCACTGAACCTCTGTTCCCTTGTCCAGGAACTATTGTTGAGCGGAATATAATTTTTCCAGGGCTTAGCTCTGGAACGGAATAGGTTATCCGTGATTCGGGGTTAATTTTCAACGAAGTGATTGAGGATTTTAAAGATTTGATTAGCTTTGGTGATGGTGGAGGTATGATTGGACCGATGGCCTTGTAGGTTTTGGCTCTGAGGTCGGATAGCCAGGCGACATTTTTAGGTCTGCGTTTCAGACTGTGGATTCCATTCAGAGGGAATCGAAGTTTTCCAACAATGTCATGAGTCACGGAAAGATGATCTCCTGCCTCATCGATGATCACATCACCACGCAATCTGGTTCCATCCGCTAGTGCCAGTTCATCTTTGGTATTAGTTTCTTGTGATCTTTGATCACTGACAACAAAGCGTCGAATGCCTTGTCTGGGTATGGGGATGATTCCTAAGGGGCTTTCAATAGCGATGTCTTTTTCTCTGATCCAGATTAGTTTGCCCGGGATAGGTTCTCCCTGAAGGCGGTACAGTGTGCTTGGTTGGGTTCCATTATCAGGACTCTTTTCTTTCTTATTAAATTCAAGCATCCAGATTTGGTTCAACGGAATGGACTGATTTCCGGCGAAACTGGTTTGAACGTTAATTTTCTGGTTCTCGATACCTGTAATTTTTCCGTACCACACTTCGCCATTTCTGAGTCGGATAAAATCCGCATTTCCCTGAAACGTGACTGGTTTGTTTGTGAAAATGCTTAAAGTGTTTTCAAATGGAGTTGATTCATTTTTGTCATTGGTGATTTTGCCTTCCTTTAGATTAAATGGCCCACTAATTCTTTTTCCTGAATCAATGAGCTGAGCAAAACCCGCATCAATTGTTGGCAGTATAGGAAGATTGGAAATTGTTCTTTTTCCTTTGTTCTGATTGGTTTGAACTATCTGGTCCAAATTGATGTGCCCCCAGATACTTGTCGCGTTGTCAATGATTTGAAACCTAGCCTCTTTATTTATAAATTCTCTGACGTCAAAGCTGACGGGCTCAAAAATATCCGAATCATTTCCGGTGACTGTTCTGGTCACTTTCCCTTCAACTATTAAGTTGGCCTGTAGCTTTGTTTCTGAGGATCCTCCGCTTAGCAAAAAAGAAATAAAAGGCTTCTGAATCTGAAAAGGAGGACTGGTGAGTGATCCGACCGATTTAGGATTTTCGGTCACACTGGTCAAAAACCATTTACCTTCATAGCGGCCTACTCGGGCTCTTAATTTTCTCGAGCCATGACTGTACTCACGATTGAATGCATCGCCCTGAAATTGCCAACCCCATGCCCTCATTCTCCCGAGATCCTTCTGCTCGAAGTTAGTGATAAGAAGATCACCGTTTGATAATTGGGTAGAGGTAGGATCATCCGCTTCCTTTGCGGAAGAGACACGATAGTTTGCGGCGATAATCAACGCGATTATTGTCAGGCTTTTTATCACTCTATTTTTTACTTAGATTTTGCCATTGCCGATCTGCGAAGCAGGTAATCGGATATGGTTTTTTCTACAGGATCCTTAGTGTTAACTAGGACGTAGTCGACTTCGTTCTTCGCGCAGGCACTCTTGATCTCGCCAATGAATGACTCCAGCTCTTTGAGATAATTCTCTCTGACCCTAGCAGGTTGAGTTACGAGTTCACCTTCACCTTCGAGTCCCAAAAACTTCCACATTCCGCTCAATGGAAAATTTAACTCATAGTCATCCAGAAGGTGAAAGAGGATTACGTTATGTCCGCCATATCGGAGATGGCTGAGGCCATTCATGAATTCTTCGATATTATCGAAGAGGTCCGAGAATAGCATCACAAAACCTCGCTTACTCATGCGGTGAGCAAAGTCGTGCAAGATTCCTCCAACATTTGTGCGTGGACGTGGCTCCAGGAGTTCGAGCTGATCTGAGATGTCATTGAGGACACTCATGTTGCTCTTTGGGTTGACGTAATTACTAAGTTCGCCATCGAACATGCCCACGCCGGCCGAGTCTCCCTGCTTAACTGTCAGGTAAGCAAGGCTCGCTGCCATGAACTTAGCGTACTCGAGTTTTGTCAGTCCATTTGATTTTGAACCGTAAGTCATTGATTTACTGCCATCGACAAGCAGATTTGCAATGAAGTTAGTCTCGGCGTCGAACTGTTTAATATAATAGCGATTGAATCGTGCATAGGCTTTCCAGTCAATGTGACGAGTTTCATCACCTGCTACGTATTGCCTGTAGGCCGAAAATTCACTACTAATGCCCCTGGCAGGGCTCTTGTGTGAGCCGATTCTTAGTCCTTCAACGACCTGCCTCGCAACGATTTCGAGGCTGCCCATTTGCTTGAGCTGTTCAGGGTCTAGATATTTTTTCTTATGCTGCGCCATGGAGTTCTTCGCCCTCAGGTGTCACGTCAATGAGTTGTTCAATTATTGAGTCAGTCGTTTCTCCGTCTGACTGGGCAAGGAAGTTTAATCCCATGCGGTGGCGAAGGACTGGCTTAGCGAGAGCTTTAATGTCATCCAAGGACACATTAACATTACCGTTGAGTGCGGCTCTGGCCTTGGCCCCAGTGATTAAGTTAAGGCAAGCCCTTGGGCCGCATCCCCAGGACACATAGTTCTTTACAACATCAATTTTATTGTCTTCGTCTGGTCTAGTGTTGCGAACTAGAGTTGCAACATATTGATACAAATGTGGAGTGACATGAATTCTTGAAACGACATCCTGTAATGCGAGGATTTCGCCTTTCTTTAGAACGGATGTTAATGCGTTACTCACTCCTGATGTCACGGACTTCATGATTTCAATCTCTTCATCGAATGTTGGATAATCGACATGGATCTTAAACATGAACCGGTCAAGCTGGGCTTCAGGAAGTGAGTAAGTGCCTTCTTGTTCGAGAGGGTTCTGAGTGGCTAGCACAAAGAAAGGTGCGTCCAGTTTGTAATCGTCACCACTGATCGATACTTGCTTTTCCTGCATGGCCTCTAGGAGTGCGGCCTGAGTCTTTGGAGGGGTCCGGTTA
Organism: Verrucomicrobiales bacterium; assembly: GCA_012960505.1. Classification (GTDB taxonomy): domain Bacteria; phylum Verrucomicrobiota; class Verrucomicrobiia; order Verrucomicrobiales; family DEV007; genus EC70. Next base: position 11,207 of record DUBC01000054.1, read on the forward strand.
ATTTCGTCAGCTAGGATCATATTTGCAAAGATGGGTCCTTTACTGAACTGGAACAGGCGCTTTCCGGTAACGGGGTCATCCTGAAGAACCTCCGAGCCTGTGATGTCTGAAGGCATCAGGTCAGGGGTGAACTGGATTCTTTTGAAGGAAAGTGAAAGGCATTCGGCTACTGAGCTGACAAGCAAAGTTTTGGCAAGGCCGGGAACACCCTCGAGTAACGCGTGTCCTCGTGAGAAAATTGCTATCAGTGTTTCTTCAATAACATTATCCATGCCGACGATGGCCTTACTCAGTTCTGCCCTGAGATTATCATTGGCTTTTCCGAGATCTTTTACGGCTTGCAGGTCACTTTTGGTGCCCGTGGTTTTGGATGGTGCTTTCTTAGCGGCCTTCTTTTTGGTTATTGCTTTTTTCGCAGCTTTTTTGGTCATGGATTTGATTAGTTTCTTGATGTGATTATTTTGAGTTGTCCGCCAAGCGTAAGATTTAAAGTAATTAATGTCCTTATCGTCTGAATTCTTAACAGATTATTAACAGGCAAATTGTTAAAACCCGATTTTTATCATACTGAGATAAATTTATGGGTTTTGTGAAGACAAAAAAGGCACGTCATTTTCATGACGTGCCTTTTATGGTTATTTTAATTCTATAGAGAATTTATTAGGAATTACATCATTCCACCCATTCCGCCCATTCCATGGTCGTGTCCACCGCCGGCATCTGCCTCTTCTTTTTCAGGAATATCAGTGATTAGACATTCTGTAGTAAGAAGTAATCCAGCAATAGATGCAGCATTTTGAAGTGCTGATCGGGTCACTTTTGTTGGATCAACAACTCCTGCCTTGATGAGATCCTCATATTTGTCAGTGGCAACGTTATAGCCCTTAGTTCCATTCTTTACGTTCTCAACAATCAGAGCGGCTTCGCGACCAGCATTGGCGGCGAGTTGGCGGAGAGGAGCTTCGATGGCTCTTTCCACGATGCCTACTCCGGTCTTCTCATCACCCTTTAATTTGAGTTTACTGAGAGAAGACTGTGCACGAACTAGTGCGGTTCCTCCTCCTGCAACGATGCCTTCCTGTACGGCTGCACGTGTTGCGTGAAGAGCGTCCTCAACTCGGGCCTTCTTTTCCTTCATTTCGGTTTCAGTAGCAGCACCAACGCTGATGACTGCAACACCGCCTGCAAGTTTAGCAAGACGTTCCTGAAGTTTTTCTCTGTCATAGTCGGACGTTGTTTCTTCGATCTGTGCGCGAATCTGGTTGACTCGGCCTGTAATGTCTTTGGTCTTTCCGCCACCTTCAATAATTGTGGTGTCTTCTTTACCAATTGAGATGCGCTTCGCAGAACCGAGTTCCTTGAGGCCAAGTCCCTCAATCTTAATGCCCAAGTCCTCTGTGATGAATGTGCCGCCGGTGAGAACAGCGATGTCCTCAAGCATTGCCTTACGTCGGTCACCGAATCCTGGAGCCTTGACAGCAGCCGCTTTAAGGGTTCCGCGCATGCTGTTGACAACTAATGTTGCGAGTGCTTCACCTTCAACGTCCTCAGCAATGATAAGTAAAGGCTTACCTGCTTTTGCTACTTTTTCAAGAAGAGGAAGCATGTCCTTTAGATTACTGATCTTCTTTTCGAAGATAAGAATGAGAGCGTCATCAAATGTGCAGTCCTGAGTCTGTGGATTAGTTATGAAATACGGTGATAGATAACCCTTATCAAACTGCATTCCCTCAACAACGTCGAGAGTAGTGTCGATAGCCTTGGCTTCTTCCACGGTGATCGTACCATCCTTGCCGACCTTGTCCATGGCTTCAGCAATGATGCCACCGATTTCAGAGTCCCAGTTAGCGGAAACTGTAGCGACCTGCTCAATTTCCTTGGTGGTGTTAACCGTCTTTGAGATGGACTGGAGTTCCTTCACGAGAGCCTTTGATGCTTTCAGAATTCCTCTCTGAAGAGAGATTGGGTTTGCGCCAGCAGTTACGTTACGAAGGCCTTCCTTGTAGATTGCTTCAGCAAGTACGGTCGCAGTAGTGGTTCCATCACCGGCAATGTCAGAGGTCTTGGAAGAAACTTCACGAATGAGTTGTGCACCCATGTTCTCGTAAGGATCATCGAGTTCGATCTCTTTAGCAACGGTGACACCGTCTTTGGTGATTGTCGGTGATCCGAATTTTTTGTCCAGAATCACGTTACGTCCGGCAGGTCCGAGCGTGCATTTGACCGCTCGGGCCAGTTTTTCTACACCGCGCAGGAGTCCCTGGCGTGCGCCTTCGTCGAATAGCAGTTGTTTAGCCATTTTTTTTATTATTTAAATTAAATTTTTGTTGAAGTTCTTTTAGAGTTTATTTATTCGATGATTGCTAGGATGTCGACCTCGTTAACAATGAGGAGATCCTTGCCGTCTATCTTGATGTCCGTGCCGCCATATTTGGAGATCAGCACCTTGTCTTTCTTTTTCACGGTGAACTTGTAATCGTTCCCGTTTTCGTCTTTGCCGCCGGTGCCGAGTCCTACGACTTGGGCTTCCTGAGGCTTTTCCTTGGCGGTATCGGGAATGATGATTCCACCTGAGGACTGTTCTTCCTCTTCTAGGCGTTTGATTAGGACTCGCGGTCCTAGTGGTTGGATTTTAGTAGCCATTTTTGTTAGTTACTTAGTTTATTTGTTTTGTTTGTTTTATTTGATTGGATCCGCATGGGCGGAGTTTAGATTCGTTCGCCGGTGGACGGCGGACGGAGATTGTTATTACTTTTATTCATCAACTACTTCGGCCTCTACGACCTTTCCTTTGGCAGGTTTAGGTTCGTCATCTGCTCCTTCAGGAGGAGGAGTGCTTTCGGTTGATGTTTGAGGATTTTGCTCGGAGTAAAATTTCTGAGCTAATGGCATGAATGCGTTCTGCAGTTCTTCTTGGCCAGTCTTAATGGACTCGGTGTCGTCCTTTTCAATTGCTTCTTTGAGTTTACTAATTGCTTCTTCGACCGGCTTCGTTTCCTCTTCAGTTAGTTTGTCTTTGTGTTCCTTTAGTTGTTTTTCGCATTCGTGCGCGAGCGATTCTGCCTGGTTCTTGGTTTCGACAGATTCCTTACGTTTCTTATCCTCTTCGGCATGCTTTTGCGCTTCTTGCTTTGCCGTTTCAATTTCCTCTTCACTTAGACCGCTGGATCCCTCTATAGATATTTTTTGTTCTTTTCCAGTGCCTTTGTCTTTGGCGGATACGTGAAGGATACCATTGGCATCAATGTCAAAGGTGACTTCAACTTGAGGAGTTCCCCTTTGTGAGGGAGGAATACCGTCCAGTCTGAAGTTTCCTAGCATCTTATTGTCTTTGAACATTGATCTCTCACCCTGACATATACGTATATCAACGGCCGACTGATTGTCAGCGGCAGTGGAAAACACCTGACTGTATTTTTTGGGAATGGTGGTGTTTTTCTCTATCATCGGAGTCGCGATAGCACCTTCAGTCTCGATGGATAGGCTTAGCGGGGTCACGTCAAGGAGGAGTACGTCTTTGACGTCTCCCTGAAGTACTCCGCCCTGGATAGCTGCTCCCATAGACACTACCTCGTCCGGGTTCACTCCTTGGTGAGGATCTTTCCCGGCTATTTCCCGAGCAATTTCCACGACCTTTGGCATGCGGGTCATTCCTCCGACGAGGACTAACTCACTTATATCTGATGGGCTGATTTTTGCTTCCTTGAAGCATTTATCTACTGGGGACTTTGTCCTGCCAAAGAGGTCGTCCGTCATCTGTTCAAGCTTGGACCGACTCAGTTCTTTTTGAATGTGTTTTGGACCAGTCTGATCAGCGGTAACGAATGGTAAGTTAATTTCGTATGTTTGTGCTGATGATAGGGCGATCTTGGCTTTCTCGGCTTCCTCCTTGATCCTTTGCATTGCGTCTGGCTGACCTGAAAGGTCGATACCGCTTTCGGATTTAAATTCTGCTACGACCCAGTCTATGATAGCGTTGTCCCAGTCATCTCCTCCGAGCTGAGTGTCACCATTAGTTGCGAGCACTTCGAAAACTCCTTCGCCAATTTCCAAGACTGAGATATCAAAAGTTCCACCACCAAGGTCGTAAACAGCTATGCGCTCATCACTTTTCTTATCGAGCCCGTAAGCTAGAGAAGCGGCAGTAGGTTCGTTGATAATTCTGCGGACCTTAAGGCCTGCAATTTCACCGGCAGCCTTGGTAGCGTTTCTCTGTGAATCGTTAAAGTAAGCCGGAACAGTGATGACGGCCTCTGTGATTGTTTCACCGAGTTTAGCTTCGGCATCCGATTTTAATTTTCCCAGAACCATTGCTGCAATTTCCTGGGGGCTATAAGTTTTCTTTTCGCCGTCGACTTCAACTTCGATATGAGCATCTCCGTTTTCGGCTGCAACAATTTTGTAGGGAGCTCTTTTATCGGAATCTGACAGTTCAGAAAATTTGCGGCCGATTAGTCTCTTGGCTGAGAAGATAGTATTTGATGGATTGGTTATTGCTTGGCGTTTAGCGGCCTGTCCAACGACGCGTTCGCCTCCTTTAGTGAATGCAACAACGGAAGGTGTAGTGCGAGCTCCTTCGGAATTTTCCAAGACAGTAGGTTCTCCAGCTTCCATGACGGCCATGCAGGAGTTCGTTGTTCCAAGATCGATGCCTAAGATTTTACTCATTTTGGTATAATGTTTTTGTTCAATTTCACGGAGGTTTCCGTACATTAGACCTATAACGCACTTGTCATGCCAACCCGCTGTATTTATTTATAACATGTTGTACATAAATTAGTTGTACCAAATAACAAAAATTTGAAGAAGGTTATAAATGCACCAATGAGAGTCAATATGTCTCACCTAAAAGAGACACAATGGCGCTAGTTCAATTTGCAGTTAGACGCATAGCAGACATATTATTCTATATGAAAGAACCAAAGATAGCGGCTAAAAAGTCTATACCTGTTGAGGTTGAAGAAGGAAAAAAATATTTCTTTTGCTCATGTGGCAGCTCACAGAATCAACCGTTCTGTGATGGAGCTCACTCTGGAACAGAATTTGGTCCTATTGCATTTACTGCGGAAAAGACGGGAACAGCTTATTTCTGCCAATGCAAAAGAAGTGGAAAAGTTCCTTATTGTGATGGGACACACAATTCATTGCAGTGCGAGTAGGATATTTGATTCGGCTACCACATTGTGAATTAAGTATCTTATCAAAGAATGAGACTAAGTGATTTAGTAATAATTCTTGTTGGTGTTTTCTTTTTTCAATTAGGCATAGAGGACTCTTTAGCTGAGGAGGGTTGGAAAGAAAGTTATTCCGCGGGCTACCTTGATAAGCAGGGGGTTTTTGCCGGTGGTAGTGAAATTATGCACCTTGTTCCTCATAAAGGAAAAGTTTATGCGGCGAACGGGTACTGGATGGATTCTCGCTGGGTGATACCTCCAGAAGGTCAAAGGCAGTCAGCTCAGGTCCTCCGTTTGGATTCAACGGATTCTTCTTGGCAGGTTGATTTAGACACCGGCAAGTCCAATGGCCATGGGCTCGAATACATGAAAGGAAATGTATTAAGGTCAGTTACCTTTACCCGTGACGGAACGGGTAAGACTCTAGCTGAGCCTGTGAACCTTCTTGTCATGGCTGCGGGATCAAACTTTGAGAGGGGAGGGGCGGTGTCGGCCTGGGTCAGAAATGATGAGTCTGAAACTTGGACCCATTCTCTAGTCAGGCATGGTTCGAGCGTTGGAGGGATCCGTTGGGTTCCGAGAGACATGGAGACTCATACGGATAAAGTGACGGGAGTAGAGAAATTATTCATGTCTCTAGGAAATCCAGGTATCGTGGCTGGAACTTATGACGAATCAAGACCAGGAAAGATACGTTGGGACAGGAACTTAGAGTTTCCTTTTTTGAAAGAAGGCAGTTTTCGGACTAGGCCGCTCGGGATCACTGTGGCTAACGGGAGCTTGTTTTTTTCTGAGGGAGGGACGATTTACCGTAGAGTTGATGGGAAGTCCCCATCTTATTCTAAGGTTCTGAACTTTCATGAAGACACCGACACCGACATTGGTGGTATCCGTGGCCTTACAACAATAAAGAATCCCAATGGTCCCGGGCAGTCGCTCTTATTTCTTTGGGCTCCTGGTAACAGGTCCGAGTGTCAGGTAAAGAGGATGGATCCGAACGGGTCCGGGCAATACAAGGTCCATGATGAAGTCAAACTCATTGATCTGATGAGTAACACTCTAGGTGCTGAAGTTACCTATACTCTAGGAGCTCATAATATGATGTATCCAATCATTGATAAGGATAATGGAAAAACTGTCCATTTAATTGGTTTTCAGGGAAATATTAGAACTAAGAAGGATTTAAGATGGAAAGGCAGTGCGCTTTATGCCGGCGCCATGTATGCGGTTCGTCGAGAAGATCAAACATACAAAGTTCAGGAAGTAAATAATTCCTACAGACCCGGGAAGAAGCCTCTAATTTCTCCACGCGCCTTTTGTTATTCTCCGTTCAATGATGGAAACCTTTTCATTGGAGGTCATGACTCTAGTCGTAAGGTCTCGGATAATATGGCCTGGATCTTTAAGGCATCGCTCGATGTGGCTCTTGGAAAAAAGAAAGGAATCGAAGCGAAGGGGGTAGGGGAGCCGTTAAAACCTGATCCCCGCCTCCTGAGTGGGCCCGTTTATGAATTGCGTATTTATTCGGCGAATGAGGGACGTTTTGGTAATCTCATTCAGCGTTTTAGGGAGCATACAGACACTCTATTCAAAAAGCATGGACTCGAACCTGTCGGTTATTGGACTCCGAACGAAGGCCCTGCCAAGAAACGCAGACGATTCATTTATATTCTCAAGCACCAGTCACGTTATGATGCTTACAGAAACTGGGTTAATTTCTCGAATGATAAGGATTGGGAGAGGGTCCTTGATCAGCCTAAATTTCAGAACCTTCTAGCATTAAAACCAGTCAGCATCTTTTTGGAAGTCACTGATTATTCAAAACTTGTACAGAATGAGATCAAGAAGCCTGGTGGTATCTATGAATTGCGCACTTATGTGGCTAATCTCGGCAAGCTAGAGCTTCTGAATGAGCGGTTCCGTGATCACACCACGAGCTTCTTCAATAAGTATGGGATCAAGAACGTCTCCTATTGGACCCCTTTTGATCAGCCGCAATCCAAGAACACACTGATTTATCTCATTCATCATGCCAGTCGTAAGCAGGCTGACTCAAACTGGAAAGCGTTCGGTGGCGATCCCGAGTGGCGTAAAGTCGCAAGGGAATCCCAGATTGACGGAGAGTTCCTCGCACAACCTCCTGAACAGATTTATCTCAAGCCTACTGACTTTTCGCCCTTGAAATAGGGTTCTTATTTTTTTGGGTTCTTTTTAAAGATCATCCTGTAAACTTCTTCAGGACTTCTGTTCTTGCCGGTGCTTTCATTAAACCACGGTGACCCGCCAGTGAAGTTCAGTCCTCCAGGAATTTTTTTCCCACCCTTAAGCCATTCCTCGAAGTTTGGTATTTTACCTTTTTCTGATGCCTTGAGTTGAGCAAGTCTTGCTGTCTTTTTTTTGAGGCGGGCCATGTATTTAGCTAAGCCTTCAGTATTGAATTTGGACGTGATCAGCAATTTTTTCATTTGAGCAATTTCTTTCTCTAATTTTTTGATCTCTTGGTCCTTTGGATTTTTCTTTCCTTTTGCCCTTCCCGGATCCTTGGCATCGGCCTCGAGATTTTCCTGAATCCACCGTGCCAATGTTCCACTTCCTCGGCCATAGCCACCCGGAAGGATTCGAAGGTCACGGGTTTGCCTCAGTGGCGGTTGACCCCAGTGAGCAGGGAACGGTTTACCGTTGGGTGCATTGAAGGCTTTCTGAGGGTTTGCTTCATTTTGGGCAAGAACGTTAGTGCCGCAGGTAGCAAAAAGAATGATAAGTAGACTGAGTATGCGCATGATTTGGTTAGTTTTATCTATTCAATATATCTATTAGAACGATACGGAGTCGATCTTTCTTAGATGAATTAAATTTTATATAAAAAATGAAACGGGTGATGGCAATCAAACCTAACGAACATCGTACTTCTCCTTTTCATGGGAAATACAGCTATCACACCCATCTGCCAAAAAACCCTGAGAGACCCAATTCTCCCAATGTTCTCCCTATGTCTCAGTGATGTTGGTGGGTGGGATTCTTCGTTTGAATCAATCTCAGTGTTTCTCATGGAAATGGGGAGAACAGTAAGGTTAAAATGAGAGATTCTCTGAACTTCTCTGAATTAGGATTATGGTGTAGAGTTTTCTTAGTGATGAAAGTGCTGATTCCCTCAGACAACATGAATCGTTTTCTTAGGCTTCATTTTATTTTGGCTCTCGTAGTCCTCTTTGCTTCCTCAGCCGGCGTAGCGATCTCGGCTGAAAAAAACAAATCCGCTTTTCTGAAGACCTATTGCGTGAAATGCCACAATGCAAAAACACACAAGGGCGATGTTCATAGTGGAGAGTATTCGCAGAAACGTCCGCAGGTGGAACGATTTCAGGCGATATTCAACGGCAAGGATTTGACTGGATGGGATGGCGATCCCAAGACCTGGCATGTAAAGGACGGGGCGATCTGCTGTTCCGGGAAGGCGGGAAACACCTGGCTTATTTGGCGCGGCGGGAAATTGGAAAACTTTGAACTGCGACTGCAGTTCCGCCACCTTTCCGGAAACTCGGGTATCCAGGTCCGCAGCATCGAAGACAAAAAATGGAGCGTCGTCGGTTATCAAGCAGAGGTCGCGGCACAAGCGAACATGGGGCTGTGGCATCATTCCAAAGCCCCCGAGAGATATCGATTTGCCCTTTCAAACGCTGGTGAGAAAGGACATATCAGCAAGGACGGCGTGAAGACTCTGACACGATTCGCTCCGGCCGAGAAAGTTCGCAAGGCGTTCCGGCCAGGTGAGTGGAATGAAATGGTTATTGTCGGTCGAGGGCCCAGGGTGACTCAAACAGTCAACGGAGTTGTCTTGTCGGAACTTGTGGACCTGGACGGGAAGCATGCCCACCAGCAAGGGGCTGTTGGCGCTGCAGGATCACGGCAAAGGGACGGTTGTACATTACAAGAATATCCATTTGAAGGTCCTACCCTAGAAGAATAACGACAACTGTATTTAACCTTATGCCTTCAGAATTTAAGAAAAAAGTTGCCATATTTGTGGATGTTCAAAATATTTATTACACCACAAAACAGATTCACAAGTGTCACTTTGACTATAATGCATTTTGGGCTAAGGCAACTTCAAACAGGGAAGTGGTGGAAGCGATCGCCTATGCGATTGATAGGGGTGATGAAAAGCAGAAACAATTCCAAAACATACTTAAAGGAATTGGGTTCGAATTAAAACTAAAGCCATTCATACAAAGAAGTGATGGCTCGGCAAAGGGCGATTGGGATGTTGGCATAGCACTTGATGTTATGGAGTACGCAAAAAATTCAGACGTTGTTGTGCTTGCTTCTGGGGATGGTGATTTTGATTTGTTAATGACTAAAATTAGAAAAGATTTTGGTGTTTCGGCAGAAGTTTATGGAGTCGCCCAGCTTACAGCCGGATCTTTGATTAATTCGGCGTCGAAGTTTATGCCAATTGAGGATGATTTGCTGTTGCAGTAAAATGCAAAAAAAGCCTTCTCAACCAAACCCTCTAAAAGGGTTTAATTCACGATGAATTGAATGGAATCAGCCAACTATGATGGCTGATTTATGCTAAACAACCTTAACGCTGGAAGCTTGGGGCCCTTTTGGACCTTCTGTTGCTTCATACTCAACTGAATCACCTTCTTGAAGTTGACCTCCTTCAACCTCATTGATATGCACGAATAAATCCTTGCCACCCTCTTCGGGTTGAATGAAGCCAAAACCTTTTTGATCGAAAAAACGAGATACTTTACCTGTTGCCATAATATTATACAATAATTTAAATGTCCCCGCTACGAGCAGGGCAAGCGAGATTTGTCGTCCCAAATTATACAAATAACAAGTCAAAACTTATATTTCCTCACTGACCATCCTCTGAACCTCTATGAATTAGGATAATGGGGTAGGATTTTCTCGAGCAATGAAAGTGCTAATTTTAAATGTTATGGGCTTGCTGGGGGTGAAATAGTTGGGGTAGAAGTTGGTTACTGACGGCACCAGCTGAACCAATTTTCACCATGAAACAAAAATTCATCTCATCAAGACGTGACTTCTTCCGCGCCACCGGTGTGGCAACGACCTCAATCATTCTGCCCCGGCAGGTCATGGCTCGTCTGGGGAGAATCAAAAAGCCTATCAAGCTCGGTATGATCGCCGATTTGCATCAGGACGTGATGCACGATGGTCCGGCGAGACTGAAGGCCTTCCTCGATGCCATGAAGGAAGAAAAGCCCGACGCCTTGCTACAGCTCGGCGATTTCGCTTATCCGATAAAGAAAAATGAGGCAGTTACCAAGGCCTTTAAAAAAGCTCACACCAGAACCCTCCACGTTCTCGGCAACCACGAGATTGATGGTGGGCACTCCTTCGATGAGGTCGCGAAGCTCTGGGGTATGAAGGGGCGCTATTACACCGAGAACGTCAACGGTCTCGATCTGGTCGTCCTCGACGGCAACGAGAAGCCGAAAAACCACAAGAGTGGCTACCCCGCGCATATCGGGGAGAAACAGCTCGAGTGGCTCACCAGTCAGCTGAAAATCCTCAAGGGACCGATTCTTGTCATTAGCCACCAGCCCCTGGCGGGCCCTTCGAGCATCGACAACGCGAAGGCGGTCCAGGAACTGCTGAACTCCGCTGCCGACAAGGTTCTGCTGGCTGTCAATGGACATACTCATATTGACCACGTGGCCCGCGCCGACAAGATCTCCTGTCTGCACGTCAACTCGGCTTCCTACAAATGGGTCGGTGGCTCCTACCGCAACAAGAGCTACCCGGCCGAGGTCCATTCCAAGTTCCGGTGGGTCGAGTACACCTGCCCCTACCGCGACAGCCTCTTCACCAGCCTCACCATCGACCCTTCAAGCGGCCGCATCGACGTCAAGGGCCGTGAGAGCAAGTGGGTCGGAAAATCCCCGTCGCAGCTTGGAATCGCGGCAAAACCCAATCTGACCGACGGCAAGGAGATCTGCCCGAAAATCCGCAGTAGACAACTCGAACCAGACGAAAGTAACTTCAAACAAGAATGAACTTATCAGCTGTGAAACTATTCCTGCACTGCATCATCGCCACATCCGCTGATCGCGGGAATCTTTTATTTTGCGGATACCCAGCAGGCCAAGGCTGAGCAACCCGTGCCCGACACGACCACCGAATTGTTCGAGGCGATGAAACTCATCGAATTACAACAAGCTGAATTTAATCGAAGAATTTTCCAAACTCACTGATTTCAATTGAAAAAATGGCGGACAGGGTGGGATTCGAACCCACGGTACGATTTCTCGCACACACGCTTTCCAAGCGTGCTCCTTAAACCACTCAGACACCTGTCCAAAATTGAGAGGGATCACATGATTGATGCAAAAACAGCCAAAGTGCAAGGCTGAGCATTAATAATTATTCCTGATAGTGCAGTTTATTTGCCAAAAAAGTTTAAACCATTTGTATTGGGTTATTGCAGAGATCGCAGAAAGGTGCTTATTTTTAGATCCGGCAATTGCCGCCATGCGGGTATAGCTTAATGGTAAAGCCCTAGCCTTCCAAGCTAGTTATGCGAGTTCGATTCTCGCTACCCGCTCCATTCTCTCTCCATTAAAGAAAAAACTCTAGAACAGTGAAGAAATATTTTTTATCCGTCGCATTCATTTCATTTTATTACATAGCCCCCGCCTTCTCTGATAATCATGAGGTGGATGAGTTTATTGAGCCAACCATTGATGTGGGTTGTGTGGTCAATAACATAGAAGCTTCTGTTAAATTTTATACAGAAGCGATTGGATTCAAAGTCACCGGTGGTTTCAAAGTTCCCAGTGGATTTGCCAAGAGTGCTGGACTCACTGAAGGTAAGGAACTTGATATCAAAGTTCTTACACTTGGTGGGGCCGAAGAGGAAGAAGCAACCAAACTCAAGCTCATGCAGGTCAAGGGATCTGGAGGGAAAGCTGATCAGACTCATATCGACAGTACGTTGGGGTTTAGTTACATCACTGTCTTTATCAAAGATACGGACAAGACATTGGCTCGGCTGAAGAAGGCCGGGGTAAACCCCATTGCTAAAGGTCCTGTCACTTTACCGAAGAATTTAGACCCGTCACTTTCCTTGATCATTGTGAAGGATCCTGACGGTAATTTCGTTGAGCTGGTCGGACCCAAACCCAAGAATTGAGTTTTTGTAAGCAAATATTATGAGCTACTTGGTAGTGAGTTGCTCTCTTAATCCTGAGAGTAGAAGCAGATTACTTGCTGCTTCAATTAAAAAAAATATCGAGTCTAAGGCGGAGAATGTTGAATTCCTCGACCTTGCTGAAAATCAGATTCCTTTTTGCGATGGGGCTGGAGCCTATTCTGATCCTATTACCGTTGAATTGGTTGCAGCTATCAGTTCAGCTAAGGGAATCATTCTATGTGTACCGGTCTATAACTATGATGTGAATGCCGCGGCAAAGAACCTTATCGAGTTAACTGGCCCGAGCTGGATGGGTAAAGTTGTTGGTTTTGCCTGTGCTGCAGGAGGTCATGGGAGTTATATGTCGGTCATGGGGGTTGCTAACAGTCTAATGCTTGATTTTAGATGTCACATCTTGCCGAGATTTGTTTACGCTCTTGGCGATGCGTTTCAGGGTGACTCGATTACTGACCCTACGGTCACTGAGAGAATTGAAGAGCTTTCCAATGAAATGGTTCGAGTCACGGGTGCCCTGTCGACGGAACAATAGACAATGATTTTAGATCTTTCCTCTTTGTTGGCTCTTGAGTTCTTCCTGGTGGTTGTTTATTGCCAGAGAATTTTCTTTTGCATCTGAGGAGTAAAAAATAAATCCTAATGCTCTTCGGGGCCGGTCATTTGATAGGTTCTTTCCTGCGAGGTGAATTGTAAGGGAGTCATGAGCGATGAGGTCTCCCTCTGATGCTGGGACTGGCACTTCATTTAGTGTGTCTTCCTCATTTCCATAGTCAGAGATTCCCTGAGAAAAACCAAGGGTGCCTGTTAAAGCATGTTCTCTTATTCCTTTGAGGTGAGATCCTTTAACGTAACGAACGCAACCATTCTCCTCATTCGCATCATTGAGGGCCAGCCACATAGTTAATGCTTTTGGAGGGTCCAGCTTGAAGTAAAATCCGTCCTGATGAGGAGGAGTGGCGGCGCCTATTTTTGGTGGTTTATTGAAGTATTGAAGGTTCTTGGTAATGACATCGGCCCCTAGTAATTGTTGTGCTAGTTGTTTGAGCTTGTCATTGAACAGTTCATGGAACCATGGGTCATGCTCATGCATTCGCTGCAACTGTTTGAGTGAAGAATTATCGTTTTTGTCTTCATAGAAAACTTCCGTTCCCGGGATTTCAGGCACGATTTTCTCGATATAATTATCGATCCTTTGCTTGCATTCATGAACCTCACTCTGGTTGAGAAAAGAAGGGAACAAAAGGTAGCCTTCCTCTTGGTACTTAGAGATCCTGTTGCTGGTCAGCTCAAAGTCATTAGAGTGTTCATTCCTCATCTTTTTGCACGGTTGGATCCATGCATGAATATATGAGGATTTTGAGAGAGAAATCAATAATCATAAAGATGTCTCTTAAGGTAGCCTTTGATTTTGGTTATTTTATTCCGTCAATGAAAAACGGTAGAACTTTTTGTCACTACTGAGTGGGAATGTTCCGGACAGAGTTCTTTCCGCAGATTGCCATTCGACGAGATCACCACTTTCTTCGACTGTAAGGTCAATTGTAATAGTATTGTCGCTTGGGTTTGGCCTTAAGAGAATTGATCCTGATCTGCCATCTTGGATTTCCTCTAACGTTGGACGCTCACAGAGTTTTCCGATTTCGATAATTTTATCAATGACTGTTTCGTTCAATGTTTCGATCTCTTCAGATAAGCTAACGACTTGATTGCACTTTTTCTCGTAACTTTGATTAAGTTCAGTGATTTGCTGATCTTTGCTATTAATCGTTTCGTTAAGTGCTTCTATGGCGCTTGATTGATTCGATGCCTGAGCAAGTGAATCGGATAAAGATTCGATCTGACCATTGAGAGAATTGATCTGGGAGTTTTTCTCTACTAGGGAGGTGTTAAGTGTACTGACATTTTCCTCGAGAGAATTGATCTTAATCATTTTAGAGGCGACGGATTCTTCGAGTGAAGTGATTTGGGAGTTTTTCTCTACTAGGGAGGTGTTAAGTGTACTGACATTTTCCTCGAGAGAATTGATTTTAATCATTTTAGAGGCAACGGATTCCTCAAGTGAAGTGATTTGATTACCTTTCAAAACAAGTGAATCGGATAAAGATTCGATCTGACCATTGAGAGAATTGATCTGGGAGTTTTTCTCTACTAGAGAAGTGTTAAGTGTACTGACATTTTCCTCGAGAGAATTGATCTTAATCATTTTAGAG
>DUBC01000054.1:25997-55039 GCA_012960505.1 Verrucomicrobiales bacterium
CCTCAAGTGAAGTGATTTGATTACCTTTCAAAACAAGTGAATCGGATAAAGATTCGATCTGACCATTGAGGGATATAATTTCTAAATCTTTTTGATTTAGTGAGTCGTTTAAATTACTTATATCGCTCTTCAGTGATGCGATCTGGGTGCCCTTTGTGACGACGGTATTTTGGAGAGAGTTGATCTGGGTTTCCTTGGTTTGTAATGAATCTGATAAAGACTCAACCTGACCATTAAGCAAAGAGATTTCTGACGCATTCTCAGATAATTGAATATCAAGAGTTCCAAGGTTCTGCTCTAAAGTGTCTATCTCTAATTGCTTTACTGACAACGTAGTCTCAATGGAAATGATTTGATTGGATTTCTGATCCAATGTGACAAGTAAATTTTCATTCGCTTCTTGCAACTCTATAATTGTCTCTTGGTTTGCCGATGCGTCGACTAGGTCGAACTGGTTGGGGGAGGAGAGGACCTCTTGCCTTCCCGCTTCTTTTTCTGCCAACAGTTCATCCTGAAGGAACCCATAATGGGTTACCGTGAAAGAGTTAACTGCCCCGATAAAGGCGTCAGCGCCTATTTCTGGTAATCCTCCCTCGAACCCGACGAGCCTCAGTTCTGAACAATCCTCAAATGCGTTATTACCAATATTTAGTATCGTCTTCGGCACGATGACTCTTGTAACTTTAGTGCAGCTCTCAAACGCATTATCGGCTATCTTTGTTACAGGTATTCCTTCGATGCTATCAGGAATATTAATAATGCCTTCAGCAGAGACAGCGCAACGGGTGATAGTTGCCCCGTCCTCTCCTAAATTATCAATTAGGAAGCTTAAATTTCCGTAAGTTCCACTCAGAGGAAGGATGCTCAATTCATCTATCCAGCCAGTGTCCTCTCCTTCTGATTCGAACTCATCCTTAGTGTATGACCATGCCAGTGAGTGGGATCCTTTCGGTATGATAATCGATTCAATCATCCATTCAGAATCACCACTAATCTGTTTCTTGACCGATCCGTTCAGTGATACGCTCAGATAATCGTGATCCTCTTCCGAACTGACTTTCCACCAGAATTCAGCGATCGTTGGTCCCTCGATTTCGAGTGTCACTGAAGTGGCTTTTGAATCAGATATTGAACCACTCTGGGCAGCTCCTTTGCTATCATGGGTCACCTGTGCCTGATAAAACCACGCAGAGTCAGATGGTGAATTTAAATTGAATTGTCCCGCATATCCGGTCGCCTCTTTCATTCCTGGGAAACTGGATTCACTGGTAGGGTCTGTCCCGAGTGTAATTTCTATCCTATCATTAAAACCATCATCATCAGTGTCCGCAGTCAGGTCACTAGTACCATAGGTCTGTTCTTCGGTTTCCTGGTCCAATCCGTCTCCGTCGCTGTCCTCGAATCTATCATCGTTGATACTGATAAGAATGACTGCGTCCGACGAATCGCCGTTCGAGGACGTGCCTTTGAACTGGAGGTTAATGTTTGATTCTACTTCATAGTCGAGATCTTCAGGGTCGTTTACGATGACTTTGTTGTCAGTTATGATAAAAGCATTATTACCGTCGTTATCGGAATCATAATTCTGAATGAATTCATAAGAGGTTTGACTTGATGAGTTTGTATTAACGATAATGCCGATGAGAGTTCCCTCTTCAGCATTTTCAATTATTGAAAAGTTTTGATCAGATATTGAAAATGTTCCGAAGCTCTGAGCCTGAAATGCTCCGGAAGCACCTGAGATTACTGGATCGCCGCTCTGTTCTCCGATTAAGACGGTCCCGGTGTCGAGATCTACTGATGCTGCAAAGATTGGTGAATCTGCCGCAAAATTAACACCCGTATCAATGAGGAAAAGAGTTTCAGAATCTGATATGTTTGTTCCTTCGCCTCCAATGATGAAGATTCGATTTCCTAAAAATTCAGATGAGCTCCCATCACCGCTGGCAACTCCACTAAAGAAACCGTCAAGATTAAAGGCTGAAGTTCCGCCGAAGGTCGATGAGTTACCGAATTGGGTAAATGAATTTTCAAGGAGTTGAGGATTTGAGTAACTGCTAGGATCCGAAGTTGTTCCAACGGCAACGAACCCACTATTAATTGGTGTGCCATCGGATTGAACCTCTAGCCCGCTTGAAAAGTTACTGAAGTTAATGGTTCCAGCATTTGAATTGCTATGCATTAGCAATGCTGAGATGGTGAGGATTTGGTGAATTTTCATAGATCCAGGAACGGTAAGTTTTTAAATAGATTGTTTAGTTGTTTAAAAATAAGGGTATTTTTTTACATATAATTATAACAATTGTAAATATCATAATTATTATAACTTTTAAACTATTTATTTAAAATATATTAATAGTTTTTAAAGATTAATAAAATTGTTTTTTGAGATAAGAACCTGAATGACTGTTTATGTCCCTATTCAAACCAATTAAATAAAGAATAAGGAAAGGTTCAGGTGCTTTGATTTTTTATATTTTTAAGTACAAAAAAACCACCTTGTCAGTGGCCGAATCGGTGACTACTAATCGAAACATGAGATCCATTTTACTTAATTCTCTCATCATCGGTATCACTATTGGTCATGTTTACTCAAGTCAGAGACCGAACATCATCTTCATCATGTCTGATGATATGGGATTCGGGGATGTTAGTGTTCTTAACTCTAAATCAAATATACCGACGCCGAACCTTAATCGACTCTCTCGTGAAGGAATGACTTTCACTGATGCTCATTCTCCATCCGCAGTATGCACGCCGACAAGATATGGAGTCATGACGGGCCGCTATTGTTGGCGCTCTAAATTGAAATCGGGTGTTCTTAATGGGTACGGAACTCCTCTAATTGAACCTGGACGAATTACGGTCGGATCCTTTCTCAATGATAACGGGTACGCCACGGCCTGCGTTGGTAAATGGCATCTGGGATTAGGTTTCGTGCGGAAAGAAAATTCAAATAACAAACAGGACTTTGATTACTCGAAGCGGCTCACGGACGGGGCTCACACTCGTGGCTTTGATTTCTCTTTCATTATTCCCGCGTCACTGGACTTCCCTCCTTACGTATATATCAAGAATGGATCAGTTACCGCGGTGCCTGACCGCACTCAGCCTAGAGTTTCTTTTCCGGGATTTTTAAGGAAAGGACCGATAGGGGCGGATTTCTTTATGGAAAAAGCTCTGGATCACTTAGTTGATCAGGCAGTCGTATTTCTGAAATCAAGGAAAGGTGATGACGAAAAACCGTTCTTCCTTTATCTGCCACTGACCTCTCCGCACAAGCCTGTCCTTCCTCATCCCCGGTACCGTGGCAGTACGAAACTAGGAGTCTATGGTGACTTTATTTTTCAGACTGACGCGATGGTGGGAAAGGTCCTGAGTGCACTTGATGAGGGTGGCTTGAGTAAAGATACATTGATTCTGTTCACCAGTGATAATGGTTCATTCATGTATAATCGGCCCAGTGATCCGGACCATCTGGATGATTCTACGGTTCAGGCATATAGGCCTGAAAACCATACTTCGAATGCTATTTTCCGCGGGACCAAGGCAGATGTGTGGGAGGCTGGGCACCGGGTCCCTTTCTTTGCTCGTTGGCCAAAGAAGATCAAGGCAGGATCAAAGTGTTCGCAAACCATTACTCATACGGACCTCTTTGCGACTTGCGCTGAGCTTGCTGGCGTGGAGCTGCCGGAGAAAGGGGCCGAGGACAGTTTCAGTTGGGTTCCTCTTTTCGAGGGCAAGTCTGATCAATTTAAGCGTGCGCCTGTCATCAATCATTCTGCTAACGGCACCTTTGCGATACGTGATGGCGAATGGAAGTTAATACTGGGCAATGGTTCCGGTGGCCGTGAAAAGCCCAGAGGCAAACCGTTCGGTAAGCCTTACCAGCTATATGATCTTAAGAATGATCCCGGTGAGAAAAAGAATCTGGCTACAAAGTATCCGGAAATTGTTAGTCGTCTGACCGAGCGATGTGAAGGTATACGTGCCGGCGGCCGTAGCCGATAACTTTCCTTGTCCTTATTTTTCTAGTATGCCTTGATAGACGGATCTTTTAAATCCTTCAATGAAGTCATGGTCGGTTGGAAATTTCTGTGTGAGTCCGATCATGATCAGCTCGTTATGCGGATCAATTTGAAACATCGTTGTGGCATAACCGAGCCAGTTGTATGAGCCTGCCGGACCGTTCAGACTTTCCGGATCCTCTTTTTCGTTAATACGGAAACCGAGTCCGAACGAGGTATTCTCTCCGAGAAGAGTCGTTGCTGCCTGCCCGGCGGTGCCCAGATAAAAAGGCCAAATTGCTCCGCTCAACTGATTAGTAGTCATGTCACGAACAGTTTTTTCTTCGAGGATCCGGTTACCACTGAGGGTTCCTCCGTCAAGGAGTGCCTGACAGAATCGAGCATAGTCTTGAGCAGAGCATAAGAGTCCTGCTCCTCCGGACTCCCAGGTCAGTTCTTCGCCGTAAATACTGGTCCGGGGATGATCCGCGATGATCCTTCCGTCCTCATTCCACTCATAAGCGACCGTGAATTGACCTTCTTTTTCTTTTTTGATGCGGAAAGAGCTGTCCTCCATACCGAGCGGTTCAAAGATCCTTTCCCTAAAGAAGGTTCCGAGGCTCTTTCCCGAGATCACTTCTACCAGGTGACCGAGCACATCCGTGCTGAGTCCATATACCCATGCAGATCCGGGTTCTCCTGTTAGTGGAAAACCGGGCAGGTCGTGACTCAGGGTCTTGTTTCTTGTTCTGATGTTTATTGGTATATTGGCCTCGAGGTACATAGAGTCGACCGGATGGTTTCCAAATAATCCGTAAGTAAGACCTGAGGTGTGAGTGAGCAGGTGCCGGGCAGTGATCGGGCTTGATGGCTTTGAGTGTTTGCCGTCTTCACTATAGACTCTGACATTTTTAAAATGAGGTAAGTGCTCTGAGATTGATTCATCAAGTTCAAGCTTTCCTTCCTCTGCTAGCATCATGACCGCCACGGAAGTGACCGGCTTCGTCATTGAGTAGATGCGAAATATGGAATCGAGGGACATGGGATTTTTTTCCTCGGCATCGGCGAGGCCTGACGATTCGAAGTGAATGATGTTGCCTTTCCTTGCGACTAGAGCAACGGCACCCATGATGCTTTCATTCTTTATGTTCTCCTCAATGAATGAGGAGACGGTTCCCAGTCCCTTCAAGTTCTCATTAAGTTTTTCCGAAACGGGAGAGTCAGGGTCTGTGATGTTAGTTTCCAATATTTAAGGGTTCAGCCCAGTAAGGATATTAGTAAATAGATAATTATAGATGGAAGCATATTTTTCCATATAAAGATTTACGGATGCATTAAATCACAGGCCTTCCTGAATATATTTTGACGAGTCGATAGTTTTTCTGGTATGGTTATATACAATGACGATGAGTGCAGGATCCTTTCAATCTCTGAAGATTATCTTTCTTCTTTCTGCCCTCATTTTTCAGATTTCATGTGAGGTGAAGGATCAGGTCATGGATCTGTCGGCTGGGGAAGAGGCCGATCCCGGCCCATACGAAAAAATTCACAGTTTGAGCGGGGCTGTCATTCTTAAGCCCTGGAGCAAATCTCTTGAGTCATGGAACGCGGGAGGCAGCTCCTATTATGTTCTGGATGTTGGTGATGCGAAGATTATGGAATTTAGTGCAAAGGAAGGTGTTATTATCCGCTTCGATCAAGGAATGGCTCCTAAAGACTTTGAGAGCTTGATTGGAAAGAGAGTTGAACTGACGGGGCATTATGTTCCGAAGGAGACGGGCACGAAGCCCCGTGGTCAGTATCCTCGCGGTATTGATGGAAAGCCTAAACCTAGAGGTTCGGGCTTTAAGGTCCAATCCTTTAAGCTTATCCAATAAAAAAACGGTGGTATCACCTGCACTGGTGATACCGCCGCTTAAGGTTTAATTGTTATCTATTCTACTGATTCTCCTCAATTCTGAAGAAGAGCTTACGGGCCCCTGGAATAGGAGGAGACACCTATGGGGCCGTGACCAGTTATAGTCTCCCCCTTTTTGATGAGTGAAGTCCATCGATCAGTAGGATGAGAATGATTGACAAGAGTCCGATCGGGACAGAGTGTTTTTTTTATTTTCATGAAAACTGAATCCCTAACTAGAGCGACACTTTTATATACAGACAATGTTGTAAATTATTTATTTTAAATGCTTGGTCTGTATTTTTATGCATATAATTAATTAAAATAATTGAGTTGGATAAAAAGAATGGAAAACTTATAATTATAAAAAAATGTTAGCAAAACTTATTAGCCTTATCACAGCGCCGCCAAAAATCATCCTGGACCTTATCACTGATGTTCTGGGAGCTGCAAAGGCATTGATCCCTGGCCTGTAATCGTCTCTCCGCTCCAATGTGTTGCGAACGGGATGGAATTTAGGGAATGTCATCTGTGAGTAGATGCTAATGAGGAACGTTCTTACGATTTTTTTCCTGTCGGCCGTTTTTCTTGTCGCGGCCCCAAATGTTTCGGGGCAGGCATTGCCTGTGGTGGATCCTGGGGAAGTGGGAATGTCCGAGGACGTGCTCTCACGGATTGATTCGGTCATTCAGAATTTTATCGATGAGAAGCAACTGGCTGGGGCAGTAACTATAGTGGCGCGTCGCGGCAAAGTAGTGCAGTTCCAATCCTATGGAATGCGGGACATTGCGGCCCAGAGCCCGATGCGCAATGATACTATTTTTCGTATCTATTCCATGACCAAAGCTGTAGTCAGTGTGGCTGCGATGATACTGGTCGAGAAGGGGAGCCTTGAACTTGATGTGCCGGCATCAAAGTATGTGCCGGCACTTGGCAGAATGAAATTTAAGGGTAAGGACCCGCAGAGGCAGATGACGCTTCGTGATCTCTTGAGACACACGGCCGGGCTCCCGAATAATGTGAGCACGGACCGGTCCCTGAGGAGTGCCGGGCACCCGTCCTTGGCCGACAGTACGCTCGAGGAGATGATGAATCGTCTTGATTCGATTCCCCTCATTTACGAGCCCGGTAAGGGTTGGTATTACAGTTTTGCTGCAGACGTTGTTGCAAGACTAGTCGAGATAGGTTCAAAAAATCCTCTCGACCAGGCCCTCTCGGAACTGGTTTTTGAACCGCTCAGGATGGTCGATACTGGGTTCCATGTTCCAAAAGAAAAATGGGATCGGTTCGCTGTCGCTTATGGGAACGGACTCAAGCCGATCATTGGTCCACAGCCGGGAACGAGTGGTCCTTTCATTTTTGATGAGCCTCCTAAATTTCTTTCGGGAGGAGGAGGGCTCGTCTCGACGGCGTCTGACTATATGCGTTTCTGTCTCATGCTGACTGGTGGAGGTGAGTTCGGGGGAAAGCGTCTATTAAAGGAGGAGACTGTAAAAATAATGTTGAGTGATCAGTTGCCTGAGGGCGTGGGGGAGATTTCCCGTCCCCCGAAGGGCCGTGGTTTCGGACTCGGGTTCGCGGTTCGTATAAGGAAGACGGACAGGTCTCCTATCGGTGAGAGTGAATGGCTCGGAGGGCTAGGGACTGAATTTTTTATTTCGCCTGATCATGAACTGGCAGTGATCACTCTCTCTAATCAGTCCCCGATGCGTCAGATCAAAAGCGTGGTTCGTCCGGTCGTTTATGACGCGATCAGTGAAGAGAAGGATCAGGCAGAAAATGATTAGGTCAGGGACCGTGCAATTAAGCCAGAGGAGAGGGAAGGGATCCGGCTCAGGTTCAAACTGGACCGGGCAACGCTCTACTCTTTTAGTTTCAAATAAAAGCATGAAACTAAGTTTATTTTCCAATAAGTTAATACAATGATTAAAGTCGCGTCTGTTCAATTTAACCATGCACCTGGAGACAAGGAGTCTAACCTGGAGACCATTCGTGGATTTTGTGTCGAAGCTGCACGAGCAGCAATTCAGATCATCGCTTTTCCGGAAATGTGTATAACGGGCTATTGGCATGTTCGTAATTTGAGTAGAGAATCAATCCAGGCCCTGTCCGAGAATGTTTCTAACGGTCATTCGGTTAATGTGTTAAAAGAGATAGCTAATCAGTATCAGCTCATTATTGGTGCCGGACTCATTGAGGAATCCGAAGATGGGAAACTTTATAATTCTTATGTGGTAGTGCATCCAGACGGTCAGGTGAACTGTCATCGGAAAATTCATTGTTTCATCAGTGAACACATGAGTAACGGGGATTCTTATACGGTTTTTGATTCTCATCTTGGTCACCGAATTGGAATTTTGACATGCTATGATAACAACATAATAGAAAATGTACGGATAACAGCGCTAGAGGGAGCTGAAATTTTGCTGGCACCTCATCAGACCGGTGGGTGCGGATCAAAGAGTCCACATGGAATGAAGGTTATTGATTGCGGCCTTTGGGAAAACAGAAACGAGGACCCGAAAAGCATTGAAGATGCATTCCGTGGTCCCAATGGTCGTGGCTGGCTCATGCGATGGCTTCCTTCCCGAGCTCATGATAATGGTCTCTTTGTTATTTTTAGTAATGGGGTAGGGGTTGATGATGATGAGGTTCGAACTGGTAATGCTATGATTATAGATCCCTACGGTAGAATTCTTGCGGAGACGTGGAAAGCAGCCGATGAAATGGTTATTGCTAACTTGGATATGAAACTTATCCCGACTAGTTCAGGACGCCGATGGATGCGTGGTCGTAGACCTGAGCTCTATGGGCAAATTGCTACTTCGACTGGCAATGAAATCAGGGCTCGTGAGTCTAGATTTAGCTAGTTGTTATTTCCAATAAAAAAGCGCCTTTGCTGACGGCCTTTTTTATTAATTGTTTTATGGTGATGATGATTTCTCAATCAAGTGCAGTAGTTCGGTCACGTTCACTTGAAGGCTGATTCTCTATAGTAGCCGACGTCCGTGGTTCTGAAATACTTGAATGGTATCTCGGCCTCGTCCCAGGTCTTGGTCAGGTAGTTCACGGTTTCATCCGCTAAGGCCCCGTAAATTTCAACTTCAATACTCTCCGCCAATTCCAGATGCTTCTTTCCATATTCTTGGACCGGTGGATTGTTGATGTGAGCAATGAGTGAATCGTCGTCCCGGTAAATCTCGGTCCATGTGAACTGCAGCGGGTCATCCGGGTCCGCGCCAAAGTTATGCATGAGCATCCCGGGTTCTGTCTTTTCGACGGCGGCATCCGCTTCCGCAGCAATGGCCAGATAATCATCAACCTTGCCGGGACTGACCCTGACTCTGGCGATCAGTACGAAGGGACTATGCTTTGGATCCATCTTAACTACGTTAGTCCGCGAAGAAATTGTAAATGCTTCTTGATAGGTTACGGTTTCACGGTTTTACAATAGCGAACCATGGTGCCGAGGATTAACAGGACCAGTGCCGAAAAATACCAATTGGCTTTGCTTTCCCTGCCAATGGTCAGATCAAGTTCCAGTGGTGCATTTCCATCGACCTGAACGCTCCGGTTGAAAGTGAGGACGTTTCCGTGCTCGAGTAATGTCACGTCAAGGGCCTGTAGTGCAGGCTCTGCTGCGAGCTGCTGTCCGACGATCCTTGAGGCAATATTCTTGAGCGCGTCATTCTCCTCTTTCGTGTTTCCCTGTAGGAGGGTATCGATCTGGTTCGGGTTGTAGTTAAGGTTTCCCTGTAGGAGCGGATTAACATCTGCTGCCTCTTCAAGTTTTTGATTCCTGGTGAAGACGGGATCCTCGACCCTATTATCGAGGTAAAATCGTTGCCGTCTGGTATTGAGACCGACCACGGCCTGCTCAGTCTGTAATTTTCGTAACTGGACGCGGGCATCCTCGTTAGCGGCCTCGTCAAGTACGTTAATGTTGGATAATCTTGAATAAGCGCTTCTGGCCTTGGCCTGATCACCCTCATTCTTCCACCGGTTCGCATTCTGAAGATCTATTGACGCATCATTTACCCGGGCATTGTTTCGTGCCGAGTAAGTGTCACGATAAGTGCTGATTCCCTTGAGGGGTACGGATCTGGATTTCTGCAGGTCCAGGGTACCACTTTCATTGATGAGTTTATAGCCCTGTGGGAGTACGACTCTCCATGTTATATTCTGGAGAGGCATGTTCAGACTTGGTCCCTGAAGTTTAAAGTTTTTGAACGAACGATCTGATGTCAGTGACCATACCATTGAGACGGTCGCGGCTGCCCGGTCCTCCCGGGGGTGAACGTAAAAAAGGTACGAGTCGTTCTCTTTCACGATGGCTGCGCTCTGTCCGTTAACGAAGGTATTTATGAGTACCGCGTTTTTGGGGAGTTTCACTTTCATCGTGCTCTTCTCGACCACGTCAACCTGCATTTCGGATTCACTAATCGATGTTCCGTTCGTTGAGAAAATGGTCCTGAACTCCGCGCTGCTTACCCTGAGGTTGAGTGCCTGGGCAACGGCGTGTCTCTGGACTTTTACTAAAAGAGGCTTCTCAGGATCGACTGCTCGGTAAGTGAGTGCTGCCACGCTCCGGTCTCTCGGATCCAGCAGAGTCTTGGGGATACTAGACCAGTCAATCTGATTCCATCCTCGGTCAGTGCTGTCAGTGCTGATTTCGAAGTGTCCTGAGACACGGACAGCTACCCAGTAAGAAGATTGGCCAACATCCTCGAGTTTGGCAGTACTGATCATCTCGTGGTCATCCTTCCGTTCGGTGGTTTTCTGGTAATTAATCTCAACTTTGGCCGAGCCCAGTATTCTGCGTTTGAACTGGATTTCCCAGAGTCCTTCATTTTCCTCTCCTTCGACCTTCACGATATCTGACACGGCCGCTCCGGTGGCCCGGACCGTTTTCTCTTGCTCAGGTTTTAGAGCAGGTAAGCGTAGTCGAAGCGATTTTACTGCTGCGTTTTCGACTCGATAATCAATGGTCAGTCGTGTCTTTGTGAGGCCTTCGCGTAGAGTCACTTCGTGCAGAACTTGTGAAGTGACCCAGGGATCAAGCGACTCGATGCTGATGGACAGGTTCCAGTCAGTTTGCAGGAGTCCAAATGCGAGTGTCCCGGGTCTATTTCCTGCAAGTGCTCTCGCGTCCTTCGGTTGAACATGGTTCCTGTCTAGTGTCTGGACCCGGATCCCCTGTTCGGGCACAATTAGGAGTTGTCCGTTCTGCCGAGTAGCTTCGCGCAATGAGATTCTTGGAACTTTCCATTCGGCCAAGGCTCCCGGGGCAGGACCCGCGATTGAAATCGAAAAGGACTGTTCTCCGAGCGTTCTTCCGTTGAGATTTAGTGCGATGATTCTTTGCTCGTCCTCTGTGGATTCTGTCCAATGACTGAGTGAGGGACCGCTTGCCGATTCAATTTCCAGTCCTTCAGGAAGAGGAAAACTTAGCTTAAAGAGGCCGGCACGTGTGATGTTGACGTTCATATCAAGTGCCAGGACGAGCCTCTCATTTCCAATGGACAGTGTCTGGCTGGTTGTAACTCTCACTTCCGGTGAGACCGGAGTTACAGTCGCGGTCATTGTTCCTCCATTACCCTGGTAACGGTAGGCCTGATGAAGTAGGTGGGCCGGCTTATTATTGACTTTTGTCTTATTGATCGAACCGATCAGTCCAGAATCAAAATCATCAGGATTGACTTTAGACATCCCCTCAACGCTGATATTTCCTGGCTGGGCGTCCTGACCGAAAGCAATTCCAATCATGCCAAATTCTCTCTGGGAACCGATCACAGAGACCGGACCTAGGGTCATTTCTGCAGGCAGGGAACCTATGTCTTTTTGAGTCGTGATACTGACATCGAATGGGGCCTTGTGTGTCGGGCTAAATTCTACCCGGAGTGACTGGGTCTCGGGATCAAATCGCCAGTTACTCAAGTTCTCACTGGTCACATTGCTAACGGTGAATGTAACGGGAACTTTGAATTGCATTTGACGGATCTGTCCCCTAGATGGTCTAACCGTCACCCTGTGAATGCCGTCAACTAGGCCGGGTCCGGGGACGAACAGGTTCGAGGTCTCGGCGGTAAATTCGGCTTTTTCAGAGGACGTGTCTCTGGTCTGTGGTTTGAGAGTGATTTTTGCCCCGCTCCCCTGAAGTCCGAGCATCATCCTGGCGCCGCTCTCAGTTATTTGAAGGCCCTGTACAGGTTCGATCCTTACCGCTGCAGCCGAATAAAATTCCCAACCGCTCTGATCGAGTCTGAGATCGAGGTCATGAGTTGCGGCTGAACTTGTCGGCAGCGTGAATTCCTTGAGCGGACCCGGGCCAGCCAATTCATACGAGCATTCGCAGGTCACATTTCCCTCCCTTTCAAGGACCATCATGTAACTGAATTTATCACCGTTCACCTGCTTAGTGACACGAAGGCCGTCACCCTTGAAACGGGTCAGGACGGCCGGTGAATCAAGCAGGATGACCGTATCATCCACTTCACCGTTAACAGTCAGGTTCAGGGTCCCGTACAGCCTCCCTTCCTTGATGGTCACTTTCTGTATGATCTGGTCAGCGGTCAGTGGACGGTCGTGATGGTCGGCAAGGGCCTGATTCGTCTTGCCAAGGCACCAGCCAAACAAGCTAATAGCAATGATGGTCGGAACAGCGCCGCCGGGGGAAGGTCCGTTAAGTTTCTTTTTCCTGGCTACTTTGGATGCGCGCTTTCTCTTTAATAACATTGGATCAGGTCCTTCTTGTTCATCTTTCCTGTCTGCTTTGGATGCGAGTATTCTTTTCTTTCGTTCCAGTGCCCGGGAAATGAGTAACTTGAACCAGTTGATCATGCTGGAGTGTATGATCCCTGCGTATATAAGAAATGATATCAGGAGAAAAAAGATCCCGGCACCTGCGTGCTGCGAGAGTATTCCTGCAAGGATCAGGACCCACGATAGTGCATTGAACCAGGCCGGGCTAATCTTGTCCTTGAGAACGGATTGCCACCAACCTTTTCTTTTAAATACAATAGAGGCTCCGGTCATGAAGATGCCTATTACCATAATGGCCAGCCCGGCCCACGAAATCATGGATTCCCAGCTGGGGATGTTCATGACTCCGATCTGCACTTCTTCCCCGGAATCGAGAACAGGGAGCACAAATTCCAGCTTGGATACGTTGACTCGCCGCTCTCTCATGGCCTGACCGGCAGAGAATAGTCCGGTAAGAATGCTCAGTGCGAGGATCATAAGACCAATGGCCTGAAAGCTGAGAATTCCCTTGGATCTTGATACGATTAATGAACCGATCACCGCGAGGATTATGATTATGACCAGCTTACCGACTCCTTTGGTCTGGATCCATTCGAATCCTGACTGAGTCAGTACCGGGACTGTCATGACTGGAGAGTCCTTTCCTACAGGTATCAGTAATTGTCCCGGGTCCGCCGTGATATTCCAGTTCGTTGTCAGTGTTGGGGAAAGGACAGTAGGAGCAAGGATCACTGGTCTGCGTTTCTTTCCGGATTTCTGTCCCAGGTTCAAGGTCACTTCGACGGGAGTGTTGGGATCAAGGCTCGCGCTGAGCGGAATGAGTGTGGTGTCGCCACTGTTGCGGGCATTGACTGTTTTCTGGTTGACTTTGACATCCCATAAGTTCATGCCTTCGGGCAACTTTATTCTGAGAGCCTTACTGCCTCGTGTCTTGACCAGAAACAGTGCCGTGGTCACGATCTGCCCGTCACTGGAGACGTGACTGTTAAGGGTGGCGAAGTCAACGACCTGCTCGAGTGTCTTGCCCTGCTCGAACCAGTCGGTTTGTATCTGTAATTCGAATGGTCGGGACGAGTACTGGAACACGGCAAGTGAAGGGGAGTTGCTTAATAGTCTGAACTCAGCGGGCAGTTCCAGAGGTTCCATTTTGAGAAGTTCGCTCGACTGAGTGGTTATCTGGTGCTTGACTTGAGAGGGGCTCACGACCTGAATGTATCCGCGCTCGCCCTGGACCCCGACCGGACTCACCTTGCCCGGAGACAATGATCCACCTCTGGCGTTCATCGGTTGTTCGAAGGTCAGGAGCAGTGTCGCTGCCCCGAGCGTGGGCTGGTGGAGGGACACAATGACTTGATTCTTTTCATTATCCCTGGTCCAGTCCCTGACATTATGACCATCAATCACGATATTGCCAATCTCTGCGGGAATGTCCAGCCGCCACTCACTGACCGGAGCACCGACCACAAAATAGTTAAGCAGTACGCTCCCGTAAGCGATGCTCTCCTTGAGAGAGTAAAGGTGAAAAACATCGGCCTGAACACTTTGATCGAGTGCCTCAATATTGACCTTGGCACTCCATTCCCGGTCACGCAGACGGAAGGTCTGCTGCAGGCCCTCGACCCGGACAGGGAAGTAGGCCTGGGGGATTTCAGCTAGTTGATTAATGATGCCGGTTGTTATCCTGAACCCGGGAACAGACTTTACTCCGACATGACCGCGGACCGATTTCGAGTCCTGATAATTAAGAGAAGGGAGTACCCATTCGCCGGGATCGGCGGCCATTTTCCTGGTCAGTCGGATCTGGATCAGTTGCCGGCCCGAGACGGCCTTGCCGAAGAGTGCCTTGAGTGACTTATTTCCGTTTTCCGGACCGGTTCCGACCACATAATCAGCGACCTCGGCTCCTGTCAGTGAAGCGAGGTCATAGCCTGCAGGGATGAGAAGACTCCACTCCCGTATCGGGGCTTCCCGGATGTCCAGTTCGATCTGGGCGGAAATGATTCTGTCAGATTCTGTCAGCTCGTAGATCACGATCTGTGATACGGAAATTTCCGGCAGGATCTGATCGACGTTGATTAGATAATTGTGCTTTGAGGACGGGAATTGATAAACGAGTACTTGCTTGGAATCGTTGAGTTTTGGTCCAGGGAACTTGTCAGCAGTTGTCTGAATGAGTCCGTTCACTCCGCTTACATCAATTCTGACGGCCCCCTCGTTCGAGATTCGGACGAAACCGGAATGCCTGACGGCGTCCTGGGGAGTGAACCTGAGAGGTTCAACTTTTAATGGAAATTCACCGAGAGCTGTCTGGCTCTTGATGATTAACTTGTCCGAACCTGAAACGGGCCTTGCGCTGGTGATATCAAGGATACGATCATCACCCTCATTTTTTATTGTCCAGTCAAGGACATTGCTTCCCTCGACGGTCAGGATTTCACCGACTCCCTCAACTAGGATACTGAGTCCGTTCAGCTTTCCCTGCAGCAGGCTAAGGTTCAGGGAAGTTGTTTGTCTGAGAAGTCCTGCCCCGATTGATGTCTCGATCTGAGAATCGGAGGCGAAGAAGAGTTTTCCTTCTTCTGAACTTCCGGCCTTCTTCCATGCCATAGAACAGTGACCGTTGGCAGGAAGGAACCCGACCCAGTCGTTCTGGTTTCGTGTCGGGAAAACGATCCTGCCCGGGTCAAAACTCACTTCGCTGTCCAGGCCGCTTATGCTGACCGGAACCACTGAACCTGAAGGGACCTGAAAATCTAAAGTGAACCAGTCTCCCTTCTTAATTAGTCCGGCCTGAAATTCCACTCTGAAAGGAAATGAGCCGGGACTCTTGAAATTCATCTCGTATAGTGAATGAGCCTTGCCGGAGCCAGGTCGCATTTTCACGGAATAATTCGCATCAGCGGGAAGCGTGCTCAGTGCCGCGTGCCCAGACAGCAGCTCAATAGATCCTCCCTTTTCTTCTGATACCTGCGCGTTCCCAGTGATCACAAATGCCGCACTAGTCATGGTCTTGTCGACTGACCCGCTGATCTTGATATTATTGAGTCCGACCGGAGGCAGGGAAGCTCCTCCCCGTCTCATGCTCAGGGCCAGTGCATTGGTGCCGTGTCCCTGAAATTTCCAGGTCCGGTCTTTCTTACTGGCCGTCTTCAGGGGGACGAGACCCTCTGCACTCGTAATTGTCAGGTCAACTGTGCGGTCCGCTGTCAGGCTTATGAGTGAGGAGTAGCCGACCGCCTTCGCCGGTCCGAACGTGATAAGTTCGACACTTTCCGGTAATTTATTCCATTTTTTTGAAGCGCTGATTTTAGCAATTATTATTCCTGATTTTGCCTTGGGCCTGATTTCGAGGTGCCTTTTCTTTTTACCGTCGAGGGTCGATTGGCGCACTGCCCAGTCAAGGATTCCTTCGCCGCTCACTTCAATAATGTCGCCGTCACCGATCAGGTCCAGTGTCAGTTCCTTCGCTTCTCCCTGGACGACGTCAAAGGTCACTGTTGACTTGGCGTTCCACCCCGCGGAATTCACGTTCACGGAACTTTCGACTCTCGCGCTATAGAAGACTGGTACCGGTCTTGGCCTGAAACCACTGGCCTTGATGATCAGGGATCCGTTATCATCAATAATATTTTCTCCTCGGTCCTGTTCGGGTAAGGGATTAATTGGTGGCAATTCCGGTACCTTTTCCTTGGGGGCTTTTGGTGCGGCCTTGACCTGATCCGGCTCAGGGACCGGAGTTGACTGTTCCTGAGAATATAGATGTCCGGGCAGTAATGAGATGCTCAGTATGAGGAATGTAATGATTTTGATAAGTTTCATCGGTTTCTTGAATAAATGATTATTGTGATAATTGGCTGGCTTTTTCGATCATTCTGATGAGCTCGGAAACTTGTCTATTCTTTCCGTAACTGTTCCGGAGCCGGGAGGATAGAGTTCTCATTTTCTCAAGGTCCATAGCCTCGCCGATCGGGCTGGAGCGGATTTTCTCGGCGAACATTCCGGCGATTGCGGCGAGCTGCATTGAAGGTTTACTCTCCTCTAGCCTCGGCACTTCACGCTCGTAAGGAATGGTCCATGACCTCTCTACCATGTTTCCGGTCGCCATTTCCTGGAAACGGACAAAGACCTGGCCGACGTCCCCAGAACCGTTCGGGTCGGCCTGAAAGTGATACAGAGCGACACCGGCCTCGGCACTGGTCAGCTCCGCTGCGTCAACGCTATCGTCCCGGAAATCCTTCTTCTTTAGACGGTGCTTCTCGAATCCTGTCAGTTTGTAGCTGATCACCCGGTCCGGGTTGAACCTGATTTGTACCTTCACGTTGCGTGCAGCCGGCCTGAGAGCCCCAGCCAGTTGACGCACGAACCCGGAATCGGCGTCCTCCGGTCGATCCAGAAAATAGTAACGTCCGTCCCCCTTACGTGTCAGCGACTCGAGGATCCTGTCATTGATTCCTTCAGCACCGACACCGCACGCGTCAAAAGCGATCCCTTCCTGTCTCATCCCGATCACCGAATCCCTGAGCGAGTTAGGGTCCGCGTCACCGAGGTTCGCGGCACCGTCCGTGATCAGGACGATCCTGTTCATGCCGTTCTCCACGAATTGTCTCCTGGCAACCTGATTCGCGAGTTTGATCGCCTCCTCGAGATTGGTTCCGCCCTCGGAAGGGGTCTGTTTTACGATCCTGATCAGATCCGACGAACGGTTACCCGGGATCCGGTCACCGATCAGTCGCGGCTTCCTGGCAAAGCTAATCATTGTGACCGTGTCCCGCGCATTGAGATGCGAGGACAGTGCTTCCACGGCACGGAGGACGGACTCTTCCCGGTCCTCCCGTTCCATGGAACCGGACTTATCTAGAAGGATCGTGAGGCTCAGTGGACGGCTCATAGCTCTCCCGGTAGCGGCTGTCCGCATTGAGACTCTGAGAAGATTTCTTTGCTGCAGGAAGGGATGAACACTCTGCTCGAGTTTGCATGATATTTTTTCTTTTATTGAGGCCGGAGGATCACCGTAATCAAAAGCGTTAACGAATTCCTCTGGTCTGATTTTCTCGGCCGCTGGCCACTGATTATTTTCAAGTAGACTGGTCTTTGCGAGCTTGAATGACACGTCACTCACGTGCAGAGAAAAGGTGGAGAATGGGTCCTGGTTGACTATTTTTTCCTGTGAAAAATCGACTCTCTTTAATTGTCGTGACGCGGTCTCCGTGTTCAGCGTTTTATTATGAATCCCGGTCAGGGGGCTCGGTACTTTTATATTTCTGCCACTGGTGATAATTGGTTGAGGAGGTCTTCCGAGTATACTTGTCTCGGCGCCGTCACCGTCAGCATCACTTCTTGACCGTTCACCGAGATTCGTGATTCTGGACAGATCCTCACCGGCCAGTCTTTTCTTTTTAAGAGAGCTGCCACCTGTTGACCATTGCCTGTTGGGATCACTGTTTGAATTATTTTTAAGAATAAATCCTCCCGCGTCCGCGCCTACAGAGTCCCCGATCTTCTTGTCTCCCAGTTCGCCCGCCGCAATGATCCCGTCTGAAAGAACAGCCTTTCTCTGGTCGGTTCCCTGCTGCTGGCCCTGAGCAGCAGCTTTTCCGAACCACAGTTCCGAACCTTCGGAACTGGGAGCATCACTAATTTCAGCCTGTTCTTCTTCTAAAGTTTCTGGAGAGGATTCCTGCTGCTTGGGTTTTGATGGAAGTTTTCTGGCTACATTTGATTTTATCTTGTGACGAGCAAAGGGCACTTCTTTTTGTGTTCCTGAGAAAAAGGAACCGAACTCTCTGTTCGCTAATTGTTTTTCAGTATCATCAATTAGATTAATCTTTCCAGCTACGAAGCCTCCTCCCCCTCCTCCTAGTGCCGCTTTGTTACCGATGTAACCATAATCAACGTCATAGCTTCCCGGTTTTATTTTAGAGTTCAATTGATCTCTTTTCGCAGCCTTGAACTTTACGGCATCTTTCTCGGAATTAAAAAAGAGTGAACGGCTCTTATCTTCAGTGCCTGTCGTCATTATCGGGGTTCCATAATTAATAAATCCCTCAAACTGGGTAGTTTTCTTTCCGTCCGATGCATACGTTTCGTCTTTCGAAAGCGGGGCATTTTTTTCGGTTTTGGTGATTAATCCCTCTTCGTGAGATTGCAGAAACTTTCCATTTCCCTTCAGCTCTTTAATCGCATCTATTTTTTGGAGTGCTTTTTCTGCTGATTCTCTGACCTCGAATTCAGAGTAGAGGAGTTCCTTATCGGCTAGTTCCTTTTTGAACCGGGTAATTGTTCCAAGTTTATCCGATTCTCTGGTCAGGTTTGATTCCTTGTCGATGTTGGCTCGGCGCAATTGTTCTGACTGCTTCTCGTCCTGTTCAATGGACAGTTTTCCCTTCTCATTGGCCTGGCCAGCGATTTCAACTCTTCCCCGAAATGTCTGTCCTTCGGGATCTGTTGTAGTTCTTCTCTTTGCCAAACCGGGTGGGGATGAAGGGACAGTCGGGTCAGAGGCTGAAAAAGGATCATCAGAGGGGGCAGTCGGTTCAGGTGCTGAAAAAGGATCATTAGTGATATCGAATGAATCATTTTCAGACGTTACCGGGAAAACAGAAGATCCACGTTCGCTAAGGCTCGATTCAGGTTTTTTCTTACTTTCTTGATCAGTTTTACTTGACTGTTTTAATTGATTTTGTGGCCTTAATCCGTTAGTAAAACCGGCCGCGCCGGGCCTGTCCTCGAAATCAGCAGATCCGAAGTTGTCGATGGTCGCGATTTCGGTTGGTGAAGGTTCGCTAGTTGAGATAACTGAATCTGGTCCGGATGATGGTCTGGAAGATTTCTGGCGGACGCTCTGCGGGAAGCTCTTCATTTGGATCATTTCATCATTATCGTCTGCAATAACGAATTTAGCGCTGTCTGCATGGAAGGAGGATCTTATGCCCCAGTAGGATAATGCGATCATGACGAGGCTGGTCAGCCCCATCGCGGTTCCCAGTAAAATTGCCTTGTAATGTTTTGCTATTCTTCTTACTACCTCCTCAATGTATTCCTGCGGTCTTATGCGGGCCGCATTATTAGGGGCCTGAAATTGCGTCTCATGGACTGACAGGGCTGGTTCCGATGCCCCGAAAACCTCCATCAGAGCGTCATGCCTCTCGGCGCTCATCAGCCACTTTTCATTGGGCTCGGATTGGTCCTCCCTGCTGACCTGATCCAGAAGCTCGTGAGTGGAGCTCATGCGTTCGTAGAAGGCTCCAAGTTCGGGGCTCTCCTTAATTTTCTTCATTAGCTCCGCCTTCTCAAATTCCGATGATTCATCGAGCAGCATGGAGATGAGGCTGAGCTCGGTTTCTGGGTCAATCCAGGGCTCGATCGGGTCGTTATTTTCCTCGTTACTCATGACATGTATTTTTTTATTATCAGCGATTTCCGGTCAGTCCGGCTCGCCTCAAGGAGTCGGACAGGCCCCGGACAATATGGTGTAGCCGGTAACCGACATTACTAATACTGAGGCCGGTCCTCTTGGCGATCTCGGCGTAAGAAACGACTTCAGTGTATTTCAGGTTAATCAGTTCCTGATCCTTTTCAGTAAGCTCGGAGATGAAGAGGCGGACCATTCCGTTGGTCTCGAGCCTGATCAGTTCCTGGTCAGGTTCTTCGTTTGCCCGGGTAGCGAGTTCACCGTACTCCTTTTCCAGGTTTCCTTTACTCTTTCTGTCCCTCAAACAGGAAATGCACAGATTCCTCAGTGCCTTGTAGGCCCATGGTCGGGGCCTATCGACCTCGTCCCAGTGCTCGTGCAGGCGGGAGAACATTTCTTGCACCATTTCCTCTGCAATTTCCCTCTGGCCGACGATACCGTAGGCAAATTGAATGAATCGGCATTCCTCCTGGTGGAAAAGGTCCAAGAGGTCCGGTTTTTCGGATGCTTCGGTCTTTTCGGATCGTTGATTGTCTTTTTTGCGCAATTTCAGCATTTGATGCCGTTATTAAGTGAATGCCCTCATTAATAACGACGCGCGGGACGATAATTCCTTAGTTTTTTTCCATTTTTTTAGTTATCTGTTCTTTTCAAGGGAGCCGGGGATGTACCGGGTATGTAAAAGGACTTGTTATTTTAATTCATTTTACCTTCGGTTTGTCTTTTGTCGCTGGCAGGTTGAACGATCTTCCATTAACTAATAACCATGCGATATCTTTTGCTTATTATTTTCATTCCTCTGCTTGTCATGGGGACCCCTGCGGAGGAACCCGGGGCCGGTTCCGTTACCCTTATTTCTTATAATATCCGTCAGGACACCGAGAGTGACGAGGGTCCGAAGGACTGGGGCCAGAGGAAGGGGATGGTGTCCGGTTATCTACTCAGGAAGAATGCGGCTGTGATCGGCCTGCAGGAGGTCAGGCATAATCAACTACTTGACCTGGACAAGGCCCTCCCCGGTCATGCGTTCCTGGGAGTCGGCAGGGAAGACGGAAAGACCCGCGGGGAGTACTCTCCTATTTTCTATGACCGGAAGGTCTGGAATCTGGATCCGAAAGAGAACGGCACTTTCTGGTTATCTGAGACGCCCGGCATTGCGAATAGCCGTTCCTGGGGAAATAAACATACCCGGATCTGCACTTGGGCCCGGTTAGTCGCGGCCAATGATCCGGAGAAGAAGAAGGCCATCTACATTTATAATACGCATTGGGACCACCAGAGCCAGCCGGCCCGTGTCAACTCGGCACTGCTCATGCTGAAGAGGATCAAGGAACGGACCCATAAAGAGGATCCTTACATTTTAATGGGTGATTTGAACGCGACGGTCGAGAACCCTGCCGTGAAGTCACTGATTGGTTCGGGCCTGCTCACTGATCACGGGAAGAATAAGTACCGCTCATCAAGTAAGTGGAAGGCCGGGCTCGTTCCCGGACTCAGAATTGACCATATATTTACGGCACCTTCAATTGAAGCGGAGAAATTGCAGGTTGAGTCTAACGGAAACGCTGATGACTGGTCCGGATCGGACCATCACCCTGTAGTGCTTCGTATCAGAAAGTGATTGGCGTATCTTAAAAATAGCTTTATTCGTATTTTTGAAATTCTCGAACGACAGCGCCCGCAGCATAGCCATTTATCTCACTCTCAGTTTCGGGATCGCGATAGCCTGGGGCACGTTAACGCCGCTTAAAGAATTACCGGCAATGCCCGGAGATAAAACACAACACTTCGTTGCTTTCTGTGTATTTGTTCTACCGGTGAGCCTTTTGATGCCGGCAAGGATCTGGTTAATCTTTGTCATCGCAGTCCTCTATGGTGGTCTAATTGAAATTATTCAACCGTACGTTAACCGGTACGGGGAACTGGGTGATTTCTGGGCCAATACGGGCGGAGCCGTGATCGGTGTTGTGATTAGCAGAATTATCCTTGCGCGACTGAAACGGAAGAGAGCAGTAACGGAAAAGGAATAAGAGGGATTGATCCGATGAGGATCACTTTAAGGCGTTTTCGCCTCGATTTTGATACGCACGTTACCGTCATCGGCTTTAACACCACCAGTGTATTTCTGATAGAGCTTGTGCGCTTCGGGATGCTTTTCCTTGAGTTCAGCGGCGTTTGCGGCCTGGTACTTTCTGGTTTCCTTTTTCTTCCCTTTATTTTCAGTGACTTCAACTGTGATCCTTTTCTGAGCATCCTCGAGAATACTGACCTGCTGCCCGTTCTCTTCCGCATCGACTTTGGTGACACCGTTCTGGACCGTGACGGAAACGCGTCGATTAATGCCCGCGTTACCATCGATCCTTATGTCCGCCCTGGCAGTGAGTTCGTTCGCGGGTCCGGGAACATCTTTCGGAGGATCGAGTACCTTCTTTGCTTTGGCAGCGTGGGAGTTTTCTGATTTTGCAATTTTCTTTAGTGCGTTTGTAGCTTTCTTCTTCGCTTCCTCATCACCGTCCTTGTACTGACTGACAATGATATTAAATGCCCTCATCGAAGACTCGGGAGACTTGCGTTTGGTGGCTTTGGTCAGTGCTGGGATAGCGGCCGCGCCCAATTTTGTAAGTTCTTTTACGGCCGATTCACGTTTTGAGAATTCATCGTCATCGAGTTGCTTGATGAGTGAGCCGACGTTGCCAGTGCTGGCCCCTTTCTTTTCCTTTTCGGCGAAGGAGCAGGGTATAAATAATGATACGGTGAGCAGGCTGATGATGAGTTCTTTCATGGCTAGTTGATTACCTTAACGTTTTAAGAATATAATCGCCAGCTTTTTATTGGTGTTCCTTTTGAGGAACTTACTTTTTTGGCTTGTCTGAAATCAGCTCTTACTTTCTAATAGTGATAGTGTTTACCGGGGAACCTTCCCTCCAATGAAAATTAAAACATTACTAATTGTACCGCTGGTCATATTTCCCTTGCTCTCAGGATCCGGGGAAGGGGCTGATTCTGGCCAGGATTCAAAAAGGAAAGTCCCTACTCAATCAAAAATCAAGCCGACCTTCCATGTTGCGAAGGGAGTGGATGTGAATGGATCCCTCATCAAATATTATAAGAGGGGACTGGACTATGCGATTGACTACTTTGGGAATTACGGCCCTTACCACATTTATCTTTTTGGACCCGAGGACGAGAAGAGTGTCCGTGCCATTTTCAGGGACAGGGCAGAGAGCCGGGTCGATCCCGACGCAAAAGAAACTGAGGAGGAGCAGATTAAGGAATTTTTAAAACGCTCGAACGTCGTTAAGGAAATTAAATCGATTCTGGCCGGGGAATCGGCCGGGGGCCTGACCTGGACACAGGGCCCGGTCCGCATCTATGAGGACGTCTCGACCAATGCCACAGAGAGGGCAAAGAGCCCCATCGAGAATACCTGGGGAGCGTTACATGAATATCACCATGTTTTTCAGATCGCGCACTCAGGGGCAGAGGAGGAGAGGACCTCGGACAAGAATTCATGTTCCTGGATGAGGGAAGGCATGGCGACTTACAGTTCGGCCAAGTTCATGGAAAACCTCAAGTTCATTAATTTGAAGGATTACATGCTGGAGCTCAGGAAGTTCGGGGCCAATATCAGCAGGCCGGGTATCAATGAGTTCATCAGTAAGAATTCGGACTACCGTCTGGACAATGAAACTTACTGGGATAAGGGAGGAGCGCCTCAGGTCTACTACATGATCGGTGCCTGGGCCACTGCCTACCTCATTCATGCGAAGGGCATTGATGAGGAGACTGTTCTGAGGGACTGGTGGTATGATATTCTTCCGATGGGGAAAGCCGCTGCCTTCAAGAAGCACATGAAAATATCACTCGATCAGTTCTATAAGGAATTCGATGCTTTTATCAGAAAGCCGGATGATGAGGTCATGAAGATTTTTCGGTAAGGAGCAGCAATGGATGTCCCTGTTTCTTTTTTTATCAGGTTGTGAATTGTGATATTTTTTTGCTAGAATCGGCTCGATGAAATTACTGCTTTCAATGATGGTTTTCCTTGTTGTGCTCGATAATGGTCGGGCCGAAGAGGGGAAATCTGATAAACAAAAAAAAGTCTCTCCTGAAGTTATATCAATGGATCAACTCGACTGGTTAACCGGTAACTGGGAAGGTCCAATCGGTGGAGGGATCCTTGAGGAGTCTTGGCTCCCTCCCAAAGCTGATACTGTGGCTGCTGTAGTCAGATTGACCAAGGATGGCGTTACTGAATTTGTCGAATTAATAAAGATCGAGAAGATCGGTAAAACATTAGAACTAAGACTGAATCTTTTTGATGCATCTCTCAAGCCAATGGCTGAAAAACCGCAAGTCCTTAAATTATCAGAGATCAGTGAAAAGAGTGTGACTTTCCTGGGCGCAAGTGAAGGTTCTCACCGAAAACTTAGCTATGAACGGGTCAGTAAAGACAGTTTTGCAATTCGAATTATCACCAATGACGGTGAAAAAATTGCAATCGATTTAAAGAGGCCTTAGGGCATTCAGATTGAAAACATTTTTTATTTAATCAGCAGCTAAGATCGTTTTTTGATTCCTATGAAACTAATATTCCAAAATCTTGTCATTCTTTCCTTCATTTGTGGCTCGGTCCTTTATGGTGCTGATCCTGATAGGAGTAGGCCGAATATTATCCTCATCATGGTTGATGATATGGGTTACTCTGATATCGGATGCTATGGAGGTGAGGTCAAAACGCCTAACCTTGATAAGCTTGCCAAGAACGGACTCCGATTCACCCAGTTTTATAATACCGCTAAGTGCCACACGTCGCGCGCTGAACTGCTCACCGGTAACTACGCATACTCGATTGGAGACAATAACATGGAGCACGGGGCCACGTTCGGTGAGGTCCTTCGGACCGTCGGTTACCGGACTTTAATTTCGGGCAAGTGGCATCAGAAACCGTTACCGACGACCAGGGGATTTGATCGGTACTACGGACTCGCGGACGGTTGCAGTAATTTCTTTAATCCCGGTGTTGAGGCTCGTGCCGGTGAGGGGCTCCCCGGTAGGAAGGGTCAGACCCGGCTAAGGCGCTGGGCCATCGAGGACAAAGTGATTATGGGTTATACGAATCCTGATAAGGATTTCTACACGACGGATGCCTTTACTAATTACGCGATGGAGCGTCTCGATGAGTATCAAGGCGAGGCCAAGCCCTTCGTTCTTTATCTCCCTTACACGGCTCCCCATTATCCGCTCCATGCCTGGCCCAAGGACATCGCCAAGTACCGTGGTAAATACAAGATAGGCTGGGATGAGATCCGTAAACAGCGTTTTGCCCGCATGAATGAGATGGGGATCATAGGTCCGAACCATAAGTTGAGCCCGCGGGCCTCCAAGGCGTGGGAGGATCTATCAGAAAAACAAAAGGACGAGGAGGACCTGAAGATGTCGGTGTACGCGGCAATGATTGACCGGGTTGATCAGAATCTGGGGCGCCTTTTTGCAAAGGTTAAGGAGTTAGGTAAATGGGACAATACCCTGATTCTTTTCCTCACAGATAACGGGGCCTGCCCCGAACAACCGAACACGACTCCGAAAATCCCCCCGGGTCCTGTTGAAAGTTATCGAACAGTCTCGGTCGGTTGGGCAAATGCCAGTAATACACCCTATAGGAGATTCAAGTCGACCGATTATGAAGGCGGCACAAGGACCCCGTTCATTGCTCATTGGCCGGGTGTCATTGAACCGGGCATGACTGATCAGGTCGGTCACATCATTGATATATCAGCCACTTTCAGAGATGTTACCGGAGCCAAGTATCCGAAGCAGATAAACGGCAATAAAACCAAACTGCCGATCGGTAAATCGCTTTTGTCTATTTTCAAAGGAAAGCAAAGAGAGTCGCACAAGGAAATATACTGGCACTTTGGAAGAGCCAATGCTGTCCGTCAGGGGGACCTGAAAGTGGTCCGGCAGGGAAAATCCCCATGGGAGCTTTATGACCTGAAAGCGGACCCGTCCGAGATGAATGACCTGGCAAAGGATAAACCTCAGAAGACGATGGAGCTGGCAAATTTGTGGGAATCCTGGAGCAAGGAAATTAAATCAAGACCAGGTAAATAATTTCATCGATTCAATAAAAACTGTTAGGATAATTTACCAGATGGTCTTCGCTAATTTCTGTACACCATAACCCGCTCCGGCAAATAAAATGCTCCATTTTATGACTCCCATGAAGCCAGGGCCGGTGCCAGTACTGACTAAGAAAAGGAATCCGCTCAATGCATAAAGAGACAGTGAAATGATATAAGTGAATTTTACGTTGTATAAATGAGATTTCGGCTCCTTGCAGAGAAGTTTAAAGTCCAGCCCGATGGGCTTGATCTCCTCCCGAAGCACAATTTGCCTATACGTAATCTGCTTATAGTCTGACCGTTCTTTATCGAGCCTCTCATAGAGGTCATGCCATTGTTTAAAAGGATGAATGTCAACGGACGCGCCCGAATTTTCGAGTTCCTCTTTGAGGGACGCTGCTTCCTTCCTTGTGCATTCCCATTTGATGAGTACGGGGCAATTTTCAACTAATCTTTTGGCCTGTTCCCAGTCATTGTGACTTCCAGAATATAAGCCTGCAATGTTTCTAATGCTCCACATTTTAAAGTTTTTAAGGGTGAACTTAAATTGAGGGATCAGACCGCTGAGATAAGAGGTGATTACTGTCTTGTGATCCACATCATCCGGTTCAGGGTCTACGAACTGGCCTGTATCTTCAATTAAACTTTTCTTAAATCGAGGGATCAGATTGGTAAGATCATAGTTAGTTACAGTTTTCTGATCCGCGCCATCCAATTCAGGTTTTACAAACTTGCCTGTACCTTCATTGACACTTTTGAGGACCACGTAATAGCCGTGACCCTTGTCCTTGGCAGTTTTTGAGGATCCCTTATCAGGGGTACCCGCTGCCCTGTCACTGAGCTTTGGAAATGACAGGGAGCGTGCCTTCTTCTCGTCATTCCCTGAAATTTCTTCCTCATTCTGCGGTTCACTTTCGGTCGCTTTCTCTTCGACGGGTGAGGGGATTTTCTCCTTAATTTTCGCAGTCATCGGCTCCTCGTTAGGCGTCTCTTCTTTAGGCGTCTCTTCTTTAGGCGGTTCCTCGTTAGGTGTCTCTTCTTTGGGTGTCTCTTCTTTGGGCGTCTCTTCTTTGGGCGTCTCTTCTTCGTGGTCGATTTTTCCGAACACTGCCCTGTGGTAGAGCCCGTCATAGCCGAGCAGTCGGACAGTCAAATTAAAGTTGTCTCCAGATTTGAGTCCATTGATAAATTCTTCCTGGTCCGCAGGAACGAGCACAGTGATTTCGGGACCTTCCGGGATTTCACATGTCATCTTGTGACCATTGTCATAGGCCGGATCTGACTGGGATCCGAACGCGCGGCCCGACTCGGCGAATGTCATATCAAAGGAATATTCCTTCCCCTTGAAAGGCTCGATGAGCTTTTCGACTTCGGAGCCGAAGAGTCTTTTCTCCTTTAAGCTTTTTAACTGCTCAATAATTTCGTCGTTTGCCATTTAAAAGTGTCCGGAAAAATCCTAATATTTTTTAAAGGGTCAACCCATCAAAATATAATATAAATGAGGGACTAATAATCAGGTTGCGGGTCCCGTTGGGCCTCTGGTAGGATTGACTTTGATGAGATTTCTAATTTTTGTCCTGTTCTCCTCCAGTGCCCTTTGTGGGGCAGGGGCCGCTGAGAATTCAATCAGCGTATCTGACCGGATTGAGATTCAGGACCTGATTTCTCGGTACAGTCATACCTGGGACTCGAAGGATCCCAAAGGCTGGTCTGATCTGTTCGTGAAGGGCGGGGTCTGGACAAATTACTTCGCGGGAAAGAAAAATAAATCATTG
Organism: Verrucomicrobiales bacterium; assembly: GCA_012960505.1. Classification (GTDB taxonomy): domain Bacteria; phylum Verrucomicrobiota; class Verrucomicrobiia; order Verrucomicrobiales; family DEV007; genus EC70. The sequence continues at coordinate 53,975 of DUBC01000054.1, forward strand.
GGCTCCGGAGACGAGATCCTTGCCTTCGCTGAAGAATTACAAGGGTCATTCAGGGACCGTGGAATTGTGACGCGTCATCACCAAACAAATACGCTCCTTAAAAAGAAAGAGGACGGTTCGATCGAGGGGGAGACGGTCTTCTCTGTCATTTGGCAGCACCATGATGACCCTTTGCCTAAGTTGATGCATAGCGGAGTCTACCGCGATGTCTATGTGAAGACTGATGAAGGCTGGAAGTTCAGGGTCCGGGAGGTCCGGTTCGACCATCAACTCTTTGAGGACGAGAAGGAGCCCGTCCCTGATTTTACTTTACTCAAGGAGCGAACCCAGGCCGAGCACCGCAAACTTGGAGGCAGGACACCCTATTTTGCGCATTACAAAAAGGGGCGAATGGAATTGGTATTTATTGCCGCGCGCCACGAACCGAAGACCGGCTCGCCAACGCACAGGCTCATCGAGTCAGTCATGGAGGGATTTGATCCCGAATGTGTCATTACTGAGGGGCTTTATACTGATGAGGGCTATTCGCCTCCGCCACTCCTGCGGGACGCGAGGCGCCGGAAAGTCAGCGGCAATCTGCCTGAGCCTCTGTACGCGGCACTCCTCGCAGATGAAAAGGAAATCCCGTTCATTGGTGGAGAGCCGTCTCCTTCAGTGACGACCGAAGTGCTCCGCACCGTGACTGATGATGATACGGACATTCTCGGTTATCTCGTTGTCCGGCACCTGGGTCAGGTCCGCCGCGAGCAGCCCAGAGCAGAGCTGGACAATAGAGTGAAGCGGTTGTTACCGCGGATGATTGAGCAGTTCGAGCTCGAAACAGCAATGAATCTTGATCAATTTAAAAGTTGGTATGAGAAGACAACGGGGAACCCATTCATTGCCGCTAACCTTGATCCTGATGATGTGGCTCCCCTGGCCGTTGAGGATCCCGCTCTATTAAAGCGCATGGGAATTACCGTGATGCTTGCCCGCGAAAAGCATCTCATATCACTTGAAGCTCGGTTACTCGCTGAGCACAGGCGCGTGCTGGTCATTTACGGTTCGGGGCATCTGGTCTATGAG
>DUBC01000055.1:0-726 GCA_012960505.1 Verrucomicrobiales bacterium
CCATTAACCTCCATACTCTCTTCTCCCATCGCCTCGGTCCATTTCTTATTTAAAGTCTGCTTGTGCAACCCGGAAATCTGTTCGTGCGAAAGGATCAAATGCTTGAATTCTTGAAGTCCTTTTGGAATCCCCGCAATATTATCAGAAGTTAGCTCACATATGTACATTATTTTTTTGCGACGTTTTGTTATTGGTGGATGCCTATTGGATAATGCAAATTTTTGTTTTTCCGACTTAGATATTCTGTATTTGTACTTGGACCACCAACAACCTTTTATTTCCATTTTGAACGAAGACGATCTAATTTTTCTCTTCCATTTCACCCCCTTTTTCGCCTTAGGCACAGCACCATCTTTGTCTCTAATCCAATATCTTCGGCCCGGTTTACAAATAATAATATCGCCAGCCTGATATCCTTTTTCAGGTAATGTGCCCGCGGCGCTGGACAACATCACAAATGCCTGTTTTTTTCCGCCCGCGGCTTCAGGATCAAGCGGCTCAGTTTCAGCTTTCTTCTTATGCTCGGTTGCTTTCTTTCTTGATTTATTTGAAGCAGCCACCCATTTAGCTCTATCCTTGCTGATCTTTGCGGAATCTCCCTCTACTTTAAAGGCACTAGTTCCAACTCCAAACAGTCTCGAAAGATTAAATCTAGAATAATTTGATTTAATGAGATCACCGAATCTCATTCTAATCACAGGAGATGCAGTAGGAATCTGAGAGAAA
>DUBC01000055.1:774-1609 GCA_012960505.1 Verrucomicrobiales bacterium
AGGCTGAATGAATCCAGACTCTCCCTGAGTTCTTGCTCGTCCCCTGGACCACTGAGGATACACTAGTGTCACCAGTTTGTTGATGTCCCACCACATTCGATCGAAATCCTGCTCGCTGGTGGATACTACAGTGAAGTCGATGCTTATCGCTCTGGTAGTCTTATTGTATATCTTGACAGGATCCATTCTTCCATAGCCGGATACTTCCTTCCAGTCCGGAGAGAAAGAGTCTGACAAAGAGTTTAAAAACGCATGAAACGAAATAATCTCATTGGTCCTTAGATCATGAAAATAAAAGGGCATGTATTCTGATTCTAGGGCGTCTTCAATATACTGAACATATTCCGACGAGAGTCTTCCCGGAAGTGATTTTTCGTCCTCATGCTGTGCGAACTTCATGTGAATGTCGCCTTTGCCTTCCTTATCGTGTGGATTATGCTTTCCATCACCCTGCGCGACTTTTCCCTTCATGATACCCTGAATTTCAGCAGTTACACTACCAGGAGACATGCTCATAGCATTTAGAGTCGCATCCAATGAACTGGGCAGTACATATCTTCTCACATTTGCAGAATGGCGCCACGCCAAAGCATACGCCTTCGATCCAGTGTTACCGCCAGTGACCCCAATTCCCACCTTACTCTTCATAACACGCGTTCTAGGGCCTTCTGGGAGATAATCCACATCCGGATCATATAAGCGTGGATGACCATGACGAGAATACAAAACTGAATTTCCAATTTTGACCAGAACCATCAAAAATTTCCAAGTTGCTGAATTAGTTACGGCCTCAATAATCGTAAAAACAGACTGAATACCTCCCATAATTCCTATT
>DUBC01000056.1 GCA_012960505.1 Verrucomicrobiales bacterium
CAAGGTCAAGGTCAAGGTCAAGGTCAAGGTCAAGGTCAAGGTCAAGGTCAAGGTCAGGGTCAGGGTCAGGGTCAAGGCAAAGGTAAGGGCAAAGGCAAAGGACAGCCCTCCCCATTTGCAACGGAGGGACCAAGTGAAGAAGTGTCAGCAGAAGGAACTTCATCCACAGTTGCGAAGGGTGATAAAGTCGCTCGTAGCAGACAAATAAATCCCACCCGCTCACGACGCGGCAGATCTGCAGTCATTCAAAATTACGAGAAAAATTTACCTCCGGAATTCCGCAAACAAGTCAAAGCCTATTTGGAAGCAATAGCTAAGCAAAAATAATGAAACTAATCACCCTTACATTCGCTATTATCAGTGCGCTGGCCTTGGGTAACGTTAATGCCCAGGACCCTCCATCACAAAGCGTTGGTGTTGCGAGGCTCACCCCAGAGGTAAGGACAGCAATTTCAAAGGGCCTTGAATACCTTTCAAAAGAAGGATCACAAAGGGCTGACGGGAGCTGGGGAGGTGACCAGAACCGGGTAGCCGAAACTTCACTCACTCTTATGGCCTTCATGCTTCAGGGACACGTTCCTGGCCGAGGTCAATATGGGAGAAACATGGAAAATGCGATTTCCTTCCTTCTTAATGTTGGACAGAATCAAAGAGGATATCTTGGAACACCAAAAAATCATGCCGGCATGTACGAACATGGATTGGCTGTTCTAGCGCTTTCCGAAGCATGGGGACAGAGCAAGAATCCAAGAATCAAATCCGCACTGACCCGCGCCGTAGATATCACCTTGCGAGCACAGAATAAAGAAGGAGGATGGCGTTATAGCCCTGAACCTAGAGACGCTGATCTTTCTATGACTGTCATGCAAATAGTTGCACTGAACTCCGCCAGTGAAGCTGGCATCGCAGTGCCCCAAACAACAATAGACAAAGCCGCTGAGTATGTACTTTCCTGTCAGGATCAGGGCAGTGGAGGATTTAAATACACAGCAGGCGGAGGAGAACCAAACTTTGCGAGAACTGCTGCAGGAGTCATGTCCTTAATAATGTGTGGTCAACGCAATTTGAAAGCCACTCAAAGAGGCATCGCCTTTCTCAAAGCCTTCCCTGAATCCAAGTTTAAAAGCACGAATCACTTTCATTACGCTCATTATTATGCAGTACAAAGCATGTATCAGTCAGGAGATGCTGATTTCCGGGCATGGTACCCAAAGATCTCAGCAGAAATTATTGGGAAGCAAAATAAAAATGATGGAAGCTGGAGCGGATCGTATGGCCAAGCCTATGGCACTTCATTATCAATCCTGATCCTTGGTGTCCCCTATCGGTACTTACCAATTTATCAGCGTTAAATGTGAATGTGAACCCTCCTTCCACATTTCAAATCTTCCAAAAAATTCCGACTGTCTTGCCGCAGACAGTGACAATCCTTTCGCTGATCTTCCTTCAACTCAGCGCCCTCGGAGCACCCGTGAGGCCATCAGGCACAATAGGATACCTTCAACAACTCAATGAAGAAGACTGGATACTAAAAGCCGAAGCCCTTCATTATCTTTCTGAAAACAAAGTCCCAGAAGCCCTAGAAAGCATTCTTAAGATAACCAAAGACGAGAAGGAGCGCTCATGGATTCGGTCCAAGGCCTTAGTGGCTTACTGCAAAATTCAAAACGGTCAGGACATTCCTCAGATATTATCCACATTCGCCTCATCATCTGATCAAGTACTTCGAGAAGGTGCTGCTGAATCGGCTGGATTAATCAAAGAGAATAAGGGAATGGAGATTTTATTAAAACTAACCACTGATAAAATAAAATCCGTTCAATTAAGAGCACTAGCCTCCTATTCCAGAATCATGGGCGAAAAGGCATGGCCCTTAGCTCAAAAAATGACCGAGTCTATAACCGAAGAATTAATTCCTTTGGCTGTCGAATCTCTGGCCCTTGTCGGGAATAAGGATGCTTTCGAAAGGTTAAAAGAATTAACAAAGTCATCAACAAACAAGAGACCATTGGTCGAGTCTCTTGACAGAAGTAAAAGCCCTAAAGCCGTACCAGTCCTTCTAGATCTACTTGAAAACACCAGTACTGATGACGCTAACTACGCATATATCATCTCGGCTCTTTCTAAGAACAATAATGAAATTCTTTCAAGTTCCTTGAAGGACCTGATAAGGACAGGACGAGACAGTGCTCTCTTTGCTGCTGCCCGAATCATTACAATTCTCTTTCAGGATCCAAATCTGGGCAAAGAACTACTATCCGCACTAACAACTTCAACCGCTCCCGAAACTCTGAAAACAGTAATGATTGCCCTCGGCTCAAAAGAAATGAATCCTGATTCTAATAAAGAATTTTTTATTACTCATCTGAAGAATGAAACGCCCGAAATAAAAGTGCTATCAATCCGTTGCCTAAGCCATTGCACCGAGGCCAACCTTTATACTCTTCTAAAAGAAACCATTAAGGACAATGAAAGTCGCGTTTCTATTGCGGCTATAAGCGCGCTAATGGAAACTCCTCTTGAAGATGCACCGACTGGGGAGTTGGTATCATATCTTGAAGATGTGCTTGTAAGTACTGACAACGTGATTCGCAAAGCCGCGTTTGAATTACTCGGTCATGCCGGCAATGCTGATGACTTCGAACCTGCACTGGCAATGCTCGGTGAAGCTCTAAGCGGCACGGATACGGTACGAAGAGAAGCCGTGGCGGAAGCATTGGGCAGTATCGCTCCCGACAATGGAATCGCAAACGTTGCCAGAAGACAGGGATATGTTTCAAACTGGATGGTTCTTGGCACTTTTCTCAATGATAAAGAGCATAAAGCATTTGCAAATGAGCTTGAACCTGAAAAGGGCATTGATTTCGAAAAGACCTATCCTTCAACGTATGTTTGGGCCTTGCAAGGGAACCAAAAAAGAGATGGAGAAAAGCCTATAGAACGTGAAATCGGTTGGTCAGAAGCCAGTGTAAATAAAACTAACGGAATGCTTATGATGGGGCCTCTCCTTCCTCCTCCAGGAACATTCTCTATTGCTTATGCTGTTTCCGACTTTAATTCGGAAAAGGACCAAGACCTTTTCCTTAGCTTGGACGGGGATGACGCTTTTAAGGTCTGGCTGAATGGAGAAAAGATTTCCGAACAGGTTGCTCCTTACTTGCACAGGCAGAGTTGCGTAGCCTCTCAAGGAAATATAAAAATCAAGCTCAAGAAAGGAAAGAACAGGATCCTAGTAAAGAGCGCAAACATTGAACACGAGTGGTGGATCAGGGCCCGCATCACTGATGCAAATAACAAGCCCTTGGAATTATTCTGAGGTGAAATTTACAAGCTTATTTTTCTGCGTTCTGGCAATGATGTTGGCAAATGCCATATCAGTCGCCAATGATGATCTATGGAAGAAGGCTGATGATGCATACAATAACAATGATAGCGAAACTGGAAATCGTCACTTAAAGATACTAATCGAATCTGATCCAGGGAATGTAGACCTGACAATCCGTTGCTTAGAAAAAATCTACGAGCGCGGAGACCGTAATAATACTCAGTCCAGATGGATGAGATACGTATCGACAAGGATTGCTGGCCTCGAAAGACTAGGACACATTTCAGCCAACTCTCCATTGTACCGGGAAATTATCGCACAAGGCCTTACACAGCACCTTGCAGATAGAAATTTATTCGTCGCTGCGGAAAGACATGATGATATAATAGAAAGGAACCCATATGATCTTTTCTGGCAGTCAACCAGAGCAAGCGCACATAAGTCCCTGGGCCTTCCAAGCACTAGAGATCATTATGAAAAATTAAAGAAAAACAAAGACATGAATCATCCTGATCCTTGGATCAGAGAAAGATGGGTCAGACTCAAGGAAATCTTGGAAAGTGATTTTAGAAAATTACCCCAGCCAATTCTAAAACCCTTAAAAGGCAGCCCAATGCCAGACCTTTCTCCCGATGACCCTGACGGTCGTTGGCAACAGGTCATCGAACAGCCCCCGGGAAGAGTCGCTCGGCAAGTTGACCGATTAATTGGAATCACCCTACTGCCCGAAGCCATTGTCCCCTGGCGAGACATGACCGGAATCCTTGATGCATCCAGAGCACTTGACTTACACCTGAAAAGCTTCCCCGAGAAGGAACTCTCGGGCCTTCGAAAGATACAAGAACGTTCATTTAATCGTGAAAACTTAGAACCTGACTTCACTAATCAAAGGGCCCTAGATCTTTTCAGACGTTACCCATGGTCGACAAGTGCTCACAAAACACTTTTGAGAACTGCTAATCGGAGTCTCATCGCGGGGCATGCCCTTGCTGCTCTACGAAGTTTCGAAGATCTAATAAATCACGCAGATGATCCTAAAATTATCAAATTTGCAAGAACTGGAAAGTGGATCGCTCTGTCCATGGTTGGAGATCGTGATTCCCTAGAAAAGGAAATTAAAGGCTCTGATCCTGGTCAAGAAATGATCTGGATGGATGAAACTCTTAAGGCAATTGATCTTGGCAACCAACTCCTAAGCACAATACCAGAAAAGAAAGCTGATCCAGAACCTCTACCACTGAACGAACTGAATCCAAAAGTAATCCAAATCCCTGCCGTCACCCCTTGGTTCGGCGGAGGTCATACCGGAGGAATGGCACTAGATGCACAAGTCATTGAAAACAACCTCCTGATTTCCAGCCGCAATCATTTGGCTCTTTACAATATAAATGACACATCAAAATCAATCTGGTCCCAGCCGAGGTTACCAATGAATGATGACCGGTCCAAACGCAACCTCTTGCCGGGTTATTTCATCCCCGAAGTTAAGAACCGGACGATCTACACACGTTGGGGATTCATGGCTATACCTCAGGGAATCGCAGCTTTCGATTTAGCATCAGGAAAAGCCAAATGGCTCCATGACGATTTTGGGTTCGGCCCGGGACAAAACCCAAACATTATACCGATCAGCGACCCGGTCATTTTTGACGGGCTCATCTATGTTCTTATCTGGAGTTCCCACGGAGGACAAACAGTTCAACTCGCATGCATCGAAGAAGCTACCCAATCCCTCGTATGGATGAGCACCATTGCCCAGGCCGGAAAGTCCAGCGACATCATTGGGAACCTGGAAAAGGCTCGCGATGTAACCAGAACTTTCGGCAACAAAGTAAGCCTGGACTCGGGTTCAATCTACGTGAACAGCAACGCGGGCCTGATCGCCCGCTGTGACCCTAGAGATGGAAGACCGGACTGGATTCACTATTACAATAACAGCCCAGGACCAGGCGCCGGAGCCCTAGGAAGTCATCCTGTCATCATTGATGATCTAGTCATATGCATGACAAAAGATTCAGGAAAGGTCTTCGCATTGCAATCTGAAACTGGAAAGGTTGTTTGGGAAAATACCCTAGTCCTCGGAATCGAATATCTAGGAAAACACGAAAATCACCTCATCGTCAAAGGCCAATTCTCTTTAGCTGCAATCAATATAAAATCAGGAGAAACAAACTGGCATACTAAAGTTCCAGAAAGATCGATTGGCCGATCACAAATGATCGGTTCCTCCATATATCTTGCTAGCACAACAGAAATTACGGAATTTGATGCGATCACCGGAGCAATCAAAGGTTCAAGGCAATGGAATCAAAACGTGGGGCAACCACTCTCTTACCTGATCGATAAAAATTCAATTTATGTGATTAGCGATAGCCCCTCCAAAGGTGGAGGCATTGCCGTCTCGGAACCGCTAAACCCTAACGCCGCTCCCGCTAATAAAAGTCTATCTTCAAATATAAAGAGGCAATGGACACTCATGCGCAATGATGCCAGAATCATCAGAGCCCCTCACAGTTCGCCACTGGCAAATCATGCTTTTATTCTGAGTGAAGGATTACTGGAATGTGTGGAAATATCATCAAAAGGTGCTTTGAAATGGAGAAGATTCATAAATGCAATACAACCGGCGTTTCAAGTAATTGACAATAAATTACTACTTCTTACAGGAGCAGGTGAAAACAGGCATGCTGTCGCGTTTGATGGGATGAGCGGGAAGATAATCTGGGAAACAAAGGTTCCAGCCCAAGCTAATTCAATGATGAAGTGTGGAGATGTAGGACTCATGCATGACAAGAAAACTGTCCTATTTGCTTTTGATCCAAAGACGGGGAAACGATTATGGGAAAGGCGGGTCGCTTTCGGCAATCACACTATCCCTCAATGGGACGGGCAAAAGATTCACGTTTTCCAGACATCAATGGGACGAGCACCCTGGCATCTGGAAATAGAACCTAAGAGCGGCCAATTAATTAATGACTATGATGTCAACATCACTAATGACGGACAAAACTACTCTGACGGAAAACTAATCGGCAAAGGCTATTACGAAATTAAATTCAATCAGGTCAAAGCAAGATACTTCCGACTCGTAATGCTTTCAGAAGTGAATGGTATGGGATGGTCCTCAGCTTCGGAAATTCTACTCGGCGATGAGAATGGGGCCAGTTTAGATCGCTCTACATGGAGAGCTCATTACACCAACAGTTACGAAACAAAGTCCAGAATGAACACTGAACTGAAGAATGTTTTTGATGGGAATCCAAGCACATGGTGGCATACCCAATGGCTAGGAAAGATACCTCCCCATCCTCACGAAATACAAATTGACCTTGGAAAAGAATCCACATTCAAGTCGCTCCGCTACCTTCCGGCAGTCATTGTTAACAATAACGGCATGATCAGTGAATACGAACTCTACGCGAGTAATGACCCTAGCCAATGGGGACAACCAGCCGCTAAAGGTATAATGGTCAGGAGACTGTTCATTGATAAGGCCCAATTCTTCGACGGGGGCGTTGTTTTGGAAACGAGGGACCGCAAGCACGGTAAACGTAATCTCTATAAATATGAGTTAGACGGAAAAAAAGCCACTCAGATTGCGATTAATCATGAAATGATAAGCTGCCATGGCAAATACATGCTTGCTATGACAAGAAACGAAAAAAACCAAGAAGTGTTTGCAATCTTCAAGCCGGAAGACCCCTCGTATAGATTTGAGATTGGGACTCAAATCCCCTTCGATAGGAACCGTGTCATCATAGAAAATGACATCTTATGTTTTCCAAGTCACAAACTAGTCATAGCCAATCTAGCTGAGAAAAGATTCATCGTGAGCCCAACCGCCGAGGCATCCCCAGTCGATCAACATGGATTCTTTGTTAGAACCTCCCAAAATAAACTGATGAAAATCTTTAATGGAGGAAACAAAGGAGCCCCAATGTACTTTGTCGATATGAATACGGGTAACACACAGCAATCAATTATCACGGAACAGATCGAAGCCATAAGGGATCTTTCCCCGCAACACATTGATCCTAGCCCTAAATTTGATAAGATTCTTCTCCTACGAAGCGATCTTGGTATCAGTGCTTATACTTCAAACTAATGCATATTAATTACCCAACCGGCAAGGATGGGTCATGAAATATTTTTACATCAATATTCGAAGACCCAATAATATCTTGGGCTCTCTTGAGTGCATTCCTAGTCGCTAAGTTAGGATTCCCAAAGGACCCAGGGAAAATATTTTCCTTTCCTATGAAATCAACCGCACCGGAACGTTTCAATACCCTGTAAACATCTTTCATTACTCCACTAATAATAAGCTCACGACCGTTACTCTTCAGGAAATCAACCAGTTCTTCTAACGCAATAACGCTCGTTGCATCCAAGTGCCTAGCGTTCTTCATGCGAAGTATAATAACTTTGAGGTTAGAATCACTGGCCGTTGCCTGAATCTGACTGCGAAAAAGTTCAGCAGCACCAAAGAAAAGTTCACCTTCAACGTGAACAATAGAAATTGCAGGAGAACTACGATTGTCTCCACTCTTAATTTCATTGAGCTGACCACCTGACCCAAAATCATATTCAACAAGTTCCGGACGCGCTGCCTGTCTCAAGAAAAGAGCCACTGCAGTTCCGGCACCAATAAAGATCGCCACGTGTAGCGGCATAATGAGAGCAGAAATAAAAGTCACTAAAAAAGTGGCCGCGTCCGAGCGGGTAGACAAAAGACAAATCAAAACTTGCTTCCAATTAATGAGAGTCATGGCAACAGCAATGACAAGAGCAGCAAGTGCACACTTCGGAATATAATTAACAAAATCAACCTTAAGAAAAACCCAAAGTCCTATTCCACAAAATAAAGCAGAAAACACACTAGAGAATCTCGTCGCTGCACCACTCGAGTAGTTAAGAGCCGAACGGGTCAGCGAACCAGATGCTACCATTCCGCTCAAGAAGGCACATCCTACATTTGCAATTCCGGATCCAAACATATCACGATTCATCTTCAACTTATCCCCAGTACGAGAAACGAGGGATTTGGACACCACGGATATCTCAAGAGCAACCAAAAAAGCTAAGCCAAAGGCAATGCCCGACAATTCTGTAATTTTATCAAAGAGGCCAGGAGCCATCAGGATAGAACAATCAGGAAGGATGCCCCCTCCCCCCTGCTGATCATCAAAAGTATCGATAGATAATGAATCCGACAAAAAGTAATTCACCACAGAAGCCACAAGAAGACTAAGAGCAAAAGTCGGCAAGGCTCTGAAAGATCTGCGCAAAACAAAATAAAATGCGAAAGTCCCGACGCCAAGGAACACGGCAGCAAAATTAGACTCACTGATCCGCGATGCAGTTCCAATAAAAATCGTAAAGAAAGATCTCCCTTCTCGCGCAGGATCAATACCAAGAACATAACTGAACTGATTGGCAATGATTAGCAATGCAGCACCAGCAACATAACCAATAACAACAGATCGACTCACATACTGAATAAGATCTCCCACTTTAAAAACCGCACCTGTTATTAGAAGAACAGCCACCATGATAATCACTAACGGCATATGATTGGCAGCCGAAGAAGAATCAGGATATGCAAGAAAGTAACTAAAAATCATAAATGCTGTCGCATTCGTTGGCCCAAGAATAGGGTATCTAGATCCCGAAAATAGAGGTGCAAGTAAAGCCGCAACAATGGAACACGTGATACCAAATTGAATTGGAAGGCCAGCTACCAGCGCATAGGCCATTCCTTGAGGAAAGGCCAGTAATGCAACATTAATACCTGATCTCAAATCCTTTGAAATCATATTTGAAGGTTTGCCACCATCTAAAACAGGCCTCGAAGCATCCGTATGATCAGCCCTGATAGACATGCGCCTAAGCAATTGCATAGCTGACCGGAGAACACGTATCGTCCTTCGAGAAAAATAATGCCGGAAAGAATTCTTAGAGCGCATATTGCGGTCAGGGCGCAATTAATATCTTTTCACCCTAGGTATACCGCAAGGCATTTTATTTATTTTAAGTAATTTCAAGATCAAAAAAATCCCGAAACACTTCCAAATATACCTGACGTTTGAAGTCTGCAACCCACTCCAAATTGAATTCCTCGGGGTAAATCCAGCAATAGTTTGTAAATTCCGGCTTGTCCGCACCCAGATCAATGTCCTTGTTTTTACCATTAAATCTGCACCTAAAGTAAGTTTGTTCCTGACCGAGGTAGTGTTTCCATTTGGCATGCCTCTTATCAAAATCATAGCGATACCCTTCACGCTCCTCTATGATTTTATAGAATTTCGCAGAAAGGCCTATTTCTTCGTTCGCTTCACGGTAAAGAGCCTCAACTGGCTTCTCGCCTTCATCCACTCCTCCTTGAGGGAATTGCCATGAATTATCACAATCTGATCTCTGGCAAATCAGGATCTTACCGCTTTTTCTCTCAAGGATAAGAGCAACATTTTTTCTATACTCTTTCCCAGAATGTTGATTTTGAGAAACTTTGGAGGACTTTGACACAAATTAAGATTAGGAAACTGATCATTTTATCGACAAAAATCAAGTGCATAGATCCCTACTTTTGAAACTATTCGTATTGGGAATCATTGTTGTTATTTTCTTCGGCATTCAAACTGTTCGCTGGTCTGGAGAGAAAGGAGCAAAGAGAGCGCATAAACATTTCATCCAATACCTTTCCGATCGCCGTTGGAGCAAATGCTCCCGAATGATTTCTGAACTCTATGATGACCAATGGAATTTTAATCGTAATGACGTATCACTAGCCTTAAGAGACTTTGGGCGGCATTTCTACATATCATTGAGTATTGATTGGAAAATGATGTCAGCTAAAAAAGTGGAAAGATCATACGCAATAAAAGGAGCTATGAACGTTAAAGGATCCGGCAGTCCGGCAGCTGATTACATTATTAAAGAGGCAAGACCTTATCTAATCGATTCTTTCACTTTTATTTGGTCTCGGTCCGGAATTATGCCCTGGTCATGGAAACTGGAAAAAATAAAACATCCTAGTATAAAGGTTCCTCCAGGCTATGTGCCAGGAGACCCATCGTATTCGCTTAAATGGTAACTTTGACAAAGGGATCTCATCGCCGCATAATTAAATATTAATTTAATTGGAGAAATCATTATGAAAAAAACTATTCTCTCTCTCCTGGCACCTGCTCTTCTATGCATTAATGCGTTTGGACAGGGAACAGAAAATAAAACAAACTCTTCTTCCAATCCTATACCGACTAGATTTTGGAAAGCCTCGCTACCAGGAGGCGAATACATGGTATCACTAAGCAGTATTTCCTCAATTGCAAAACACACTTACATAGTGGATGGAGCAGCAAGAGTTTACGAAGTCACTGTAGCCGACAAAAGTTCCGCCATCGCGAGGTTTTACTTTATTGAACCGGTCACCGACCAATCACCTCTAAATGTTGGTCAGGTTGTCATCGATAGGATCAAGGCCGCTTCAAAGGAAGCCACTAACCGGGTCGGTGCCGGGGACGTATGGGACCAGGTAATAAAAAACTATCCCTCCTCAACGCACGCTAAAACAATAGAATTCCGTCTGACTGTCCGCTCAAACATTGATGGCCTGTATGAGAGCGTGGCCCGTGCATGGGAAAAAGGAAAAGGTGAGAATTTCAAGATTATTACAAAATAAAATATCTCACTATTTCAATAGTCACACAAAACTCACATCCATTGCAATGGCTTCATGGAGTACCTCCATGTATTTAGATTTAGGAATATCGATGGCCCCAAACTGGCTAAGGTGAGGCGTGGTCCACTGAGTATCGAGTAAAATAAATTTCCGTTTCAGTAAATGTTCAACTAAGGAAACGAGCGCCACCTTGGAAGCGTCACGCTTTCTGGAAAACATGGACTCTCCAAAAAAAGCTCCGCCGATCGCCACCCCATAAAGGCCCCCAGCCAGTTCACCTTCGAACCAGCATTCTACCGAATGAGCATATCCTCTTCCCTTAAGGTTTAAATAACTCTCCCTCACCGTTTCATCAATCCAAGTCTCTTCGCGCTCCGCGCACCCATCAATAACTTCACCAAAAGATGAATTGATGCGGACATCAAAACGACCCGCACTCATGATTCTCTTTAAGCTCTTGGAAACATGAAATGAATCGAGCGGGATAACTCCCCTGGGATCAGGGCTAAACCAGCCAATTTCACCTTGCTCCATCGCCATGGGAAAAATTCCCATCCGGTAAGCTTGAAGTAAAAATTCTGGATTTATTGAAGACACAATAGAAACTTAAACAATAACACTGATCCTTGTCAGGCAAGGGTTTCAATGGCATTAAAATAGATAAACTGTTGCCTATAACCAAATAATTTTTAATGGAAAATAATAATACTCAAGACGAAAGCTCCGTTGAAGTCCGTTGTTACTTCGTACGTCATCGAAATGCACTCGCGGTGAGAGGGAACTTTGGCCCTGTTTATATGGACCATTATCTTCACCTGATGCAGCACCAAATAGCTACGAGCCCTGACAAGGACCAGAAATTAAAAGATGCATTGGCAGGCATTGCGCTGCATCTTGCCTCAAAGCCCTGGGACGAGGTCAGCGCATGGACCATTCACTTTTGCGACCCTCTAATGAACCTATTCGTTACTGGCAACAGCAACGAAGGTAACATCATAGGTAGGTTATTTACTGAAGGAATTAGAGACGATAAAACAAACCTTTTCATTACTCAGATCAATAATTTCCCAAAGGAACCGAGGCGCAGTGCCATTGATTTCAAACCCTCAGCAAGCATCTTCCAAATAATTCAGGAATATTACAAACAAAGTGAACAGAGACTCGCTAGGTTTTTTAATTATTCAGAGGAGGAATTTATTTTCATTTCAGCTCAACCTGAGTGCGATGAGGATTGGCTACTCTCTTTAAATGATGAAGCAATCAGAAGTCTCGATAAAGACGAAGAGCTAAGCTTGCTCGAAAAACGGCATTACAGTTACAGATGCGGTTGCACAAAAGAACGTATCCTCAACGCTCTGGCAACAGCCTCCAAGGATGACGTTTTTGGTAACAAAGAAAGCGTGAACATTGAATGTCCCCGCTGCGCAGCGATCACTGCAATCTCCGCAAAAGATTTCGATCAAATGAAAGACTCAGGCTAGTTTTCGTTGATCTGTGGAAGACGAATATCTTCAACTAGCTTTTGTACCTCCTCAGGTGGATCCTTTGCCATTTTAGATACTATAAAAGCTACAGCAAAATTCACTATGGCCCCGACAGCACCGAAAGCATTTGGTGTAATGCCAAAGAACCAGTTTTCCTCCATACCTCCCATATAGGATGTCCCGGGAATAAACATAATTCCTTTGTGCTGGAACACATAAAGTAAAGTCACACCAAGGCCGGCAATCATTCCCGCAATGGCGCCCTCACGGTTCATTCTCTTTACAAAAATTCCCATCATCAGGACAGGGAATATTGATGACGCCGCCAAACCAAAAGCAATGGCCACAGTCCCTGCTGCAAAGTCAGGAGGATTTAGACCAAAATAGCCAGCAAGCAATATCGCTCCAACCATGGAAATCCGGCTCGCATTCAGTTCCTGCTTCTCAGTAATTTGCGGACGAAAAATCCCTTTAAGAAGGTCATGCGAGATGGATGAGGAAATCGCAAGTAACAACCCTGCAGCTGTAGAAAGCGCCGCAGCCAATCCTCCAGCAACGACAAGGGCAACGACCCATCCTGGTAATTTTGCTATTTCAGGATTTGCCAAGACCATAATATCCTTATCGATCTTGGTCATCTCATTGCCTTTCCAACCGTACTCAGAAGCGACAGAAGCAAATGATTTATCAGCATCATTATAATACTGGATTCGTCCGTCGCCATTCTTATCCTCATGCTGGAGGAGCCCGGTCTTCTCCCAGTTCTTAAACCATTCAGGACGCTTCTCATATTTAATGTTCCCAGAAACTTCTCCAACCTTATCGACCTGGATAGTCTTGGTGAATTTTAATCGAGCCATAGCAGCTACTGCCGGCGCCGTAGTATAAAGAATGGCTATAAAAATTAGGGCCCAGCCCGCTGATAGACGAGCGTCACTGACCTTCTTCACCGTAAAGAACCTAATAATAACATGCGGGAGTCCCGCAGTGCCTATCATGAGGGAAAGGGTATAAGCAAACATGTTTAATTTACTCCCCATTACATTGTTAGTGTATTTGCCAAACCCAAGTTCAGTTATCACTGTGTCCAGTTTCTGTAACAATGGAGTGCCATCTGAAACATTGCCAATGAGGCCTAGTTGAGGAATCGGATTACCGGTCAGTTCCAGTGAAATAAAAATAGCAGGGACCGTATATGCAAAGATAAGAACAACATACTGAGCAATCTGGGTATAGGTAATACCCTTCATCCCACCAAGGACTGCATAGAAAAATACAATTCCCATTCCAATAAATAATCCAGTATTATAATCAGTTTCAAGGAACCTTGAAAACGCGACTCCAACACCCTTCATCTGCCCGATAACATAGGTAACTGAGACAACGATAAGACAAAGAACAGCTACTAATCTTGCTGTTTTTGAATAAAAACGCTCACCAATAAATTCAGGCACGGTAAATTTTCCATACTTACGCAAATACGGAGCCACTAGAAAGGCCAGTAACACATAACCTCCCGTCCATCCCATAAGAAAAACTGAGCCTCCGTAACCAGAAAAAGCAATGAGTCCTGCCATTGAAATGAAAGATGCGGCACTCATCCAGTCAGCGGCCGTGGCCATGCCGTTGGCTATTGGACTGATGTTTCCACCAGCAACATAAAATTCCTTAGTTGACTTAGCCTTACTCCAAATAGCAATGCCTATGTAAACGGCAAAGGTAAAGCCAACGATAAGATAGGTCCAATATTTGACTTCCATTATGACTGATCCTCTCCTTCGGTTTGAACTTTCTCCTCGTTCTGACAAGTACTCGTAAACTCACGATCGAGCCGATTCATCAAACGAACATAAACAAAGATAAGAACCACAAACACGTAAATGGAACCTTGCTGAGCCATCCAAAATCCGAACTGCGCTCCTCCAATTGAAATCTTATTCATTTGTTCAACAAAAAGAATCCCACAACCATAAGAAACAACAAACCACACTACCAATAAGCTTAATACACAGGTGATATTTTTTTTCCAGTATTCCTGCTTTGTCATCCCTGAACCTAAAGGGCTCGAGGAATCCTCAGGAATTTCAGATTCACTTTTTTGATCATTCATGGGGCTATATATAAAAATATTTCAATAATTATTAAATTACTTGGGATAAAAAGCACTTAATCTTAACTTATTATTAATACGGACTTTTATAAGCCCTTAAGTCTTCCGATCTCAGCACCCTGTAATAGCAGTCTCAACTGCATCAGTAACCGTCAGTTATTTTACATGGAAGCTCTAATCAAAGCAAGTTGATACAGTAACTTGATACACTTTTTTCCCTTTCCTGCATTCTGTTCCTCTTCGAGATCCATAGATCAAGGCTCATATCGGGTTCTCATAATGATTGAATTCATTTCGATCATTACTGAGGACGCAACTTCAAAACCTTCGAGGCACCCCACCCGTGGGGGTGCCAGTTTTTTGTGCGGAGTTGATATGTATATATGTAGGGGGTGTGAAAAAATTTATAGCTTTCCACTAATCAACTTTACAGGCCTACCATCCCAAGTATCACCTCAGCCCTTGGCTATTTTAGCTGCGGCTTCGTAACCGATCACGAAGCCAATTAAGTGCTTCTTCTTGTGTCCTCGGTATTTTTTTCTCTAACGACGGACGCTCTTTTTCAAAATCGTTAAATGCTTGTGATACTCGAGGCAGCTTTAGTCCGACGCTACCCATTATTTCAGAGTTTGTCAGTATATCAGGGGTTCCAGAAGCTATTACATGTCCGTTCTCCATGATTACGATTATATTCGCCCATTCAGCCGCGAAGTCTACATCATGTGTAGCAGCAACGATAGTATGACCGGACTGATGGGCGTCTTCTAAAAGGACGGTAATCTCATCGCGTCCGGGAGGATCAAGTGATGCCATTGGCTCATCTAAGAGAAGGATACGAGATCCGCTAGAAAACAGTCCTGCTATTGCTAAGCGTTTCCGCTCTCCTCCGCTGAGTCGATGAGGTGTTTGATGGCGTTGGTTCCACAGTCCTACCTGACGCAGTGATGATTCTACAATCGAATCCTTTTCAGTGTCCAGAATCGGAAGCTGTTTTGGACCAATTGCCACGTCCTCTTCAACAGTCAGGCCAAGAATTTGATCGTCAGGGTTTTGAAAAAGCATACCCACCTCTTTTCGAATGCGCGCGCGATTTTTTCGGTTCATTTCTAATCCGCTAATTTCAATGCGACCGCTTTGCAGAGGCAGAACAGCACTGAGTTGAAGTAATAAGGTAGTCTTTCCTGCGCCGTTACAGCCAAGTATGGCGACTTTGGATTGTGGAGTTATTTCAAGACAAATTCCGTGTAATGCTTGCCCATTACCTTCTTTGTAGCGATAACTGACGTTCTCGATCTGGATCGAAGTGGGTTCTTCCATTGTGGGAGAGTTTGTATCATGGTTTCTCAAATCGCGAGCGATAATTTGATAAGCAGCACGCTCTTGGGTTTTCAGGAACAGTAATGAAACCATGTTTCCTGCGGTTTTAATCAACCACAGTCCCCGATGAACGATCCGTGATTTTAGTGCTTTGCGCATCGAAAAGACTTCTCGAATAAGCATGCATAGGTTCTTGTAAGTTGAGCGTAGTATTTCGACTAACCATGTAGGGAAACGCAGTGATTCCATTGCGTTGAACATTCGATGAGGTGGTAGTTTCCAAGTCATCCAAGAAAGAAGGAGCATAATTCCCGTGAGTTTAAGAGCAGTGGCCGCACCCATTTGTGTTTCTCCTCCTATTACAGGAAGAATTAAGAGGGCTGCCACTAGTCCCGGAATGATGAGAAGGGCTCGCGAGATTAAGTGAAGGGCCGAAACTTTACTACTGAGAACAAGCGATAGAGATAATAATAATAGGGTTCCGTGCCAGTAAAGTGGAGCCTTTAGCGGAATAAGTGCCAAGATCAGCACCGCTGCAATGCCATATCCGAACAGTGCGATGTCTTTACTGTTGTCTGAGTTTAGACGAATCTTCATGAGTAGGTTTCAGTCCCAGTTTTTCCAGAGAAATAGTCAAACCGTCCGGTAGTTGACTTGAAAGCTGAGCTAGAATTAGCAGGGCTAAGGCGATTAAAAGTATTTTTCCTGATACACTGGACAGTAGTCTGCGCATTGTTTTTGATGGTAGAATAGAAATTTCGCAATAAGCAAGGTTGCGATGCCCTCAGCAATTCCAATCAGTGCATGGAAACTGATCATTAGCGTTAATATAGGTTTCAGGTCAGCCTGTTTTGAAAGCCAAAGCTCTAAGGAAGCAAGGAATGCAGCGACAACAGTGGCAGTCCAGCCCCCAACAAATGCGGCTGTTGAATCACGGGCAGTCCATGTGTTCGGATTGGTTCCCGGGGATCGGTATCGGATAGCGCGATACAATAGGTATCCTACACCTGGGCCGATTATTCCGAGGTTCAGAATGTTTGCCCCAAGAGCTGCTACTCCTCCGTCCTGAAACATCAGAGCCTGAATGATTAGAACAGCGCTCATGACCAGTATGCTGACTCGCCAGCTCAGAAGTATTGCTACTAATACGCCACCGATGATGTGACCAGAAACAAACGAAGCCACCGGGAAGTTAACCATTTGAGCTGCAATTACAAACGCAGCAGTGGCTCCTATCATTGGTGATGCCAGCACTTTCTTATTTGTTTTTTTTGCCGCGAGAGCAACGAACACGGCGCTCACGAGTGTTGTCCCAGTGATAACTGTTTCATTCAGGAATCCGTCGGGAATATGCATGCTTCAGATTAAAGCTTTCTGGGGTTGGTGCTAAGAAATGGCAAAAGTGTAGACATGCGGATGCGAACACGCTGCAGCGCGTCTCGAAGAGGAATACTTGATGAGCTAATGACTTTGATCGCGATTGCGTTGGGAGAGATTCGGGAAGATCCTACTAGGCGATCATGTGTGGACAGATCTTCAAGTTCTTTAAAATCTCGGTCTTGCATTTCACTAAGCTCAGGAGCAATGGCCCACGCGCAGCCGTAATATATGTGTTCCCATTGAGGAGGCCGAGCGAACATCCAAGGTATCGTTTTAGCTGTAATCTTGGCACGTTCAATTACGAGGGGACGATTCCCGTGAGTCAGGGTAAATCTCAAATCAAGTTTCTCGTAAGCGTAGGTCTCTCCAAAAGCGGTCCTTCCTGGAGTCAACATTTCTGCTAAGTATGCTCGGCCTCCTCTTGCCACGGTAACGATTGTCTTTTGAGTTAGGCTTGCTCCTTTGTGTGGAATAATGAGTTCTGGGAAAATTTCAAGCCAGCCGTTTCTACAAACCTTAAATTCTTGTTCCAAGAGTGTCCCATCTTCTGTGCGAGGATGAATACGGCTGGCGCCCTGATTAGTGAACATTAAGGCAGCTCCTTCTTCCACCGTTACTTTGCTGAATAACTGGTCTCCGGAAAACAGACCGGCCGTTGGGCTGGCCACTTGGAGCAGCAGGACTGAGCCGTCCCAGTAAGGTTTGCTGATGTGGAAGGGCACCGAATGGTAAAGTTTTTCAAGTTGAGTCAAACCCTTTCGGTTGACGGCATTGGCTAGAAGATGACCGCTCACAGAGATACCGTTTCTTGTGGCCACTTTACTCATCACCGTAGGATTCAATGTCCGTGAAGAGGACCTGCTCGTGAAACCATCGGTTAAGTTCCTCGATGCCGTGTCCGGTCCGAAAGTCAGTAAATATCCACGGGCGATCCTTACGAATGCGTGATGTGTCCGAACTCATAGATTCAAGGTCCACGTCCACATAAGGAGCCAGTTCGATCTTGTTAATTATTAGTAAGTCGCTGAAAGCGATTGCGGGGCCCCCCTTGCGTGGGATGTCTTCACCTTCGGTTACATCAATGACATAGATAAATATGTCAGCAAGTTCAGGTGAAAAAGTCGCGGTCAGGTTGTCGCCACCACTCTCGACGAGAACGAGATCTAGACCTTTGTGTTTTTTTTGAAGTTCGCGAATTGCTTCCAAGTTCATAGAAATGTCATCACGAATCGCCGTGTGCGGACAACCTCCGGTTTCTACCCCAACGATACGGTCCGAAGGAAGTGCGCCAGATTTTTCTAATGCCATCGCGTCTTCTCGTGTGTAGATATCGTTAGTGACGACAGCCATGTTGCATTGGTCCCGAAACGTTTCGCAGAGAACATGAGCCAGAGTGGTTTTCCCTGACCCTACCGGTCCTCCGATTCCAACGCGTATTAGGGTTTTTGGTTTCATGGATTGTCTTCAGGAAAGGAAGAGTCTCGCAGAACATCTTTCGTGTTGCATCGAAGCGGTGTCAAATAGCGGTGCAAAGGAACCAATATTTTCCATTGATACTCCGTCCGATTCTTCAATGACGGATCCAAGACCCTGACTGCATTCCATTAAGATTTTCTGTATTTGTGTTTGGCCCAGTCGTAGTAGTTTGATTGATGCACTTAGGATCGCTGCATAGGAACCGTGTCCATACACGGCCATTGCGCTTCTCCTTGGCGCACCGAGTATGAACGCTTCGATGCCGGCAACAACGGGGGCCTGTTCGTGAGGAAGGTTGATCTCGGGAACCGGGTAAATTTCCTGCCACAATGTCCGCAGGATTTCCATTCTCTGTCGCCCGATCCGGGAGGACGCTTCCTTTAACTCCGCAGGCGTTCGGCATGCCGCGGAGAGGCAATCGAGATCAATGAGTTCATTAAAATTTCCTGCGGATATTGCGTAATATGAGTGTGATAATATAGGAAAGTCTATGTTTTCCAGTCCGTGCCTGACCGGGCCGTTAAGAAATTCTTTGAGGGAATTTTGTTCCGTTACAGTTCCTGACTGAACCATGGACTCTAGGCCAAATGAATGGGCAAACGAACCTACGGGGTAAGCGCTGTCGCTGCACTGAAGTAGCGGAGCGAGCCAAGATTCAAATGGTTGATCCATGGCTGATGCTGAAGAAGTGACTGTGGTCATACTCGAGTTCTGGGACATGCTGATGCGCAGGAAACTCGGAATGTGGAGGAGGGCTAAATATTTCTTTTGAGGATTTAAACTTCAGTCCGATCTTTTTTAGTGTCCGCCGCAGAGTCGGATCATCGCTAACGAGAAGGAAGTTGTCCCTGATGTCTACTGGTTGATGAAGATTGCCGATTTGCCAAGCCAGTTGTGCTGCTTCCTTTGCGATTCTTGGCAAGTTAACGCGGATAACCTTTTCAGGTAGCTGTTTTAAGATGTAGCAGTGAGTGAGTGTTTGGTGAACGCAATCTCCATTCTTCAGAGGTTCTCCTAAAGAAAAAGCGAAGTCGGTGCCGTCGGTTGCCTCGCACCTGAAACGACACTTTTGTAGTTGGAAGCGATCGACCTCAATAAACATCTCGCTAAGTTCGGCGGAACATTGGATAGCATTTTCGATTAACGGCATTACGGCATTACGGGATTACGGGATTACGGGATTACGGGATTAGAATAGAAAATACCGTTGCGCCATTGGAATCACTGAAGCCGGTTCGCATGTTAACTCTTGGCCGTCAGCTTTGACGAGATAGGTTTCCGGATCAATTTCAATTACAGGAGTGGATCCGTTAAACATCATGTCCTTCTTGGTTACCGAACGGCAATTGGACACGGGTGAAATTCTCTTTCCCAAAGTTATCTCAAGGCCCTTCTCGTGGGCCGCTTTGCTTACAAAGGTTACACAAGTGGTGTTCAGTGCACGGCCGTGCGCGCCGAACTGTGGACGGTAATAAGTTGGCTGAGGTGTGGGAATGGAAGCGTTAGGATCACCCATATTTGCCATCGCGATCATTCCACCCTTGAGCACAACTTCCGGCTTCACTCCAAAGAAAGCGGGCTTGAACATGACGATATCCGCCATTTTCCCAATGCCCAATGATCCGACTTCGTGTGCGATGCCGTGAGTAATAGCTGGATTAATTGTGTATTTAGCAACGTATCTTAGAGCCCGGAAGTTGTCAGAGGGGTGGTCATCGCTTTCGAGTGTTCCAAACTGATCCTTCATTTTGTGCGCGGTTTGCCATGTTCTGCAAATCACTTCGCCGACTCGGCCCATAGCCTGACTGTCACTGGCAATCATTGAGATTGCTCCTAGATCGTGTAGAAGATCCTCCGCTGCGATGGTTTGCGGGCGAATCCGTGACTCAGCAAAAGCAACATCCTCGGGTATCTTTGAGTCCAAGTGATGACATACCATGAGCATGTCAAGGTGCTCATCGAGTGTATTGACGGTGAACGGACGAGTTGGGTTCGTTGACGAAGGGAGTATGTTATTCTCGCCGCAAACCTTCATGATATCCGGCGCATGGCCTCCGCCTGCGCCCTCGGAGTGATATGTGTGGATTGTGCGTCCTCCGATTGCTTCGAGTGTTCGTTCAACGAACCCGGACTCGTTAAGAGTGTCAGTGTGAATCGCAACTTGAACATCAAATTCATCTGCGACCTTGAGGCAAGAATCGATTGCTCCAGGCGTAGTGCCCCAGTCTTCGTGCAACTTTAATCCGAGCGCTCCTCCGAGAATCTGATTGCGTAGAGGTTCAGCTGTTGAACAGTTTCCCTTGCCCAGAAACCCGAGATTAACTGGATAAGCATCGGCAGCTTCAAGCATCCGGTGAATGTTCCATACCCCAGGCGTGCAAGTTGTGGCATTGGTTCCTGCGGTCGGGCCGGTTCCTCCGCCAAGCATAGTAGTAACACCACTTGAGATGGCTTCGTCAATTTGTTGCGGGCATATGAAATGGATGTGGGCGTCAATTCCTCCCGCTGTGATAATGTTACCTTCGCCAGCAATGGCTTCCGTTTCAGCTCCAACGATCATGGGATGGAAATTTCCATCAGAATCAGATATTGAGGATCCTATGCCGTCCTGAATGTCAGGGTTACCTGCGTGACCGATGCCAACGATTCGTCCGTCCCTGATTCCGAGGTCAGCCTTAATGACTCCGACCTCAGCATCTAAGATTAGCGCGTTAGTGATTACGACATCAAGAACGCTGGGACCCGTTGCCCTCGCTGATTGCCCCATGCCGTCCCGAATCGTCTTCCCTCCACCGAACTTAATCTCGTTTCCATACCCTCCACCTTCAGCGATCAGGTCTAACTCAGGTTCTATGAACAGTTCGGTGTCCGCAAGTCTTATACGGTCTCCAACGGTTGGGCCGTATGTTTCTGCGTAAGCTTTTCGGTCAATCTTATAGGCCATATCGAGGATTTTTGTTATTAGTTTATTTTTGCGTTCACCTTGCCGTTCAGACCGTGCACCTCGCGATCTCCAGCTAACTGGACCAGATTAACTTCGCGTTCGTCTCCGGATTCAAAACGAACAGCTGATCCAGACGGCACATCCAACCTGAACCCCAAAGCTTGTTCGCGATCGAATTTGAGCGCTGAATTCACCTCAAAAAAATGAAAGTGGCTTCCCACTTGAATCGGTCGATCTCCAGTATTGGCCACACGGATTATCTTTGTCGTCAAACCCTGACAAAGAATCAATTCTGCTTCGGCAACAATAATTTCTCCGGGAATCATCACTTTCACTAAACTCTAACGGATCGGGTTATGAACGGTTACAAGTTTGGTGCCGTCGGGAAACGTTGCCTCAACTTGCACCTCGTGTATTATCTCTGCGATGCCTCCCATGACATCGTTACGAGTCAGAATGGTGGCACCATAGGACATCAGGTCAGCTACCGATCTGCCATCCCGTGCCCCTTCCATTACCTCATTAGTGATAAAGGCGATAGCTTCAGGATAATTTAATTTTACTCCCCGCTCTTTGCGACGACGAGCAACATCCGCAGCGACAACAACCATGAGTTTGTCTCGTTCTCTCGGTGTAAGGTGCATTGTTCAGGCTGTAGCAATTACTAGGTAAAAAAGGGCCTGCATCGGCTAATGCAGGTCCTTTCAACCTAAGATTAGTAATACTTCTAAGTGTTGTTGAAAAGGCGAGCGCCGACTGAAGTCTAAAAACTCATTCCGATGCCAATAGCACCGGTCAGGATGTTATCGTCCTCGTTGCCTGCAGCCGAGGGGATCACTTTGTCATCCGTTAAGTAGTAGGTCAGCCCGGCGTTTAATGTCCAAGGTCCCGTCAATGGAGCACTGGTTGTGAGGCCAATCGAAGAGTAAGCATAACCCGAGTCACCTCCGTGATATCCGTCCGTTGCGAAAGCCACATTGACCGGAATAGCAAAATCAAGCCCGCCGATACTGAACCCGGGTAGTAATGCGTTGATCACGGTTACTACACCGGTATCGTGAGCAGTTCCGGCTGTAGGGCCTGATGTGTCACCTGCAGCACCTTCGTCCAAGCGACAATGGAACTTGATGCTTGGGTTAAACGGAAGATCAAATGGGCCGATACCGATATCAAATATTCTCTCCGAATCACTCACATAGACCCATTCCTGATAGGTTAGCGAGACATCAATGTCACCTAGTCCAAAGCCGATCCCCGCCCAAAAATCGACTTCCTGAAACTCATTCCCATCGAGGGCTATTGCAGGAACATTGTCGTTGATCTCGGCCCAGACCCCAACATTAAGGGTCACGTCATTTCCCAGATCAAAGTTCAACCCCAGCGATGGATTGATTTGCGCGTCGTTGAAGCCACTTCCAGCTCCCCAGATATCTCGTCCGTAGGACATATGATGGGCATTGATGTCAAGAGAGAAGCTTCCTGAAACAGGGCCTAAAGCAGGTTCTGCCGCGGCTTCTTCACCTGCTTGTCCCTTAATAAGGCCAGCGAATGATATAGTAGAGATTATCGCGGCAGCGATATAATGTTTTTTCATAATGTGTCGTTGTTTTTATTTTATGGTTATTTGATTGAGGTTCTGTGTGTCATTTGACAGAAAATTCCTTCATCGTAAAGATAAAAAGCAATTACCGTGCCAAGTTTTGGTGAACTTTAACCGCCTCCGTGGCAATCAATAGACTGCTAAAGACGAATTACTGAATTTTATTAGTCCAGTATCTATATCAAGGGAAAGGAAAAACTCATAATGGTAACGGCTTTTACCCATTGACAGAACTCTTAAATGGATCAATTCACAGTGAAAGAACTCTATGAATCCGGAAAGAGCTTGGGTATGCGCAAATCAAACTGTGAGGTAATCGGCAATTGTCTTTTCATCCAGTTGTGAGATCTCGCCATCCTTGACTATACTCCCTCTCTCCATGATGCAGAAATGATCACTGACCGCCAACGCGAATTCGACATACTGCTCAACAAGTAGGATACTCATTTTTTTCTCCTCCTTAATCTTCAGGAGAGCATCTTCAATCTGATCAATAATCGAGGGTTGGATGCCCTCGGTCGGCTCATCGAGTATCAGCAGTTTGGGATCAAGCAGGAGAGCACGGGCAATGGCGAGTTGCTGCTGTTCGCCTCCGCTGAGAACTCCCCCCTTGCGTCTAAGCATCCCCTTCAGGGCGGGAAATAGCTCAAACACCCAGTCGACATGCGACCGTGCGGTCTTCCCCTTGACCACGATGCTTGTCTGGAGGTTTTCCCAAACGGTGAGGCCCGGGAAAATATCACGACCCTGCGGGACATAGGCAATGCCTGCACGCGCACGCGCGGAAGTGGTGAGCGCGTCCAATGGTAAGCCGTTCATGATGATACTGCCGGCCTCAGGGCTGAGCAGCCCGACAACAGCTTTTAGAGTTGTGGTCTTACCCACGCCATTGCGGCCCATCAGGCACACCAGTTCGTTTTCAGGAACATCAAGGTTGATGCCCCTGATGATGGTCGATTGCCCGTAGGCGACTTTAAGGTTTTTCAGCTGCAATCTCGGAGAACTCATTCAGGCGGCGGTTGAGTGTTTACGACCGAGGTAGACTTCGGCAACAGTTGGGTCACTTTGAATACTGTCCATGGATCCCTCCTTAATGACTTTCCCCTGGTGAAGCACAGTCACCTTGCGAGCAATTTGCCTAACGAACTCCATGTCATGCTCGATGACGATGATACTGTGTTTCTCCTCAAGGCTAAGGAGAAGCTCCCCTGTTCGCTTGGTCTCGTCATCACTCATTCCCGCTGCCGGTTCATCAACAAGCAGTAACTTGGGTTGCTGAGCTAGGAGCATCCCGATCTCAAGCCACTGCTTCTGTCCGTGAGAGAGCGCGCCCGCAATCACTGTTTCCATGTCCTTGAGGCGAATAGTCTTCAAGATCTCCGTGATCCGATCTTTAGCCTCGGAATCAAGCCGAAAGAATATTGAAGAGAAGACCCCCCTGGACTCAGGCAGGGACAGCATGATATTGTCGAACACGGTGTGATCCTCATATACTGAGGGAGTTTGAAACTTGCGGGCTATGCCTAGGCGGTTGATTTGATACTCGCGCAACTTGGTAAGATCATGGTCCTCGTTTCCAAAGAGGATCTTCCCGGTGTCGGTTTTTATTTTCCCCGTGATCAGATCGAGGAAGGTTGATTTGCCGGCGCCATTGGGTCCTATGATTGTCCTTAATTCTCCCTTGTCCATGTAGAAATTGAGATCAGAGATGGCCTTGAAGCCTTCGAAAGACTTGTTGACATTTTCGATAGTAAGAATGAATTCCTGTGGCTTGCTCATTGGAGTGTTTCTTCGCCGTCCCCATTGGGATCGACCTTCTTTTTGCGGTTAGTTATAAAGTTTTCAGTCCGGCTCCGGCAAATCCGGATCCATCCGAGCAGTTTTTTCCCAAGGCTGCTGATTCCTCCCGGCAGGAAAAGCACAATGATCAGAAACACGCCGCCTAGGATGATGATCCAGGTATTTTCATATTCTCTCTGCGCCCAGCTCTTTAGGGCGCTAATCAGGATCGCGCCGATGACCGGCCCCCATATCGTGCCGCGCCCTCCCACTGCTACCCAAACAACCACCCACAGGGACTCTCGAGGAAGAAATACATCCCCGTTAATACCCCCTGCCTGCGGTAACCAAAGCGCTCCCGCGATCCCGGCGATGATGGCCGCCAAAGTAAAAATAAACAGCTTGAAGTTCTCCGTGCAGTAGCCCGAAAATCTCACCCTGTTCTCGCTGTCACGAATCGCCCTTTGAATCTTCCCAAAACGGGTCCGAGTCAGGGCAATCATTAGCAAAATCGTGACGATAAGCAGCAGGGCGGAAAGGATGAAGAATAGAAGTTCCTTGCCGTTGGTTGATGTATGGGGATGAGAGTAAAGGTTGGCTCCAAGGATTTTCTTGAAATCAGTGAATCCGTTGTTTCCGCCAAAAGTGAATTCATTGCGAAGGAATAGAATCCAGGCCACATACGTAAGAGCCTGCGTCATGATCGCAAAGTAAACTCCGGTAATGCGGGAGCGGAATGCCAGAAACCCGAAGATCAGGGCCATTACCCCGGGGACCCAGATGACAGCGCCAACAGCAAATCCAAAGCTCTCGAAGGGCTTCCAGTGAGCAGGAAGCTCAGTGTAGCCTAGGAAGTCCATGAAGTCAGGGAGGGCCGTCTTATAGACCTGATCCACCCCGACATTTAACATAAGGTACATTCCGAAAGCGTAACCACCGAGTCCGAAGAAGACACACTGGCCAAGGCACAAAAGGCCCGTGTATCCCCAAAGAAGATTCAGGCTGACTGCCAGGGCTGCCCAGCAAAGATACTTGCCGTAGCGCTGAATATCGTGATTGGCGATCCCTCCGCTCGAGTAGATCAGCGGCACAAGAGCCAATGTCACAAGAGCAAAGACCGCCAAAGCAATCAAATGAGACATGAGCAATCGTGATGCGGTAAGCTGCATGGGTTTTAGTCGAGGCTACGTGAGTTCGCTGCGAAAAGACCACCAGGACGCGCCTGAAGGAAAATAATAATGGCGGACAAAACGAGAACCTTCCCTACTACAGGACTATCAGACCACGCCTCAAGCATCCTGTCTGCCGTGCCGATTCCCAGAGCCGCGGTTATGGTGCCGAGCAGGTTCCCGACTCCGCCCGTGACGACCACCATGAAGCTGTCGATGATATATTTTGAGCCGACTTCTGGACCCACGTTGTCGATTTGGGAAAGAAAACATCCAGCCAACCCTGCCAGCCCGGACCCGAAAGCGAAAGTGACCATGCGAATCCTTGAGGTCCTTATACCCATACTTGCTGCCATGTCCCGGTTTTGCATCACCGCCCTGATGCTCAACCCGAGAGAAGTTTTGGACATCAGAAGGCCAGTCCCCAAGACAATCACTGCCGCGAAAGCAATGACGAAGAGGCGGTTATAATTAAAGGACATGTCACCCACCGATACGCTCCCAATCAACCAATCCGGAGAGTTGACCTGCACATTTGCAGCTCCAAAATAAAGGCGGAAACATTGTTGGAGAATCATTGAAACGCCCCAGGTCGCGAGCAGGGACTCGAGCGGTCGACGGTAAAGGAAACGAATTACGCTTCGCTCAACCAATAACCCAACCGTGGCGGCAGCTAAGAAGGCGAAAGGGATGGCGAGAAGAAAATACCACTGCAGGGCTTCAGGGCCAAAGAACCCCGTCATCCACTTTTGCATCAGGTATGCGGAGTAGCCACCGACCGCAATCATTTCTCCGTGGGCCATGTTTATGATTCCCATGAGTCCAAACGTAATGGCCAGTCCAAGTGATACGATGAGCAGGACGGCTCCGTAATTGATTCCACGAAAGACTGTCTGCCCCTTGTTGACCCAGTCCTTGTGGACTTCGATTATTTTAATTGCCTTTGAGGTTTCACGAATGAGGTCTATGTTTTTTTCGCCTTTAGTCAACTTTTCCTGCTCGCGAATAATCCTCTCCAGCGAATCAAGCGAGGCGATACAACGCAGTTCACCTAGATTGACAGCTGCCTGAATTCTCTGTTTTTCATCCCCAATGCGCAACTGGCTGATAGCCATGCCTTCCTTGATTTTCTTGAGCACCTTGGGATTATCCTCAACGGTTTCCCTGTTTTTCAGGGCAGTTAAATATTCAGGCTTCCCCTGGCTCCCGAGCTTGAATGCAGCTTCCGCGCGAAGCTTGGGATTTGGGTTCAAGATTGCCAGCAGGTCAGTGGTTTTCTTGATCTGCGCGCGAAGGTTCCTCGTTGTTTCTGCGGCTTTTTGTTGTGAGGGAACGAACGTAAGCTTCTTGCCGGACTTACCATTTAATACTTTCCCGTTTTTCAGAGCAAACGCTTTTACGGGTTCCTTACTGTCCGCGTTCTCCAGAAGAACCGGAATCGTTGACCCTTCGTGCTCAATAAGAAATAATTCGCCGCGCCGCCATGCGATCAGCACCTTCGCTATGAAAGGGTCCCCGCTCTCAATTAAGCTTTCGAGAATTTGGATCTGTTTTTCTTCCGAAGAAATGGCCGCTTCAGCCAGCTTTTCCCTGACTTTGATGGATTCTGAAACTGCTACTGCCGGCAACCCAAAGATTGCCAGCAGCAGCGGTATAATCAGGCCTAGATTTCGCATGAACAGGCAGTGGTTGGACTTCGATCTCACTTCCTATGCGCAATATCTAGTGGTTTCAAAAACAGTGCACTCCTCTTATGGTGAGCAATTTAAGTGTTATTAGTTGCTCGGTTTCCGATGAGGGATACCCAAAGTTACTTGAAAGTTCCCTCGAGGAATGGTTCACCATACACCTTCTCGAAGGACTTGACCACCTTGAATTGTCCGTCTGAGCGGGTCTCCCCGATATAGACGTTTTTTGTTAGGTGGTGGTTCTTCTGGGAAGTAACTGGGCCAGCCGGACCATCAAAAGAAATGCCTTCCTCCAAGGCCTTCATGACCGCGGTTGGATCAAAGGTCCCGGCCTTCTCCACCGCTTTCTTCCACAGATACACCCCGTTGTAGGAGAGAACCATCGGGCTGCATGTTACGCGGTCTTCCTTTTTGATTCCCGTGACGTCTGTGTCAGCCAACCAACTCGCAAACGATTTCGTGAACTTGTTGTTCGCCGGTGTGTCGAGCGACATAAAGTAAGTCCAGCATCCCAGGTGCCCAACAAGGTCCTTCGTTGGCAGGCTGCGGAACTCGTCCTCTGACACTGAGAACGAAACCACCGGACAATCCTCCGCAGTCAGGCCGGAAGCCGCGAATTCCTTAAAGAACGGGACATTGCTATCGCCGTTGATGGTGTTTATTACACAGGCATCACCGCCGGCTGAAAAATTAGCAATTTCAGCAACAATGGCCTGATAATCGGTATGGCTGAATGGTGTGTATTTTCCGGCGCCAATAGTCTTGTTTCCCTCCTTACGCAATCCGCCACCGATATCCTCTTCCGCAATTCCTTTAGAGCGAAGATACTGAAAGAGGACAAGATTGGTGGTTTGCGGGTAGATGTAATCAGTGCCAACCAGGTAGAATTTCTTCTTCCCAGCCGCCAAAAGGTAATCCACAGCGGGGATCGCCTGCTGGTTGAGTGCTTCCGCGGTATAGAAAATGTTCGGAGACATTTCTTCTCCCTCATACTGGACGGGATAGAAGAGAAGACCCTTGTTCCTCTCGAACACAGGCAGAACGTGTTTACGGCTCACTGAGGTCCAGCAACCAAAGGTCACGGAAACCTTGTCATCAAGTAGCAGCTGCTTTGCCTTCTCAGCGAAATTCGGCCAGTCAGAGGCACCGTCAGCAACGACGGGCTCGATCATTTTTCCCATGACGCCGCCTCCGGCATTGATTTCGTCGAATGTGAACAGAAGAACATCTCTAAGAGATGTTTCTGAAATCGCCATTGTTCCGCTCAAAGAGTGCAAGACTCCAACTTTTACCGTTTCTCCTGTAGATCCCCCTACAGTATTATTTGTGGTCGTATTTTCAGAGCTCTTTCCACAAGCTGCCAAGCCTATTACGGTGGCGGCTAGTATCGAGTTGAAGGTAGCGCAACGGATATATTTTAGTGTTTTAGTTATTTGTTTCATGTAATGTAGAATTTCTAGGGTTTCGTTATAGTAGTCTTCTGAACTGTAGAGTAATTATTGTTTAGCATTTACTGTGCCAGATTGGTTTGCAATTAGAGTGTTAAGAAAAGGTCTCGTTTTTTCTCTTTTTAAAAATGTTACATATGAGGGTTGGAGCAACCCTTGTGGAGACAGGCCGATTAAGTTAATTAGCGAAAAACCTTAAGGCTCCCCAATCACCTCTCGTTTCTTTGTTAATTCTGTACTCTTGGAGACTCTTTTGCCGTCAACCTAATAATAGAGAGCGTAGTAGTAAGGACTTTGGAGTTTTCCATTAACTTTTTTCCGATATGTAGTAGCCATAGTTTTGAGTATTCCATTGGTTTATTGGTTAAAGGAGTGTGTGGGTTAGGTTTTAAACACCCTCTTTTTTTGTATCGGCTACTTGCTACAAAGTTGATACATTACTAGAGATGAAATGCCGTTAAATGGCATCAACAACCTCCAATAAATACTGCTATTACAGTGTAAAGATTGTAACTCATTATTAATTCCAATACGTTGCCTTGTAAATCATTAACACGTAAACATTAGGAGAATGAAAATATATCATTACCAAGATGTCAGGAACAGAAACCGATAACGTGAACATCAATGATTTTATCCAACTGGGAGCAAAACCTCCTTTCGGAGAAGAATGCCTTATTCTGTTACCAAATCGAATCAGTAAATCTGACCTCCTGATACTCACCTCGGACATTAACGCCGATGAATCAAAACCGATCCTACTACTTGATTCATCGCATTCAAGAAAAGACGAACTAGGCATAGATTCAAATGACTCGACCGTTGCTTCATTCGATTTCAGCTCCGGATCCAATGATGCATTACGCTCCATTATTGAACCTTTTAGACATAAAGAAAACACTATCATTTTCGTTCCTGCCAAGGCTTCGGTTAAAAATGGAGCTAATTTTCATTTTCCTTCCGATAATATCAGAAAGATTCTCGGACTCGACATTCCGATCATTCCCCTTTTCGTCGAAAAAGTATCAGAAACCAAGCTGTCCATTGATAATGAAAAAGGAACAATCTATTCCTATGGTGAAATCCTAAGGGAAAGCAATTTAACAATTCCAAGCTATCAGGAATCTCTACTCAAGGCAGGAGAAGAAGCATTCAGCAGTCACGAAATCTTTGATAATTCTCTACCCTATTCGATCATCAAGGGCCTTAAAAATTATGGATCAAAGACCACCATATTTGATGGGAATGACGGCACGGAACTCGTATTCACTAAAGTTTTCGCAGCAGCAGCAGCACTGAGCCGGATAATTAAAAAAGAAACTCAAAAGAACCGTGTCGGTATTGTACTAACACCAGGAAGGGGAGGCCTAATTGCAAATCTAGCCGTTCTACTATCCGGAAAAATCCCAGTTAATCTAAATTTCACTGCAGGATCTGATGCCATCACCTCTTCTATGGAACAGGCTGACCTGGACAAAATTATTACGGCAGAAGCATTCGTTGAAAAGTATCCAGGATTTCCCTGGCCTAACGACGATAAGATCTTGTTCATTGAAAAAATTCTTCCACCTTTAAAAAAGAAACTCATTTTATGGTTACTAGCTTTAACTGTTTTTCCTCCCAAAATACTAGCTTCAATGCTTGGCATAACAAAAGACGGCGGTGATCAGGAAGCCGTTCTTCTCTTTACCAGCGGCAGTTCGGGAAACCCCAAAGGGGTAGTACTCACTCATCGCAATATTCTTGCCAACGTTTCACAGTTCGGCAGCAGGCTCGATCTCAGTAACGAGGATAAAGTCCTGGGATGCTTACCACTCTTTCATAGTTTTGGATCAACGGTTACGCTATGGTACCCCATGCTTGAGGGAGTTGATCTTGTCACCTACCCGAGCCCCTTAGATCCTCCTAAACTCGCTAATCTTATTCAGAAACACAAGGTGACCCTCCTATTGGCAACCCCAACATTTCTAAGGGGTTACATGAGGAGAGTGGGTCCGGAACAACTTGAAACCATTAAGTATGTAGTGACTGGCGCTGAAAAACTGCCCCAGAAACTGGCAGAAGCCTTTTCGGAGAAGTTCGGAAAGAAAGTAATGGAAGGGTACGGATTAACTGAAACTTCACCCGTTTCAAATGTGAACATTCCCAATGTCGATACTAGGAATAATGAACAACTGATTCCTAGTGAACGACTCGGCTCAGTCGGTCAGTTCTTACCCGGAGTCGCCGTAAGAATCACCGACACTAATGACGATACTCCGATACCGATAAATCAAAGCGGAATGATTTGGCTAAAAGGATCCAACGTGTTCAAAGAATACCTTCATCTTCCAGATCAAACTAACGAAGTCATTAAGGATAAATGGTTCAGGACTGGAGACATTGGCAGAGTCGATGAGGATGGCTTCCTCTTCATTGAAGGAAGGCTATCAAGATTCTCAAAAATCGGCGGTGAAATGGTTCCGCATGAAACAATAGAAGCACATGTTAACAAGGCCCTCGGTTATGACTCTGATGCTGAAAAGAAAATCACCATCGTCGGGGTCCCAGACGAAGCCAAAGGTGAGGCCCTAGTAATGCTCAGTTCAGTCGAAATGGATAATGATTCTATAAAGGCACTTCGACAGAAACTTTTGAATTCGGGTGTTGCTGCCCTTTGGATTCCAAAAGAAATAGTGAAAGTTGAAGAAATACCTTCTCTAGCTTCTGGTAAACTCGACATCAAGGGGTGTGAGGAACTGGCAAAGGTCCAATAGAAATCCTAAGCAATACCCTTCATCGTGGATCCTCTCCGCAAACGTTTAATTAATTCAGGACCAATCCCGTTCAGGGATTTCATGGAGAGTGCCCTCTATGATGATCATAGCGGCTACTACAGTACTAACATACGAGAAGTAGGAAGGACTGGAGACTTCTCAACCTCAACCACACTGAATGACTCATTGGCAAATGCCATAACTGCCTGGATCCAAAGAATATGGAGGCAAGACAAAGATCCTCCCCACTCAATCATTGAAATCGGTGCAGGTAACGGATCCCTCGCTAAGAAAATAATTAAAAGGATCGGTTTCTGGTCACGACTAAAACTTGAGTATCATATTGTTGAAACATCAGAACCACTTCTTAAATTACAAGTTCATCGGCTCGGAAAAAGAAAACTATTGCAATGGCACAAAGATCCGGAATCTGCTCTTAAGTCCTGCTCAGGGAAAGCCTTGATAATATCCAATGAACTAATAGACGCATTCCCTGTAGAATTAGTTCAATGGGAACAACAAAAAGAAAAGTGGCGAAGAGTGATGGCTCATTCAGATAATCAAGAATGGAACACCCGCGTCGGCGATGACTACGAAATTCCAAAAAATTCTTCTCTACTAGAATTACATAATTTTGAAGATGGACAACGCGTCGAAAGACATGACGACTTTGTCAGATGGTTTCACTCCTGGATACGATTCTGGAAACAGGGGCATATGCTCAGCATTGATTACGGCGACGAATTCCCAACCCTTTATGAAAGACGCCCCAACGGGACTCTCCGGGCATACTTTGCACAAAATCGTTTCGAGCAAATGCATGAAATCCTTGCAAGGCCCGGGCATCAGGACATTACCTCGGACATCGACTTCACAGATATCAGAAAACGTATGCTTATAGATGGTTTAAAGGAAATCAAGTATCAGACTCAGGCCGAATTCATTGCAGAGCATGACATCAAAGCATCACTTGGGAATCCATCAATCAATCCACAGGGGGCAGGAGAGGCTTTCAAGGTTCTTTGGCACCGTAAGACCTAAATTATCCAATAAAATTAACCTCTCCGGCAGACAAGCCCTTGACATCAGGGGCAGCAAAGAAGAACTCTGAGATAATGAAATTTGCACTATGTAATGAAACCTATGTCGGCTGGGATTTCGATGCTACTTGCGAGCACATTGCCAGTAGCGGTTATGATGGAGTTGAAATTGCACCATTCACCCTCAACGAAGATCCAAGGGAGATCGGCGAAAGTGATGCTACCAAGATTGGCGCAATAGCCGAATCAGCAGGGCTCGAAGTAGTTGGACTCCATTGGCTCCTTGTCAAACCCGCTTGGCTTCATCTCACAACTGATGATCCGCTTCTACAAAAGGATACAGTTAATTTTGGAAAGCACCTCGTCCGCATCTGCGCCGCCATGAATGGCAAAGTCATGGTATGGGGAAGCCCCAAACAGAGAACCATTCTTCCTGAATGGAACAGGAGCGATGCAATTGAACGTTCCGTTGAAACTCTATCTAAGATTTGTGAAACCGCATTGGAATATGACGTCATAATTGCAATGGAACCATTAGCAGAAGCAGAGACTAATTTTCTAAATACGGCGGAGGAAACAATTGAACTCATTAACAAAATCGATAGCCCTGCTTGTAGACTTCACCTCGATGTTAAGGCGATGAGTGACGAACAAAAATCCATACCTCAAATAATCACCGAAAGCAGTGGCTACATCGCGCACTTCCATGCGAATGATCCCAACCTAAGGGGACCAGGAACCGGAGAAGTTGAATACGGCCCCATCGTCGAATCTCTCAGGTCTGTAGATTATCAAGGGTACGTTTCGGTCGAAGTTTTCGATTACAGTCCGGATCCTGAAACCATTGCAAAAGAAAGCATCACTTTCCTAAAGGAAGCTTTTAGTAAATGAAAAGGGTTCACTCGCAAGCAAGTGAACCCTTAAAAAAGTATTTACATAAATCCAATTAAGGAATTGAGATCCTTTCTCCGATCCGGATAAGGCTACCGCTGATACCGTTAACCTGCCTCAGAGTCGCAACCGTCGTACCGTAGTTACGCGAAATACTATAAAGAGTATCACCTTTCTTTACAGTATGAACACTTTGCTTGGACGCATAAGTTTTGTTAGGCTGGGGCGAAGGCGGCTGAATAGCAATGTCACCGCTACCAGGAGGAACGTAAGGATCGCCTACCGGCTGGCTGTAGAAATCATCTCCTCCTCCAGACTGCGAAGTATAAACATTATTGTATTCCTCGGCTGAAGCATAAGGATCACCGTAAGGCTGCCCTTCCTTACCATTGTAAACAAGGGGGCCGGTTTTTTTCTGCGTACAGGAAATACTCAAAACGGAAATTAAAGCAATTGATGTAAGGATCTTAATCTTCTTCATAGTCACTGACATTGTTTGTGTGAGCTGATATTTTACATATCCTAACTAGATGTCAAGGCCGCGTTCTAATTTCGGTCCTATAGTGGACGAAAAAACATCATTTATTTGATCCTGAATGCATAATTCAAGAAATACAAAGCCAACCCAAGGCCATGTCGTCAAATTTAAGAGA
This sequence comes from Verrucomicrobiales bacterium, assembly GCA_012960505.1. Classification (GTDB taxonomy): domain Bacteria; phylum Verrucomicrobiota; class Verrucomicrobiia; order Verrucomicrobiales; family DEV007; genus EC70. Next base: position 34,742 of record DUBC01000056.1, read on the forward strand.
GTAAAGTTAGGACTACTTCTAGCGCCGATTAAACAGCTCGCGGATCCTGTCCACGTCAACGTCCTTCGGAATTTCTCTATTACCCCGACGCCCACCAAGATTTAAACCCTCTAGAGCCTTTTGAGCATCATTACGATTTGAATTTGCTGGAGAATTAGTCCCCCCGTTTTGTTTTTTCCTAGCAGCAAGCGTTTCAGCCTCTTTCGCCGCATCCTCAAATGAGCTAGGCTCGACTTCACCTGAAAGGTAACCTTCCAATTCTTCGAGCCATGCATCTATGTCCTGATGCTCGGGATTACTTTTAACTAGGGAAACCATTGCAGTTAATGCGACTCTTTTCTTTCCTGCTCTGAGCAAGTCAAGATACTTGGCCCACTTCAATTTTGGGAGTGTCTTATTTGTAAAATCGATTTCAGCTTCCGTGCTGTCGGTCGCTGCGACTAAAGTGATCTCCTGAGAAATCCTCTTATCCCATGCGGCGGTCAGTTCCTTGACTCTTTCAGGGGTGCGATAAATAGGGAAAATCGTTGACTCGTAAATGCCGCTGATATCCATAGGAGCACGAGGCCAATTTTTGAGAGCGCTTAGCGTAGACTGCAACTCATAGACCTCTGCAAAAGTTGAACCTGTGGCTCCTGAATGCAAGATCCTCTTAGATTTGCCAAGGTGAGGATAAGCTGATAAGCAATTATCCATTAACGTAGTTAACTCAGGAACGAGTGCCTCCTTACTCTTATCTTTAGGGATTTGCGCTGCTCTAAGCGTAAGGACAAGAAACTGTAACTGTAACCGCCTGGCCGTAGAATGCTCCCGTGAACTGAGATTATCTTTATTCTTGGACTTCCAATCACGGTACTCTGATTCCTTAGCTCCTTTCCTAGTAAAATTGATTTCCTTGTAACACTTTAGATAAAACTCATATGCGGAAATTGGGGAAGAGGATGCTGCCCGAAATGCCGATATCGCTGAAGAATGAACTCCGTACCGACCCTTCTTTACATTACCTTTTATGTTTTTAACGGTTTCCAGCATTTGAGCCTTTTCCGTAGGAGTGAGGGGCTGGTCCTGCGCAAGCAAAGGCGACGATAAAAAAATAAAAGAAAGTCCCAAAGTGAAGAGTTTGATAGGCTTCATATAAATAAAATAGATCCAAGGAGCAAAATAATCAATACTCGCGTTAAATTTGCATAATAATCCTGTAATCCTATAAAAAAAAGAATCTAGGAACCATCATTCAGCATAATATCCTCTCTTTTCCAAGATATTCCCGATCTTTTACCGCCAATTCTTCAGATATGGCTTTAATTCTCTCAGAAACACTTATCACCGTCTCGTTTAATGTCGAAGTGCCCGCAGTCACTCCCACGTCCTTAACACCTATAAACCAATCAAGAATTAGATCTTCGGGCCTTTCAACCTGAACGGCTCTACATCCAAGGCTCTCCACTGTAGACACTAATTGCGAAGTATTATTACTGTTAGAACCACCAACAACTACAATTAAATCACAAAACTCAGACAAATCTTTTACTGCCTTCTGTCTGTTCTTAGTGGGTGAACATATCGTATCAATGAACCTCACTTCGCATGCATTCCTCGTGGAACGTATCTTCTCAACCAATTCATCAACCTTTTCGATAGATTGAGTAGTCTGAGAAACAATACCAATCTTTCCCTCATAGGGCACATCAAATATATCCTCGTCCCCTTCGATTACTATTGCTTGTGGAAAGTCTCCGACAAGCCCATTCACTTCAGCGTGCCCCTTTTTGCCTATGACTACAGGAAAGAATCCGGAATCAATTAAAGAAACAAGAGATTCATGTGCCTTATGAACGAGGGGACATGTAGTATCTACCACCTTCCTGTGAGTCGAGGCCCAACGGGATCGATCAGATTCAGAGGCGCCATGCGCAGTAATGATAACGGTCCCCGCAATATCTGTTATGGAGTTGTTCAGATCGCCTTGCTTGATCCCATTCTCAGTTAATTCCTGACTAACCAATGGGTTATGAACCAGCTGACCCAGAACTGTAACATCATTTTCATCATATGTGCTTCGAGTTGCCGCTAAAGCATCCTTCACACCAAAACACATCCCGTAATGGGATGCCAAATGTACATTTACTCGACTCATTATTTCTTTTTCTATCTTCATTTAATTATATACTTTGTGATACAAAGTATTCTTACAAAAAAAATTAAATTTTATGAACTTCCCTGCTCAACAATTTGCTCAAGTAGCCTCAGGTACCCCTTGAATGCTTTTTTTCCTGAACGCGTTAGTAAATATTTAGTTACCTTGCGCCCTTTAAGTTCTTTCTCCGTAGATACATAACCCACTTTCTGAAGGCATCTCAAGTGAGTTATAAGATTCCCATCACTCATCTTTAATTGATCTCTGAGCTCCTGAAACTTCCATTCACCTCTGGAGGCCAGCATTGTCATTATAGACAACCTGCCTTTTTCGTGAATCGTTTTATCAAGCTTATCGAAATCAATCATATCAAATCCTCTTCAGGAAACAGGATCCTCTTCCTCCTTGCGCAAAAGAACACCAAATCCCTGAGCCAAATGCAAAAGACCAAAGGTCAGCATCATTATAATGGCACCTGCACCGAGCGCATTAATTCCCAGAAGCGCAGAAATGGCAGGGCCGTATTTCATCCAAACCAAAAATATGATACATCCAGATATCAGAAATGCCCATCCTAATCGCCTCAATGAACGTGGCGCCGCTCCACTCATTGCTAAAATGGAAACGCCATAGCAAAGGACCCAGACCAAGGCACACAGTTCAATTTCCTGTTCGACCACTTCATAAGAAATAATCCCTCCAGCAATAGCGGCCGGAGCACATGCAAAGCACGTATGCTTTAGTCCGGAAGATAAAAAATTAACACCTTCTTTCCTGGCGCGCCTGAATAATAGAAAACCATTAAAAGAATCACCAATGACGAAGGCAATTACCCAGGTCCAAAAGAACTCATATCCACTCACATAAGTCTCTTTCTGATCCTGAATAAAAAAATATACTCCAATTAGCATCGCCAGCGCTCCTCCAAAAATTGCTGCCGGTGCTGATAGGGCTCTATAGACGGTAGCTTTTTCCATCATTCCTCGGATCACCTTCAAATGCTCTAACGCATGGTCTGAATCTTTCATTGGTTTAACTTTGTATCACAAAGTTATAAAAGGAAAGTGATTTCTTCTCTTTTGGGCAGCTCTAATTATTTCGAAAGGGCTGAGATTATTGTTAATTAATTAATCGTACTCACAATTCCAAATGCCTTGTTTTGAAGGGATTATAAACTTCTAGTGAAGGATTTGATAAGATTCTCAATTTTGCTCTGTTTTGTATGTTATTTATTAAGATATTTAGTAAGATCAGGGCATTATCATTATTTTCGTAATTAAAAAGAATTGTCAGCAATTGACTCTTCCTTGATGACCCGAGACAACCCATTTGAGGATTCCATTTTTAACCCTGACTCGTTACTTCAGTCAGGTAAAAGCGTCTCACTTTACCCTACGGAACTTGGCTTAATTAAAGACCAAATCCTTTCCGCCAAACAATCAACTAGCCAGAGAGGTAATATCCTAATGGTAAGTTCACCAAACGCAGGACAAGGAAAAACCCACCTCATCGCTGAGGCCCTAAAAAGCCACGCCACGATCTCGACACCAGTTCAAATTAATCTATCAGTCGAATCTCAATACAGTTATTCATTTATTCTTCAACAAATAATATTTTTTCTTTCAGATAGCCCCACTGAAAAGCCCCTCTCGCCATTAGCCTCAATTACTAGATCATTATTTGCTGACCTTATATGCAATCTCGTCACAAATGAAATTGTACCGGTCGAAAACAAATCAACAGCCATTAACGGTTTGAAAAAGCATTATGATAAAATGTTCAATCTTAAAGACCACTCATCCCTCATCGCTGAATGGTTCAAGCAAAACATTACAGCACTCTTTCCTCATCTAGTCACTGCTCTCATCAAAAAGACAGGATTATCAAATAAATCCTGTGAATTTTGGATTGAGATTCTCTATGGATGCGAACTTGATGGCCCAGAACTCATAAAAAAAGAAATTAATTCCCTAACTGATCATGATGCGAAAATCCGTATAGGAGAATTCAACACATTCATCACTGAGGACCAGCCTCTTATCCTCGTCTTCGACCACCTTGATTTCTTATATAAAAATACTGATAAGAGCCTAAAAATAACACAACTACTAGCAGAGATTGCTCAACAAGCTGTGGTACCTTTGGTTATTCTGGCAATCAATGATGATCTGTGGGAGTCAACATTCACTGCCGCCATTCCTTCTGCCATCAAGGACAGAATAAACGAAAGAAATATCCGACTCAAAGGCATATCTGTCCATGCCGCTAAAGAGCTCATCAGGCACCGCATGGAATATGCGAATTTAGAACCCCATACCGCCAATGATTTTATTGATAGGATAGATTTGGAGGGATTTTATCAATTAGCTCCAAAGAAAGATCTTCCCTCGCCTCGCCATATCCTACGAATGGCATCATCGGAATGGTTAAAGAGCAGAACAGATAAAGTCTTATTGGACAAACCTTCCACCATCAAAAGACCCGAAGTTGCTCAACATTCACCGCCCTCGGAAACTTTACTGAGGATTCAAGAAATGATGCGGTCGGTCAATCAGAGAACCGAATCCAACGCCATTCAATCTGTAGAACCGATAGCCGATTCACCTTGGAAAGAACCTGATAAAAATGCCCCAATCTCGGTCAAGGATTTCGCGAATCAAAGAAATGAATTGTTTTCGAGCGGACAAAGCCTATTCGACACCGAAGCATTACGCTACACTCTGGAAATCGCGGGCAGAAGATCTCCCATTATTGAATATAGAGAATTTGATGTTCATGGAGAATCTTCGGCATCCTCCTGGCTCTCACCTGAAATGGAAATTATTTTCGGATTTGAGCCAGCAGACCGGATCCCGTACTGGAGAGCCTTAGTTGATCAGGCAGAGAACAGCCCAATGGAAAGCTCCAAAGTCATTGCTTTCAAATCTCCTGAAGAAGAAAATTTTAAATTTGATGCATTGAACGGAAGCGCAAGAAAAAATCTCGACGTTCTTGAATTAGATCGCGGAGAATTAGCATCGATCGCCGCAGGAAAATCCATCATAAATGCTTCAAGTTCTGAAGAAGAAACATTTTCTGAAATCGCACCGGAACTTGAATTTCTATGGCGACGCATTACACGCCCCGTCAGGAACGTTTCCTCAGAAAATTAGTTAAGCTCTGGCTTCTCCGGAAAAGAGGATAACATTTTATAATAAGGCCCCATCGTAGAAAGAAGCTCTTTCCACAAACTTTCATCAGCATCTAAGCTGGCCGCAATCGGAACCGGCTTCCTAGTTATCCAAGAGCGTTGCTGAAGCTCATACTCAAGCTGTCCTTCGGACCAGCCAGAATATCCAACGAATGCTCTAATAAAAAAACCTTCCCGTAACCTATGTAACGCTTCCTCAGATGATAAATGAGTATCAAAACCAAGCTCCTCATCTTGCGCGTCCCAATTAATAGAAGCAAAGGTCAACTGATCAGAACTGACAGGACCGCCTAGAAAAACAGGCAAGTCACCAAGCTCTCGCATCGCATCTATCTCGATTAGGTCTGAGACTTTTTTCCCCATTGGCTTATTGAGGATGAACCCAGCTGCCCCGTCATCATGATTATGGTTCGTAAGCAAAAGAACACTACGCTCGAATCCAGGATCCGTTAATGAGGGATCCGCAAGAATCAATGATCCTTTTAAACATATTTGTTCAGGTTCTTTAAAGCTCACTTCTATTTGTCTTTGATTACCAAATCTGAATTTGATGAATAATTCAAATCGAAACTTGATGAATAATGTCTCATTTTAGACTGTGAGGAGTCCTAATATAAGGTAATCATTGAATCATGCTTGAACTGACCGCATTACTTGAGTCCGGAAATAATCTGAACCAGGGCCAAATTACTATCGCAGCTGAGGCATTACTAAAGGAAAATGATGAAACAGCCACTAAGACTAAATTTCTCAAGGCTCTCTCAGCGAAGGGAGAAACACCGGCTGAAATCGCCGCTTTCGTTGAAACTTTTCTGAAGCATGCAGTTGATCCAGGTTTTCGACCAGAAGACTGTAACGGTCCTACGATTGATGTTTGTGGGACCGGGGGAGACAAGCTAGATCTTTTTAATATTTCCACATCGTCCGTCTTTGTATTGGCAGGAGGCGGATTAACCGTATTAAAACATGGAAACCGAGGAATCACTTCTAAGAGCGGAGGAGCAGACGTACTAGAAGAACTTGGAGTTCCAATTAATCTTCCTGTTCCTGCGCTGCGTGAATGTGTTCTTGAAAACGGCGCAGGATTTTTGTTTGCCCCCCTCTATCATCCCGCCTTCAAAGCAGTAGTCCCTGTACGTAAAGCTCTGGCTGAAGAAGGAATAAGAACCGTGTTCAATCTGATCGGGCCTCTCCTGAACCCGGTTCGCCCAGATTATCAGTTAGTCGGAGTATTTGATTCGGCCTTCACTTCTCCTTTTGCTGAGATCTTAGGCCGGTTAGGTAGAAAAAAAGCCTGGGCAGTCCACGGAAAGGGACAAGAAGGAGAAGGACTCGATGAATTATCTCTTTCCGGAAAAACTAAAGTTTCAGAATGGAACGGGGCTGGCGTCAACGAATCAGAAATCACACCTGAAGACCTTGGCCTTGAGTCTTGTGCTATTTCTGAACTTAAGGGAGGAGATCCAAAAGAAAACGCTTCGATACTAATATCAATTCTGGACGGGACGGACTGCGGCCCAAAGCGTGACATTGTTGCTCTTAATGCAGCGGCAGGATTCGTTATTTGCGGATCAGTCTCCGATATGGCTGATGGTTTTGAATTGGCCCTTGAAGTCATTAAAGACGGGAGAGCGCTGGCAAAACTCAACGCATTAAGAAACTTCAGCGTTTAAGAGGCACGAGTTGATGCCAATCCTCCTACTCCTTAGCCTTTCCATTGACCGGGACGCCTCTTCTTCGGAATCTCACGCTTCGGAGGTCGGTCATTTAAGAATTCACTCTCTGTCGGGACTTTCTCCTTAACAGATGGACTTGGCAGAGCATTCTTGCCTCGGCAGTTCTCGCAATACTCCTCTCCGCTATCTGCGACCCTGAAAATAAGATCATTATCATCATTTTCAGTCTTGCCGCAACTCGCGCATAGATGCAACGACTCATTTTCTGAAACCTTCGCAGCATCAAATTTATTTCGCCTAACTGTAACTTGAGCTCTCATCTGCAATGACCTTTTCATTCCCGGCACAAAGACGACAATGAAATTACCAAGAGAAATGATAATCGATAGCCCTAGTAACGGGCTATTAATCGCATCCACAACCAGTATGCCTCCTGAAAAAAGAGCAATCCAAAATAACTTCACTGGTATGATACCAAAAAGCCTTACCGTGTAATGCGGATTATACACTGCACAAGCAAATAGAATGGACTCAATTAGAAGAAAACTCCTCATAAAGACTAGCGATTCTGGTGGAATAGGAATTAAAAATTCCGCGACCACCATACAAACGACCCCACTCAATAAATAGAGGGTCAACTTGAAAGTCCCCCATATACTTTCCAGCATATTGCCGAGAAAAATAGAAAATAATACCGCGAACAACATGAAGATAATACCGTTCGATCCAGGTGCTACCGGAGGCATTATCACAAAACTGACTAACCTCCACACTTCTCCATTCAAAATTGACTCTTTGTGCAGAAGAATCTTAAAAAGTAGTGCCTCATCACCACGGACTGAGCAAAGGAGCCATACCAATGCCTGCAGGCCCATGATAATCTTCACGATCCCGGGAACCGCGATCCAACCAAATCTACGCTCTAAACGATCAACTAAAGGCATTATAGTGAGTTAAAGACCTTCGACGGTATTTCATAAATAAGCAAGACCTTGAAACCCTTCTTTCCTTATTAAAATAATATTAATCAGCACTCTATTATTTTCGCTTTTCTCTTATCAAAATTAATAAGGATTCGATCTCATTAATTAAAGATATCAAGCTCCGATCATGGGCCATTCGGAGAGCCTTTTCCGCCAACGTTTTGGATTTTATGTATTCACCAGATTCAAAGTGTGCAGCCGCTAAGATCCTTATAAAATCAGGGTTCTGACTCGCTCCAGGAGAACCCATTAGAAACTCAGCAAGCCTGAGTGCTTCCTTTCCATTTCTCAACTCTTCCTCTTCATCGGTTGATCTTATCAGAGCAAGGCCACGAAGAGCAGGGATAGTTTTTGAATTCACTTTAAGCGCTTTGGTAAATGCTTCGGCTGCCGGCAAGGATTGCCCAAGAGCATAATACACATCACCCAACAAGGTTAAAGCATTCGGATCAGCAGGAAGTTTCTGAACTATTCCGAGAGCCTCTTCGATCGCAGCTTTATTATTTCCGGCCAGAGCAAGGGCATAGATCTTTCTCATAAGCATACTCTTTGAACTAGGATTAAGATGCGATGCCGCTTTGAATTGAGTAAGCGAATCTTTAAATTTTTTCTCTTCTGCGAGAATTTCACCTAGAAAGAAATGAATTTCCGATAATTGCGAGGACTTTCGAGAACCTGGATCACTTCCAGGTATGATCTTGTGAGAAGAAATAAAATCCTTAAGATAATCTCTGGCATCATCAACATAACCAGATCTACGATATACTGATGCCACTGAAATTGGATCCTTCTTAAATTCCTTACCAACCCAAATCCCCCTGAAAGGTGCAGATTCACGCAGAGCCACTTGTGGTCCAAGGCCCATCTTTGACTGATCTTGGAGTACCAAATCCACATCCACAAGCCCCTTATAAATCACAGTCATCCAGGAATCTTTATCAATCAGAAAACTTGTTGGGACCGGGAGGTCTCGGTGTTGGTAAATCGTTTCCAGAATTAATGCGTTCAATACGCTAACAATACGCTCATCAGCGAACCCAGCCCTTCCAACATAACCTGAATCTTTCACAATGGACTTGATCCGCTCGGGTTGAAAATCTTGACTACCAGATAGTCCATCCACTGAAAGTACCAAAACTTTCATTCCTGCCTGACTAAAACGTTTATTGGCAGCACCAAATTCCCCGAGCTCCAAGATACAAGGAGCACACCATGAAGCCCATAAATTGATTAGGACCGGCCCATCACTCGTTAAATCATCAATGGAAATAATTTTTCCATTCATGTCCTTATATTTTAATTTCTCAGGTAATTTTAAAGGCTGCGAAAGCCTTATCCTGGCAGTCTCAACCGGGTCAGGCATGACTTGTGTGGCGGGCGTTAACGCACTCTTAATGCCTATCAATGCAACAGGCAGTGCATCCGTTACTCCTTGCCTGATAATGAATTTTCCACCCGCAGATATACCGACAAATGACTCAGTTTGACCAGAGGGCCACCGCACCTTCACTGAATTAATCTCACCTGAATTACCTAGGCCAAAGTGAAGCCACTTGCTTGATTGACTCAAGAAACTGTCCCCAGCATAAAGAGTACGAAAGAGGGTTCGGGATCCTACCTTCATTTCAACCTTAGCACCCACAGGATCGGTCGGACAATTCTTTTCAGGATCACCATAAAGCCGTAATGTTACCCACCGATTACCCGTCTTAAGGTCATTCCTTAACAATCGAAGACGAGGAGCCGTTCGATTCGTAACACAATAGTCAGGGTCACCGTCATCATCTAAATCCGTAATAGCAAGGCCACGGCCATCATCAAGGAAATCTAGACCAAGCGAATAAGAAAGTTCAGTGAACTTACCATTACTTAGGTTGTAAAACGCAGAGTTACGTTCGTTACCACTGAAAGAATTTCCTGACCGAATGCGTTCAGCGAGTTGAGAGAAAGAATTCAAGTACGAGCTGTCAGGAACACTTGTTTGAGATAGGGGTGATTTCGACACGACCTGTCGCCAGTAAAAGCTTCACAAATCTCCAGAGTCCTGCTGCGTAATAAAGCCATTTGCCACATATATGTCCTGGTAACCATCACCGTCCATATCCCCTAGCCTTGATGACCATGCCCAGCGCCCGACACTGACCCCGGAACTGAGACTAACATCACTGAAGGCACCGTTTCCCATATTTTTGTATAACGAATTCCCACGCGCATGCCTTCTATAATAGTCCTTTGTGATTTTATCCGCTCCCTCATGAAAACGATCCTGTGAACTTATTCTGTGACCTGCAGAGGAAAACATATTACCCACATAGAGATCTGTCTTGCCATCATTGTCGTAGTCTCCCCATGAAACGGACATGCCGGGACCTATATCAACCACTCCCGCCTCCTCAGCAACGTCCTTAAAACGAATCCTTGATCCGTCATTCGTATAAAAATTATTCCGCCCAAAATCATTTGCCACATAAAGATCAAGGTCTCCGTCATTATCATAATCCTCCCATGAAGAAGCATAACTAAACCTACGATTATTTTCATCGAGACCTTCTTTCTTGGTCACATTACGAAATGCCCAATTGCCATCGTTGCGAAAGAGCGCATTCCTGCCCCCATTATTTGCATCATGATAAGGGACTGGCCTTGCAAAGAGATGATGTCTGTTCACTCCGGGTCTCTTATTATAGCAACAAACATAAAAATCGAGATCTCCATCCACGTCATAATCTGCTGCTGATATTGAGTAAGGAACGGCCGCCGGTAGAATCATTGAAGCACGCTTAGTGAAATTCCCCTCCCCGTCATTATCCATGATAACGATACCATCAAGAACTCCTGAGATTAAATCCTGATCCCCATCGTTATCCAGATCAACGAAAAGATTACCATGGCATGAGTCCAGAAAGTTTGTTCCTGATGCCACTGACCGGTCCTCGAAAGTCCCGTCACCCTTTCTGATATAAAGTCGGTTCGGCAATCCACCAGGTTGAGCCACATACATATCATCCTTTCCATCGTTATTAATGTCCGCAACCGCTACTCCTTGCCAGCCCCCAACATCAATCCCCGTCAACATTTCCAAGCGCCCAGTCCAATGGTCCTGTCCTCGATAAAATTGTTCAGTGAATTCAGGGACATCACCTAATGATGAATGAGTAACGTCAACAAACTGTCCGATAGAGGAATAAACGACACGAAAAGAACCGTCCACTCTTAGAAGTTTCATCTCATCCGATTCAAGATCCCACTTTAAATTTAGTCTTCCCTTTAACTCACGAAAGACTTCATCATGCCTGCCAGCAAAATGTACAATCGCCTCACAATCCACTTCCTTATTTGCTGAACCTTCAATACCAACAATCTTAAAGCTTGAACGCTCAACTCGACCTCTCAGTGAATGCTCATCAAGGAGTTCACTAATTAATTCGGAAAGCACACTCTTGGTTTTTGGCTCATTCTCAGGACTAAAAAGAAGCACCTTTCCTCGGTCGAAAGATTTTGGAACTTTGGGACAAGTGAAGGACGCACCTTCAAACTCGGAAGAACACAATGAATCCGTGAAAATCTCCCAATCCTCATTATTGATGAGCTTTTTACTTAACTTTTTAAGAGAAGAAATAACTTCATTATTCCATTCCTCAATTTTCCAACCACCGTCCCCCGGATCATAGGCAGGAACCTCTGTCTCCGTACCAGGCACTACAGGAGCATTATCTCCTTTAATTTCCAAACCCTCAGTCCCTGAAATTTTTCTTTCTTTCTTATTACATGAAATAAGAAAAGCAGATGAAAACAGTAGAACTGTCACCAACGATCTGAAAATAAATAGCACCGGATATAATTTACCCTACAAAGATCACCTGCAAGGCAGGAATCAATCACTGTTAATTTAAAATGAATTATTCAGTAACATCACGAACACGAATAAAAAATCTGGGCGGTAAAGGCTCTTCAATAATGACCTCATACGTGGTCTTCTTTCCTTCTCCAGGAATACTGTCATCGTACTCTTCCCAACTCCCTTCATCCCCACCTCCTAAAAGGCCTGTTGATATATCAACAGCATAATTACGACCTACCCCTGACGGCCAGGTAACGAGAAGAGAAGGCAATTCAGGATCATATAAAATATCAGTGATTTGCAAGCCTTGAGCCAAAGCTGCAAGGAATGGAGTCCCGTCAGGCTGAGTCGCCCCGGAAGGAATGAGGGTATCAACGCGTAACCAGTTCGCGGAACCGTCCGAGCCATCCAAAGTATTACCATCAGGACCTATCGGGGTAAGAGCAAGATCAACAATGTCCCCGGGATTTAAGTTCTCATACCAGGTCCGAATTGCTCCTGTCCCATCATTACCTGCGAATGAAAGCGTATCAACTAGCGACCCATTCACGTAAAGCCTTCCAGTCACGCCTCCACCATTGAGATTCGTCTTTCGGGTATGCCATTTGAGGGCCAGAGGAGTCTCGGACGTAAGTTCAGATGCGGTCCAGCGGCGAATGGTCCAGTGCTCCTCGTTCGGGGCACTGTTCGTTCCGTTCGGGTGACTCCCTTCCGGACCACTGAACAATGTCCACGGAGCAGCGGACGGGGCCAGCCTCCAGTTAGGCCTCCAGTGCTCAGCTTCATCAAAAGCAACGAAGTCCTCGGCCGGGTCATATTGCTCTACTTCTCCACCATCAGCAGTGAAATTTCGATACCCATAGTTCCAGTCATCTTTGCCCTGAATGCCCGAGTATTCTTCGTATGAGTCAGCAAGGAGCGTGGAAGGGTTAATGCTCGGATCGAGTGGATCAAAGAACCTATCGACCTCGTACCCGTCAAGTGCACCATCACCGTCCGTATCTTCCTCCAAGGGATCCGTTAAATGAGTCTCTATTTCCTCACCGTCTTTGATCCCATCACTGTCAGTGTCAGCATTGTTTGGCAATGTAACAAATCCATTATCATCGCTGAGCTCATCCCCATCAGTGATCCCGTCATTGTCAGTATCATTACTTTTAGGATCCGTCTCATGCTCACTAATTTCATCACCATCACTAAGACCATCGTCATCCGTGTCATCGTTATCAGGTTCGGTCCCAAGTCCAAATTCACTCAAATCAGAAAGACCATCCTCATCAAAATCAGCATCTCCAAGACCGCTAAGTTTCGTCAAATCGCCAGGGAAAATTGCAAGTTCCCACGCATCAGGCAACTCATCAGCATCAGTGTCCTCACCTGTCGCTGGAACAAAAATACTGCCGTCAGGCTGAACCGGGCTAGCCGGCATCCTCTGGTCAATCCTGATCCAGTTCATAGAAGAGTCGCTACCATCATGTGTGCCCGTCGTCCCGATCGGACTATGCGCAAGGTCAATGAAATCACCCGGACTAATATTAGCATACACTGTACGGGTCACTCCTTCTGTATCACTCCCTGCGATAGCGAAAGAATCCAGGACCGTTCCATTGTGATGAACTGATCCGGTCACTCCGTTTCCGTTAGTATTATTTTTTCGCAAATGCCAAATGAGAGCAACTGATGTGACCGTATCGATCTCTTCTACTGATTTCGCAGTCCATCGGCGAATCGTATGATGCTCATCCCCATTATTAGTGCCGTTAGGATGAGTCGCTTCCTTGGCCAGATATGTCCAAGGAGCTGCCCCCGCAGTGTTCAGATCCCATGCATTACCGTTCCATTGTTGCTGGACCCCGTCCCATCCTCCATCATTTGAACCACCAGTATAAGGAATAAAATCTGTCCTGGCATCATAATTTTCTCCAGCAGCGTCGACTGAAACATTGCGCCAACCATTAGTCCAATTATCCTGTCCTTGAATCCCTCCGGACCACTCTGAAGAAGAGTCTCCAAGAAGCAGGCTCAGAGGCGTATCATCTGACCGGGTCGGATCACTGTTAAATGAGATTTCATCACCATCAGAAAAACCGTCCCCATCGGTATCAGAAGCAATAGGACTAGTCGGCGGGTCGCCCTCAACTTCCTCACCGTCTGCTATTCCGTCACCATCGGTGTCAGGATTAGTAGGGTCACTGGAGTGCTCGTCGATTTCAGCAAAATCATCCAATCCATCGCCGTCCGTGTCAGATTCATCAGGATTTGTCTTGTTATTAAATTCTTCAAGGTCACTGAGCCCATCCTCATCATAATCAGCTACTCCATCCCCATTGAGTGCAGACAAATCACCGGGAGCGTAAATTTCCTCCCAAGCATCTGATAAACCATCCTCATCGTCGTCATCAGCCGTCGCTGAAATGAAAGCAGAACCATCGGGCTGGGTCTCAGTATCATTGACCTCATCATCAACAATCATCGAAAAGTATGAACCGTCCGCTCCATCCCCCCTATCACCGCTAGGACCGGCAGGAGTAAGAGCCAGATCCACGACGTCACCAACCTCTATATTAATGAAGTAGGTTCGTGAAAACCCATTCGTATCATTTGTAGCAGCCGAGTCAACGAGGACCCCATTATGATGAAGCGAGCCACCGACTCCCGAACCCCCATCATTTTGCTCTCTGAGGCTCCAAACAAAGGCGAGCGGCCCTTCGCGGTCCGACTCCCATCTCCTTACGGCCCAGTGCTCGTCTCCGTTATTTGAGCCGTTAGGGTGTCCGTTTTCTGCCTTAACTGTAGTCCAAGGTGCATTGGATGGTACGATTCTCCAGAAGTCTCCTCTCCAATGAGAGTCCTTGTCAAAGGCGATGAAGTCATCAGTTGCATTATAATCGTCTCCTCCTCCGTCTTGTGAGTAATTTCGGTATCCGGATACCCATCCATTTGAATCTTGAGTTCCGTCAGTAGTGAAGTCGTTAATGGAATTAGCAATTTCAACAGCCTCGGATTTGATCAGAAAAACCGGTGCCAGTGTAAAAAGAAGAATGAGAGTGCGATATTTCATCATGAGAAACATTATCATAATAATGCCACCGCAATATCAATAAAATTCCCACCTCTTCCCTTGATGATATAAAGGTAATAAACTTATAGAAAAATAGGGCTATAGCCCGGAATACATGCGCTCAAGACAAAGAAGTGAATAACATGTACTCAGGACCGGATCCTTTTCCCACCAACGACCATTCTCATTGATCCACGATCCGTCTGCTTTCTGAAGATTAAATAGCCTTTTGGTTAATTCCTGTCGCCAATGAACTTTTTTACCTCCTTCTAGCTCGAACTGGTCAACGTCAAGGATACTAAGAGCCTTTGACATTGTGTTATAATAATAAAAGAGACCCTGCTCACCCATTCCCGGATTCTGCGTAATTGAGTAGTTTTTCTTCAACCATTCAAGCACAGCAACTATCCTAGGATCTTTCTTGTCCATATCAGCATAGACAAAGCTTAGTAAGCCTGCGTAACTCATACTTCCATAGGAACGAAGAGCTAACTTCCCATCGTCTCCTTTTTCGGTCGCCATACTCTTTCCGGGAAAATAAACAAATCCACCGCGGTCCTTCTTATCCTTACTGACCCAATCGGCCTTGTTTGATTCAGGTCTTTGCTGACAATTAGTCACGAAAGTAATAGCAGCGTCCCAATCAAGGTCCAAAACCTCACCCTGAACGTCTTTTATTAGATCCTTTGTATAATGCAAAGCTTCTAGGGCATGATAGGTGTTAGAAAGGTCTGGGTGTGAGTAACGGGACCCGTACCCAACGCCACCATCAAAAACGTTGTCAGCTTCACCTTTGCGATCAAAGTCTGACTGCTGGTTAACTAAAAACTTACGAGCATTAATTATAATTTCTTGGTCTTTTTCCTGACCAGCTTCAAGCAGTGCCATCATACAAATGGAAGTGTTATAGGAACCTAGTCCTTTACCGTAAATTCCCCCATCAAGTCTCACCTTACTACGAATAAATTCCAAACCCTTGGAAACGTTCTTAGAAATTGCGATTCCTTCACGTCCAGGGTCACCTAGGATTGATTGAACAACGAGACCAGTGACAGCGGGATATTCATCCTCTCCCCACCGTCCGTCCTCTTGCTGACTTTTAACCAAAAAAGAGATTCCCTTGGACACGGCATGCTGAACTTCTCTCTTTAAGGATTCATTTCCCTGAGCCTGAGCAAAGACAGCCCCGCTCAATGAAATACTTATTACAAACGTTGTTAGAATTTTTCTCATTACTGTTGGTAGTTTTAAATAATTAAATCTTTTTCCTGAGAGGTTCTTTTTTTGATTCCTCTCCGAGGCGCCGGTCAGCTGGCACTTTGACGTTCGGCAACGGTTTCAATATGACTGTAACCTCAGTGTCAAGTGGTGGAACCTTTGCTGCAATCGGAAACCACAATTCATCATCATCACTCCCAGGATTAAATGTATTGCATAAAGAGCCTTCGAAACGATAAATCGCGGCAATGGCCCCATCCTCCGCGGCAAGAAAATAACCATCTATAACTTTGGACCCTGTATATGTCCAACTACCAGCACCGACGACCTTCTTTGTGTTGGCATTATGCACCCAATTACCAATCGGCTCAGTCGATGACTTCCCGTCCTTACCCTTATACTTAACAAGAATTTCCATTCTGCCTTTCCCGTCATCCTTGAGAACCCCTATCGGCTTGCCGCTCTCATCAAACTTCCTGTATATCTGGCGCGCCGATGGCTCCCACCGGAGCAATTTCAAAGCAATCTGAATTTCAAATGGCGTGACCTTTGTTGAGAGAAGACTTTCATGTAACTTGCCACGGAACTCATCACAAATTGCAAATTCAAGAACAACTTCATTTTGGTTCACTCTGCAAGGAAACCAAAGCTCCTTCGTCTTGGGATTAAATGAAAGCTTTCCAATCCTGTATTCCTCTTCCGAAATCTTAACAGGTTTAATATCTTTTGGTGGTTTTGTTGGAGGCAGAGCCTGACCAAGAACGGCAAGTTGGGCCATTGCT
The DNA here is from genome assembly GCA_012960505.1 of Verrucomicrobiales bacterium. Classification (GTDB taxonomy): domain Bacteria; phylum Verrucomicrobiota; class Verrucomicrobiia; order Verrucomicrobiales; family DEV007; genus EC70. Next base: position 51,630 of record DUBC01000056.1, read on the forward strand.
AAAAAAGCAAACCCAACAAACAAAGAACCTAAAAGATGCCGTTTCATCTGATCAATCTATTCATTATGATACTTTGTTCCAGAGGATTCATTATAAAATGGTAAAGGAAGCAAAAGTAATTATAGAACCTCTCAAAGTCTCAAAATCCAATTACCGGTAATTATCTGCATATTACTTTTCTCCAGTACAATAACTCCACTGATGAAAATTTATTAGGCTCCTTTAATTAATATACTCTCAGCCACAATGATTTTTTATAATAAATGCATAGATCATCGTGAGTTGAATGGTTAAACTCC